>NZ_CP109013.1:6085470-7302564 GCF_036226745.1 Streptomyces sp. NBC_00683 | reverse complement strand
GCGGACCTGGAGCGTGGCGGGCTGCCGGGGGTCCTCGCCACGGCCAACTTCGGCAGCCGCTCCACCCAGAACCTCGCGGCTCTGCGCGCGCACCGGCCGACCGGACCGCTGCTGTCCACGGAGTTCTGGATCGGCTGGTTCGACCGCTGGGGCGGCCACCACGTGGTCCGTGACCCGGACCAGGCCGCACAGGAGCTGGACGAGGCCCTGGCGGCCGGGGCCTCGGTGAACCTCTACATGTTCCACGGCGGTACGAACTTCGGCTTCACCAACGGCGCCAACGACAAGCACACCTACCGGCCGACCGTCACCTCCTACGACTACGACGCCCCCCTCGACGAAGCCGGGGACCCCACCGAGAAGTTCACCGCGTTCCGCGAGGTCATCGCCAAGTACGCGCCTGTCCCCGCAGAGCCTGTTCCCGCGCGCGCGGACAAACTCTCCCTGTCAGCAGTGGCGTTGGACGAGAGTGCCGGCCTGCTCGACTGGGCTCCGAGCCTCGGTGACGCCGTCGAGTCCCTGAATCCGCTGACGATGGAGCAGCTCCGGCAGGACTTCGGATTCGTCCTCTACGAGACGGTCCTGGCGGCCGCCGGACCCGCCCTGCTCGAACTGGAGCAGGTCCGCGACCGCGCCCAGGTCTTCCTCGACGGCCGGAGCGTCGGGGTCCTGGAGCGGGAGAACCACGAGCACGCCCTCTCCTTCACCGTGCCCCGCGCGGGCTGCGTCCTCAGCGTGCTCGTCGAGAACCAGGGCCGCGTCAACTACGGACCGGGCATCCACGACCGCAAGGGGCTGCCCGGCAGGGTCGTGCTGGACGGCACGGAGCTCGTCGGCTGGACCAACCGGCCGCTGCCGCTGACCTCGCTCGACGGGCTGGGCTTCGCAGCCACCACCACGGCGCCGACCGGTCCGTCCTTCCACCGCGGGACCTTCGAACTCTCCGGTACGGCGGACACCTTCCTCCACCTCGACGGCTGGACCAAGGGCAGTGCGTGGATCAACGGTTTCGCACTGGGCCGCTACTGGTCCCGCGGCCCCCAGCGGTCCTTGTACGTACCTGCGCCGGTGCTCCGCGAGGGCACCAACGAGATCGTCGTGCTCGAACTGCACGCGGCCCATCGCGCCCGTACCGTCGACTTCCGGGAGACTCACGATCTCGGCCCCACCGACGAGTAGGAGCAGGTCCGTCACCGGGCGGGCACCGGCCCGGAGGCCGGTGCCCGCCCGGCGTTCAACCCCTATCCGTCCGCCGCGAGGCCGCGGAAGGTCCACGACTGGTTACTGCCCGTCGTGGGCCGGTAGACGCCGACGGGGGCTCCGTCGCTCGTGGCGGCTCCGGTGACGTCGAGGAGCTTGCCGGTGGCCCTGTTGATCAGCGTGGCGTGGCCGTCACCGGTGGTGGAGCGGATCCACTGCTGCTCGGGCGAGGATCCGGGCGCCGCGAAGCCGAGCACGCCCCCCGACACGGAAAGGGCCTTGCCCGTCCCGACGTTGGTGACACGGTAGGCGGCGGTGCTGCCCCAGTCCGCCGGGGCCGACTTGGTGAAGGTCCACTGCTGTGCGGCGTCGGCGGGGTCGGAGGTGCGCTGCACCGGTGCGGCCGTGCCGCTGACCGTGCCGACGGCGAGCGCCATACCGCTGTTGTCACCGACCAGTTGACGGGGCGCCCCGATGGGGGCCGTGGCGGCAGCGGTGTTCACTCCGGCGACTCCCGGCAGGACGAACGTCGTGACGGATCCGGCGCCGACGGTGGCCTTCAGGCTCCTGCCCGCCGTGGCCACGTCGCTCTCGCGCTGCAGGTTCTTGGTGGCGTCGGTGGTGTAACGCTCGACGGGGGCGCTGCCGACGCTCCGGAATCCGTTCAGGTCGAGCGTGATGTCCTGCGCCGCACCCGTGGTGTTGGTGTGGACGACGACGGCCCCCTGTCCCCCGGGTCGCAGCGCGGCCAGGGTGTGGGCGTCGTCGGTGTTGATGACGCGGGCACCCGGCCGGACGAAGCGGCTGTAGTTGGCCATCGCCCAGTACTTCTTGTTCTTGCGCAGCGGTTCGGTCGCCGCGTCGGCCGGGGTGAAGTCCGTCTGGATCAGGCCCCAGTTGGAGTTCTCGTGGGCGGGGGTCATGTTCTCGTAGTCCTCGACCGCCTGCCACAGCACCCATGCCCGGGGTTCCAGCTCCCGTATGTCGTCGTTGATGCGACCTGCCAGGTCCAGCGCGGGGCTCATGTCGGTGAAGCTCTGCGGGACACTGCCGCCGACGTCCACCTCGGACATCCACAGCGGTGTGGCCTCGCCCTTGGCTATGTCGCGCACGCCGGTGCGGCCGTTCGTCCCGTACGTGTGCGTGTTGAGCCGGCCGACTGCGTCGCGGACCCCGGGTGCGTACGACTCCCAGTTGGAACGGAACAACCCGGGATTCGTCTCGTCCATGGCCGCAACCGGGGTGGTCACGCCCTTCGCGTCCAGGTCGGCACGGAGAGTGGAGATCATGCGGGCCTGCGAGGCCGGATCCCAGTGCGAGCCCTCCTGGCCACCGCCGGCGTGCCAGTAGCCGGTGTTCGGCTCGTTGACCGGTGAGACGGAGTCGAACTTCACGCCGGTGGAGTCCTGCGCGCGCTGGAGGGCACCGGACAGATAGGCGGCGAACTTGTCGAACTGATCGGCGCGGAGATTGTCCTGCGAGCCGTCCACTGCGCCGGAGACGAGACCGCTGTTGGTCATGAAGTAGGGCGCGGAGTTCGAGAACGCTTCGAAGGTCTGCGCGCCGCGGGCCTTGGCCGCGGTGAGCCACCAGCGCTGGTTGGCATCCGCGTCCGCGTTCCAGTGGTCAGGGTCGGCCGGGTCCCACCAGCCCGGGGACTCCGGTCCCGGCCGGTTCCAGTAGCCGGGGACCGCCGCTCCGGCACGCATGTAGGGAGCGGTGTCGGGGCTGTCGCCGCCGCCGATGTTGTAGCGGGCGATGGTGAACCCGAGCCCGCCCGCGCCGTAGAGGTCGTCGGCCAACTTGTCGCGCTGGGCGTCGGGCCAGCCTCCGGTGACGTTGGCGAACCACGCGAGTGCCGTCCCCCATCCCTGGAACGACGGCTGCTGGTAGCTGGGGTCGAGACGGACGGTCAGCGCGGCGGCCTGCGCTTCGGTCGCGGTGGCCCGGGGTGCGGTGAGACCGGTCGCGGCGACGGCGGCTGCGACGCCGGTGACGGCGAGTGCCGCGGCAGGACCGCGTAAGCCGGAGCGGCGGCGGGGACGGGGCACTGACTGCTTGCGGGTGGGAACCACGTGCTACTCCCTGATGAGTGGGGCTGATGGATGCGGTGGCCGGGCGGATCCCGATGGCGCTGCGCCGCTGCGGTGCGCGGGCATGCCGGGGCGTGCCCCGCGCGGACGGGTGAGGCCGCGCGGGGGGAGTCGAGGGATGGCCCGGCGCCGGTCAGGCTGCCGTGCGGCGCCACTTCTGGTTGTCGCCGGTGTTGCAGGTCCACTGCGCCAGAGCGGTGCCGTCGGAGGTCGACTGGTTCACCACGTCCAGGCACTTGCCGCTGTGGCGGGCGACGAGCCGGACGTACCCCGTGGTGGCCGACGACTGGACGGTCCACTGCTGGGACGTCCGGCCGTTGCAGGGGTTCTGGACGGCGGACGCACCGTCCGCGGTCGAAGAGCCGCTCACGTCAAGGCACTTGCCGCTGTGCCTGGCCATGATCTGGACATGTCCCGTGCCGAGATCCTTGATCCAGAAGTGCTGGTTGACGCCCGCGCCGCAGCCCCACTGGACCAACTGCGCCGCATCGCTCATGGCGAAGTCGGCCACATCGGCGCACCTGCCGCTGTGGCGGGCCGTCAGCGTCTCCCAGGTCGCGTTCATGCCGGCGACGGTCCCGGTGGTGGTGTCCACGGTGATGTTCGGGGAGTAGTCCATGGTCATGGTCGTGCCGGTGGGGAACGTCAGCGGCAGCCAGACGTACCGGGAGTCGTTGACCGTGCCGCCCATGGAGTTGCCCCAGCGGTCGCCCATGTAGAGGTAGCTCGTGCCCTGGGTGCCCTGGACCGGCAGCACGTAGGCGGTCTGGCTGCGGTAGGCGGTGGAGTCCCCGATGTCCTTCAGACCGCTCCAGGTGCCCGTCATGCTCGTGGCGGTGCCGTACTTCTGCTGGTTCGGGGACCATCCGGTGGCGCCGGAGGTCAGCAGGAAGTAGACACCGTCCCGCTTGAACACCGCAGGCGCCTCTCGCGACTGTCCTGCCCAGAGCTTCTGCACCTGGGACGCCACAGCGGTGTAGTCCGAGGTCAGCCTGTACACGTGCAGGTCGGCGTTCTCGTTCGCGGCCGAGATCATGTAGCCGGCGCCGTCGGTGTCGACGAAGGTGGTGATGTCACGGGACATGTGGCCGAGCGGGCGGAAACTGCCGCGCCACGTGTAGTCGCCGTCCACCGTGGAGGAGACGGCGACCGCGGCCCGTGCCTCGCCGTAGTCGGTGGAGCTCTCCTTGTGCATCCACATCACGAACTGGCCGGTGGCGCTGTTGTACATGACCTTGGGCCGCTCGATGTTGGCGGACTCGAGCTCCGGGTCGGTGGCCTGGGTGAGGACGTGGTTGCGGAACTCCCACGTCTTCAGGTCGGTGGAACGGTAGGCGGAGACGTACCGGAAGCTGTTGTCGGCGTTCCGGTTCTCGCCGAACCAGTAGTAGTACTGGCCCACCTTGACGACTCCGCCGCCGTGGGCGTGTACGGGGTCACCGTTCGGATCGCTGAACTGCGTCGCGTTGGCAATGGTCACCGGGGCGGCCTGGGCGGTGCCGGCTCCGCCGAGGAGTGCCAGGAGGAGGGCGGACAGGACGGCAAAGACCATTGCCGTACCTGGATTCCTGTGTCGCGTCATCACGTACCTCTTGCTGTCGGTCGGGCAGGGGTTCGCGCGCTTCGGGCGCGAAGGAGGCCGATCGGTGGGGGGAGCGCGGTCGTGCGTGGGTCTGCGCCGGACGGGACCCGAAGGCAGCGGCCGGGGACGAGCGAAAAAAGGGGCGCCGCCGTGTCAGGTCGAGCCGTCACCCCCGATATGTTTGCGTAAACACCCGTGCTGTGGAGAGAGTTTGGAAGCAGCCCCGGGGCCTGTCAAGGACCTGGACAGGAACTCCTGCCGGTTTTCCCGTTCGTGGTGTTTACGTCAACACGCGGACGCGGACACATGCCCCCGTCGGCGAGATGGTGCTCCAGCAAGGGCGGGACAGCCCCGCCTCTGCGGCCGACGGTCCGGCGGCACCTCCTGCCCCACCGGGTCCCGTTGAGCGCACGAGCTGCGGCCTCAGGCGTCGGGGGGAGTGCCGCGGCGGGACCCGTCGTTCTGGTGCGCGACCGCGTCGGAGAGCTGCGCGCACAGGCGCTCGATCTCTTCGTGGGTGCGGTTCCGTTCGGTGACGACCGCGGTGAGGAGCAGGGCGGTGAGGGAGACCGTGCCGTTGAACGCCTGGAGGGTGACCATGTTCGTGAGGAGGTCGTGGTGGGCGAAGGGGCCGGCCATCCGCCCGGAGGCGAGGATCGCGAGCGTGGAGACGCCCAGGGCGCACGGTGCGGCTCCCGCACGTTCGAAGCGGAACGAGGCCCAGATCAGGAAGGGGAACACGAGGAAGAGCAGCGACGAGCTGCTGGCGTTGGTCGCCAGGAGCGTCACGGTCAGGGTGCACGCCGCCAGTGCCGCCGCCTCGACCCAGATCATGGCGCTGACAGCGCGTGGCCACCGGGCCCAGCGGACCACGAGCAGGAAGGGGGTGACGACGAGCACGCCCATGGCATCGCCGGTCCACCACACGGACCAGGTCGGCCAGAAGCCGCTGGCCGGGAGTACCCCTGACAGCAGGAGGGTGCCGCTGCCGATGGTCGCGCTGATCAGCATGGGAGCCAGGGCGCCGAGGAAGACCAGGGCCAGTGCATCCTGCAGACGGTCGAGGCCGTTGTGGAAACCGGCGCGGTTCAGCAGCAGGTAGGAGCAGATCGGGGCGAGGGTGTTGCCGAGGACGATCGCCAGTACCGAGGGGACGGTGGGGCCGATGGAGATGTTGACCGCGAGGGCGCCGACGGCGATACCGGGCCAGACCCGCGCACCGAACAGGAGCAGGGCGGCGACCGCGATACCGGTCGGCGGCCACAGGGGCGTGACCTGGCCGCGCACCAGCTGCTGGAGCAGTCCCAGGCGGGCGGTCGCGTAGTAGAGGGCGGCGACCGCCAGGATCGTCAGAGCAGTGGCCTTGTGCCGCCTGAGTTGTGAGAAGTCCACCACAGCAGCATCAGACACCACCCCGAGCGGTCGAAGCCGGACGGACGCGCCGACACCACGGCCATGCAGGCGGGCGGTACGCCTACGTCTGCACTACCGGGCGCCCGGCGGCCCCTCGTAGCGGACGACGAGAACGGCGGCATCGTCATCGTGTCCGGTGCGGTCCGCGACCCGGATCACCCGCGAGGCCAGGACGTCGGGCGCGACACCGTCCGAGGCGGCCACCAGCCCCGCCACCTCCGCCAGCCCCTCGTCGATCGGGTAGGCGGGTCCTTCCACCACCCCGTCGGTGAGCAGGACGAGGTAGCCGGGCTGCGTCACACGTCGGTGAACCACCGGGTAGCTCTGGCCGGGCAGAATCCCCAGGGGGACCCCGCCGGCGTCCAGGGACACACCCGAATCGCCCGCGTCGGTGCCCCACACCATCGGGACATGGCCGGCCCGGGCTATACGGAGATCGCCGCTCTGAGGTACGAAGCTCAGCAGGCAACAGGTGGTGAAGAGGTCGCCGCCGAGGGAGATCAGCAGGTCGTTGGCGCTGGTCAGCACCTTCCCGGGGTCGGCCGTGACACTGGCGAGGGCCCGCAGACTGGCCCGCGCCTCCCCCATGAAGGCGGCGGCCTCCACTCCGTGGCCCTGCACATCGCCGATGACCACGCCCGCCACCCCGTCCCTCATCGGGAAGGCGTCGTAGAAGTCTCCGCCGACGGCAAGACCGTCCTGCGAGGGCGCGTACCGGGCCGCCAGTCGGACGCCCGGAAAATCGGGCAGTTCGGAAGGGAGCATGTGCCGCTGCAGCGCCATGCCGAGCTCCGCCCGGGCCCGCTGGAGTCTGACGTTCTCCAATGCCTGATCGACAAGGCGCCCCAGGGTGAGGAGGAGTTCCTGGGTGCTGTCCGGCGCTTTGCGGTGTCGGTACATGACATTCCTGAGGATTCCGTTCCCCCTGATCAAACCCTAGCCCGGTCGCCGCCACCTGGCGCGGACGGCCGCCACCCGCCCGGCCGCGGCGGGGTGCGATCCACCCCGCCGGCATGCCGCAGCGCCACCCCCCGCCGGGCGAGGCCGGCCCGGGGGGCACCCCGCGCCGGGCGAGGCCGGCCCCGGGATCGGCCCGCCCGCCCCGAGAGCTGTCCGGGGAAGCCGTGAGCCGCAGCCGGTGGTCCGGAGAAGCTCAGACCTCCGTATACGGAGCCGTGCTCGCGCGCACGACCAGCCGGGTCGGCACCAGCGTCGTGCCGCCCTCCACGGCCTTGCCACCCAGCTCCGCCAGGATGGCGTCGACGCACAGCTCCCCCACCCGGGCGAAGTCCTGGTGGACCGTGGTCAGTGGCGGGATGAAGGAGGCGCTTTCGGTGATGTCGTCGAAGCCCACGACGCTCATGTCCTCGGGCACGCGCTTTCCGCGCTCGTGGAGTGCCCTCAGCACACCGAGTGCCATCTGGTCGTTCGCCACGAACACCGCGGTGCAGTCGGGCTCGTCGGCCAGCCGCAGGCCCGCCTCGTAGCCGGACGCGGGGGCCCAGTCCCCCCGCAGCAGGGGTGGCACCTCCCGCCCCTCCTCGCGCAGTGCCGCCTCCCAGGCGACCGCGCGGCGGCCCGCCGCGAACGACTCCTGGGGGCCTGCCAGGTGCCAGACCGTACGGTGCCCGAGTTCGAGGAGGTGGCGCACCGCCGTCCGGGCGCCCTGGTGCTGGTCGGTGTCCACCACATGGAACCGGTCGCCGGCGTCCGAGTCCACGACGACGACCGTGACATGCGGCGGCAGGGTCAGCAACGCCGTGTCGAGCAGGTGCACTTCCATGATCAGGACGACCGCGTCGACCGCGAGTTCGTCGAGCCGCGTGAAGGCTCCTCTGACGTTGTCCTGGGTCGGGGCGTCGATCGGGATCAGCGTGACCGCGTACCCCGCGTGCGAGGCGAACTTCGCGATGGCTTCCAGGGTCCGCACGTTGCCCGTACTGGACAGGCTCATGGTGATGACGCCGATGGTCCGGAAGTCGCCGCGCTTGAGCGCGCGGGCGGCGCTGTTGGGCCGGTAGCCGAGCTCCTTCATGGCGTCCAGCACCTTCTGCCGGGTCCGGTCGATGACGGCCGGGTCCCCGTTGGACACCCGGGAGACCGTCTGCGACGAGACGCCGGCGACCCGGGCGACGTCAGCCATCGACACCCGGGGCTGCCTGCCTTTCGCGGCGCGCCGACCGCCCTTGTCCGCCGTCTCCGCACGAGCGGCCGCGTCTTTCTCCGTCACCGGTCTTCCTTCCATCGACTCCCACTCCATGCTTGACGACCCCCACCGGGAGTGTCACCATCACGCTACCGATGATTACGTAAACATTTCTCATCGGGCACAGCCTGATCCGGCCGCTTCCGGCCCGAAGGCCCTCGTCCCTCCTCACAACGGACCGGTCGGTCACCGACACAAGGAACCAGCCATGACGCTCCTGCCGACTCCGGCGCAGGCACTACCACCGCCCCGCGTGCGAGCGCGCTTCCGCCTCCGCAGGCAGGCCCTCGTCGGGTGGGGGTTCGCAGGTCCGTTCGTCGCGGTCTTCGGCCTCGTCTTCCTTGCGCCGATCGGATACGCGCTGTACCTCAGCCTCTTCCGCGACCGGCTCATCGGCGGGAACTCCTTCGTCGGCACGGACAACTACGAGCAGGCGCTGACGGACCCGCAGTTCTGGGAGGGACTGGCCAGGGTCGGGCTGTTCCTGGCCGTACAGGTGCCCATCATGCTGGGCATCGCACTGCTGGTCGCACTGGCCATCGACAGCGGGCGTCTGTACGGCAAGGCCTTCTTCCGCATATCGATCTTCCTGCCCTACGCGGTACCCGCGGTCGTCGCGAGCCTGATGTGGGGCTTCATCTACGGCACCCGGTTCGGCCTGGTCGGCAACATCAACGACGCCTTCGGTGTCGCCCTTCCCGACCCGCTCTCCCCCGCACTGGTGCTCGCCTCCATCGGCAACATCGTGACCTGGGAATTCGTCGGGTACAACATGCTGATCTTCTACTCGGCGCTCAAGGTCGTTCCGCGCTCGCTCTACGAAGCCGCCGCGATCGACGGCGCCGGCGAGTGGCGGGTCATCACCGCGGTCAAGCTGCCTGCGATCCGCGGCGCCCTGGTCATCGCGACGATCTTCTCGGTCATCGGCAGCTTCCAGCTCTTCAACGAGCCGAGCATCCTGCAGAAGCTCGCCCCGAACGCGATCACGAGCGACTTCACCCCCAACCTCTACACCTACTCGCTGTCCTTCTCCGGCCAGCAGCACAACTACGCGGCCACGGTGGCGATCGTGATGGGCGTCATCACCGCGATCATCGCCTACAGCGTCCAGCTGCGCGGAATGCGGAAGGGCTGAGCCATGACCACGAACCTCGCCGGAGTCGACGCGAACGCCGCGGACCCCGCCCCCGCCGGGCCCACGCGCACCTCCCGGGGATCCGGCCGGCCGGCCCTGCGGCCCCGCCGTCGCCCCCACACCCCGCTCAACCCCCGCCCCAGCATCCCGCTGACCCTCGTGACCGGACTGGTCCTCCTCTACACACTGCTTCCGCTGGCCTGGCTGGTCATCAACTCGACCAAGGACCAGAAGGGCCTGCTCGGCTCCTCGGGCCTGTGGTTCGGCGAGGACTTCAATCTCTGGGACAACATCTCCCGGACGCTGGCCTACGACGACGGTGTCTTCGTCCGCTGGCTGCTCAACACCCTGATGTACGTCGCCGCGGGAGCGGGCGGCGCCACGATCCTCGCCGTCCTGGGCGGATACGCCCTGGCGAAGTACCAATTCCCCGGCCGCCGCGCCGTGTTCGCGGTCGTCATCGGTGCCGTGGCCGTGCCGGGCACGGCCCTCGCGGTACCCACGTTCCTGATGTTCAGCAGCATGGGCCTGACGAACACCCCGTGGGCCGTCATCATCCCCTCCCTGATCTCCCCGTTCGGGCTCTACCTGATGTGGGTGTTCGCCGCCGAGGCGGTGCCCGCCGAACTCCTCGAAGCGGCCCGCGTCGACGGCTCCGGCGAACTGCGCACCTTCTTCCGCATCGCCCTGCCGCTGCTGATGCCGGGAACGGTCACCGTGCTGCTCTTCTCCATGGTCGCGACCTGGAACAACTACTTCCTGCCGCTGATCATGATCAAGGACCCGGACTGGTACCCGCTCACCCTCGGCCTCAGCGCCTGGAACGCCCAGGCCCAGACGGCAGGCGGCGAGGCCGTCTTCGACCTCATCATCACCGGCTCCCTGCTCACGATCGTGCCGATCGTCGTGATCTTCCTCCTGCTCCAGCGGTACTGGCAGTCCGGCCTGGCCGCAGGCAGCGTCAAGGAGTGAATCCGCCCCCACGCGCGCCCTCCCCTCCCCTTTCCCCGAGCACCGAACCAGGAGCACCACGCATGAGGACACTCAGCACTCGCCGGCTTCTCGCCGCCGTCGCCGCGGTCTGCGCCATCACCCTCGCCGCGACCGCCTGCGGCTCCTCCGATCCGGCCGAGGACGGCGGCGGCGCGAAGGACGTCGAGTCCGCGCTGGCGAAGGGAGGGAAGATAACGGTGTGGGCATGGGAACCCACGCTCAAGAAGGTGGTTGCCGACTTCGAGAAGAAGTACCCGAAGGTCGACGTCGAACTCGTCAACGCGGGCACCGGCGACAAGCAGTACACCGCTCTGCAGAACGCCATCGCCGCCGGCTCCGGCGCCCCCGACGTGGCGCAGGTCGAGTACTACGCCCTCGGCCAGTTCGCGATCGGCAAGTCCGTGGAGGACCTCGCCGGCTACGGCGCCGCCGGACATGACAAGAAGTTCACCACCGGCCCCTGGAACGCGGTGAAGTACGACAAGGCCGTGTACGCCCTGCCCATGGACTCCGGCCCGATGGCGCTGTTCTACAACAAGAAGGTCTTCGACAAGCACCACATCGAGGTCCCCACCACGTGGGACGAGTACGTCGAGGCGGCGCGCACCCTGCACAAGGCCGACCCCAAGACCTTCATCACCAACGACACCGGTGACGCGGGCGCCACCACCAGCCTCATCTGGCAGGCGGGCGGCCGTCCGTACAAGGCCGAGGGCACCGACGTCACGGTCGACTTCGAGGACGCGGGCACCAAGGCGTACACCAGCACCTGGCAGAAGCTGCTGGACGAGGACCTGGTCGCACCGATCAGCTCCTGGAGCGACGAGTGGTACAAGGGCCTGGCCGACGGCAGCATCGCCACCCTGTCCATCGGTGCCTGGATGCCTGCCAACTTCACCTCGGGCGTCGCCTCCGCGTCCGGCGACTGGCGCGTGGCCCCGCTCCCCCAGTGGACGAAGGGCAGGACGGACAGCGCGGAGAACGGCGGCAGTTCCCTCGCCGTACCGAAGGCCGCCAAGAACAAGGAACTGGCCTACGCCTTCGCCGAGTACGCGACCACGGGCGCCGGCGCCACGGCCCGCGTCAGCGAAGGCGCCTTCCCCGCCACCCGGGCGGACCTGGAATCGAAGACCTTCCTGGAGACCGCGTTCCCCTACTTCGGCGGCCAGCAGGCCAACAAGGTCTTCGCCGACTCGGCCCGCAACGTGGGCAGCGACTGGTCGTACCTGCCGTACCAGGTGTACGCGAACTCCGTCTTCAACGACACCGTGGGCAAGTCGTACGTCTCCTCGACCCCTCTGTCGCAGGGGCTGGAGGCCTGGGAGCGGTCCAGCATCAAGTACGGGACCGACCAGGGGTTCAACGTCAACAAGTAGTCCGGGGAACGGGGCGGCGGCTGTGCGGAACGTCTTCCGCACAGCCGCCCTCCCCTGACCCGCAGCGGTCTCCAGGCCTGGCTGAGCAGGGACTTGGGTTCCTGGGAGTGTCGGTGAGCTGTGTGATGATGCACCGATGCCGACCGGCTCAGGGGAGAGACCGGGCGGGTGAGAAGGGGCGGGAACACAGCGTGGGCAAGGGTGGGGCGTCCATACCGGACGAGGAGTGGGAGCGCTTTCTGCGGGAGGCCGAGGAAGGGACTCCGGGCGCGCCCGAGGAACCGTCGGCGCGTGCCCGGATGGTGGCGCAGCGGCTGCGGGATGAGCCCGGTCGGCCGGAGGGCTGGCGGACTCACCAGCCGGCGCGGCCGCGCAGGGGAAAGGGCTGGTACGTGGTCGGCCTGCTGGCCGTGGTCGTCCTGCTGGTCGTGGTGATGGTTCCGGGGCGGGTTGCCGGGTGGCTCGGAGTCGGAGGCGGCGGGAGTACGCCGCTCGCCGCCGAGTCGGAACGTCCGGACCGGCCGCCGGCGAAGGAGGCGGCCCTACCACCCACGTTGGAGGAGCCGTTCAGAGGATCGCCGGCGGAGCGGTGGGGCGACGGGACGGCATCACTCGTCCTGCCTGCGGCACGGGCGACCGGCTGGATGAGCAAGGAGCAGGTCGCGCAGGCGCTCGACCGGACCCGGGAATTCCTTGCGGAGTCCAGCCTGGATCCTGGTGTGCTGCGCGGGGAGCGGCCGGCGAAGGCGATCGCGTTGATCAATCCGTACCAGCAGGATGTCAACGACTACCTGGAGACCGCGTTCCGCGCCCCGAGCCGGGAGAACGACCCCCTGATGCTGTTCAGCCGTTTCGCGGAGGCGAAGGCGCGGCTGGTCGGGAACGTGGTCAGGACCCGTGGACGGATCGTGTACCGGCAGGGTGAGCGCGGTGCGGTCGAGGTGTCCACCGACGTCACCTACGTCTATCCGGTCGTTCGTGCCGCGCCAGGCAGCGACGAAGTCACCCGCACCATTGTGCGCCGCGAGGTCGTCGTGAGCTGGGACGACCCGTCGAAGGTGAAGATCAAGCCCGGGACGTTCTCCCTCGTCTCCTACAAGTCGGACACCACCAACGGCGGTTGCGACACCTTCACCGGCTATTTGGTCCCCGAGTTCAGCGCCGAACGCGCGGTGACAGGCTCGGGGGACGGCCCCGAGGTCGACCCGTACGACCGGAGCACGTCTTTGGACGCGCGCCTCCGCGAGAGCGACGGAGCGGGGTGCGGGACCGCCTCACGGCTGTGAGCGGCAGTCTCGCGCGTGCCGCACGAGATCCGGTGTCCGAGGGAGCGGTCTGCCCGTGCCCGACCTGGCAGCCGCCGGCCCCTCGGCCTCCCGTTGAGTGGTGAAGCGGTACGGCTACTTCCGGTGGCCGGTCACTTCGGCGATCCATGTGAGGAAGTCCGCCGCATCGGTGTTGGCCCCGTGCCCCTCGTCCCAGTACATCAGGGAGTTGACGTCGTCACCGAGGTTGTCGAGGCCGGCGGCGAGGTTTCCGACGACCGTGAGGGAGGTGTCGGAGTCGGTGGTGCCGACGCGGATCCACCAGTGCTTCGAGCGGCCGGGGTTCTTCTGCTCGATGTGGTACATGGGGTTCATCAGCTTGAGCTTTTCCGGGATGTCGCTGTCGAGCCGCTTGCTGCTGATGCCGGTGGAGTCGTTCTTGAGGCTGTACCGGGTGAAGTGCCGCGCCTGCGTGACGCCTTGGCCGAACTCGTTGTTCTCGCCGGCGGACAGGTCGAAGGCGTCGAAGGCCGGAATGGTCTTCTTCCGCGCACCCACGTGGGCGAGGTAGTCCTCCCAGGTGAAGGCCGCACGGTTGTCCTTCCATGTGATGAAGGTGTTCCTGGCCAGATAGGCGGCACGGTCGGAGGCCGACAGCCTCGTGAGGTAGGTCGTGGCCGCCGGCTGGAGGTAGGTCTGCAGCAGGTACTGGTCGTAGTTGCGTGCGGTGAGAGCTCCGAACCGGCCGATGCCCCTCAGCTTGAGCCCTGCCTGGTACTCCGCGAACCGGGAACGCAGCTCGGCGGAAACGGCCTGGTCCACCTGCTTGCCGGTGCTCTGTGTGACGCTGGTGCCCCAGTTCCACTCGTAGGCGCCGTCGGCGTGCTCGAGATCGGCGATCGGGCACCAGTCGCCGCTGGCGAAGACCGCGTCGCTCGCCTCGGCAGCACCGGCTTCCTTGAGGTACCCGGCGTACAGAGGGCTGTTCCCGGAGGCGCCGAGCAGGGCCGAGAGGGCGCCTCCGGCGCTGGTGCCCGTGGAGACGATGCGGTCGGTGTTGCCCGGGATACGTCCCTTGTTGGAGCGCACGTAGCGCACGGCGGCCTTGAGATCGACGATGGCGGCCGGGGCGGTGCCGTAGTAGGTGCCACCGGCATCGGTGAGGGAGCGGCCGCGGCAGCCCGGCTCCACGACGACGTAGCCTGCGGCCAGGGCCAGCTTCGGCAGGCTGACCATCTTGCCCATGCCGTCGAGCATCGAGTTGCCGCCGGACTCCACGTCTCCCGTACCGGCCTCGGCCCCGGCACCGGCCCCGCCGGAGGGAGTGGCGCCGGGCGCGCCTGCACCGGGTGGACCGCCGACGCCGCCCATCTCCATCGTGGCTTCTCCGACCCCCGCGGCGTCCGCCACGCTCGCCGGGAAGTAGCCGCCGACTGCGTTGGCGAAGACGATGGGGGCCGCGGTGGCGTCGACGGCCTTGCCGTCGATCTCGACGGGAACGCTGACGACCAGACTCTGGTAGTCGGGGTTCACCGGACGGGTGACATAGGTGATGGCCTTGTAGAAGTGGTAAGTGACCTTCTTGGCGCCGTCGTCGGCGCCGATGGTGGTCGTCAGCTCGGTGTAGTCGTCCCTGTCGAAGACAAGCGTGCCCGAGCCGTTGGTGTCGTCCGTACCCCCACCGGAAGCCTGTGCGTTCAGGGCGAGACCTCCCGCCGCCGCGACGCCGGCGGTTGCACCGATACCCATCAGGACCGTCCTGCGCTTCACTGCCCTGTGCTTCACGTGGCGTCTCTTTCTTCTGCGGCAGTCCTGGACTGCCGTCGCCTCACATGCCGGATGCCGGGCACGGCCGTGGCGGACCCGATCGGGTCCCGGATGCCACGCCGACGGCTCGGGACCGACCGTAGGAGACACCCGCAAGAATCGTCAACAATTTCGTGACCATTCAAAGGTGATGCACAAACTCGAGGGCGGCACACAGGAAGACCGAACCGGTCACCCACCCCCGGAGCTGGACCTGCGGGGTCCCGCCCCGGGGGCGTCGGCCGGTTCGGGGCCGAACACCGGCCGTCACGTCAAGCGGTCACGCCTTGCCCTTGGTGACCACCCACGCGCCGTGGACCCAGTTGCCCGTCGTCTCGTAGCCGGAACGGAAGGAGCCGAGCCAGTCGAGCGTCAGGCCGGCCTCGGCACGGGACGCGACAGGGGTATAGCTGCTCGCCTCGTCGGCCGGGCCGCCGGTGGTATTCCTGGCGACGTACGGGAAGGGGTAGACCGGGCGGGCGGCGGTGACCTCACCGCTGCCGTCGACGGCCGTGGTCGCCAGGCTGCCCGGAGCCTCGCCCCTGGTCACCCAGTCGACCACGGCGGTCAGCGCGTCGAAACTGTCCGGGCCCTGACCGCCGCCGCAGTGCGCCACACCCGGGAGCAGGAACAGACGGGCGAAGCTACTGGTCGCCGCTGCGCCGCCCATGGCCTTCTGCACGGCCTTGTAGTACGCCATCGTTCCGACGGCCGGGATGTGCTGATCCCCCAGACCGTGCCAGAGGATGAGCTTGCCGCCTGCCGCCTTGAACGCCTTCAGATCCGGGTCGGTCGCGTCGTACATGCCCTCGTTGGGCCGCATGACCTTCTTGTAGTAGGCCTCGGTGAACTCGATGTCCTTGTACGTCAGGGCCGGCTGTGGGCTGTCGAAGATCTGGTAACGGATCGTCTCCCGTACGAAGTTCACGTCTCCGGTGGTGCCGGTGGCCGTGGCCGGGACGATGACGCCGGCCCAGTTCGGTTCGGAGCCGCGCAGCTGGTACCCCGGGTACAGCAGCTTGCCGTGCTCGTCGGTCGGCCCCGCGTAGATCCGGTGCAGCGTGGTGATCTGGTCCGGTGTCAGGCAGTAGTCCGAGGACGTGGAGGTCTGACCGGCCGCGCATCGGATGCTTGCCGGATCCCAGTCGCAGTCCAGCGGATCGGCGATGATCCCGTCGGTGGCGCCGCAGCCCTCGAGTACGGCCTCGTGCAGGGGCGCGAGGTCGGCGGTGGTGATCGTGGCCGGCCCGCCGTCGAGGAAGACCGACTGGGCGGTCCAGGCGTGCGAGAAGGTGTTCAGCGCCGTGAAGTTGTTGGCCGGGGCCCCGGCGACGATGCCGTCGAAGTCGGCCGGGTAGCGCTGCGCCTCGGTCAGGGCCTGGTGACCGCCCTGCGAACAGCCGTCGAAGTACGAGTGGGCGGCGGGCTGCCCGTAGTACAGCTTGATGATCGCCTTGGCCGTCTGTGCGAGCTGATGGTCGGACTTGTAGCCGAAGTCGGCGCGCAGCGTCGGGTCGGTGGAGAACAGGCCGCCGCCCTGGTAGTGACCCTCGTCGCTGGAGGCGACGGCGAAGGCGCCCCCGGTCAGCGGGACACAGCCGCTCGATGCGGGGGCGCTGCCCGCGTTCACGTTGCCGCAGAGGCCGCCGCAGCCGATCTGGAGGTAGTCGGCCTGCCACCCTGTCCGGGGCAGACGCAGCTCGAAGTGGATCTGCGGTGCGATCACGCCCTTCACCACGCAGGCCGCCCAGTTGCCGAGCGTATTGTTTCCGGCGGCCAGCTCCGTGGCGGAAGTGATCCCGAAGGGCACACCCGGCACGGCGGCGGCCAGGTCCTGCGACGCGATGCCGGCGCAGGACATGGCCGGCTCGATACCGGAGGACGTGCTGCTCGACGTGACGGCAACGACCGAGGAGGCGGCCGGGGCGCCGACCGCACCGGCGGGCCCCCCGGCCGGCAGCAGCAGGGCGGTCGCGGCGGCGAGCCCGGTGGCGGCGGCAGCGGCGGTGAGGACTCGTGCGCGGGACAGGCATGGAAGCAGGCGAGGTCGCCTCATGCGCGTTCCTTTCCTGAGGAGGGGGTTGAGGACAGCAGGCCGTACCGGCCCGTGCGGACGCGGTGTCGCGTCTTCCACGCCCCGGCTCCCGGATGCCGGGCAGTCGAGCGGGCGGCGGTCACGACGGGGCAACGGGTGCCGTGGCGGATGAACGTAGCGCCGCCGAAGCACGTCGGCAATACCGTCGCCAAAATCGTTGACAATTCTGTTGGCCTAAGTTTAGGTTCGACAGGCACTCACTCAGGGAGGGCATAGATGCCGAAGGAAGCTCGTCCAGGCACCGGGGAGCAGGCCAAGCAGCAGGCGCTCGCGCAGCTGCGGCAGGCGATTCTGCAAGGGGAGATGGCACCGGCCCAACGGCTGGTGGAGGACGATCTCGCCGAGCAGTTCGGTGTGACGCGGGCCAGCATCCGTGCGGCCCTTCTCGAGCTGGCATCGGAAGGGCTGGTCGAGCGGATCCGTAACCGCGGATCACGCGTGCGTGTGGTGACCAGGGAGGAAGCGGTCGCCATCACCGAGTGCCGGATGGTCCTCGAAGGGCTCTGTGTCGCCAAGGTGGCCACCGGGGCGACCGAGGAGCAGCTGGCCGAGCTGGCGCGGACGGGCGCGGCGATGTCGCGTGCGGTCGCCGACGGCGAGCCGATGACCTACTCCGAGCTCAACCACCAACTGCACGCCATGATCAGGGAGTTCTCCGGCCAGCGGACGGCCGTCGGGCTCCTGGAGCGGCTCAACGGCCAACTGGTGCGTCATCAGTTCCAGTTGGCACTGAGGCCGGGCCGTCCGCAGAAGTCCCTGAGTGAGCATCTGGCCGTGATCGAGGCGATCACGGCGAGGGACCCGCAGGCGGCGGAAGCAGCCGTCCGCGCCCACCTCAGCAGCGTGATCGACGCCTTGCGCGACGACTGACGCACCGCGGGGGCGGGAGCACACCTGTCACCAAGGAGAGTTCATCATGACGCACGGCAACGCGCCCGCCACCCCACGGTCGACGCTGGTGATCACGGCGCACGCCGGGGACTTCGTGTGGCGGGCGGGTGGAGCCATAGCCCTGGCGTCCTCGCGCGGGGAGTCGGTCACCATCGCGTGCCTGACCTTCGGCGAGCGCGGCGAGTCCGCCAAGGCGTGGCGCGAAGGCAGGACGCTGGACGAGATCAAGGCGATACGCCGCGACGAGGCCGAGCGCGCGGCCGCGACGCTCGGCGCCGAGGTGCGCTTCTTCGACGCGGGCGACTATCCGCTCCTGGTCGGCCGCGAGCTGACCGACCAGCTCGTCGAGGTCTACCGCGCCACCCAGCCCGACGTCGTCCTCACCCACCCCGCCGAGGACCCTTACAACGGCGACCACCCGGCTGCCAACCGGATGGCCCTCGAATCCCGCATCCTCGCCCAGGCCATCGGCTACCCCGGCGCGGGCGAGATCATCGGCGCACCGCCTGTCTTCTACTTCGAGCCGCACCAGCCCGAGATGAGCGGCTTCAGGCCCGAGGTCCTCCTCGACATCACCGAGGTGTGGGAGACCAAGCGCAAGGCCATGGAGTGCCTCGGCGCCCAGCAGCACCTGTGGGACTACTACACCGACCTCGCGGTGCGCCGCGGCGTCCAGCTCAAGCGCAACGCCGGCCCGAACCTGGGCCTGGCCCACAGGACCATGGCCGAGGCGTACATGCGCCCCTACCCGCAGATCGCGAAGGAGCTGGCATGAGCGGCGTGATCGTCACCGGCCCGCCGAAGGCGGACGCGAAGGATGTCGAGGCGCTCGCCGGATACGGCGTCGCCACCGTGCACGAGGCAATGGGCCGCACCGGCCTGCTCGGCACGCACCTGCGCCCGGTCCAGCAGGACACCCGGGTCGCGGGCACCGCGGTCACCGTGCTGTCCTGGCCGGGCGACAACCTCATGATCCACGCCGCCGTCGAGCAGTGCGGTGAGGGCGATCTGCTGGTTGTCACCACCACCTCGCCCTCCACCGACGGCATGTTCGGCGAGCTGTTCGCCACCGCGCTGCAGCGGCGCGGCGTACGCGGCCTGATCATCAACGCGGGCATCCGGGACACGGCCGAACTCCGCGAAATGGGCTTCCCCGCCTGGTCCGCGGCAGTCAGCCCGCAGGGCACGGTCAAGGCGACCGGCGGCTCGGTCAATGTGCCTGTCGCGATCGGCGGCCAGGTCATCCGTCCCGGCGACGTGATCCTCGCCGACGACGACGGTGTGGTGTGTGTGCCGCGCGAGCGCGCCCGCGAGACGGCCGAGGCCTCCGGGGCCCGCGAGCAGAAGGAGGCCGACGCCCGCGCCTCCTTCATCGACGGCAGGCTCGGGCTGGACCGTTACGGCCTGCGCGAGACGCTCGTACGCCTGGGTGTGACGTACCGGACCTACGAGGAGTACTCCCGCGACGGAGCGGGGACATGACCGGGCTGCTCGAGGAGGTGCGCTGCATGCTCATGCGCGGCGGCACCTCCAAGGGCGCCTACTTCCTCGCCGCCGATCTGACCGCCGACCCCGTCGCCCGCGACGAGCTGCTGCTGCGGGTCATGGGCAGCCCCGACCCGCGCCAGATCGACGGCCTCGGCGGAGGGCACCCGCTCACCAGCAAGGTCGCAGTCGTCTCCGCCTCCGCGCACCAGGACGCCGACGTCGACTACCTCTTCCTCCAAGTGAACGTGGAAAAACCGGAGGTGACGACGAATCAGAACTGCGGCAACCTCCTCGCCGGGGTCGGCCCCTTCGCCGTCGAGCGGGGCCTGGTCGCAGCCGAGGACGGTGAGACCTCGGTGCGCATCCGGATGGTCAACAGCGGGGACTTCGCCACCGCCACCTTCCCGACGCCGGGTGGCCGTGTCGCGTACACCGGGTCGGCGGAGATCTCCGGCGTGCCCGGCACGGCCGCGGCCGTGGTGATCGGGTTCCCGCCGGGCGCCGGCCCTTTGCTGCCCACCGGTCGCGTCCGTGACATCGCGGCGGGGACGGAGGTGACCTGCGTGGACAACGGTATGCCGACCGTGCTGGTCGCCGCGTCCTCTCTCGGTGTCAGCGGTTACGAGGACCCCAAGGAGCTGGAGGCGGACGCGACCCTGGCCGAGCGGATCCGGGAGATCCGTCTCACGGCAGGGAGGTCGATGGGCCTCGGCGACGTCTCCGACACCACGGTGCCCAAGGTCAGCCTGCTGGCGCCTCCCCGGTACGGCGGTGCGGTGACGACACGCACGTTCATCCCGGTGCGCTGCCACACCTCCATCGGCGTACTGGGCGCCGCGAGCGTGGCCGCCGGTCTGCGCATCGAGGGCGGCGTCGGCGAGGAGGTGGCACAGCTGCCCGCACGGGGGGACCGGCTGCGAATCGAGCACCCCACCGGCTTTCTCGACATCGAATCGAGCATCGAGCACGGCAGGTCAGGCGCTCTTCCGACCGCCCGCCGCACTGCTGTCGTACGCACCGCACGAAAGATATTCGACGGCGCGGTCTTCCCCCGCCCCGCCTGAGCCACACCTCCCTCCCGCACGCGCGGCCGCCCCGCACCCCCGCACATCAAGGATTCACAGATGACCCCACCCCTCGGCGACATCGCCCACCTCGGCCATGTCGAACTGCTCACCCCTGACCTGGACGCGAGCGTCCGCTTCTTCACCGACTACCTCGGCCTGACCGAGAACGGCCGCTCCGGCGACTCCGTATACCTGCGGACCTGGGACGACTACGAGCACCACAGTCTGAAGCTCACCGCCCACTCCACGCCCGGGATCCGCCGCACGGCCCTGCGCGCCTCCAGCCAGGAGGCGCTCCGGCGCCGGGTCGAGGCGCTCGAGGACGCAGGCCGGGCGGGCCACTGGGCCGAGGACGAACCCGGCATCGGCCCGCTGTACGTCACGACGGATCCGGACGGCCATGAACTCGCCCTGTACTGGGAGAGCGAGTGGTACGAGGCTCCGGACGAGCTGCGACCGGGCCTCAAGAACCAGCCGCAGGCCAAGCCCGGCCACGGGGTGGGCGTGCGGCGCCTGGACCACGTCAACTTCCTGGGCGCCGATGTGGCGGCCAACGGCGACTTCCTCCGGACGGTCCTCGGCGCCCGCCCCACCGAGCAGATCCAGCTGGACAGCGGCAAGATCGCCGCGCAGTGGCTGACGTTCAGCAACAAGTCCTACGACGTCGTCTACACGGACGACTGGACGGGCTCCAACGGCCGGCTGCACCACATCGCCTTCGCCACGGACACCCGCGAGGACATCCTGCGCGCCGCCGACCTGGCCATTGACTCCGGTGTGTTCATCGAGACGGGCCCGCACAAGCACGCCATCCAGCAGACGTTCTTCCTGTACGTCTACGAACCCGGCGGCAATCGCATCGAGCTGTGCAACCCGCTCACCCGCCTGGTGCTCGCACCCGACTGGCCCCTGATCACCTGGACCGAGGCGGAACGTGCCAAGGGCCAGGCCTGGGGTCTGCAGACCATCGAGTCCTTCCATACCCATGGAACGCCGCCCGTCGGCTGACGTTGCGCACCCCCTTCGGCCCCGGTCCGGCCCTGTGCCGCGCCGGGGCCAAATCGTTCCTTAGATTGTCAACAAAAGTGTTGACACACCCTGTCGGTGTTTCTACCGTCAAGGCCATCACCGCGAGTGCGCTTCCTGCCTCGCGTCGGGTCGGCGGCTCGAGCCGCGCCGACCGCCCCCTCTTCTTCCCAACCTCCAGGGACTCTCCTCCCGGACGAGAGGAAACAACGATGTCCTCCTCGCTCGCCCCGGCCGCTCGCGGCAACAGAATGGCCATGCTGGTCATCGCCCTGTGCTGGCTGGTCGTTCTCTTCGACGGCCTCGACATGTTCATCTACGGCTCCGTGCTGCCCCACATGCTCGGGGAGCACGCCCTGGGCCTCGAACCGTCCAAGGCCGGCGACCTCGGCAGTTACGCCACGTTCGGCATGCTGATCGGCGCGCTGTCGTCGGGGACGCTCACCGACCTCATCGGGCGCAAGAAGATGATCATGTCCTGCACCGCGCTGTTCTCCCTGGCCTCGGCTCTCTGCGCGGCCGCCCCCACGGTCGCGGTCTTCGGTATCGGCCGGACACTCGCCGGGCTCGGCCTCGGCGGTCTGCTGCCCACCGCGATCACGATGGTCTCCGACTACGCCCCGCGCGGCCGCGGCGCCTTCATCATCGGCTCGCTGATGACCGCCCACCACGCCGGCGGCATCCTCTCCGCCTATGTGGCCCTGTGGGTCGTGGAGCCCTTCGGCTGGCGAGCGGCCTTCTGGGTCTGCGTGGTCCCGCTGTTCATCGCGGTGCCGCTGGTCGCCCGGTACATGCCGGAGTCCCTGAGCTTCCTGGTCGCCAAGGGGCGCGCCACCGAGGCGGGCCGGCTCGCCGCCCGCTACGGCGTCGAACTGCCCGTCGCGAAGAACCGCCCTGCTGTTGGCGATCGCTGGAGTGCGCTGGCCAAGCTGTTCCGGGGCAAGGAGTGGATCCAGACCCTGATGTTCTGGCTGGCCTCCTTCGGCGGCCTCCTGCTCGTCTACGGAGTCGCCACCTGGCTGCCCACCATGATGCGTGCCGAGGGCTACGAACTCGGTTCCTCCCTCAACTTCGTCGTCGTCTTCAACCTGGGCGGCATCGTGGGCATGCTCGTCGCCGGCCGCTGCGCCGACCGCTTCGGCGCGGCACGCATCTCGGCCATCTGGTTCCTGCTGACCGCCGTCGGTGTCTACCTGCTGAGCGTCCACATGCCGCTCGGGCTGACCTTCACCGTGGTCTTCTTCACCGGCGTGTTCCTCAACAGCGCCCAGACGATGATCTACGCGACGGTGGCCGGCTACTCCACCTCCGACAACCGCGCGACGGCCGTGGGCTGGACCTCCGGAATGGGCCGCTTCGGCGCCGTGTTCGGCCCCTGGCTCGGCGGTCAGCTGCTCGCCAACGGAGCGGCGAACTGGGGCTTCACCGCCTTCGCCCTCTCCGCCGTGTTCTCCACGGTCTTCATCACCCTGGCCGGTCTGCGCATATCTCGGCGGACCACGGAGCAGGCGGCCACCGGCCTTCCCCTGACCGCCACGGGCTGAGCAGCTGCCTCCCCGGTCGCTCCCCCCGGGGGAGCGACCGGGGATTTCCTCGTCATGCGGGGAGACTCGTCTGAACACCGGAGCCCTTCGGTCCGTACAACTGACGACGTCATGTACTCCGATGAAGGGAAAGCCGGCATGAGCGCATCGCAGGAGCGCCAGGTCCACTTCGGGCGCCGCACCGTCGTCGCGGCGGTGGGCGCAGCCGGAGTGGCCGCCGCACTCACCGCGTGCGGCGGCTCGAAGGACTCGGGCGGTTCGGACACGGTTCAGCCCGCCGGGGAGGGGGACGGTGCGAACGGGGGCGGCACGGTCCTCGCAAGCACCGCCGACATTCCTGAGGGCGGAGGAATGGTGTTCGCCGACCGGGGCGTCGTGGTGACGCAGCCCACGGCCGGTGAGTTCAAGGCCTTCTCCTCGAAGTGCACCCACCAGGGCTGCGCGGTGAAGGACATCTCGAACGGAACCATCAACTGCCCCTGTCACGGCAGCACTTTCGACGCGGCGACCGGCAGCGTCACGAACGGTCCGGCGACACAGCCGCTGCCGGCCAAGGAGATCAAGGTCGAGGGCGATTCGATCACGCTGGTGTAGCCGCCCGAACGCCGGGGAGAGCGTGTGCGGATCATCGCGGGGGGGGCTGTCGGCAGGCACCCCCCGCGACGGTCTCGGCCTGCACCACCCGGGTGGACTTCCGGAGGAGGAACCTCCATGATTCCGGACACCCGGTCGGACAGCAGGAAGGCACTCCCCCATGACCGTCACCCAGCGTCGCGGCCGTCGGATCATGATGACCGACACGGAACGGGACACCTACCTCGGCGAGCAGCGCACCTGCCGGGTGGCCACGGTGTCCGCCGAGGGTATGCCCCACGTCGGGGCGCTGTGGTTCGTGTGGGACGGCACGTCGCTCTGGCTGTACTCGCTCACCCGGAGCCGGCGCTGGGCACAGCTGCGGCAGAACCCGAAGGTCGCGGTGGTGGTGGACGACGGGGTGGAGTACGGGGAACTGCGCGGCGTGGAGCTGTCCGGCGAGGCGGAGGTCGTCGGCGAGGCACCCCGCACCGGCGAGGCGTGTGCCGAACTCGAGCTGCCGGAGCGGCTCTTCGCTTCGAAGTACTTCGGCCTGGACACGCTGCCGCACGACGGCCGGCACGCCTGGCTGCGGCTCACGCCCGAGGCCGTCACCTCCTGGGACTTCCGCAAGCTGGCCGGCCTCTCCTGAGAACCCGGCCCGCCCCACGGGGAGCGGTACCGGCTCAGAGTGCCCGGCCGGCGTCGCGCAGGGCCGCGACGGCTGCCCGGATCGACGGACGCCGGTCCGCGTCCGTCCGCCACACCGCGTGGATATGGCGCCGCATCTTCTGCCGCACGGGCACCATGCACACCCCTTCCGGCACCGGTCCGCGGCCGAGCCGGGGTGTCACACAGACACCGAATCCGGCAGCGATCAGCGCGAGTTGGGTGTGGTGCTCGCCCGCCAGGTGCGAGATGCGGGGCTCGACGCCCACGGACCTCAGGGTGAACATCAGCCAGTCGTAACAGAATTCGCCCTCCGGCCAGGACACCCACTCGTCGTCGGCGAAGTCCTCGAGGTCCACCTCCGTCCGGTCCGCGAGCGGATGCCCGGCCGGCATGGCGATGTCCGGTACGTCTTCGAGGAGTTCGGCCTTGGCCAGACCGCCCGGCACCGGCAGGCGCTTGTTGCTCCAGTCGAGCACCACGGCCAGGTCCGAATCGCCCCGGAGCACGGCGCGAATGGCCCGCTCCGGTTCCAACTCCACTGTGCGCACCTTCAGTTCCGGATGATCCCGGCGCAGCGCGGTGAGTGCGGCGGGGAACAGCCCTCGCGCGGCGGTCGGAAAGGCGGCCAGCCTCACCTCACCCACCACCTCCCCGCGCTGGGCCTCGATGTCGGACTGGGCCAGCTCCACCTGCGACAGGATCCGTGCGGCATGGTCGGCGAGCAGCTGACCGGCATCGGTCAGCCGGACGCCCCGGCCGTTCTTGGCGAGGAGCTGCTGGCCCACCTCGCGTTCCAGCTTGGCCATCTGCTGGGAAACCGCCGACGTGGTGACGTGAAGCCCCTCGGCAGCGCCGCTCACCGAGCCGTGCCGGGCGAGGGCATCCAGGGTGCGCAGACGCTCCAGATTCAACATGTAAGCAATGCTACGCGAATGGAGCCACTAAATCTCACTTGTCCTAAGCGGTTCCTGTTGTCATCGTTGACCTCATGAGCGCTCCTTCCGCACCGCCCAAGGTGCCGTCCTCCAGCATCCCCCGGCCCACCGCACCCTCCCCCGGCCGGCGTCGGGCCGTGGACTGGCGCATCCGGTTCGTGGCGCTCTCCCTCATCTGGGGCTTCAGCTTCCTGCTCATCAAGGTCGGCACCCACGGGTACGCCCCCTTCCAGGTCACTTTCGGCCGGCTGCTGTTCGGTACGGCGGTGCTCGCCGTCGCCATCGCGGTGCGCCGCGAACGGCTGCCGCGCTCCGGCCGGACCTGGGGCCATCTCTTCGTCGCCGCGTTCCTCCTCAACGCGCTGCCCTTCTCGCTCTTCGCCTACGCCGAGCTGACCATCCCGTCCACGCTCGCCGGGATCTGCAACGCCACCTCGCCCCTGTGGGGCATGGCCCTCTCGCTCGTCGCGCTCTCCGAGGACCGGCCGACCCGCCGCCGCGTCGCCGGGCTCGGCCTCGGCTTCATCGGCGTGCTGACCGTCCTGGGCGCCTGGCAGGGGTTCTCCGGGCTGGACTTCGGCGGTACGGCCATGGCGCTGCTCGCCTCGCTCAGCTATCCGATCGGCTGGATCTACGTCCGCCGCACGCTGGCGGGCACCGGCTCCTCGGCACTGGCGATGACCGGCAGCCAACTCTTCCTCGGTACTCTGCAACTGGCTGTCGTCACACCGGTGTTCACCTCGCTCCCCCAGCGGTTCCCGCTGCTCCCGACGCTCTCCGTCATCGCTCTGGGAGCGCTCGGAACCGGGCTCGCGCTGCTCATCCAGTACGGTCTCGTCCAGGAGGTCGGACCGACGACGGCTCAGATGGTCACCTACTTCATCCCGGTCATCGCCACCGCGGCCGGCGTGGCCGTCCTCGGCGAACAGCTGAACTGGAACACCCCGGTCGGCGCCCTGGTGGTCCTCGCGGGCGCCGCACTCACCCAGAGCAGGCCCCGTCCGTCCACCGGGCCCGCACGCATCCCGGGGCGCCGCCCGTTCAGCCGTAGCTGATGGGCGCGGCCCGCTGCGCCGCGGCCGCCACCGCGTCCGCCAGGGGTGCGATGTCCGCCCCGGTCAGCGGTGACACGGTCAGTCGCACCCCCTGCGGCGCGACGTTCCGGAAGCGCGCCCCCGGGGCCACCGCCCAGCCCGCGTGCAGCAGTCTGGCCACGGCGCCGGTCTCGTCGCTGACGGGGACCCAGACGTTCATCCCGCTCCGTCCGTGCGCCGGCACCCCGCGCTCCTCCAGGGCCAGGACGAGCGCGTCCCTGCGCTCTCCGTAGGCCCTGGCAACCGCGACGACATCGACGGCCCCCGAGGTCCACAGGTGCACCACTGCACGCTGGAGCAGGGTGCTGACCCACCCCGGACCCAGCCCCTGTCTGCCGGTCACGCGGTCGACGGTCACCGCGTCCCCGGTCAGCACGGCGACCCGCAGATCCGGTCCGTACGCCTTCGCGACGGACCGTACGAAGGCCCAGCGGTCCGTGGCTCCCACCAGCGGGTGCAGCGGCAGGTCGACGATGGCGTGACCATGGTCGTCCTCGATCAGGAGTACCCCGGGGTACTGCGCGAGGACGGACCGCAGCTCCTTCGCCCGCCCGGCCCCCACCGCGGCGCCGGTCGGATTCTGCGCCCGGCCGGTCACGATCAGCGCCTTGACCCCCGCCCTCAGCGCACGCTCCACATCGCCGGGCAGCGGACCCTCGTCGTCCACGGCGACGGGCGCGGCACGCAGTCCGAGGGCCGGGACGAGATCCAGCAGGCTGCCCCACCCGGGGTCTTCGACGGCGACCACGTCACCGGGCTTGAGATGGGCGGCCAGCACACGTTCGATCGCGTCGAGGGATCCCGAGGTGACCGCCACCGGGCCCGCGGGCACACCATCGGCCTCCAGCTCCGCCCGGACGAACGCCGCGAGTTCGGGGATCACGGGAGCATCCCCGTACAGCCCGGGTCTCAGCGCGTTCACCCGCGCGGCCACGGCCAGCGCTTCGCCGAGGTCGGGCAGCAGGGCCGGATCCGGGTTGCCGGACCCCAGGTCCCGTACACCCGGCGGCGCGTCGATCCGGAGCGAGCCCCGGGAGGTGCTCGCAGGGCGTTGCCGCACCCTGCTGCCCCTGCGCCCCGCGGTCTCGATCACTCCTCGCTCACGGAGCGTCCGGTAGGCGGCGGCCACCGTATTCGGATTGACCCCCAGCACCGACGCCAACTCCCGCATGGGCGGCAGCACATGGCCGGGAGCGAGGTCACCCGAACCCACACCGCGCTCCACGCTCGCGGCAATGTCCGATGCGCGCCGCCCGCTGATCCGATACTCTCCTAGCACAAACATGATTATGCACTAGTGCAATGGAGAGCGCAATGCCGGATACCGCAACGCCCGACAGCACCGGCCAGGAAGTCGCAGCCCCGTACGAGCCCACCGAGCGCACGGTCCCGAGCCGGTCCAGGGAACGCGCTTCGTACGACCGGGAAGTCGTCCACTCGATACTCGACGAGGGCTACCTCTGCCACCTCGGATTCGTCCGCGACGGAGCACCGGTCGTGCTCCCGACCCTCTTCGGCAGGGTCGGCGAGCGCCTGTACGTGCACGGCTCGACCGGATCCCGGCCGCTGCGCACGGCGGGCGCTTCGGATCCGGGCCTGGCGGTCTGTCTGACGGTCACGCTCGTCGACGGCCTGGTGCTGGCCCGGTCCGCGTTCCACCACTCGATGAACTACCGCTCCGTGGTGGTGCACGGCGTCGCCCGTACGGTGACCGACCCCGAGGAACGGCGCATGGCACTCGACGCCATCGTCGATCAGGTCGTTCCCGGCAGGTCGCTGGACTCCCGGCCGGCCGACGCCAAGGAGCTCGCCGCCACGGCGGTCATCCGGCTGGACCTCGACGAGGTCTCCGCCAAGGTCCGCACCGGAGGGCCGAACGACGACGAGGCGGACCTCGCGCTGCCGTACTGGGCGGGTGTGGTGCCGCTGGCCCACGGTTACGCCGCGCCGGTTCCGTCCGACGACCTCGACCCCGCCGTGCCCGTGCCGGACTACCTGGCCGCTCTCTGACACACCTCCGCGTGCCGGGCCCGTCACGGGGGGACGGGCCCGGCACGCGGTCACCCGCGGGATCAGGTGGGCAGGGCCTCCCGGCGCCTGCGGACGGCGGCAGCCGCGCCGCGCGCCTCGTCGAGGGCCAGTCCGGCCACCGCGCCGAGCAGAAGCAGCGTGCCGATGACCGTGGCTGCGGTGAGCTGCTCCCGCAGGACGGTGACCGCGATGAAGGCCGCGCTCACCGGCTCCAGAAGCATGATCACGGACACGGTCGCCGACCGGACCGCGGCGGCGCCCGCGAAGTAGAGCGCATAGGCGAGCGCGGTCGGCACAGCTGCCACATAGACCATCAGCCACAGCACCTGCCCGGTGGCGGCGGTGTGCGGCACGAGCCCCTCGGCCAGCGCCGCAGGCAGCAGACCGACCGCCCCGATGCCGAACGCCCACGCACTGGTGGAGAGTGAGTCGCCGGACGCGCCCTGGCGTCCCAGCCACCGGGTCAGCAGCGTGATCGCCGCATAGCCGGCGGCGGACAGCAGGGCCAGCAGCACCCCGACGGGCCGCACTTCGGCGGCCTCGCCGCCGAGCACGAGCACGGCGAGACCGGCCAGGGCACCGCCGACGGCGACGAATCCGCCCCGGCCCAGCCGCTCCCCCATCAACAGCCGTGCGCCGACGGCGATGAGGACAGGCCCGGCCCCCAGAGTGACGACGGTCCCGACCGCGAGACCGGTCGCTTCGACCGCCGCGAAGTAGGCGCTCTGGAACACGGTGAGACCGACGCCGGTCCCCAGGATGCGCAGCACCCGGAGACGGCGGGACTCATGCGGGACACGCGGGCGACGGGGCCGCAGCACCAGCACCCCCGCCAGGAGTGCGAGACCGCCTGCGCACCGCCAGAACGACAGGGCGAGCGGGCCGAGATCGCTGACCCGGAAGAGCAAGGACGCGGCCGCGCCCGCGGTACCCCAGGCGATACCGGCGACAACGAGATAGAGGAGGCTCCGCCCGACGGGCAGGCCGGAAACAGGGTGGGACACGTGACTTCTCCGGAGGAAGAGGGGGTGGTGGTCGCTCGGCTCCGCACGCGGGCAGCGACGAACCGCTCGGGGACTGCCCGAGCCCGG
Source organism: Streptomyces sp. NBC_00683 (assembly GCF_036226745.1). NCBI lineage: Bacteria > Bacillati > Actinomycetota > Actinomycetes > Kitasatosporales > Streptomycetaceae > Streptomyces > Streptomyces sp. NBC_00683. The sequence goes on along the minus strand of NZ_CP109013.1, from coordinate 7,272,988 downwards.
TCTTCGTCAGGAGTGGCCGCGCGCGCTAGGCGACAGGCGGCGGAAGTACGGTCAGGTGCATGATCGCCACCCTACGGCGAGGTCCGGTGCCCGGACAACTCACCCTCCGCGACAGCGGGGCCGCCGCCGCCCGCCCCGTCCGAGCCCTGCACCCCGGCGCCGGACGCCACCGGCCCGGACGGCGGTCTGGGGGCGGCGGACTGCGCGATGAAGGCCCCGATCAGCACCACACCGCCGCCGACGAGCTGGGGCGCGGAGAGGTGCTCGCCGAGGAGCACCCAGGCCAGCACGGTCGCGATGACCGCCTCCAGGCAGGCGACGACACCGGCGACCTGCGGTGAGAGCAGCCGCACCGACACCACACCGGTGACGTAGGCGAGCACGGTCGCGAGCAGCACGATCCAGCCCAGCAGCAGCCACGCGGGAACTGCGTTCCCGTTCATCTCGGCGCTCCCGCCCAGAGCCGCCCAGTTCATCCCCCAGGGCCTGGCCACGACGGTGAGCACCGCGGCCCCGACCAGCAGTCCGTACGCGATCACGCCGAACGGATGCGGCGGACCGGCTTCGGCGGCGCCGTGGCTTCCCTGGCCCGGGCTGCCCTGATCGGACAGGACGAAGTAGCCCACCTGACAGCACGCCGCTCCGAGCGCGAGCAGCAGGCCCACGGCGTCGAAGCTCAGTCCGGCCCACACCTCGACGACACAGGCGAGTCCGCCGACCGCCAGGACCACCCCGGCCGCGGCGGCCCGGGTGACGGGCCTGCGCTGCACGAAACGCACCCAGCCGAGAACCAGCGCGGGCGCCAGATACTCGACGAGGAGAGCGACACCGACAGGGATGCGGGAGATCGCGGCGAAGTAGAAGGCCTGTACGCCCGCGACGGCGAAGAGCCCGAAACCGGCCAGCAGCGCCGGCCTTTCACGCACCAGGTTCCGGTGCCGCCAGGCGACGGGCAGCATGACGAGCGCGGCACCCGCCACGCGTAGCCACACCACGTGCAGCGGGTCGAGCCCCGCCTCGATCAGCGGCTTGGCCGCCACCCCTGAACCACCGAATGCGAGCGCCGAGGCCAAGGCCAGGCCCAGACCGGCGCTTCTCCCCTGAGACGCGTGCATCGGCACATCATGGCAGCCCGCGTCAGCAGCGTCACCCTCGTCACGCCTGACGGTGGAGTGTCCATGATCACCCCGGCCGGGAAACCTCGGCCAGCCGGTCCGCCGTACGCCCGGCAAGCCACGCGGTCTCCACGCCGGCCCGCTCCAGCACCTCGACGGCGCGGCACTCCGGGTCCCCGACCAGTGCGGCAAGAATGTCGAGTCCACCGGCGCAGGACTCCCCGCGCAGAACCGCACCCCGCTCGGCCCGGTCCATCGCCGCGACGGCCGAGGGTGACCACCCGTCGGCCCCCGGCTCGTCCACCGCCGCCGGAGCACCCGAGCGCTCCAGCGTTCCCTGCCAGCGGAGCCCGTAGCCGATGCTGCGCTGCACGAGATAGCCGAGGACCCTGGCCAGCTGGGGTCCACCGTCGAAAACCCCACGGACCTCGGGGTCGGATTCGATGAGCGAGTGCAGCAGATGAGCTGTGTCTATGTGACGGTCGCCGTCACGCAGGGCCCGCCGGCGCGCACCGGTCACCACCGACGCCAGTTCAGCTGTGAATCCGGCGTGGTGCGGTGCGGGCTGTTCGGGTATCGATGGTGTCCGGTTGTGCACACAACCCACCCCATCAGTCCCGGAACACGGCGGCATCCCCGGTACGGCCCATCTGCGCATCCCACCGAGGGCGGGCACCGGAGGAGTTCCTCATCCTTGCGGATGAGATCCCGCCATTACGGGGCACCGATCCGCCGAAAGAGCGCGCGCCGCCTTGCGCAGCGCTCCCGGCGCAACCGGCGACGCGCTGGATACGTCCCTCAGGCCACACCGATCTGACGACGCCGATGGGAGGAGGGGTCCCTTTCGTGTCCTGGCTCGTCGCTCTGCCGGCCGTCGACGGACGGCAGTACGTCTATCGCGTCCACGCCCCTGCCGACGCACTGCCCGCCGACCTCTTCTGGGCGGCGTTCCACTGCCACGACGACGGCCCGCACCCCCGCGCTTCGGACCGGTTCGACGCGGCGGCGATCTGGCGGACGGGGCCGGCGGAACTCATCACCCGGCCGTGATGCGGGCATCCGCACACGACGTACGCCGCAAGGGCCCCGCGGAACGGGGACCTTGCGGCGTACGGTCGCGCACCCCACGGGTCAGTGGTCGTCGTCGGCAAGGATCAGGTAGAGCTTCTTACGGGCATCGTTGATCACCGTGAGCGCCTTCTGGCGCTGATCGGCGGAGCCGGTCTTCCAGACCTGCCCGAACGCCTCCATCAGGCCGAACCCGGCCTGGCGGATCTCGTTCACACCCTCCCAGTCGACTCCACGCCCGACTTCCTCCCACGGCGCCTCGGGACCGGTCTCGGCCTCGGTGCGGCCTGCCTCGGTGAGGGTGAACAGCTTCTTGCCGCCCTCGCTCGCGCTGACGATCAGGCCCTCGTCCTCCAGCAGTTGAAGGGTGGGGTAGACGGAGCCGGGGCTGGGCCGCCAGGCCCCTCCGCTGCGCTCGCCGATCTCCTGGATCATCTCGTAACCGTGCATCGAACGGTCCTTGAGCAGCGCCAGGATCGACGCACGCACATCACCGCGCCGCGCCCTTCCCCTGCCACCGCCCCGGCCGCGTCCGCCGCCACCGAACGGGCCGCCGCCGAACGGGCCGCCACCGAAGGGCGGGCCGAACGACCCGAAGGCTGCCCGCCTCCCCTCGTAGTCGCCCCGACCTTGATGACCGGGCCCGCAGTGCCCATGTCCGTGCTCATGCTCGTGTCCATGTGAACGCATCGCTACGCTCCTTCCATCGTTGATCTGTCGCGATACTCAAACGATATATCGGAACCGATCGCTTGACAACCCACGCGCCATGTCTCGACGGACGGACCGGGCCGGCCTGCGCAGGACGGGGCCGGGCAGGACGGGGCTGGGCAGGACCCGGGGGGCAGGGCAGCAGAACCGGACCGGCCGGAGCAGGGCCGCCGACCGGCAATTGGCCTTGGACCGTGCGTACCCGCCCGCCTACCGTCAGCGTCATGAGGATCCGCATCGTCGACGCGTTCACCGACCGCCCCTTCGCCGGCAACCCCGCCGGAGTCCTGATCCTGGAATCCGGCCCCTTCCCCGATCCCGGCCGGCTTCAGCAGATCGCCGCCGAGGTCAACCTCTCCGAGACGGCGTTCGCCCACCCCCTGCCGCCCGGCGGCGATGCCGACTGGGCCCTGCGCTGGTTCACCCCGGCCACCGAGGTGGATATGTGCGGGCACGCCACACTCGCCACCGCGCACGTCCTGCACACCACGGGAACGGCGAGCGGAACGGTGCGCTTCTCGACCCGCTGCGGAATCCTGCGCGCCACCACCCACGCGGACGGCACTCTCACGCTGGACTTCCCGACGGCTCCGCTGACACCCGTCGCCGCCCCGCCCGGCCTGGCGAAGGCGCTGGGAGCCGATCCCGTCTCCGTCCACGACACGGGACCGCACGTGGGCGACCTGGTGATCGAGCTCGCCGACGAGGCCGCCGTACGCGCGCTCTCGCCGGACTTCGCCGGACTGGTCGCCCACTCCCGGCGCGGCATCATCGCCACGGCCGCGGCCGCGGACCCTTCGCTCGGCTACGACTTCGTGTCGCGCGGCTTCTTCCCCGGTGTCGGCATCGACGAGGATCCGGTGACCGGCAGCGCCCACACCGCCCTGGCCCCGTTCTGGTCGGCACGCCTCGGGCGCGAGGACCTCACCGGCCTGCAGGCCTCCGCCCGTTCCGGCCTGGTCCGCACCTGGCTGCGCGGAGACCGCACCCTGCTGACCGGCAGCGCCGTCACCGTCATCGACGGGGAACTGCTGGCCGCACTCTGACGCCGGCCGGGGTGCACGGATCCGTGCACCCCGGCCCCTTCGTTCACGGCGTCGGCAGCCAGCCCACCTTCCCCGCGAGCAGCGCGTATCCCACGAACGCCCCGATATCGAGCAGGGCATGCGCGACCACCAGCGGACCGACGCGGCCCCAGCGCCGGTAGAGCAGCACGAAGACGACGCCCATGACCATGTTCCCGATGAAGCCGCCGATCCCCTGGTACAGGTGGTACGAGCCGCGCAGTACGGAGCTCGCCATCAGTGCGGCCATCGGCGTCCAGCCCAACTGCCCGAGCCTGCGCAGCAGATAGCCGACGACGATGACTTCCTCCAGAACGGAGTTCTGCACCGCGGAGAGAATCAGGACGGGGAACTTCCACCACACGTCGGGCAGTGATTCGGGGACCACCGTCAGGTTGAATCCGCCCGCCCGGGCCACCAGGTAGAACGCCAGCCCCGCACTGCCGATCCCCGCCGCGACCAAGGTGCCGCGCCCGAGGTCGAACCAGGGCCTGGTCCGGTCGAAACCGAGGACACGCAGACCGGTGCCCTCACGGGTCAGGAAGTGGGCCACCAGCACGACGGGCACCAGGGCCGTTGCGATTCCGAACAATTGCCAGGCAAGATCCAGCCATGGCCGCCCGGGGGCGTACGAACCGTTCAGCGTCGCTGCCTGATCCTTCAAACCCCCCGGTTTCGTCAACGATCCAACAAAACTGATCAGGGCAGACACCCCGCTGGCCCCCAGCGAGAGGGCCAGCACCAGCACCGTCTCCGACCGCAGGATCCGCCGCGAAACGGCCTCTTGAGGAGTGAATTCAGCCACGCGCCCCGCCTCCACCAGTACACCTGCCTTCAGTTCTGCAATCACGTCTCATGCCGCCCACTGTCCCGCTAAGGTCTCGAATGCAGGTACGAAGATCATGCGTGACAGGCCGGGGGACAATCACCATTGCCGATGGTGCGGTCCCCCTTTTTCCTTGTTCATCCTCAAGGAGGCACCACCGACATGGGACGTCACAGCTTGCCCGACGGCTACCCGGCGGAGGGTCACCGGGACACCCCTTCCCCGCGCCGCCGTCGCTCCGTCGCCGTCGCCACGGTGCTCGTGCTCGCTGTGGCAGCGGGAACGGCTGTCGCGGCAGAGGGCGGCCTGCTGTCGTTCTCGGACTCCTGCAAGGACTCGGCGGTACGCCTGACCGTGGTCGCCTCCCCGGACATCGCCCCTGCCGTCCGGACCGTCGCCGCCAGGGTGAGCAAGGAACCGGCGCGAGCCGGCGGCCAGTGCCTCCATGTCACCGTCGTCGCCCGCGATTCCTACAAGGTCGCGAACGCGCTCGCCGCAGGATCGGGGGATCCCGGCTACCAGGTCTGGCTGCCGGACTCCGACCTCTGGCTGGACCGCGCGAAGGGCACGGGCAACGGCATCCCGGTCTCCCCGGGCGACTCCGTGGCCACCTCGCCCGTGACCGTCGGCATGGTGCGTTCGGCGTCCGAGGCACTGGGCTGGCCCGAGAAGACATACTCCTGGGCCGAGTTGACCGCTTCGGCCATGGGGTCGGACAAGGTCCGTCTGGGGATTGCCGATCCGGCACGCAGCGCCACCGGTCTGCTTGCTCTCAGCAGCATCGGAGCATCGCCCGGCGCACCGGGCGGGGACCACGACACCGAGGTCGCCGCCACAGCCAAGGCCCTGGCGCAGCGGATGTCCGACAGCGATACGCAGATGCTCGAGGCGCTGGCACAGGACGCCTCGGGAGCCGAGTTCGGAAATCCGGAGCACAATCAGGCGGTTCTGGTCTCCGAGCAGGCGGCGTTCACCCACAACACGAGTTCGCCGAGTGCGGGCAGGCTCGAACTCTTCTACCCGGCGGACGGCACCCCGCTCCTCAACTATCCGTACGCCCTGGTCAACAGCGCCGAGCTGACCAGCGACGAGAGCAGAGCCGCCCTCCGCTTCATGAGACTGCTCGACGACGACGGAGCCCACACCGTCCTGGAGAAGAACGGCTTCCGCACCACCGACGGCACCGCCGAGCCTGCGATGGTCGAGTCCGCGGGCGGCAGAACTCCTCAGCCGTTCGCCACCCCTGCCGCCGTTCCGCCCTCCGCCGATGCGCTCCAGGAGACCCTCGGCATGTGGACGATCACGGTGCAGAGCGCCCGGCTGACCACGGTCGTCGACGCCTCCGGCTCCATGGCCGTCACGGTGCCGGGGCGCGACCGGTCACGGATGGACGTCACCAAGGCCTCGTTGATCCAGGCGCTGGGACAGTTCACGCCCGACGACGAGATCGGTCTGTGGGTGTTCGCTACGACCCTCGACGGGGACAAGGACTACCGCGAGGTGATGCCCACGCGGAGGCTCGGCGACCCGGCGAAGGGCGGCGGTACGCACCGGGAGAAGCTCTCGGCGGCCTTCCAAGCGCTGGAGCCCGTGCCGAACGGCGCGACGGGTCTGTACGACACCACGCTGGCCTCGTACAAGGAGGCGCAGGCGACGTACGTGAGGGGCAAGTTCAACGCCCTGGTTCTCCTCACCGACGGTTCGAACCAGGACGACCACGGCATCGCCAGGAGCGCCCTGATCGACCAGCTGAAGAAGGTCTCGGACCCGGAGAGGCCGGTTCCGATCATCGCGATCGCGGTGGGCCCGGACGCCGACCGCGCGGAGATGGCGGAGATCGCCGAGGTCACCGGCGGAGGCGGCTACGAGGTCAGCGACCCCGCCGAGATCCAGGGCGTCATCCTGCAGGCCATCATGACGGCCGGGCAGAGCGGTCGCGGAGCCCGGTAGCAGCCTCCGCCGGGCCGCCCGCCCGCCGTGCGCCGGGCGCGGCCCCCGCCCGGCCGGAATTCCGCCGTCTCCCGCCCTCAGGGGGCGGGAAAACCGACCGGCCAGGTGTGCACCGGCTCGCCCGCCTGCATCAGCTCCCCGTAGCGCCGGGTGGTGGCAGCCAGCGCGGCCTCGCGTTCGAGGCCTGCCTCCAGCGCCCGGTGGTACGTGTCGACCTGCCAGGACGCCCCGTTCACCCGGAGCCTGCAGCGCTCCTCGATGACGCCGAGGTAGCGGTCGCGGTCCGCGGGCTCGATGTTCCAGGCGTCGAGCCCTGCGGCGGCGAGGGGCAGCAGCTCGTCCCGCACCAGCTGGACCGCGGGCACTTTCGCGACACCGCCCGAACGGCCCGGACGGGGCCAGAGCAGCTCCGCGTCGATTCCGTGGCGGCAGGCGGCGTCGAAGTTCTCGGCGGCCGCCTCGAAGGGCAGCCGGGTCCACACCGGCCGGGACTCGTCGGCCAGCGCGCGCACCAGGCCGTAGTAGAAGGCGGCGTTGGCGATCACATCGGTGACCGTCGGGCCGGCGGGCAGGACCCTGTTCTCCACCCTGAGGTGGGGGATGCCGTCGGCGAGGCCGTACACCGGCCGGTTCCATCGGTAGACCGTGCCGTTGTGCAGTACGAGCTCGGCCAGCGTGGGAACGCCGCCCTCGTCGAGCACGCGCAGGGGTTCCTCGTCGTCACAGATCGGCAGCAGCGGCGGGAAGTAGCGCAGATTCTCCTCGAAGAGTTCGTGGGCGGAGCTGATCCAGCGCTCCCCGAACCAGGTCCTCGGGCGGACCCCCTGATTCGTCAGCTCGGGTGGTCGCACGTCTGTGGCCTGCAGGAACAGAGGTGGCCTCGACTCCCGCCACAGCTCCTTGCCGAACAGGAAGGGGGCGTTCGCCCCGAGTGCGATCTGGACGGACGCGATGGCCTGGGCGGCGTTCCACACGTCCGCGAAACGGGCCGGCGTCACCTGCAGATGGAGCTGGACCGAGGTGCACGCCGACTCGGGCGCGATGGAGGCGGAGGTGGCGACCAGGCGTTCGACACCCTCGATATCGAGGGCGAAATCCTCGCCGCGCGCCGCAGCCATTTGATCGTTGAGAAGCGTGTAGCGGTCCACGTCCGACAGATTGGCCGAGACCACGTCGTGACGGCCCAGAGTCGGCAGGATTCCGATCATCATGATCCCGGCATCGACCTCGGCAGCCTTCCTGTGGGCATATGCAAGTCCGGTACGGAGCTCCTCGGCGAGCTGATCGAAAACCCGTCCGCTCAGCCGGTGCGGAAGAATATTTACTTCCAGGTTGAACATCCCGAGTTCGGTCTGGAAATCCCGGCTGGCGATCCGCTGGAGCACCTCCGCATTCCGCATCCTCGGCATACCGTCGGAGCCCGCCAGATTGAGTTCGATCTCCAGACCCATGAGATTTCTGGGACGATCGAACCTCCCCTCCGACAGGAGCCTCTCCAGCCCCTCCAGGCACTGGGAGAGCTTTTTCCGGTACGCCTGCCGATCGGACAGGTCAAAGGCGCCCGCCACGACCTTCTCGCCCATCGAAGGGTCCCTCCTCGAGTGGGCGGCCCGCGGCCCAGGCCGCTCGCATCACGATCGATAATGCCCAGACGGGGTGATCTATAACGCCCCGATGTCCACGGGTACCCGCTAGTCTGGCGACAGAAGCCGGAGGCACATTCCTTCGGCATGCGGCCAATGCACCGCCGCCGGCGGATACGTGGTAGAAACACCGATGGGTTTCAGCCTACCGCTGAGTCGGAAGAAAACCTGGCAGGGGGCATCCGGGGCCTGCCGAACCAACACGAACTCCGCATTTCAAAGGCTCGATCCCACCTTGCGTGCAATATGTGGGACAGCTAGACGAAACACCGTGTGAACACTTGTCGTATAAACTCTGCGAACGAGGCAGAGAGTTGACGCACCGGCCCGTCCGCCCGTCACCGGCCTTCCTCTGGCCCCGCACGCCGACAGCGCCGTCTGCACACCCGCCCACGCATCACCGTGTCTCCAAGTGAGAGGCGACCCACTATGCCGCTGCATGTTTCTCCGGCCCCAGCGCCCGCACTGCGCAGCGTTCTCGCGGCACTCGGTTCTCCTACCGCAGTCCGCGAGGCCCACACGCCCGCTCTCCGGTCCGTCCAGGGATCGCTGAGCCCCGAACTGCCCCTTCCGGTCCACGTACTGGACCGGATCGTCCCGGACGACTCCACGCCCCGCACCCGCCTGGCCGGCTGGCGCTTCCTGATCCGCAGCGGCGAGCGCGCCGTGGCCGCCGCGGACACCATGCTCACCGCCGACGGCTGGACCTTCTCCCACTTCTTCGAGGGGCCGTACATCGTCTCGACCGAACTCGCCGTACGGCAGGCGGATTCGGCGGCAGCGCACTACCAGCCGCGCCTGCTGTCCGTGCCGGAGCTCTACATGCTCACCCTGTGGCTGCACGCAGACACCGAAGCGGATGCCGGAGGAGGCACGCTCGCCCCGACGGACGTGCTGGTGCCCCTCGCGCCCGCGCCTCCCGGCATCACGGCCCACCGACCGCATCGCGTCTCCGATCTGCTTCCGGTCATGACGATGCGTGTCACCCCGGCTCCGCTTCCCGGCCTGCCCGGTCTCCTCGGGTCGCCCGCCTGATCCTCGAACACCATGCGCCCCCGTCGTGCACCACGGCGGGGGCGCATCCGTACCCGTCCGGACTAGCCCCTTCAGGCCACCCCGAACCACCCGAAGGGACAGTGAAGTTGCGTTGAACCGTCCGGCCGGGTGATGCGTCATGAGAGGAGAAGAGCAGCTGCTGCGAAATCCCTGCGGAACGACGCCCGTAGGGCAACACTGGGACCGGACCGACTGATACGGGGGCGGCCATGAACACATCGTCAAGCCGCAGGACACTCGACTCAACGCAGCGAAAGAACCCATCCATGTGCCAGCACCAGCCACCCTGCCCGACCGCAGACTCCAACGACCGGGAAGCCGCGCGCCTGACGGCCCATCACCCGGAACAGGGCTGGAGCCTGCTGTGCAACGGCGTCCTGCTCTTCGAGGACACCGGTGAGCTGCTCCCGGACGGGCAGATCATCGCCCCGCACCGGTCGCTGAAGACCGGCCAGGTGATGAAGGCCGCCTGACCGCGGCCGGAGAAACACGGGGGCCGGCCCGGAGAAGTCTCCGCACCGGCCCCGACGGGTGTCCGCGTTCCTACTGGTCGTACTCGTCCAGCGGCGGGCAGGAGCAGACCAGATTGCGGTCGCCGAAGGCACCGTCGATCCGGCGCACCGGCGGCCAGTACTTGTCCGAAGGCGTGACGCCGGCCGGGAAGACGGCCTCTTCGCGGCTGTAGGCGTGTGTCCACTCGCCACCGAGCGCAGCCGCCGTGTGCGGGGCGTTGCCCAGCGGGTTGTCCTCCGCGCTCCACGCGCCGGATGCGACCTTCTCGATCTCACCGCGAATGGCGATCATCGTGTCGCAGAACCGGTCGAGCTCCGCGAGGTCCTCGCTCTCGGTGGGCTCGATCATCAGCGTCCCGGCCACCGGGAACGACATCGTCGGCGAGTGGAAGCCGTAGTCGATCAGCCGCTTGGCGACGTCGTCGATGCTGACGCCGGTCGCCTTGGAGATCGGGCGCAGATCCACGATGCACTCGTGTGCGACCAGACCGGCCGGGCCGTTGTACAGGATCGGGAAGTGCGGTTCCAGACGCTTGGCGATGTAGTTGGCCGCGAGTACGGCGACCTGCGTCGCACGCTTCAGTCCCTCGCCGCCCATCAGGCGCACGTACGCCCAGGAGATGGGCAGGATTCCGGCCGAGCCCCACGGGGCCGCCGAGATCGGGCCGACGCCGGTCTCCGGGCCCGCGGCGGGCTGCAGCGGGTGGTTGGGAAGGTACGGCGCCAGGTGCGCGCGGACACCGACCGGGCCGACGCCCGGGCCACCGCCGCCGTGCGGGATGCAGAAGGTCTTGTGCAGGTTCAGGTGCGAGACGTCGCCGCCGAACTTGCCCGGCTTGGCGAGGCCCACCAGCGCGTTGAGGTTGGCGCCGTCGACGTACACCTGACCGCCCGCGTCGTGCACCTCGCCGCAGATCGCGGCGACGTGCTCCTCGAAGACACCGTGCGTGGACGGGTAGGTGATCATGAGGACCGCGAGTTCGTCACGGTGCTTCTCGATCTTGGCGCGGAGGTCGTCGATGTCGACCTCGCCGTCGTCGGCGGTCTTCACGACGACGACCTTCATGCCCGCCATCACGGCGCTCGCGGCGTTGGTGCCGTGTGCGGAGGACGGGATGAGGCAGACGGTACGCCCCTCGTCGCCGTTGGCCCGGTGGTAGGCGCGCACGGCCAGAAGGCCGGCGAACTCACCCTGGGAGCCGGCGTTGGGCTGGATGGAGACGGCGTCGTAGCCGGTGACCTCGGCGAGGCGCTCCTCCAGCTCGCGGATGAGGGTGAGGAAGCCCTGTGCCTGCTCGGCCGGCGCGAAGGGGTGCAGCGCACCGAATTCGGGCCAGGTGATCGACTCCATCTCGGCCGTGGCGTTGAGCTTCATGGTGCAGGAGCCGAGCGGGATCATGCCGCGGTCCAGCGCGTAGTCGCGGTCGGCGAGCTTGCGCAGGTAGCGCAGCATCGCCGTCTCGGAACGGTGCTGGTGGAAGACCGGGTGCGCGAGGACGGTGTCGGTGCGCAGCAGGTTGTCGGGTAGCGCGTCGGCGGCGGCGTCGTCGAGGGCCTCGATGTCACCGCCCGCTCCGAAAGCGGCCCAGACGGCCGCGATCTGCGCACGGGTGGTGGTCTCGTCGCAGGCGATGGAGACGTGGTCGGCGTCGACGAGCCGCAGGTTCACTCCGCGCTCGCGAGCACCGGCGACCACACCGGCAGCCCCGCCGGGAACGCTCACCGTGAGCGTGTCGAAGTACGCGCCGTGCACCACGTCGATACCGGCGGCGCGCAGGCCGTCGGCCAGGATCGTGGCGTACCTGTGGGTGCGCCGCGCGATCGTGCGCAGACCGTCGGGGCCGTGGTAGACGGCGTACATCCCCGCCATGACGGCGAGCAGTACCTGCGCGGTACAGATGTTGCTGGTGGCCTTCTCCCGGCGGATGTGCTGCTCGCGGGTCTGGAGTGCGAGGCGGTACGCCTTGTTGCCGTCGGCGTCGACGGAGACGCCCACGAGACGGCCGGGCAGGCTGCGCGCGAACTTCTCGCGGACGGCCATGAAGCCGGCGTGCGGTCCGCCGAAGCCCATCGGGACACCGAAGCGCTGCGTGGTTCCGACGGCCACGTCCGCGCCCAGCTCGCCGGGCGAGGTGAGCAGGGTCAGGGCCAGCAGATCGGCTGCGACGGTGACGATCGCACCGAGCTCGTGCGCGCGGTCGATGACGGGCTTGATGTCACGGACCGCTCCGGAGGCGCCCGGGTACTGCAGCAGGACGCCGAAGACGCCGCGCTCGGCGACGTCGGCCGGAATTCCGTCGGTGAGGTCGGCGACGACCACCTCGACGCCGGTCGGCTCGGCGCGGGTCCGGATCACGGCGACGGTCTGCGGCAGGGTGTCGGCGTCGACCAGGAAGACGCCGTTCCTGACCTTGCCGACGCGCCGTGCGAGCGCCATGGCCTCGGCGGCCGCCGTGCCCTCGTCGAGGAGGGAGGCGCCGGAGGTGGGCAGACCGGTCAGGTCGGCCACCATCGTCTGGAAGTTCAGCAGGGCCTCGAGCCGCCCCTGGGAGATCTCGGGCTGGTAGGGCGTGTACGCCGTGTACCAGGCGGGGTTCTCCATGACGTTGCGCAGGATCACCGGCGGGGTGAACGTGCCGTAGTAGCCGAGCCCGATCATCGGTGCGAGCACCTGATTGCGGTCGGCGAGGCGTCGCAGCTCGGCCAGGACCTCGGCCTCGGTACGGGCAGCCGGAAGGTCCAGCGCCTCGGCGCTCTTGATCACGTCGGGCACGGCAGCGTCGGTGAGCTCGTCGAGGGAGCCGTATCCGACCTGGGCGAGCATCTTGGCCTGGGCCTCGGCATCGGGCCCGATGTGGCGCTGCTCGAAGGGAATGCCCTGCTCCAGCTGGGAGAGCGGAGTGCGACGGGGGGTCATGATGGAGGCCTCCTGGTCTCACGACCTGCGAGGGGCACCACGGCGTGGCTGCCCGAACGGCCTCCCCATCTGTCATCTCGACCTGAGAGCTTCACCGGCACGCCCTGAGGCCTACCGGCTTTCACCGTCGGTGAGGATGGGGCCCGCCACGGCACGTGCCGTACGGATCCCGTCCTGCTTTCCAGAGTGACCTCGTCCGTGCGGTACGGGGGCCTGAGAGATTCCGGGGAGGAGTTGCTCCTTCGGCGCCTCCGGATTTCTCCGGAGGACTCTCCCGCACAGGGTCAGCAGCCGTGTTCCAGCCTACCAGCGGGCCGGCGCGGGCCGTCTCGAGTGGCCGAAGGCCCGGTTCTGGCCTTTCGTAGAGCCTGTGGAGCAGTTGCGACCACCCTGACCGCAGTGCGACCAGTGGGAGGCACCGTGCAGACCGACATCGATCCGCGCAGCCTGATCGGCCGCAAGGCCTACGACCGCCAAGGCTCCAAGATCGGAACGGTGGACGAGGTCTATCTCGACGATGCCACCGGTGTACCCGAGTGGGCGGCCGTGCGCACCGGGCTCTTCACCCGGGACGCCTTCGTCCCGCTGGAACCGAGCGAATTCGTCGACGGCACCCTGGTGATCCCCTTCGACCGCGCCCTGATCAAGGACGCCCCCGATTTCGGTGTAGGCCGGCATCTCTCCCCCGAGCAGGAGCTGCAGCTCTACCGTCACTACGGGCTGGACTCCGCCTCGCCGGGCGGTACGGGGCCCGACAGGGACTTCGGCAGGCTGGCCGGCCACGAGGAGTAGTCCACGGGGTCCCGCACCAGGGGAAGCGGGTCGGCCGGCTGGAGCTGCGGATCGTCGACACGGAACGTGCGCACCCGGCCCGGCCGCTCCCCCGGTTCCTCGAACCGGACCGTGACACGGCCGACACCGCTGCCCTGCACCCAGCCGTGGCCGTGGACGTCGTGCCGTACGTCGTGGCCTGCGGGCCACCTCCGGCCTGCGAGCCGGTCCGCCTGCTCCTCGGCCGCCTCCTCCGCCGTGACCGGCTCGTCGGGGGCACCGTCCGCCCCGTCCTCCGACTCGTCCGACACCGCCTGCAGTGCGTCGGCGGCCTGCGCGAAGAGATCCTCCTGGGTGAAGTCGGCGAGCCCCGTGACGCCCACTCCGAGGAGCCGTACGCCCCCGGTGGTGTCAACGGCCTCCAGCAACCGCGCCGCGGCTTCCCTGACGACCGTGGGGTCGTCGGTGGGGCCGCGCAGGGTCTCGGAGCGGGTGAGCGTGGAGAAGTCGTACCGGCGCACCTTGAGCACGACGGTCCGCCCCGACCTCCCCGCGCCCCGCAGGCGCTCCACGCACCGCCCGGCCAGCCTCTCCACCTCCGTCCTGACCCGGACCCGGTCGTGCAGGTCCACGTCGAAGGTGTCCTCGACCGATACGGACTTCGCGTCCCGTTCCGCGACGACGGGCCGGTCGTCGTGCCCGAGTGCCATGCGGTGCAGCGCGACGCCGTGCGCCTTGCCCAGCAGGCGGACGAGCTCGGCCTCCCCCGCCTCGGCCAGGTCCTGGACCACCGTCATCCCCGCACGCCGCAGATGGTCCCCGGTGGCGGGCCCGACGCCCGGCAGGATCCGCACGGACATGGGTGCGAGCAGTTCGCGCTCCGTACCCGGCTCGATGAGCAGGAGACCGTCCGGCTTCGCCTCCTCCGAGGCGATCTTGGCCAGCATCTTGGAGCCGGCCAGACCGACCGAACCGCTGAGTCCCGTGACGCCTCTGATGACCGTGCGCAGCTGCTCACCGATCGCACGGGCCGATGCCGCGTCATCGGCGACCCCACCGGCTTCCAGGTCGACGAAGGCCTCGTCCAGGCTGAGCGGCTCGACGAGCGGCGACAGCCGCCCCAGGAGCTCCATCACCTGGTCGCTCACCGTCCGGTAGAGGGCGAATCGCGGCACCAGATAGGCGGCGTTGGGTGCCAGCCGTCTCGCCTGCCCCATGGGCATCGCCGAATGCACACCGAGGCGCCGGGCCTCGTACGACGCGGTGGCCACCACCCCGCGCATCCCCAGTCCGCCCACCACCACCGGTTTGCCGCGCAGGCTGGGCTTCGCCGCCTGCTCGGCAGAGGCGTAGAAGGCATCCATGTCCAGATGCAGGATGGTGGGAGCGGATCTCACATCAACCGATGCTGCCCTATGCCACTGACAACGGGCCTGCTCCGCGCCCGTGCGGCGCGGAGCAGGCCCGGTGGCTCAGCCCGCGCGGTTGCGCCGCCGGGCCAGTTCGTCCGCGGGGTTGTTGCCGATCAGCGTCTCCCCCGTGTCGACCCGCTCGCCGTGGAGCTGGGACAGGGTCGCGTCCACATCGCGCCAGACGACGCCCACGGCGATTCCGAACACTCCCTGGCCCCCCTGGAGCAGATCCACGACCTCGTCGGGCGAGGAGCACTCGTAGACCGTCGCCCCGTCGCTCATCAGGGTCATCCGCTCAAGATCCGTGAATCCGCGGGCCCTCAGGTGCTGGACCGTGGTGCGGATGTTCTGCAGCGCGACACCTGTGTCGAGGAACCGCTTCACGATCTTGAGGAGAACCACGTCCCGGAAACTGTAGAGGCGCTGCGTTCCCGATCCGTACGCCGGACGCACGCTCGGCTCCACCAGGCCCGTACGGGCCCAGTAGTCGAGCTGTCGGTAGGTGATACCGGCCGCCGCGCACGCCGTCGGCCCCCGGTAGCCGATGTCACCTGCCACTACCGCACCGTCCGCTGCCACCGCCGCCGGCTGAACCGGCTGTCTGATGGTGTGGTCGGCCGCACTGCTGTGCTGCCGGTACGGCCCACCCGCAGCCGTACCGTCGCCGCTGCTTCTCACGCCGACCTCCGTCCTTGACCTGCCATCTCGAAGGTAGGCAGTCACCAGGGGTGCGTCAACGATCGCCACACTCGGCACGCCGAGTGATAATCACCCTGAGGGTGGTTTCCCGTGTCTCATTTCCGGGAACGGCTTGTCGGATGCGCTGACGGCACCGCGCGGGACGGTCACTGACTGTTCGTACCGAAGTCCTCCGGCGAGATCTGGTCGAGGAACTCACGGAACTTCTCGACCTCGTCCTCCTGCTCGTCCGGGATGGCGATCCCGGCGTCGTCCAGCACACCGTCACTGCCGTAGATCGGCGTTCCGGTGCGCAGGGCGAGCGCTATGGCGTCGGACGGCCGCGCGCTCACCTCGACTCCGCTGGCGAAGACCAGCTCCGCGTAGAAAACCCCTTCTCTGAGGTCCGTGATCCGGACCTCGGTGAGCTCCTGGCCGACGGCCTCGAGCACATCCTTGAAGAGATCATGGGTCAGCGGCCTGGCCGGAGCCATGCCCTGCTGGGCGAAGGCGATCGCGGTCGCTTCCCCAGGGCCGATCCAAATGGGGAGGTACCGGTCGCCTCCCACTTCACGCAGGAGCACGATCGGTTGGTTGGAGGGCATTTCCACCCGGACACCCACAACGTCGAGCTCGTTCACACAGCAACCCTAGGACGTGCCCGCCATGTTTGGATAGTCGGGCTCCGCCGCGGTCAGTGGAACCGGACCTTGAGCGCGGTCTGCACGAAGGCCGCGTGGAGCCGTACGGACAGCTCCGCGAGCTCTCTCGCGGTGGCCTCCGCATGGGCCCTGGTCTGCGGATTCCGGTGGCGGCGCAGGGGCGCGACCACCTGCTCGACCAGTCCTGCCTCACGGTCCGCGGCGGCCCTGACCGCCCGCAGATGCCGAGGTTCCAGACCGAATCGCCCCAGATCCGCCACAAGTCTCGCGACGGTCACCGCCTCGGCGTCGTAGCTTCCCTCGGGCGAGGCTGTGATCAGCCCGTAGGATTCCCACTCGACGAGCTGGTCCTCACTGACGTCGGCGGCGGCAAGAAGCTCGGAGCGCCCGATCCGGGCGGCTGTGGCCCGGCCGGGGTCCGGCTCCCAGCGACCGTCCACGAGCTCGCCCTGTCCGCCGCCGGACGGCAGCGTGGCCTGCTCACCGCGGGCGAGGGCGTCGAGGTGCTCACGGATGACCTTGAGCGGCAGGTAGTGGTCCCGCTGCATGCGCAGCACCTGGGCCAGCCGCTCGACGTCGGCCCGGCTGAACTTTCGATACCCGGAGGGCGTCCGCTGCGGCTCGATCAGCCCCTCGGCCTCCAGGAAGCGGATCTTGGAGATCGTCACTTCGGGAAACTCGTCGCGCAGCTCCAGAAGCACCGTACCGATGCTCATGGCGCGCTCGTCCGCTGCGGCGGTGCCGTGGCCGGCACCGCCTGTCGGTGTTCGCAGCATGAACCTTCCTGGGGGTCCTTCCGGACGCAGTCCGGGGGAGGGTCAGACGCCCCGCTGGCTCGCGTAGAAGACCAGCCGGTACTTGCCGATCTGAACTTCGTCGCCGTTGGACAGCAGGACGGAATCGATGCGCTCACGGTTGACGTAGGTGCCGTTGAGGCTGCCGACGTCGCCCACGGTGAAACTACCGTCCGGGCTCCTGCGGAACTCCACATGGCGCCGCGACACGGTCACGTCGTCGAGGAAGATGTCGCTCTGCGGGTGACGGCCCGCAGTGGTCAGCTCGCCGTCCAGCAGGAAGCGGCTGCCGGAGTTCGGACCGCGGCGCACCACCAGGAGCGCGGATCCCGCGGGCAACGCGTCGACGGCTGCCTGTGCCTCCGGCGAGAGGGAGGGAACGGCCGTCTGTCCCGTCACCTCGGCCTCGTACGCCTCGATACCGGAGATCGAGATCGTCGAGGTCGTCTCGGAGGCACGCTCGGGCACTCCGCCCCGCAACGGCGCACCGCAGTTGGAACAGAAACGGCTGGCCTCGCCATTGCGATGCCCGCACCTCGTACAGACCGGCATGGAGGAGCCCTCCGGGGCGGGGGTGAACCCTCCACCCGTACTTGAGGTTGATGGTTCCCCGAAACCTATGCGTCCGGCACCGGCAGGGTCAACAGACGACGCGCCGGAGGCACCCCGCTGATCTCCCGGCGAACCCGGCACCTCATCGCGGAAGAGCGGGCGCTCCGAGCCCTGCTCCTCGGCGCCCTGACCCTGGCGCGGAGCGCGGTGGCGAGCAGAGCCGCTGTCCTCGCGTGCGCTCTTTCCGAACAACTTCGCAAACAACTTCACGGGCGTTTCCCCTTGACCGAAATAGACCCGCCCGTGGGGCAGGACGAACCCTGAATGAACACACCTGCCGACCCGGACATCCTCACAACGTCCGTATCCACCCGACAGTTTCCACCACGCGCCACCGATCCGATGCGCCGACCCCCCGCAACCCCGTGCCTGTGTCCTGCGGGCCGCGTGCGCCAAGGCCTCACTGGGGCGACGACCGAGCGTAGTCAGGCAGCTTCGCCGGTCGCAAGGCGTCGACGACGATCTCCTCGGCCTGCGCCACCTCAGCCGTGGCCTGCTCCTTCTCGAGCGTCTGCACCACTCCGCCGGGGATGTTCAGCGCCGGCTCGAGGTCCTGCGGTTTGCCGATCACCTTGAACTCGTACGGAGAGCGGATCCTGCGGCCGTCCACCCTCAAGTCTCCCCCGTCGCCGGAGAAGTAGGTATTGGCCACCACCCGCACGCCGTTGATCTCGATCGCCTCGGCACCGGCCGCCCGCAGCTCCTGGATGGCGTCGAGGAGCATGTCCGGTTCGACCGCACCGCTCGGGTCGTTGATGGTGAGGGTGATGCCGGGTCCCTTGGCCGCGACCGTACCCGCGAGGATGCCGAGCTGCCGCTCCTTCTCGAGCGTCTGCTTGCGGGCCTCCTCCGCCTGGTCGGAGCTGTTCTCCAGTTCCGTGCGCTGGTCGTCGAGGCGCTGCTTCTCGTCCTCGAGCCGCTGGGTCCGGTTGTCGAGCTCGTCGAGGATGCGGACCAGGTCCTCCTGGCGGGCACCGCGCAACGCGCTGTTGTCACTGTTCGACCTGACCTGGATCGCCAGCCCCAGCCCGAGCACGAACAGCAGGAGGGCCACGATGAGTTGGGCCCTGCTCACCCTGGGCGGCCAGAGGCCCGCCAGCAGCCGCCGGCGCCCGGAGGACTCCTCGGGCGGGTCGGCGCCGGTCTCGGGCGCCTGCGCGGGGACCTCCGCAGGCAGCTCGCCGGCGGGTCCCTCGTTGCGCGGATTCTCGTCGTTGCTCATCGGCCTCAAGCCCGGAAGACGTGCCGGCGGATCGCCGCGGCATTGGAGAAGATGCGGATGCCGAGCACGACGACCACACCGGTGGAGAGCTGGGCGCCCACACCCAACTTGTCGCCGAGGAACACGATCAGTGCGGCCACGACGACGTTCGAGAGGAACGACACGACGAAGACCTTGTCCACGAAGATCCCGTCGAGCATGGCACGCAGACCTCCGAAGACGGCGTCGAGCGCGGCCACGACGGCGATCGGCAGGTAGGGCTCGACCACCGCCGGCACTTCGGGCCGGACCAACAGTCCGACCACGACTCCCACGACGAGGCCCAGTACGGCGATCACGATGTGCCCTTCCCTGTTTCTGCCGCACCACTGCGCGTGTCTGCGGCCTGAGGCTCTGCTGTGCGTACGATCAGGCTCGGCGCGGCCGGAAGGCGCACCTGCTCCTGCTCGGAGATGCTGGTGCGGATGTCGAAGCTCTCGTGCAGCGCCTGCAGATACAGGCCGTCCGCGCTGTCCTGGAAGGCGTCGGCGAGTTTCTTGCCGTCCCCCACCGCCAGCACCGTGTAGGGCGGTACCAGCGGCCTGTTGTCGACCAGTATGGCGTCGCCCGCCGCGCGGATCGCCGAGAGGGAGGTCAACCGCTGCCCGTTGATGGCGATCGCCTCGGCCCCGGACTGCCAGAGGCCGTTGACCACGCGCTGCATGTCGCGGTCGCGCACCCGCCCGGTGTCGGCGAAGCCGGTCGACTCACGCGGTCCGCCGCCGCCCTGGTCGGTGTCCTTGGCGTCGTCGACGACGAGTTTGATGCCGGGCCCTTCGACCGCGGTCGCTCCGGAGAGCAGCGCCACCAGCCCGCCCTTGGCCCCGCCGTGCTGTTCGAGCGCCTTGCGCTGCCGTTCGCCGACGTCCTTGCGCAGTTCGTCGACATCCTCCTGCAACGCGTCCGCCGCGGCGGTCTCCGCGTTGACACGGTCGATGAGCTCTTCGCGCTCCTTCGCCACGACCGGCGCCGCGACCTGAGCCTCGGCGGCACCGAGCGTCACGACGAGAGCCGCCACCACGAGACCTGCCGCGAGGCCAAGCTTCGACTTGAGCGTGCGGGGCATCCCCGCACTCCCGTCGGCCTTGCGGCGCGCGGCAGCCTCGGCATATCCCTCGTCGAGGCTGTGGTCCATCACGTTGGTCAGCAGCGACATGGACGCGTCGGGGCGGGGACGCGGCGGGGTGCTACTCCGATCGGGGGGCGGCTGCGACATGCCGCACATCGTCGCACGTCATGACTGCTGCCGCCGAATGGCCCCACCGGTGGCCCGGAAGCCGCTGCACAACGGCGTCCGGGCCACCCGGCCGGGCTCAGTCGCCGGCGCTGTCCACGATCGCCGACCACTCGTCGAGCAACGCCTGGGCCGAGGCGTCATCGGGGCCTTCGGCCCACAGGTGGGTGACGGCCTCCGCCCTGTCGGGCAGCACCATCACCCAGCGGCCGTCGGTCTCCACCACCCGGACACCGTCGGTGGTGTCCACGCTGCGATCCCCTGCCGCCTCCACGACCCGCCGCATGACGAGCCCCTTGACCGCCCAGGGCGTCGCGAGGTCACGGCGCAGCACATGGGCACGCGGGATGCGGGCATCGATCTGGCTGAGCGTGAGCTGGGTCCGGGCCACCAGCCCGATGAGCCTGACGAAGGCCGCCGAGCCGTCGAAGACGCTGCTGAACTCGGGAATGATGAAGCCGCCGCGCCCGTCACCACCGAAGATGGTGGCGTCCTCGCGCCCCACCCTGGTCAGGTCGTCCGGAGACGTGGTCGTCCACTCCACCTGTGTGCCGTGGTACGCGGCCACCTGCTCGGCGACGCGGGTGGTGGTCACCGGCAGGGCCACCCGCCCGCTCCGCCGCTCGGCCGCCACGAGGTCGAGCATGACCAGCAGGGCCCTGTCGTCCTCGATGATCCGGCCCCGCTCGTCGACGAGGGAGAGACGCTCACCGACAGGGTCGAACCGCACCCCGAAGGCCGCCCGTGCGGACGACACGATCTCCCCGAGCCGCACCAGACCGGCCCGCCGGGTCTCGGCGGACTCGGTGGGCCGCGACTCGTCGAGACCGGGGTTGATCGTCAGCGCGTCCACACCGAGCCGCCCGAGCAGACTGGGCAGGACGAGCCCCGCGCTGCCGTTGGACGCGTCGACGACGACCTTGAGGCCCGCATCGGCGATGCCGTCCGTGTCGACGTTGCGGAGCAGGGACCCCGTGTAGGAGTCGAAGACGCTCGACGGGAAGTGGAGGTCCCCGATCTCACCGGGGAAGGCCCTGCGGTACTCCTGGCGGGCGTAGACCCGGTCCAGCTTGCGCTGACGCGCCTGGGAGAGATCGGCACCGCGTTCGTCGATGAACATGATGTCGACGGAATCCGGCACTCCCGGCGAGGTCCGGATCATGATGCCGCCGGCGCTGCCTCGCGCGGTCTGCTGGCGGGCCACCGGCAGCGGCACGTTCTCCAGGTCCCGTACGTCGATGGCGCTGGCCTGCAGGGCGGAGATGACCGCTCTCTTCAGTGCGCGCGCACCTCGGGAGTGGTCACGGGCCGTCGTGACGGTCGACCCCTTCTTCAGGGTCGTCGCGTACGCACCGGCCAGCCGCACGGCCAGTTCGGGGGTGATCTCGACGTTCAGGATCCCGGAGACACCGCGCGCTCCGAAGAGATGCGCCTGCCCACGCGACTCCCAGATCACCGAGGTGTTGACGAAGGCACCGGCCTCGATGGTCTTGAACGGGTACACCCGCACATTGCCCTGGATGATCGATTCCTCGCCGACCAGACATTCATCGCCGATAACGGCGCCGTCCTCGATGCGGGCCGCCCGCATGATGTCGGTGTTCTTACCGATCACGCAGCCACGAAGATTGCTGTGCTGGCCGATGTACACGTTGTCGTGCACCACGGCCCTGTGCAGGAAAGCGCCGGTTTTCACAACGACGTTCGACCCGATGACGGTGTGCTCACGGAGTTCGACGCCGGCTTCGATCTTGGCGTAGTCGCCGATGTACAGCGGCCCTCGGAGCACCGCGTCGGGGTGGACCTCCGCGCCTTCCGCGACCCACACACCGGGCGAGATCTCGAAGCCGTCGAGCTCGACGTCGACCTTGCGCTCCAGTACGTCGGCCTGGGCCTTCACATAGCTCTCGTGAGTGCCCACGTCCTCCCAGTAGCCCTCGGCGACATAGCCGTAGATCGGCTTGCCCTCCTTCATGAGCTGCGGGAACACGTCGCCGGACCAGTCCACGGAGGTATCGGCCTGGACGTAGTCGAAGACCTCGGGCTCCATGACGTAGATGCCCGTGTTGACGGTGTCCGAGAAGACCTGGCCCCAGGTCGGCTTCTCCAGGAATCGCTCGACCTGCCCCTGCTCGTCGACAATCGTGATGCCGAACTCCAGCGGATTCGGGACCCTGGTCAGGCATACCGTGACCAGTCCGCCCTTCTCCTTGTGGAAGGCGATGAGGTCCGTCAGGTCGAAGTCGGTGAGGGCGTCACCGGAAATAACCAGGAAGGTGTCGTCCTTGAGGGCTTCCTCGGCGTTCTTGACACTTCCCGCGGTGCCGAGTGGCTTCTCCTCGTTGGCGTAGGTGAGCTCCATTCCGAGTTCTTCGCCGTCGCCGAAGTAGTTCTTCACGAGCGAAGCCAGAAACTGAACGGTTACGACGGTCTCATTGAGCCCATGCCGTTTGAGCAGCCGCAGCACGTGTTCCATGATCGGCCGATTGGCTACGGGCAGGAGCGGCTTGGGCATGCTTGAGGTCATGGGGCGAAGACGAGTGCCTTCGCCGCCGGCCATAACGACGGCCTTCATGTCGGAAACGTCCTCCTTGAAGAGACGACGGTCTAGCCGACATCACCCGTCGGGGCAACAACCACAGCTTCCGTTGCGGACCGGCGACACTGCGCGGCACCGCACAACGAGCTATTCGGCTACTTCATCCGCCTTGACGAGTCGGCGGACCTGGACCACGTAGAGGATCCCTGCCCACCAATAGAGCGTTGTACCCCAACCAGCGAACGCCCATCCGAAAACGGCGCCCAGCGAGGCCAGCCAACCACTTCCGTCACTGAGCAGCAACAAGGGGAAGGCGTACATCAGGTTGAAGGTTGCAGCTTTCCCGAGGAAGTTCACCTGCGGCGGCGGATAGCCGTGCCGACGCAGGATTCCCACCATGACAAGGAGCATGAGCTCACGTGCGAGAAGAGCTGCGGTGAGCCAGAGCGGCAGGATCTCGCGCCAGGTGAGCCCGACGAGAGTCGACAGGATGTAGAGGCGGTCGGCAGCGGGGTCCAGGAGTCGCCCGAGGCTGCTGATCTGGTTCCACCGGCGGGCGAGCTTGCCGTCGAGATAGTCGCTCACGCCGCTCAGCATCAGCACCAGCAACGCCCAGCCGTCGCTGTTGGGCCCGCCGAAGACGGGACGAAGGATCAGCCACAGGAAGAGCGGCACGCCGACGAGGCGAGCCATGCTGAGGATGTTGGGGATGGTGAGTACTCGGTTCGTCTGAACTCGAGTCTCCTGGACCTCCACCCGGGGGCCTCCTGTGAAGAACGTGCCAATGATGCACCCTGACCCTACCCTCAGCCGCGGAGGGCCGACGCACGGGGGTACAAGGATGCGATGAACGCAGAAAAGCCCCGTGCCACAAGGGCACGGGGCTTTCCCGGAATAATTGTTCGGCGGCGTCCTACTCTCCCACAGGGTCCCCCCTGCAGTACCATCGGCGCTGAAAGGCTTAGCTTCCGGGTTCGGAATGTAACCGGGCGTTTCCCTAACGCAATGACCACCGAAACACTATGAAATTAACCAACACCGGATGAAAACACGGCTGTTCGTTATTTCAGAACTAACACAGTGGACGCGAGCAACTGAGGACAAGCCCTCGGCCTATTAGTACCAGTCAGCTCCACCCGTTACCGGGCTTCCACATCTGGCCTATCAACCCAGTCGTCTACTGGGAGCCTTAACCACTCAAGGTGGTGGGAATACTCATCTCGAAGCAGGCTTCCCGCTTAGATGCTTTCAGCGGTTATCCTTTCCGAACGTAGCCAACCAGCCATGCCCTTGGCAGGACAACTGGCACACCAGAGGTTCGTCCGTCCCGGTCCTCTCGTACTAGGGACAGCCCTTCTCAATATTCCTACGCGCACAGCGGATAGGGACCGAACTGTCTCACGACGTTCTAAACCCAGCTCGCGTACCGCTTTAATGGGCGAACAGCCCAACCCTTGGGACCGACTCCAGCCCCAGGATGCGACGAGCCGACATCGAGGTGCCAAACCATCCCGTCGATATGGACTCTTGGGGAAGATCAGCCTGTTATCCCCGGGGTACCTTTTATCCGTTGAGCGACAGCGCTTCCACAAGCCACTGCCGGATCACTAGTCCCGACTTTCGTCCCTGCTCGACCCGTCGGTCTCACAGTCAAGCTCCCTTGTGCACTTACACTCAACACCTGATTGCCAACCAGGCTGAGGGAACCTTTGGGCGCCTCCGTTACTCTTTAGGAGGCAACCGCCCCAGTTAAACTACCCATCAGACACTGTCCCTGATCCGGATCACGGACCCAGGTTAGACATCCAGCACGACCAGAGTGGTATTTCAACGACGACTCCACAACCACTGGCGTGGCTGCTTCAAAGTCTCCCACCTATCCTACACAAGCCGAACCGAACACCAATATCAAACTATAGTAAAGGTCCCGGGGTCTTTCCGTCCTGCTGCGCGAAACGAGCATCTTTACTCGTAGTGCAATTTCACCGGGCCTATGGTTGAGACAGTCGAGAAGTCGTTACGCCATTCGTGCAGGTCGGAACTTACCCGACAAGGAATTTCGCTACCTTAGGATGGTTATAGTTACCACCGCCGTTTACTGGCGCTTAAGTTCTCAGCTTCGCACACCCGAAAGTGCACTAACCGGTCCCCTTAACGTTCCAGCACCGGGCAGGCGTCAGTCCGTATACATCGCCTTACGGCTTCGCACGGACCTGTGTTTTTAGTAAACAGTCGCTTCTCGCTGGTCTCTGCGGCCACCCCCAGCTCAGGAAGCAAGTTCCCTCACCAGTGATGGCCCCCCTTCTCCCGAAGTTACGGGGGCATTTTGCCGAGTTCCTTAACCATAGTTCACCCGAACGCCTCGGTATTCTCTACCTGACTACCTGAGTCGGTTTAGGGTACGGGCCGCCATGAAACTCGCTAGAGGCTTTTCTCGACAGCATAGGATCATCCACTTCACCACAATCGGCTCGGCATCAGGTCTCAGCCTTAATGTGTGACGGATTTACCTACCACACGGCCTACACCCTTACCCCGGGACTACCACCGCCCGGGCTGGACTACCTTCCTGCGTCACCCCATCGCTTACCTAGTACAAGTCTGGTTCATCGGCTCCACCACTACCCTCAACTCCGAAGAGATCGGGCCGGCTTCACGGACTTAGCATCGCCTGATTCAGTATTGGGCGTTTCAAAGCGGGTACCGGAATATCAACCGGTTGTCCATCGACTACGCCTGTCGGCCTCGCCTTAGGTCCCGACTTACCCTGGGCAGATCAGCTTGACCCAGGAACCCTTAGTCAATCGGCGCACACGTTTCTCACGTGTGTATCGCTACTCATGCCTGCATTCTCACTCGTGAACCGTCCACAACTCGCTTCCGCGGCTGCTTCACCCGGCACACGACGCTCCCCTACCCATCCATACTCCCGTTGGGGATATGTGTATGAATGACACGACTTCGGCGGTACGCTTGAGCCCCGCTACATTGTCGGCGCGGAATCACTTGACCAGTGAGCTATTACGCACTCTTTCAAGGGTGGCTGCTTCTAAGCCAACCTCCTGGTTGTCTCTGCGACTCCACATCCTTTCCCACTTAGCGTACGCTTAGGGGCCTTAGTCGATGCTCTGGGCTGTTTCCCTCTCGACCATGGAGCTTATCCCCCACAGTCTCACTGCCGTGCTCTCACTTACCGGCATTCGGAGTTTGGCTAAGGTCAGTAACCCGGTAGGGCCCATCGCCTATCCAGTGCTCTACCTCCGGCAAGAAACACACGACGCTGCACCTAAATGCATTTCGGGGAGAACCAGCTATCACGGAGTTTGATTGGCCTTTCACCCCTAACCACAGGTCATCCCCCAGGTTTTCAACCCTGGTGGGTTCGGTCCTCCACGAAGTCTTACCTCCGCTTCAACCTGCCCATGGCTAGATCACTCCGCTTCGGGTCTTGAGCGCGCTACTAAATCGCCCTATTCGGACTCGCTTTCGCTACGGCTTCCCCACACGGGTTAACCTCGCAACACACCGCAAACTCGCAGGCTCATTCTTCAAAAGGCACGCAGTCACGACTGCATGTGCAAGCACATACAGCGACGCTCCCACGGCTTGTAGGCACACGGTTTCAGGTACTATTTCACTCCGCTCCCGCGGTACTTTTCACCATTCCCTCACGGTACTATCCGCTATCGGTCACCAGGGAATATTTAGGCTTAGCGGGTGGTCCCGCCAGATTCACACGGGATTTCTCGGGCCCCGTGCTACTTGGGTGTCTCTTAAACGAGCCGTTGATGTTTCAGCTACGGGGGTCTTACCCTCTACGCCGGACCTTTCGCATGTCCTTCGCCTACATCAACGGTTTCTGACTCGTCTCACAGTCGGCAGACTATGAAAAAGAGATCCCACAACCCCGTATGCGCAACCCCTGCCGGGTATCACACGCATACGGTTTGGCCTCATCCAGTTTCGCTCGCCACTACTCCCGGAATCACGGTTGTTTTCTCTTCCTGCGGGTACTGAGATGTTTCACTTCCCCGCGTTCCCTCCACACTGCCTATGTGTTCAGCAGTGGGTGACAGCCCATGACGACTGCCGGGTTTCCCCATTCGGAAACCCCCGGATCAAAGCTTGGTTGACAGCTCCCCGGGGACTATCGTGGCCTCCCACGTCCTTCATCGGTTCCTGGTGCCAAGGCATCCACCGTGCGCCCTTAAAAACTTGGCCACAGATGCTCGCGTCCACTGTGCAGTTCTCAAACAACGACCAGCCACCCATCACCCCGTTCCGAAGAACGAGTTCACTGGGGCCGGCAACCGAAGGCAGCCTTACGGCCATACCTTCAGATACCCAACAGCGTGCCCGACCCGACCGATCCTTCTCACTTTCCACGCCGAAGCAGTACTCGCAAAAACAACCTGTCGTGCCGAATAGTCAACGTTCCACCCATGAGCAACCACCGTCGAACATTTGCCGACGAAATGGTCTCTGGATTCCCCGAAGAGAATCTAGATGCTCCTTAGAAAGGAGGTGATCCAGCCGCACCTTCCGGTACGGCTACCTTGTTACGACTTCGTCCCAATCGCCAGTCCCACCTTCGACAGCTCCCTCCCACAAGGGGTTGGGCCACCGGCTTCGGGTGTTACCGACTTTCGTGACGTGACGGGCGGTGTGTACAAGGCCCGGGAACGTATTCACCGCAGCAATGCTGATCTGCGATTACTAGCAACTCCGACTTCATGGGGTCGAGTTGCAGACCCCAATCCGAACTGAGACCGGCTTTTTGAGATTCGCTCCGCCTCGCGGCATCGCAGCTCATTGTACCGGCCATTGTAGCACGTGTGCAGCCCAAGACATAAGGGGCATGATGACTTGACGTCGTCCCCACCTTCCTCCGAGTTGACCCCGGCAGTCTCCTGTGAGTCCCCATCACCCCGAAGGGCATGCTGGCAACACAGAACAAGGGTTGCGCTCGTTGCGGGACTTAACCCAACATCTCACGACACGAGCTGACGACAGCCATGCACCACCTGTATACCGACCACAAGGGGGGCACCATCTCTGATGCTTTCCGGTATATGTCAAGCCTTGGTAAGGTTCTTCGCGTTGCGTCGAATTAAGCCACATGCTCCGCTGCTTGTGCGGGCCCCCGTCAATTCCTTTGAGTTTTAGCCTTGCGGCCGTACTCCCCAGGCGGGGAACTTAATGCGTTAGCTGCGGCACCGACGACGTGGAATGTCGCCAACACCTAGTTCCCAACGTTTACGGCGTGGACTACCAGGGTATCTAATCCTGTTCGCTCCCCACGCTTTCGCTCCTCAGCGTCAGTAATGGCCCAGAGATCCGCCTTCGCCACCGGTGTTCCTCCTGATATCTGCGCATTTCACCGCTACACCAGGAATTCCGATCTCCCCTACCACACTCTAGCTAGCCCGTATCGAATGCAGACTCGGGGTTAAGCCCCGAGCTTTCACATCCGACGTGACAAGCCGCCTACGAGCTCTTTACGCCCAATAATTCCGGACAACGCTCGCACCCTACGTATTACCGCGGCTGCTGGCACGTAGTTAGCCGGTGCTTCTTCTGCAGGTACCGTCACTTGCGCTTCTTCCCTGCTGAAAGAGGTTTACAACCCGAAGGCCGTCATCCCTCACGCGGCGTCGCTGCATCAGGCTTTCGCCCATTGTGCAATATTCCCCACTGCTGCCTCCCGTAGGAGTCTGGGCCGTGTCTCAGTCCCAGTGTGGCCGGTCGCCCTCTCAGGCCGGCTACCCGTCGTCGCCTTGGTAGGCCATTACCCCACCAACAAGCTGATAGGCCGCGGGCTCATCCTTCACCGCCGGAGCTTTTAACCCCGTCCCATGCAGGACAGAGTGTTATCCGGTATTAGACCCCGTTTCCAGGGCTTGTCCCAGAGTGAAGGGCAGATTGCCCACGTGTTACTCACCCGTTCGCCACTAATCCACCCCGAAGGGCTTCATCGTTCGACTTGCATGTGTTAAGCACGCCGCCAGCGTTCGTCCTGAGCCAGGATCAAACTCTCCATGAATGTTTTCCCGTAATCGGGAGAGCACCATAAAAGAGCGGGACGACCAACCGGAATAGGGCTGGTCATCCACAGCGTCCTCGCTGATGTTGCCTACCCGCCACATGGGCCAGTAGGACTTCAAAGGAACCACCAACCCACCGAAGTGGGCCGGGGTATCAACAAATTTGGCGTTGACTTTTGGCACGCTGTTGAGTTCTCAAGGAACGGACGCTTCCTTCGGTCCCGTTTCACCGGGGCCCTCCGGGCGCTTCCCTTCGTTCTTGCGTTTCCGACTCTATCAGACTCTTTCGTGTCCGATTCCCGGTCGAAGCGGGCCCCCTGCGAAGCAGGAGAATTGTTACTGCGCTTTCCAGTTCTTCGCTTTCGCGTTTCCCTTTCCGGCGAGTCCGACTCTATCAGCCGTTTTCCATTTCCTTGACCAGCTCCTGCAGACATGCAGAATGAGGCTCAGGTAGAAAGTTCGGTGTGAGAGAGTCGCCGCCGACCCCCGACTCAAGGTCGCGTTGGGGCCAGGCAGGAGTACGACAGTACAGGCCGCTGTGGGGCGAGGCAAATCGTTCGCGGTGTACCCCTAGGTCTGTCAACCGGTAGCTCTCGGGCGGAACCGTGACTTCATATGACTTACGCTGCTGATCAGTACGCCGTCCCCATCAGTCGGTACGGCGACAACAGACGAAGCTCCACCCCTGGGAGGCTCCCCATGACCACAGTGACGTCCCCGCTTGTCGGCCGCGCCATCGGACTCACCGCGGTTCCCGACCCGGTCTTCTCCGGCGCCATGGTTGGTCCCGGTACCGCCATCGACCCCGTGCGCGAGCCCTCCGAGGCCGTCTCTCCGGTCGACGGCATCGTCGTCTCCCTGCACCCCCACGCCTTTGTCGTCGTGGACGACGAGGGACACGGGGTGCTGACCCACCTCGGGATCGACACCGTACAGCTCAATGGCGAGGGCTTCGAGCTCCTCGTGAACAAGGGGGACACCGTGACCCGCGGTCAGGGCATCGTGCGGTGGGACCCGGCCGCCGTCGAGGCAGCCGGCAAGTCGGCGATCTGCCCGATCGTGGCGCTCGAGGCCACCGCCGATTCCCTTTCCGAGGTGCGCGAGGACGGCGACGTGAAGGTCGGAGACGCACTGTTCGGCTGGCAGTAACACCTTTGGCACCAACTGCCAGTGGGCATTCACCGCGGTGGCACAGCCGCCGCACAACCGGAGACGGGTGAAATGGAGACAACGCTGCGAGGCGTCGGCGTGAGCCACGGTGTGGCGATCGGCGAAGTTCGGCACATGGGTACGGCGGTGCTGGAGCCGCCCGCCAAACAGATTCCTACGGAGGAGGCCGAGCGCGAGCAGGGGCGCGCCCGCCAGGCCGTGGAAGCTGTCGCGGCCGACCTGATCGCGCGAGGCAATCTGGCCGGCGGCGAGGCCCAGCACGTGCTCGAGGCCCAGGCCATGATGGCGCAGGACCCGGAGCTCATGGCCGATGTGGATCGCCGCATCGCGGTCGGCAGTACCGCGGAGCGTGGGGTCTACGACGCATTCGCCTCGTACCGGGCTCTGCTGGCCAATGCCGGGGAGTACCTGGCCGGCCGCGTCGCGGACCTCGACGATGTGCGGAACCGGATCGTCGCGCGGTTGCTCGGCGTTCCGATGCCGGGTGTTCCGGACAGCGACGAGCCGTACGTTCTGATCGCGCGTGACCTGGCCCCGGCCGACACGGCGCTGCTGGACCCGGCCCTGGTGCTCGGGTTCGTCACCGAGGAGGGCGGTCCGACGAGTCACAGCGCCATTCTGGCGCGGGCACTCGGAGTTCCGGCCGTCGTTGCTCTCCCGGGAGCCGGGGAGATCGCCGAGGGCACGGTCGTCGCGGTGGACGGCAGTACCGGTGAGGTCTTCGTCGAGCCGAGCGACGAGAAGCGCACGGAGATGGAGAGCGCAGCGGCGGCCCGCAAGGCGGCACTGTCCGCTACGACCGGTCCCGGTGCCACGTCCGACGGCCACAAGGTCCCGTTGCTCGCCAATGTCGGCGGTCCGGCCGACGTGCCGGCGGCGGTGGAGGCCGGTGCCGAGGGCGTCGGGCTGTTCCGTACGGAGTTCCTGTTCCTGGACGACAGCAAGCAGGCGCCCACCGAGGCGAAGCAGATCGCGGCCTACCGTGCCGTGCTGGAGGCGTTCCCCGAGGGGCGCGTGGTCGTGCGGGTGCTCGACGCCGGTGCGGACAAGCCGCTGGACTTCCTGACCCCGGCGGACGAGCCGAACCCGGCGCTCGGTGTCCGTGGGCTGCGTAGTCTGCTGGACCACCCCGATGTGCTGCGCACTCAGTTGACCGCCCTGTCCAAGGCGGTCGAGGGGCTGCCCGTCTACCTCGAGGTCATGGCCCCGATGGTGGCCGACCGTGCCGATGCGAAGGCCTTCGCGGACGCGTGCCGTGAGGCCGGACTGCAGGCGAAGTTCGGTGCGATGGTGGAGATTCCCTCCGCCGCGCTGCGGGCTCGCTCGATCCTGCAGGAGGTGGAGTTCCTGTCGCTGGGTACCAACGACCTGGCGCAGTACACCTTCGCGGCCGACCGGCAGGTGGGTGCCGTGTCCCGGCTGCAGGACCCGTGGCAGCCGGCGCTGCTGGATCTGGTCGCTCTGTCGGCCGACGCCGCCCGCGCGGAGGGCAAGAGCTGTGGTGTCTGCGGAGAGGCTGCCGCGGACCCGCTGCTTGCCTGTGTGCTGACCGGTCTGGGTGTCACCTCGCTGTCCATGGGTGCCGCTTCCATTCCGTATGTGCGCGCCACGCTGGCGAAGTACACGCTCGCGCAGTGCGAGCGTGCCGCTTCCGCCGCTCGTGCGACGGACTCCGCCGAAGAGGCACGGGTCGCGGCGCAGGCGGTCCTGTCGGGCGAGTAACGCCGCCGGACTCGCGTGATCGGTTGTGAAGGGGTTCCCGCCCGGCAGGCGGGAACCCCTTCGTCCTTTCCCGTCAGTGGTGCCTGTCCGGCTCGTCGGCGCCCAGGTCGAAGCCTGCGCAGTACTCCACGTTCGACTCCGGTGAGACCGGTTCGCCCGTGTCCGCGTCGGTGCAGTAGGCGCTGAAGACCTCGCCCGCGGTGAGCGGGACGAGTCCGCCGCGGATCAGGCGCCAGCCGTACACCCGGTCCGGAGCGTCCGTGGTGCTGGTGCGCAGCACCACGCCTCCCCGTGTCTCGAGGGCGATGCCGACGGCGAGGACGGTGGCGAACTCCGCCCCTTCCGACGATTCCAGGTGCACCGGGCCGTCGGGCTGCCTCGTCGTGTGGAGCACGGCGAGGAGCTGTTCGTTTTCCGTGGGTGTGCTGCAGACCGCGTGGTGGGTGCCCGGTCCTGCTGCCTCCAGCAGACGCATCAGCAGGTGGGAGGCCCGGTCGAAGGCGGCCCTGCCGATGTCCTGTCCGCAGTCCGCGCAGTCTCCGAGGTCTGCCAGGAGCATCGTGGCGTACTCCCAGGTCGCCCGGCGGACGGCGCGCGAGACGAGGAGCGGGATCAGGGCGTCGATGGGCTGGCCGGTGTAGGCCACGGTGGCCCCGGCGGCGGCGATTTCGGCCGTGAAGCGGCTGCGGTTCGTGCGGTCGTCCGGATCGAGGTCCGCATCGGTGCAGAACTCCGCGTAGTCCTCCGGGTCGAAGAGGGCGACCGTGGTGTGCATTCCCTGCGCCGCAAGGGTTTTGAGGAGGCCTTCGACCTGCTGCAGGTAGACGGAGTGGTCGTCGAAGATGAAGCTCCGGTAGTGACGCATCGCCGCGAAGTCCTCGGCGTCGACCAGGAGGCCGACGGTGTTGGGTGCTTCGCGGCGCAGCGCGCGTCGCATGGATGTGCCGGAGCGGTGGTGGGTGCGTTTCGTCTGCTTGGTGTGCGCCATGAGTCCCCCTGTGCGCTGTCGATCAATGCTCACTCAGCGTAATCAGGGGGACTGACAACGGTGCCCTCAGTGACCGGGTCAGCGGCGTTCGCGGGCGAGGTTCTCGTAGAAGTGGAGGAGTTCGAGGTTGTCGATCGAGCCGGGGTTGACCGCCTTGGACAGGGCCGTGCCCTGCAGGAGGCGCTTGACCGGAACCTCGATGCGTTTGCCGGTGAGGGTGTGCGGGATGCCGGGGACTTCGATGACCTCGTCCGGTACGTGGCGTGGGGAGAGGTTCTCGCGGATCGTCTGCTTGATGCTGTTGCGGAGGTCGTCGTCGAGCGCGGCGCCTTCGGCGAGGTGGACGAAGAGCGGCATCCAGTAGCCTCCGTCCGGCTCCTCGATGCCGATGACGAGCGATTCGCGGATCTCGGGGAGCCGTTCGACGGCTTCGTAGATGTCCGCGGATCCCATCCGCACCCCCTGCCTGTTGAGGGTGGAGTCGGAGCGTCCGTGGATGATGACCGAGCCGTGGCCGGTGAGCGTGATCCAGTCGCCGTGACGCCAGACGCCGGGGTACATGTCGAAGTAGCTGTCGTGGTAGCGGCTGCCGTCGGGGTCGTTCCAGAAGTGGATCGGCATGGAGGGCATGGGGCTGGTGACGACGAGCTCGCCGACCTCGCCGGTCAGCGGCTTGCCTGCCGGGTCCCAGGCCTGGAGGTCCGTGCCGAGGCAGGGGGCCTGCAGTTCGCCGATGTGGACCGGCAGGGTGGGGACCGCGCCCGCGAAACAGCTGCAGACGTCCGTGCCGCCGCTGACGGAGGCGATCCACAGGTCCTCGGCCACCTCGTCGTGGAGCCAGCGGAAACCGTCCGGCGGAAGTGGGGACCCGGTGGTCGCGACGCATTGGACGCGGCTGAGGTCATGGTCGCGGCCCGGATGGATTCCGGCCTTGCGGCAGGCCATGACGTAGGCCGCGGAGGTACCGAAGAGGGTCGCTCCGGTCTGTTCGGCGACCCGCCACTGGGCGCTGACGTCCGGGTATCCGGGGCTTCCGTCGTAGAGCACGACCGTGGTGCCGGTGAGCAGCCCGGAGACGAGGAAGTTCCACATCATCCAGCCGGTGGAGGTGTACCAGAAGAAGCGGTCGTCGGGGCCGAGGTCGCAGTGCAGCCCGATCTGCTTGAGGTGTTCGACGAGGATGCCGCCCTGGGACTGGACGATCGCCTTGGGAAGTCCGGTGGTCCCGGAGGAGTACAGCACCCAGAGCGGGTGCTCGAAGGGGACTTGCTCGAAGACCGGTTCGACGTCGGCGGCGGTGAGCGCGGACCACTCGAGGGCTCCGTCGGGCGCGTCCGTGCCGAGGAGGGGGATGTGGACGACGGCGCGCAGGGTGGGGAGTTCGCGTCGGAGCTCCGCCACGGTCTCGGTGCGGTCGTGCTCCTTGCCGCCGTAGCGGTAGCCGTCGACGGTGAACAGGACGACGGGTTCGACCTGCTGAAAGCGGTCGAGGACGCTGCGGGCGCCGAAGTCGGGGGCGCACGAGGTCCAGACTCCGCCCACGGCAGCGGTGGCGAGGAAGGCGACGACCGCCTGCGGAATGTTGGGGAGGTACCCGCTGACGCGGTCGCCGGGTGTGACGCCGAGGGCGCGCAGCTCGGCCGCGAGGGAGCCGACCTGGCTGCGGAGCGACGACCAGCTGATGGGGATCTGTGTGTGGGTCTCGTCGACGTGGAGCAGTGCCGGGGCGTCGGCGCGCAGGGGGTCGTCGGCGGTACGCAGCGCGTGTTCGGCGTAGTTGAGGGTGGATCCGGGGAACCACTGGGCGCCGGGCATGGCGCGGTCGCCGATGACTGTCTCGTACGGGGTGGAGAAGCGGACGTCGAACCAGTCGGTCACTGCCTGCCAGAAGGTGTCGAGCTCGTCGACCGACCAGCGGTGCAGTGCCTCGTAGCCGCCGTCGGCCGGGGCTCCGTACCGCTCTGCCGCCCAGCGCTGGAAGCGGGTGACGGCCGCGGCCTCGATACGTTCGGGGTCGGGCTGCCAGAGGGGGGCTTCGCCGGCTGCTGAGGTCATGGGGTGGCTCCCTGGCCTTTCTCGGGTACGCGGGGTGTGCGTGCGTCGCGCGCACGGGCTGGGGTGTGCGCGTGAGCGGCATTCACGGACGATGCCATGTGATCGTCTTTCGCACCAGGGTCTCCCTGCCATGGTTGCCGGCACGGCAGTGTGGTCCGGCCACAGGTGAACGGAAGCTGAACGGACCCCGTTCGCCGCCGGCCGGGTGGCAGGGTGGCCTGCATGGATGGTCGTGACCTGGTGCGCTCGGTGAAGATGGTCGGTTCTGTGCAGGGAATGCGCGCGGTGCGCTCCGCCTGGCGGCGACGGCGGGCGGACGCGCGGGCGTTGCCGCCGCGGGGGCCGGAGCGGGCTCGGGTTCCCGGTCTTCTGGTGGGGGCGGAGCCCGGACCGGGCGGGGGTGTCGTGAGATTCGCCCGTTCGGAGTTGCGCATCCGTGTGGCTGTCGGTGGTGCGGTGTTCTGGTCGTGGGACGGTGCGGAGGCGCTGCCCTCCTACGCGTTGCCGGGAGCGGCGCCGGAGCCGGATCCGCGGGCGGGGCTGGAGCCGGACAAGGACGGCGGCTGGCAGGTGGTGTCGGAGCGGCTGACGGTGGCGGTGTCGCGGCACGGTGCGGTGGAGCTCCGTACGCCGGGCGGTGTGGTGCTGCGCCGGGAGCTGCCGCCGCGGTGGTGGGAACCGGTGGGCGGGGGCGCGGCGCGTTGGGTGCAGCGCTCCGAGGTGCCGGCCGACGCGCGCTTCTTCGGCCTCGGCGGGCGTGCGGGCGGGCCACGGCTGCGCGGGGGGACGTACCGGCTGTGGAACACCGATCCGGGGGGTCGCTTCGGTCCCGGGGACGATCCGTTGTATCTGACGATGCCCGTGCAGTTGGTGGTGTCGGACGCGGGGACGCATCTGGCCTTCCACGACAACACCTGGTCGGGCCGGGTGACGCTCCGGGAGGGTGAGGAGGGTGCGGGGTCCGGGCACGACCGGCCGGGTACGTGTGAGGTGCGGATGGAGGGCGGTCCGCTGCGCTGCTGGGTGGTTGCGGGTACGCCGTCCAGGGTGCTGCAGGGCTGGACGGCGCTGACCGGTGCGCCCGCGCTGCCGCCCTCGTGGGCGCTGGGTCCGCAGCATGCCAGGTGGGGGTTCGGCAGCGAGGACGAGGTGCGGCGGACAGTGGCGGGGTACCGGGAGCGCGGGCTTGCGCTGTCGGCGGTGCACCTGGACATCGATCACTACGACGCGCATCAGGTCTTCACCGTCGACCGTGAGAGGTTCCCCGATCTGCCCCGGCTGGCCAAGGAGTTGCGTGCGGACGGGGTGCGCCTGGTGTCGATCGTCGACCCGGCGGTGAAGGCCTCACCGGGCAACGCGGTTTTCGACAGCGGCCAGGAGGTGGGCACGGCGGGTGCGTTCGTCCGGGATCCCCAGGGGGGTCAGGTGCTCGGTGAGGTGTGGCCGGGTGAGTGCGTCTATCCGGACTTCACCGATCCGCAGGTGAGGCAGTGGTGGGGGACGCTGTACGAGGAGCGGCTTGCCCAGGGGTTCTCCGGGGTGTGGCACGACATGAACGAGCCGGTGGCGTTCACGGGGTTCGGCGACCCGACCCTGCCGCGTTCGTCCCGGCACGCTCTGGAGGGCCGTGGCGGTGACCATCGTGAGGCCCACAATGTGTACGGCCTGACGATGGCGCAGGCCGGGTACGAGGGGCTGTGCCGGCTGCGGCCCGATGAGCGGCCGTTCCTGTTCTCCCGTTCCGGCTGGGCGGGGATGCAGCGGTACGGGGGCACCTGGTCCGGTGATGTGGCCACGGGGTGGCCCGGGCTGCGTGCCTCGCTGGCCCTGGTGCTGGGTCTCGGGCTCTGCGGGGTGCCGTACTCGGGGCCGGATGTGGGCGGGTTCGACGGGTCGCCGTCGCCGGAGCTGTACATGCGCTGGTTCCAGCTGG
Organism: Streptomyces sp. NBC_00683; assembly: GCF_036226745.1. Lineage (NCBI taxonomy): Bacteria > Bacillati > Actinomycetota > Actinomycetes > Kitasatosporales > Streptomycetaceae > Streptomyces > Streptomyces sp. NBC_00683. The sequence goes on along the minus strand of NZ_CP109013.1, from coordinate 7,236,251 downwards.
GCGCGTACCTGCCGTTGTTCCGTACCCATGCGGCCATCGATGCGGGGCGGCGGGAGCCGTGGGAGTTCGGGCCCGAGGTGCTCAGTGGCGCGAGGGCCGCGCTGGAGGAACGGGAGCGGCTGCGCCCGTACTTCGTGACGCTGGCGGAGCTGGCCCGGCTGACGGGTGCGCCGTATGTGCGGCCGTTGTGGTGGGGGGCCTCCGGGGACCGGGCACTGCGGGAGTGCGAGGACGCGTTCCTGCTGGGCGACGCGCTGCTCGTGGCGCCGGTGCTGGAGTGCGGATCGGATCGCAGGGCGGTCCGGCTGCCGCGGGGCCGTTGGTACGACACGGCGACCGAGGAGGCGTACGAGGGGCCGGGACAGGTTCTGGTGGATGCGCCGTTGTCCCGGATTCCGGTTCTGGCGCGGGCCGGGGCGGTGCTGCCGGTTCGCGGTGCGGACGGAAGCACGGAGCTGGAGGTGTGGGCTCCGGCGGCGGGGCGCACGGGTGGCGGGCTGGTGGCCCGCGATGTGGGCGACGGGTGGACGCGGTCCGAGGTGGAGCGGTTCACGTCACGGCTCGCCGGCGGGCGCGTGGTGGTCGAGCGGGACGGCGAGGAGGACCTGGTGACGTATCCGGTACGGGTGCGGGGGCTGCGGGCGCCCACGGCCCCGGGTCAGTTGCTGTAGCTGCCGGCGAACCAGGAGCGCACGGCCTGGGTGTGCAGCGGGAAGGCGAGCTCCGCGGGGGTGCGCAGGACCGTGAATCCCGAGGTCTCGTCCGTCGGCAGGGAAGGCGGCAGGTCTGCGGCGGGGCGTGGCGGGAGCAGGCCGAAGAGGAGGAGATGGCCGTCCGGGGAGCTCAGGGCGTCGGCGAGCCGGACGTCCGCCCCGTCGGCCTTGATCCCGGTTTCCTCGCGCAGTTCCCGTACGACCGCGTCGCGCCAGTCCTCGGTCTGGTCGATGTACCCGCCGGGCAGGGCGATGCCGCCCAGTTGCGGCGGGATGGTGCGGGTGATGACGACGAGTCCGGTGCCGCGCGGGCCGGTGACCGGCAGGAGGGCGACGGCGACGGACAGCGGGTTGCGGTAGGCGGTGGCGCCGCACGCGGGACAGGTGCGTGGCCAGGGGGTGGGTACCGACGGGTCGGCGGAGTACGGGGCTCCGCAGGTGCTGCAGTGGGAGTCCTTCACGGGCGGACTGTATCCGATCACCCTTCTCCCCGTCCCCGAGCTGATGGACGATGTGCCCATGACAGGAATCGCTCACGCCATCCGCGCTTCGGCCGCCGCTGCCGCCGCCCTGCTCGCCGTGACCGCTGCCGCTCCGGTGGCCCGGGCCGAGCCCGAACCCAAGGCTCCCTCGGAGTTCGTCGACCTGCGCTCCGTCGATCCCACGATCATCACAGAGATGCGGTACAGCACCGAGCACACCTTCCTGGGCGAGCGGGTGGAGGGGTACCGGCAGCCCGTCTGCATCCTGACCCGGCCCGCGGCGCGGGCGCTGCGCACCGCTCAGCGGAGCCTTCTGCGCCAGGGTTACTCGCTCAAGGTGTACGACTGCTACCGGCCGCAGCGTGCGGTGGACCACTTCGTGCGCTGGGCGAAGGATCTCGACGACCAGACCATGAAGGGCGAGTTCTATCCGCTCGTGGACAAGACCCGTCTGTTCGAGGACGGTTACATCGCCGAGAAGTCCGGTCACAGCCGGGGCAGCACGGTCGACCTGACGCTGGTGAAGCTGCCCGCCCTGCCGACCAGGCCCTACGTGCCGGGCGAGCGGCTGGCGCCGTGCTACGCACCGGCGGACGAGCGGTTCCCGGACAACTCGGTGGACATGGGGACGGGCTATGACTGTTTCGACACCCTGTCGCACACGGACGACCCGCGGGTGCAGGGGATACAGCGCACGAACCGGCAGTTCCTGAAGACGACGCTCGCCGGTCTCGGCTTCGTGAACCTGGCCGAGGAGTGGTGGCACTACACCTACAAGCCGGAGGTCTTCCCGGACACGTACTTCGACTTCCCGGTGAGCAGGCGGTCCGTCGCGGGTCACTGAGCCTCGCGGGCGAGAAGAACGGGCGACCGGGACCACCCCCGTGGGCTCCGGCCGCCCGTTCTCCTTATCGGACGCGGAACTGCCGTATCCGGTTGCCACGTGAGCCATTACGGTGCCTTTATGTCACAGCAGACGTTCAATTCGTATGAAGAGTTCTGGCCCTACTACGTCGCGATGCACTCCAGGGCGGCGACGAGGTGGGTCCATCTGACGGGAACGCTGACGGGTGTCGCCGTCACCGCCTACGGGCTGGCGCGCGGCCGGAAGCGCTACCTCGCGGCGCTGCCCCTGATCGGGTACGGCACCGCCTGGCCGGCGCACTTCCTCATCGAGAAGAACAATCCCGCCACGTTCGGGCACCCCGCGTGGTCACTTCGCGGCGATGTGCAGATGATCCGCATGATGCTCGCCGGACGCGACGGGGAACTGGCCGAGACGGCCGCCAAGTGGCACGCCGAGAACCCCTGACAGCAGAGTGCGCACGGGGGTTGACGGTCCGTCACGGCAGGTGAAGACTCCTCCCACGGCCGCTGCAGGCCCGCACCGTACGCGCGGCCCGTACCCCGGTCGGCGGGGGTACGGGCCGCGTTCAGTGCTGTCGCCGAGCCGTCAGGTCGTGGCAGGTTCCCGGAGCCGGTCGGCCCGCGCCATCGCATGTTCGACGACGGCCACCAGCACGTCCCGTACGGACGCCCGGTCGCGCGCGTCGCACAGGAGAACGGGTACCTCGGGGTCGAGGTCGAGTGCCGTCCGTACCGCCTCGTTGGGGAACTGCTCCGCCCCCTCGAAGAGGTTGACCGCGACGGTGAACGGGATCCCGCGGCGCTCGAAGTAGTCGACCGCCGCGAAGCAGTCCTCCAGCCGGCGGGTGTCCGCGAGGACGACCGCCCCCAGCGCACCCTGGGCCAGTTCGTCCCACAGGAACCAGAACCGGTCCTGTCCGGGCGTCCCGAACAGATAGAGGACCAGGTCCTCGCGCAGGGTGATCCGCCCGAAGTCCATGGCCACCGTGGTGGTGCTCTTGCCCTCGACACCGGCAAGGTCGTCGACGGGGCGGCCCGCCTCGCTCAGCCTCTCCTCCGTACGCAGCGGTCTGATCTCGCTGACCGCCCCCACCAGGGTCGTCTTGCCCACGCCGAATCCGCCCGCCACCAGGATTTTCAGGGTAACGGGCTCAACGGGCCGCTTTCTGCGGCTAGAGCGCCCGAAGGCCATTGATCACCTCGCGAAGAATGTTCACGTCCGGCAGCTCGGCCGGCGGAACGGGACGGGTGACATGCACCAGTTCGTCCTCGACGAGGTCACCGACCAGGACCCGGACCACCCCCACGGGGAGGTCCAGTCCGGAGGCGAGCTCGGCGATGGACTGGGGCATGTCGCTGCACAGTTCAACGATCTCCACGTGCTCCGGGGAGAGCGTCTGGTCGCGGCCCGGATCGTCGGCCGCGGGTTCGGGGACGACGATCGCGATCAGGTCGAGACGGTGACGGGACGCACTGCTGGTACGCCCCCGGGTCATCGCGTAGGGGCGGACGACCGGGCCTGCTTCGGCGTCGTACCAGCGCGAGGAACCCGCGTCGGCGGGAGCGGGTGATGATCCGGGGGCGGTCCCCCGGACGGAGTCGGCGCTCATGCCGTCCGCTCACCCGCCGGCGGGGAGACCGGTCGTCCGGGGGGCGTTGGCCAGGTGGACCCCCACGCGCTTGACCATGAGTGTCATCTCGTACGCCACCTGCCCGACGTCCGAGTCCGAGTCGGAGAGGACGGCGAGACAGCTGCCGTCGCCGGCCGCGGTGACGAAGAGGAAGGCATCGTCGAGTTCGACGACGGTCTGCCGGACCCGGCCCGCGTCGAAGTGGCGGCCGACGCCCTTGGCGAGGCTGTGGAATCCGGAGGCCACGGCTGCCAGGTGTTCGCTGTCCTCGCGGGTCAGGTCCTTGGACGTGCCGGTGGCCAGGCCGTCGCTGGAGAGCACCAGCGCCTTACGGATGCTCGCGACGCGCTCGACCAGTTCGTCGAGCAGCCAGTTGAGTTCGCCGGAGCCCTGGCGTGAGGCGTTGTGTGCTGCGGCGTTCGGTGCGGTCATCGACCGTCCCCTCCCGGAGTGGTTCCTGGTGCTGTCTCGCCGCGGCCGGTCACGTCCTCGGCGTTCTGCCGACGGCCGCGCTGCCAGCCGCTTTGAAGCGAAGCCATGCGATTGCGTACTTCGTCCGCGTCACGTTCGAGGTCGTCGGCGGTGCCTGCGGGGGCGTGGCCGGGAGTCCGGCCCGCGGAGTCCTCCCGGAGCTGAGGGGCGAGGCTGGCCTGCCGGACCCTGCGCGGCAGGCCGCCCACGGTGTCCGGTGCGGACGGCCGTGCGCTGGAGCTGCGCTGCGACGGGAGGGGGGCCGTCCGGCCGGCCGCGGGCAGGGTGCCTGCGTCGGGTACGGCCTGGAAGGCCGCGGCGTCCGGCGCGGCGGGGAAGTCGTCCGGGGCCGTGGAGCGGGACCGCTCCGGTTCGCCGACCCGGCGGCCGTGGTCGGTGACCAGGGTCGGCGGCTTGCGGCGCGGCAGCGGCACGGGCCCTGCGGGGCGCATCGGGCGGACGTCTCCGGCGCGCCCGTCGGACGGGTCGAACGCCTGCTGGTGCTGTTCACGGCCGGTGTCCCGGCGCAGGTCGCGGGCGCGGAAGATGCCGCCACGCTCACTCTCCGTGTCCTCGAGGTCGGAGACGCCGTCCAGAACGGGCGCGAGCGCCGGGTCGAGCGCCTGGTCGTCGGTGAACTCGAGTGCCCCTACCGGGCTTTCGAGTTCCACCGGGCCGTCGAGCACGGACGGGTCGGTGAGACCGGTGGGGACCGGGGAGAGCCCGGCGGTCCTGACCGTGGTGGTCGTGTCCGCCAGTCCGTCCCTGCGGGCCTTGTCGCTGCCGGGCACGGTGCTGCTCGGCCGGCCGCTGCCGATCGCCTTCTCGGCCCGGCGGTCGAGGCGGAAGCCCGTGCCATGGGTGTCGGGTGCGTCGGTGAGCAGCTGGGCAGGGATGAAGACGATCGCGGTCGTCCCCCCGTACGGCGATGTCTGCAGCGACACCCTGACGTTCTGCCGCTGGGCGAGCCGGCTGACCACGAAGAGGCCGAGCCGGTCGGTGTCGGAGAGCTCGAACTCGGGGGTCTCGGCGAGCCGCAGGTTGGCGTCCAGGAGTACCTCGGGCGCCATGCCGAGGCCACGGTCGTGGATCTCGAGCGTGAAGCCGTTGGCCACGCGTTCGCCGTGCACCTGGACCGCGGTGTGCGGGGGCGAGAACACGGTGGCGTTCTCGAGGAGTTCGGCGATCAGGTGGGTGAGGTCGGCCACGGCGGGGCCGCCCACGCCGATACGGGCGAGGCGCCGTACTTCGATCCGCTCGTAGTCCTCGACCTCGGCGACCGCTGCCCGGACCACGTCCATCAGCTGGATGGGCTTGCGCCACTGCCGGGACGGGGCCGCCCCGGAGAGGATCACGAGTCCTTCGGCGTGGCGCCGCATACGGGTGGTGAGGTGGTCGAGGCGGAAGAGATCGGAGAGTTCGTCGCTGTTCTCGGTGCGGCGCTCCATGGTGTCCAGGAGCGTCAGCTGGCGGTGCAGGAGCACCTGGTTGCGCCGTGCGAGATTGACGAAGACCTCGGAGACGCCGCGGCGCATGTCCGCCTGCTTGACCGCGGCCTCGACGGCGGCCCGCTGGAGCGTGTTGAGCGCCTGGCCGACCTGGCCGATCTCGTCCCGCTCGTACTGGAGGTGCGGGGCCTCGGTCTCGACGTCGACCTGTTCGCCCGCGGCCAGCCGCCGCATCACGCTGGGCAGCCGTACGCCGGACACCTCGTGGGCGTCCTTGCGCAGCCGGGAGAGGTCGCGGACGAGCTCGCGTCCGATGCGTACCGAGACGAAGACGGAGACGAGCAGGGCGAGGAATCCGAGGACACCGGCGACGCCTGCCCGTACGAGGACCCGGTATCCGGCCGGTTCGGCGCGGTCCTGGAAGCGGTTGGCCATCTCCGTGCTGTCGTTGGCCAGGTGTTCGAGGACCGGCGGGGCCACTTCCTGCCAGCGCGCGGCGTCGATGGCGCCGGGCTTCTTGAACGGTCCTGCGGCGATGAGCCGTTGCTCGGCCGTACGCAGCGGTTCGGTGTCGGGGCTTCCCCAGTACTGCTCCATGCGCCGGCTCTCGGACCCGGGCAGCAGTTCGAGGTTGACCTCGTACAGGAGTTTGCGGCTGGCCGCGAGGTCGGAGACGGCACGCAGCTCGGGGGCGCCCAGGCGTCCCGCGATGAGGCCCGAAGCGATCAGCGCGTCCTCGCGGGAGAGCATCTCGCGCGCCCGGGAGATACCGACCAGGGCCCGCACCTGCTTGTCCATCGACACGTTCTCCATCGTGTGGAGACCGTTGAGGAAGCGGTAGCAGGGGTCGACGAGGCCGTTGTAGAAGTCGAGGGCCCGGGTCCGGTCGATCGTGCGCTTCTCGACGGACGCACGCAGCGCGTCCAGGCCGTCGACCTCGCTGAGGATCGAATCGAGCTGCGTCTCCGCGTCCGGACTCAGCGCGTCGCGTACGCCCTCCTGCTGTGCGCTCCTCCTGACGTCCGCCACGACCCGGTCGGTCACGGCTCGTTGACGGCGCAGGATCGGCAGGGCGTCCGAAGCCCGGGGGTCGGCGAGGAAGACCAGCGTCTGTCGGCGTTCGCCCTGGACGGCCCGGACGGTGTCCTCAAGGGGGTGGCCGACCTTCTCCACGATGGCGCTCGCGCCCATCAGTTCACCGGCTTCGCGTCCGGTGACGTAGGTGGCGAAGACCCAGAGACCCGTGAGAGAGACGAGCGGCACCAGGAGCAACGCCACGATCTTCCTGCGGATGGACTTCCCGCGAAAGCGCATGGCCTCCCCCAGCTCGACCCCGCTCTGCGGGGGTGGTTGTGTCGGTGTCGTTCCGGTGTTCCGGCGGTGGTCCGCCGGAGGTACGTCGGTGTTCCGTCAACAAACGGCGCGAGCCTACTACTGACACGCAGACAACTCGAAGGCGTGTCCGGACGATTTTCGGCCTCCGTCCCCCTCGTTGATCACGAGTTGTCCGGGTATTCCCTGAGATGAAATTCGCGAAAGCGACAGAGAAAGTCCACCCACGGGCCGCGGAGTCACTTCAGGCAGTTGGCTGGAACTCTTCGTTCCACACCCATACGGGGCCGATTGAGGACGTTCGGCGGGAATCTTCGCGGCCCGGCGTTCGTCCACTTGTACGGGGCAGGAGAACATTACGGGGCAGGCGTGGCAGAGCGGCAAGGTCCGCCCGCGTAGAACGGGCGCAGGCCGGGCAGCCACCCTGAAGTCGGACAGCGGTGGGGAGTTGAAGGTCCTTGGACACGGAAGAGCGTCGGATCGAGGCGTCGGGTGCGGAGGCGACCGGACCGGCGAGGGTTCCGCGGCAGCAGCTGTGGGTGGAGGAACCCGCGCTGCGGCGGCGGATGCCTGATCCGGTGCGGACGGCCGCTGTGCGTGCCGTCCTCATAATGTCGCTGACGATCATTCAGGCCATGGTGGCCTTCCTGTGCACCCTCACCGGATCGTGGCTCGCCTTCCCGATGGTGCTCAGTGGTGTGGGCAGCACGGTCGTCGCGACATGGTCGGTGCTGGATGTGTGGGTGACCCGGCAGGTGTGGAACCAGCGCAACGGTGTGGTGTCCGTGCCGAGCAGCACGGCGCGTCGTATGCGGCGTGAGCGGCGCCGCGCCCGGCGGACGGCCAGGGCGCAGACGCGCAAGGCAACGCGGATACGACGCCGGGGCACAGGCGGGCTCTCCAGGGCCTGACGGCCTGTGCTCCGGCGCGATCCGGTACGCCCGGGCGGTAGGACACCCCTGGCGAAGGCGGTCGGACACCCTCAGCGAAGGGTCGTCTCCGACCGCATCTCCGGAACCGGTGCTCCTGCCTGGGCGTTCGGCGTCTGCTCGCTGCGCTTGAACATGCGGGTCGCCGTGATCTCTCCGTGGACGGTCTCCCCCTCCGGGTCCTGCTGAGGCAGACCCGGCCTCAGGTGCTCCTCCACGCTGATGTACTTCAGACCCGCGCGCAGGTCCGCGTCGTTGCGGAGCCGGATGACCAGCGGGAATTCCGCGAGCGCCGTGGTGTCGAACAACCCGGTCGTGTAGAGGAGCTGAACCCCCAGGGCGTCGGAGACGGCACGCTGGAGTTCCAGCAGGTAGGTGGCGTTGGCCCGGCCGATGGGGTTGTCGAGGAAGAGGGTGCCCGCGTGGCGATGGCGGTCGCGGCCCCGGTCGTTGCTGCGCAGGGCCGCCATCGTGCAGTACAGGGCGATCGCCGCGGTCAGCAGCTGACCACCTGAGAAGACATCGCCCATCTGCCCGACAGGGACCCGTTCGGCGCGCAGCACCGCGTCCGGCTTGAGGATCTCCACGGCGATGCCCTTGGGCCGGAGCGCCGCCTGAACTCCCCGCAGCAGCAGGGACATGCCGTCCCGGCGCAGGTCGGAGTTCTTCTTGAGCGCGGCGTGCGTGGCTTCGTCGATGACCTCGCCGAGCCGTTCGCTGAGGGTGGCCTGGTCGGGTTCCTCGAAGCGGATCCGGAGGAACTCCTGGCCGGACCACTCCCCGAGACCTTCGGGAAGCTGGGAGAGCCGCTGGGCGGAGCGAAGGGTCGTGAGGGCGGAGTCCACGAGACCGCGGAGCCGGTCGACGATGGAGTCGCGGTTGCGCTCCAGCTGGGCGAGCTCGTCGGTGAGCACCCGCAGCCGGGGGGCGAAGGCGGCGGCCCACTTCTCCGCGTGGTCGGGCAGGGCGACGGCCGGGAGCTCACGGATCTGCTGCCGGGCGGGTGTGCGGACCTGTTCGTAGCGGGTGGAGTTGGCATGCCGTACGAGCACGTCGCTCGCTTCCCGTACGGAACTCTCGGCCGCCGACAGGTCGGTGGCGCAGCCGCGCAGAGAGCGCCGGGCCTCGGCGGCGGACTGCCTGGCCTCCTCGAGGGTGCCGGGGTACGGGCCGGGGGCGTCGCTCTCGTCCTCCGCGCCGTGGTCCCTGAGCAGATCGCGCAGGAGCGCGGCCGTCTCGTCGAAGCCGCTCGCCGAGTCCTCCGCGCCGCGGTGGGCACGCAGCAGTTCGGTGTGTGCGGCACGGGCGGTGTCCAGGGCCGCGGTGGCGGAGGCCAGTTCGGCCGTCGCCGTGCGGAACAGGCTCTGGGCCTGTTCCGCGTCGGCCGGGGAGAGATCCGCGGAGAGCTCGGTGTGGCGGGCCTCGTCGTCGGCCGGGGCGAGCCGTTCCGCCTCGCCCCGCAGCCTGCCGAGCTGCTCGCTGGCCGTGGACGCCCTGGTCTCCAGGAGCTGGACGAGGGACTCGGCGCGGGCGGCCGCGGCCTGCCGCGAGGGCCCGTCTGCGCCGTCGGTGCCTTCGAGGAGCTGGGCGGCACGGGTACGGACCTTGTTGGAGAGGCGGTCGAGCTCCGCGACGGCGGCACTCTCGTCGCTCTCGGCGCGGGCCTGCTCGGCGCGCAGGTCGGCGCCGACGCCCACCTTCTCGTACAGCTGGGACGCGGCCCGGTACGCCTCGCGCAGGGCGGGGAGGGACGTGCGGGCGGTGCCGGCGGCCTGCTCGGGGAGCGTTTCGGGGGCGCCCGCGATCTCGGCGCGTTCGGCGCGCAGGGCCCGGGCGGTGCGTCGCGCGTCGTCCGCGGCGCGCTGGGCGGCCCTGCGGTCCTCGTCCGCGGCACGCGCCCGCTCCAGGCAGACTGTGGCCCGTGCTTCGGATTCGGCTGCCTCGTCGGTCAGTTCACGGAGCCGTGCCTGCCAGGCCGACCGCTCGCGCAGGCGGTGGGCCAGGCCGGCGAGGGCGTCGGCGGCACGGCGGGCGCGCTGGGCGGTCTCCTGCCGCTCGTCGCGGACACGCGCGGCGTCGGCGGCGGCTTCGTCGGCCTCGGCGCGGACGGTGCGGGCCTCGGCGAGTACGGCCTCTGCCGTTTCAGCGGCGGTGCGCGCGGTGCGGGCCGCTTCGCCGAGCTCGCCGAGCATGCCGGGCGGGCAGTCGGAACGCCACGAGCCGATACGGGCGGCGAGGGAGCGGTCCGCGGTGAGCCGCGCCGCCAGGATCCTGATGTCCTCGTCGCGGGCTGCGGCCCGGGTCCTGAGTGCCTGCCGTTCCTCGTCCGCCGCGTGCTCGTCGTGCATGGCCGGGTTCGGTGGGACGAGGAAGACCTCGTCAGCGCAGCCGGTGCCTGCGCCGGGCGCCGGGACGGGTGCGAGAAGTGCCGCGGTGGTGCCGACCGCGACGGCCGAGCGGGGCAGCAGGGCTGCGGTGCCGAGCACCTCCCGGGCGCGGGCGTGGGCGTCCGGGTCGGTGATGACGACGCCGTCGACGAGCTCGGGGCGGGCGGCGAGCACCGCGGCGTGGTCCGCGGGGTCGACGGCCTGGGCGAGGTAGCGCCATCCGGGCAGCGCCGGGATGCCGTGCTCGCCGAGGTATTCGACGGTGGCCAGGACGTCGGGGCCGGGCGGCAGCAGCCCTCCGTCGCCGAGCGCGCCCAGGATGCGCGCATCGTCGGCGGCTGCGGTGCGCAGGTCGAAGAGCCTGCGCTCGGCGGAGGCGACGCCCTGGTCGAGGAGCTCGCGCAGTTCGTCGGCGCTGCTGTCGAACTCCTCGGCGCTGAGGGACTGCGTGTCCCGGGAAGCCGGTCCGTCGGCCCCGGGAGCGCCCTCCCCCTCCGGTTCCGCGGCGCCCCGGCGGGGGCGGGGCACGCCGGTTCCGCTCGTCGTCTGCAGTCCCAGCAGGTCGGCGAGGCGGTGGTCGGCGGCGATCGACTCGGCGGCCCTGCGCTCGGCCTCGTACGACTGTTCGGCAGCCTGTGCGCCGTCCGCGGCCCGGGCCGCGGCGAGCTCGGCGCGGCTCTCGGCCGCCGCAGCCTCCCTGGCGTGGTCGGCCGTGGCCCGGGCGGCCTCCCTTGCGGTGTCCCAGGCGGCGACGGCGGACTGTTCGGCATCGCTCGCGGCGAGCGCCGCGCGGGCCGGGTCGGCGTCCGGGGCGGTGTTGTCGAGCCAGCCCGCCTGTACGGCTTCGGCTGTCTCCTGTTCGACCTCGGCGAGACGCTGGCGCAGATGGCCGGCCTCACTGCGGGCGCGCTGGGCCTCCGTGGCCGCGGTGGTGGCATCGCGGTGGGCCGTCTCGCCGGTGGCCTGGAGGGTGGCGGAGCGCTCCTCCTCCTCGTTGGCGACGCTCTCGCCCGCCTCGGCCGCCGTGTGCAGGGCGCGCACCAGGTCCGCGGCGGCGGTGGCGCGTGCGGCGAGGGCCGGGGCCGCGTCCCGCTCGGCCTCCCGGATGGCCACGGCGACGCGGGCGGAGCGGTCGGCGGCCGCGCGATGGCGCAGGACCGCTTCGGCGGCCTGCCAGGCGGCGTGCAGCGTACGTGCGTCGCCCAGCTCGCGGCGCTGGGCCGCCGCGCCCTTCTCCGCCGCCGCCAGAGCCAGCGAGGCGTGCCGGTAGGCCAGCTCCGCCGCGATGAGGTCCCGGTGGCTGCGGGCTGCCTCCGCCTCCGTGACGGTGTGGGCGGCTGCTGTGACCTGCTGGGCGAGCTCCGCGGTGCGGCCCCGTTCCTCGACGGCGCGGGTGGACAGCCTGCGGGCGAGGGTGCGGGTGCGGCGCTCGGCGCCGGCGTGGATGTCTCGGCTGCGGGCCCTGGTCGCGGTGGCCTCGACGATCCGGCCCAGCAGGTCGACGGATCCTGCGGTGAAGTCGCGCTCGGCGGTGAGCTCGGCGCGCCGGCCCAGCTTGTTGCCGAAGCCGCTGACGAGGTCGGCGAGACCGTCGGTGTCGCGGGTGTCGGTGACGGCCCGCAGCAGCAGGTCGGTGAAGTCGGAGTCCTTCTTGACGGCGAACAGACCGGCCGCCTCGCCCTCGTCCGAGTTCATCTCGCGCTGGTAGCGGAAGAGTTCGGGGTCGAGTCCGAGATCACCGAGGTGTTCGTTCCACCGGTCGTGGATCTCTTCCCAGTGCACATCGAGGTGCTGGTAGAACTTGCCCGCGTCCGTGAGGGCGTCCCGGAAGCCCTTCATGGTGCGGCGCCTGCCCCGGGCGCCCGAGACACCTTCGACAGGGCGGCCCACGGAGGTGGCCTCGGCCACGGGGAGGCTGTCGAGACTGAGTCCCGGCCCGGGGCGGAAGGAGTACCAGGCCTCGGCGAACTTGCGCGGGTCGTTGGACACCTGACGTCCGCGCCACTCGCTGACCTTGCCGACGACCACGCATTCGCCGGTGAGCGTGTGCTGCCACTCCAGGGCGACGTGCCCGCAGTCGTCGGCGAGCAGGAACTTGCGCAGCACACCGGAGCTCGCGCCGCCCAGGGTGTTGCGGTGCCCCGGCAGCATGACCGAGAAGATCAGCTTGAGCAGGACGGACTTTCCGCCGCCGTTCTCCAGGAAGAGCACGCCCGCGGGTGCGGGGCGGCGCGGCGGGCCCACCGGCTCGTCCTCGAAGAACTCCGCCTGGGCCGGCGCGGGGTTGGGCACGGGCTGACCGACACCTCGCAGGTCGAGCACGGTGTCGGCGTAGCGCGCACCGGCAGGCCCGATGGAGTAGAGGCGGACCCGGGACAACTCGTACATGGCGGCGGACTCTCGTCGTTCAGGCAGCGGGAGGGGCAACGGAAGCGGCTGGGCCCGGCAGGTGCCGGGGGCGGCGGGTGGGGCATGGACCGGGCAGGGTCACGAGTGGAAGGGCAGACCCGCGTCGGCGACCAGTTCCGGATGGTCGGCGTCGGGCGGGGGCAGGAGGGTCGCCGAGCCGTCCGTGACCGGGACGACGCCGAGCTCCAGCAGCTCGGTCATGGCCGCGTTGCCCGCCATGTCGCGTACCTGGAGCTGATAACGGGCGGTCGTGCGGTACGTGCCGCCCGCGTCGTCGCCGGTGCGCTGGAGGAAGCCCGAGTCGGTGAGGAAGGCGACGGCCTTGCCGATGATGCCCGTGGTGGACCCGGCGAGCCGCCGTGCGTCCTTCGTCGCTCCGGTGGCGCTGCGGCGGGCGTAGACCCGCCAGCCGGATTCCAGCCCCGGGGTGTCGGAGGCCGGGTCGCTGTTGTCGCCCCGTTCCTCGGCCAGCTCCTCCAGGCGGTGGCAGGCCTGGCGGACGAAGGCGTCGACCCCGTTGACCGAGATGCGGCCGATGTAGGCGTCGTCCGCGAGGTCCTCGGGCCGGGGAAAGGCCATGGCGGCGACGGCGAGGTGGGCGAGGCCGTGGAGGAAGCGGTCGGCGGAATCGGACGACGCACGCCGCGCGTAGTCCCCCATGCGCACGGCGAACACCGAGTCCTCGTCGGCGGTCACGGCCATGCCCGCCCGGGTGGAGACCTCCAGGACGACGAGTCCGAGCCCGGTGGCGACGGCGTCGGCGAGCCGGGCGAAGGCCGGCTCTTCCCGGTAGCGGCGGAGCAGTTCCGCGTACTCGGCGTCACGGGCGGGCATCAGCTTGGGCTGCAGTCCGAAGGAGACGAGCCGCGCGGCGTCGGCCGCGTCCGCCGGGGTGACGGCGGCGGGAGCGGCGGGCGGTGCGGTGTCGGCCGTGTGCGGGGCGGACGGGTCGCCCCACCCATCCGTGTACTCGGCGTGCTGCTCGCTCACTGCTGTGGCTCCTCGGTGCGGGTACTGCGCTCACGTTCCGGCAGGGTGGTGCGGGTCCTCGCCCGCCGGCCCGGTCCGGGGATCGTCGTCCCTGGTGTCCTCGCCCCGGGGGCCTTCGTTCCGGGGGCCTTCGTTCCGGGGGCCCTCATGAGGCTTCCTTCCGGTCGGCGGCCATGCCGGCGGCGTCCAGGAGGGCCATCCCCACTATCAGGTCCGCGCCGCCGAATTCCGGGTCGTCGAGCTGGGCGCCGTCATCGACGGCGAACAGCAGTCGCCGCTCGCCCTGACGGTAGGCGGTGCCGACCGGCGGGCTCGCCGCATGGACCGACAGCAGGGCGACCAGGTAGGGCAGGTCCGGATCACGGAGTCGGGCCTCGGCGAGGAGCCCGGAGAGCCTGCGCGGGGCGTCGTGCTCGAGGTCGAGCAGCTCCATGGCGCTCGCGAGCTGCTCCTCGCTGAACCGGCTGTCGTCGGGGGTCGCGATGAGGTCGGGCTCGGGCATTTCGACGCCCAGGTGCTCACGCTCCACCGGCGGTGTGAACAGCATGTCGACGAGATCGCCGACGCGGACCGAGGTGGGGGTGCGCAGTCCGGTCCCGTGCGTGAAGAACGCGTCGGTGGCCCTGGTGGCCTGTTCGACGGGGAGCGGCAGCAGGGGCACGACGAGCTGTCCGTACAGGTCGAGTCCCACCCGGGCCGTGGGGGCGGCGAAGGCCTGGCGGTCCTGTTCGGCCCGGAAGAGCGGTCCCGCCTCCAGGAGCCTGGACTGCAGCTGGGTGTGGCGGCGGATGCAGTCCTTCACGATGTCGACGAGTTCGGCGGCGCGCCGCTTGTGCTCGGGGTCCTCCGCCTCGTCCCTGGCCTTGCGGATGTTGGTGAGGATCGCGTTCTCGTGGCGGTAGCGGTCGGCGACGTGGTCCAGCGCTTCGGTGATCATGTCCGGAACGGCGTTGAGCCAGTCGACGGCGCGGACGTTGCGCCGGGTCGCCTCCAGTGTCCTGCGGAGGGTCTGCGCGTACTGCACGGTGCGGTAGCGGGCCTGCTCGGCGGCGAGCTGCGCGTCGGCCAGCCGGCCCCGGCTGATGAGGACCTCCAGCTTCACCTCGGCGGCGATCTGGGCGCTGGTGACGTCCGTGTCCAGGGCACCGACCAGGACGTTGACCGCTTCGTCGGTGGCGCGGAGGTAGAGGCTGCCACCGTGCCCGGGGACCTCTTCGATGAGCTTGAAGTCGTAGTCCCGGCGGACGTACACGCCGTCGGGGCCGAAGGTGCCGTACACCGCGCGGAAGCCACGGTCCACGCTGCCGACGTTGATCAGGTTCTCCAGCACCCAGCGGGCGACCCGCTCGTGCTCGGCGACGGGGCGGCCCGGTGCCTGGGCACCGACCCGCGGGAGGAGTCTGGCCACTATCTGGTCGTGGTCGGCGCCCGTGTCGAAGTCCATGTTCAGGGTGACCAGGTCGATCGCGGCGAGGGCGACCTCGGCCATCGCGTAGACCGTGTACTCGCCGGCGAGATTCGCCTTGCGCACATCGAGGTCGTGCAGCGGCGCGGTGCAGGCCAGCGCGCGCAGCCGACGCGAGAGCCCCTCGTCGGCGGCGGGGCCCGCGGCGGGCCGCGGTCCGGCGCTGAGCTGGGACGCAGCGGTGTCGGTGTAGGCAGGCGAAGTCACGCTGAACAGATTAGGTCCTCACACCGACAACGGTCGAAACGGCGCAGAAGCGACCGGTTACCCGGGCCCGTAGCCGCCTCCGCCCGGTGTGCGCAGGACGAGCACGTCCCCGGTGTCCAGCTCGGCGGTGTCGCAGCCCTCCAACGGTGTGACGGTCATACCGTCGGCCCGTTCGACGTGCTGGGTGCCCAGTGCCCCCGGCCCGCCTCCGGCCATTCCGTACGGTGCCACCCGGCGGTGTCCGGACAGCAGCGCCACGGTCACGGGCTCGAGGAAGCGGATTCTGCGTTCCACCCCGGAGCCCCCGTGCCACCTGCCCTCGCCGCCGCTGCCCTCCCGTACCCCGAAGCTCTCCAGCAGCACGGGGTAGCGCCACTCGAGGATCTCGGGGTCGGTGAGCCGGGAGTTGGTCATGTGGGTCTGTACGGCGTCGGTGCCGTCGAAGCCGTCACCGGCGCCCGACCCGCTGGCGACCGTCTCGTAGTACTGGACGCGGTCGTTGCCGAAGGTGAGGTTGTTCATCGTGCCCGATCCCTCGGCCTGGACGCCCAGTGCCGCGTAGAGGGCACCGGTCACGGCCTGGGAGGTCTCCACGTTGCCCGCGACGGTCGCCGCCGGGTGGACCGGCGCCAGCATGGACCCCTCGGGGACGCGTACCTCCAGGGGTTCGAGGCAGCCGCTGTTGAGGGGGATGTCGTCCTCGATCAGTGTCCTGAAGACGTACAGGACGGCGGCCATGACCACGGACTTCGGGGCGTTGAAGTTGCCGGGCTGCTGCGGGGAGGTGCCGGCGAAGTCGATGACGGCGGTGCGTGCCTCGCGGTCCACCGTCACGGCGACCTCGATGACGGCACCGTTGTCGGTCTCGTAGCGACAGGAGCCGTCGTGCAGCCCGGCGACGATCCGGCGCACGGACTCCTCCGCGTTGTCCTGGACGTGGACCATGTACGCCGAGACGACGTCGTGCCCGAACTGGTGGGTCATGCGGCGCAGTTCCGCGATGCCCTTCTCGTTGGCGGCGATCTGGGCGCGCAGGTCGGCGAGATTGGTGTCCGGGTCCCGTGAGGGGTACGCGGCGGTCGTGAGCAGTTCCCGGGTCTCCGCCTCCCGGAGCCTTCCTTCGCGCACGAGCAGCCAGTTGTCGAACAGGACGCCCTCTTCACGGATCGTGCGGCTGAAGGCGGGCATGGATCCGGGGGTGATGCCGCCGATCTCGGCGTGGTGTCCGCGCGAGGCCACCAGGAAGCGCAGCCGGGGCTCCGGGCCGTCCTCCTCGTCGAACACGGGCGTCACGACGGTGACGTCGGGCAGATGCGTGCCGCCGTGGTACGGATCGTTGATGGCGTACACATCGCCTGGGCGCAGGGAGTCCCGGTTGCGCCGCAGCACCTCCTTGATGGACTCCCCCATCGAGCCCAGGTGCACCGGAATGTGCGGTGCGTTGGCGACGAGGTTGCCCTCGTCGTCGAACAGCGCGCACGAGAAGTCCAGACGCTCCTTGATGTTGACGGAGTGCGCGGTGCTCTCCAGCCGTACGCCCATCTGTTCGGCGATCGACATGAAGAGGTTGTTGAACACCTCCAGCATGACGGGGTCCACCCGGGTGCCGACGGCCGTCCTCTCGGGCCTGGGGCGTACCCGGGTCAGTACGAGGTGCCCTGTCGCGCCCGCCGTGGCCTGCCAGCCCGGGTCGACGACGGTGGTGGAGTCGTCCTCGGCGACGATGGCCGGACCGGTCACGGTGTCCGACAGGCGCAGGTCCGCCCGGCGGTACAGGGCGGTGTCCTGCCATCGGCCTTCGGTGAACATCCGCACGTTCTCGAGCGGTTGCAGCGCGTGCTCGCGCGCGGCCGCGGGGACCCGGTGGGGTACGTGCGGTCCGGCTGCCGCGGTCGCCTCCACCGACACGGCCTCGACCACCAGGGGCTTGTCCATGGTGAAGCCGTAGCGGGTCCGGTGGACGGCTGTGAACTCCTCCGTCATGGCGGGCGCGGTGCCGAGGGCGACGGGCAGGCTCGCGTCCGTGCCGGAGTAACGCAGCAGGACCCGTGCCCGGGTGCCGATGGCCCCGTCGGGGATGGATTCCGCCCGGAGCTCGGCGCGGGTGCGCTCGGCCAGCTCTTCGCAGATGCCGTCCACCCCGGCCCCGGTCTCCTCGTCCAGTTCGGCCTCGACCGACTGTTCGCGCATCGCGGTGGCATCGGCCAGCCCGATGCCGTACGCGGAGAGGACCCCGGCGAGCGGCGGTACGAGGACGGTGTCGATGCCCAGGGCGTCGGCGACGGCGCAGGCGTGCTGGCCGCCGGCGCCGCCGAACGTCGTGAGCGCGTAGCGGGTGATGTCGTGGCCTCGCTGGACGGAGATCTTCTTGACGGCGTTCGCCATGTTCAGTACGGCGATCTCCAGGAAGCCCGAGGCGGCCTCCGCGGCGGTCCGGGACCGCCCCGTGACGGATGCTGCCCTCTCGGCGAGCGCTTCGAAGCGCTCACGGACGACTGTCCCGTCGAGCGGCTGGTCGCCGTCCGGGCCGAAGACGGCCGGGAAGTACGCGGCCTGGACCCGGCCGAGCATCACGTTGGCGTCGGTGACGGTGAGCGGCCCGCCCCTGCGGTAGCAGGCGGGGCCGGGGTCGGCGCCGGCGGAGTCCGGGCCTACCCGGTAGCGCCGCCCGTCGAAGTGCAGCACCGATCCGCCGCCTGCGGCGACGGTGTTGATGCTCATCATGGGTGCGCGCATCCGCACCCCTGCCACCTGGGTGCCGAACTCCCGCTCGAACTCGCCCGCGTAGTGGGAGACGTCGGTGGAGGTGCCTCCCATGTCGAATCCGATGACCCGCTCGTAGCCCGCCTGCCCGGACGTACGGACCATGCCGACGACGCCGCCGGCGGGGCCGGAGAGCACGGCGTCCTTGCCCCGGAAGTGCGCGGCCTCACGCAGTCCGCCGTTGGACTGCATGAACATGAGGCGGATCCCCATCAGTTCGCCGGCCACCTCGTCGACGTACCGGCGCAGGATCGGCGAGAGGTAGGCGTCGACGACCGTGGTGTCGCCCCGTGGCACCAGCTTGATCAGCGGGCTGACCTCGTGCGAGCAGCTGATCTGGGTGAAGCCCGCTTCCCGGGCTGCCGCCGCGACGGCGATCTCGTGGTCCGGGTGGCGGTAGCCGTGCATGAGCACGACCGCCGCGCTCTGGATCCCGTCCTCCCGGGCGGCTGCCAGCTGCTCGGCCACCGCGGTCCGGTCGAGGGGTCTCACGATCCGGCCCCCGGCGTCGATCCGCTCGGGGACCTCGATCACCCGGTCGTACACGGCCTCGGGAAGCACGATGTGCCGGTCGAAGAGGCGCGGCCGGTTCTGGTACGCGATCCGCAGGGCGTCCCGGAAGCCTTCCGTGATGACCAGGACGGTCGGCTCGCCCCGGCGCTCCAGGAGCGCGTTCGTGGCGACGGTGGTGCCCATCTTGACGCCCGCGACCCGGTCGGCGGGGACCGGGTCGCGGGGGCCGAGACCGAGCAGCTGCCTGATGCCGGCAACGGCCGCGTCGCGGTAGCGGTCCGGATCGTGCGAGAGGAGTTTGCGGGAAACGAGCCGCCCGTCGGGGTCCCGTCCCACCACGTCGGTGAAGGTGCCTCCACGGTCGATCCAGAACTCCCAGCGTCCGGTCATCCCTCCATTCTGGCGCGGGGTACGGCGCCCCGCAGGGACGGCGCGTGCGTGATGTCGGCGAGTGCCTCCAGCAGCGTCTGCTCGGCCCTGGCGTCGAGCTGTCCGCTCGTGCCGCCCGCCCGGTGGCGGATCTCGGACGCCGCGAGTGCCAGCAGCTGGGGCAGCAGGTCCGTGCTTCTGCGGGCCAGCCAGCCGGTGCCCTGCGTGACCAGCCAGCGGGCCGCGGCCGCGCGCGTGGGAGGCGGCTGCTGCGGTTCGGCTCCGGGCGGGGCGCCCGGGGCGAGGTCCCGGTCGGCGAGCAGCCGGTGGAATCCGACTGCCAGTTTCCTGTGTCCCCGCTCGGCCGGATGGAGCCGGTCCACGCTCCACAGGGAGCGGTCCTGGACCCAGGTCCGGTCCGCGGCGTGGAGGTGCACCGCGTCGTAGCGGGCGGACAGGGCGTGCACCACGGCGTTCACCGCCCGTTGCCGCCGGGCCAGGGGGTGGCGCAGCGGGGCCGGGAGCCCCAGGGCCGTGCCGGGGTCGGGCAGACACGCTGTCAGGATCACGGCTCCGCCCGCGGCCAGCTGTGCGCAGATCTCGTCGAGCCGCCCGGCGAGCAGCCGGATGTCGAAGGAGCGGCGCAGGGTGTCGTTGACGCCGACGACGACCGAGGCGATGTCGGGCCGGAACGCTGCCGCCGCCGCTGCCTGGTGGTCGCGGACATCGCCGGACAGGGAGCCGGCGACGGCGAAGTTGCGGAATTCCACGTCCCTCTCCCCGCCGCCCAGCCCCTCGGCGAGCAGGGCCGCCCAGCCCCGCCAGCCGCCCGGGACCGGGTCCCCGATTCCTTCGGTCAGCGAGTCCCCCAGTGCGGCGAACCGCAGGGTTCCACGGGCCGGGCCGCCGGTTCCGGGTATCGCACGCCCGGGCGGCGCGTGGAGGCCGGCCGGCCCGCTCATGGCCTCGCCCCGAGCGCGTCGGACCGTTCGGGGGCGTCGTGCGCGGCCAGGAACGCGGCCACCGAGCGTTCCCAGCCGAAGAGTTCGGCCCGTGCCCGCGCCGCCGCCCGGCGTTCCCGCTCGGGGCGGGCCAGGAGATCCCGTACCGCGGCGGCGAACGCCTCACCCGTGTCCGCGGCGGCCAGGCCTGCGTCCCCGACCACTTCCGGCAGTGCCGAGGTGCCGCTCGCGACGACCGGGGTACCGCAGGCGAGTGCTTCCAGGGCCGACAGGCCGAACGTCTCGGCGGGACCCGGCGCCAGGCAGATGTCCGCCGTCGCCTGAAGGCCCGCCAGGTGGGTGCGCTCCCGTACGTGGCCCAGGAATTCGACCGGCAGGCGCTCCGCGCGGGCCCGGTTCTCCAGCCCCGCCCGCAGCGGCCCGTCACCTGCGACGAGCAGCGCGGCACGCACCCCCTGGCCCCGCAGCGCCGCCAGGGCGTCCAGGGCGCGGCCGGGCCGCTTCTCCACCGAGAGCCGTGAGCAGAGCAGCAGGAGCACCGCGTCGCCGTCGGCATGACGGGCGCGCAGCGTCCCGCTGCGGAGGTCCGGACGGCACCGGCGCAGGTCCACTCCGAGCGGGGCCCGCACGACGTTGCGCACACCGATCCGTACGAACTCGCGCTCCGCCCATTCCGTGGTGCACACGATCCGGGCGTAGGCGTGGGCGCTCCGTGCGTTGAGACGGTCGGCGGCGCGTCCCGCCGCTGCCGGGGGGACGCCCCAGGTGCGCAGGACTCCGTCGGCCGTCTCGTGGGACACCATGACGGCGGGCACCCGGGCGCGGCGTGCCCACTCCCCCGTCCAGCGCAGCGTGGTCCGGTCGGACACTTCGAGCCGGTCGGGGCGCAGCCCCTCGAGGAGGCTGCGCAGTCTCCCGCGGTTCGTCAGCACGCGGTAGCCGCCGCTGCCCGGCAGGACCGGCCCGGGCAGGGTGATCACCCTGCCCTGGGGGGTGCGCACGTCGCTCGCGGTCGCCCCGGGGACGATCAGTACGGGCTCGTGCCCGGCCGTGCGGTAGCCGCGGCCGAGCTCGTCCAGTGCGGTGCGCAGGCCGCCCGATGCCGGGGTGACGAAGTTCGCCAGGCGCACGATCCTGAGCCCGTCCGGGGCCCTCGGGGTCCGGCCGTTCACGCGGCCACCGCCGTCCGGCCGCGAAGGACCTCCTCGTAGTGGCCGAGCAGCTGGTCGCCGACCGCTGCCCAGGTGCGGCCCTCGACCATGGCCCGTGCGGTCCTGCCGTAGGCCTCGGCGCGCGCGGGGTCCGTGACGAGGGCCCCGACCGCTGCCCGTACGGCCACGGGGTCGTGCGGGGGGACGAGCACCCCGGTGCGCCCGTGGTCGACGAGGTCGAGCGGTCCGCCCGCCGCCGGGGCGACGACGGGGACGCCGGAGGCCATGGCCTCCTGCACGGTCTGGCAGAAGGTCTCGTACGGACCTGTGTGCGCGAACACGTCCAGGGAGGCGAAGATCCGCGCGAGTTCCTCCCCCGTACGCCTTCCCAGGAAGACGGCCCCGGGCAGTGCCGTGCGCAGTGACGCCTCGCTCGGCCCGTCGCCGACGACCACGACCCTGACGCCGGGCAGGGTGCAGGCTCCGGCAAGGAGTTCGACGTGTTTCTCCGGGGCCAGCCGCCCGACGTATCCGACGATCTTCTCCCCGCCGGGGGCGAGCGTGCGGCGCAGCGCCTCGTCCCGCAGGCCGGGGCGGAACCGTACGGTGTCGACGCCCCGCGGCCAGAGCCTCACCCGGGGCACTCCGTGGTCGGTGAGATCGCGCAGTGCGGCGGCGGAGGGGGCGAGGGTGAGGTCGGCCGCGCTGTGCACGGCGCGCATCCTGCGCCAGGCGGCGTTCTCACCGGTGCCCAGATAGGTGCGGGCGTAGCCGGCGAGGTCGGTCTGGTAGACGGCCACGGCCGGCAGCCCCAGCCGGGTGGCGACGGCCATACCCCGTACGCCGAGGACGAAGGGTCCCGCGAGGTGGACGAGCTCGGCACGGTGCCCCGTGAGCGCGGCGGCGAGCCGCCGGCTGGGGAGCGCCACCCGGACCTGCGGGTAGCCGGGCAGGGGCAGGGAGGGGACGCGCACCACGGGGCAGGGGGCATCGGTGTACGTGGGGTCGGCGGAGACGGCGGAGGACGTCGTCCCGGCGGCTGCCGGGGCGATGACGAGCGGTTCGTGGCCGCGGGCTGCGAGATGCCGTGCGGTCTGCAGGGTGCAGTGGGCCACACCGTTGACGTCGGGCGGGAAGGATTCGGTGACGATGACGACACGCATACCCGTGTTGTCGCCGCGCCGGGCGTGGCTCTGCCGACTTGGATCTTTCCGCCCGGGGAACGTCCTATGAGCTTTTGCGCCGCGTGCCCCCGACACGCGGCATCCCGGGTTCGGCGCGGTACCCCGCGCCCCGGGTCAGACGGCGGGAGCGTCCGGTCCGATCCGGCTGCGTACAGCCGTCTGTACCTCGGCTTCCTCGGCCGGGTCGGCGGCCAGCCGCCGCAGGCGTTCGGCGACCCGGATGTCCCCGGTCTCCGCGTGGAGTGCGGCGAGTTCCCGGGTCGTCTCCTCGCAGTCCCAGAGGCATTCGACCGCGAAGCCGGTGGCGAAGGAGGGATCGGTGGCGGCCAGGGCGCGCGCCGCCCGTCCGCGCAGGTGCGAGGAGGACGTCTCCCGGTAGACGTGGCGCAGTACCGGAGCGGCGCAGACGATGCCGAGGCGGCCCGTGCCGTCGACGAGGGTCCACAGCCGCTGGGCGTCGGGGCCGTCCCCCCGTACGGCCTCGCGCAGCGCGGCGAGGACGAGCGGGGCGTCCTCGGCACCGCCGCGGCAGGCGAGCACTCCGGCGGCCGACGCTCCGAGGGCGTCGGGCCGGTGCGCCCAGCGCCGGGCGCGGTCCACCGCCGCGTCGCCGCACATGCGCTCGAACGCGGCCACGGCGGCTTCGGCGACGACGGATGAGGGGCTGAGGGCGGCCTGCTCGATCAGGTCGAGCACGGCCGGGTCCTGGGCCTCGACGAGGTAGTGGAGGGCCGCACAGCGTGCGCCGTCGGAGCCGCTGCGGGCGGCCTCGATGATCAGGGGCCTGTCCTCGGCGCCGGCGACGGCGGAGAGGCAGCGGGCGGCCGGCACGTGGAGCACGCTGCCGCGCTCCAGACCTTCCTGGGCCCAGTCGAAGACGGCCTGGACACTCCAGCCGGGGCGGGGACCGCCGGGCCGCATCTGCCGCTGCCACCGGTCGAACGAGCCCTGTTCTGTCGCCGCCCGGACGCGGGCTCCGACCGCTTCGCGGGGGTCGTCCGCCCACAGCCGCCAGGGCCGCGGCTCGAATGCGTCCCGTACGGCGGCGGCCAGCTCGGCGGTGCCTTCCGGGGTGGCGGGGAACCGGCCGAGTACGGGTACGGCGAGTGAGCGCAGTCCGGCGTCGTCGTCGCGCAGGGCCAGCTCGTCGAGTGCCCAGGCCCAGTTGGCCCCGGTGGCCGCGTAGCGCCGGAGCAGCGCGAGGGCGTCGTCGCGTCCGTAGGAGGCGAGGTGGCCGAGTACGGAGAGTGCCAGGCCCGTGCGTGAGTCCTCGGTGTCGAGCTGGTCCTCGGGGTCCCACAGGTGCCGCTCGATCTCCTCGGTGCCGCCGTCGAGGTCGAGGTACAGGCGTGCGTAGTAGAGGGAGCGGTTGTCGACCTGCCAGTCGTGACGCGGATCGCTCAGGACGCAGTGGTTGAGGGCCGCGAGTGCCTCGGGGCGTGGTGCGGCGAGTGCGTGGAGCGTGCCGTCGCCGCGGCCCCTCTGCAACAGGCCGAGCAGGGTGCCGCTCGGCGCTATGAATGGATCGAACATGGGGAAAGCCTCACATCAAGCTGTCGACGCAACCGGGACTGTGCTGTTCCAAGTGCCTGGGAGGCACTAGGCCGCGCAGCAACATGATCGGCCGACCGCCGTCTTCTGCCTGGTGCTCATCTTCCTCTGCCTCTCGTCGGTGGTCCTGAGCGGACCCGCGACGTCATGATGACCCAGCCATTTCGCCGACGCGACCACATTTACGGCGCACCGGTCAGCCGGCGGTCCGAGTGGTGTCTCAGCGCGCACCGAAGAGTTCCAGCAGGTCGTCCTTGCCGAACATGCGTGCGGTGTCCACCGCGGACGGTGTTCCGGCGGCCGGATCGGCTCCCGCGGCGAGCAGTGCGTCGATGACGGTGCGCTCCCCCTTGAAGACGGCTCCGGCGAGCGGGGTCTGCCCCCGGTCGTTGGCGCGGTCGGGGTCGGCACCACGGCCGGCGAGGGCCGTGACGGCCCCGGCGTGCCCGTGGTACGCGGCGAGCATCAGCAGGGAGTCGCCCCGGTCGTTGGTGAGGTTCGCGGGGACACCGGCGTCGACATAGGCGGCGAGCGACTCCGCCTCCCCCTGGCGAGCGAGGTCGAAGACCTTGGTGGCCAGCTCGACCACCTCGGGATCGGGGGTTTCGCTCATCGGACGGGCCGCCTTCCATAGCCGTGGGTCGCCGTTGCCGACCTGGTGGGGAGTACGGCGGGGGGCCGTACGAGTGAATCGACAGGGTACTGCTCCGGTGCCGACATGAGCGTGCCCGGATGCGGCAAAAGATCACAACGAGTGGCGGCCTTTTTTCGGCGCGATCTCCGGACCGTTCCGCTCGGACAACCAGTTTCCGTCCGCCGGTCGGGTGAAAACTTCACCTTTTCACCCTATTGCACCTTTTATCGTATAGATACATCTTGTGATCCTGGAAGTACTCATGGTGACTGTCCCCTTCAACCAGGAGAACTGCTCATGATCCTCTCCATCTCGGGCGTGGTACTGCTCGGCATCATCGTCTTCCTGTTCTTCAAGAAGGACGGGCTCAAGGCATCCCACGGCCTCATCTGCGCCCTGTTCGGCTTCTACCTGGCCGGCACCGCCATCGCGCCCAGCATCACAGCAGGGGGCGCGAGCCTCGCCAGCATGCTGGGCGGGATCAAGTTCTGACGCTCCCCTCCCGCTCCCACCTCTCCAGGAGACCGACGTGGCCCGGCGACCACTCCCCCGCATTCTGAGCAGCGGCAGCGCTTCGATCACTCGCAGTCGCGAGTTCGCGCGCACGGCCGCCGACAACGCCACCGACGTCCTCCATCCGCTGATCACGGTCACCCGTGGTCTGCGGCTGCTGGCCGGAGCAGGACGGCAGAAGTGGGCCGCGACACCCAAGGACAGGCGCGGACAAGGCCTGTTCCTCGTCGCGGCCTGCGTCCTGGTGGTGGCGCTCATCCCGTACGGGCCCCTGCTGGCCCTGATCTCGGTGATGGGCGCCGCCGCGTGGAAGGGACGGGACCGCACCCCGGTGAAGACCGGCCCCGACGACACGGAGACGGCACGGCTGCAAGCGCTGTACGAGGCGCTGGTGCCCCACTTCTCCGTGGCCGACGACCCCAGTCCGCTGTACTCCCACGGCGGCGACTGGGAGAAGGCCTTCGCCTCGTCGTTCGAGTTCGACGGCAACGGCCGCCTCACCCGTCTCCAGGTGAGCTACCCGGCGTACTTCACGGACGGCGAAGCGGCTTCCCGGACCCGCATCGAGCAGGTCCTCCACGCCAAGTCGGGCCGTGGCCGCGAGTACCACTTCGCCTGGGACGAGGAGAACAACCACCTCCTCATGACCGTGCTCGACGCGCTGCCCACCACCATCGCCGCCCAGCGGTTCGTCACGGGCCCCGGTGAGACCGTTCTGGGCTTCACCGATGCCGACGCGGTGCGGCGCACCGTTCCCGTGCTGGACGGTGACACGACCCGGGACGCTTCTCCGGTGGTCTGGCGGACCGGAGCCCGTTCCACGGAACCCCATCTGCTCGTTGTCGGGCATCCCGGCAGCGGCACGACGACGCTCCTGCGGTCCATTGCGCTGCAGGCTCTGCAGCACGGCGACGTCCTCGTCGTCGAAGGCGGCGGGACCGGCGAGTACGGCTGCCTGACCGGGCGCCCCGGAGTCCTCGCCGTCGAGTGCGGTCTGGCCGGGGCCCTGGCAACGCTCGAATGGGCCGCGCACGAAACGGAACGGCGGCTCATCGCGGCGAACCGGGCGCGCCAGGCCGGCCACCCCGAGCCCGAGGACATCAAGCGCCCTCTCTGGATCCTGCTGGACCGCCCGAGCGCGCTCGGGCACCTGGCGGCGGCCGACGGCAGGCCCGATCCTCAGGAGCTGCTCCAGGTACCGCTGCGACACGGCCGTGCGGCCGGTGTGACGGTCGTCGTGGCGGACCAGTTCGACAGCGTGGACGCGCTCACCGAGACCGTGCGGACGCACACCCGGGCCCGCGCCGTCCTCGGCCCCGCCACGCACGAGCAGGTCGAGTCCGTGCTCGGTGCCCAGCCCCACACCACGCCGACCCCGGACGTACCGCCGGGCCGGGGCTACGCGCGACTGGGCACCGGCCCTGTCCTGCGGCTCCAGGTCCCCGCGACACCGGACCCGTACGACGACGCGACGAGCGAGGCGCACCGGCAGGCCGTGCTCGACCTGCTGCCGGGCGGGCAGTCCCCGGTGGAGCAGGCCCCACCGGCCGCGGAAGTCGCCGAGCCCGTCCCCGTACCGGCACACCCGGATCCGCTCATCACGGCGCCGGCCACCGCCGAGGGGTGACCCCCCGGGCCCGGGGCCACGAACGTCCGTGGCGCCCCGGCCCACGGATGCCGGAACGCCGCGGGCCTCAGGCCACGAACGTCCGTGGGGTCTCGGCCCCCGCGCTCGCTCCGGACCTGACGAGCTCCGCAGCCGCCGCGAGTCTCAGCGCCGCCTCGTCCGCCACCGGCCCGCCCACCGTGAACGGCAGCCGCACATAGCCCTCGAACGCCCCGTCGACCCCGAACCGGGGTCCCGAAGGCACCCGTACGCCGACCCGCTCGCCGGCCACGGCCAGCCGTGATCCGGAGAGCCCGCCCGTGCGCACCCAGAGGGTGAGCCCGCCGCGCGGTACCTCGAACTGCCACTCCGGGAGTTCCCGGCGCAGGGCCCGCACCAGGTCGTCCCTGTTCACCCGCGCCTGGTCGCGCCGGACCTCGACGGCCTGCTCCCAGCCGCCGGTGCGCATCAGCCAGTTGATGGCGAGCTGTTCCAGCACCGGGGTGCCCATGTCCGCGTACGCACGGGCCGCCACGAGGCTGCGGATGACGTCCGGGGCAGCCCGGACCCAGCCGATCCGCATTCCGGCCCAGAAGGCCTTGCTCGCCGATCCGACGGTGAGGACGGTGCTGCCGGCCGGGTCGAAGGCGCAGACCCGGCGCGGCATCTCCACATCGGCGTCCAGATAGAGCTCGTTCATGGTCTCGTCGACCACGAGCACCGTGCCCGCGGAGCGGGCCGCGTCGACCAGGGCGCGCCGTTGCTGCTCGTCGGCGAGCGCTCCGGTGGGGTTGTGGAAATCCGCGACGACATAGGCCAACCGGGGCGCGGAGTCCCGCAGGACCTGGCGCCAGCGGTTCATGTCCCAGCCTCCGAGCCCCTCCTCCATGGCCACCGGTACCAGCCGGGCGCCGGCCTCCCGCATGAGCTGCAGGATGTTGGCGTAACTCGGGGACTCCACCGCGATGCGCTCGCCGCGCCCGGCGAAGAGGTGGCAGATCGCGTCGATGGCGCCCATCGCCCCGGTGGTGACCATGATCTGTTCGGGCATGGTCGGGATGCCGGATCCGGTGTAGCGGTCGGCGATCATCTGCCGCAGTGCGGGCAGGCCGGCCGGGTAGTCGCCGTGGGTGTGCGCGTAGGGCGGAAGCTCCTCCAGGGCGCCCTGGACGGCCCGGGTCAGCCAGGGCTCGGGGGCGGGCAGCGAGGCGCAGCCCAGATCGATCATGGAGCCGAGTGATTCCGGGGGCAGGGGTTCGAGACCGCGGGCGGGCAGCGGGTTGCCCGCCGGAACCGCGGTCCAGCTGCCGGCCCCGCGGCGGGACTCCAGGAACCCCTCGGCACGCAGCGCCTCGTACGCCGCGGCGACGGTGGTCCTGCTGAGCGAGAGGGCGAGGGCCAGCTCCCGCTCGGCGGGCAGCCGGGCGGCGACCGGGACCCTGCCCTCGAGGACGAGCAGGCGCACACCGTCGGCGAGGGCGCGGTAGGCGGGCGGCTTGCGGGTGCCCTGCCCGGCGGGCCGGGGCTGCTGCGCCCGGAGCTGCCGTGCGAGCTGCGCGGCACCCACCGTCGATGTCCACTGAGCCATGGAAATCAGTCCACCTTCCTCGGATTGGCCATAGTTGGCAGCCAATCCCCCGCCACAGAGTGACATGCAGCAGTCCAACACCACCACACAGGGGGCACCACTTGTCCGAACCCACCGCCCGGAGCGGGACCCGTCTCACCCGGCGGCTGATCCACCTCTACGCGGGCCTGGCCCTGTACGGAGCGAGTTCGGCGCTCCTGGTCCGCGCCGGGCTCGGGCTCGAACCGTGGGGCGTGCTGCATCAGGGCCTCGCCGAGCGGACCGGCATCTCCATCGGCGTCGTCTCGATCATCGTCGGCGCCGTCGTGCTGCTCCTGTGGATCCCGATCAGACAGCGCCCCGGACTCGGCACCGTCTCCAATGTCTTCGCCGTGGGCATCGCGATGGACTCCACCCTGGCCCTCGTACCGGATGTGCACGGGCTCGGGGCGCAGATCCCGCTGATGGCCGCGGGCATCGTCCTCAACGGCGTCGCCACCGGGCTGTACATCTCGGCGCGCTTCGGCCCGGGACCGCGCGACGGGCTGATGACCGGCCTGAACCGGCTCACCGGGCGCTCCATCAGGCTGGTGCGCACGGCGATCGAGGTGGCCGTCGTGGTGACCGGCTTCCTGCTCGGGGGCTCGCTCGGCGCGGGCACCGTGCTGTACGCCCTGGCGATCGGCCCGCTGGCCCAGTTCTTCCTGCGCGTCTTCGACCTCCCGGCGCCGGACGGGGGCACCCCGGATGTTGCCGGCCGGACACCGCAGGAGGCGATACTGCCGCAGTGACAACAGCGACTTCGGGACGCCACCCCTATCTGGACCACCCTTCGCCGATTCCGTTCGCCCACCGCGGCGGGGCGGCTGACGGGATGGAGAACACGGCAGCCGCCTTCCGCCGGGCGGCCGATGCGGGCTACCGCTACTTCGAGACGGATGTTCACACCACCGCGGACGGCCGCCTGGTGGCCTTCCACGACTCCACCCTGGACCGCGTCACGGACGCCCGGGGCCGGATAGCCGAGCTCCCCTGGAGCGAGGTGAGCCGGGCGAGGGTGGCGGGAAGTGAGCCGCTGCCGCTCTTCGAGGAGTTGCTGGAGGAGTTCCCCGATGCCCGCTGGAACGTGGACATCAAGGCGGAGCCGGCCCTCGTCCCGCTCATCGAGCTGATCCGCAGGACAGACGCCTGGGACCGGGTGTGCGTGGGGTCGTTCTCGGAGTCCAGGGTCGCCAGGGCGCACCGTCTCGCGGGTCCGCGCCTGGCCACCTCCTACGGCGTGCGCGGTGTGCTCGGCCTGCGGCTGCGTTCGTACGGCATTCCGGCAGCGCTCCGCGCCGGGGCCGTGTGCGCACAGGTCCCGGAGAGCCAGAACGGCATCCGGGTGGTGGACCGGAACTTCGTCCGTACGGCCCACGCGCGCGGACTGCAGGTGCATGTCTGGACGGTCAACGAACCGGAACGGATGGCGGCACTCCTGGACCTCGGTGTGGATGGCATCATGACCGATCACATCGAGACGCTGCGCACGGTGCTGAGCGAGCGGGGGGCCTGGGCCTGACGCCGGCACGGCCGCGTCCGCACTGCATCAGCGAGGGGGCGCGGCGTGAGCACCGGAACCGCAGAATCGACCGGTCCGGCGGAACGGCCTCCCGGGGCCGCGGACCGCCTTCGGGAACAACGTGGCTGGTACTTCTACGACTTCGCCTGTTCCGTCTACTCCACCAGCGTCCTCACGGTCTTCCTCGGCCCGTACCTGACGTCGATAGCCAAGGCCGCCGCCGACGCGGACGGCTTCGTGCATCCGCTGGGCATACCCGTGCGGGCCGGCTCGCTCTTCGCGTACGCCGTCTCGGTGTCGGTCGTGGTCGCGGTGCTGGTGATGCCGGTGGCGGGCGCCGCGGCGGACCGTACGGGGCGCAAGAAGCCGCTGCTCGCGGCGGCGGCGTACGTGGGCGCCACGGCGACCGCCTGCATGTTCTTCCTGGACGGCGAGCGCTATCTGCTGGGTGCGTTCCTGCTCATCGTGGCGAACGCGTCGATCTCCGTGTCGATGGTGCTGTACAACGCCTACCTGCCGCAGATCGCCGCTCCGGAGGAACGCGACGCGGTCTCCTCCCGCGGCTGGGCCTTCGGGTACACCTCGGGCGCGCTCGTCCTCGTCCTGAACCTCGTCCTCTACACGGGCCATGACTCCTTCGGCCTGTCCGAGTCCGACGCGGTACGGATCTGTCTCGCCTCGGCCGGTGTGTGGTGGGGCGCCTTCACACTCGTACCACTGCGCCGGCTGCGCGACCGACGGGTGGCTCCCGGCGGCGAGGGCGCGGTCGGATCCGGCTGGCGCCAGCTGATGGCGACCCTGCGCGACATGCGCCGCCACCCGCTGACGCTGTCCTTCCTGCTCGCCTACCTCGTCTACAACGACGGGATCCAGACGGTGATCTCCCAGGCCTCGGTGTACGGCTCCGAGGAGCTGGGCCTCGACCAGACGACTCTGATCACCGCGGTGCTGCTCGTGCAGGTGCTCGCGGTGGCCGGGGCGCTCGGGATGGGCCGGCTCGCCCGGGTGCACGGCGCGAAGCGCACGATCCTCGCCTCGCTGGTCGTCTGGACGCTGATCCTTGCCGCCGCCTATCTGCTGCCGGCCGACGCGCCGGTGTTCTTCTACTCGCTGGCGGCCGCGATCGGCCTGGTTCTGGGCGGCAGCCAGGCGCTCTCGCGCTCACTGTTCTCGCACCTGGTGCCGAGCGGGAAGGAGGCCGAGTACTTCTCGGCGTACGAGATGAGCGACCGGGGACTCAGCTGGCTGGGCCCCCTGGTCTTCGGTCTCGGCTACCAGCTGACCGGCAGCTACCGGGACGCGATCCTGTCCCTGGTGATCTTCTTCGCGCTCGGTTCCGTGCTGCTCGCCCGGGTGCCTGTGAGGGCGGCTGTGGCCGCCGCGGGCAATCCCGTGCCGGACCGGATTTAGACGTTGAAGTGAAAGGCCGGTAGTGTACGCCTTTGGCCTGCCCGGAGGACCGTTACTGCGAGCGGTAGAAGCCAAACCGTTGGGTGACAACTTCCACCAGAGGTGACAAACCGGGCACCGATGGGTACTCAACCCAGATACAGCAGCGGCACGACGGGCGACGCATGACCGGAAACGGGAATCTTTACCGCCGACCGGACGTTGACCGGATGACGACGACAGCGACATTTGTCCTGTGGGCGACAAGCCCGGGAGGCACGATTCATGAGTGAGCGAGCTCTCCGCGGCACGCGACTCGTGGTTACCAGCTACGAGACGGACCGCGGCATCGATCTGGCCCCGCGCCAGGCGGTGGAGTACGCATGCCCGAACGGACATCGATTTGAGATGCCGTTCTCGGTAGAGGCGGACATTCCGCCGGAGTGGGAGTGCAAGGCGTGCGGCGCCACGGCACTCCTGGTGGACGGGGATGGCCCCGAGGAGAAGAAGGGCAAGCCTGCGCGTACGCACTGGGACATGCTCATGGAGCGGCGCACCCGCGAGGAGCTGGAGGAAGTGCTGGCCGAGAGGCTGGCGGTCCTGCGCTCCGGCGCCATGAACATTGCCGTGCACCCGCGGGACAGCAGGAAGTCTGCCTGACCGCACATCACCGCACAGATCCAAGAGCCGCGGGCCGTGACACAGAACGTGTGTCACGGCCCGCGGCTCTTTGTCTGCCCGTGCACCCAGGGCTTGTGCGCCCAGGCTTTTGGGCGCCTGCTTTGGGGCGCCTCACCGCACTTCAGTGGGCCGCACGGCCTCGGGAGCCGTACAGCCCACAGCGTTTCAGGGGGACAGCGGCGGCCGGTTCGCTCCGGGACCCTCGTCGGGGCGGGAGCGCGCCTGCGTGCCGTCCTCACGGATGACCTCGCCCTGGACCACCTTCCCGTCCGGCCGGTGCATACGGGCCTGCTGGAAGGCGTCCGACAGGCTGCCAGGTCCGGCCGCCCGCATCCGCCGCTCCAGGGAACGCTCCACGTAACGGCCGGCCATCGAGCGGACCGGCGGCAGCAGGAGCAGCAGCCCCGCCGCGTCCGAGATCAGGCCGGGAATCATCAGGAGCAGGCCGGCCAGCATCAGGAAGCCGTTGCCCTTGCTGCCCGACGGGGCAGCGGCCGGCGTCGCCGTCGCGCCCGGCTGCCCGGGCATCTGCTGGAAGGTCTCGGTGAGGGTGCGCATGGCACGCCGCCCCGCCCGCTTGATCACCACGGCCCCGAGCACGGCGCCGGCGACCAGGAGCAGCAGCACGGTGAACCCGCTCGCCGCTTCGGCCACCACGGTCAGCAGCCAGATCTCCAGCACCAGCCAGGCCGCGAGGCCCAGGGGCAGGAAGGTACGGGCGCGTGAGCGCCGTGGACGGTTCGGAGGCGGTGTGCCGGTCGTCATGCACCCAGTGTGCCTGTACGGGCGTGCAAGCGGCATAAGCGGGTGATCTTGGTGCCGGGCCGACCGCGCACCGGGAGGTCAGGAGGGCCTGCGGCCCAGGACCTTGTTCGCCCGGGTGGTGATTCCCCATCCGGTGACCCGCCACAGCGCCTCGACCAGGATGTCCCGGCTCATCTTGGAGTCGCCGATCTCCCGCTCCATGAACGTGATCGGCACCTCGACCACGTGATAGCCCGCCTCTACCGCCCGGCGGGCCAGGTCGACCTGGAAGCAGTAGCCCTGCGAGGCGACCTCTTCGAGGCCGAGGCCGTCGAGGGTCGGGGTGCGGAAGGCGCGGTAGCCGCCGGTGACGTCGCGCACCGAGAGGCCGAGGAGCATCCGGGAGTAGAGGCTGCCGCCGCGGGAGATCATCTCGCGGTGCTTGGGCCAGTTGACGACCCGGCCGCCGGGCACCCAGCGCGAGCCGAGGACGAGATCGGCGCCCTTCAGCGCGGTCAGGAGCCGGGGAAGCTCCTCGGGCTGGTGGGAGCCGTCCGCGTCCATCTCGACCAGGACGCCGTAGTCGTTCTCCGAGCCCCAGCGGAAGCCCGCCAGATAGGCGGCCCCGAGCCCTTCCTTGCCCTTGCGGTGCAGGACGTGCACCTGGTCGTCGCCCGCTGCGAGCTCGTCGGCGACCTTGCCGGTGCCGTCGGGGCTGTTGTCGTCGGCGACCAGGATGTCCGCTTCCGGAACGGCGGCGCGCACCCTGGCGACGATCAGCTTGATGTTCTCGGCCTCGTTGTAGGTCGGAATGATCACCAAGACTCTGCCGAGCGGGCCGAACTGCCTCTGACCGCCGTCGTTCACTACTGCCCCTTAAAGTCCGTACGCAGGTGCACACCATATCCAGCGCGCCGCGGCCGGACTCCGACGCGGTCACGAGGTGACCCGCGAGGCGTGCCCGCGTACCGGACAGAAGCGTGGAACTGCGGACAGAACTGCGGATCGGGGCCCGGCGTCCTTCGGGCCGACCTGGGACCCGCTGGCTGCGGGTCGACCGAATGCCGTTGTCTACTGAACCTCCGGGCCCCACCCGGGTCGCACCCGCCGTCCGGCCGAAACCTTCCCTCGCCCCCGAGGCGCGGGCGCTGAACCTGGCTGTCAGTGGTGGTGCGCCGGTGCGGCACACCACCCCGTGACCCAGCGGCGTTCGACGACTGCGTGGAGGTTTGACCGGGCGGACGTCCAGTGGTGGACCCGGCCGAACCTACCGGCCCGTGGGCGCTCTCTGTCAACAGCCGTTTGACCTGCGGATTTTACCTAAAACGCCAGGTCAGCGCCAAGGGTCCGCAGGTCGCGGCAGAGTGCGCGCAACTTCGATCGGCGGTACGAAATGCAGCGACGTCACTCGTTCGGCCTTACGTAGACAGTTTGTCCGAAGACCACGGTGCGCAGACAGACCGGAAGCTCACTCCCTGGAGTGAGATCGGGCAGGCCAGGGGTGCCGGAACGGGGGTCGGTCGACCAACGGGAGACCCTGTCGTCGGGAGCCTGGACCACCAGCTCACCGGTACGCCAGACGGCGTAGTCGGCGGGTGCACCGGGGACGAGGACCCCCGCGTCGTCGCGGCCGACCGCCCGCCAGCCGCCGCGGGTGTGTGCCGTGAAGCCCGCCCGCACGGAGATGCGGTGCTCCGGCGTCCGGTGGAAGGCCGCGGCGCGGACGGTCCCCCACGGGTCCAGAGGAGTGACCGGACTGTCCGAGCCGAAGGCAAGGGGCACACCGGCACGCAGGAGTGCCGCGTACGGGTTGAGCGTGCCGGCCCGCTCGGCACCCAGCCGCCCGGCGTACATACCGTCCGGGCCGCCCCAGGCGGCGTCGAAGGCGGGCTGGACGGATGCGGTGAGCCCCAGCTCGGCAAAACCGGCGATGGTCTCGGGGGTGAGCATCTCGGCGTGCTCCACCCGGTGCCTGGCGGCGCGGATCCGGGCGAGCCCGAGAGTCTCGGAGGCGGCCCGTACGCCCGCCACGACCGCGGAGACCGCGGCGTCGCCGATGGCGTGGAACCCCGCCTGCAGTCCCGCCTCGGTGCAGGCCGTGACATGCGCGGCGATCTGCGCCGCGTCCAGGTGGGCGGTGCCGGTGTGGGGCGCGTCGGCGTACGGCTCGTGGAGGAAGGCGGTGTGCGAGCCCAGGGACCCGTCGACGAAGAGGTCCCCGGCCGCGCCGACGGCTCCGAGCTCTCGGATCCGGGCGGCGCCCTTGGCGTCCTCGATCCGCTCGGCCCAGTATCCGAAGACCCGGGGGCCCGACTGTTCGGCGGCGATCTTCAGCAGCGCGGTGAAGTCCTCCTCGTCCGAGATCTCGGGGCCGGCGCACTCGTGCACCGTCCCGATGCCGAGCGAGGCCGCCTGCGCGAGCGCGGCACGCTGGGCCTCGGCACGCTGCCGCGGGGTGACGGCGCCGTGGGCGGCGGCGCGCACCGCATGGTGGGCGGCGCCGGTCAGAGGAGCGTCGGGGTGGTAGCCGGTGAGCGCGGTGACGCCGGGAACGAGGTCCAGGAGCGCCGTGGTGACCACCGCGGAGTGCACGTCGACACGGGGCAGGTAGACCGGCAGGCCGGCGGCCGCCGCGTCGAGTTCCGCGCGCGAGGGGGGCCGCTGCTCGGGCCAGCGCGTCGCGTCCCAGCCGTGGCCGAGGACGACCCGCTCCCCCGGATGGCTCTTCACGTACGCACGCACGAGCCCGAGGGCGTCGGCGAGCGTGCGCGCGCCCGAGAGGTCCAGCCCCGTGAGGGCCAGTCCGGTCGACGTGGTGTGGACGTGGGAGTCGGTGAACGCCGGGGTGACCAGGGCCCCTTCCAGGTCGATCACCTCGTCGACGCCGCTCGCGAAGGCGTCGGCAGCCCCTTCGGAGCCCACCCAGGCGACATGCCCGCGTTCGACGACCATCGCGGTCGCGAACGGGTCGGCGGGGCTGTGGACGTCTCCACCGCGCAGCAGCACGGTGCGGTGGTCGCTCTGAAGGGCGGTGCTCTCGGTCATGGGACCAGTCTCGCGCCTGCCCGGACCGCCTCGGTCCGCACCCCCCTCGACGGAGGGCAGCACCCTCCCCGGCGGAGGGCGGCGCCCCCGCGCCCCGCGCGTCTCAGATACGCGGAGGGCGGGCCTCGTACGGCGTGGAGAGGGCGACGGTCGTACGGGTGGAGACTCCGGCCAGCGAGCGGATCCGGGTCAGCAGGTGCTCCAGCTCCAGGGGGGTGGCGACCCGCACCTTGAGGATGTAGTTCTCGTCGCCCGCGACGCTGTGGCAGGCCTCGAGCTCCGGGACACCGGCGAGACGTTCGGCGATGTCGTCGGGCGCGCTCGGATCGAACGGCTTCACCGAGATGAACGCGGTGAGGGGCAGGCCGACGGCTTCGGGGTCGACGACCGCGGCATAGCCACGGATCACCCCGCGCTGCTCCAGCCTGCGGACACGCTGATGAACGGCCGAGGTGGACAGGCCCGTGGCCTTGCCCAGGTCGGTGTAGCTCATCCGCCCGTCCTTGACGAGCAACTCCACGATCTGACGGTCCAGCTCCTCCATGCGGATCAACCTATGGCCCCAGGTCCCTCCAAGCACAGTCGTGGAGCCTCCGGAACTGCACGTTCGGGGGGCATGTGACGAATGCCACAGGTTTACGGGTGGGTAGCCGACGGCCTCGCGGTTACCGCCCACTTCCGACGGGAAGTGCTTGCTGTGGTCGAGGCCGTGGCGCCTTGCCGGCCCACCCGAGGGGGGAACAACCCATGCAGAGCCTGAAGCTCACCGGACGTACCGAACCGGAGCCCGTTGATTCCGACGAGGACACCGCTCCCGACGCGTACGACACATTCGAGATGTACCGGGTGATCTGCCCGGACTGCTCCCAGCCGATCGCCCTGCTGGCGGACGAGGACGTCCTGCCCGAGCACGCGCTGTGCCCCACCCCGTGGAATCCGTTCGTCCTCACCGTGTGCGCGGGCACGAGCCGTGCCGCCGCGGACGCGCGTCCGGCCGATGAGTCCCTCGATGCCCAGGAGCAGGAGACAGCGCTGCTGCTGACACTCCCTCAGGGGCTCGACTGGCGGATGCAGCCCTTCTCGCACGCCGGCGGTCCCGGATCCCGCCCCCTGCGGGTACCGCAGATGCGGCGTGACGCCGCCTGAGGTTCCCTGCTTTCGTACATTCGTCCGCACCACGACGGCGTGCCGTCGTGGTGCGGACGGTTCCACCGGCCGGTTCCGGCGCCTGTACGGCCCGGACACCCTCCGGGGCAGCCGTACGCGCCCTCCGGGGCCCGTGCACCCGAGGAACGGGCGCACGAATCGCCCGGACAGTGACCCGGCACCCTGCACGGGCGTTGTTTCTGTATGAGCATGCTGCACTCGACAGCCGGACCGGTTCGCCGCCGCCTGACCGCTCCGACGCCCGAAGAATCGGTTCCTCAGCCCGGCCCGGCGTCCCGGGAGGCGGCACAGCAGCCCGTGCCGCACACGACCGACCCGCCCATCTACCGGGCGATGCTGCGCCACTGGGAGAGTACGGGCCGGACGCTGCCGGGCCGCCAGGACCAGGAGTGGAACCGGATCATGACGACGCCGGTCTGGTCGGACCGGCCCGTCCGGATCAGCGCGTCTCGGGACCCGCGAGATGGCGGGCGATGACCATGCGCTGGATCTGATTGGTGCCCTCGACGATCTGCAGCACCTTGGCCTCGCGCATCAGGCGCTCGACGGGGAAGTCGAGGGTGTAGCCGTAGCCCCCGAGCACCTGGACGGCGTCGGTGGTCACCCTCATGGCCGCGTCGGTGCAGAACAGCTTCGCCATCGCCGCCTGCCGGGAGAACGGCAGGCCCGCGTCGCGCAGGCGCGCCGCCTCCAGGTAGAGCGCCCGTCCGGCCTCGATCTGGGTGGCCATGTCGGCGAGCATGAAGCGCAGTCCCTGGAAGTCCGCGATGGGACGGCCGAACTGGCGTCGTCCCGTCGCGTATCCGACGGCCTCGTCCAGGGCCGCCTGGGCGACCCCGATGGCGCAGGCGGCGATCCCGAGCCGCCCCGAGTCGAGTGCGGACAGGGCGATGGCGAAGCCCTGCCCCTCGTCGCCGATACGGCGGTCGTCGGAGATCCGCACACCGTCGAAGTGCAGCTGGGCGGTCGGTGAGCCCTTCATGCCCATCTTCTTCTCGGGCACGGCCGCGTTGAGCCCCTCCGCGTCCCCCGGGACGAGGAACGCGGTGATCCCACGGGCGCCCTCCGCCCCGGTCCTTGCCAGCACCGTGTAGAAGTCGGCGATGCCGCCGTGCGTGATCCAGGCCTTGGTGCCGGTGAGC
This sequence comes from Streptomyces sp. NBC_00683, assembly GCF_036226745.1. Taxonomy (NCBI): domain Bacteria; kingdom Bacillati; phylum Actinomycetota; class Actinomycetes; order Kitasatosporales; family Streptomycetaceae; genus Streptomyces; species Streptomyces sp. NBC_00683. The sequence continues at coordinate 7,198,378 of NZ_CP109013.1, read as the reverse complement.
ACCCAGTCGTCGCCGTCCCGTACCGCCTTCGTGCGCAGCGAGGCGGCGTCGGAGCCCGAGGCAGGCTCGGAGAGGCAGTAGGCGCCCAGCAGACCGCCCGAGAGCATCGCCGGGAGGTGAGTGGCCTGCTGCTCCTTGGTGCCGTATCCGGCGAGCGCGTGGCAGGCCAGGGAGTGGACGCTGACGCCGAGCCCGACGGTGAGCCTGGCCGCGGCCAGTTCCTCCAGCACCTGGAGGTACACCTCGTACGGCTGGTCGCCACCGCCGTGTGCGGAGTCGTACGGCAGTCCGAGCAGTCCGGACTCGGAGAGCAGGGTGAAGACCGCTCGCGGGAAATGGCCCGCTTCCTCCTCCTCCGCCGCCCTGGGAGTGATCTCCTTGGACACGATGTCGCGGACCAGCTCGATGAGCTGCCGGGACTCCTCGGTGGGCAGGCGGCGTTCCACCGGCTGCGGGGCACTGTCGGACATGACGGCGCTCTCCTCCCTGTCGGGCGTTGCGGCGGTCGCGCGCGCGGGGTGTGAGCGGCGCCGCCGGGTGGTCCCGGGCGATGCCCGGAAATCTATGACTCCCCAGCCGATCCTGCCTGCTCGGATCACGAGAGGCGCTGGCCAGCGGCTGTGGCGCGTTGAGTATGCCCGATCGGAGCGCTTGCGTCACCGGGTACCTGGCGTCCTTGATCAGGGAAATTGGTCCGAACCATTGACCCAACTGGTCTAGTCCATCTACGGTTCCCCCACTGCTTATCGCGTCCATGCCAAAGCACGGATTCGGTCGGCACCCCCACAGTCAAGCCCTCCCCCACGAGGAGCCACAATGACCGGACTTCACCGTCCACGCGCCCGTTTCCGGGCGTTCGCAGCGACCGTCTGTACCGCCGCGCTCGGAGCCGCCCTTCTCGGCGTCACCGGTATGTCGTCGGCGGGCGCGGCCCCCACCGCCGCCGCGCCGGCAGCCGCCGAGGCCGCCCCCGCCGCCGCCGGCGGCAAGGTGGTCGGATACTTCACCAACTGGGGTGTCTACGAGCGCAATTACCACGTCAAGAACATCGAGACGTCCGGCTCGGCCGACAAACTCACGCACATCAATTACGCCTTCGGCAACGTCCAGGGCGGCAAGTGCACCATCGGGGACAGCTACGCCGACTACGAGAAGGCGTACACGGCCGACCAGTCCGTCGACGGTGTCGCGGACACCTGGGACCAGGAACTGCGCGGCAACTTCAACCAGTTGCGCAAGCTGAAGAAGCTGCACCCGGACCTGAAGATCATTTGGTCCTTCGGCGGCTGGACCTGGTCCGGCGGCTTCGGTGAGGCCGCACAGAATCCGGCGGCCTTCGCCGAGTCCTGCTACAACCTGGTCGAGGACCCCCGCTGGGCCGATGTCTTCGACGGCATCGACATCGACTGGGAGTACCCGAACGCCTGCGGCCTGAGCTGCGACACCAGCGGGCGTGACGCCTACGGCAACCTTCTGTCCGCGCTGCGCACCAAGTTCGGCACCGGGAACCTGATCACCTCGGCGATCACGGCCGACGGCTCGGACGGCGGCAAGATCGACGCCGTGGACTACGCCGGCGCGGCGAAGTACCTCGACTGGTACAACCCGATGACGTACGACTTCTTCGGCGCGTTCGCGGCCAAGGGGCCGACCGCCCCGCACTCCCCGCTGACCTCCTACCCGGGCATTCCGACGGAGGGCTTCAACAGCGACGCGGCCATCTCCAAGCTCAAGGGACTGGGTATCCCCTCGGAGAAGCTGCTGCTGGGCATCGGCTTCTACGGCCGCGGCTGGACGGGCGTCACACAGTCGGAGCCCGGCGGCACGGCCACCGGGGCTGCCCCGGGGACGTACGAGGCGGGCATGGAGGACTACAAGGTCCTGAAGAACAGCTGCCCGGCCACGGGCACGGTCGCCGGCACCGCGTACGCCCACTGCGGCACCAACTGGTGGAGCTACGACACCCCGGCCACCATTGCCACGAAGATGGCCTACAAGGACCAGCAGGGCCTGGGAGGCACCTTCTTCTGGGAGCTCAGCGGTGACACCACGAACGGCGAGCTGATCAAGGCGATCAACTAGCCGCGACGGGGTAGACGCACGACAGGGCGGGCGAGGGGCGGGGTGCCGGGCGGGCGCCTCGCCCCTCTCGCGCGCGCGCCCCCGCGCCGCGGTCGTCGCGCGTCACATGAGCCCGGCCTGGGTGACGAACATGGCGAGCACGACCACGAGCGTCCAGCCCAGGATGTGCTCCAGCACCTTCGGCCCGTCCTCGGGGCCGCCCGTGCGGGCGCGGCGGGCGTGGGTCGTGTTCTCGGCTGCGGTCGCGGTCATGGCATCTCGCTCGGTCGTTCGGCAGTGGTCGTCCCCCGTGACCCGACCACAGTGCCAGCGCGGCCGGATCACGGGTAGAGACCCGGATCACTCCTCCCACGGCCCGCAGCCGGTCGTGCTGCGGCTCCCTGTCCCGGATCCCCGATGCCGCAAGGGATCCGGGACGGGACGGGGACGGAGGGAGCGTGCCGACTGTGCGGGACACCACACACTCGCGGTGCGCACGGTGCCCCTCAGCACGTGACGCCCTCCCCCACGAACATTCAGGTCACAGACTCGGCCCCACAGACAGCAAGTCGACTCGGCGAGGCTCGTGCTGACGGGAGCGGAGGCAGGCATCGAAGGGGAGAAGCCGTGACGGCCCCGCCCCCGAGGAACCGGCACACGTGCTCTTGGGGGAGGTATGGCGCACCGGTTCCGAGTTCTCCACCACACCCCAGACCCTTGGCGCCGAAAAGCGCCTCAGGCACGCCGGGCGGCCCGGTGGGCAGCCAGGTCTCGTACGCACAGGGCGGTATGGGCGAGGGCCCGCTGCGCGGGGTCGGTGGCGTCGAAACCGCATGCGTCGGCCAGGCGGGAGAGCCGGTAGTCGACGCTGTTGGGGTGAAGGTGGAGCTCGGCCGCGGTCAGCTTCCTGCCCCCGTACCTGCCCCTGCCGCTCCCGCGTCCGAGCTGACCCGGCGCCAGGACGTGGTGCGGCAGGCGGAGCAGGACCCGCTGATGGCACACCGGCGGCTCCCGCTGCTCGTGGGCGCCGGCGCCCTGGACGTCGCGGCAGCCGTCTGAGCCGGCGCCCCGGGATGGCGGGCCCCGTGCCTCGTCGTCCACGGCACCGCGGACACCTCGACCGACCCCCGGTCCAGCCGCCACCTGGCCGACCTCCTGACCGCAGTGGACAGCTCATACCTGTCGGTCGAGGGCGGCCGGCACGAACTGCTCCATGACGACGACGCCGACCTGGTCCTGGAACACGTACTCGACTTCGCGGACCGCCACCTCGGCGCCCGAGGCGTCTGATCGCGGGAAGCGGCCCGTCACGGTCCGCTTCCCGCAAGCTTCTCCGGGGTTCGCAGGCGCCGCAGCTGATCGACCAGGGCACGACGACCGAATCCCCGGGGACCACTGTGCTCACCGCGTCTGCGACGGACCCGGCCGGTACCAGCGGTTGGCCCCTGCTGGTCGCGGCTGTCACCTTTCAGTGCGGGGAATCGGTCGGCGCGGCGGAGGCGGCCTCGTCTTCTGTACTACGCATCCACAAGGCCAGGTGCCAGTCCTGGTCGTTGGCGAGGGGGTCCGCCATGTGCGCAGCCCTGCCGTCGACGGCCGATGGCATGACGAAGGCACAAGTAGCGGAGCCGTCTTCACGGTAGTTGGCCATATTGGCGGCGAGAATCTGCTCGGCGAGCCGGTCGGTGGCCGTGGTGCGCAGGCCTGCCGGAAGGCGTCGCAGCGTGCACGCCGTCAGGGTGCTCCAGTGGTGAGGGAACACGTCGCCCCACAAGCGCTGGGCGCCGAACCAGTAGCCGTCCCAGTGGCGGATCGCGACACCGTGCAGCCGCACATGCGGTTGGGGCCCGGAGAAGGCCAGCAGCCAGGGCAGCCGTTCCTCGATCGCACGGGAGAACTGGGTGTCCTGGGTGAGGCGGTGAGCGTCGATGAGCAGGTCCAGCAGCGGTGCGACCATGGACTGTTCGTAGGCGACCTCGTGATGCGGGAGCTGCCGGCCGGCCTTCACGAAGTACCGCGCGCTGTCGAGGATGCTGCCGCGCAGGGCATCGGCCCGACGGTGGTCTCCCCCTGCCGCTATCGATGTGGCCACAGCCAGCGCTGTCTGCGACAAGGTGAGCGAGAGGTGCTCCCTGCCACCGAGTTCGAAGTTGCGCTCCAGTATCCGTGCGGCCAGGCCGAGATGACCGTCGTCACCTGTCAGGTTGAACCGGTCGTGAAAGAACTGCGCGAGCCAGGGGGCGTCGTAGAGGCGAGGTCCGAGGCGGTGCAGATCGGATCCGCGACGTGGGGCGGCCGTGGAATCCAGCAGGTGCGCCGCCGCGAACTGCGCCCACCCGTCGAGCACCGGCTCGGTACGCTCCTCGCTCAACCAGCGGCGCATTGTCGCGAGTTGCAGGAGGATCGGCATGGCGATCCGCTCGGAGCCGTCACTCCAGTCCGCCCAGCCGCCCTCCTGGTGGGTCAGGCCGGTGCGGGTGTCGACCGGCAGGAAGGCACGCCCTCGCAGTCCGGGGCGCTCGCGGGCAAGATGCTTCTCCATGATGACGCGGGCGCGGCGCTGCACCATTTCGCGCAGTGGCAGATGGAAGAGAACCTCGGTCCGCGCGGATCCGTCGACGTGCACGGTGTACGTGTCATGCGCCGAGGCGCACAACCGGTGGCGGCTCGCGCCTTCCCGTACGACCGTCATCCGCGGATCGAGGCAGGCCACGTCGCGAGCGCCGTCGACGACGAGGTCGCCGTCCACGTGTGCGGCGTAGGCGGACAGCGTGGCCGGAGGGCGCGTGTGCGCGAGAAACGCGTCGGCCGTCTCGTACCAGCCGAGCTCCCAGACGACTGCCGTCTCCTGGCCGGGGGCGAGTTCAAGCTTCGGCTGTCCACCGAACGCCTCAGGGTTGCGGGCGTGGTCGGTGGCCAGGAGGACCAGATGGCCCCGGACATTCGACAGCGAGTCCTTGTTCCGGGACTCCACCGCGTAGGCGTGCAGCGCACCCTCGCGCACGATCAACCCGAGGCTGCGGCCCGTGCCCGACATCGGCTGGGCGAGGACCCAGGCCCAGCTTCCCCCGGTGAAGACGTGGGCATGCACCGCACGTGCGAGGGCTCGCTCAGCGCCTTCGTAGAGGTCGGCGAAGGGCGTCTGGATACCGAGCCCCGTGATCGTCACGGACTCACTTCCGGCATTACGGACGACGTACCGCTCGACGATGCGGTCCGCGCTCACCGTGCGCCGGACACACAGTTCCAGGTCGGCGACGAGACGGTGGTCGGCCCGGACTTCGCCGGGGCGCACGCGCAGAGCGTGCGGGGTGTGCCAGCGGGCACTGCCTCGGTCGGTGACGATATGCCCGGCACCCCACTGGTGCGCGGCTCCGTGCCAGGTGACGGTCGCGGGGTCGAGCAGGAAGGTGCGGTCGGGAGCCTCGTCGTCCATGAAGCTTCGAGGGGCTCCCGTGGCGGGGTCGAGCACCGCGCGCCCGCCACCGAAGGACAACGTGGGCGGGAGACGGTCTGGGCAGGTTGCCACGATCGGGCCTCTCTCCGTCCGTCAGGGTCAACTCCGGGGCGATGCGGCAGCAACTGAGCCGCCACGCGGGCCACTTGACGGTCTTGAAACGTATCAATCGATGAACAGGTCTGAACGGTATGAACCGCCGAGCACGGTGTCAACCGATGTGACAGGAATCAGCGAAGTGCCTGCACAGCGGGCCCCCAGCAGGCTGTCGCGACGATGCCCTCAAAAAACTCGGGCGAACGGCCCCCATCCAATCCTGAGCCAATTTGAACAGAGTCATTGACTGCTGACCGGTTCTGAATCAAAGTGCATGCGCCAGGTGGCCCACCCGCCCCGGATCTCGCGGCCCGTCCACGCCTCCGATCTCGGTGCGCTGCCCTCCCCGTGTCTTCTCGTGCGCAACCCGCATGTGCAACCCACATGAGTAACCGAAGGGACCAGTCATGCCCGCAACACCTTCGATCCGCCGAGCCGTCCACGCCACGGCTCTGGTCAGTGCCGTCGTGGGCCTGTCCACCCTGCTCTCCGGCCCCGCTCACGCGACACAAGGTGCCGGACGAATGCACGACGGCCTGCCGGACGGGTGCTCCGGCACATCGCCCATCGTCTGCCACTTCGACGTTCCGGCGGGCAATTACTCCGTCTCCGCCCTCCTGGGTGGCAGGGAGGCAGGGAGGACCACCGTCTCCGCAGAGACCCGGCGCACCATGCTCGCCGAGACGACGACCGATGCCGGCCACCCGGTGCTGCGCAGCTTCACGGTCAATGTGCGTGAGCCCGAGGGCGAGCCGACCGGGCCGGCGGGCAGCCCCGGCCTCGACCTGCGTTTCGAGGGCTCGGCTCCGCAGCTGTCGGCGCTGCGAGTGACTCCCGCCAGGCGCACTCCTCAGATCCTCCTCGCCGGGGACTCGACTGTGTGCGACCAGGCCGGGTGGCCGTACACCGGCTGGGGCCAGGAGCTTCCGCAGCTTCTGCGGCGTGGTGTCTCCGTCGCCAACTACGCCGATTCCGGTGAGTCCTCGCAGTCCTTCCTCGACAACCCCGTGCTCTTCGACGCGCTTGAGTCCCGCATACGCCGGGGTGACCTGGTCCTCATCCAGCTCGCGCACAACGACAAGACCACAACAGCCGAGGTGTACCGCGCCAATCTGACCAGGATGGCCGAGCGCGTCATCGCCCGCGGCGGGAAGCCTGTGTTCGTCACCCCGATCGTGCGCCGCCGCTTCAACGGCGACGGAACGCTCAACGACGTGGCCCTGCACGTCATGGCCGCGAACCTGCCGGTCGAAATGCGTTCGCTGGCCGCGGAGTTGGACGTACCTCTGCTGGACCTGACAGCGCTGACGAAGGATCTGGTGGAGAATCTCGGCCCGGCGGCTTCCGGCGACCTCTACCTGACCAACATCAACGGGGACAACACCCACACCTCGGAGTACGGCGCGACGACCTTCGCGCGCCTGGTGCTGGGCGAACTGACGACGCAGAGGCTGGTCCCGCGGCAACTCGTGCGCTGACACGCAGGCCATGACGATGCGTGATGCCCCGGGCGGATGCGGCCGCCCGGGGCATCACGCATCGTCGTGAAGAGCGACGGCACGACGGCACGAAACTGTCAGGGCTGGACGCGAGTTCCGCAGGATGACCTGACAGTCAGACGGGGTTGCATGAACAGTTGGCGGACGGGCACGGCCAGAGGGTCCGGCGCGTCCAGGCGCTCCAGGAGCAGCCGTGCGGCCTGCTGGCCGATCTCATGCTTGGGCGGCGCAACGGCCGTCAGTGGCACGTCAGCGAGTGATGCGATCTCGTCGTCATAGGCGATCAGCGCCAGATCCTTCGGCGCCTGGAGATGACGCAGGCGCATGCGCCTCATCAGCTCGATGGCGTCGTGGTCGGAATGCACCAGCGCCGCACGCACCCCGGCCGCCAGGCAGTCCTTGATGAACTGGTCGTATTGCGCGGCAGCCTCCCCCGAGCCGAGCGTCGGTCGTCCGCTGTCGAGGACAGGTGCACTGCGCTCCAGCCCCAGTCGGTCGACAGCCGCCTCGTGGCCGGCGCGCAGCAGGGCGGCGGTGGGGCTGCCGTTGGTGAACAGTGCGACGCCGCGGTGCCCCAGTCGCGCGAAATGGCGCACGGCGGCGAAGGCACCCTGGCGGTGATCGGTGGCTACGAACTCACAGGCAGCGAAGGGGTCATGGGGCTGTCGTTCGAGCAGCACGAAGGGAAGGCCCGTTCGCTCCAGCTCGTCGAGTGTCTTGTCCGGCAGGTCGTGCCCGCCCGGAGAGGCCACGAGCAGACCGGATGCGCCCGAGGCGGCAAGCTCCTCGATGCGCTGGGTATCGCTCTCCCGCGTGTAGTCGGTCAGGCTGATGACGACCCGGGCGTCGTTCTCGGCGGCCACCTCCTGGACCCCTGCCACTACGCGCGGGTAGTAGTAGGTCGCGGACGGCACGAGCAGCCCCAGCGTCCGCTCCGCCCTCGCGAACGACCCACCGGCCGGGCCCGAGGACGTGGAGGCGGGGCCGGGGGTGGCCAGCATCGCGCCGCCGCGCACCCGGCTCAGCGCGCCTTCGCTCTCCAGGTCCAGGAGATCACGCCGGACAGTGGCGCGGGAGACCCCCAGACGCGTGGCCAGTTCGACGACCTTGAGGCCACCGGAAGCCCGCAGCTCGCTGAGCAGTCGCTCCCGACGCTGGGCGACAAGCATGTCGGTCATCAGGCCCCCTCCGGTGAACAGATCTTAACGATCCTAGAGGAGAATGATCGATTCTGCTCTGAGCTGGGGCGTTCCGGTTGCACAGCGCCTCGCTGTCAGATCTTGTCGCCCACCAACGCGAGGCACTGAATGGCGGCAAGCCCGAACTGGGCACTGGCGTTGGCGGAGAGGCTTGCCTCGTCGACGGGGTTGAGCACCTCGGAGCCTTCGACTCGGTGGGTCGTGAAGTCGTGATCGTCGGGGTAGCCGGCGTGCCCGGTGCGCAGTTCCTTCCACGCGCGTGCGGCGAGGGTCGCGTCGTCCAGCTGATCTGCGGCGTAGGCGGTGGCCCTGGAGTAGGCCTGGCGCAGGTTGAGATTGCCCCAGTCCGCGCCGGTGACCGCACGCTGTTCGTCCTTGGTCGCGTTGTACAGGCGGCAGAAGTTCAGCCACTGCTCCTTGATGTGCTCGTCGTCCACGAGGGCCACGACCTCGGTCATGACCTCGATCAGTCCGAACACGGAGCTCAGAGATCCCGCGTATACGCTCGGCTCGGCGGGACCCGTGAACTTGCCGTCCGCAAGGTTGTAGGTGATGGCGCCGCTCTGTACCCAGCCGTTGGGCAGCGCCGCGATGGTGGTGGCGCCGTTGACCAGCTTCGTGCGGGCGATCGACTTGCCTCTGCGTTCCCACTCGGTGAGCCAGGCCATGGCCAGCGATCCCCAGTCGGTGGTGGTTCCGACAGGCATCGCCTTCGGCTCCGGTTCGAAGGGGTCGCCTTCCCTGATCTTCCGTACGGGGTCGAGGACGAGGAAGCTCCGGTCTGCGTCGACCAGGTCGTGCAGGACGTCGCCGACCCGTTCGTCCGCGGTGAGGAAGTAGAAGATGCGCTTGTAGCCGGCGTTGCTGATGCGTACCTGCTTGGCGCTGTCGCCCCAGTGCATGACGCCGTGCCGCGTCCCCAGGCCCTGGTACTTGCCGATGTGGTACATGTCCACCTCGCCGGTGTGCCGGGTCATGGCCTCCGCGAAGCGGAAGGCCTCGGCGTCCCCGGTGCGCAGGTAGTGGTACCAGAGCCAGAGGTCGGTGGAGAGCTCGGAGTTGTCCCAGGCATAGCCGCCCACGTCGTAGGACCAGGTGTGCCGGTCGCCGTCGTAGCTGTGCATGATGTCGCCGTAGTCCCAGAAGCCGTACCAGGAACGCTGGTCCACCTGTTCGCGGTGGTAGCGGTGGATGGCCTGGAGCTTGTCCTCGATCTCGGCCTTGGCCGGCACCGAGCGGTCCACCGGGCTCCACGAGCCGAAGATCTTCGCGCTGTGGTTGTGCTCGGGGCTGCTCGCGAGCAGGGGCGGTGTGGCGTTGGCCGCGGCGAGTGAGGCGAAACGCTCGGCGGTGGGCGTCGCCTCAAGAGCCCAGAAGGTCATCTCGGTGGTGCGGGCGACACCGTAAGGGGTCCCGAAGCCCGGTTCGTAGTCCTCGTAGGTGATCTCCAGGCCTTCGAGCTGCTCGGGGTAGGTGTCCTGCCCCATCCCGTCGTGGTAGAAGCGCAGGTCCATGGCGTCGGCGCGCGGCGACCACATCCACACCGTGACCTGGGCCTCCGTGCCTGCCGCGCCGGCGATCTCCAGTTCGGTGGGGTGCAGTTGCCAGAAGTTGCGCATGCCGAAGGCGAGACCCCCCGTGGGCGAGCCCACGTAGCCGAGGCCTTCCGCGCGCTTGCCTCCGTCGACGCGGACCCAGGAGTGACCGGGCTTCGTCCGCTTGTGGATCTCGAACCCGTGGGCGTTGAGCTGCCTGAGGCTGTAGTCACCGAACGCGGGGATGTACTGCAGACGCGAGGTGACGCGGCTGTCCCAGGTGCTCGTGTCAGGCGTGGCCCTGCCCTCGTGCTGCGCCGTGCGCACGGCCGCGCCGGGATCACGCCGCAGCCCCGTGATGCCGCGGACCGCCTCGGAGAGCACGCCCTGGTCCTGTCCGGCGAAGCGGACGTGCCGGTCGTGCAGTTCACCGCGCATCGGAACGCCGAAACGGATGCCGAGACCGCTGATGAAGTCCTTCTTCTCGTCACCGTCGAACACGAAGTTGTGCACCGTCCGTATGCCGTCCGACCCGGCGTACAGGTAGAAGCGCACCACGAAGGGCAGCCAGGCACGCCGCGCCTTCTTGTGCTTCCCCTCGACCTTGACCACCGCACGTACCGGACCGTCCTGCTCGACGGTCACCGAGCTCACAATGCCCGTGTACGACTCCGACTTGACCACCGGCGCCGGGTCCGTGCTGGGCCGGTCCTGGCGGGAGGCGATGAGGTGGCCGTTCTTCGCGATGACCGTGCTGCCGCGCCTGATCGACTTGATGACCTGATCGCCTTTACGAGGAAAGACCACCTCGATCACACCGGTGTTCACGGTGATCTGGTCACGTCCGCTGTGCACAGTGACAGCGGTGGCCGGCTGAGCGGCGGCGCCGGCCGCGAGACGGTAACTGTCGCTGCGGGGAGCCGTCCCGCTGATGGCGTGTGCCGTCCACTTCACCGAGCCGTCCGGCCACCAGCCGGTCGGCCAGCTCTGCAAGGGAACGTCCTTGCCGGACTCCGTCGTCAGCGAGAACGACTGATCGGCGGCGAAGGCACCTGCGGGCCACGGCACTCCCCACGTGGTCCCCCCGGCGAGTTCAGCCGGGGCGTCCTTCTCCAGCCAGTTCAGTGTGACCGGCTCGTGGCCGTCGGCCTGGACGGGGGCCCCGGCCGGCCGGCTGAGCGGACTGTCCGCATGCGCACCTGCCGTGGAGCTGAGCCATGCGACCGCGCCTCCGGCAGCGGCGGATGTCAGTACGGACCGTCGGCTGATCTGTCCCACAGTGTTCAACTCCTCTGAGCGGGCGCCGAAGCGCTCACCGATGGACGGCTTCCGAAGTAAGAGGGGGGCCGGGCGTTCTGGTCCCGTGGCTGCGGACCGTCGATGCCGCGTTTGCCGCACGCAGGCGGGTGACGGCCGGTCCGCGACGCCCGGGGCAAGGACTGCCCGGGCGCGGCCGGTCTCGGCAACGGGCCCGCCCCTGTGTCAGGGGCCGTTGCCTTCATCGGGCCGCTCTCTGCGGTCACATGCTTACACCAGACGAAACACATGGACCAGAGTTGAAGCAAAACGCGCGTCCAGAACTGCCCACAAGCCCATCCGCTCGGGGGTTCAGGGCTGCACGCTTTGCTATATATGGGGTTTTCTAGCCTTTTTATCTGTGTGCGTGCAGCCGCGGCGCTCTCAACAGGGCAGGCCCAAGCACTACTTACGCGCACCTCTGGCGCCATCGCATGAATCAAATTGAATCTTTGTGAAGACTATTGTTCGGGCCGTGTTCGACGTGCACAATGCAGGTCGTCGTCGCACTGTGAATCGTTCCAGCCGCGGCTCAACCGATACGCGTACAGACGTCTTCGTCGACCTGTCGCATACGAGAGGAACGCACATGGTCGTCCAGCTGCCGGAATCGGCCGGTGTCCTCTTCCAAGGCGACAGCATCACCGCCGCCGGTCGCGATCCCGGCGATGACGACGACCTGGGACACGGTTACGTCAGGCTGGTAGCCGACGCACTCGCCGTCTCACATCCCTCTGCCCGGGTCCGCAACCGGGGGGTCAGCGGCGACCGTGCCGCAGACCTTCTCCGGCGCTGGGACCTGGACACCCTCTCGCTGCGCCCGGCCGTGCTGTCGGTGCTCGTCGGTGTCAACGACACCTGGCGACGCTACGACAGAGGGGAGACCACATCCCCCCAAGCCTACGAGGACACCTACCGCGAACTCCTGCGGCAAGCGGCCTCCCAGGGGACACGGCTCGTGCTGATCGAGCCGTTCCTCATCCCCGTCCACCCCGAACAGTGGGCGTGGCGCGAAGACCTCGACGACCGGATCCACGTCGTACGGCGGCTGGCGAAGGAGTTCGACACGTCGCTGCTCGCCGCCGACGGGCTCCTCCACCAGGCGGCACGGGAGTCCGGTGACCCTCACGTCACCACGGGTGACGGTGTCCATCTGACTGCCGAGGGCCATGCGGTGCTGGCCCGCGCGTGGCTACGGCTGGTGCGGTGACACGGCGAAGCGCCGGGCAGCCGTCGGCCCTTCGCCCTCGAAGTCCGACCGGACGCCATGTGACCACCGATGACGTGCTGCCACCCATATCCTTCGAAGGAGCCCGATGTTGTCCCCGACGCGATCACCTCGACCCCGTGCAGCCGTCGTAATGAGTCCCGAGCTCAGGCACGACGTGTTCGGCCCCACCGGCTGGGCAGACCTGACCGAGGTGGCCGACGTCGTGGCCGAGTGCGAAGACGGTCTCGCCTTGAGCCTGCACCCTCGCCGGCAGGAAGCCGAGGTGCTGGTCACGTCCTGGGGCATGCCCCGGCTGACGGAAGACCTGCTCAGGAAGCTGCCCGCGCTGCGGACGGTGGTCCATGCCGCGGGCTCCATCCGCAAGCTCATCAGCGAGGCGGTCTGGGCACAGGGCATCGTCGTCGTCTCCGCCGCCGACGCGAACAATGAACCGGTGGCCGAGTACGTCTACGCCCAGACCGTGCTCGCGCTCAAGGATGTCCATCGCCGAGCCCACCGGATCAAGAGCGGGAAGGGCCTGCCGTCACTGGAGGAAGTCCCGGGCATCTACGGGCAGCCTGTCGGCCTTGTCTCCTTCGGTTCGACCGCCCGCAAGGTCGCCACGCGCCTGCGTCACCTGGAGTCCGAGGTGATGGCCTGGGACCCACACGTCCCGACGGACACGCTCCGCCGACTCGACGTCACGCCCGTCACCGACCTCCGCGAACTGTTCACCCGGTCTCTGGTGCTGAGCGTCCACGCCCCGCTGATCCCCGGGCAGACGGAGAAGCTCGTCACCGGTGAGCTCCTGCGGTGCCTGCCCCACGGGGCGACGCTCATCAACACGGCGCGCGGCGCGGTGGTCGACGAGGACGCTCTGGCCGACGTGCTGCGTGAACGCCCTGACCTGTACGCCGTGCTGGACGTCACCACACGCGAGCCCCTGCCCCCGGAGTCACCGCTCTACGCGCTGCCCAACGTCATGCTCACCGGTCATGTGGCGGGCACCGTGAGCGCGGAGCGCCGGGCCATGGGCCGGCTCGTCGTCGAGGAACTCCGCCGCATCGCCGCCGGGTCGCCTCCCGCCCACGCCGTCTCCGCCCACGCCTCACTGCTGCGCGCCTGAACACCCCGCCCGTTTCATGTGGATCGTGTCCAAGGTGTTGACCACGCTCTGAAAACGTTTTAATTTTCCGTCCACTTCACACCAGCCGAGGAGGCTCCGTGGCAGCGCTGCTGCGCGAGCGCCCAGGGAAATCGGCCCACAGCCGCCCTTCCCATTCACCGCCAGGCGCTCAGAACAAGCAAAAACGTTTTCAGCACAAGCGAAGCATCGCGCTGTCCCTGCTCATGTTCGGCAGCTTCGCCTACTTCCTCGTCTTCCACTACGGCGCCCTCGCCGGCAACATCATCGCCTTCAAGGACTACGTCCCCTTCGACGGCATCTGGGGCAGCGCCTGGGTCGGCGGCGACAACTTCCAGCGCATGCTGCAGGACGACGCCTTCTGGCACTCCGTGATCAACACGATCGTGATCGCGGTCCTGCAACTCGTCTTCTACTTCCCCGTGCCGCTCGCCCTGGCCCTGCTGCTGCACAGCCTCACCTGGGGCACGGTCCGCCGCTTCGTCCAGTCGATCGCCTACCTGCCGCACTTCGTGTCGTGGGTGATCGTCGTCGCCCTCTTCCAGCAAGTCCTGGGCGACACCGGCATGGTGAACGGCTACCTGCAGGACGCCGGAATCCACACGGTCGACATCGTCGGCAACCCCGACGCCTTCAAACCCCTCGTGGTCGCCCAGGTCATCTGGAAGGACGCCGGCTGGGGCACCATCATCTTCCTGGCGGCCCTGTCCCAGGTCGACGAGCAGCAGTACGAAGCCGCTGCCATCGACGGGGCAGGCCCCTGGCGCCGCTTCTGGCACGTCACGCTGCCCGCCATCCGGCCGGTCGTGGTGCTCCTGCTCATCATGCGGCTGGGCGACATCCTGTCCGTCGGCTTCGAGCAGATGCTGCTCCAACGCGACGCTGTCGGCCCCGAAGCCGCCGAGATCATCGACACCTTCGTCTACTACCAGGGCATCGTCGGCGGCGACTACGGCTACGCCGCGGCAGCCGGACTGTTCAAGGGCCTCATCGGGGCCGCACTCGTCTACGCGGCCAACAAGGTGGCGCACCGCCTCGGCGAGCAGGGGGTCTACAGATGAGCACGCAGGTACGCCCCGGGTGGATGGAGAAGCCCAAACCGGTCACGCAGGTCGGCAAGGTGATCGCCCTGGTGGTCGTGGTGGCGCTGGTGTGCGTCCCCTTCCTCACCATCCTGTCCACCTCGCTCGCCTCGCAGCGCGAAGTGGTCGACAACGGCGGCTGGGTCCTGTGGCCGACCGAACCCACACTCGACGCCTACCGCGACATCCTGAACGGCGGCATCGTCACCCACGCCCTGGGGGTGAGCATCGGCGTCACCGCGGTCGGCACCGCACTCAGCCTGCTCTGCACGGTCTTCCTGGCCTACGCGCTGGCCCGGCCCAACGTGTACGGCAGCAAGCCCGTACTGCTGCTGGTGCTCTTCACGTTCCTCTTCCCGCCAGGCATGATCCCCAGCTTCCTGGTCGTGAAGGAACTCGGACTGCTGGACTCCTACGCTTCGTTGGTCCTGCCGGTGCTGGTCAACGTGTTCAACCTCGTGGTGCTCCGCGGGTTCTTCCAGGGCATCCCCGAGGAGATGTACGAGGCCGCCCGGCTCGACGGAGCCAGTGATCTGCGCATCCTGTGGTCCATCGTGCTGCCGCTGTCCAAGGCGGCACTCGCGGTCGTCGGCCTCTTCTACGCCGTGGCGTACTGGAATTCCTGGTTCTACGCCTCGCTGTACATGGAGAGCGACCACTGGCCGCTGCAGCAGGTCCTGCGCACCTATGTCGTGGCCGGCGAAGGCCTCACCGACACGACGACGGGTGAGGGCACGGTCAGCGCACCGCAGACGGTGCAGATGGCGGTCCTGGTGATCGCCACGGTCCCGATCCTGCTCGTCTACCCGTTCCTTCAGAAGTACTTCACCAAGGGCGTGCTCACCGGCGCCATCAAGAGCTGACCTTCCCCTTCACGAGCCGCACTCCGAAAGGTCGAACAGCCATGCCCAGAATGTCCCGGCGCACCGTGCTGCGCACCATGGCAGCCACGGGCGCTGCCGCCGCCGTGCCGTCCCTCCTCACCGCCTGCTCCAGTTCCTCGAGCGGCGGCGACGTGTCCAACGCGGGCAAGAAGCTCGCCGCCTGGCCCGAATACAAGGCGGCACCGGGTGCGAAGCCCGATCTCGCCCCGACGGAGTCCGGGGTCCAGGCCGGATACACCAGCTACCCCGCGGACCTCGCCACCGCGGTCAAGCGCACACCGGGCGACGGAAGCACCATCCGGGTCATGTCCGTCACCTTCGGCACACCTCCGAAGCCGGCGGCGGAGAACCAGTACTGGCGTGCCGTCGAGAAGGCGCTCGGGGTGAAGATCGAGTTCACGGTCATCCCGCAGGCCGACTACCAGAAGAAGATGGCCACGGTCATGGCCGGCGAGGCCGAGTCGCTGCCGGACATCATCAACATGTTCTCCGGCTATGTGCTGCCCCGCGAGGCGCAGTTCGTCCAGAAGCGGGCCCAGGACCTCACCCCCTACCTGTCCGGGGCGGCGATCCACGACTACCCCAACCTGGCCGGCATCCCCACGCCCGCCTGGCACGACATGGGCCGCATCGGCGGTCATCTCTACGGCATCCCCCTGGAGCGCCCGGTGACGGGCTCAACCCTCTGGCTCAACCAGGACATGTTCACGGACGCCGGTATGAAGGACGCCTGGGGATCGGAGGACTTCGCCTCCGTCGCGAAGAAGGCCACCCAAGGCAAGTCCTACGCCCTGGGCGCCGCCAAGGGATCGCTGTTCTGCAACGCGATTCACTCCGCCGCGCACGGAGCCCCGCAGGGCTGGGCCATCGACAAGGACGGCACGTTCCTCCCGAACTACACCGATGAGCGGTTCACGGCCGCTGTCGCGTTCCAGTCCCAGCTGCGCAAGAACGGCTCCTACCATCCCGACGCCACATCGATGTCCTCCCCGGACCTCACCACGCTGTTCCTCAACGGCACGGTCGGGTCCATGCAGAACGGCTTCGGTGCCTACACGAGCCTGTACCCGGACTCGAAGGGGCTGCTCACCCCCGCCCCGGCCGTGCCCTACAGCGTGGACGGCGCCCCGGGAGGTGCCGTCGCCGCCCGCCGTTCCTTCGGCTACACCATCCTGAAGAAGGCGAAGAAGGAGCGCATAGAGATGCTGCTCCGGGTCCTCGACTTCTTGGCGGCGCCGTTCGGCTCGAAGGAGTGGGAGCTGCTGCAGTACGGCGTGGAAGGTGTGCACTTCACCCGTGCCAAGGACGGATCGCCCCAGCGCAACGCGCTCGGGGAGGTGGAGAACATCACGAACCTGCCCTTCCGGTATCTGGCGGAGGGACCACAGGTGCTGTTCGTGGCCGGGCGGCCGGAAGCGGTCCGCGCTCTGCATGCCTGGCAGGAGAAGGTCGTACCCGTCACCAT
The DNA here is from genome assembly GCF_036226745.1 of Streptomyces sp. NBC_00683. Lineage (NCBI taxonomy): Bacteria > Bacillati > Actinomycetota > Actinomycetes > Kitasatosporales > Streptomycetaceae > Streptomyces > Streptomyces sp. NBC_00683. Next base: position 7,181,450 of record NZ_CP109013.1, on the reverse strand, counting down.
CCGTAACGTGTCCTTCGGGCTGGTCTCCCGCACCGACGTCGCCCAGGGAGCGACCTTGAGGGCCCTGATGGATGACACCGTCACCGCGGTGGTCGCCGGACGGTCCTCGATGGCCGATCTGGATGCGGCGGTCAAGAAGTGGCGCAGCCAGGGCGGCGACAGAATGGCGGAGGAATTCGCGAAGGAGCATGCCGCCAACAGCTGACGGCGGGGCGCGGGCGGCGGACACGGGAACGAGAGGAACGAGCATGGCGGCGAAGGGGCGGGTCACCATCCGCGAGGTTGCGGAGCAGGCGGGGGTGTCCCCTGCGACGGTCTCCCGCGTACTGAGTGGCAACTACCCGGTGCCGCCTGCCACGCGCACACGGGTGCTCAGGGCGGCGCAGTCCCTCGATTACGTCGCCAACGCCCATGCCAGAGCCCTGGTGGGGGGTGGCCGCAGCATGGTGGCCGTCGTGCTGCGGCAGCTCACCAGCCCCTTCTACGCGCAGGTGGCCGAGGGGGTGGAGGCCGAGGCATCTGATCACGGCAGGCTGTGTCTGGTCGGGTCCACCGGTGGAGACCCGCGCCGCGAGACGGAACTCGTGCAGCTCATGCGTGAGGAGGGCGCCGGGCTCGTCATCCTGGTGGGCGGGATCGTCGAGGACGACGCCTACCGGGAGCGGGTGACCCGTTATGCCCATGCCCTGAAAGCAGCCGGGTCACGTCTCGTACTGTGCGGTCGCCCCTCCCCCGACCAGGAACTTCCCGCCGTCGTCGTCGAGTTCGACAACGAGGCGGGCGCCCACGCCCTCACCAGCCATCTCGTCTCCGCGGGCCACCGGCGCATCGTGTTCCTCGGTGGCCTGCCGGGCAACTCCGCCCTGGACGCGCGGGTCGCCGGATACCGCGCCGCTCTGGTGGCACACGGAATCGGCGCCGGGAGCGAGGACGTCATCGACTGCGGCCTGGGCCGCAGCGCCGGATACCAGGCCATGGCACAGCTGTTGAACCGGCGGAGCGACTTCACCGCAGTCTTCGCCGGGGACGACATGGTGGCCGCCGGCGCACTGCGTGCCGTCTCGGACGCAGGCCTGCGTGTCCCCGACGACATCTCCGTGGTCGGCTACAACGACATCCCGCTCGCCCAGGACTTCAACCCCCCACTCACCACGGTGCGCACTCCCGCCGAAGAGCTCGGACGCGCCGCCGTACGCCTGGCACTCCGCGACCCGGACGCGTTGTCGTCGTCGGTCCGCCATGTGCTCGGTACGCACATCGTCGTGCGGGACAGCGTCGGCGCTCCCGCGGCACACCGTAAACCCCGCATAGTTGGAGGGCTCGCCCCGGCATGACTCCGCCGTATCAGCCGATCGCCCCGCAGTCACCACCGCTTCCGAACCGGCCCCTGTCCCCGTTCACGGGATACACCCGGGCGCACTGGGAAGCTCAAGCGGACACACTGCTGGCCGGTCTACTGCCTTACGCCACCCCCCACCTGGCCCAGTACCGGCTTCCGGGCCGCACCGGTTACGCAGGCGCGTGGTCGGACGGCTTGGAGGGATACGCCCGCTCGTTCCTCCTGGCGGCATTCCGTATCGCCGGCGCGCAGGGCCAGGACCTCCCTGGCCGCACGTTCATCAGCGACCTCATCACCCGATACGCGACCGGCCTCGCCGCGGGCACCGACCCTCATCACCCGGAGCACTGGCCGCAGATCACCGACCGCTCGCAGCCCATGGTGGAGGCCGCGTCCATCGCGATCGCCCTGCACGAGACACGCCCCTGGCTGTGGGACCACCTGCCCGACGCCGTGCGACAGCGGGTCGCCGCATGGCTGGAGGGCTTCGTCGGGGCCCGGCCCAACGACTCCAACTGGCGCCTCTTCCAAGTCATCACCGAGGAGTTCCTCGCCTCCATCGGCGCCTCCTACCGGCAGAGCGAGATCGACGCCGGCCTCGCCCGCCTGGACGACTGGTACCGGGGGGACGGCTGGTACACCGACGGCGACGGCCGCAAGTTCGACTACTACAACGCCCTGGCACTGCACCTCTACCCCGCGCTGTGGTCGCGCATCGCGGGCGACCGCGCGGACGTCACACTGGTGGCCACCCACCGCTCCAGAATGCGGACGTTCCTCAAGACCCACCAGCACTTCTTTGGTACGGACGGTGCCCCCGTCCACCAAGGGCGCTCCCTCACCTACCGGTTCGCCACTGCGGCTCCGCTGTTCGCCGGCGCACTGGTGGACGCCTCTCCCCTGCCTCCCGGCCGAACCCGCCGCCTGGCCTCCGGAGCTCTCAAGCACTTCGCCGACCGAGGAGTACCCGGCGGCGACGGGCTGTTGAGCCTGGGCTGGTACCGGCCGTTCCTGCCCGTCACCCAGGCCTACTCCGGGCCTGCCTCCCCCTATTGGGCGGGCAAGGCGTTCCTGGGGCTGCTGCTGCCACCCGAACACGCGGTGTGGACCGCGCCCGAGGAAGCGGCCCCCGTCGACATCGCCGACCAATATCTGGCCCTCCCCGCTCCGGGCTGGCTGCTCCACTCCACGGCCGGCGACGGCATCGTCCGCCTGATCAACCACGGCAGCGACCGGCTGCCCCCGGCGCCGGCTCCGGTCCACCACAGCCCGCACTACAGCCGGTTCGCGTACTCCAGCGCTACGGCACCGGAAACACCACCGGACGACAGCCCGTACGCGCCGGACAACCACATCGCGCTGCTGGGGCCGGCCGACTCCTCGACCGTAAGGGGGCGTATCCACCCCCTCCACACCCACGACCGGTGCGCTGCGTCCTGGCATGCGCCGTCCACGGCCGAGGGCGAAGCCTCCGCACGCATCGTCTCGACCAGCGTCGTGCACGGGCCGTGGGAAATGCGTATTCACCAGGTCGAGGCACCCACAGGGTTCGCCATACGTGAAGGCGGTTGGGCCCTTGCCTCCGACGACGTTCTCCCCGCCGGAGAGACCGGCCCGGGCTGGGCTGCGGTCCGGCGCGCCGACGGCCTGAGCACCGCGCTGGTCGGAGTGCTCGGCTGGGACGAAAACGGCCGCCTACCCTTCGGTGAGGTGGCCCATGCACAGGGCCGGAACGCGGTCGGCCAGTTTTCGGCCGCCCCCTCGTTGACCCTGACACATCACCACGGCGGCACGCGGCTGCTGGTCACCCTCGTCGTACTCACCGCAGATCCGAAACTGCGCGACGACCTGGCCGACCTGTGCGCCCTTGCCCAGGCCTCCGCCGCGCCCGACGGCACGACAGAGGTCAGGTTTCCCGACGGCACGATCACTCATGTCCGAAGGTCGACAGCAGCCACGGAGGCAGCGTGCACCAGGCAGTAGCGCCCTCCTCAGTGACAACTGAGGACTACGCCATCGACGGGCCGCACGGCGTCATCCCGCTGCGCATCTACAGGCCGGCCACCTGTCCTTCCTCCGCTCTGCTGTGGATGCACGGCGGAGGGTTCCGCCACGGCTCGATCGATATGCAGGAAGCACATGGAGTGAGCGCGGAACTCGCCGCGCGGGCTACGGCCCTCGTCGTGTCCGTCGACTATCGGCTCGCCGGGGACGGCGTCACCTTCCCGGTACCCCTGGACGACGTGTATGCCGCCTGGAAGTGGCTCGCCTCGTTCGCCGACAGCTCGGAGATCGGCATCCGCGCGCTGGGTGGCGCCAGCGCGGGAGCGGCACTGGCGCTTGCTGCGGCGCTCCGCGGGCGTGACGACTCCCGACCCGCCGATCGCCTCCTGCTCGCTTATCCCTTCGCGCACTACCCCAACCCCGCGATCGACGACGAGACCGCTCGCGAAATGGCGGCGCTGCCCGGGATACTCCGGTTCCCCCCGAAGACGGTCGATGCGATGGTCGCCGACTACGTCGGAAGAATCACCGACATTCCCGCACTCGCGCTTCCGGGCGCGGCCCGGCTGGACGGACTGCCCCTCACCGCCATCACGCTCTCGGAGTTCGACGACCTACGTCCTTCAGGGGAGTTGCTGCAGCGGCAGCTGGCCTCCGTGGGCGTACCGGTGAGAACACACCTGGCGGCCAGGATGCCGCATGGCCATCTCAACCACGTACCCGTCCCCGCCGGTGCCTCGGCGTCCTTGGACTTTCTCGCAGCAGCGCTGTCGCCGACCGTGCAGGGACCTCCGCAGAAGGGAGCCATGGAAGGGAGACCCAGGAGGTGAATCGCTCGGCAAAGATCGCGACGGACCACGGCCGCCTCACGCAGGACGGTCAGGAGCGCTGCCGTCAGGTCGTCGAGGCGGCCGTCGGTCCCTAGATGCTCAGATCAGGCCCAGCGACCTCAGAACCCGCTGCTGACTCGATGTCGGGTCCGTCGGCCAGTAGACGTAGCAGACGCCGCCCGTACCGCTCCTGACCGCGCCGTTCGCGTCGTAGCGCTTCGTCCGCAGCCAGATATTTTCCCACTCGCGCCGGAGGTAGACGCGCCGAACGGCCCCGTTGTCCGGCGAGGCGGGGTCGTTGGCGATCACATCGCCGTCGGCCGTGAAGCCGATGACGGTCATCAGATGGCCGGAGGTGCCGTAGCCCGCCCCGGTCAGCTCCGTCTTGAGGAACGACTGGGACGTTATGACCGGAACGCCCGCACCGACCAGCTTCTCCAGGTCCTTCAGCGACCCGAGCCGTGTGACGACCGCGTTCATGTCCTTGTAGGTGGACGCGTAGGCGGCGTTGAAGGGCCAGTTGCCGCAGCCGTCGTACTGGTAGTCGAAGGTGTAGCGGGCCGCGTGGCAGACCTGGGGGTCGGCGAGGCCCGGCTTGACCCAGGACAGGTCGTCCTCGGTGGGCTTGCGTCCCCAGTACTCGATGATCATCTGCGAGGAGGTGGGGCTGCACCAGGCCTCGCCACCGTTGTCGTACTCGGGGTACTGCCCCACGTGGACGTTCTGCGAGTAGCGGGGCACCGCCAGCTCGCGGACGAGCCCCGGCGCGGCAGCCGGGACGGTGAAGCGGTCCGGGACGTCCGAGGCCATCGCGCCGACGCGGTGGACCGTGGGCGTGAGGCGGCTGCCCGGGGTCCGGTGGAGGGTGAGCCGGAGCCGGTACGAGACCAGCCGCAGCCCGCTCGCGGCGTCGTCCACCGAGAAGGTGTCGGTCCAGACCGTGCTCCTGCCGTCGGTCTGGTCGTCGACGGAGGTCCGCCGGATGTCGGCGTCGCCCGAGGCCCAACGGCCCATCACGTACCAGGGGGTGTCGGTCCCGTCGGAGTAGCGGCCGCGCAGCTCGATCTGGATCCAAGTACCGGCCGGAGTGCGGGCGTTCCAGGAAGCGATGACCTCGGTGGCCGGCACCGTGGAGCGGTGGACGGGTGAGGTCCAGGTCGCGTACTCCCAGGTGGTGGTCCTGCCGGTGTGCGGGTCGGCGTAGTCGGTGGTCCCGGCGGGGGCCGAGATCACCAGACCCGGCCGGCGGCCGGCGACCGCGCGTGTGCCTTCGGAGGAACCGAAGCGCCAGTCGGTGTAGGTGTTCCAGAATCGGTTGTCGACGAGCGAGGTGACCGCCGGGGTGGGAGAGGTGCGGGCGGGAGCGGCTGCCGCGGAACCTGCGGCGGACACCGCACCTGCCCCGGCCGCGAGCGCGGCGGTCAGCACGGTCCTGCGTGAAGTCGGTCTGGTCATGGGCGAGACCCCCTGTCGTGAGCGGAAATGGGGCTGCGGATGCCGATCGGTGGGCCAACTATTGCGGGTCCGGACCGGATCCGGCCAGCGATTCGCGCCGCGTCGCGTGATCAATATTGGTCTGGTCCACTGGCGTGACCTGCGGGGGCTCCGGCCGGATGCCGGCTGCGGGGCGTCACCTAGGCTGGAGGCATGAACGACCTGGCGGACCACGCCCGCCGCCTGCGCTCCCTCGCCCCGTCCTGCGGGCCGGTGCGGCTGATCGCGGTCGACGGCCACGCGGGCTCAGGCAAGACGACCTTCGCGGGCCGGCTGGCCGCGGCTCTGGACGACGCCCCCGTGCTGCATCTGGACGACCTCGCCACCCATGACGAGCTCTTCGCCTGGACCGACCGGCTGCGGGCGCAGGTCCTCGGCCCGCTCTCGCGCGGAGAGACGGCGCACTACGCCCCGTACGACTGGACCAGCAGGTGCTTCGGGCCGCCGCGGGCGCTGGCGCCCGCCCCGGTGATGCTCATCGAGGGGGTGGGCGCGGGCCGGAGTGCGGTGCGTCCGTTCCTTGCGGGGCTGCTGTGGCTCGAAGGGGACAGTGACAGGTCCTGGGAGCGGGGCCGTCGCCGCGACGGCCCCGCTCTCTCGGAATTCTGGGACGGCTGGACCGTCGCGGAACTCGAGCATTTCGCCGACGATCCCTCGTACCTCTTCGCGGACGCGCTGATACGGCAGTTGCCCGAGGGGTACGCGTGGCTGGAAGCGCCTCACGCGACAGCGGGAACGAGTCGCATCATCACGCACAGTGAAGGTTGAGGGTCGCCATACCGAGCAGTCGGAATTCGCTCCCGGAGCGCTCCAACTCGGCTTGACCGAGGGGCCGTACAGGTCTTACGTTCTCAATGTGCGGCTTTTCGGAGCCCTCACAGACGCGGAGCCCCCGGTTGTTCCCCCGTGATCGGGGGCTTCGTTCTGCCCTCGGGCGCGCGTTCCCGCCGCCGGGTGGCACTTTCCGCTCACACTCGGTCACGGCTTCGATGCGCCGGTTACGCACTTAGCCGCTCACTCCCTGTACAGGTACGATGCATCTCGGTGCGGTCAATTCCCGTCCCTGACACAGTGATTCGGCACGCTCCGATGGGCATGCTGTGCGGGCGGGACATTCTGGGGGCACGGTTTGTGGGGGACCTGATGGACATCGGCACGCAGGGCGCACAAGCCCCCGCCGACCTTGCCTGGCTGCGCGGCGTGGACGCCTACACGATGGGCGCGTACCCGCAGGCCGAGGAGGAATTCAGAACTGCGGTGCGCTTCGATCCCGGCATGGCGGACGGCTGGCTCGGCCTCCATGCGCTGCGGATCGACACCACCACCGCACTCTTACGCATGTACCGCCATCGAGACCGGTTCGGTGAACAACGGGCGCGCCACCGTCGCACGCTCAACTCCTGGTACTGGCTGGGCTGGTGGGTGCAACCGGTGCTGGAGAGCCCGCGCGACCTGCTCCTCGCGCACGCCTCGCACTGGCTGGACGGCCGTCACGTACCCGAGCTGGACCGGGCGCTGGCGGGCCTTCCCCCGATCGACACGGATCCGCATGTGCGGTTCCTCCACGCGTGCCGCGCCTACCTGGTCAAGGACTGGGAGCAACTCGTACGCACCACGGAGCAGCTGGTCGACGATCCGCTGCTCGGCATCGAGGCCGGGCTCTTCGGCGGCATGGCCCGGGTGCGCCTGGAGATGTACGGGCATGCGGAGCCGCTGCTGTCCGCGGCCCTGATGCGCTGCCGCAGCGAGCAGCCGCAGCGCAAGGAGCTGCGCTACTGGCTCGCGCGGGCCCACGAGGGCACCGGGCGCAGCGCGGCGGCGCTGCCGCTGTACCGGGCGGTGCATCGCGTGGACCCGGCTTTCATGGACACCTCGGCCCGGCTCGCGGCGATCTCCGAGGGGGACGGGTACGACGAGGCGGCCGATCTGGCCGCGGTGTCGATGGCCGGCTTCGGACCGGACGGAACGGGCACGGAGGCCCAGGCGGACGGGGACTCGCTGCTGGGCACCGATCTGGTGGACGGGCGCGAACCCTGGCTCGGCGGGGACCCGCAGGACCTGCCGGGAGCCGGTGCGGCGCCGCGTGCCGACGGGGTGCGGGAGAAGTCCGCGGGAAAGCCGGCGGCTGCCGCCTTCCCGTCGGGGCCGAGCGATCCGGCACTGCTCGCCGAGGCCTTGGCGGAGCTGGAGCGCATGGTGGGACTCGAACCCGTGAAACGCCAGGTCAAGGCCCTGTCCGCGCAGCTCAACATGGCGCGGCTCCGCGCCGAGCAGGGTCTTCCGGTGCAGCCGCCGAAGCGTCACTTCGTCTTCTCCGGCCCCTCCGGGACGGGTAAGACCACGGTCGCTCGCATTCTCGGCCGGGTGTTCTACGCGCTCGGGCTCCTGGGCGGTGACCATCTGGTGGAGGCCCAGCGGTCCGACCTCGTCGGTGAGTTCCTCGGCCAGACGGCTGTGAAGGCCAATGAGCTGATCGATTCGGCGCTCGGCGGGGTGCTCTTCGTGGATGAGGCGTACAGCCTCTCCAACTCCGGTTACAGCAAGGGCGACGCGTACGGCGACGAAGCCCTGCAGGTCCTGCTCAAGCGGGCCGAGGACAACAGGGACCATCTCGTCGTCATCCTCGCGGGCTACCCGGAAGGCATGGACCGGCTGCTCTCCACCAATCCGGGCCTCTCCTCACGCTTCACGACCCGGGTGGACTTCCCCAGCTACCGCCCTCTGGAACTCACCGCGATCGGCGGGGTGCTGGCCGCCGAGAACGGCGATGTGTGGGACGAGGAGTCCCTGGACGAGCTGCGCAGCATCAGCGGGCACGTGGTCGACCAGGGCTGGATCGACGAGCTGGGCAACGGCCGCTTCCTCCGCACGCTGTACGAGAAGAGCTGCGCCTACCGCGATCTGCGGCTCTCCGGCTACGCGGTCGCGCCGACCCGGGACGATCTGGCCACGCTCCGGCTGCCGGACCTGATGCAGGCGTACGGCGAAGTGCTCTCCGGGCGTGGACCTGTGGACCGTGGGAAGCCGGAGCCCGGGGCGCTGTGAGAAGCGGGGCGCCGGGCGGGGTGTGCCCGCCCGGCGCCGATCCGGTTCTGTTCCGGTGGTGACCGACCTGTCAGCCCAGTGGGGCCATGGCCTTGTGCTCCGTCGGCACCTTCACCGTGCGGCGGGGCATCGAGACGCGGTGCGCGGGGTCCCGGACCTCGCCGACGAGCATTTCCAGGACGTCCTCCATGGCGACCAGGCCGAGCACCTTGCCCGTGGCGTCGGCGACCTGGGCCAGATGCGTCGCGGCGCGGCGCATCACGGTCAGGGCGTCGTCCAGCGGGAGTTCCGCCCGCACGGTCGCCATCGGGCGCCAGATCTGCTGCGGGACGGCCCGCTCGCCGTCCTCCAGCTCGAGGACGTCCTTGACGTGCAGGTAGCCCATGAAGGGGCCGCCGCCCTCCGCACGGACAGGAAAGCGCGAGAAACCGGTCCGTACGGTCAGCTCCTCGACCTGGCGCGGGGTGACGGACGGGTCCACCGTCACCAGGGACGCCCGGTCGAGCAGCACGTCGGTGACGGGCCGGCTGCCCATCTCCAGTGCGTCCCCGAGCCGTTCCTGCGCCTCGGGTTCGAGCAGTCCGGCCTGTCCGGAGTCCTCCACCAGGCGGTTGAGCTGTTCGCTGGTGAAGACGGCCTCGACCTCGTCCTTCGGCTCGACCTTGAAGAGCCGGAGCACGAGCCGGGCACAGGCTCCGAGCGCCGAGGTGACCGGCCGGCAGAGCCGGGCGAAGCCGACCAGGCCGGGGCTGAGCCACATCGCGGTCTTCTCGGGAGCGGCCATCGCCAGGTTCTTCGGGACCATTTCGCCGATGACGAGATGGAGGAAGATCACGGAGACGAGGGCCAGGGCGTAGCCGAGGGGGTGAATGAGTCCCTCGGGCATGTGCGCCGCGTGGAAGACCGGCTCCAGGAGGTGGGCGACGGTCGGCTCGGCGACGGCGCCGAGGGTGAGCGAGCAGACCGTGATGCCGAACTGCGCGGCGGCCATCATCTGCGGCAGGTTCTCCAGGCCGTACAGCACCTGTCCCGCCCTGCTCGACCCATTGGCGGCCAGGGGTTCGATCTGACTGCGACGCACGGACACCAGAGCGAATTCGGCGCCGACGAAGAAGCCGTTCGCCAGCACCAGGAGTCCGGCGAAGAGCAACTGGACGAGACTCATCGCACAGCCTCCACCAGCGCACGGACGGGCTCCCGCTCCGCCGGTTCCGCCGCGCCCGTCAGCCGGACGAAGCGGACCTGCTCGGCGCGGTAGTGGCCGACCTGGCGGACGGAGATCCGCCAGCCGGGCAGCTCGGCCCGGTCACCGGGGGCGGGAATGCGTCCCAGCAGGTCGGCGACCAGTCCTGCCACGGTCTCGTACGGTCCCTCGGGCACGTCGAGGCCTATCCGCAGCAGGGTCAGCACCCGGCAGCTTCCCTCCACGTCCCAGCCGGGACGTCCGTCGTCGGCGACGACGGACGTCAGCTCGGGACGGTCGGCGCCTTCGGCGTCGTGCTCGTCCCTCACCTCGCCGACGAGTTCCTCGATGATGTCCTCGAGGGTGACGACACCGGCGGTGCCGCCGTACTCGTCGACCACGACGGCGATCGGCTGCTCGTTGCGCAGTTGCCGGAGCAGCTGTTCGACAGGCAGCGTCTCCGGTACCAGGAGCGGCGGTACGGCGATCCGGCCCGCCGGGGTCCGGAGCCGGTCCTGGGCGGGGACGGCGAGGGCGTCCTTGAGGTGCACCATCCCCACGACCTCGTCGATGCGGTCCCGGTAGACGGGAAAGCGGGAGAGCCCGGTGGCCCGGGTGAGGTTGAGGACGTCCGCGGCGGTCGCCGACGACTGCAGGGCGCTGACCTTCACCCGCGGGGTCATCACGTGCTGCGCGGTGAGACCGGCGAGCGACAGGGTCCGCACGAAGAGATCTGCGGTGTCCTGCTCCAGGGTGCCGGCCTCGGCCGAGTGACGGGCGAGCGAGACCAGTTCGCCGGGGGTGCGCGCGGAGGCCAGTTCGTCGGTGGGCTCGACACCGAGCAGCCGCACCAGCCGGTTGGCCACGGTGTTCAGCACAGTGATCACCGGCCGCAGCAGGGTGGCGAACCGGTGCTGGGGACCGGCGACGAACCGGGCGACCTGGAGCGGCCGGGAGACCGCCCAGTTCTTCGGTACGAGCTCGCCGATGACCATCTGGACGGCGGAGGCGAGCAGCATGCCGATCACGACGCTCACTCCGGGGACGGCCCCTGCGGGCAGTCCGGTGGCGGTGAGGGGTCCGGCGAGCAGCTGGGCGAGTGCGGGTTCGGCGAGCATGCCGACGACCAGCGAGGTGATGGTGATGCCGAGCTGGGTGCCGGAGAGCTGGAAGGAGAGTTCACGCAGGGCCGCGACGACGGTGCGGGCCCGGCGGTCGCCTTCGGCGGCGGCGCGTTCGGCGTCCGGCCGGTCCACCGTGACGAGCCCGAATTCGGCTGCCACGAAGAATCCGTTGGCGAGGATGAGAAGGAATGCCGCGCTGAGAAGCAGCAGGGGGGTTGTCATGCCGCCGCCTCCGGGGAGAGGGCGGCGCAGGTACTACCGGACGATCCGTCCATTGCTGGAGGGAGTCACTCCTTGGGTCGCAGGAATGCCCCGCAGGCCTGGGGGCCTCTGGTGCGGGGCGGGGCGCTCAGGGCGCCGCCGCCCTCCAGAGTAATCAAGATGCGGCTCTTCGGGGCAGGGGGCTCAGACGTTCTCCGTGGCGTCGTCCGTTCCGGTGCCGTGGAATTCCACGAGCGCGCGGAGTGTCCGTGCGTCACGAATGGCCTGTTCCCTGGCGATTCCGGGCTGGATACCGAGGGCGGGCATGCTGGTGCCGTCGCTGAGGTCGAGGAAGACCCAGGGGTCACCCGCCCGCAGATTGACGCGCAGGATCTCCGCCCAGGCCAGTCGGCGGGTCCGGGTGATGTTGACCACCCTGATCCCTGCCTCGTCGGCGACGATCTTCGGCCTGCTGAGCAGGGCGAGGACACCGAGGAAGAGCAGCGCGACGAAGACGAAGCTGGTCCGCTCCCCTGGGCTCAGGTGTTCGAGGATCAGGGCGACGGCGGTGATGACGACGAACATCGCCACTCCCACGGTCAGCAGGACCACCCGGGTGAGGGTGGGCCTGAAGGTGACCGGGAGAGCGGGGAGTTCGGTCCGGGACGCGGGGGCGGCCATGAGACTGTCGTCCTTCGGTGTGCGCTGGTCGGTCCGGGCCGTCAGAGGCGGCAGGCGTGGATGGCCGTGGTGAGGATGGCGCGGGCGCCGAGCTCGTACAGGTCGTCCATGATCCGCTGCGCCTCCTTGGCGGCGACCATGGAGCGGACCGCCACCCAGCCCTCGTGGTGCAGCGGGGAGATGGTCGGCGATTCGAGGCCCGGGGTGAGGGCCACGGCGCGCTCCAGGTGCTCGACGCGGCAGTCGTAGTCCATCATCACGTAGCTGCGGGCGACCAGGACGCCCTGCAGGCGGCGCAGGAACTGCTCCACCTTGGGCTCGTCGGCGGGGGCGCCCTTGCGACGGATCACGACCGCTTCGGACGACATGATCGGCTCGCCGATGACTTCGAGTCCGGCGTTGCGCAGGCTGGTGCCGGTCTCCACCACGTCGGCGATGATCTGGGCGACACCGAGCTCGATGGCCGTCTCGACCGCGCCGTCGAGGTGCACGACCGAGGCCTTGACGCCCTCTTCGGCGAGGTGCTTGGCGACGATGCCCTCGTAGGAGGTGGCGATCGTCATGCCCTCGAAGTCCTGCGGGCCGGTGGCCGTGCCGGGCTTCGTGGCGTAACGGAAGGTGGAGCGGGCGAAGCCGAGCTGAAGGATCTCCTCGGCGTCGGCTCCGGAGTCCAGCAGCAGGTCGCGGCCGGTGATGCCGATGTCCAGGCGGCCGGAGCTGACGTAGATCGCGATGTCGCGCGGCCGCAGGTAGAAGAACTCGACCTGGTTCGTCGGGTCGACGAGGACGAGTTCCTTCGACTCCTTGCGCTGCTGGTAGCCCGCCTCATGGAGCATCGCCATCGCAGGCCCGGAGATTGCACCCTTGTTGGGGACGGCGATGCGCAGCATGAGGTCAGGTTTCCTTTGTGCGGAGGGAGTTCCGGGAACGGGCGGGGGCGTGCTCAGAGGTGGGCGTAGACGTCGTCGAGGGAGATTCCGCGGGCGACCATCATCACCTGGACGTGGTACAGCAGCTGCGAGATCTCCTCGGCGGCGGCTTCCTTGCCCTCGTACTCGGCGGCCATCCAGACCTCGGCGGCCTCCTCGACGACCTTCTTGCCGATGGCATGCACACCCTTGTCCACCAGTTCGGCGGTGCGGGAGGTGGAGGGGTCGCCGTTGGCGGCCTTGAGCTGCAGCTCGGCGAAGAGCTCTTCGAAGGTTTTGTTCGCCATGATGGTCCTTAGAATACGGGGTCCCGGACCCTCTCTCAGCGCCAGGGTTCGCTGACGGTACGCAGCGTGGCCGCGGTGGCGACGGCGGCGGTGACCGCTTCGTGCCCCTTGTCCTCGTTGGAGCCCTCGAGTCCTGCCCGGTCCAGCGCCTGCTCCTCGGTGTCGCAGGTGAGGACGCCGAAGCCGACGGGGACGCCGGTGTCGACGGTGACCTGGGTGAGGCCGTTGGTGACGCCCTGGGACACGTACTCGAAGTGGGGGGTGCCGCCACGGATGATCACTCCGAGGGCGACGATCGCGTCGTACCCGCGTCCCGCGAGGACCTTGGCGACCACCGGGAGCTCGAAGCTGCCGGGGACCCTGAGAAGGGTCGGTTCGTCGATGCCCAGGTCGTGCAGGGCGCGCAGGGCCCCGTCGACGAGTCCGTCCATGACCTTCTCGTGCCACTGGGCAGCGATCACTGCCACCCGCAGGTCACCGCAGTTGCGTACGGACAGTTCGGGTGCGCCCTTGCCGCTCATGTCTCTCCTACTGTTCGTCTGTGCTTACTGGTTGCCGCAGGTCGACGCGGTGGCCGCGTCGAGCCAGGGCAGGTCGTGCCCCATACGGTCCCGCTTGGTGCGCAGGTACCGCAGATTGTGTTCGCCGGCCTGGACGGGCATGGGTTCGCGCCCGGTGATGCCGAGCCCGTGCCGCACGAGCGCGGCGGTCTTGTCGGGGTTGTTGGTCATCAGCCGGAGCGTGCGGACACCGAGGTCCTCGAGGATCTGGGCACCCGCCGCGTAGTCCCTGGCATCGGCCGGCAGGCCGAGCTCGAGATTGGCGTCGAGGGTGTCGGAGCCCCGCTCCTGGAGTTCGTACGCCCGCAGCTTGGACAGCAGGCCGATGCCACGGCCCTCGTGACCGCGCAGATAGACGACGATGCCGCGGCCCTCGGTCGTGATGCGTTCCATCGAGGCGTGCAGCTGGGGGCCGCAGTCGCAGCGCTGGGACTGGAAGATGTCCCCCGTCAGGCACTCGGAGTGGACCCGGACGAGGACGTCCTGGCCGTCGCCGATGTCCCCGTGCACGAGTGCGACGTGCTCGACGCCGTCGACGGTGGAGCGGTAGCCGTACGCGGTGAAGGCGCCGAACGCGGTCGGCAGCCGTACCTCCGCCTCACGCCGGACGGTCGGTTCCGAGCTGCGCCGGTAGGCGATCAGGTCCTCGATGGAGATGATCGTCAGTCCGTGCTTGCGGGCGAACGGTACGAGCTCGGGCAGCCTGAGCATCACCCCGTCCTCGCCGGCGATCTCGACGATGGCGCCTGCGGGGCGCAGCCCGGCGAGCCGTGCGAGGTCCACCGCGGCCTCGGTGTGGCCGTTGCGGACGAGGACTCCGCCGGAGCGGGCGCGCAGCGGGAAGATGTGGCCGGGCCGGACGAAGTCGCCGGGGCCCGCCCTGCCGCCCGCCAGCATCCGCAGCGTGGTGGCCCGGTCGGCGGCGGAGATCCCGGTGGTCACACCGTGAGCGGCCGAGGCGTCGACGGAGACGGTGAAGGCGGTCTTCATCGACTCCGTGTTGTTGTCGACCATCTGCGGGAGCTCGAGCCGTTCCAGCTCGTCGTTCTCCATGGGCGCGCAGATCAGCCCACGGCACTCGCTCATCATGAACGCGACGATCTCGGGGGTCGCCTTCTCGGCGGCGATGACGAGGTCGCCCTCGTTCTCCCGGTCCTCGTCGTCGACGACCACGACGGGCCGGCCGGCGGCGATGTCGCGGATCGCCTGCTCCACGGGGTCGAGGGACAGGTCCTCGGCCGTACGGTCGTGCAACCAGGTGGGCTGGGCAGTCATGCCGTGGCTCCTTCCAGAGCGGGTGACCGCGTACGCAGCCACCAGTCGCGCATGCCCCACAGGACGAGGGCGCCGTAGACGACGTAGATGAGACCGGAGAAGGCGAGTCCGCTGTGGAAGTTGAGCGGTACGCCGACGAGGTCGACGAGCAGCCACGCGAACCAGAACTCGACCATGCCGCGGGCCTGGGCCAGCATCGCGACGAGCGTGCCGGCGAAGATGTACGCGTCCGCCCATGGGCTCCAGGAGAGCGAGGGGAAGGCGGTGAACAGGCCGCCGACCGCGAGGGTGCCGACCGCGGCGCCGCCCACCAGGTACGCACGCTCGCGCCAGGTGGCGAAGCGCACGGCGATGGAGCCGTCCTGGGCCTGCTGCCTGCCGCGGGTCCACTGCTGCCAGCCCCATACGGCGACGGCGACGACGATCAGCTGCTTGCCGACGCTGCCCGCCTGCTGCACGGAGACGTTGGCCGCGATCAGGACGACGCCGGACAGGAGCTGGGCGGGCCAGGTCCAGACCGAGCGGAGCCAGCCGAGGGCCAGGGCTATCAGACCGATCGTGTTGCCGATCAGGTCCGACCAGATGATGTGCTGGCCGAAGGCGGTGAACGCCTCCGAGTTCAGCCAGTCCAGGGCACTCATGCGACCGGCCCTCCGGCTTCCGGGGCGGCGGTCCCGCCGAGCAGGCGCTCGACGTACTTCGCGATGACGTCCACTTCGAGGTTGACCGGGTCGCCGGGCTCCTTCACACCCAGTGTGGTCAGCGCGAGAGTGGTGGGGATGAGGCTGATGGTGAAGTAGTCGGGGCCCGCGTCGACGACGGTCAGGCTCACGCCGTCGACCGTGATCGAGCCCTTCTCCACCACGTAGCGGGTGAGATCGGCGGGCAGGGAGATCTTCACGATCTCCCAGTTCTCGGAGATCTTGCGCTCGATGATGCGGCCCGTGCCGTCGACGTGGCCCTGGACGATGTGTCCGCCGAGCCGGCCGCCGAGCGCCATGGGGCGCTCCAGGTTGACCCGGGAGCCCGTTTCGAGCGCCCCGAGGCTGGAGCGGTTCAGCGTCTCGGCCATCACATCGGCGGTGAACTCGTGTTCGCCGAGGTCCACGACGGTGAGGCAGACGCCGTTGACGGCGATGGAGTCGCCGTGCTTGGCGCCTTCGGTGACAACGGGGCCGCGCAGTCGGAAGCGGGAGGCGTCGCCGAGCTTCTCGACGGCGGTGACCTCACCCAGTTCTTCGACAATTCCGGTGAACACTCAGTTTCCCTTCCGAGCAGGGACGGGGACGGCGGTGATGCGCAGATCGGGGCCGATACGGACGGTCTCGGTCACATCGAGGCGCAACGCCTGGGAGATGGTGGTGATTCCGGCGTCGGCGAGGGCTGCCGGGCCCGCGCCGAGGAGGACCGGAGCGAGATAGCCGACGACCTTGTCGACTGCTCCCGCGGCAACGAAGGAACCGGCGAGGACCGGTCCGCCTTCGAGGAGTACGGAGCGGATACCGCGCCCGTGCAGGGCCGTGAGCAGGGACGGGATGTCCAGGCCGGGGCCGGTGGCGGCGCGGGGCAGCCGGAGCACGGTGTCTTCGGGGAGGTGAGCGGTGTCGGCGTCGCCGGCGACCGCGATCAGGGTGGGCGCCGTGCCGTCGAGCACCCGGGAGCCGGGCCGTACGGCGGTGGCACCCGTGTCGACGACGACCCGGAGCGGCTGGTCGGCGCCTTCGATGCCGCGTACCGCGAGCTGGGGGTCGTCGGTGTGGGCCGTGCCGGCACCGACCACGACGGCGTCGGCCTCGGCGCGCAGCCGGTGGACGTCGGCGCGGGACTCGGCCGAGGTGATCCAGCGGCTCGTGGCGTCCGCGGCGGCGATCCGGCCGTCGAGGGTCGCCGCGTACTTCCACAGGACGTACGGGCGGCCGAGCCGCACGGAGGTCAGCCAGGCGGCGTTACCCGCCTCGGCCTCTTCGGCGAGGAGTCCCTGCTCCACCTGGATCCCGGCGGCGCGCAGGGTGTCGGCGCCTCCGGTGGCCTGCGGGTTCGGGTCACCGACGGCGTACACCACCCGCTCGACACCGGCTGCCACGAGCGCCTGCGCGCAGGGGCCGGTGCGTCCGGTGTGGTTGCAGGGTTCGAGGGTGACGTAGGCGGTGCCGCCCCCGGCCTTCTCGCCGGCCTCGCGCAGGGCGTGGATCTCGGCGTGCGGCCCACCGGCGCGCCGGTGGAATCCCTCACCGGCCGGTTGTCCGGCGGCGTCGAGGATCACGCACCCGACAACCGGGTTGGGGCTGGTGGAGCCGAGTCCGCGGGCTGCGAGCGTGATCGCTCGCCGCATGGCGGTGATATCGGCTGCGGTGGCCACCGGGTCCTCCTGCCTCTTCGGGCACGGACTCCGGGGCCTGTCGATGACGACAGATGAAGCGGAACGCAACAGGGGAACGCCGAGCCGGAGGCACGGATGCGTGGTCCCGGAAGATCCCGGAACGCATCCGCCCGAAGCGGCGTACCTGTGACGGACCGCCGCGCACTGCCTCCCATCCGGACTTTCACCGTCGGTCCAGGAATCTCACCTGGTCAACCGGCCGCTGGATGCGGACGGGTCGCGGACTATAACCGCCGGTTCGGAATTACACCGACCCCGGAGTGCGCTGCTACTGGTACAGGACACATTGTGCCACGACCGGCCTTGGGCCGAACGGGCGCCTTCTGTGGCACCGCTCACACACCGGATGGGGTCTCCACTCACGGACGGGCGTGCGTGCCCCCGTCACCCGGACGGGACAACATCCCCGAAATGGTCCAGACCTATTGACTCATTGGTCTAGTCCTCTTAATCTCTGCGTCACCTCCGAGGAACGTCTGCCGGGTGTGCGCACACCCGGACCACGCACATCGCAAAGCCCCCTTGCCAGTTGTGTTCTGCCGACCTCCCCAGGAGGAACAACACACATGCTGTCCCCCACCCGTGCGAGAACCACCCTGCTCGCAGCCGGTGCAGCCGTCGCCGGACTGCTGCTGGGCTCACTCACCGCCATCCCCTCGGCCGCCGCAGCCGACCAGGAGTCCTGTCGCCCCGACGGTCTGTACCGGACCCCCGGCGTCGACGTGCCCTACTGCTCCGTCTACGACAGCGAAGGCCGCGAGAAGATGGGCGCCGACCATCAGCGGCGCGTCATCGGGTACTTCACCAACTGGCGGACCGGCAAGGACGGGAAGCCGGCCTACCTCGCCCCGGACATCCCCTGGGACAAGGTCACCCATCTGAACTACGCGTTCGCGCACATCGACGGTGCCAACAAGATCTCCGTGGGCACCGACAGCCCGCAGAACGCCTCCACCGGAATGACCTGGCCCGGTGTCGCGGGTGCCGAGATGGACCCCGCCCTCCCTTACAAGGGGCACTTCAATCTGCTCAACAAGTTCAAGAAGCAGCACCCCGACGTGAAGACCCTCGTCTCGGTGGGCGGCTGGGCCGAGACCGGCGGCTACTTCGACGACAACGGCGACCGGGTGGACTCCGGCGGCTTCTACTCGATGGCCACGAACGCCGACGGCTCGGTCAACCAGACCGGCATCGACACCTTCGCCGACTCCACCGTCACCTTCCTCCGGACGTACGGATTCAACGGAGTCGACATCGACTACGAGTACCCGACGACGATGAAGGACGCGGGCAACCCGCTCGACCACACGCTGTCCAACGCGCGCCGCGCGGGCCTCGTCAAGAGCTACGCCGCACTAATGAAGACGCTGCGCGAGAAGCTCGACCGCGCGTCCGCCGCCGACGGCAAGCACTACCTGCTGACCGTCGCGGCGCCCTCCTCCGGCTATCTGCTGCGCGGCATGGAGACCTTCCAGGTACAGAAGTACCTGGACTACGTGAACATCATGTCCTACGACCTGCACGGCGCCTGGAACGAGTACGTCGGCCCCAACGCCTCGCTCTACGACGACGGCAAGGACGCCGAACTGGCGCAGGCGGGCGTCTACTCGACCTCCCAGTACGCCGGAACCGGCTACCTCAACACCGACTGGGCCTACCACTACTTCCGCGGTTCCATGCCGGCCGGCCGGATCAACATCGGGCTGCCGTACTACTCCCGCGGCTTCAAGAACGTGCAGGGCGGCACGAACGGGCTGTGGGGCAAGGCCGCCACCACCGACTGCCCCGCGGGCGCCGGCCTGACCAAGTGCGGCGACGGGGCCGTCGGCATCGACAACCTCTGGCACGACCTGGACACCAACGGCAAGGAGTCCCCCGCGGGCTCCAACCCCATGTGGCACGCCAAGAACCTGGAGAAGGGCGTCGTCGGCGACTACGTCACGCAGTACGGCTTCCCGGCCGGCACCGAGCTCACCGGCACCTATGTCCGCAACTACGACTCGACGCTGATCGCGCCCTGGCTGTGGAACGCGGAGAAGAAGGTCTTCCTGTCCACCGAGGACGAGCAGTCGGTGGCCGCGAAGGCGGACTACGTCGTCGACAAGGGCATCGGCGGCACGATGATCTGGGAGCTCGCGGGCGACTACGGCTGGAACGCCGCCAAGGGACAGTACGAGCCGGGGTCCACGCTGACGACGGCGATGTACGACGCGTTCAAGTCGGCCGCCCCGTACGGTGCGACGCGGTCGACCGTCGACCTGCCCTCCGAGGCCCTCGACATCGACGTGTCGTTCGAGCAGTTCCCGCTGGGGGACTCGAACTACCCGATCGGCCCGAAGCTGAAGATCACCAACAACACGACGGCGACCCTGCCCGGCGGCACCGAGTTCCGGTTCGACTACGCGACCTCGGCCCCCGCCAACGCCAAGGACCAGTCGGGCTTCGGTACGACGATCGTGCGCAGCGACCACACCGCGCCGAACAACATCGGCGGCCTGAGGGGCGACTACAACCGTGTCTCGCTGAAGCTGCCCGCCTGGCAGACGCTGGCTCCGGGAGCCTCCGTACAGCTGGACTTCGTCTACTACCTCCCGACGTCGACCCCGTCCAACTGGACGGTGACCTTCGGCGGGTCCACGTACTCCCTCGCCGGGGACCTGGCACGCGGCACCACCGTGGTCCAGCCTGGGACGGGGACCGGCCCCACCCCGACGCCCACCCCCACCCCCACCGGGGGTCCGGGTGGCGGAAGCTGCTCGGCGGCGCCGTGGAGCGCCGCGGCGGAGTACGGAGCGGGTACGTCGGTGAGCCACGACGCGCACACGTGGAAGGCCCGGTGGTGGACGAAGGGCGAAACGCCCGGCTCCACCGGTGAGTGGGGCGTCTGGCAGGACCTCGGCGCCTGCTGAACCCGGGATCGACCGCCCGGCGGTGACCGGCACAACGCCCGTCACCGCCGGGCTCTTTGCCGTACGGGGTCTTTCACCGCACCCCGGCTCCACCCGGAGCGAACAGGACCTCCTGTGCGGCCTCGCGGGCGGCGAGCAGCGCGCCGCGCAGGACCGCGCTGCCGCCCAGCTCCCCCGCCCTGACCTCGGTGGGCAAGGGCGACATGCGGGCGAGCCGTTCCTCGACCCGTGCGGCGAGCGTGTCTCCGCCCGCCCTGCCGACCTCGCCGGCCAGGACGAGGCAGCCGGGGTCGAGCACCGAGACGACGGCTGCGGCGCCAAGCGCGATCCGGTCGGCCAGGGCCGCCAGGAACGCGTCACCCTCCGGGCCGTCCGCGGCCAGCGCGGAACGGACGACGGACGCGGCGGCGAGGTACTGCTCCTGCTCCCCGTCACCCGCGGGGCCCTGCGCCTTGATGCCGTGGTCGGCCGCGAGTTCGCAGACGGCGACGGAGCCGGCCAGCGAGTGGTAGCCGCCGTCGCAGTTGAGTGCCGAGGGCACCCTGCTGGTGCCGGGTACCGGCAGGAATCCGATCTCGCCCGCCCCGCCGGAGGCGCCGCGGCGCAGCTTTCCGTCCAGCATGACGGCGGCTCCGATGCCGTGGCCGAGCCAGAGCAGGACGAAGGTGTCGCGGTCGCGTGCGGCACCGATGCGGTGTTCGGCGACGGCTGCCAGGTTGGTCTCGTTCTCCACGAGGACCGTCGCGGGCAGCCGCTGCTGGAGCACCTTGACCAGCCCGCGATGCCAGGCCGGGAGGCCTGTCGTGTTGCGGAGTTCGCCGGAAACGGGGTCGATGAGGCCGGGGGCTCCGATGCCGACGCTGTGCAGTGGCGCGGTTCCCGCGGCGCGGGCGGTGCGCTCCAGCAGCGCGACGGCCTGTTCCACCGCGGGCTCGGTCGCGGTGTCGCTGCCGATCGGCAGGGTGGCCTCGGCGAGCGTGACACCGAGCAGATCGGCCACGACCACGGCGACGCTGTCGGTGCGCACGTCGAGAGCGGCCAGGTGCGCACGGTCGGCCACGATCCCGTACAGCCGGGCATTGGGACCCCGGCGGTCCGATCCGCTCTCGCCGACGACCTTGACCAGGCCGGCGTCCTGCAGCCGTTCGACCAGGTCGGCGACCGTGGGGCGGGACAGTCCGGTCAGGGTCTTGAGCTGAGTGGCCGTCAGCGGGCCGTCCTGCTGGAGCAGTCGCAGGGCGAGCCGGTCGTTGATGGCCCGGGCTGTGCTCGGGGATGCGGGCATGCCGGGATCCTTCCAGATCTCTGCCGGTCCACCATGGTGGACTATTTATCAGGCAGGGTTCCTGATAGTTTACGTGCCGCACCGCGCGGACGGGCACCCGAGTGGCCGGTCGGCGAGGATTCCCAGGGGAGGGCACGGCGTGATGACGATGGATCCAACGGTCCGGGTTTTCGGCATGGAGCAGGTAAGACGGGCCAGGTACGCGGTCGCCGCGGTCTTCTCCGTGCACGGAGCGGTGACCGGCAGCTTCGCGACCCGGGTCCCCTGGATCCAGGACCACGCCTCGGTGAGCGCCGGACAGCTCGGCCTCGCCCTCGCCTTCCCGGCCATCGGCGCTTCCCTGGCCATGCCGCTGGCCGGCCGGGTCAGCCACCGGTTCGGCGCACGGACGGCCCTGCGCGGGCTGCTGGCGCTCTGGACGCTGGCGCTGATCCTTCCGGCCCTGGCCCCGAACCTGGTCACGCTCTGCGCGGCGCTCTTCCTGTACGGGGCGACCGCCGGGATGTCGGACGTCGCCATGAACGCGCTCGGCGTCGAGGTGGAGAACCGGCTCGACAAGTCGATCATGTCCGGACTGCACGGCTGGTGGAGTGTGGGCGCACTGGTCGGTTCCGCGGCCGGCACGGTCGCCGCGCACATCGGCGCCGACGCCCGGCTCCATCACACCCTGGCCGCGCTCGTGCTCACCGGGCTCGGCCTGATCGCCTGCCGTCACGTGCTCGACCTGCGCAGTGAGCCGGACGAGGAGCCGCCGCCGCGCTTCACCCTGCCGCCGAAGTCCGCGCTGGTCATCGGCGCGGTGGGTTTCTGCGCCGTGTTCGCCGAGGGGGCGAGCCTGGACTGGTCGGCCGTCTACCTCAAGGACATCATGGGCAGTTCCGCCGGGCTCGCCGCGGCGTCGACGACCGCGTTCGCCCTGACGATGGCGATCGCCCGGATCGCCGGCGACCGGGTGGTCGACCGGTTCGGCGCGGTGCGGACCGTACGGGTCGGCGGCGTCCTCGCGACCGTCGGCGGGCTGCTGGTGGTCCTGGCGCCGAACGCGGCGCTGGCACTGTGCGGCTTCGGCCTGCTCGGGCTGGGCGTCGCGGTCGTCGTACCGCTGGCGTTCGCCGCGGCCGGGCGCAGCGGGGACAACCCGAGCCGGGCCATCGCGGGCGTGGCCACCATCACGTACACCTCGGGGCTCATCGCCCCGTCCGCGATCGGCTCCCTGGCGGAGGCGACCTCGCTGCTGGTGTCGTTCGGCCTCGTGACGGTGCTGGCATTCGGACTGGTGCTGGGCGCCGGGGTGCTGAGGGCCGGCGATCGCAAGGTGGCGGAGGGGGGCACTCCCGACGCTGCACCCGCCACGGCACCGTCCGGGAGCGCCGCCGCCAAGTGACTCCGTACGGCGTACGGGCCCCGCGGGCGGCGCGGGGCCCGTACGCCGCGGGTCAGCCGGCGATCGAGTCGAGCTGTTCAGCGGCGGGGCGCAGGGCCCACAGGTCACCGCCGGGGGGAGTTTCGAGGCGGGGAACCGCCGCCCGGGCCTGCCGGTCGCCCGCGTCGGCTGCCGCGTGCACGATGTCGCTCGCGGCGTACCGGTAGAACTCGAGCTCGGGGTGCGGCCACGGCGCGGCCCCGGTCGCGGCGGGCAGCAGGTAGCGCACGGCCTTGAACAGGCTCTGCCCCTGCGGCCCTTCGTAGTCCCAGAGGTCCACCCCGACCTGCCTGCCGATGGCGGCGAGCCTCGTGTAGGCGACCAGGTCGAAGGTCGAGTAGTGCCAGCTCCTGGTGCGGGCGAGTTCCTGGGGCTGGCTGCCGTCCTCGCCGATCTGCGGGTCGATCCGCAGGGCCCGCGCGTCCAGGACGGTTCTGCGGGCGAGTTCGCGGTCGCCGGTGGCGAGGGCCAGTCCGGCGATCTGCATGTCCTGGAAGGTGCCGTGGTTGTTCTTCGCGGCGGACTCCTGCTTCCCGAACTCCGAATTCACCAGCCAGTCCAGGAAGTCGGTGTTCCAGGCCCGCATCGCGGCCCGGTCGCCCGTGGACCAGCCGGGCGCTCCGGCGTCGAGCAGGGCGACGGCGTCGAGCACGCTGGTGTACTGCTGCGAGAAGTCGATGATCCCGATGGCCCGGCCGTCGTACTTGCAGGGGATGAACTGCCCGTGGTCGAGGTTCGGGTTCATCCGGGTCGCCGGGTCGAGGAACCAGGTGCGCAGGATGTCCCCGGCGTGCTCGGCGTACTGCTCGCGGCCCGTGTAGTACCAGGCGAGGCTGAGCGCGGTGACCGAGTTGAAGACCTTGCCGACGTCGGGGCGGTCGGTACCGGTGTCGACCTCGGGATTGCGCTCGCCGTCCCGCTGGACGTACGGGCAGCCCCAGGGGTTGTCCTCGGTACGCGGCTGGGACGGCCACCAGTAGGGCGCCTGGCTGAGGTAGTCGTGGACATCCCCGCCGGGCGCCGGTGCGGGCTTGTCGACCACCGTCCACGGGCCCTGGCCGAGCCAGCCGTCCGCCTGCGCGGTGAGCTTCGCGACAGCCCGGCGGAGCGCCGGATCGCCCCGGTCGAGCCGGGCCTTGGTCCGCTGCATGCGCTGACCGTCGATCACCACGGTCCTGGGCGGCGCCGCGTGCGGACGGTCGCCCGGCGCGGTGGCCGCGGCCGGTGAGGCGGTGGGTACGAGTGCGGCGCCCAGCGCGGTCACGGTGGCGAGCAGCACACCGAGGCGTCGACGGCGTCTTCCGTTCATCGAGCACTCCTCAATTTCAGGTATGTGAACACTGTTCATGAGCAGGACCGTGTGAGCGTAGATGTGACTGTTCGGACTGACAATGCTTCGCGCACGATTCACGGATGGGACCCGTCGGGCCGTCGGAGTGCCCGGGTGCCAGGACGGACCGGAATCGATGACCTGGTCGCGGCGGCACTAACATGACGCTGATCATCTCCGCGGGTGGACACACCGCACACACATGACAGGGAGCGACCATGGGCCTCGGCGTGCGCTGGACCTTGCACGGCGACGGGAAGACCCCCGAACCGGGGGCCGTGGTTCGCCCCGACGAACGGCTCTCCTGGCCCCGGACCTTCGGACTCGGCGCCCAGCACGTGGTGGCCATGTTCGGCGCGTCGTTCGTCGCGCCCGTCCTGATGGGCCTGGACCCGAACCTCGCCATCATGATGTCCGGTGTCGCGACCGCCATCTTCCTGCTGGCCACGCGCGGCAGGGTCCCCAGTTACCTGGGCTGCTCGCTCTCCTTCGTGGGGGTCGCCGCCACGATCCGGGCCGGCGGGGGCAGCAGCGCCACCGTCACCGGTGCGGTCCTCGTGGTCGGTGCCGTGCTGTTCCTGGCGGGGCTCGCCGTGCAGCGGTTCGGCGCGCGGATCATCCACGCGGCCATGCCTCCGGTGGTGACCGGCGCCGTCGTCATGCTGATCGGCTTCAACCTCGCCCCGGTCACCGCGTCGACGTACTGGCCGCAGGACCAGTGGACGGCTCTGCTCGTCATGCTGTTCACCGGTCTGGCCGTGGTCTGTCTGCGCGGCTTCCTCTCCCGTATCGCGATCTTCCTCGGACTCGTTTTCGGCTACGTCCTGTCCTGGGTGCTCGACCGGGTCTTCGGGAAGATCCACTCACCGGCGGGCGGCCCCGAGGCGGTCGACCACTGGCGGCTGAACCTGTCCGCGGTGGGCGACGCCGACTGGGTCGGGCTCCCGTCCTTCCACGCGCCGAGCTTCGAGTGGTCGGCGATCCTGGTCGCGCTGCCCGTCGTGATCGCCCTGATCGCCGAGAACGCGGGGCACGTGAAGGCTGTCGGCGAGATGACCGGCGAGTCCCTCGACGACAAACTGGGCACGGCGATCGCGGCCGACGGCGCCGCGTCGATGCTGTCCACCGCTGTCGGCGGCCCGCCGAACACCACGTACTCCGAGAACATCGGTGTCATGGCCGCGACCCGCGTCTACTCCACCGCCGCCTACTGGGCCGCCGCGTGCTTCGCGCTGCTCTTCGGTCTGTGCCCCAAGTTCGGGGCGGTCGTCGCCGCGATCCCCGGCGGTGTGCTCGGCGGCATCACCGTCATCCTCTACGGCATGATCGGCCTCCTGGGTGCCCAGATCTGGACCAACGCCAAGGTCGATCTGCGCAATCCGCTGAACCTCGTACCGGCCGCGGCGGGCATCATCATCGGCATCGGCGGGGTCAGCCTGAAGTTCTCCGACGACTTCGAACTGAGCGGCATCGCACTCGGCACCATCGTCGTGATCACCGGCTACCACGTGCTCCGGGCCTTCGCCCCCGCCCACCTCAGGACCCAGGATCCCCTGCTGGACTCGGGCACCTCCGCGTACGACGAGGAATCGCCCAAGGCCTGAGGCTCAGCCGGTTGCCAGGTCGTAGGCGTAGTCCGGGGTGAAGGATCCGGCCGCTCCCTTGCAGCCGTCGGACTCCCCCGGCAGCTTCACCCACAGGTAGGCGTCGATCCGGGACGCACCGGTCCTCGTCGTCGGGGTCCGGCCGAGGGCCCTGCCCCCGGGGTCGCACCAGTCACCGGCCTGCGGCGCCCCGTTGCCGTTGCGGCTGGTGTCGATGACCGCGCCGAGGCGGGCCGGGCCGCCGAGGGCGGCCAGTACCCGGCGGGCATAGGCCGCTTCGTCCGCCGTGCTGTGGAAGTTCGACACATTGGTGAAGATGCCGTCCCCGCTGGTCGCGGCGCCCGCCTCCTTGAGCGCGGCTGCCTGCTTGGCGGCGGAGTGCCAGCCGGAGTGCCCACCGTCGAAGTAGACCCTGGCCCGCGGGTTCGCGGCGTGCAGGGCACGGCCCGCCCTGGCCAGCGACGCGAAGCGGGCTGCCCGCTGCCCCGCCGAGAGGCAGTCCGAGAGCGCGATCGCGTCCGGCTCCAGGATCACGATGACCGGTCCGCTGCCCAGCCCTTCGGCGAACCTGTCCATCCACGCGTCGTACGCCGCCAGTCCGGGCGCCCCTCCCTCGGAGGCTCCGCCGCAGTCCCGGTCGGGTATCGCGTACGGCACGAGCACAGGGGTACGGCCCGCGGCCGCGGCGCCCGACGTCACACCGCGGACCTGCGCGGTCACCGCCGACGGGTTGTAGGCCGCGAACCAGACCGCGGCCGGCTGGGCCGCGATCCGGGACTCGATGAGCGGACGGCGCGGATCGTCCCGGTGACCGCGGACCCAGTCCAGGACCTGCGACTCCGAGTGGCGGTAGAGCCCTGCGGCCGTCGCGGTTCGCTGCGGGGGCTTCGTCTCCGACGGCTCCGGAGCGGCTTTCTTCACGGCCGTCCGGGAAGGACGCGGCGAGGCGGAGGGGGACACGGTGGCCGGTGACGCGGTGGGCACCGCGGGCAGCGGTTCCAGGACCGGTGAAACGGTCGTGTCGGGGCGGGCGGTCGTCCGCTCGCCCTCCCCCGCGGTTGCGGTGATCACGCCGGTCGCCGTACCTACGGCGACCACGGCCGATGCGGCGACGGCCATGGCGTGCCGGCGTGCGGTACGCCTGCGCTGTCTGGTCTCGGTCCTGCGTTGTGCGCGTGCGCCCGACACTGTTCGTTCCTCTCCCCCGGCGCCCCTCGTTCGTCCGTTCCGATGAACCTCAGGCCGGTCGGCGCCGTGGCGAGCCTACGGCTGGGACGCTGCCCGCATGGCCCAGTTCGAGCAGTTCGCAGACCCGGCCGGCACATCCTGCCCACGCGTGGACGGTGCGGTGGCCGATGTGGGCACGGTGATCGAGCGGATGCGCACGTACCGCTCCCACTGGCCGCCGGGGGACGGCGTAGCCGTGTTCAACCAGGTCTATCTGACGGTCACGGAGGCCGTCGGCGGGCGGATCGAGGGCGGTTCCTTCCCGGACCGGGACACCGTGTCCGCCCTGGATGTGCGGTTCGCCGAGCACTATCTGACCGCCGTCGACACCGCCGCGGCGGGCGGTCGGCCGCCCGCCTGCTGGCGTCCGCTGTTCCAGCTCCGGCGCCATCCCGGCGTACGCCCGCTGCAGTTCGCGCTCGCCGGTATCAATGCGCACATCGGCCACGACCTCGCGTTGGCCGTGGTGGACACCTGCCGTACGCTCGGCTGCGCTCCGGCGGACCTGGAGGAGGAGTTCGACCGGGTGGGAGATCTCCTCGTGATGCTGGAGGAGCAGATCCGCGAAGAACTGATGCCGGGTCCCGATCTGCTGGAGGTCGCCGACCCCCTCACGCATCTGGCGGGTTCCTGGAGCCTGGAGAGGGCCCGCGAGGCCTCGTGGTCGGCGGCGCGGATGCTGTGGCGACTGCGTGGAGTACCGCTGCTGGCCGAGGAGTTCAGGGCGCGTACGGATGCGGGGATCGGCCTGGTGGGGAGGATCCTGCTCACCCCGTGCCGCTGATCCCGTTCACCCGGACGGCGGGTCATACCCTGGGGTGTCCCCCGACCTCTTCCCTGCGGAGCTCCTCATGTCCGATCCGGCCGGCCGCCCCCGCGTGGTCGTCTCCGTACCCCCGCACCTGCGCGCCGAGTTCTTCACCGCCGAGGTCTGGCAGCAGCTGGACGCGGCGGCCGAACTGACCGTCCTGGACGAGCACCGGGACCGTACGGCGCTGGCCGCGGCCCTCCCCGGGGCACGGGCACTCGTCACCTCGTGGCGCAGTCCGCGCGTCGACGCCCGGCTCCTCGACTCCGCGGACCGGTTGGAGCTCGTCGCGCACACGGGCTCGGCCGTGGCCCCGTACGTCGACGAAGAGGTGTTCCGGCGCGGCATCCAAGTCACGCAGGCGGGCGACGAGATGGCGCGGCCGGTGGCCGAGGTGGCCCTGGCGTTCACCCTGTCCCTGCTGCACCGCATCCACCGCTTCGATCACGCCCTGCACGACGGCACCCCGTGGGCCGAGGCCGTCCAGGCACCGCCGTCGCACGAGATCCACGGCAGCGACATCGGGGTGATCGGCGCGTCCCGCACCGGTCGCGCGTACATCGCCATGGTGCGGGCGATGGGGGCGCGGGTCCGCGTCACCGACCCGTTCCTGTCCGAAGCCGACGCGGTGGCGCTCGGGGTGGAGTCCGTGCCGCTGGAGGTGCTGCTCACGCGGAGCAGGATCGTCGCCGTGCACGCCCCGGTGACCGAGCGGACGCACCGGATGATCGGTGCCGCCCAGCTGGCTCTGATGCCGGACGGCGCGGGCCTGGTGAACACCGCCCGGGCCTGGCTGGTCGACGAGAAGGCACTGCTCGCGGAGCTGGCCTCGGGGCGGCTGGACGCGGCGATCGACGTGTTCGACGAGGAGCCGCTCCCGGTGGACCACGCCTTCCGTGCCCTGCCGAACGTGCTGCTGACCCCGCATCGGGCCGCGGGCAGCGTCGAGGTCAGGCAGCGTCTCGGGGCGAGCGCCGTCGGGGAGGTCGTGCGGTTGCTCGCCGGGCAGCCACTGCTCCACACGGTGACCGCCGACGCCCTGGAACGCCTGCGCTGAGGGCACCGGCCCGGTGCCTGCGCCGACGGCCGGGCCGGTGCACCGGGGCTCAGTCCTCCGGAAGCTCGACCGGTGCGATCTCGTCGAAGACGTCGCCGGGGCCGGGGTTCGTCGGGTCCGTGGCGCCGCCGAACTGGCTCATGACACCCCATACGGCGTTGAGCGCGGTCTGCACGGCGCCCTCGGCCCAGCCGGCCGTCCACGAGATGTCGTCGCCGGCCAGGAACAGGCCCCGCTTGTCCGACGGCAGCCGGTCCTGCATGAAGTGGGTGAACAGGCGCCGCTGGTAGCGGTAGTGGCCGGGCAGGTTGGCCTTGAACGCGCCCATGAAGTAGGGCTCGTTCTCCCAGGAGACGGTGACCGGGTTGCCGATGATGTGCTTGCGGATGTCGACCTTGGGATAGATCTCGCCGAGCGACTTGAGCATGACGTCCATGCGCTCCTTCGGGGAGAGCGGCAGCCACTTCAGGCTGTCGTCGCACCACGTGTAGGAGAGACAGATGACGGCCGGCTTGCCGGGTCCGTCGTCCAGGAGGTACGTGCCCCGGGTCATCCGGTCCGTGAGCGTCATCGACATGGTGTCGCGGCCGGTCGCTTCGTCCTTGTCCAGCCAGAACGGCCGGTCGACGGGCACGAACAGCTTGGACGACTCCATGTAGTGGGTGCGCTCCATCGCCGTCCAGTGGTCGATCGGGAAGAGCGCGTCGTCGCAGGCGATCTTGGAGAGCAGCAGCCAGGACTGCCCGGTGAAGACCGCGGCCCGGTAGGAGCGGATGTCGCCGGTGGCGTCCGTGACCGTGATCCGGTTTCCAGCGGTGCGGTCCAGGCGGGTCACGGCGGGGCGCGGCTGCCCGTCGTGCAGGGAGGCCAGCGACGTACCGAGCGGCCAGTGGACGATCTTGCGCGGTTCGCGGTCCCACAGGCGCAGCGGCAGCTGCTGGCTGCCGCCGACGATCCCGCGGTGGTGGTCGTCGGCCTCGGTGTAGACGACGCGGAGGATCTCCAGGATGGAGTTGGGGAAGTCGGTGTCCCAGCCGCCGGTTCCGAAGCCGACCTGGCCGAAGATCTCTCGGTGCCGGAAGGACTTGAAGGCGTCCGAGGCGCAGAGGAACCCGTAGAAGGTCTGGTTGTCGAGCTTCTCGACGAGCTTCGCCCAGATCTCCCGGATGCGCGGGACATCGCGCTCGCGCATGGCCCTGTTCATGTCGGAGAAGTCGGCGCCCTCTTCCAGGCACGAGTTCCAGGCGTCCATCACATCGCGGTAGACCTGCGGCAGATCGGCGATGGTCTCGGCGTAGTGGGACTCGCCCTTGAGGTCGACGACGGTCGACGGAGTGGCCGGGGAGAGCGGGTTGGGGAACGGCTCGGTCTCCAGGCCCACCAGGTCGATGTAGTGCTGCAGCGCCGTGGACGAGGGCGGGAAGCGCATGGCGCCCATCTCGGCGGTCAGCGAGGGGTCGCAGCCCTCGAAGCCGACCGTACGCAGCCGGCCGCCGATCTGGTCCGCCTCGTAGACGACGGGCCGCAGCCCCATCTTCATCAGTTCGTACGCGGCGATGATGCCGGAGAGGCCACCGCCGATGACGGCGACCTCGGATCCGTGCTCGGTCGCCGGTATCTGGCCGATGCCCGCCGGGTGCGTGAGGAAGTCGTCGTACGCGTAGGGGAAGTCCGGCCCGAACATGGTGATCGGCGGCTGCGCGTCGGTGTGCTGGACGGCGTTGGGCACCGTGGACGTCATGGGGTACGGACTCCTTGCACAGGTGAGAAGGGGGGACGAAGGGGAGGGCTCGGGTCAGGCGAGGGAGCCGTACAGACCGGGACGGCGGTCCTTCAGATACGGGTTGGCCGCCCGCGAGGCACCGAGGAACGCGGGGTCCACCTCACCGATGACGAGCTCCTCGCCGCGGCCGGCACGGGTCCGCACGGTGCCGTCGGGGCCTGCCAGACAGCTCAGCCCGACGAACTCGAACTCGCCCTCCGGACCGGTCCTGTTGACGTACGCGACGTACATCTGGCTCTCGAAGGCACGGACCGGGACCACCGACTCGGCGACGAACTGGAAGGGGTGCATCTGCGCGGTCGGCACCAGCAGCAGGCCGGTCCCGGCCAGGGCGTGTGCCCGGACGTTCTCCGGGAACTCGACGTCGTAGCAGATCAGCACGCCGATCCGGACGCCGTCGAGGTCTGCCTGCACCACGGCCTGCTCGCCGGGCGTGAACCACTTCTGCTCGAAGCTGCCGAACAGATGGGTCTTGCGGTAGTTCGCGAGGGCGGTCCCGTCCGGGCCGATGAGCTGCGCCGCGTTGAAGATCAGCTCGCCGGCGCGCTCCGGGTAGCCGTACAGGACGGCGATGCCGTGCCGCGCGCAGAGCTCCGCGACCGCCCGTGCTCCCGGTCCGTCCGCGGGTTCGGCGAGCGTGGGGACGGCGTCGCCGACGGCGTATCCGGTGAGGAAGAGTTCCGGGCAGACGAGCAGTCGGGCACCGGCCTCGGCGGCGCGTCCTGCGGCCTCGTCGAGCACCTTGATGTTCTCGTCCACGGAGCCGGGTCGTCCGGAGCTCTGGAGCAGGGCGGTACGCAGCGGCGGCATGGCTGACCTCGGGCGGTGCGGGCGGAGTACGGGGAGACGTATTGAAGGTACGGGGCGCCGATCGGGCCGGACAAGGCGCGAGTGTTGCGCGCACACCATCGATTCATTGCGTCGTACAGGGCTGCCGCGGTGATTCGTTGCGTACGGCGTCCACGCAGGTCAGAAGGGTGATTTCGGTCTCGTACGGGCGGGGGCGGGGCCCCGCGCAGCCTCAGGCGGGAGAGCCGGAGGCGTACCGTCGCAGAAGCGGGGAGAGGACGAGCACCGACTTGGTGCGCTCCACGTACGGCTCGCCCGCGATGCGCTCGAGCACCTGCTCGAAGTGCCGCATGTCGGCGGCGAAGACCTGCACGATCGCGTCGGCGTCTCCCGTCACGGTGGACGCGGACGCGATCTCCGGATAGCGGGCGAGGCCCTGCTTGATCGCTTCCGGTGCGGTGTTGCGGCTGCAGTAGATCTCGATGAATCCCTCGGTGTGCCAGCCGAGCGCCGCCGGGTCCACCCGCACGGTGAAGCCTGTGATGGCGCCCTCGGCGCGCAACCGGTCCACGCGGCGTTTCACGGCGGGAGCGGACAGTCCGATGATCGCGCCGATGTCGGCGTAACTGCGCCGGGCGTCTTCGGCAAGGGCGTGGACGATGCGTTCGTCGAGGTCGTTCAGGCGCACTTCAGAGGGATCACTTCTCTGCGACGGTCGGATTCGGGGGCGGCACGGGCCGCCCCCGAAGTAGACCATGCGCGCCCGCGCGGGGCGCGCTCACCGCAGAGGGCGGCCGGTCAGAAGGGGAACTGCGAGCGGCCGTGCTGCACCGAGATCCACTTCTGGGTGGTGAAGGCCTCGATCGTCGAGTCGCCGTTCAGCCGTCCCAGGCCCGAGGCCTTCTCGCCGCCGAAGGGGACGATGGGCTCGTCGTGGACCGTGCCGTCGTTGATGTGGATCATGCCGGTGCGGATGCGCTGCCCCACGCGCACCCCGCGCTCGATGTTTCCCGTGTGCACCGCGCCGCTCAGCCCGTACGGGGTGTCGTTGGCGATCCGGACCGCCTCGTCCTCGCCGTCGAAGGGCACGAGGAGGGCGACGGGCCCGAAGATCTCCTGCTGCAGGACGGGGGAATCGGGGGCTATCGCGGTCAGCACGGAAGGGCTCACGAGGTTGCCCTCGGCCCTGCCGTGCAGCAGCGCCGTCGCGCCGGCCTCCACGGTCTGGTCGACGATCTTGGACACCGCCTCGGCCTGCGAGGAGTTGATCAGCGGGCCGATATGTGTGGAGGGGTCGGCCGGGTCCCCGACGCGCAGGGAGGCGACCTTGGCGACGAACTTCTCGGTGAACTCCTTCTCGATCGCGCGGTCGATCAGGATCCGGTTGGCGGCCATGCAGACCTGGCCCTGGTGCACGTACCGGCTGAATACGGCCGCGTCGACGGCGTAGTCCACATCGGCGTCGTCGAGGACGATCAGCGCGCTGTTCCCGCCGAGTTCGAGCACGGACTGCTTGAAGTTGGACGCGCACACCGTCGCGACGTGGCGGCCCACCTTGTCGGAACCGGTGAAGGAGATGAGCCTCGGGACGGGGTGTTCGAGCAGCGCGTCGCCGATCTCGGCGATGTCGGTGACCACGACGTTCAGCAGCCCGGCGGGCAGACCGGCGTCCTCGAACACCTTGGCCAGCAGCGTGCCGCCGCAGATCGGCGTGTTCTGGTGGGGCTTGAGGACCACGGCGTTGCCGAGGGCCAGTGCGGGCGCAACGGACTTGAGCGACAGCAGGAAGGGGAAGTTGAAGGGGCTGATGACGCCCACGACGCCGACGGGCACGCGGTAGACGCGGTTCTCCTTGCCCTCGGTCGGCGAGGGGAGGATCTGCCCGGAGGGCCGCAGCGCGAGCTGGACGGCCTCGCGCAGGAACTCCTTGGCCAGGTGCAGTTCGAATGCGGCCTTCAGCCGGGTGCCGCCGAGCTCCGCGACGATCGCCTCGGAGATCTCGGGCTCGCGCTCCTCGACGATCTGCAGCGCCTTCTCCAGTACGGCCCGGCGGGTGTACGGATTGGTGTCCGCCCATTCCTGCTGCGCACGCTCGGCCGCGCGGTAGGCCTGGTCGACCTCGTCCGCCGTGGCGACGGTGATGGCTGCGAGCTTCTCACCGTTGTACGGGTTGAAGTCGATGATGTCCCAGGACCCCTTCCCCGGCCTCCACTCGCCGTCGATGTACTGGTGGGCCAGGTCAGTGAAGAAGGACATGAGATCCCTTACCGCAGAGAGGCGGGCAGCTGATTGCGACTCATATTACTTACAATTCAACAGAGTTGAAGATGGTCAATAGTGCCCGACAGTCGACTAGAAGCAGTCGTATTCGGTCATGTAACGATGCCTGAACAGACAGGTGCCCCTCCCGGCACGAACACCCGGGAGGGGCACCTGTGATGCGTGGACCGCTCGGTCAACTCCAGCTGGCGTGCAGCGGCTTGCCCTCCGCGTATCCCGCGGCGCTCTGCACACCCACGATGGCCTTCTCGGCGAACTCCTCGAGCGAGGCCGCACCCGCGTAGGTGCAGGACGAGCGGACACCGGCGATGATCGAGTCGATCAGGTCCTCCACGCCGGGGCGCGCCGGATCCAGGAACATCCGCGAGGTGGAGATGCCCTCCTCGAACAGCCCCTTGCGGGCCCGGTCGTAGGCGGACTCCTCCGACGTGCGGTTCTTCACCGCGCGCGCGGAGGCCATCCCGAAGGACTCCTTGTAGTAGCGGCCGTCCGCGGACTGCTGGAGGTCACCGGGCGACTCGTACGTACCGGCGAACCAGGAGCCGATCATCACGTTCGACGCACCGGCGGCGAGCGCCATGGCGACATCGCGCGGGTGGCGGACGCCTCCGTCCGCCCAGACGTGCTTGCCGTGCTTGCGGGCCTCGGCCGCGCACTCGAGCACGGCGGAGAACTGGGGCCTGCCCACACCGGTCATCATCCGGGTGGTGCACATGGCGCCGGGGCCGACCCCGACCTTGATGATGTCCGCGCCGGCCTCGATGAGGTCGCGCACGCCTTCGGCCGCGACGACGTTGCCCGCCACGATCGGCACGCGCGGGTCGAGCGCCCGCACCGCGGCGACCGCGCTGATCATGGACTCCTGGTGGCCGTGCGCGGTGTCGACGACGAGCGTGTCGACGCCCGCGTCGAGGAGCTGCTTGGCCTTGCCCGCGACATCGCCGTTGATTCCGACGGCCGCGGCGATGCGCAGCCTGCCCTCGGAGTCCGTCGCCGGGGTGTACAGCGTCGCGCGCAGCGCGGCCTTGCGGGTGAGGATGCCGACGAGCCTGCCGTCCGCGTCGACCGCGGGGGCGAGCTTGCGGTTGGCGCCGTCGAGCTTGCCGAAGGCGTCGCGCGGGTCGATGTCCGCGTCGAGCAGCACCAGGTCCTTGGACATGACCTCGGACAGCTGCGTGAAGCGGTCGACACCGGTCAGGTCGTGGTCGGTGACGACACCGACCGGCCTGCGCTCCGCGTCGACGACGACACCCGCTCCGTGGGCCCGCTTGTGCAGCAGGGACAGGGCGTCGGCAACGGTCTGGCCCGGGGACAGCTCGATGGGCGTGTCGAGCACGAGGTGGCGTGTCTTGACCCAGCTGATGACCTCGGTGACCACCTCGATCGGGATGTCCTGGGGGATGACGACCAGTCCACCGCGGCGGGCGATCGTCTCCGCCATCCGGCGCCCCGCGATCGCGGTCATGTTCGCGACGACGAGCGGGATGGTGGTGCCGGTGCCGTCGGGCGAGGAGAGGTCCACGGCCTGCCGGGAACCGACCGCGGAGCGGCCGGGGACCATGAAGACATCGTCGTACGTGAGGTCGTAGGGGACCGAGGGGGACGCCGTGTAGCGACCGGTGCCGGGCTCAAGAAAACGCATAACACTCATTTTTTCATACGAAACGGTGCAGGTCGTTTCCACGAAGACACAGCAATGGACCCCCGCGTTCGTGAGTTCCTCCAAGGAGGTGCTCCGGGGGGCCTGGCAAGTGGAACCTGCCTTACTCGAAGACCCTACCCGAACGCCTTTCAACCATTCGTGATCACGATCCCTGGACCGGGTGACAGGGGGTCAGGTAGCTTCAAATCCGCAGGTCTCGGGGGTGACCGCAACACCGTGCACGAGAGCGCGGAGAAACCCGTCACGTCTGTGGCCGGAGAGGATGCGGATCCGTCTGTGGAGAGCGAACTGCCCGACATCTACTGCCCGTTCCCTCAGCGGACGAACCCGCACGTAGGGCACACGCGCGAGCACATCGACGCGTGGACGCGCCGCACCGGTCTGGTGCACCGGGAGTCCGCGAGGCGCCGTTTCGAGCAGGCCGACTTCGGCGCGTTCGTCGGCATGGTCTACCCGACGGCGGGCAGTGAGCACCTCGACCTGGTCGCCGACTGGTTCGTATGGCTCTTCCTCGTCGACGACCAGCTGGACGACGGCCATCTCGGCCGCAACCCCGAACGGGTACGCGACGTGGTGGCCCGGATGCGTTCCGTGGTGGAGGGAACGGCTCCCGGCCCCCTGCCGGGCGAGGATCCGCCCGCCGCCGTCGTCGCCCTGGCCGATCTGTGGGAACGTACGATCCCGCAGGCGGCCCCGCACTGGCGCACACGTTTCGCCTGGCACCTCATGACGTACCTGATGACCGCCACCACCTGGGAGGCAGGGAACCGGGCCGAGGGCGTCGTACCGGCCGAGGAGACCTATGTGGCCCAGCGCCGGCACACCGGGGCGATCCATGTGTGCATGGACCTGATAGAGATCGTGGCGGGCATCGAGGCGCCCGAGTCGGTCCACAACGACCCCCGGTTCATCACGGCTCTGGAAGCCTCGTGCAACGTCGTGTGCTGGGCCAACGACGTGTACTCCTTCGAGAAGGAACAAGTGCTCGGCGAGATCCACAATCTCGTTCACCTGGTACGGCACCACCGGGGCTACGGGGAGCAGCAGGCCCTCGACCACGTGTGCGCCGAGATAGCCACCGAGACCGAGCGCTTCCTCACGGCCGAGGACGAGCTGCTCGACATGTATCCGCAGCTGTCCGAGCTGCTCGTCCCGTATCTCGACGGGATGCGGAGCTGGATGCGCGGCAATCTGGACTGGTCCCGGCAGACCCCCCGCTACAACCCGGCGGACGTCAGCCAGTACGCGGAGCCCGCGGAGTACCTGGAGGAGACCGTCCTCGGCGTGGCCGCGGACCCGGCGGGATCGGGTGCGTCCGACGTGCAGCGGAGCCGGTAGACGAACGGAGGCCGGGCACCTGTGCGGTGCCCGGCCTCCGTCACGTTCCGTGACGGTCAGTCGTCGGGGTCGGCCCGCTCCAGGGCGGGGCGCTGTCCGGCGGCGGACTCCGTCAGCAGGTAGTCGGCCGCGGCCGTGTCCGTCACCAGGCTGGTGACCAGGCCCGAGCGGAGCACCGCGCCGATCGCCGCCGCCTTGCGCTGTCCGCCGGCGATGGCGACCACCTCGGGGATCCGGCGCAGCCGGTCCGCCTCCACGGTGATGCACCGCTCGCCCAGGTCCCGGCCGACGCGTCGGCCGTCGGAGTCGAAGAGGTGCGCGGACATCTCGGCCGCGACCCCGAGCGAGGCGTAGTGTGCCCGCTCCTCGTCCGAGAGCATGTCGTGGACGGTGGAGATGCCCGGCTCCCAGGAACCGATGGAGACCGCGGCGACGGTCACCTTGTCGAAGTACTCGAAAGCGCGGGCGATACCCGTCTGGTGCCGCAGGGCCGCCGCCGTCGCCGGATCGGGCAGGAGCATCGGCGCGTAGATCGGATGCGCCTCGCCGCCGGACACCTGAGCCGCGCGGCGCACCGCCTCGACCGACCCGCGCTCGGCCGTCCCCGCGTCGTAGACGCCGGTCAGCTGCACGACCGTGCAGGGCGGCAGCCGGTCGAGCGCCGCGGCCATGTGGATCGTGGAACGACCCCAGGCCAGGCCCAGCACATCGCCCTCGTTCACCAGCTCACCGAGCAGTTCGGCCGCGACCTCGCCCAGGTTCTCCGGGTCGGCGGCGTCGTCCTGCTCGTCCGCCGGGGACTCGACGACGACCGCGTGGCGCAACCCGTAGCGGGCCCGGAGCGCGTCGGAGCGCTCCGCGTCCAGCTCGGCCGGTACCCGGATCTCGATACGTACGAGATCACGCTCGAGGGCCGTCTCCAGAACCCGGGCCACCTTGAAGCGGCTGACGCCGAACTCCTCGGCGATCTGGATCTTCGACTTTCCCTCGAGGTAGAACCGACGGGCCATGGCCGCCGCCTGAACCAGCTCCGCGGGTCCCATCCGCATGGCTGACCGACCCGCCGAGATGCCAGACACCGCGATCTCCTCACTGCTGTTCACACGCCCGATACACCGTCATCCTGTCAGATCCGGCGATCCTTGATCCGGCCCGTCGGGCCGCGTTCATCTGCCCTTTGTTCAGTGGCCGCACGCCCAGGGCGCCGCGGCGGTGGCCGCGTCCGCCTGCTCGCGCAGGGCACGCACCGCCTGGGCCGGGTCCTGCGCCCCGTAGACCGCGGATCCGGCGACGAAGACATCGGCTCCGGCCTCGGCGCATCGCTCGATCGTGGTGGCGGAGACGCCGCCGTCGACCTGGAGCCAGAGCTCGAGACCGTGCTTGGAGATCAGGTCACGGGTCCGGCGGATCTTCGGCAGCATGATGTCCAGGAAGGACTGGCCCCCGAAGCCCGGCTCCACCGTCATGATCAGCAGCATGTCGAGCTCGGGGAGCAGGTCCTCGTACGGCTCGATCGGGGTCGCGGGCTTGAGTGCCATCGAGGCGCGCGCGCCCTTGGCCCTGATCTCCCGAGCCAGCCTCACGGGCGCCGCCGCCGCCTCCACGTGGAAGGTGACGGAACCCGCGCCCGCCTCGACGTACTGCGGCGCCCAGCGGTCCGCGTCCTCGATCATCAGATGGCAGTCCAGCGGAGTGTCCGTGGCCTTGCTCAGCGCCTCCACGATCGGCACGCCGAGCGTCAGATTGGGCACAAAGTGGTTGTCCATCACATCGACATGGAGCCAGTCGGCGCCTTCGACGGCCTTCGCCTCGTCGGCGAGTCGCGCGAAGTCGGCGGACAGGATGCTGGGGTTGATCTGGGCCATGCACCAAGCCTGCCATGTTCCGCGCCACTTCCCCGCCCCGGTGCCCCCCAAAGCCTCACGGGATCATTACGGTTCGCACAATCCCGGCTTTTCGCCCGGCCCGCGGAGGGGTTCGCCAGACTTCCGGCAGTGTCGCGTGCGACACGGCCACCGAGGGAATCCTGCTCGGGCGGCCTGAAGGTCCGCCGTGCCGCGAACCCGGCCCGTCGGCTGTACGCGAGGGCGCGCGCAGGCGAACGCGATGGCATCGAGTGCTGGGCGCACAGGCCGGACCAGCCGGACGGCGTGTACGGCTACAGCCCTACGCCCCGCTTCTCGTTCTCGTTCAGAAGGTTCGATTCGGGCATTGCCCTTCGCCCGAAGCGGTGCAACCGGTATGAATTACGTTGCCGTGGGGGCAAGGCCGGGGAAGCGGGGCGTCATGTCGGTACAGGGGAACGGGCCCAGGCAGCGCTGGGAAGGTGCACCATTGGGCGCGGCAATCATCTCCGCCGCCATTTCGATCATTTCCGTGCTCTTCAACAGGACCGACTCCTACCTGCTGCCCTTCATGCTCGCCGGAGTGCTCGCTGCGGGCATCACGGTGTGGCTGTCGTCCTACCGCCACAGCGGCTTTCTGTCTCGGTACCTGCGGTACGTCATGGAACTCTCCACCCCCTCAGGTTCCGGAGGTCCCACCGGGGCGCATGTGTTCGGACCTGCTGTCTCCCTGCCGGGCGACACGTTCGCCGATGTCGATCTGATCGAGGACGGGCTGGCGGGGCGGCATCCGGTCACCCGCTACCTGCGGGGCTCCAAGCCGGTCGTCCTGCTCCTCATCGGTGCTCCGGGCGCCGGGAAGACGACCCTGCTCAGGCAGACGGCCCTGGCCGCGGCGGAAGGCCGGCTCAAGTCACCGAGGCGCATGCCGATCCTGTTGCGCCTGGGAGCCCTGGCAACCGACGTCGCCGAAGCGCCTGAGCCGTCCCTGGCCGACGTCGCCCATTCCTCTCTCGGCGATCTCCGGAGCAGGGGCCGGGCCGGGTGGTTCGAGCGCAGACTCAAAAAGGGCCGTTGCCTTGTCCTCCTCGACGGCCTCGATGAGGTCCCGGACCCTGACCGACAGAGAGCTGTGTCCGCCTGGATCGAGGCACAGACACAACGCTATCCGCGCAATGACTTCCTGATCACCTCCCGCCCGTTGCCGGAAGCTCGGCAGTCCCTCCCCGCCGCCCGGACACTGACTCTGCAACCACTCACGGACCAACAGGTCGCCCAGTTCGTGAAGCGATGGCTGAGCAACAACCACGCATCTCTCCGGCACCCTGCGAGGCGAGGTGCGGATCCCGGCACCTCGGTGCTGCTGGACAGACTGCGGGATCGCTCGGACCTCTTCGAACTGGCATCGAACCCCATGCTGCTCTCCCACCTGATGAGCAGCTTCCGCCTCACCGGTCAACTGCCCGGCAACCGCACCGCCCTGTACGGGGAGGTCCTCAAACAGGCGCTGTCACGGCACCGTCCGCCGACCGAGGACTTTCCCGATCTGTCGCCGTCTCGAAAGGAACGAGTCGTCCGGGTGCTGGCCCTGGCCATGCTGCAACGGGGAACGGAGTACGCATCCGAGGCGGAGTGCTCGCGGATGATCGAGAAGGCCCTGCGCCGATCCGGCGCCATGGACGCCAAACGGTTCCTGGAAGTAATGGTCGAGGACGGCATCCTCGTACGGCACGACGGACAGGCGTACGCCTTCGTTCATCGCGCGTTCCAGGACTTCCTCGCCGCACAGCAGATTGCCGCCCAGGGATCCTTCCGGCTGCTCGTCGAGCACATGGAAAGCCAACGGTGGCGCGACGTCATCCTCACGTGGGCCTCCTCGTCCGATGCCAGCCCCTTCATCGAGGCATGCCTCGCGCGCGGCACGCGGCACGCCTTGGCCCTGGCAGTCGCCTGCGCGGAGGTCAGCCCGCAGATCGAGCCGGGACTGCGTTCGGTGCTGGCCAGGGTGCGCAGCTCGCAGCCAACCGCCGGGGCGACGGCGGACGCGCTGACCGAATTCGTGGAGAAGGCGTACTCGGCTCCTGCGGCCGAGCTGCTGCTGCGCGCCCACGACGAACACCGGCCGGTCAGCCATGAGGACGTCGAAGGGCTGCCGGCACGGAGGAACCTGCGCCCGTCCCACGAATGGTCCGAGTCCGACGCCTCCGCGTTCCTGTCGGCTGCCGTGCTTGCCGGCGAACTCGCCGACTACGACGAAGCGAGGGGCTACCGTTTCAAGGGGCTGATCGCCCTGTCGTATGCCCTGCGCGACCAGAGTCCCGCTTCCTCCCGGGATCTGTGCCTCTCCGCACTGCGCCAGCTCGACCCCGACGAGCCGCGTGCCGCCGACGTGCGCCTGGCCTGTCTCGCCTACCTCGGTCATGTGGCGGACCCTGAGGACGAGGAGGAGTGCTTCCGGGCGCTGCGCGCCTCCTGCCGGGCGGCGGGGGGCACGGCATGCGAACTCATGATTCCCCTGGTGGCCGCACACCGGAAGGCCGCACAGCTGGTTGTCGGCGCCTTGCGCGCGGACGAGGAACTGGCCCGTCGGATCGCGGACGGTCTCGGTACGGACCGGGCCGGTGCGACAACGACCGCTGGCTGGGACGCGGCGGTGGAGAGGTGGCGCCGCGCCCGTCGGGAACTCGTCCACCAGTTCTGCGACCTGGCCCATCTGGTTCTCGGAAAGGACGAACTTCTGCACGCCCGGGAACTGGTGGCCGACCGTCTGAGGGAGGAACCGCCCCCGATGCACGAACTGGAGGGGCTGGCCAGAGCGCTCGACCGACTCGACCACTCCCTGCGGCGGTCGCAGTTCGGCGAACGGGACGCCGCCCTGCGCGCGGCTGCGCGCCACGCAAAGGCAATGCGCGCTGCCGTCCGCAGTGCTCCGACGGGCCTGTCCGTCGAACTCTCCGAGCCTGCAGCAGCCCGGATCGAGGACCTCGTTCGCAGCGAGAGACGCCGTCTTGTACGGGAGCACCCGCCACGGCCCAGGCTCAGCGCGGCCCTGCCCTTCGCACGCTTACGGAACGGGGTGGTAACCGTGCCGGTCGAGGTGGCGAACGATGGAGAGCGGAGCGCCCCCATCGAAGCCGCCTCGCTCACCACGGGTGACCCGGCTCCGCCCGGTGCCCAGGGAACCGGGCGGATCGAGGTGCCGTCGCCTGTGCGCGGCGGCACGGCCACGACCCTCCTGCTGAGGTTGGTTCCCACTCGGATCGCCCAGGACACCGCCGAGATCGAGACGGAGGTGACCCTCACCTACCGGCCCCGTCACAGCTCGCAGGACTCCACGTGCACGGAACGTCTGAGGGTCGCCCTGGCCAGGGAGTACGTAGCGGTCGATCCCAATCCCTTCACGGAAGGCGGTATGGGCCGGCCGGTGCACGACCCCGCCATGCTCTTCGGACGGGAAGAGCTGATCGAAAAGGTGCGCGCCGCACTAGGCGCGGCGTCGGCCCCGGGAGCGGGCATAGCGCTCTTCGGCCAGAAGCGCACCGGCAAGTCCTCCATCGGCCTGGAGCTGATGCGACGGCTCGGCACGTTCGACGGTCTCCCCGTCGTGGATGTGGGGAACCTCGGTGAACTGACTCCGCAGCGGAAGACCGACGAGGATCAGTCGACACTGCTCGGCACATTGCTGTGGCGGATCCTGGAAGGGGCCGACGCGACGATCACGGAAGGGCCCAGACTGCTTCCCGTCGGCTTCGACCGCAAGTCGCTGATCGAGAGTCCCGACCCGGTGCTGGACTGCAACAGCCTGTTCACCCGGTACCGGGCCGCGCGGCCCGGCAGTCCGCCCTGGGTCGTGTTCATCGACGAGTTCCAGTACATGGACCAGTGGATCCGTGACGAGTTGGTGCATCCGTCGTTCCTACGGACGTTCAAGGCCATCGTCGAACGCAGCCTGTTCCATCTCGTGCTGGTCGGGCAGGTCCATCTGGAGCGGCTGGTCGAGGAGGACCCGAACGCCTTCGGCGTCTTCGGCCTCGAACGCGTCACCTGTCTCGCCGAGGCCGATGCTCGCGCGCTCATCCAGCAGCCCGTCCAGCTCGGAACCCCGTCGGGGCCAGTCAGCCGCTATCACGAGCGCGCTGTCGAGGAGATCATCCGGCTCACCGGCGGAAACCCCTTCTACATCCAGAAGATCTGCTACGCACTGGTCGAGCACATGAACAAGGAGCGGGCCGACATGATCACGGATGCCGACGTCCGAGAGGTCACGGGGCAGCTCCTCGACACGCTGCGGGCCGGGGACTTCGACGGTCTCGAGTCCCCCGACGCCGGCGATCCGCGGTGGAACGCGGCCGAACTGCGCGCAGCCCTTGTCGCGGTGTCCTGGGCCTGTCGTGACAAGCCCGCAGTGCACAAGGCGATCCTCCGGTGCCACGAGGGCCCTCTCCCCGTCGAACTCCTGGACCATCTGGTCTCGCGCGAGGTCGTCCGCCGAGTGGGCGACGGGTATCAGTTCGTCGTAGGCCTGTACGAGGAGTGGCTGCGGCGGTACTTCGCAGCCCCGGAAGGACGCCTGTGAACGGGACGAATCCGTACCAGGACGCGGGCGGCGGCCCGGCCGCACCAGGTTTCATCGACCGACCGGACCTGGTCGCGGAGATCGAGTCGGTGTGGCGGTCGCCCGGACGGCCGCGGAACCTCAGCGTCGTCGGCCAGCTCCTGTTCGGCAAGACCAGTGTGGTCGAGCAGGCGCTGCGCCGGGTGAACCGGGCCGACTTGGCCGTCGTCCGCGTCTCCGTGGTCGAGCTCGACTCGGTATTCGGGCTGTTCCGCACGTTGACGAGCGAGGTCACAACCCGGTTTCCCGGCGATGGGGAACTGAACCGACTGAACGCCACGGCGCAGAGCGCGCGGGGTTGGTACGACCTGAGGAACGCGGTCACCAGCTACTTCGAGATGGTTGCTCAGCGCGACCTGCATGTTCTGCTGGTCCTGGACGAATTCGACCGCGCCCCCTGGGTGCTGGTCGACCTGTCCGCCTACCAACTGTTGCGATCTCTGGTCAGCGAACGCAAGTACTCGATAGGGGTCGTAACGATCTCCCGGCGTTCGGTCTTCGAGATCGAGGCGGACGCGGCCGGGGGATCGCGGCTCGACGGAGTCATGTCCCTCCGGTGTCACGTCGGCCTCCTGGAACCGGAAGAAGCTACGTCGCTGCTGGGCATGGCCGGAAAGGCCGGAGTCGACCTCCGCCCCGTGGAGTCCGAACTCCTGGCCCGGTGCGGACGCCATGCCTATCTGCTGGGGATTGTGTGCAGGCGCATGGTGGACGAGTTCCACAGGACGGGCTCGCTCGATGTACTCAAGGCCCTGGAGCTGGAGGCAGGGGCCTTTCACGCGTACTTCGACCGGCTCATCGAGGAGATAGACCTCGATCTGTCCGGGCGCGGCACGCCGTTGCTGCACACCGTTGCCTCGGGTGGGCCCGTGTCCGAGCTGCCGGCCCTGGATGAGCAGACCCTTGTCAACAAGGGTGTGCTC
This sequence comes from Streptomyces sp. NBC_00683, assembly GCF_036226745.1. Classification (NCBI taxonomy): domain Bacteria; kingdom Bacillati; phylum Actinomycetota; class Actinomycetes; order Kitasatosporales; family Streptomycetaceae; genus Streptomyces; species Streptomyces sp. NBC_00683. Next base: position 7,137,240 of record NZ_CP109013.1, on the reverse strand, counting down.
CTGCGCGGGCCGGAGACTGTCCGGTTGTTCTCCGACGAGTTCGCAGCCTATCTGCGTACCGCGCTCTCCGGTACGACGGTGTCCCGGTCGAAGCCTCACGACCGGTATCGGTGCACGGCTCTGGTCGTCGCCACCGAATGGGCGTCCGGGCACGGCGGCCTGAGCACCTTCAACCGCGAGTTCTGCCGGGCGCTCGCCCGTCTGCGGGTGCGTGTCCTGTGTCTGGTGCTGAACGCCACCGATGCCGAGGTGGCCGCGGCGAAAGACGCCGGAGTCACACTGCTGCCATGCCGACCCGTCGCCGGGGCCGACGAGATGGCCAGTCTGATGCGACCGCTCCAACTCCCCGGGAACGTGGTTCCCGAGCTGGTGATCGGGCATGGCCGGATCACGGGTCCCGCCGCCCAGGTACAGGCGGAGCACTTCCAGAAAGCAAAGCCGAAGACACTTCACTTCGTACACATGGACCCGGACGAGACCGAATGGCACAAGCTCGACCGGCGAGACGACGCCATGGGGACCGCCGACAGCCGGAAGCGGATCGAGGTCAGCCTCGGCCGTGACGCGGACCGGCTGGTCGCGGTGGGCCCACGGTTGCACGGCTTGTTCCTCGGCCACCTCTCCCGGCGCGACGACACGGATCCTCTGCGTTTCGATCCGGGCTTCGACCTCACCGACACCAGGGCGCGCAAGGTGCCGGACGGAACACCGCTCACCGTCCTGCTCATCGGGCGCACCGAGGACTGGCACCTCAAGGGCCTGGACCTGGCAGCCGCTGCCTGCGGCCGAGTCGCGGGCTGGCGCCGGGAAGCGAAGAAGCGGGCGATCGAACTCGTGGTCCGCGGCGTCCCCGAGGAGCAGTCGGCCGAGCAGACACAACAGCTGATCGACTGGGCGGGCGATCCCAGACTGCGTATCGTGCCGCGGCCGTACACCACGGAGGCCGAGCATCTTCAGGACGACCTCATCCGGGCCAGCCTCCTCATCATGCCGTCCCGTGCCGAGGGTTTCGGGCTTGTGGGGCAGGAGGCGATCGTTGAGGGCACACCCGTCCTGGTGAGCGAGACGAGCGGGCTCGGCGAACTTCTGCGGGAGGAACTCGGCAACGAGCGTGCCGCCTCCTGGGTGGTCCCGATGTCGGGCGGGAGCGCAGCCGACATCGAGACGTGGGCCCGACTGATCGACGGCATGCTGACCGAGAGCGAGCAGAAGTTCATCGCCGCCGAGGCGCTGCGCGTCGAGCTGGCGGAGAAAAGGCCGTGGTCGCGGTCGGTGGAAGAGCTGCTGACCGCCATGGGACTCTGACGCCACCGCTCTCTCGGGGCTCAGGGTGCACAGGCCCCGCGTTACCGCAGCAGGGCGCGGACCGCGCGTCGCGGTACCGCCCTGCGGCGGCGGTACGTCAGCTCTGTGCGGTGTCGTCGTCCGCCCGCCCGGCGCCCTCGGCCGCGGCTGCCTTCTCACGCATCTTGCGCACCAGCTCCGCCTTCTGGTCGGCGGCACCCTGGCGGTCGAGGTTGCGGTGCGGACCGTTGTTCTGCCGTTCGGCGCGGGACAGCCTCTTGCGCTGGCCGCCGCCCATGCCCACGGGGTTGTTGATGTTCTTGCTGACGGTCATGGGTTCTCCCGGTAATGATGTGAAGTGATGTACGGATTCATCGGTGGGGCGGGATTGCGGCCCGGGGTCAGCCCGTACGCCGCAGCAGCGCCAGATACATCGCGTCGGTGCCGTGCAGATGCGGCCACAGCTGGACGTCGGGACCGTCGCCCAGCGCCGGCACTCCAGGCATCAGGGGGCGGGCATCCACCCACTCCGCCTCGACCGGCGCTCCGCCGCGTCCCTTGAGCACGTCCTCGACGACGACGCGGGTCTCGGCCAGATGCGGCGAGCAGGTCGCGTAGCCGACGACCCCGCCGATCCGGACTGCCTTCAACGCCTCGCGCAGCAGGCCCCGTTGGAGCGGTGCGAAGCTCTCCAGGTCCTTCGCCCGGCGACGCCACCGGGATTCCGGGCGACGGCGCAGCGCCCCGAGGCCCGAGCACGGTACGTCCATCAGGATCCGGTCGAAGGTGCCCGGCTGCCAGGGCGGCCGGGTGCCGTCCGCGGTGACCACCTGGTAGGGGCCCGGGTTGCCGGCCAGTGCCCGCTCGACGAGCCGGGCGCGGTGCGGCTGCTTCTCGGCGGCGAGCAGCGCCGCTCCGCGTCCGGCGGCGAGCGCGGCCAGCAGGGCCGCCTTGCCACCGGGTCCGGCGCAGCCGTCGAGCCACCGTGTGTCGCTGCCCTCCACGGGCGCGTTGGCGAGGGCGGTGGCGACGAGCTGGCTGCCCTCGTCCTGCACACCCGCGCTGCCGTCCTGCACCGCGGTCAGGGCACCGGGCTCGCCGCCCTCGGCCATCCGCACGGCGTAGGGGGACCAGCGGCCCGGCAGTCCGCTCTCCTCACCCAGGGCAGCCAGCAGCTCGTCGGTGGTGGAGCGGCCGGGGCGGGCCACGAGAGTCACCTCGGGGCGTTCGTTGTCGGCTTCGAGGAGGTCCTCGATCCCGGCGCGGCCACCGCCCAGGGCGTCCCACAGCGCGGAGACGATCCACCGCGGATGGGAGTGGACGACCGAGAGGTGCTGCTCGGCATCGTCCTCGTACGATGGCGCGACGCGCTCCACCCAGGTGTCGAGATCGTGCGCCGAGACCTTGCGCAGCACGGCGTTGACGAACTTGGCCCGCCCTTCACCCAGCACGACGCGGGCCAGCTCCACGCTGGCGGAGACGGCCGCGTGGGTCGGGATGCGGGTGCCGAGCAGCTGGTGCACGCCCATGTTGAGCACGTCCAGCACGGGCGGGTCGACCTCGCGCAGCGGCCGGTCGATGCAGGCGGCGACGATCGCGTCGTACGTGCCCTGGCGGCGCAGGGTCCCGTAGACCAGCTCGGTCGCGAGCGCCGCGTCACGGCCGTCGAAGTCGCCCTTGGCGCGTGCCTTCTTCAGCAGCGGGGGCAGGACGAGGTTGGCGTACGCGTCGCGTTCGTCGACGGCCCTGAGCGCTTCGAAGGCGAGGAACCGGACAGGGTCCTTCTGCGGGCGGCGATGCGGCTTGGCGGGACGGCGACGCTGCTGGTCGTTCACGTGAAAGGTGCTCCGCTGATGGTGAGAGTGGCGAACCCACCCAGCGTACGTCGCCGCCCGGACCGGCGGCGCGGGCGGCGGTACGGGCGGCGATGTGGGCCCCGGAGGCGCGGGCGCCTGCCCGGCGTCAGAGTCCCAGGAGCTCGCCCGGGACGATGCGGACACCGCGCGCCCAGTCGGCGGCCTTCATCGGCTTCTTGCCCTGGGGCTGGACCCAGAGGAGCTCCACGGCGTGCGACCCGGTGCCCACGTACACGTTGTTCTTGCCCGCGGACAGCTCGCCCGGCGCCAGGTCGGCGCGGTCCAGGACGGGCGCGGCCTGGACCAGCTTGAGGCGCTCGCCCCGGAAGAGGGTCCACGCGCCGGGGGCGGGGGTGCAGCCGCGCACGATGCGGTCGACCCGCAGCGCGGGTGCGGACCACTGCACCTGGGCGTCCTCGACGGTGATCTTGGGCGCGAGCGTGATTCCTTCGGCGGGCTGCGGTACGGCGTGCAGGGTGCCGTCCTCGATGCCGTCCATGGTCGCGGCGAGCAGCCCGGCGCCGGCGAAGGCCAGCCGGGTGAGCAGGTCACCGCTGGTGTCCGTGGGCCGTACCTCCTCGGTCAGAACGCCGTACACCGGTCCGGAGTCCAGGCCCTCCTCGATCAGGAAGGTCGACGCGCCGGTCACCTCGTCCCCGGCCATCACCGCGTGCTGCACCGGTGCGGCGCCGCGCCAGGCGGGCAGCAGCGAGAAGTGCAGATTGACCCAGCCACGGGCGGGGACGTCGAGGGCCGTCCTGGGCAGCAGCGCACCGTACGCCACCACGGGGCAGCAGTCGGGGGCGATCTCCCGCAGCCGTGCCAGGAAGGCCTCGTCGCGCGGGCGCACCGGCTTGAGCACCTCGATCCCCGCCTCCTCGGCGCGCTCGGCCACCGGGCTGGCGACGAGCCGGCGGCCTCGCCCGGCCGGTGCGTCGGGACGGGTGACGACGGCGGCCACCTCATGGCGGCCGGAGGCGATCAGGGCGTCCAGGGCGGGGACAGCAACCTCGGGGGTGCCTGCGAAGACGAGCTTCATGGGTGGCGGACTGCCTCTCGGGCCGAAACGTACGGTGTGGCGAGCAGCACACCAGTCTAGGGGCTTTCCCGTTGTCCCCCGCGGGCGCACACCCGGGACGACGGGACGCCCCCCGGACCCGGCCGTGCGGGGGGCGTACGCACGCCCGTGCGCCCCGCGCATATGCGCATACGCCCCTGTTGCGTGACCACATGGCCGGGTGAGGCGTTGGTCAAGAGAGATTGACCGAAGTGGGCCGCCGCGATGCGGTCCGATCCCTTTCAACGCCGGTTCGAGAGGCTTGTTCATGGCCGACCACGCAACCCACGACGCCCAGGCGCGTGCCAGTCTGCACCTGCTGGTGCGGGACATCGAGCGGGTCCGGCGGCAGGTGGACGCGCTGCGCACCCTCACTGCGCAGCTGGGCAATGTCTACCGTCCGCGCCGCTCCGGCCCGTCCGCGGGCTTCGTCGTCTACGGCAGGGCCCCGGCGCCCACCGTCCGACTGGCTCAGGAACTGCGGGACAGCGTCGAGACGCTGGTCACGGCGGCGGTGGACTTCGACCGCTCGCTCGGCTTCTCGTGGGACGCGGTGGGCTCGGCTCTCGGGGTCACCAAGCAGGCGGTGCACCGCCGTTACGGTGCCCGGCGCAACACCCCGCAGCCGGGTGCCGCCGAGGTCGCCCCCGAGTCCGCGCCCCGTCCGCTGCCCGCGCCGCCCGGTTCCTCCCCCGCGCTGCCCGCGGTGCCCGCGGCCCGTTCCATGCCGCCGCAGCCGTCGGCGGACCGCCCCGCGCCGCGCGAGGAGCTGCGCCCCGGCGCCTTCCCCGGCCCCCGCAACGGCTGACCGGAGCGCACCTCACCGCGTCCGCACGGCGAGGGAGGCGGCCATGGCGGCGGGGCCTGTACGGCCTCGTCAGCCGATGTCCGGCGGGTCGATCCTGATCCGTACCGGATCTCCGGTCCCCCGGGCCGTCCGCGCTGCCTGAGCCGCCTTCAGGGCGGCCGCGAGCGCCGCCCCGCGCCCCGGCGGCACCCTGACCAGCGCCCGCTCCCAGGTCTCGCCCGGCGGCGCGTCCCCCTGCCTGCGGGGCCTGCCCGGGACGGCCCCCGGCAGCGGTACCGGTCCAAGGACCTCTGCCTCCGACGGCAGTTCCACGGCGGCCAGGTAGGCGGCGATCGCCTCCGGCGGCCCGGTCACCGAAGCCATCCGGGACACGGGCGGAAATCCGAGCTCGGCCCGCTCCGCGAGCTCGCGGCGGGCATGGCCGACGGGGTCCCAGCGCACCAGTGCCTGGACGGGCCGCAGGGTCGGCTCGGCCACGATCACCACCGTGCCCCCCTCCGGCTGCCCCCGCACCAGTGAGGCGGCGGCCGTCCAGCGCCGCAGCGCCTCCTCACCGGCCCGCAGGTCCGGCCGGCCCACCATCGCCCAGCCGTCCAGCAGCAGCGCGGCCGCGTAGCCGCCCTCGGCCACGGGTTCGGCGCCGGGTGTGCTGACCACCAGGGCGGGCTGGTCCGGTACGGAGTCGAGCACATGGTCCCGGCCCGACGTACGCACCGGGACGGCGGGAAAGGCCCGGCCCAGCTCCTCGGCGGTCCGCCGGGCACCGACGATCTGCGCCCGCAGCCGCCCGCCGCCGCAGGCGGAACAGCTCCACGCCGTCTCGGCGCGTCCGCACCAGGCGCAGTTGAGGTCCTGCTGGTCCGGAGCTTCAAGCGGCCCCGCGCAGTGCCCGCACCGCGCGGGTTCGCGGCAGCGTTCGCAGGCCAGCCGGGGTGCGTACCCCCGGCGCGGCACCTGGATCAGCACGGGGCCGCTGCGCAGCCCGTCCCGTACCGTCTGCCAGGCGAGGCTGGGCAGCCGGGCGGAACGCGCCGCCCCGTCCCTCGCGAGCTCACCGTCGCCGACGGTACGCACCAGGGGCGCCGCGATCCGCAGCTGCTCCCGCTCAGCGCGCAGCGGCAGTGCCCAGCCGCTCTCGACCAGCTGGGCGGCCTCGACGGTGCAGTTCGTCCCGCCCAGGAGGAACGCGCACCGGCCGTGCGCCGCCCTGAGCTCCAGGACTTCCCGGACGTGCGGGAACGGGGCGTTGTCGTCGCTGTGGCTGGAGTCCCCGTCGTCCCAGACGGCCACCAGGCCCAGATCGGCGACCGGGGCGAACATGGCGGCCCTGGTCCCGACCACCGCGCGCACCGAACCGCGCCGGACGGCGAGCCACTCCCGGTAGCGCTTCTCGGGCCCCGAGTCGGCGGTCAGCAGCGCGTGGCGCCCCTCCCCCATCACCTCGGTGAGCGCGGCGTCCACCCGCCCCGCGGTCCGCCCGTCCGGTACGACGACGAGTGCGCCCCGTCCCGAGGCCAGCGTGGCGGCGACGGCCCTGGCGATCTCCTCGGGCCAGTGCGGCCCGGGCAGTGCGGTCCAGACGGCTCTGGGCGCGCCGCCCTCGGCCAGTGCGCCGAGGAACGCGGGCCCCTGTGCGTACCGCTCCCAGGTCCCGGGCTCCGGGGCCGGGGGCGGGGGCAGCGGCGCGGGTGACGCCTTGGACTCCGCCCGGCCGTTCCTGGGCGGCACGGCGAGCTGCAGAACATCGGCGAGGCTGCCCGCGTACCGGTCGGCGACGGCCCGCGAGAGCGCGAGCAGCTCGGGCCCGAGCACCGGCTCGGGCGAGACGACGTAGGCGAGCGCGGCCAGGGCGCCCTGGTAGTCCGACTCGGCACGGCGCTCGATCAGGAATCCGTCGATCAGCCCACCGCCCTCGCGCCGCCCGCCGCGGACCTGGCGCCCCCCGGCCCCGAACCGCACCCGCACCCTGACACCGGGCTGTGCCTCGGCGTCGAGCTCCTCCGGGACGGCGTAATCGAAATACTGATCGAGGTGGAGTGCGCCCTTGTTCACCAGGACCCGGGCGACGGGCAGCTCCTCGGCGAGCGTGGCACCCCGCCAGGTGCGGGGCTTGGCCCGCGGCACCTTGGCCTTGCGCACGGTCTCCCGGATGAGCGCAAGCTGCTCCGGTGCCCCGGCCTCGGGCTCGTCGGACCGCTCGTTGTCGCTGCTCACAGCCAAATTCCTACCAGACGCCACTGACACCGGTTGCGGCTCCCGCAGCACACGCACCGGGGCCCGGACACCGTGTACGGCATCCGGGCCCCGGAGTACGGGCTGACTGCGGCGGGCTCTAGAGCCCCGCCGCCGTACGCAGCGCGTCCACCCGGTCGGTGCGCTCCCAGGTGAAGTCGGGCAGCTCACGGCCGAAGTGGCCGTACGCGGCGGTCTGGGCGTAGATCGGGCGGAGCAGGTCGAGGTCGCGGATGATCGCGGCCGGGCGGAGGTCGAAGACCTCTCCGATCGCGTGCTCGATCTTCTCCGTCTCGACGGTGGCGGTGCCGAACGTCTCGACGAACAGGCCCACCGGCTCGGCCTTGCCGATCGCGTACGCGACCTGGACCTCGCAGCGGGCCGCGAGACCGGCCGCGACGACGTTCTTGGCGACCCAGCGCATGGCGTACGCCGCCGAGCGGTCGACCTTCGACGGGTCCTTGCCGGAGAAGGCACCGCCGCCGTGGCGGGCCATGCCGCCGTAGGTGTCGATGATGATCTTGCGGCCGGTCAGACCGGCGTCACCCATCGGACCGCCGATCTCGAAGCGGCCGGTCGGGTTCACCAGGAGCCGGTAGCCCTCGGTGTCCAGCTTGATGCCGTCCTCGATGAGCTGCGCCAGGACGTGCTCGACGACGAACTCACGGATGTCGGGCGCGAGCAGCGAGTCCAGGTCGATGTCCGACGCGTGCTGCGAGGAGACGACGACCGTGTCGAGGCGGACGGCCTTGTCACCGTCGTACTCGATGGTGACCTGGGTCTTGCCGTCGGGACGCAGGTACGGGATGGTCCCGTTCTTGCGGACCTCGGACAGCCGGCGGGAGAGCCGGTGCGCCAGGTGGATCGGGAGCGGCATCAGCTCGGGCGTCTCGTCGCAGGCGTAGCCGAACATGAGGCCCTGGTCGCCGGCGCCCTGCTTGTCGAGCTCGTCCTCGTCGCCCTCGACGCGCTTCTCGTACGCCGTGTCGACACCCTGCGCGATGTCCGGGGACTGCGCGCCGATGGACACCGACACGCCGCAGGAGGCTCCGTCGAAGCCCTTCTTGGAGGAGTCGTAGCCGATCTCCAGCACCTTGTTGCGCACGAGGTTGGGGATGTCGGCGTAGGCCTTGGTCGTGACCTCACCCGCGACATGCACCAGACCAGTGGTGATCAAGGTCTCGACGGCGACACGCGAGGAAGGGTCCTCGCGCAGGAGCGCATCGAGAATCGTGTCGCTGATCTGGTCAGCGATCTTGTCGGGGTGGCCCTCGGTAACGGACTCCGAGGTGAAGAGACGGCGGGACACATCGCTCCCTGGGGTTGCAGCGGCTGCTGGCTGATCATTGATGGACCACCGGGAGCTGCGCCCGGCACGTTCCGTCGACCAGTTTATCGGTCGCTTCCGGTGAATGGGCCACGCGTCTCGCCCCTTGGGAGCTCTGTGACCTGCGGCACTGTTGACGGCAGTACGACAATCACTCCTTCCGGGTGTGAGAAATGACCGAAAATCTTGAGCTTCCATCCCGCCGGAGCGGCAACTACGCAATCTAGCCGAAGCGTGCCGCCACCAGGTCCCAGACCGTGTCGGCGAGTGCTTCTTTCGGCCCGTACGGCACAGCGGTCTCGCCCCCGTCGGCCGCGAGCACCACCGCTTCGTTCTCCTCGGACCCGAAGGTCTTGCGCTCCCCCACCTCGTTGACGACGAGCAGGTCGCAGCCCTTGCGGCGCAGCTTCTCGCGGCCGTTGGCGAGGACGTTGTCGGTCTCCGCGGCGAATCCGACGACGACCTGGCCGGGGCGGGCGCGGTCCGCGGAGACCTCGGCGAGGATGTCGGGATTGCGGACGAGGACGAGGGGCGCCGGCTCCTGGCCGTCCTTCTTCTTGATCTTGCCCGCGGCGTAGTCCGCGGGACGGAAGTCGGCGACCGCCGCGGCCATCACCACCACATCGGCGTCGGCCGCCGCCTTCAGCACGGCCTCGCGCAGTTGCAGGGCGGTTCCGGCGCGCAGGACGTCGGCACCCGCGGGGTCGGGCAGTCCGGTGTTCGCCTCGATCAGCGTCACCCGGGCGCCGCGGGCGACAGCGGTGCGCGCCAGTGCGTAGCCCTGCTTGCCGGAGGAGCGGTTGCCCAGGTAGCGGACCGGATCGAGGGGCTCACGGGTGCCGCCGGCGCTGATGACCACGTGCCGGCCCGCGAGGTCGGGTTCGGCCGGGCCGCGGGTGAGGACCCTGCGGCAGACCTCGAAGATCTCCCCCGGGTCCGGCAGCCGGCCCTTGCCCGTGTCGACGCCGGTGAGGCGGCCGACGGCGGGCTCGATGACGACGGCGCCGCGGCGGCGCAGTGTGGCCACGTTCTCCTGGGTGGCCGGGTGCTCCCACATCTCGGTGTGCATGGCCGGTGCGAAGACGACCGGACAGCGGGCGGTGAGGAGCGTGTTGGTGAGGAGGTCGTCGGCGAGCCCGTGGGCGGCCTTGGCGAGCATGTCGGCGGTGGCGGGTGCGACCACGACGAGGTCGGCCGCCTGCCCGATCCGGACGTGCGGCACCTCGTGCACGCTGTCCCAGACCTCGGTCGACGCGGGGTTGCCGGAGAGGGCCGACCAGGTGGCGGCCCCGACGAAGTTCAGCGACGCCTCGGTCGGCACGACCCTGACGTCATGGCCGGACTCGGTCAGCCGGCGCAGCAGCTCGCACGCCTTGTAGGCGGCGATGCCACCGCTGACCCCCAGGACGACCTTCGGCTTGTCCACTGCGTCTCCCCGCACTCGTTTCTCCGCGCAACCGATGCGCACCCGGCTTCCTGCAGCCGGGGGACGTACGCACTCCATGCTGCCTCACCGCGTGGGACGGCCCCCGGCGGGCCCGGCCCCGGACACACCACAGGCCCGGCGGTGTGACCGCCGGGCCTGTGGTGAAGGTGCGTCTCCTGCTTACTGCGCGGGGCCCTCGATGGCCTCGGAGGTCAGCAGGCCCGCGTTGATCTCGCGGAGCGCGATCGAGAGCGGCTTCTCGTGCACGTGGGTGTCGACGAGCGGACCGACGTACTCGAGGAGGCCTTCACCGAGCTGCGAGTAGTACGCGTTGATCTGGCGCGCGCGCTTGGCCGCGTAGATCACAAGGCTGTACTTCGAGTCGGTGGCCTCGAGGAGCTCATCAATCGGCGGGTTGATGATGCCCTCGGGCGTGGTGATGGAAGAGGACACTCTCTGCCTTCCGAAGGGGATAGTGATCAAAGAGATCTTTGATCATGCTGGTTCCGCAGTGTGATGCTCTGCGTCAGCGGGGCCGACGAGGTCAGTCGTCGATGCCGCGGAGGCCGGAAGCCTGCAGCATCAACGTTAGCAGCTCACGTGCCACGTCCTCGACCGAGGTGTTGACAAGTGTCGTATCGAACTCCGCCTCGGCGGCCAGCTCGACCTTCGCCGCCATGAGCCGGCGCTCGATCACGTCGGGCGCCTCGGTCCCTCGGCCGGTGAGCCGGCGCACCAGCTCGTCCCAGCTCGGCGGGGCCAGGAAGACCAGCTGCGCGTCGGGCATCGACTGGCGGACCAGCCGGGCGCCCTGCAGATCGATCTCCAGCAGTACCGGCTCGCCCGCTTCCAGGCGCTCCAGCACGGCCCGGCGCGGGGTGCCGTAGCGGTTGCCCGCGAACTCCGCCCACTCCAGCAGCTCGCCGTTGGCGATCAGCTTGTCGAACTCCTCGGTGTCCACGAAGAAGTAGTGGACACCGTTGCGTTCGCCGGGGCGCGGCTTGCGGGTCGTGGCCGACACCGAGAGCCAGACCTCGGGGTGAACCTTGCGCATATGAGCGACGACCGTGCTCTTACCGACCCCGGAGGGGCCGGAGAGCACGGTCAGCCGCGGACGTACGTCCGGGGGTACGGGGGAGTTCCCCCGGGATGTTGCAGCCATGGAGCGATTATCCCGCTTCTCAGGAGTGCCTGAGAACGTCAGGCGGCGCTGCCGCCGAACTCACGCTCCAAAGATGCGATCTGGTTGGAGCCAAGACCCCGGACCCGGCGGCTCTCGGAGATGCCGAGCCGCTCCATGATCTGCTTGGCGCGGACCTTGCCCACGCCCGGCAGGGACTCCAGCAGGGCGGAGACCTTCATCTTGCCGATGACGTCGTTCTCCTGTCCCGACTTGATGACCTCGTGGAGGGAGGCGCCGGAATGCTTGAGTCGATTCTTGACCTCGGCCCGCTCCCGGCGAGCCGCGGCGGCCTTTTCGAGCGCGGCTGCGCGCTGTTCAGGGGTAAGGGGCGGAAGAGCCACGCCTACGTCACCTCGGATGTCGATCTGTCGGATACGGACCGGTGAGGAACGTGAAAGCCCCACAGCCGGTGAGCTACGAACAACCTGTGCTCGTTGGCTCTCGACGGAGACTAGCGGCCACGGCCGCCTGAGTCAGCGAGAACAGACGAAAAGTCCTGGTCAGCCTCAGCCGACCGGGACATTTCCGTCATAACAACCCGGATTTCTGCTCAGGATTCCGTCAACGCGCTGTTACGTGGCATGGTCAGCCATCCGAGACGGCTGCGCGGACCTCGTCCGCGAACCGACCGGCGGCTTCGCGCAGCCCTGACGCGTCCGGTCCGTGGCGCAGCACGCCCCGGCTCACGCTCGGCACCACATTGCCCACCGAGGCGCCGAACACACCGGGCAGATCCGCGGGAGTGGCGCCCTGGGCGCCGATGCCGGGAGCGAGCAGCGGACCGTTGATCGCCAGATTCACACCCGCGTCCCCGAGCGTGGCACCGACGACCGCCCCGACCGAGCCGAGCGGAACCGCGCCCTCGTTCTCGGCGGCCATGTGGTCGAGCATCAGCTGGGCCAGCGGCCTGCCGTCCGCGGCGGTGGCGCGCTGGACCTCGGCGCCCTCCGGGTTGGAGGTGAGGGCGAGGACGAAGACACCCGAGCCGGAGACCGCGGCCGCGTCGAGCGCCGGGCGCAGCGAGCCGAAGCCGAGGTACGGCGAGACGGTGACCGCGTCGGAGAACAGCGGCGAGTCCTTGTCGAGGTACGTGGCCGCGTAGGCGCCCATGGTGGAGCCGATGTCCCCGCGCTTGGCGTCCATGAGCACCAGGGCTCCGGCGGCGCGCGCCTCCTCGACGGCCTTCTCCAGGACCGCGATGCCGCGCGAGCCGAAGCGCTCGAAGAACGCCGACTGCGGCTTGAGCACGGCGACCCGGTCGGCCAGCGCCTCGACGACCGTACGGGTGAAGCGCTCCAGGCCCGCGATGTCGTCGTTCAGGCCCCAGGAGGTGAGGAGCGAGGCGTGCGGGTCGATGCCCACGCAGAGCGGCCCGCGGGTGTCCATGGCGCGGCGCAGGCGGGCGCCGAAGGGTTCGAGGGTCACTGCATGACCTTCCGTGTCGAGGCGCCGACGGCTTCGGCGAGGGTGGCGTACGGGGAGGCGGCCAGGCGTGCGGCCAGGCCCTTGTGGATCGAACGGGCGTAGAACGGGCCCTCGTAGATGAAGGCGCTGTAGCCCTGGACGAGCGTGGCACCGGCGAGGATGCGCTGCCAGGCGTCCTCGGCGTTCTCGACGCCCCCGACGCCGACGAGGGTGATCCGGGTCCCCACACGGGCGTACAGGCGGCTCAGGACCTCCAGGGAGCGCTCCTTGAGGGGTGCGCCGGAGAGTCCGCCGGTCTCCTTGACCAGCGACGCCGGGGACTTCAGTCCGAGACTGTCGCGGGCGATGGTGGTGTTGGTGGCGATGATGCCGTCCAGACCGAGCTCGACGGCGAGGTCCGCGACCGCGTCGACGTCGTCGTCGGCCAGGTCGGGAGCGATCTTGACGAGCAGCGGGACCCGGCGGTCCGTGACCGTGCGGTCGGCGGCCTCGCGCACCGCCGCGAGCAGCGGCCGGAGCGCCTCGGTGGCCTGGAGGTTGCGCAGGCCCGGGGTGTTGGGCGAGGAGACGTTGACGACGAGGTAGTCGGCGTGGGCGGCAAGCCGCTCGGTGGACTTGACGTAGTCCCCCACCGCCTCGGCCTCGGGGACCACCTTGGTCTTGCCGATGTTGACGCCGACCGTCGTACGGAAGACGGGCCTGCGGGCGGCCAGGCGTTCGGCGACGGCCGCGGAGCCCTCGTTGTTGAAGCCCATGCGGTTGATCAGCGCGCGGTCCGCGACGAGCCGGAAGAGGCGCTTCTTCGGGTTGCCCGACTGCGGCTCGCCGGTGACCGTGCCGATCTCGATGTGGTCGAACCCGAGCATCGACATCCCGTCGATCGCGATCGCGTTCTTGTCGAAGCCGGCGGCGAGCCCGAACGGGCCGTGCATCCTCAGCCCGAGGGCCTCGGTGCGCAGCTCCTCGTAGCGGGGGGCGAGCGCGGCGGCGACGAAGGTCCGCAGGCCGGGGACGCGGGCCGCGAGGCGGATCCAGCGGAAGGCCAGGTAGTGGGCCTGCTCCGGGTCCATGCGCTTGAAGACCAGCTGGAAGAAGAGTTTGTACATCACACAGTCCTCATGAAGAGGGGGACACCGTTTCCGGTGTCCCCCTGCTGGCGTCCTAGTCTCGGGCCGCGGTCAGATGTTCCGCGTGTTCCTGGAGGGAACGCACTCCGACGTCGCCGTGGTTGAGCGCGTCGATGCCCTGGACGGCGGCGGCGAGCGCCTGGACCGTGGTGAGGCACGGCACCGACCGGGCGACGGCCGCGGTGCGGATCTCGTAGCCGTCGAGCCTGCCGCCCGTTCCGTACGGCGTGTTGACGATGAGGTCGACCTGGCCGTCGTGGATCAGCTGGACGATGGTCTTCTCCCCGTTGGGGCCCTCGCCCTCGGACTGCTTGCGCACGACGGTGGCGTTGATCCCGTTGCGCTTGAGCACCTCGGCGGTGCCGGACGTGGCCATCAGCTCGAAGCCGTGGGCGACGAGCTCGCGGGCCGGGAAGATCATCGAGCGCTTGTCGCGGTTGGCGACGGAGATGAAGGCGCGGCCCTTGGTGGGCAGCGGGCCGTACGCACCGGCCTGCGACTTGGCGTACGCCGTGCCGAAGACCGAGTCGATGCCCATGACCTCACCGGTGGAGCGCATCTCCGGGCCGAGGACCGTGTCGACGCCGCGGCCGTGGATGTCGCGGAAGCGCGACCACGGCATGACGGCCTCCTTGACGGAGATCGGCGCGTCGAGGGGCAGGGTGCCGCCGTCGCCGTGCTTCGGCAGCAGCCCCTCCTCGCGCAGCTCCGCGACGGTCGCGCCCAGCGAGATACGGGCGGCGGCCTTCGCGAGCGGGACCGCGGTGGCCTTCGAGGTGAAGGGGACGGTCCGCGAGGCACGGGGGTTGGCCTCGAGGACGTAGAGGATGTCGCCGGAGAGCGCGAACTGGATGTTGATCAGGCCGCGTACGCCGACGCCCTTGGCGATGCCCTCGGTCGAGGCCCGCAGGCGCTTGATGTCGAAGCCGCCGAGCGTGATCGGGGGCAGTGCGCAGGCGGAGTCGCCGGAGTGGATGCCGGCCTCCTCGATGTGCTCCATGACGCCGCCGAGGTACAGCTCGGTGCCGTCGTAGAGCGCGTCGACGTCGATCTCGATCGCGTCGTCGAGGAAGCGGTCGACCAGGACCGGCCGGGTGGGGCTGATCTCGGTGGACTCGGCGATGTACGAGGAGAGGCGGGCCTCGTCGTACACGATCTCCATACCGCGGCCGCCGAGCACGTACGACGGGCGTACGAGGACGGGGTAGCCGATCTCGTCGGCGATGGCCTTGGCCTCGGAGAAGGTGGTCGCCGTGCCGTGCTTCGGGGCGGGCAGACCCGCCTCGGCCAGGACCCGGCCGAAGGCACCGCGGTCCTCGGCGGCGTGGATGGCCTCCGGGGAGGTGCCCACGACGGGCACGCCGTTGTCCTTGAGCGCCTGCGACAGACCGAGCGGGGTCTGGCCGCCGAGCTGGACGATGACACCGGCGATCGGGCCCGCGAGGGACTCGGCGTGCACGATCTCCAGGACGTCCTCGAGCGTGAGCGGCTCGAAGTACAGCCGGTCGGAGGTGTCGTAGTCCGTGGAGACGGTCTCCGGGTTGCAGTTGACCATCACGGTCTCGTAGCCCGCGTCGCTCAGCGCGAAGGAGGCGTGGACGCAGGAGTAGTCGAACTCGATGCCCTGGCCGATGCGGTTCGGACCGGATCCGAGGATGATCACCGCGGGCTTGGTGCGGGACGCGACCTCGCTCTCCTCGTCGTAGGAGGAGTAGAAGTACGGCGTGTTCGCGGCGAACTCCGCCGCGCAGGTGTCGACCGTCTTGTAGACCGGGCGGATACCGAGGGCGTGCCGCACCTCGCGCACGACGTCCTCGCGCAGACCGCGGATCTCGCCGATCTGGGAGTCGGAGAAGCCGTGCCGCTTCGCCTCGGCGAGCAGCTCGGTGTCGAGGCGCTCGGCGGCGGCCAGCTCGTCGGCGATCTCCTTGATCAGGAAGAGCTGGTCGACGAACCAGGGGTCGATCTTCGTGGCGTCGAAGACCTCTTCCTGCGTGGCGCCGGCGCGGATCGCCTGCATGACGGTGTTGATGCGGCCGTCCGTGGGGCGGACCGCCTCGGCGAGCAGTTCGGCCTTGTCGCCGGGCTCGCCCGTGAAGGCGAACTGCGAGCCCTTCTTCTCCAGGGAGCGCAGGGCCTTCTGCAGCGCCTCGGTGAAGTTGCGGCCGATCGCCATGGCCTCGCCCACCGACTTCATGGTGGTGGTGAGGGTGGAGTCTGCGGACGGGAACTTCTCGAAGGCGAAGCGCGGGGCCTTCACGACGACGTAGTCGAGGGTCGGCTCGAAGGAGGCCGGCGTCTTCTCGGTGATGTCGTTGGGGATCTCGTCGAGCGTGTAGCCGACGGCCAGCTTGGCGGCGATCTTGGCGATCGGGAAGCCGGTGGCCTTCGAGGCCAGCGCCGAGGAGCGGGAGACGCGCGGGTTCATCTCGATCACGATGACGCGGCCGTCGACCGGGTCGATGGCGAACTGGATGTTGCAGCCGCCGGTGTCGACACCGACCTCGCGGATGATCGCGATGCCGATGTCGCGCAGCCGCTGGTACTCGCGGTCGGTGAGGGTCATCGAGGGGGCGACGGTGATCGAGTCGCCGGTGTGGACGCCCATCGGGTCGAAGTTCTCGATGGAGCAGACGACCACGACGTTGTCGTTCTTGTCGCGCATCAGCTCCAGCTCGTACTCCTTCCAGCCCAGGATGGACTCCTCCAGGAGCACCTCGGTGGTCGGCGAGAGCGTGAGGCCCTGTCCGGCGATCCGGCGCAGCTCGTCCTCGTCGTGGGCGAAGCCGGAGCCGGCGCCGCCCATGGTGAAGGAGGGGCGGACGACGACGGGGTAGCCGCCGAGGGTGTCGACGCCCTCGATGATGTCGTCCATGGTGTGGCAGATGACGGAGCGGGCGGACTCGCCGTAACCGATCTTCGCCTTGACGGCTTCGACGACGCCCTTGAAGAGGTCGCGGTCCTCGCCCTTGTTGATGGCCTCGACGTTGGCGCCGATGAGCTCGACGCCGTACTTCTCCAGGACACCGTTCTCGTGCATGGAGATCGCGGTGTTGAGCGCGGTCTGGCCGCCCAGCGTCGGGAGGAGCGCGTCGGGGCGCTCCTTGGCGATGATCTTCTCGACGAACTCGGGGGTGATCGGCTCGACGTACGTGGCGTCGGCGATCTCCGGGTCGGTCATGATCGTCGCCGGGTTGGAGTTGACCAGGATGACGCGCAGGCCCTCGGCCTTGAGGACGCGGCAGGCCTGGGTGCCGGAGTAGTCGAATTCGGCGGCCTGCCCGATGACGATCGGGCCGGAGCCGATGACCAGGACGGACTGGATATCGGAGCGCTTAGGCACGCTGGCCCTCCATCAGGGAAACGAAGCGGTCGAAGAGGTACGCGGCGTCGTGCGGGCCGGCGGCTGCTTCGGGGTGGTACTGGACGCTGAAGGCGGGCCGGTCCAGGAGCTGGAGGCCTTCGACGACCTGGTCGTTCAGGCAGACGTGGGAGACCTCGGCGCGGCCGAACTCCGTGTCGGAGACCTTGTCGAGGGGGGCGTCGACGGCGAAGCCGTGGTTGTGCGCGGTGACCTCGACCTTGCCGGTCGTGCGGTCCTGCACGGGCTGGTTGATGCCGCGGTGGCCGTACTTCAGCTTGTACGTGCCGAAGCCGAGTGCGCGGCCCAGGATCTGGTTGCCGAAGCAGATGCCGAAGAGCGGGGTCTTCCGCTCCAGGACGCCCTGCATGACGGAGACCGGGTGGTCGGCGGTGGACGGGTCGCCGGGGCCGTTGGAGAAGAAGACTCCGTCGGGCTTCACCGCATACACCTCGTCGAGGGTGGCGGTGGCGGGCAGGACGTGCACCTCGATGCCGCGCTCGGCCATGCGGTGCGGGGTCATGCCCTTGATGCCGAGGTCGATCGCGGCGACGGTGAACTTCTTCGTGCCGATCGCGGGGACGACGTACGTCTCCTTGGTGGCGACCTCGGCGGAGAGGTCGGCGCCGCTCATCTCGGGCGCCTGGCGCACCTTGGCCAGCAGTATGCCCTCGTCCGCGATGGCGTTGCCGGAGAAGATGCCGACGCGCATCGCGCCGCGCTCGCGGAGGTGGCGGGTCAGCGCACGGGTGTCGATGCCGCTGATGCCGACGATGCCCTGGCTGACGAGCTCCTCGTCCAGCGAGCGCCGGGAGCGCCAGTTGGAGGGCTTGCGGGCGGGGTCGCGGACGACGTATCCGGCGACCCAGATCTGCTTCGACTCGGCGTCCTCGTCGTTCACACCGGTGTTGCCGATGTGCGGGGCGGTCATCACGACGACCTGGCGGTGGTACGAGGGATCGGTCAGCGTTTCCTGGTAACCGGTCATGCCGGTGGAGAACACCGCCTCGCCGAAGGTCTCCCCCACGGCCCCGTAGGCGCGGCCGCGGAAGGAGCGGCCGTCCTCCAGGACGAGTACGGCGGGAGCTTTGTCGGCTCCCCGGGTGGAGATCGTCATCGTGCGGTGCCTTCCGTAGTGCTGGTGAGGTGGTTGACGGCGTCGACCCAGGCCTGGTGCTCGGCCGCGCGGTCGGAGCGGAATCCGGAGTCGATCAGCTTGTCGCCGTGCGCCCAGGTGATGACCAGGAGGCCGCCCTCGGGGAGGACCTTGCCGGCGAGTGCCTTGTCCAGCCGGGCCTCGCGCAGTGCGGCGGCGGGGACGAAGAAGTCGGCCGCGCCGGGGCGTACGACGTCGAGGCCCTGCTCCGTGAGGGTGAGTTCCACCCGGCTGCGGGTGCCGAGGCCGTGGGCGACGATCCGGTCGAGCCACTGTCCCGCGGTCGTCGACGCGTGGTAGCGGCCGGTCAGCGTGAGCAGCTTCTCGCCGTCCGCGAATCCTTCGGGGGCCGTGGCGAGCTCGGGCAGATCGGACTGGAGGCTCCCGCGCCACTTCCACCCCTGGCGCATCAGCCAGTAGACGAAGGCGATGAAGACGACCAGTGCGAGGACCCAGCTGATGCGGGCGGACCAGTCGGTCACTTCCGCCGACTTCGGCTCGGCGGCCAGCTGGTACAGCTGATAACTGGGGTTGAGTGTTGTCACGCGAGCTTCCCGTCGACGACCGTGGCACGGCCCCGCAGGAAGGTGTGGGTCACTCGGCCCGGCAGCTCGCGACCCTCGTACGGAGTGTTGCGGCTGCGGGACGCGAAGCCCGCGGGGTCCACGGCTCCACGGTATGCCGGATCGACCAGGGTGAGGTTGGCGGGCTCACCCGCCGAGACGGGCCGGCCGTGTCCGTCGAGCCGGCCGATGGCCGCGGGACGGAACGACATGCGGTCGGCGACACCCGCCCAGTCGATGAGACCGGTGTCCACCATCGTCTGCTGGACCACGGACAGTGCGGTCTCCAGGCCCACCATGCCCATGGCGGCGGCGGCCCACTCGCAGTCCTTGTCCTCGTGCGGGTGCGGGGCGTGGTCGGTGGCGACGCAGTCGATCGTGCCGTCGGCGAGCGCCTCGCGCAGGGCCATCACGTCGGCCTCGGTGCGCAGCGGCGGGTTCACCTTGTAGACGGGGTCGTAGGTCCGTACGAGCTCGTCGGTGAGGAGCAGGTGGTGCGGGGTGACCTCGGCGGTGACGTTCCAGCCCTTGGACTTGGCCCAGCGGACGATCTCCACGGAGCCGGCGGTCGAGAGGTGACAGATGTGCACCCGGGAGTCGACGTGGGCCGCGAGCAGTACGTCGCGGGCGATGATCGACTCCTCGGCGACGGCGGGCCAGCCGCCGAGACCGAGCTCGGCCGAGACGATGCCCTCGTTCATCTGGGCGCCCTCGGTGAGGCGGGGCTCCTGGGCGTGCTGGGCGACGACACCGCCGAACGCCTTCACGTACTCCAGGGCGCGTCGCATGATCACCGCGTCGTCGACGCACTTGCCGTCGTCGGAGAAGACCTTCACTCCGGCGGCGGAGTCGTGCATGGCTCCGAGCTCGGCGAGCTGCTTGCCCTCCAGGCCGACGGTGACGGCGCCGATGGGCTGCACGTCGCAGTAGCCGGACTCCTTGCCGAGCCGCCAGACCTGCTCGACGACACCCGCGGTGTCGGCGACCGGGAAGGTGTTGGCCATGGCGTGAACTGCGGTGAAGCCGCCGACGGCCGCGGCCCGGGTGCCGGTGAGCACCGTCTCGGAGTCCTCGCGGCCGGGCTCGCGCAGGTGCGTGTGCAGGTCGACGAGGCCGGGCAGCAGGACCTGGCCCGCGGCCTCGATGACGGTGGCGTCGCCGGCGTCGAGCCCGGTGCCGACCGCGGAGATGGTCTCGCCGTCGATGAGGACGTCCTGGGGCTCGCCGCCGAGGACCTTCGCACCGCGGATAAGGATCTTGCTCATGGTTACTTGTTCTCCTCGGTACGGGTGTGAACGGCGGGAGCGGCGGGCTCGGAGCCGCCGAGCAGCAGGTAGAGCACGGCCATGCGGATCGACACGCCGTTGGCCACCTGTTCGACGACCGTGCAGCGGTCGGAGTCGGCGACGTCGGCGGTGATCTCCATGCCGCGGACCATCGGGCCGGGGTGCATGACGATGGCGTGCTCGGGCATGCGCGCCATGCGCAGGCCGTCCAGGCCGTAGCGGCGTGAGTACTCGCGCTCGGTCGGGAAGTACGCGGCGTTCATCCGTTCGCGCTGCACACGGAGCATCATCACCGCGTCGGACTTCGGCAGCACCTCGTCGAGGCTGTAGCTGACGTCGCAGGGCCACTGCTCGACACCGACCGGCACCAGGGTGGGCGGGGCCACCAGAGTGACGTGCGCGCCGAGTGTGGTCAGCAGGTGGACGTTGGACCGGGCCACCCGGCTGTGCAGGATGTCGCCGACGATCGTGATCCGGCGGCCTTCGAGGTCCCGGCCGAGCCCCGCGTCGGCACCGACCAGCCTGCGGCGCATCGTGAAGGCGTCCAGCAGTGCCTGGGTGGGGTGCTCGTGCGTGCCGTCGCCCGCGTTGACGACGGCACCGTCGATCCAGCCCGATGTCGCGAGGCGGTACGGAGCCCCCGAGGCGCCGTGCCGGATGACGACGGCGTCGGCACCCATCGCCTCCAGCGTCAGGGCGGTGTCCTTGAGGGACTCGCCCTTGGAGACGGACGAACCCTTCGCGGAGAAGTTGATGACGTCGGCGGACAGCCGCTTGGCGGCGGCCTCGAACGAGATCCGGGTGCGCGTCGAGTCCTCGAAGAAGAGGTTGACGACGGTTCGGCCGCGCAGGGTGGGGAGCTTCTTGATCGGCCGGTCCGCGACCCGGGCCATTTCCTCGGCGGTGTCGAGGATCAGGACGGCGTCGTCGCGGGTGAGGTCTGCGGCCGAGATGAGGTGACGCTTCATCTGGGGTTCTCCGTGGATGGTGGAGGGATCAGGCATGCGGGCGTGCGGAAGCTGCCGTACGGCCACTGGAGCGGCGTACGGGGCGCGGAGCTACTGCTCGCCCGCCGGGACGGTCTGCTTGACGCCGAGCAGCACGGCGTCGCGGCCGTCCTCCTCGGCGAGCTGGACCTTGACCGTCTCCCGCAGCGACGTGGGGAGGTTCTTGCCGACGTAGTCGGCACGGATCGGGAGTTCGCGGTGGCCGCGGTCGACGAGGACCGCGAGCTGCACGGCGCGGGGGCGGCCGATGTCGCCGAGCGCGTCGAGTGCGGCGCGGATCGTGCGGCCGGAGAAGAGCACGTCGTCGACCAGGACGACGAGCCTGCCCTCGATGCCCTCACCGGGGATCTCGGTGCGGGCCAGGGCGCGCGCGGGGCGCATCCTCAGGTCGTCGCGGTACATCGTGATGTCGAGCGATCCGACCGGCGTCTTCCGGCCGGTGATCTCTTCGAGTTTCCCGGCGAGCCGGGAGGCGAGGTAGACCCCCCGCGTCGGGATGCCGAGGAGCACCACGTCGTCGGCGCCCTTGGCGCGTTCGACGATCTCGTGGGCGATTCGGGTCAGTACCCGGGCGATGTCGGGAGCCTCGAGAACGGGGCGTGCCGCATTGCCGTGGTCGTCATGCTGTGCGTCCATAAGAAACGGACCTCCTTCTCCGCCTCACTGGACGGACGTTAAAGGACGTCGAAATTGCGTCATCCACGTTACCAGGGCTTGTGCGAGCCCCGACCCCGCCCCCGGGAGGTGGCAGTCCGGACCTTTCAGCTTGACGCATCCAAGTAACGCTGCGTAACCTCACAGTGAGTTACCAGCCACGCGGCGGAGCCGCAGAATGTTCCAGCGTCCGGGGAGCCTTATGTCCAGCGAATACGCAAAACAGCTCGGGGCCAAGCTCCGCGCCATCCGCACCCAGCAGGGCCTCTCCCTCCACGGCGTGGAGGAGAAGTCGCAGGGCCGCTGGAAGGCCGTGGTGGTCGGTTCGTACGAGCGCGGCGACCGCGCCGTGACCGTGCAGCGCCTTGCCGAGCTGGCGGATTTCTACGGCGTCCCCGTGCAGGAGCTCCTGCCCGGCACGACGCCCGGCGGGGCTGCCGAGCCGCCGCCGAAGCTCGTCCTCGACCTGGAGCGCCTCGCCCACGTCCCGCCGGAGAAGGCCGGTCCGCTGCAGCGTTACGCGGCGACGATCCAGAGCCAGCGCGGCGACTACAACGGCAAGGTGCTGTCGATCCGCCAGGACGACCTGCGCACCCTGGCCGTGATCTACGACCAGTCGCCGTCCGTGCTCACGGAGCAGCTGATCAGCTGGGGCGTGCTGGACGCCGACGCGCGCCGCGCCGTGGCCCACGACGAGGGCTGACAGGCCTCAGCAGAAACGTACCGCCGGGTAGGCGGGGGCCCTCGGGCACCCCGCCGGCCCGGCGTTTCCGTTTCCCGGGGCCTTTCCGCTTCGCGGTCCGTCTCCCTGGACGGGCAGGTGCCGGGTACGCCGAAGGGCCCACAGCTCACGCCATGGGCCCTTCGTTCGGCTGAACGCCGCCGGAGAGGCTACTGCTCCCGGCGAAGGTTCGGCTTGAGGTCCTTGAAACGGGCCAGCAGGCCGTTCACGAAGGACGGGGAGTCGTCCGTGGAGAACTCCTTGGCGAGCTGGACCGCCTCGTCGATCACCACGGCATCCGGGGTCGAGTCCATCCAGATCAGCTCGTACGCGCCGAGCCTGAGGATGCTCCGGTCGACGACCGGCATGCGGTCGATCTCCCAGTCCACGGCATAGGTGACGATGAGGTCGTCGATCCGGTCCGCGTACTGCGCGTACCCCTCGACGAGCTCCATGGTGAATTCGCCGACCGGCGGCTGTCGGTCGTCGGTCCGCGAGAGCCGAACCCAGTCCGCGAGGACCGTCTGCACGGACTCACCGCGCTGGTCGGCCTCGAAGAGGATCTGGAAGGCGCGCTTGCGGGCCTTGTTCCGGGCAGCCACGGTTAGCTGTTCACCCGGCCGAGGTAGTCGCCCGTACGGGTGTCGACCTTGATCTTCTCGCCGGTGGTGATGAAGAGCGGCACGCCGATCTCGTAGCCCGTCTCCAGGGTGGCGGGCTTGCTGCCACCGGTGGAGCGGTCGCCCTGGACGCCCGGGTCGGTGTGCTGGATCGTCAGCTCGACCGCGGCCGGCAGCTCGACGTAGAGCACCTCGCCCTCGTGCTGCGCGACCGAGGCGGTGAAGCCCTCGATCAGGAAGTTGGCGGCGTCGCCGACAGCCTTGCGGTCGACCATCAGCTGGTCGTACGTGTTCATGTCCATGAAGACGAAGTACTCGCCGTCCATGTACGAGAACTGCATGTCTCGGCGGTCAATGGTGGCCGTTTCGACCTTCACGCCGGCGTTGAACGTCTTGTCGACGACCTTGCCGGAGAGCACGTTCTTGAGCTTGGTACGCACGAAAGCCGGGCCCTTGCCGGGCTTGACGTGCTGGAACTCGACGACGGACCAGAGCTGGCCTCCGTCGAGCTTGAGCACCAGGCCGTTCTTGAGGTCGTTCGTGGAAGCCACGGTTGCGGAATCTCCTGGACTGAAGCTGGTGGACGACAAAGGATGCGCGCTAGAGCGCGAGCAGCTCCTTGGTCGTAATGGTGAGTAGCTCGGGTCCGCCGTCCGCCTCGGGGCGCACGACGAGCGTGTCATCGATCCGGACACCGCCCCGGCCCGGGAGGTGGACCCCCGGTTCGACGGTGACCGGCACACAAGCGTCCAGTTTACCCATGGCTGTCGGTGCCAGCTGCGGGTCCTCGTCGATTTCGAGCCCGACCCCGTGCCCGGTCCAGGCCTGGAGGCCCTCCGTGTGACCCGCCGAGTCCAGCAGATGACGGGCCGCGTGGTCCACGTCGCGGTAGGCGGCACCGGGCACCAAAGCCTCCCGTCCGGCCCGCTGAGCGGCGAAAACAAGGTCGTACAGCTCGATCTGCCATGCGGCGGGAGCGGTCCCGATGACGAACGTCCGCCCGATCTCGCACCGGTAGCCGCGATAGTTCGCGCCCAGGCAGACGGAGAGAAAATCGCCTTCCTCCACCCTCCGGTCCGAGGGCCGGTGACGTCCCTGGCCCGAATTGGGGCCGGTGCCGACGGAAGTGGAGAAGGCGGGGCCGTCCGCTCCGTGGTCCACCAGGCGGCGCTCCAGCTCCAGGGCCAGGTGCCGCTCGGTACGGCCCACCAGAATGGATTCGAGGAGCTCTCCGAGGGCCTGATCGGTGATCTCGGCGGCGATCCGCAGACAGGCGATCTCCTCCTCGTCCTTGACGACCCGCAGCTGCTCCACGGTGAAGCCGAGGTCGGCCAGGCGGAGGCGGGGGGCGACCGAGCCCATGGCACGGTGCCGGGAGACGGTGAGGTCGTGCTCCTCCACTGCGAGGGAGTCCGCGTCGAGGGAGAGGGCCAGATCCGCGGCGGCGACGACGGGGTCCCCGTCGGGCGCGGGCAGCACCGTCAGCCGCAGCTGTTCGTCGGGGCGCCCGTGGGCGGGATCGCCCGTCGGGGCACGGGGGCAGAGCAGGACGTCCTGGCCGGGGCCGAGCAGCAGCACGGCGCCGGGCGGGGCCCCGCCCGCGAGATAGCGGACGTTGGCGGGGCGGGAGACCAGGGCCGCAGCGGATCCGGCGGCGGCGTACCGGTCGCGGAGCAGCCCGCGTCGGACGGCGTACACCTCTGACATGTTCCGAGCCTACGAGCGCGGGCGGCGGGCCGCCCGGTCAGCGCATCCGACCGGGGGCGCCGCACCCGCGGCTACCAGGTCGGCGGGCTGGCTATGGAGCGGGCCAGCACGTCGTCCAGGACCCTCGCTGTGGTCTCGACGTCGTACGTGGAGTTGTCGATGATCGGCAGGCCGGAGCCGTACCAGCCGGCCATCCGGCCGTGGATCCGGGCGACCTCCTCGTCGGAGAGGCGGCGGTTGCCGCTGCGTGCCGCGTTGCGCTCCAGGACGACCTCCAGGCCGGGCAGGAGGACGACGGGCAGCAGGCCGGGGCCGACATGGCGCTTCCAGCCTCCCAGGCCGACGACGGGCCGGTCGGGGAAGACCGCGTCGTCGAGGATGCAGGAGATGCCGTTGGCCAGGAAATTACGGGCGGCGAAGCCGCAGGTGCGGCGCGCCAGCCGGTACTGCGCCTCGGAGTGGTCGTTCCACCCGGCCTGCGGGTCGGCGAAGCCCGAGCAGACCCATTCGCGGACGTCGTCGAGGGAGACGTGCGCGGTCGGGACGCGGCGGCGGCCCGCCCAGAGCTTGGCGACCGTGGTCTTGCCGGCTCCTGCCGGGCCGATCAGCAGCACGGCCAGGGTCGCGGCGCCGGTGCCCGCCTCGGCGGGCGGCGCGGGCAGCGGAACGGGCCCGCCCGGCGGGAGCTGGATGTGCCCGGTGGTCTCCCGCGAGGGAGGGGACGGGGCGTGCTGGGGTGCGGGGCCGGTCCAGCCCTGCCCCTGGGGGGCGGGAGGTATCGGCGGCGGTCCCGGCGGACCGGGGTGGCCGGGGTGCTGGGCCTCCTGCGTCCACAGCCCGTTTCCGGGGCCGTGGGGCGGCGGCAGCGGGGCCCCCACTGCGTGCTGCATCCGGTGCCACTCCGTCTCGTGCAGGCAACTGGCGCTGGTCGACGGCAACCGTACCTTCCTGGGCCGCCACCGAGTGAACGGCCCAGGGAGGCACGAAGTGCCCGTTGACGGTCCGTCAGTCCGTCAGGCCGTCAGCTCGTCGGCCAGGGCACGCAGGGCGAGGCGGTAGGAGCCGATACCGAATCCGGCCACGGTGCCGGTGGCCACCGGGGCGACCACCGAGGTGTGGCGGAATTCCTCACGCGCGTACGGATTCGAGATGTGCACCTCGATCAGCGGAGCGGTGCGCTGGGCGGCCGCGTCGCGCATGCCGTACGAGTAGTGGGTGAACGCGCCCGGGTTGAGAACGACCGGAATCGATCCGTCGGCTGCCTCGTGGAGCCAGCGGATCAGCTCGCCCTCGTCGTTGGTCTCGCGGACGTCGACGTCGAAGCCGAGCTCCTTGCCGACGGTGCGGCACGTGTCGACGAGACCCGCGTACGACGTCGCCCCGTACACGTCGGGCTCGCGGGAGCCGAGCCGTCCGAGGTTCGGGCCGTTGAGCACGAGGACCCTGCGGGTGGTCATGCGGAGACCTCCCCGTAGGCGGCGAGGAGGACCGCCGGGTCGGGTCCCTCGAGCACGGTGGGCTTCCCGATGCCGTCCAGGACGATGAAGCGCAGCAGGTCGCCGCGCGACTTCTTGTCGACCTTCATGTTCTCCAGGAGCTTGGGCCACTGGTCGCCGCGGTAGGTGAGCGGCAGTCCGACGGACTCCAGGACGGCGCGGTGCCGGTCGGCGGTGGCGTCGTCGAGGCGTCCGGCGAGCCGGCCCAGTTCGGCGGCGAAGACCATGCCGATCGAGACGGCGGCGCCGTGGCGCCACTTGTAGCGCTCGTTCTTCTCGATGGCGTGGGCCAGGGTGTGCCCGTAGTTGAGGATCTCCCGGAGTCCGGACTCCTTGAGGTCGCTGGAGACGACCTCGGCCTTCACCCGGATGGAACGCTCGATCAGCTCGGCGGTGTGCGGTCCCGCGGGCGTACGGGCGCCCTGCGGGTCGGCCTCGACGAGGTCGAGGATCACCGGGTCGGCGATGAAGCCGGCCTTGATGATCTCGGCCATGCCGGAGACGTAGTCGTTGACCGGCAGCGAGTCGAGCGCGGCGAGGTCGCAGAGCACTCCGGCGGGCGGGTGGAAGGCGCCGACGAGGTTCTTGCCCTCGGCGGTGTTGATGCCCGTCTTGCCGCCGACGGCCGCGTCGACCATGGCGAGCACCGTCGTCGGCACGGCGATCCAGCGGACCCCGCGCAGCCAGGTGGCGGCGACGAAGCCCGCCACGTCGGTGGTGGCGCCGCCGCCGACACCGACGATGACGTCGGTGCGGGTGAAGCCGGTCTGGCCGAGCGCCTTCCAGCAGTAGGCCGCGACCTCGACGGTCTTGGCCTCCTCGGCGTTCGGCAGCTGGATCGCGATGGCCTCGTAGCCCTGGTCGGCCAGGTCCTGGCGGACCGCCTCACCGGTCTCGGCGAGCGCTTCGGGGTGCAGGACGGCAACCCTCCTGGCGCGGTCGCCGATGAGGTTCGCCAGCTCACCGAGGAGCTGGCGGCCGACGAGCACCTCGTACGGGTCGGTGCCCGCCGTGCCGGCGATCTGGATGCGCGTGGTGCCCTGCTCGGTCATACGTGTGTTCTCCTGGCCGGACAGCGGGGACTCGCCCGTGCGCTCCGGCAGTTCCAGTGCGTCGAGGACCGCCTGGGCGACCTCTTCGGGGGTGCGTTCGTCGGTGGCGACGACGGAGCGGGCCACCTCTTCGTAGAGGTGGCGCCTGGCCTCCATCAGCTCGCGCCACTGCCGTCGCGGGTTGACGGCGAGCAGGGGCCGGGCGGTGTTCAGCCCGACCCGCTTGACCGCCTCGTCCACGTCCATCGACAGGTAGACGACGGCGTGGCCCGCGAGCAGCTCACGCGTCTTCTCGTCGAGTACCGTTCCGCCGCCGAGGGAGAGGACGCCCGGGTGCTGGGCCATGGCGTCCTGCACCGCCTGCCGTTCCAGCGCCCGGAAGTGCTCCTCGCCCTCGTCGAAGAAGATCTCGGAGATCGCCTTGCCCGCCGTGGCCACGACATCCGCGTCGGTGTCCCGGTAGGTGGTGCCGAGGCGCTCGGCGAGCAGCTCGCCCACGGTGGACTTGCCGACCCCCATGGGGCCGACGAGGACGATCAGCGGGCCGCTCACCGGATCTGCAGGTGGGAGAGGTACGACTGCACGTTGCGGTGGGTCTCCGCGACGCTGTCGCCGCCGAACTTCTCCGCGACCGCGTCGGCCAGGACCAGCGCGACCATCGCCTCGGCGACGATCCCGGCGGCCGGGACGGCACAGACGTCGGAGCGCTGGTGGTGCGCCTTGGCCGCCTCACCGGTGACCACGTCGATGGTGGCGAGCGCGCGGGGCACGGTGGCGATCGGCTTCATCGCGGCGCGGACCCGCAGCAGCTCACCCGTGGTCAGGCCGCCCTCGGTGCCGCCGGAACGGCCGGAGGTGCGCCTGATCCCGTCCGCGGTGGCCACGATCTCGTCGTGCGCCTTGGAGCCCGGCACCCGGGCCAGGTCGAAGCCGTCGCCGACCTCGACGCCCTTGATGGCCTGGATGCCCATCAGCGCGGCGGCGAGCCGGGCGTCGAGCCGGCGGTCCCAGTGCACGTGCGAGCCGAGACCGACGGGCACGCCGTACGCGAGCACCTCGACGACTCCGCCGAGGGTGTCGCCGTCCTTGTGGGCCTGGTCGATCTCCGCGACCATCGCCTTCGACGCGTCGGCGTCCAGGCAGCGCACGGGGTCGGCGTCGAGCCGCTCGACGTCGGAGGGCTTGGGGTAGACGCCGTAGGGCGCCTTGGCCGCGGCCAGCTCGACGACGTGGGAGACGATCTCGATGCCCGCGGTCTCCTTGAGGTAGGAGCGGGCGACGGCGCCGAGGGCGACACGTGCCGCGGTCTCCCGGGCGCTGGCGCGCTCCAGGATCGGCCGGGCCTCGTCGAAGCCGTACTTCTGCATCCCGGCGAGGTCGGCGTGACCGGGCCGGGGCCGGGTCAGCGGGGCGTTACGGGCCTGTTCGGCCAGTACGTCGGGGTCGACCGGGTCGGCCGACATGACCTGCTCCCACTTGGGCCACTCGGTGTTGCCCACCATCACGGCAACGGGCGAACCCATGGTCAGACCGTGCCGGACGCCGCCGAGGAAGGTGACCTCGTCCTTCTCGAACTTCATACGAGCGCCGCGCCCGTAACCGAGCCGTCGCCGGGCGAGCGCGTCCGCCACCATCTCCGTGGTGACCGGGATGCCGGCGGGAAGACCCTCCAGCGTCGCCACCAGTGCGGGGCCGTGCGACTCTCCTGCGGTCAGCCAGCGCAACCTGCTCAACGGTGCTCCTCATGCTCGCGCCTGAAAACTGCAACGGCGCGACCGGGTGCGCGGCCCTGGCCCGCCACCCCGATCCTCCCACGCCCGGGGACGCGAACCACCCGCCGGTCCAGCAGACGGACCGTTACGGCGCTCGGCGCGGCCCCGCGAAACGGGACGAGGCGGGCCGCAATGTGCACTTCGCCCGCCCGTGCTCCGCGCGGCGTCAGTGCTCGCGAGCCGCCAGGGCCTCTTCGCCCGCCACCCGCATCGCGGCCAGCGGACCGGGGCCTCGCCCGGTCATCTGCTCCACCTGGAGGACTGCCTGATGGACGAGAAGATCGAGACCCGCGACCACGGTCCCTTCCGCTGCTGACCAGCGAGCGGCGAGCGCGGTCGGCCACGGCTCGTAGAGCACGTCGAACAGAGTGCCCGGGGCATCCGGTACCGCACCGGCCAGAGCGTCCGTGGTGCCGGCCGGGGTCGTGGCGATCACCAGCGGGGCCCGCAGCGCCTCCCCCGCCGATGTCCAGTCCGCGACCCGGACATCGACGCCGAGGCGGTCGCCCCAGCCGCGCATCTCGTCGCCGCGTTCCCTGCTGCGGACGTAGACGGTGACCGGTCCGGTGCAGATCGCGGCGAGTGCGGCGACGGCCGAGGACGCGGTCGCTCCGGCGCCGAGGACGGCGGCGGACTCCACCTTCTCGACTCCGCGTTCGTGCAGGGCCGCGATCATTCCGGGGATGTCGGTGTTGTCGCCGACCCGGCGGCCGTCCTCGGTGAACACGACGGTGTTGACCGCCTCGACCGAGGCGGCCGTCTCACTGATCCCGTCGAGCAGCGGGATGATCGCCCGCTTGAGCGGCATGGTCAGGGAGAGTCCCGCCCAGGAGGCGTCCAGGCCCTCGACGAACCCGGGGAGTGCGGCCTCGTCCACGTCGAACCGGTCGTACGACCAGTCGTCGAGGCCGAGCTCCGCGTACGCGGCCCGGTGCAGTGCCGGGGAGAGCGAATGGGCGATCGGCGAGCCGAGGACGGCCGCGCGTCTGGGGGTACTCACTCGTCGGCCTTCTGGTCCTCGTACTTCTGACGGTTCCGCTCGTGCTCCTCGTTCGTCACCGCGAACACCGTCTTGTCCTCGCTGATCGACACGAAGTAGTACCAGGGGCCGGGGGCAGGGTTGGCCGCCGAGTTCAGCGCTTCGGCCCCGGGGTTGTTGATCGGCCCCGCCGGCAGCCCCTTGACGTGGTACGTGTTGTACGGATCGTCGAGCTTGCGCAGGTCATCGACCGCACCGATGTCCAGCGTGCTCTCCTTCTTGACGTAATTGACCGTCGAGTCGAAGTCGAGCAGACCGTATGTCTCGGTGTTGTCGGGCTTGAGACGGTTGTAGACAACCCTCGAGACCTTGTCGAAGTCCTCTTTGTGCTTGCCTTCGGCCTGGACGAGGCTCGCGACCGTGATCAGCTGCCAGGGACCTTCGAGACCGAGTTTTTCCGCAGTGGCCTGGAGGTCGGCCTTGCCGTACTCCTTGTTCGCCCGCGCGACCATCTTCTTGAGGACGTCCTCGGGCTTCGCCCCCTTGCTGACGGGATAGGCGGCGGGGTAGAGGAAGCCCTCCAGGGGATCCTTGATATCCGGATCGTCCGGCGCCCAGTCGGGCAGGTCGAAGCTTTCGCCCTGGGTCTCGGCAACCTTCGCGGTGGTACCCGCCTTGACGCCGATCCGATCGTCGATCTTGGCGTAGATCTCCCGATTGGTCCGGCCCTCGGCGATGATCAATGCATTCTTGCTCGTCGGGGACAGCATCAGCTTCACGGCATTGTCCGCGGACATCTCCTTTTTCAGGAGATAAACGCCTGCCTGGATGGATTTCCCCTTGGGATTACCGTTCTGAGCAGAAATGAAGGCGTCGGCCGACTTCACGACGCCCGCCTTCTTCAGAATGTTCGCGATCTCATTCCCGAGTGCACCCTCCGGGATCTCGACCTCGACCTCGCCCGAACCGCCGCCCGCGAAATCGGGCGCCTCGCCGAACTGGCTCTTGTAGTAGGAGTAGCCGAAGTAGGAGACCCCTCCGAGGCCGCCCACGAGGACCAGCGAGACGACGAGGCAGGCGCAGCCGCTGCGGCTCTTCTTCTTGCCCTTGCCCCGGCGGGGTTCGCGCGAGTCGTCGTCGTAGCCGTCGTCGTCCCGGGAGCCGCGGGGCTTCCGGGAATCGCGTCCCTCGGCCGGCTCGTCCGCACCCGTGAAGAAAGGATGCGTCTCCTCCTGGGGCTCATCCGGATCCCAGTCCGGGTTCTGCCGCTCAGGCTGCTGCTGCGGCTGCTGCTCGGGGGCCTGCTCGCGGCGGCCCGGGGGCTGCGGCGGGGGGTATGCCTCGGCGGTGCCGTAGTAGTCGGCCTGCTCGCCGTAGCCGCCCGGGGCATTGCCGTACGGCGGCTGGGGCTGGGGCTCGTACGGCATCGCGGCGTGCTGGCCCGTGTCCCAGCCACCGTTGTACGGGGGCTGCTGGGGCTGCTGGGGCTGCTGGGGCTGCTGGGCGTACGGGTCCTGCGGATAGCCCTGCTGAGGGTGCTGCTGGGCATACGGGTCCTGCTGGTGCGCGTACGGGGCCTGCTGCTGGGTATACGGGTCCTGCGGGTAGCCCTGCTGAGGCTGCTGCTGGGCGTACGGGTCCTGCGCATAGGGCTGCTGCTGGCTGTCGTACTGGCCCTGGCCGTGGGCAGCCTGCCGGCCGCCTTCCCACCCCTGGTCCCCGTACAAGGGGTCCTCGGGGTGCCACGGTTCGGAGCCGGGGCCCCGGCCATACTCAGTCATCGATCCCCTAGAGCCGCGAGACGCGTTCCGTCTCTTCGCTTCGCTGTGCGGTGTTTGTTCGAACACCGACGCATCGCGCGGAACGTTACCGTATCGCGATCAGACAACCACTTCGACGCCCTCGCCGGGAGCTCGGCCCGAAGCCCGTTCGGACTCCAGAGCGTTCTGGAGGATCACCACAGCGGCAGCCTGGTCGATGACAGACCGGCCCTTCTTGGACTTCACGCCCGAAGCGCGGAGTCCCTGAGTGGCCGTCACTGTGGTCATCCTCTCGTCCACCAATCGCACCGGAATGGGTGCGACCGAGCGGGCGAACACCTGGGCGAAGGCCCGGACCTTCGCCGCCGCGGGACCTTCGCCGCCGCCCAGCGAGCGGGGCAGACCGACGATGACCTCGATCGGCTCGTACTCCTCGACGATCTGGCCGAGCCGCCGGTGGGCGGCCGGGACATCACGTCCCGGAACGGTCTCCACCGGCGTGGCGAGGATCCCGTCGGGGTCGCACGAGGCGACCCCGATACGGGCGTCACCGACGTCGATGGCGAGTCGACGTCCACGGCGCATCTGCGTCATCTCCGGCTCACGCCGTCTCGGTGACGAGGCGTTCGACAGCGGCGACGGCGTCACCGATGGCGTCCGGGTTCTGGCCGCCGCCCTGGGCGACGTCCGGCTTGCCGCCGCCACCGCCGCCGAGGGTCTTGGCGGCGGTACGGACCAGGTCACCGGCCTTGAGGCCGCGTTCGCGGGCGGCCTCGTTGGTGGCGATGACGGTCAGCGGGCGCCCGTTGGCCGTGGTGAACAGGGCCACGACGGCCGGCCGGCCGCCCTGGATGCGTCCACGCACGTCCAGGACGAGCTTGCGCAGGTCGTCGGCCGAGGTGCCGTCCGGCACCTGCCCGGTGACCAGGGCGACGCCCCGTACGTCCTTGGCGGAGTCGACCAGCCCGGCGGCGGCCGCCAGGACCTTCTCCGCGCGGAACTTCTCGATCTCCTTCTCGGCGTCCTTCAGCTTGCCGAGCATGCCGGCGATCTTCTCCGGGAGCTCCTCGGACCGGCCCTTGACCAGTTCCTGGAGCTGGGCGACGACCGTGTGCTCCTTGGCGAGGAAGTTGTACGCGTCCACGCCGACCAGGGCCTCGATACGGCGCACCCCGGAACCGATCGAAGACTCGCCGAGGAGCTTCACCAGGCCCAGCTGGGCGGTGTTGTGGACGTGCGTGCCGCCGCACAGCTCCTTGGAGAAGTCGCCGATGGTGACGACCCGGACCCGCTCGCCGTACTTCTCGCCGAACTCGGCGATGGCGCCCTGCTTCTTGGCCTCGTCGATCGACATGACCTCGGCCTGGACGTCCAGTTCGCGGGCCAGGACCTCGTTGATCTTCTGCTCGACGTCGGTGAGGACCGTGCCGGGTACGGCGGCGGGCGAACCGAAATCGAAGCGGAAGCGGCCGGGCGAGTTCTCGGAACCGGCCTGGGCGGCCGTCGGGCCGAGGGCGTCGCGCAGCGCCTGGTGCGTGAGGTGCGTGGCGCTGTGGGCGCGGGCGATGGCGCGGCGGCGGGTGTTGTCGATGGAGGCGTAGGCGGCGGCGCCGACCGTGACCTCTCCGACCTGGACCGAGCCCTTGTGGACGGAGACACCCGGGACCGGCTGCTGTACGTCGCGGATCTGGATGACGGCGCCGGTGTCGAGCCGGATCCGGCCCTGGTCGGCGAGCTGGCCGCCGCCCTCGGCGTAGAACGGGGTCCGGTCGAGGACGACCTCGACGTCGTCGCCCTCGGAGGCGGCGGGCGAGGGAACACCGTCGACGAGCAGGCCGACGATCCTCGACTCGCCCTCGGTGCTGGTGTAGCCGGTGAACTCGGTGGCGCCCGAGGTGTCGGCCACCTGGCGGTAGGCGGACAGGTCGGCGTGACCGGTCTTCTTGGCCTTGGCGTCGGCCTTGGCCTTGTCCCGCTGCTCCTGCATCAGGCGGCGGAAGCCCTCCTCGTCGACGGAGAGGCCCTGTTCGGCGGCCATCTCCAGCGTGAGGTCGATCGGGAAGCCCCAGGTGTCGTGGAGCAGGAAGGCCTTGTCACCGGCGAGGACCTGGCCGCCCGCGGCCTTGGTCTCGGTGACGGCGGTCTCGAGGATGTTCGTGCCGCCCTTGAGGGCCTTGAGGAAGGCGGCCTCCTCGGCGAGGGCGACGGTCTCGATGCGCTTGCGGTCGGTGAGGAGCTCCGGGTACTGCTCGCCCATCGTGTTGATCACGACGTCGACCAGGTCGCGGGCCACCGGTCCGGTGGCGCCCATGAGGCGCATGTTGCGGATGGCGCGGCGCATGATGCGGCGCAGCACGTAGCCGCGGCCCTCGTTGCCGGGGGTGACGCCGTCGCCGATGAGCATGACCGACGTACGGATGTGGTCGGCGACGACGCGCAGGGAGACGTCCGAGCCCTGCTCGGCGCCGTAGCGCACGCCGGTGAGCTCGGTGGCCTTGTCCATGACGACGCGCAGGGTGTCGGTCTCGTACATGTTCTGTACGCCCTGCAGGATCATGGCGAGGCGTTCGAGGCCGAGACCGGTGTCGATGTTCTGCGACGGCAGGTCGCCGAGGATCGGGAAGTCCTCCTTGCCGTCGCCGGCGCCCCGCTCGTACTGCATGAAGACCAGGTTCCAGATCTCCACGTAGCGCTCGTCGTTGACGGCGGGGCCACCCTCGACGCCGAACTCCGGGCCGCGGTCGTAGTTGATCTCGGAGCAGGGGCCGCAGGGACCGGGGACGCCCATGGACCAGAAGTTGTCCTTCTTGCCCAGGCGCTGGATGCGCTCGGCCGGAACGCCGATCTTCTCGCGCCAGATCTGCTCGGCCTCGTCGTCGTCCAGGTAGACCGTGATCCACAGACGCTCGGGGTCGAGGCCGAAGCCACCGTCCTCGACGGAGTTGGTCAGGGCCTCCCAGGCGTACTGGATGGCCCCTTCCTTGAAGTAGTCGCCGAAGGAGAAGTTGCCGCACATCTGGAAGAACGTGCCGTGCCGGGTGGTCTTGCCGACCTCTTCGATGTCCGGCGTACGGACGCACTTCTGCACGCTGGTGACGCGCGGGGCGGGCGGCTTGACCTCGCCGAGGAAGTACGGCTTGAAGGGGACCATGCCCGCGGGGACCAGCAGCAGAGTCGGGTCGTCCGCGATGAGCGACGCCGAAGGCACGACGGTGTGACCGCGCTCCTCGAAGAAGCTCAGCCAGCGGCGGCGAATTTCAGCCGACTCCATTAGTGGTCCTCATTCCGGTTGTTCGAGTTGTAGGGGAGCTTGCGGTACGTGGCGGCGCGGTCCGGGTCGGCCGCTTCGACTGCGTAGTGGGCGCGTACCGGGAGTTCGGGGTCGACAGGCGCCTCGATGCCCAGCGCCCCGCCCAGTTCGGCCTCTCGGCGGACCATGCCCTCGCGCACGTCGAGAGCGAAGTCCTTCAGCTTGTGACCCGCCTCGATCGCCTTGTCGGCGGCCTGCGCCGCGAGGCTCTCGGGAGTCAGCTGCTTGATCTTGCGGTTGACCTTGGTGGTGGCCCAGACACCGGCGGCTGCGCCGGCGGTGAACCAGAACGTACGGCGGAACATCGCTGCGTCAGTCCTTCTGTCCACGGGAGCTGCGGCCGTTCCGCTTCCTGCTGCGGGCGGACGGCACGGTACGGCCGACAATCACGGTGCGGCGGGAGGTCCGGGGGGCCGGCTCCGGTTCCGGAGCGGTCCGGCGGCCGAGCGCCTGGCGTACGCCGTAGCCGAACGCGGCGACCTTCACGAGCGGCCCGCCGAACGTCGACGCGACGGTGGTGGAGAGCGCCGAGGCGTTGGAGGTGACCTCCTGCACGTCACTCGCGATGGCGTCGACCTTGTCGAGCTGGGTCTGCGCGGAGCGCAGGGTCGCGGAGGCGTCGGCGAGCAGCGGAACGGCCTGCTCGGTCACGTCCGCCACCAGCTTGGTGGTCGCCCTGAGCGTCTGGGCCAGCCTCACCAGCACCACGGCGAGGAACGAAACCAGGATCGCCCAGAAGACGGCCACCAGGATCCCGGCCACCTCTCCACCGGACACAGTGCACCGCTCCCTGCTTGTCGCTTGCCCCGGCCGGGGCTTGTCTCTGCCTGTCTCGGGTCGGCCGGTGTGTGCTGCCACCACAGCCGGTCCTCGTCCCTCGACCCTATCGCGCCGGGCGTCAGGCCCTGTACCGCATTACGGGCGGGCGGGGCGAGCCCGGGGGCGGGGAGATTGTACGGAGAGCTTATGTGCCAGTACTCTGCGTGTTTCATGCGACGCCCTCAGCGCCCCTCCCCCGCACCCGACGACGCCGAACCCTCGCCCGCCGCCGTCCACGGAAACCTCCCGGCCGAACTGAACACATTCGTGGGACGCGAGGACGAGCTGGCCCGGCTGGGGCTGCTGCTGGACGAGTCCCGACTGGTCACGGTCGCCGGGGTGGCCGGGGTCGGCAAGACCCGTTGTGCCGTCCGGATCGCGGCGCTGGTGGAGAAACGGTACTGCGACGGGGTCTGGATCGCCGAGCTGTCGGCCATCCACGATCCGGCCCTGCTCGAACACGCGTTGGTCGACGCCCTGGGCCTCACCGATCACACCAAGAGGCCGCCACGCACCACGTTGGTGGAGCACTGCGCCGAACGTCAACTCCTGCTCGTGATCGACGGCTTCGAACATCTCACCGATTCGTGTGCCGGGCTCGTGGGCGAACTGCTGCGCAGGGCACCGCGCCTGCAGATCCTCGCCGCCGGACGCCGCCCGTTGCGCGTGGACGGCGAGGCCACCTTCACGCTGGCGCCGATGACGGACGAGGACGCCATGGAGCTCTTCGCCCAGCGCGCCCGTGCCGTACAACCGGGGTTCCGGCTGACGGACGGCAACCAGGAGTCCGCACGTGAGCTGTGCCGCCGCCTCGACGGGATTCCGCTCGCCCTCGAACTGGCCGCCGGGCGGCTGCGGGCCCTGTCGATGGAACAGGTGCTCCAACGGCTGGACGACCGCTTCCGGCTGCTGACCGGAGGCAGCCGCAGTGCATTGCCCCGGCATCAGACCCTGCGTACGGCCATCGGCTGGAGCCACGAGCTGTGCGCTCCCGAGCAGCGCCTGCTGTGGGCACGGCTCTCGGTGTTCGCCGGGCAGTTCGACCTGGAGGCCGTCGAGTACATCTGCAGCGGTCCCGACCTGCCGGCCGACTCGGTGCTCGACGTCCTGGACGAGCTGCTCGCGCAGTCCGTCGTCCTGCGCGAGGACTCGGCGGTGGGCAGCCGGTACCGGTTGCTGGACACCGTGCGGGAGTACGGCGCCGAGTGGCTGGGCGCGACCGGTGACACCGAACGGCTGCGCCGCAGGCACCGGGACTGGTTCCTCGGCCTCGCCACCTGGTGCGAGCTCGACTGGTTCAGCCCCCGGCAGGCAGCGGCAGCCGCCCGCATCGACAGCGAACTGCCGAATCTGCGCCGGGCGATGGAGTGCTCGATGGAGAGCCCGGACGAGGTCCACCTCGCCCAGTACCTGGCGGGCACCCTCTGGTTCTACTGGGCGGGCTGCGGCCGGCTCTCGGAGGGGCGCCACTGGCTGGACCACGTACTGGAGGAGGAGTCGCCCTACGATCCGTCGCGGCTGAAGGCGCTGTGGGTACTGGGCTATGTCGCTGTGCTGCAGGGCGACGCGATCGGTGCGGTCTCGGCCCTGCAGGAGTGCCGGGAGGAGGGCGAGCGTTCGGGGGACGCCTCCGCGGTGGCCTACGCGGTGCACCGCTCCGGCTGCCTGGCGATCGTCACGGACGATCTGGTCCGCGCCGAGGAGCTGCTGCGCGAGGCCCTGGCGCGCTACCGGGAGATCGGTGAGCTGAACAGCAATGTGCTGATGGCCCAGATCGAGCTGGCGATGGCCGTGGCCTTCGGAGGGGACCTGGACGGCGCGGCGGAGATCTGCGACGAGGTCCGCGAGATCTGCGAGGACCACGGGGAGCGCTGGGCCCTGGCCTACGCGCTGTACGTACTGGCCTATGCCGCACTGCAACGCGGGCGGACGACGCGGGCGCGGCAGATGCTCGGCGAGGCACTGTCCATCGCGCACACCTTCCACGATCTGCTCGGCACGGTGCTCTCGTTGGAGCTGATGGCCCTGGTGACCGCCGTCGAGGGCGACGCCGCGGAGGCCGCCGTGCTGCAGGGCGCCGCGGAGCGGATCTGGCCGTCGGTGGGCCTGCCCCTGTTCGGCTCGGCGTATTACGGCAGGCCGCGCGCCGACTGCGAGGCACAGGCCCGGAACGTGCTCGGCGATGTGCGGTACGAGGCCGAGCGGCGCTCCGGAAGCCGGCTGGACACGAAGGCCGCGGTGGCGAGGGCCCTCGGCGAGGAGGCCCGTGTCCGTCCGGGCGGGGAGGGTGCCCGCGGCGTGGCGGCGCCCGGGGAAACGCGAAGGCCCGCCGCCTCCCGGACAACAGGGAGGGGCGGGCCCGAGCTCTGAGGGAGCTACGCCTGAATCAGCGGGCGTAGTACTCGACGACGAGCTGCTCGTCGCAGATGACCGGAATTTCCTTGCGGTTCGGGTCACGGTCCAGGCGGAAGGCCAGGGCCTTCAGGTTCACCTGGAGGTAGCGCGGGGTCTCACCGTCGGTGTCGTAACCACCCTCGCGGGCCACCTGGAAGGGGACCTTGGTGCGGCTGCGCTCGCGGACCTGCACGACGTCGTCGGGGCGCACGCGGAAGGACGGCTTGTCGACCTTGCCACCGTTGACCTCGATGTGGCCGTGGACGACCATCTGGCGGGCCTGGTAGATGGTGCGGGCGATGCCCGAACGCAGGACCAGGGCGTCGAGGCGACGCTCGAGCTCGACGACCAGCGCCTCGCCCGTCTTGCCTTCGGCCTTCTTGGCGCGGTCGTAGGCGCGCGCCATCTGGCGCTCGCTGATGTCGTACTGCGCACGCAGACGCTGCTTCTCGAGCAGACGGACCTTGTAGTCCGAGTTCTGCTTGCGGCCACGGCCGTGCTCGCCCGGCGGGTAGGGGCGGGCTTCGAAGTACTTGACAGCCTTCGGCGTCAGAGCGATGCCGAGGGCACGCGACTTCTTGACCTTGGGACGCGACTGGTTAGGCACGTTCTCCAGACCTCCGTTGTAGGTTAAGTTAGGTAAGGCTTACCTTACTCAAGGAGATCGCATGTCTCGCCCTGGGAACACCACTCACGTCACGGACAGCACAGACAGCGGCAGCACACCAGAAGGTGCTGCTACGACGGAAGGCCGATCTGATCGTGGTCAGCCGCGTCCCAGCGGGCTTGAAAACACTCGGATGCCGTCAGCAGCCGAGCGCACACGAACTCTCGTACAGAGTACCTGCTCCGCGGCACTCCTCGTACCGGGGCTGGATGTGATCCCTCCCGACCTCCTGGTGCCCGACTCCAGGTACATCGGCCCCGACGGGGACCTGTTCCTCCGGTTCCCCGCCGACTCACCGGTCGTACGGGCCGCGACGCACGCCCAGGGCGACGAGCTCCCCGCCGTGCTGGAGATCACCGATGTCGCACCGGTCTCCGTCCCGCACCGGATCCGCGGCCGTGCCCGGATCTTCGGCTGGCTGACCCGCGTACCGGGCCTGGCGGAGCCCGGCCGGATGATGCTCAGGCTGGAGGTCGGGGAGGCGGCGGTCGACGACCTGTGGGGCGCCGAGGACATCGAGCCCGAGGCACTGCGCGACGCGGACCCCGATCCGCTCGTCGGCAACGAGGCCGAGCTGCTCCAGCATCTGCACTCGGCCCACAGCGAGCAGATGGAGACCTTGTCCACATTGCTCGGCGAGCGGGCCGCGGACGACGGATCGGGCCGGCGGACCGCCGCCGTCCCGGTCGCGCTCGACCGCTTCGGTCTCCGGGTCCGGTTCGTCGAGGACGGAGGGAACTGCTTCGACGCCCGCTTCGAATTCCCGGACCCCGTACGCGACGTCAGCGAACTGCGCCGCGCCATGTACACACTCTTCGAAGCGGCGTCCTGCTGACCCGGTCCCGAAGCCGTGGCACCCGACCGCTCACGGGTCACGACGACGCGGTGCCGCCCGGATCGCCGCGGCCGAGCCGCTCACGCACCCGGTCCGCCACGTCCGCGTACCGCGCCTCCGCGCCGTAGCGCGTGGGTTCGTAGTAGCGCTTGCCGCGGACTGCCTCCGGGGCGTACTCCTGTGCGGCGATCCCGCCGGGCACATCGTGGGGATAGACATAGCCCTGGGCGTGGCCCAGCTTGGCGGCACCCTTGTAGTGGCCGTCACGCAGATGCGCGGGAACCGGGCCTGCGAGGCCCCTGCGCACATCCTCCTGCGCCGCCGAGATCGCCAGGGTGGCCGCGTTGGACTTCGGGGCGAGCGCCAGCGCGATCGTGGCGTGGCTGAGGGTGAGCGCCGCCTCCGGAAAGCCGATCATGGCTACCGCCTGGGCCGCCGCCACCGCGGTGGGCAGCGCCGTCGGATCGGCGAGCCCGATGTCCTCGCTCGCGGAGATCATCAGCCGCCGGGCGATGAACCGGGGGTCCTCACCCGCCTCGATCATCCGGGCGAGGTAGTGCAGGGCGGCATCCACGTCGGAGCCGCGGATGGACTTGATCAGGGCACTCGCCACGTCGTAGTGCTGGTCGCCGTCACGGTCGTACTTCACGGCTGCCCGGTCGACGGTCTCCTCGAGCGTCGTGAGCGTGACTTCCGGCTCGTGCTTGGCGAGGGCCGCTCCGGCCGCCGCCTCCAGCGCGGTCAGGGCGCGCCGGGCGTCACCGCCCGCGATCCGCAGCAGATGCGCCTCCGCGTCGTCGGTCAGGGTGACGGCTCCGCCCAGCCCCCGCTCGTCGGACAGGGCCCGGCGCAGCAGGGCGCGCAGGTCCTCGTCGGTGAGCGGCTCCAGGGTCAGCAGCAGGGAGCGCGACAGCAGCGGGGAGATGATCGAGAAGTACGGGTTCTCCGTGGTGGCCGCGATCAGGGTCACCCAGCGGTTCTCCACGGCGGGGAGCAGGGAGTCCTGCTGGGCCTTGGAGAAGCGGTGGATCTCGTCGAGGAAGAGGACGGTCTCCTTGCCGAAGCCCCCGGTGGCGCGGCGCGCGCCCTCGATGACGGCCCGGACCTCCTTGACACCGGCGGTGATCGCGGAGAGCTCGACGAAGCGCTTGTTGGTGGCCTTGCTGACCACGTACGCCAGGGTCGTCTTGCCGGTGCCCGGCGGCCCCCAGAGGATCACCGAGGAGGGACCTGCCGGGCCCCCGCTCCCTTCGCCGACGAGTCGGCGCAGGGGCGAGCCCTGCTTGAGCAGGTGCTGCTGGCCCACGACCTCGTCGATCGTACGAGGACGCATCCGGACAGCGAGGGGGCTGCTGGACGGGTCCTTCTCCTGGCGGTCTTCGGCTGCTGCGGTAAAGAGGTCGGGCTCCACGCTCCGCAGCCTATGTCACCCCACTGACAGGACCGCCGACTGCGTCAGCTGGTCCAGAAGTCCCACCAGCGGGTCAGGATCAGCATGCCGATGATCCCGATCCAGAGCACCGGCGGCACCCAGTGGAACTCGGTGAGGGTGTTCCGCAGCCAGGCGGGGGCGGGCAGGATGCCGTGCTTGATGTTGTGCGTGGTGACGTAGCAGAACATGAAGATCGTGGCGACCCAGGCCAGGCAGCACCACAGGCAGAGCGAGTTGATGTTGTAGAGCGACTGGTACTGGAGCCAGGTGCAGAATCCGACGCCGAACAGCGTGCCCGCGTTCAGGCCGAGCCAGTACCAGCTGCGGAAGCGCGCGCCGGCCAGGAGTGCCATGCCGATGCCGATGACCACCGAGTAGGTGGCGATGCCGAGCATCGGGTTGGGGAAGCCGAACGCCGCCGCCTGCTCGCTCTTCATGATGTTGCCGCAGGCGACGACCGGGTTCAGGCTGCAGCCCGGGGTGAAGCTGGGGTCCTCGAGCAGCTTGAACTTGTCGATCGTGATGACCCAGGCGGCGAGCAGCCCGGCCGCGCCGGTGATCACCAGCAGCAACGCGAGCGCGCGACTGCCGCCGAAGGTCTTCGCGCCGTTGTCCTCGTCCTGTCGGGAGGAGGGGTGGTCTACCGCTGCCATCGTCATATCGCCGTTCCATCACTGAGTCGCCAGCCGGGCTTGGTCATTGTGCCGCACCGCCGCTACGGCCAACCGTTCGATGAACATAAAGGTGTGCCCCGACGGGGCCCTGAACGCGGGGCTCCGGAAGACCTTCGACGTGCGGGGAGGAGCACCACCG
Source organism: Streptomyces sp. NBC_00683 (assembly GCF_036226745.1). Lineage (NCBI taxonomy): Bacteria > Bacillati > Actinomycetota > Actinomycetes > Kitasatosporales > Streptomycetaceae > Streptomyces > Streptomyces sp. NBC_00683. Next base: position 7,095,111 of record NZ_CP109013.1, on the reverse strand, counting down.
TCGGGATCCTGCGGGGTCACCGCAGCCGCGACGGCGGAACAGTCCGTGCGCCCGGGGCCGGTCCTGCCGCCGGTGGCGCTCCCGGATCGGGGTCGTACGGCAGGATGAATCGGCTCCCCCCGAGTTGACGGTGCGGGAGGCATCCGGCGCCCGCGGTCCGGGCGGACCGGTCCTGAGCCCGTTCGCCTTCCGGTGGCACGGCCGGCGCCGAACGCACGTGTGCCCGCCCGGGCGGACCGGGCGGGCACAGCAGTGTGCACGGGCGGATCAGGCCAGCTTGGCCCGCACCTCGGCCACGAGCTCGTCGAGCGCCACCGCCTGCTGCTCGCCCGACTCCATGTCCTTGAGCTGGACCGTGCCCTCGGCGAGGTCGCGCTCGCCGGCCACGATCGTGAAGCGGGCACCGGAGCGGTTCGCGCTCTTCATCGCGCCCTTGAGGCCACGGCCGCCGAACGCGAAGTCGGTGGCGACACCTGCCCTGCGCAACTCGGTGACCAGGCCGAAGAGCACGCGACGGGCCTCCTCGCCGAGCGGTACCGCGTACACGCTGGTGGTGGCCGGGACGGCGAGCTCGATGCCCTCCGCCTCCAGTGCGAGCACCGTACGGTCCACGCCGAGCGCCCAGCCGACGGACGGCAGCGCGGGGCCGCCGATCATCTCGGACAGCCCGTCGTAGCGGCCGCCGCCGCCCACTGCGGACTGGGAGCCCAGACCGTCGTGGACGAACTCGAAGGTCGTGCGCGTGTAGTAGTCGAGGCCTCGGACCAGCTTCTCGTCGTCCTCGTACACCACTCCGGCCGCCGTCAGCAGATCGCGCACCTCCTCGTGGTACGCCTTGCAGGCGTCGCACAGGAAGTCGCGGAGCTTGGGTGCGCCGGTCAGCTGCTTCTGCACGTCGGGCCGCTTGTCGTCGAGGACCCGGAGCGGGTTGATCTCGATGCGCCGGCGGGTCTCCTCGTCCAGGTCGAGGTCGCGCAGGAAGGTCTGGAGCGCCTCCCGGTAGACGGGGCGGCACTCCTTGTCGCCCAGCGAGTTCAGCAGGATCCGGAACTGTGCGAGGCCCAGCGAGCGGTACGCCTGGTCGGCCAGGATGATCAGCTCGGCGTCCAGCGCCGGGTCCTCGGTGCCGATGGCTTCGGCGCCGACCTGCGAGAAGTGCCTGTAACGGCCCTTCTGCGGGCGCTCGTAGCGGTAGTAGGAGCCGGAGTACCAGAGCTTGACGGGGAGGTTGCCGGCCTTGTGGAGGTTGGCCTCCAGTGCGGCGCGCAGCACGGAGGCGGTGCCCTCCGGGCGCAGCGCGAGCTTGTCGCCGCCCTTGGTCTCGAAGGCGTACATCTCCTTGGACACGATGTCGGTGGACTCACCGACTCCGCGGGCGAACAGGGCGACGTCCTCGAATCCGGGCGTCTCGATGTAGCCGTAGCCGGAGTTCTTCAGGGGTGCCGAGATCGCCGCGCGCACCGCGAGGTACTTCGCGGAGTCCGGCGGGATCAGGTCGTACGTGCCCTTGGGGGCCTGGAAGGTACTCACAGGAACTTCTCTCGTCACATTCCTCGGCGGGGCGCGTCCATGCCGTGCAGGTACGGGTTGGAGGCGCGCTCGCGGCCGATGGTCGTCTGGGGGCCGTGGCCGGACAGCACCACGGTCGAGTCGTCGAGCGGCAGGCACACACGGGCCAGCGACTCGAGCAGCTCGGCGTGGTCGCCGCCGGGCAGGTCGGTGCGTCCGACGGAGCCGGCGAAGAGCAGGTCGCCCGAGAAGAGAACCTGCGGAACGTCCGCGGCCTCGGGCATCCTGAACGTCACCGACCCCTTGGTATGGCCGGGCGCGTGCGCGACGCCGAACTCCAGGCCCGCCAGCTTCAGCAGGGCGCCGTCGGTCAGCTCCTTGACGTCGTCCGGCTCGCCCACGGTCAGCTCACCCATGAGCGGCATCCCGATGGAGCGGCCCAGCGCCTTCTCCGGGTCGCTCATCATGTACCGGTCCTCGGGGTGGATCCAGGCGGGGACGTCATGGGCGCCGCACACGGGGACGACCGAGGCCACATGGTCGATGTGGCCGTGGGTGAGCACGACGGCGACGGGCTTGAGCCGATGCTTCTTCAGCGCTTCCTCGACGCCCTGGGCGGCCTGGTGGCCCGGGTCGATGATCACGCATTCCTCACCTGCGGCGGGGGCGACCAGGTAGCAATTGGTCCCCCAGGCCCCGGCGGGGAACCCGGCAATAAGCACGATCGTCCTTAGTGTTCGTCCGACGGGAGAGGTCTGTGGAGACGGATACGGCAGATCAGAGCCTACCGGCGCTCCTCATTCCACAGCTAACCCATATACGGTACGGGGCAACCCAGGCCGGATTACACGACGTACAAGGAGACCAACCGGTGGTCAGCAGCGATCAGCGGCGGCGGCAGCTCGCCCGGGAGAAGTTCGAGCGGCAGCAGCAGCGCCGGGAGGAAGCGCGCCGGAAGACGAGGCGCCTTGCCGTGATCATCGTGTCGGCTGTGGCCGTGGTGGCGGTCATCGGCGCGGGCGCGTACGTCTCCCGGGACGGCGACGACACGAAGGACTCCGCGGATGCGGCGGCGAGCGCGAGCCCGTCGCCCTCTCCCTCGGAGAGCGAGAGCAAGGCTCCCGAGCCCGCGATGAAGATCGACAAAAAAGCGAAGTACTCGATGTCGCTGAAGACGAGCCAGGGCGACATAGCGATCGCGATGGACGCGGCGAAGACCCCGCACACCACGAACTCGTTCAAGGCCCTTGCGGACAAGGGGTACTTCGACAGCACGAAGTGTCACCGCCTGACCACGGAGGGCATTTTCGTCCTGCAGTGCGGTGACCCGAAGGGGGACGGAACGGGCGGTCCCGGCTACACGATCCCGGACGAGAACCTGACCGCGCTCGGCAAGGCGGGCGACGACGGAGCGGTGACGTACCCGGCGGGCACCGTCGCAATGGCGAACACCGGCCAGCCGGGCACCGGCGGCAGCCAGTTCTTCCTCGTCTACAAGGACACCAAACTGCCGCCCAGCTACACGCCGTTCGGCACCATGGACGATGCCGGTCTGAAGGCCGTCAAGAAGATCGCCGCGGCGGGCGTCACCGGTGGGGCGGCCGACGGTGCTCCGAAGAAGGCGGTCACGGTCGAGAAGGCGACGGTCGACAAGGCCTGACCGGCCGGGCGGCCGGCCGGCCCCGGTCACTCGGCGCGGGCGGAGAATTTCGGCCGCGCGGAGTGCGGACAGCCGGGTGGCCGGTCGCCTAGATTGGCGTTGTGCAGGGCGGGCGCTGCCCGCCCCAGGAAACTGTGGACGATGTCCGGGGGGCGAACCCCCTCGTAGGCATCAGGTGGAGGAGGCGCTGTGAGCAGCGACCCGTGGGGCCGTGTCGATGAGACGGGCACCGTGTACGTGCGTACGGCCGAGGGCGAACAGGTCGTCGGATCGTGGCAGGCCGGTTCCCCCGAGGAGGCACTGGCCTATTTCGAGCGCAAGTACGAGGGCCTGGTGGTCGAGATCGGCCTCCTCGAGCGGCGGGTGAAGACCACCGATCTGTCGGCGAAGGATGCGACGGCGGCGATCGAGCATCTGCGTCAGCAGGTCGACGAGCACCACGCCGTCGGCGACCTCGCCGCGCTCGGCAAGCGGCTTGACTCCCTCGTCGCGACCGTCGACTCGCGGCGGGAGGAGCGCAAGGTCCAGAAGGCGAAGCAGACCGACGAGGCGCGCCACGCCAAGGAGGCGCTCGTCGTCGAGGCCGAGGAGCTGGCGCAGAGCGAGCAGTGGCGGTCCGCGGGTGAGCGGCTGCGGGCGCTCGTCGACACGTGGAAGGGCCTGCCGCGGCTCGACCGCAAGTCGGACGACGAGCTGTGGCACCGCTTCTCGCATGCCCGTTCGGCGTTCTCGAAGCGCCGCAAGGCGCACTTCGCCTCGCTGGACGCCCAGCGCGAGGAGGCCCGCAAGGTCAAGGAGAAGCTGGTCGCCGAGGCCGAGTCGCTCTCCGGTTCCACCGACTGGGGCACGACGGCCGCCCGTTACCGCGACCTGATGACCGAGTGGAAGGCCGCGGGCCGCGCCCAGCGCGAGTCCGAGGACGATCTGTGGAACCGCTTCCGCGGCGCCCAGGACGTCTTCTTCGCGGCGCGCAGCGGGGTCTTCGCGGAGCGTGACGCGGAGCAGGGCGAGAACCTCAAGCTGAAGGAGGAGCTCGTCGTCGAGGCCGAGAAGCTGGTGCCGGTGACGGATCTGAAGGCGGCCAGGGCCGCGTTCCGCTCCGTCAACGAGCGCTGGGAGGCCATCGGCCACGTCCCGCGTGACGCCCGCCCGAAGGTCGAGGGCCGGATGCACGCGGTGGAGAAGGCGCTCCAGGAGGCCGAGGAGTCCGAGTGGCGCCGGACGAACCCGGAGGCGCGGGCCCGCGCCGAGGGTCTGACCGGTCAGCTCCAGGCCGCCGTCGACAAGCTGCGTACCCAGATCGACACGGCGCGCGCCTCGGGCAACAACGCCAGGGCGGACAAGCTGTCCCGCGAGCTCGAGGGCCGGCAGGCGCTGCTGGACCAGGCCCTGAAGGGCCTGGAGGAGTTCGGCGGCTGACAGGCCGGGTTCTGACGCAAGAGAGGGGCTCCTGTACGTGTCACGTACAGGAGCCCCTCTCTTGTGTCCGCGCTACGGCCGGCGGGCCGAGGTGACCCGGTAGACGTCGTACACGCCCTCGACGCCCCGTACGGCCTTCAGGACGTGGCCGAGGTGCTTGGGGTCGCCCATCTCGAAGGTGAAGCGCGAGGTGGCCACCCGGTCGCGGGACGTCTGGACGGCCGCCGACAGGATGTTGACGTGCTGGTCCGACAGGACCCGCGTGACGTCGGAGAGCAGCCTCGACCGGTCCAGTGCCTCGACCTGGATGGCGACGAGGAACACCGACGACTGGGTCGGCGCCCACTCGACCTCGAGGATCCGCTCCGGCTGCTGCGACAGCGAATCGACGTTGACGCAGTCGGCGCGGTGCACGGAGACACCGCTGCCGCGGGTCACGAACCCGATGATCGGGTCGCCGGGCACGGGGGTGCAGCAGCGGGCCAGTTTGACCCAGACGTCCTCGACGCCCTTGACGACCACACCCGGATCCGCCTTGGCACGGCGCTTGTTGCGGCCGTGCGAGGGCGGCGAGCTCTCCGCGAGGTCCTCGTTGGCCGCGTCCTCGCCGCCGAGCGCCTGCACCAGCTTCTGGACGACGCCTGCCGCCGCCACGTGCCCCTCGCCGATCGCCGCGTACAGCGACGAGATGTCGGGGTAACGCATCTCGTGGGCGAGGGTGACCAGGGAGTCGCCGGTGAGGATCCGCTGGATCGGCAGGTTCTGCTTGCGCATGGCCCGCGCGATGGAGTCCTTGCCCTGCTCGATCGCCTCGTCGCGGCGCTCCTTGGAGAACCACGCGCGGATCTTGTTGCGCGCCCGCGGCGACTTGACGAACCCGAGCCAGTCCCGGGAGGGTCCGGCCCCGGCCGCCTTGGAGGTGAACACCTCCACCAGGTCGCCGTTGTCGAGCGTCGACTCGAGCGGTACGAGCCGCCCGTTGACCCGTGCTCCTATGGTCCGGTGGCCGACCTCCGTATGGACGGCGTACGCGAAGTCGACCGGGGTCGCACCCGCGGGCAGCGCTATGACATCGCCCTTGGGTGTGAAGACGAAGACCTCGTTGCGCGAGAGGTCGAAGCGCAGGGACTCCAGGAACTCGCTGGGGTCCTCGGTCTCCTTCTGCCAGTCCAGCAGCTGGCGCAGCCACGCCATGTCGTTGACGGTGTCCTGGCCGCGGCCGGTGTTCTTGGGTACGTCGGTGCGCACCTTGGAGGCGCCGGCCGAGGGCTCCTGCTTGTACTTCCAGTGCGCGGCGATGCCGTACTCGGCGCGGCGGTGCATGTCGAACGTACGGATCTGGAGCTCGACGGGCTTGCCGCTGGGGCCGATCACCGTGGTGTGCAGTGACTGATACATGTTGAACTTCGGCATCGCGATGTAGTCCTTGAACCGGCCGGGGACCGGGTTCCATCGCGCGTGCACGGTGCCGAGCGCCGCGTAGCAGTCGCGGACCGTGTCGACGAGGACACGGATGCCCACCAGGTCGTAGATCTCGGCGAAGTCCCGGCCCCGCACGATCATCTTCTGGTAGACGCTGTAGTAGTGCTTCGGCCGTCCGGTGACGGTGGCCTTGATCCGGGCGGCGCGCAGGTCGGACTGGACCTCGTCGGTCACTATGGCGAGGTACTCGTCGCGCTTGGGCGCACGCTCGGCAACGAGGCGGACGATCTCGTCGTACATCTTCGGGTAGAGGATCGCGAAGGCGAGGTCCTCCAGCTCCCACTTGATGGTGTTCATGCCCAGGCGGTGAGCCAGGGGCGCGTAGATCTCAAGGGTCTCGCGGGCCTTCTTCTCCTGCTTCTCCCGCTTGAGGTACCGCATGGTGCGCATGTTGTGGAGGCGGTCGGCCAGCTTGATGACGAGGACCCTGGGGTCCTTGGCCATGGCGACGACCATCTTGCGCACGGTCTCGGCCTGCGCGGCCTCGCCGAACTTGACCTTGTCGAGCTTGGTGACGCCGTCCACGAGGAGCGCGACCTGGTCACCGAAGTCCTTGCGCAGCGTGTCCAGGCCGTACTCGGTGTCCTCGACCGTGTCGTGCAGCAGTCCGGCCATCAGCGTCGCCGGGTCCATGCCGAGCTCGGCGAGGATCGTCGTGACGGCGAGCGGATGGGTGATGTACGGGTCGCCGCTCTTGCGCTTCTGGCCGCGGTGCCAGCGTTCGGCGACCTGGTAGGCGCGCTCGATCTGGCGCAGCGTGGCGCTCTCGATCTTGGGGTCGTTGCTGCGGACCGTGCGCAGCAGCGGTTCGAGGACCGGGTTGTACGGGCTGGAGCGCTGTACGCCGAGCCGGGCGAGCCTGGCCCGGACACGGTTTGAGGAACCACCGGAGCGGGTCGGCGGGGCGGGCGGGGTGGCGGCGGGCTTGGCCGGGGGCTTCGCTGCGGGAGGCGTCGCGGCCGGGGGCTTCGCGGCCGGAGCGGGTGCCGCCTGCGGTGCGGGGGCCTTCGGGGCAGACTGCGCGGACCCGGCGGGCTCGGCGGAGGGCTCGGGCTGGGCATCCGGTTTCGTCGGGGACGCCGGGGACGCCGCCTTCACGCCGGGAGGAGGCGTCGGCTTCGCCGTCACAGGGGCGGCAGGTGCCTCGGAGGCCGTGCCCCGGTCCTGGTCCGCGCCGTCCGCGGGCTCCGGCTCGCCGGGCTCCGGCTCCTGCGCGCGCTTCGCCTCCTCGGACGTGGCGGGGTCCGCAGCGGGCTCGTCGGGCTGCGGGGCGGCGACTGGCTGGGCCTCGTCTGGCAAGTGCGCTCCTCGTGCGGATCCGGGCTACCCGGAAAGCCCATGGTAACGATCCCCGGGCCGGTCCTCGCCCGGGGACCACGGAACCTGTCACAACACAGGACGGGCACCCGGATGTCCCGGGTGCCCGTCCTGTGTGACCGGCTGCTGCCGTTACGGCCGCGCAGCGCCGCTCAGAGTGTGATCAGTGCCTCCAGCGGGGCGCCGCGCAGGGCCCCGTCGAGACGTGCACGGCCTGCGAGGAAGCCGAGCTCCATGAGGACCGACACACCCGCGACCTGGGCACCTGCCCGCCGGATCAGCTCCAGCGAGGCCTCGGCGGTGCCGCCGGTGGCCAGGACGTCGTCGATGACCATGATCCGGTCGTCGGCCGACAGGTCCTCGGCGTGGATCTCGATCTCCGCCGTGCCGTACTCCAGCTCGTACGCCTGCCCGAGCGTGGCACCGGGCAGCTTCCCGGCCTTGCGGACGGGTACGAAGCCGAGCCCGGACTTGACGGCGACGGGCGCCGCCAGGATGAAACCGCGCGCCTCGAGGCCGACGACCTTGGTGGCCCCGTGCCGTACGCACAGCTCCACGAGGGAGTCGGTGAGCGCCGTGAAGGCGACCGGGTCCGCGAGCAGCGGGGTGATGTCCTTGAACATCACTCCGGGCTTCGGATAGTCCGGTACGTCGCGGATACGGCTGAGCAGGAGCTCCCGGGTCGATTCGGTGGTGCTGGTCATCGACGCTTCCCCGGAGTCCGTCCGTGGCCCCTGGGCTGCTGGCGCTGTCCGACGACGGCGCCGGCGGCTGCGGCGTCCTCGGGGAAGCCGTCCTCCTGCGTGCGGTCGTCCCGCTCGTCCTCGACGGACTCGCCCTTGGCGGCTGCGGCAGCCCGCTTGGCGAGGATCCGCTTCTTCAGCGCCTTCATCTGCGGCTCGCGTTCCTTGAGGTCGGCGACCAGCGGTGTGGCGATGAAGATCGAGGAGTACGCACCGGCCGCGAGGCCGACGAAGAGCGACAGCGAGATGTCGTTCAGCATGCCGGCGCCGAGGACACCGCCACCGATGAAGAGCAGGCCGGCGACCGGCAGCAGCGCGACGACGGTGGTGTTGATGGAGCGGACCAGCGTGCTGTTGATGGAGCGGTTGGCGACCTCGCTGTACGTCCAGCGGGTCTGCTTGGTGATCCCCTTCTGGCCCTCCTTGAGGCTGTCGAAGACGACGACAGTGTCGTAGAGGGAGTAACCGAGGATCGTCAGCAGACCGATCACGGTGCCCGGGGTGACCTCGAAGCCGACCAGGGCGTAGATACCGACCGTGATGGTGATGTCGTGGATCAGCGCGACGAGGGCCGCGAGGGCCATGCGCCATTCGAAGGCGATGGCCAGGTAGATCACCACGAGGACCATGAAGATGCCGAGGCCGGTCCACGCCTTGTTGGCGATCTGCTCACCCCAGCTGGGGCCGACCAGGTCCGCGTTGATCTTCGCCTCGGGAATGCCGAGGTCCTCCGACAGCTGCGTCTTGACCTCGTTGGCCTTGGCGGTGTCGACCTCGGTGATCTGGATACGCATGTTGCCGTCGCCCAGCTCCTGGACGATCGCCTCGTGGCCCGAGGCCTCGACCGCGCTCTCGTGGGCCTGGGAGACCGAGGCCTTGGGCTTCTCGTCGGTCGTGAAGACCGCGCCGCCCTTGAACTCGATGCCCATGTTCAGACCGCTGACCGCGAGGCCCAGGATGGCCGTGATCGTGATCAGGATCGAGACGCCGTACCAGATCTTGCGCTTGCCGATGAAGTCGTAACCGACCTCGCCACGGTAGAGCCGGGCGCCGAGATTGCCGAGTCGCGACATCTCACGCCTCCTTCGGGTGGTCGGTGGGGGCGTTGACACGGCGCGAGCGGCGCAGCGGCGGCTTGGCGCCGAGCCGCTTCGGGTCCAGCCCGGACCACGGATGACCGCTGGCGAAGAACTTCGTCCGGCCCATCAGCGTCATGAGGGGCTTGGTGAAGAGGAACACCACGACGACGTCGAGCAGGGTCGTCAGGCCGAGCGTGAACGCGAAGCCCTGGACCTTGCCGACGGTGACCAGGAAGAGCACCGCGGCGGCGAGGAACGACACGAAGTCGGAGACCAGGATCGTGCGCCGGGCACGCGGCCAGGCCCGCTCGATCGCCGGACGCAGCGTGCGGCCTTCGCGGATCTCGTCACGGACACGTTCGAAGTACACGATGAACGAGTCCGCGGTGATACCGATCGCCACGATGGCTCCACAGACCGCGGGCAGGTTCAGCGCGAAGCCGATGGCCGGGCCGAGCAGAGCCATGATCGTGTAGGTCAGGATGCCGGACACCGCGAGGCTGAGGAGCGCGATGAGCGCCAGGCCGCGGTAGTAGGCCACCAGGTAGATGACGACCAGGGCCAGACCGATGGCACCGGCGATCAGACCGGCCTTCAGCTGCTCGCCACCGAGTGCGGCGGTGACGGTGGTGACGCTCTGCTCCTCGAAGGACAGCGGGAGCGCACCGTAGGAGAGCACGTTGGCCAGGTCCTCGGCGGACTGCTGGGTGAAGCTGCCGGAGATCTCGGCGCTGCCGCTGAGGGTCTCGTTCACCTGCGGCGCGGAGACGACCTCGCCGTCGAGGGAGATCGCGAACTGGTTCTGCGGCGACTGCTGCGTCGACAGCTTCTTCGTGATCGTCTGGAACTTCTTGGAGCCCTTGTCGGTGAACTCCATCGAGACGAGCCAGATGCCGCGCTGCTGGTCGAACTGGGCCTTGGCGTCGTCGACGTCCGTACCGGAGACCTCGGCCGGGCCGAGGAGGTACTTCGCGTCACCTTCGGAGCTGCACGCGACCGTGGGGTCCTCGGGCTTGACCCCGTCACCGGCCGTGGCACGGGCGGACTTGTCGGAGCAGTCCAGCTCGGTGAACTTCTTCTCCAGCGCGGCGGTCGCCGCGTCGGGCGTCGGCGTCGCGGCCGGGGTCCCGGACTTCTTCGCGGTGTCCGAGGCACCGGGGGTCGGCGTCGCGTCCTTCTTCAGGGCGCCGGTGACCGCGCGTCCCTGGGTGGTGGCGCTCGCCGAGGGCGTGCTCTTCGGATCGGAGGCAGTGTCCGGGTCGCTCGCCTTCGCACTGGGCGTGGCGCTCGCCTTGCCGGTACCGCTCGCGGAAGGGCTGGCGGAGCCGGTGGGCGTCGGTTCGCCGCCGGTGACGGTGAGCACGGGCCGGAAGTAGAGCTGAGCAGTCGTACCGACCTGCTTCTGAGCCTGCTTCGAGTTCGTCCCCTTGGGGATGTTGACGATGATGTTGCGATCGCCCTGGGTCTGAACCTCGGCCTCGGAAACACCAAGACCATTGACACGGCGCTCGATGATGCTGACCGCCGTGGCCATGTTGGTCTTGTTGATCGCGTTCGGCTTGCCGGGCTGGTTCTTGGCCTCGAGCGTGATCGAGGTGCCACCCGCCAGGTCGATACCCAGCCGAGGCGTGGTGTGACCCGACAAGAACATCCCGCCGGTGAGCGCGACCATGGCGATCAGAATGAGAGCCAGGGCACGCCCCGGCCTGCTCTGACCGCCGGCCGGCCCTCGGCCCTTCTTCGGTGCTGCCACCTTCTCGTTTCTCCCTGTCCAACCGCCCCGCGCCGGGTACGCGCCCGAGCGGCCACGAAGTGTTGTGGGGACCCGCCCCCGCAGAAGACCGCACGGTCCGGGGGACGCCGGTCACCTGTAGGTGTCCGGCGCCCCTGGATCGTGGAACTACTTCGCGTCGCCCTCGCCGTCGGCCTTGGCGTCCTTGACCTCGGAGTCCTTGGACCCGTCGGCGTCGCCCTCGGCCTTCTTGCCCAGGTCGATCTTCGCGACGTCCGCGTCATCGGCCGCGTCGGCGGTCTCGGTGGCGGTCAGCGAGGAGGCGTCGTCGGGCACGACAGCGCCGTCGACCTTCAGGTCCTCGTCGTCACCGTGGACGATGCGGTTGTACTCCGCGTCGTCGAGGACGGCGCCGATCGAGTTCTTGGCGTAGATGGCGTGGACGCCGGGAGCGACCTCGAGGAGAACCGTGTCGTCCTGGATCTCCTTGACGGTGGCGTACATGCCCCCGATCGTCCGGACGCCCGTGCCGGGCTGCATGTCGTTGCGCATCTGCGCAGCCGCCTGCTGCTTCTTCTTGGCGGACCGGGTCATCAGGAACATGGCCCCGATGAGCACGATGAAGGGGAGGAGGGTCACGAGACTCACGGGACGGAACTTCCTTCGCACGACCGCGCTGAAATGCGGCCTGATCTACGGGGGTGGGTACACCGACCTGTACGGGCGGCATCGGCGGAGTCTAAGCGAGTCCGCATCATTGGAACAACGCCCAGCATGGCACCGTGGTTCCCCTGGTGGCCAACCTGTGACGCATCACGCCCCGAACAGGCCCTGTTGTCCCTTTACGCCTTGCTGCGGCGGTACGAGGCCGAGGTGCGCCCAGGCCGCGGGGGTGGCGACCCGGCCCCGCGGGGTCCTCGCGAGCAGTCCTTCCCGTACGAGGAAGGGCTCGGCGACCTCCTCGACGGTCTCACGCTCCTCCCCCACCGCGACGGCGAGGGTGGACAGGCCGACGGGGCCGCCGCCGAAGAGTTTCAGCAGGGCGCCGAGCACCGCGCGGTCCAGCCTGTCCAGGCCCCGGTCGTCGACCTCGTACACCCGCAGGGCCGCTGCGGCGATGTCCCGGTCGATCCGGCCCTCGGCCTTGACCTGCGCGTAGTCCCGGACACGGCGCAGCAGCCGGTTGGCGATACGGGGCGTGCCCCGGGAGCGCCCGGCGATCTCGGCCGCCCCCTCGGTGTCTATGGCCACGTCGAGGAGGCCCGCGGAGCGGTGGATGACCCGCTCCAGCTCCGTGGGGGCGTAGAACTCCATGTGGCCGGTGAAGCCGAATCGGTCGCGCAGCGGGGGCGGCAGCAGCCCGGCCCTGGTGGTGGCCCCGACCAGGGTGAACGGGGGAAGTTCCAGCGGGATGGCCGTGGCACCGGGGCCCTTGCCGACGATGACGTCGACGCGGAAGTCCTCCATGGCCATGTAGAGCATTTCCTCGGCGGGCCGCGACATGCGGTGGATCTCGTCGAGGAAGAGGACCTCGCCCTCCTGGAGGGAGGAGAGGATCGCCGCCAGATCGCCCGCGTGCTGGATGGCGGGGCCCGAGGTGATGCGGATCGGGGCGTTCATCTCGGCGGCGATGATCAGGGAGAGGGTGGTCTTGCCGAGGCCGGGTGCGCCGGAGAGCAGGACATGATCGGCCGTGGCACCACGGGCGCGGGCGGCCTTGAGCACCAGGTCGAGCTGTTCGCGCACCTTCTCCTGGCCGACGAACTCGTCGAGGTCCTTCGGGCGCAGCGCGGCCTCGACCGCGGTGTCCTCCCCGTCCGCACCGGCGGCGACCAGCCGGTCGTCCAGCAGGTCGTCCGTCGCGCCGGTGTCGGCTCCGGTCTCGTCCCAGTTCATCTCGTCAGTCCCGCCTCGGGTGTTTCGGTGCCGGGCCGTGCGGTGCTCCGGCCGGCGTACGGGGCGTCCGCCCCCGGGTCAGCGTGCGCGGTTGAGTGTCTGCAGGGCCGCGCGCAGCAGCTGCGGTACGGGCGGCTGTGCGCCGCCGGCGATCGCCGCCTCGGCCTGCGGCGCCACGGCGGTCACGGCCTCGTCGGCCTCGCGCGTCGCGTAGCCGAGGCCGATCAGGGCGGCCTGCAGCTGGTCGCGCCAGGAGGAGCTGACCGCGGTGCCGATGCCCTGCTGCCCGATGTGCGCCCCGACCGGCTCGCCGAGCCGGTCCTTGAGGTCCAGGAGGAGCTTCTGGGCGCCCTTCTTGCCGATCCCGGAAACCGCGGTGAGCGCCTTCTCGTCACCCGTGGCGACGGCGATGCGCAGGGCGTCCGGGCTGTGGGTGGCGAGCATGGCCTGGGCGAGGCGCGGGCCGACGCCGTTGGCGGTCTGGAGTAGCTCGAAGACCTGCCGCTCGTCGTCGTCGGCGAAGCCGTACAGCGTGAGCGAGTCCTCCCGTACGACGAGGGAGGTGGCGAGCCTCGCCTCCTGGCCGATCCGCAGGCCCGCGAGTGTGCCGGGGGCACAGTGGACCGCCATGCCGATGCCGCCGACCTCGATCACGGCCGTGGTCGGGGCGAGGGCGGCCACCGGGCCGGAGACGAAGGCGATCATGCGGTACGGCCTTTCAGCGTGCGGTGGGCGGCGACGGCCTGCTGCAGTCGGTTCTGCGCGGGTGCGCGCCAGATGTGGCAGATGGCGAGGGCGAGGGCGTCGGCGGCGTCGGCGGGTTTCGGCGGTGCGTCCAGCCTCAGCAGCCGGGTCACCATGGCTCCGACCTGCGCCTTGTCGGCGCGGCCCGAGCCGGTGACGGCCGCCTTGACCTCGCTGGGGGTGTGCAGGGCGACCGGGATGCCCCGGCGGGAGGCGCAGAGCATGGCGACCGCGCTGGCCTGGGCGGTGCCCATCACCGTACGGACGTTGTGCTGGCTGAACACCCGCTCCACAGCGACGAATTCGGGCCGGTGCTCGTCGAGCCACTGCTCGATGCCCTGCTCGATGGCGACCAGGCGGTGTCCGAGCTCGGCATCGGCCGGGGTGCGTACGACGCCGACGCCGACCATGGTCAGCGGCCGGCCGGCCACACCCTCGACGACTCCGACACCGCACCGGGTCAGCCCCGGGTCCACGCCCAGAACACGCATGGAGCGCCCCCTCCCCTCACCGATCGGTCAACTGTTCCCGCAGGCTATCGGCTCGCACCGACAATGCGACGGGCCGACGGGGTGTGTCCCCGTCGGCCCGTCGGCTCCGCTCGTGCGGAGGGTGCCCGGATGTCAGGCGTCGACCTTCTCCATGACCTCGTCGGAGACGTCGAAGTTGGCGAAGACGTTCTGCACGTCGTCGCTGTCCTCGAGCGCGTCGATGAGCTTGAAGATCTTGCGCGCGCCCTCTTCGTCGAGGTCGACCTGCATGGTGGGCAGGAAGTTGGCCTCGGCGGAGTCGTAGTCGATTCCGGCCTCCTGGAGCGCGGTGCGGACCGCGACCATGTCGGTGGCCTCGCTGACGACCTCGAAGGTCTCACCGAGGTCGTTGACCTCCTCGGCGCCCGCGTCGAGCACGGCCCCCAGGACGTCGTCCTCGGCCAGCTCGCCCTTCGGGACGATGACGACGCCCTTGCGGTTGAACAGGTACGAGACCGAACCGGGGTCGGCCATCGAGCCGCCGTTGCGGGTCATCGCGACACGTACGTCGGACGCGGCACGGTTGCGGTTGTCGGTGAGGCACTCGATGAGCACCGCGACACCGTTGGGACCGTAGCCCTCGTACATGATCGTCTCGTAGTCGGCGCCGCCCGCTTCGAGACCGCCGCCGCGCTTGACCGCGGAGTCGATGTTCTTGTTCGGGACGGAGCTCTTCTTCGCCTTCTGGATGGCGTCGACGAGCGTCGGGTTGCCTTCGGGGTCCACGCCGCCGGAACGCGCCGCAACCTCGATGTTCTTGATCAGCTTCGCGAAGAGCTTGCCGCGCTTGGCGTCAATCACGGCCTTCTTGTGCTTCGTCGTAGCCCATTTAGAGTGGCCGGACATCTGCCTTCTCCTTCGCGTCACCAAAATCTGAACGAACCCGAGAGATCCTACCGGGATCGAGTCAGCACACTGCGCGCACCATGTCGACGAAGAGTGCGTGGACCCGGTGGTCCCCGGTCAGTTCGGGGTGGAATGACGTAGCCAGGGCGTTTCCCTGCCGTACGGCGACAATATGCCCGCCGTGCTCGGCGATGACTTCTGTCTCCGCCCCGACCGATTCGACCCAGGGGGCGCGGATGAACACTCCCTCGACCGGACCGCCCGCGATCCCGTCCACCTCGACGGCGGCTTCGAACGACTCGTTCTGCCGCCCGAAAGCGTTACGGCGCACGATCATGTCGATACCGCCGACCGTCTCCTGGCCCGAGCGGGGGTCAAGGATCTTGTCGGCGAGAAGGATCATGCCGGCGCAGGTGCCGTAGACCGGCATACCGGCGGCGACCCGCTCGCGCAGCGGTTCCAGCATGCCGAACAGGACGGCCAGCTTGGACATCGTGGTGGACTCGCCACCGGGTATGACGAGCCCGTCGACCTCGGCGAGCTCCTCGGGACGCCGGACCGGCCTGGCCACGGCATCCGCCGAGGCCAGGGCGATCAGATGTTCCCGTACGTCGCCCTGGAGAGCCAGGACTCCGATGACAGGGTTGTCGGTCATCAGTGGGTTACCAGCCGCGGTTGGCGTAGCGCTCGGCCTCGGGCAGCGTGTCGCAGTTGATGCCGACCATGGCCTCGCCCAGGTTGCGGGAGGCATCCGCGATGATCTTCGGGTCGTCGTAGAAGGTGGTGGCCTTCACGATGGCGGCGGCGCGCTTGGCGGGGTCGCCGGACTTGAAGATGCCGGAGCCGACGAAGACGCCCTCGGCACCGAGCTGACGCATCAGGGCCGCGTCCGCGGGGGTGGCGACACCACCGGCGGAGAACAGGACGACGGGCAGCTTGCCGAGCTCGGCGACCTCCTTGACCAGCTCGTACGGGGCACGGAGGTCCTTGGCGGCGGCGTACAGCTCGTTGTTGTCGAAGCCGCGCAGGCGGGCGATCTCGTTCTTGATCTGGCGCAGGTGCCGGACGGCCTCGACGACGTTGCCGGTGCCGGCCTCGCCCTTCGAGCGGATCATCGCGGCACCCTCGGCGATGCGGCGCAGGGCCTCGCCCAGGTTGGTGGCACCGCAGACGAAGGGGGTGGTGAAGGCGAACTTGTCGCTGTGGTTGACCTCGTCGGCCGGGGTGAGGACCTCGGACTCGTCGATGTAGTCGACGCCGAGGGACTGCAGGACCTGGGCCTCGACGAAGTGGCCGATGCGGGACTTGGCCATGACGGGGATGGAGACGGCCTCGATGATCTCTTCGATCATGTTGGGGTCGGACATCCGGGCCACGCCGCCGTCCTTGCGGATGTCGGCCGGAACCCGCTCCAGGGCCATGACGGCCACGGCGCCCGCGTCCTCGGCGATCTTCGCCTGCTCGGCGTCGACGACGTCCATGATCACGCCGCCCTTGAGCTGCTCGGCCATGCCGCGCTTGACGCGGGCGGTGCCGGTGGCCGGGGACTCGGAGGACTGCGGGGTGCTGGGAAGCGTGGACACGGATCGACCTCACTGGGGGTGAAAAAGAAACGGGAGACTGCAGGAACGAGCAAACGCTCCGGGACCAGTCCACAGCAAGGGCCAATGGACACCCCGTGGATCGTTTTGGGTGCCGCCTCAGCTGCCGGGCCGGTCCGCCAGCGCGACCGGTGGCTCGTCGTCCATCTCGAAGGCGAGCGGGAACGGGGCATGTCCGGCGAGCCGGAACAGCCGTACGGTCCGGTGCCTGCGCAGCGCGCGGGCGGCGCGCACCGAGTCGTTGTGGAAGCGCCGGGCCATCGGGACCCGGCGCACGGCGGCGGCCAGTTCCTTCGCCGCGTCCTGTCCGCCGGGGAACTCCTTGAGGGCCTCGACCTGCGCGGTCTCGCCGAACACGGCCCGCAGAGCGGTGCTCAGCTCGCTCTCGGAGACCTCGCGCTGCTCCTCCTCGGCCTGCCGTGCGGCGTGCGCCGCCTCGTACAGCACGATCGACGCCGCGGGATCCAGCACCCCGGCGGTGGCCAGTTCCTGGGTGACCGAGGCACGCCGCAGCAGCTGGGCGTCCAGGGCAGCCCGGGACGCGTCGATGCGGGCGTGGAGCCGGTCGAGCCGGCCGGCGGTCCAGCTGAGGTACAGGCCGATCGCGAGGAGCGCGACGGCAATCCAGATGAAGGTTTCGATCACGGGCGGCAAGGCTACCGTCGCCGGGTGCGCCCCCGGGCCGCCGGTGCGCCGTAACGGCCCGCGAGCGCCGGGCTCAGTCCCTGGCCAGCCCGAACCGTGCGCGCAGGCCTGTGCGTTCGTCGGTGTCCACCGATGCGGCCCCGTCCGTGACCGTCTCGTACACCGCGAGGATGTCCGCGCCCACCGTCTCCCAGTCGAAGCGGCGCACATGGGCGCTGCCCCGCTCCCGCAGACCGGCCCGTCGCTCCGGGTCGCCGAGCAGGCGGATCGCGGCCGCGGCGAGCGCGTCGGCGTCCTCGTTGGCGAAGAGGTCGCCCGCGGAGCCCTGGTCCAGCACCTGCGCGAACGCGTCCAGGTCGCTGGCGAGCACGGGCGCTCCCGCCGACAGGGCCTCGACCAGGATGATGCCGAAGCTCTCGCCGCCGGTGTTCGGCGCCACGTACACATCGACACTGCACAGCAGCCGCGCCTTGTCCTCGTCGCTCACCATGCCGAGGAATTCGACGCGCTCGCGCATCTCCTTCGGCAGTGAGGCGACCGCCTCCTCCTCGTCACCGCGGCCCGCGACCAGCAGCCTGGTCTCCGGGCGGGCGGCGAGGATCGCGGGGAGCGCCTTCATCAGGACGGGCAGGCCCTTGCGCGGTTCGTCGATGCGCCCTATGAAGCCGAGCGTGCCGCCCTGCCACTCGGCCTTGGGCTCGGCCCCGGCGAAGAAGCCGACGTCGACGCCGTTGGGGATGACCACCGCGTCCCCGCCGAGGTGCTCGACCAGGGTGCGTCGCGCGTACTCGCTCACCGCGATCCGCGCACTAATCTTCTCCAGTGCGGGCTGGAGGATCGGGTACGCGGCGATCATGGCCCGGGAGCGGGGATTGGACGTGTGGAACGTGGCGACGATCGGACCCTGTGCCGCCCAGCAGGTGAGCAGCCCGAGCGAGGGCGAGGTGGGCTCGTGGATGTGGATGACGTCGAAGGTACCGTCGTGCAGCCAGCGGCGCACCCGCGCGGCGGACAGGAACCCGAAGTTCAGCCGGGCCACCGAGCCGTTGTACGGGACGGGCACGGCACGGCCCGCGGACACCACGTACGGCGGCAGCGGCGTCTCGTCGTCGGCGGGCGCCAGCACCGAGACGTGATGGCCGAGGCGGATCAGGTGCTCGGCCAGGTCCCGGATGTGGAACTGCACCCCGCCGGGGACGTCCCAGGAGTACGGGCAGACGATGCCGATCTTCACGGAGCTTCCCCCTGGGGGTCCAGATCGGAGATCCAGAGCCTCTGCAGCATGTGCCAGTCCTCCGGATGCTCGGCGATCCCGGTGGCGAAGGCATCGGCCAGCGCCTGTGTCATGGAGGACGTGTTCTCGGCGCGGGTACCTGTCCCGGGTACGCCGACGGGCGGATGGATCTTCGCCTGCATGACGGACGTGCCGTCGTACCAGAGCGTGACGGGCAGCAGCAGCGCTCCCGTCTGCTGGGCCAGCAGCGCGGGTCCTGCGGGCATCCGCGCGGTGTCGCCGAAGAAGTTCACCTCGACACCGGACGCCGACAGGTCGCGGTCCGCGACGAGGCAGATCAGGCCGCCGGACCGCAGGCGCCTGGCCAGGGTCCCGAAGGCGGCGCCCCCGTTGTGCGGCAGGACCTCCATGCCCAGGCCCTGGCGGTAGGCCACGAACCGGTCGTACAGGGTCTCCGGCTTCAGCCGTTCGGCGACCGTCGTGAACGGCACCTTCAGGTCGGTGGTGACCCAGGCGCCCGCCAGGTCCCAGTTCCCCAGGTGCGGGAGCGCGAGGATGACCCCGTTCCCGGCCTCCATGCCCTCGGTGAGCCGGTGGACGTCCCGGACGTTGATGCTGTTCCTGATCCGCTGCGGACTCCAGGTCGGCAGCCGGAAGGACTCCATCCAGTAGCGCATGTAGGAGCGCATGCCGGCCTTCGACAGCTCGGCGAGGCGGGCGGGACCCGCGTCGGGCACCACCCTGGCCAGGTTCGACTCCAGCCGCAGCACCGACTTGCCCCGCCGCTTCCAGGCCTGGTCGGCGATGGTGCGGAAGAGCGCACGGGCCGCCGGCTCGGGAAGCTTCTTGACCGCGCCCCAGCCGAGCCCGTAGAGCCCGTCGGTGAACCGTCCCTTGAGATCGGATCCGGTGCCGCTCACTGCGCGGCCTCGCTCCCCTGTTCCGCGGTCCCGCCCGCGACGGCGGCTGCCGCGTCGGCCTCGGCCGACTCCCGGCGCACGGTCACCACCCGCTGGATCAGGGTCACCAGGCTGCCCGCGGCAACGATCCACAGCGCGATCGGCAGCAGGACCTGGATCCCGGGCACGCCGAATCCGTGCAGACCGGCCAGACCTGCGGCGACCAGCGAGATCACCAGCCGCTCGGCACGCTCCACCAGCCCGTTGACCGCGACCGGCAGGCCGATCGACTCACCGCGGGCCTTGGTGTACGAGACCACCTGGCCACTGGCCAGGCAGAAGATCGCGACCGCGCACAGCACGTTGTCGTCGCCGCTGCCCGCGTACCAGAGGGCGAACCCGGCGAAGATCGCCCCGTCCGCGACCCGGTCGAGCGTCGAGTCGAGGAACGCGCCCCACCGACTGGAGATCCCGGCCTGCCGCGCCATGTTGCCGTCGACGAGATCCGAGAAGACGAAGACCGTGATCACGATCGTGCCCCAGAAGAACTCCCCCATCGGGAAGAAGACCAGCGCACCTGCCATCACTCCGGCCGTACCGACAAGAGTGACCGCGTCGGGGCTGACCCCGAGGCGGAGCAGCAGAGCGGCGAACGGTGTGAGGACACGCGTAAAAAATGCACGCGCGTACTTGTTCAGCATGGCCTTCCCGAGGTTCGGTGGGCCGCGCGGCCACTTCGGCCACCGGCTGGCCCATCGTAGTCACGAGCTGTGCCGTGCCACGGCGGGGCACCCCGTCCCGGTGGGTCACCCGGATGTCACCGGCGTCGGGGTGCGACGTATGGACGCGGCCCGGCCCGAGTGGAAAGCTCGAATTACGCGGGCGCCGCCGGAGCCGCGTCGGCTCCTCCTGCCCGTGACCCCTACTCCCCAGGGCCTCGACGGCCCCACCGATCGGGAGGAACGCATCATGGGCGACAGGACGCATACACACACCGGGGCCGCCGGCAGAGCAGCGACGGCCGACCGGCCCGCTTCCGTACGGAACGTGGTGCTGGTCGGCCACAGCGGCTCCGGCAAGACCACTCTGGTCGAGGCTCTCGCGCTCACGGCGGGCGCGGTCAACCGGGCCGGCCGGGTCGAGGACGGCGGCACCGTCTCCGACTACGACGAGATCGAACAACGCCGACAACGTTCCGTACAGCTCTCGCTGGTCCCCGTCGAATGGGGCGGCTACAAGATCAATCTGCTGGACACCCCCGGCTACGCGGATTTCGTCGGGGAACTCAGGGCCGGTCTGCGCGCGGCGGACGCGGCCCTCTTCGTTGTCTCGGCGGCGCAGGAGGCCGACGCGGTCGCGGGCACCACCCGTGCGGTCTGGGAGGAGTGCGCCGCCGTAGGGATGCCTCGCGCGATCGTCGTCACGCACCTGGACACCGCCCGCACCCCCTTCGACGAGATGACCCGGGTCTGCGGCCGGCTCTTCGGCGGCGACGACCCCGACGCCGTGCTCCCCCTGTATCTGCCGGTGCAGGGCCCCGAAGCCCCTGACGGTCATGCCCCGCTGACAGGCCTCACCGGACTCCTCACACAGCGGATCTTCGACTACTCCTCCGGGGAGCGGAGGGAGAACCCGCCCGCCGGCGACGAGCGGGCGCCGCTCCTGGCGGCACGCAACCGGCTCATCGAGGGGATCATCGCCGAGAGCGAGGACGAGACCTTGATGGACCACTACCTCGGCGGTGGCGACATCGACACCGGGACACTCGTCGGCGACCTGGAACGCGCCGTCGCGCGCGGCACCTTCCACCCCGTCCTCACCGCGGCCCCGGCGGTCGACGGCGCGCGCCAGGGGATCGGCACGGTCGAGCTCCTGGACCTGATCACCGGCGGCTTCCCCTCCCCGCTGGAGCGGACCCTCCCCGCGGTCACCACCCCGGAGGGCACCCCGCGCCCCGCACCGGTCTGCGACCCGCAGGGGCCCCTGGTCGCCGAGGTGGTGAAGACGGCGTCCGACCCCTACGTCGGACGCGTCTCCCTCGTACGCGTCTTCTCCGGCACCCTGCGCCCCGACGACACGGTGCACGTGTGCGGCCACGGCCTCACCGACCCGGGGCACGAGGCGCGCCCCTGCCACGACGCGGACGTACGGGTCGGCGCGCTCTCCTCCCCCTTCGGCAAGCAGCAGCGTCCCCTGGACCACTGCATCGCCGGAGACCTCGCGTCCGTCTCCAAGCTGGGCGGGGCCGAGACGGGGGACACGCTCTCCGGTACCGGGGATCCCCTGCTGATGGAGCCGTGGACCATGCCGGACCCGCTGCTGCCCCTGGCGGTGCGCGCGCACAGCAAGGCCGACGAGGACAAGCTCTCCCAGGGCCTGGCCCGGCTCGTCGCCGAGGACCCCACCATGCGCCTGGAGCAGAACAAGGACACCCATCAGGTCGTCCTGTGGTGCATGGGAGAGGCTCAGGCGGACGTCGCGCTGGAGCGGTTGCGCAGCAGGTACGGCGTGCAGGTCGACGCCGTGCCCCACCGGGTGCCCCTGCGGGAGACGTTCGCGTCACGGACCGTCGGGCGGGGCCGCCACGTCAAGCAGTCCGGCGGCCACGGCCAGTTCGCCATCTGCGAGATCGAGGTGGAGCCACTGCCTCCCGGTACGGGCATCGAGTTCGTCGACAAGGTGGTGGGCGGCGCGGTGCCGCGCCAGTTCATCCCGTCCGTCGAGAAGGGCGTGCGCGCCCAGGCGGCCCGCGGCGTCGCGGCGGGGCACCCGCTCGTCGACGTCCGCGTCACCCTGCTCGACGGAAAGTCGCACTCGGTCGACTCGTCCGACGCCGCTTTCCAGACCGCCGGCGCGCTGGCGCTGCGTGAGGCCGCCTCGGACACCCGTATCCAGCTCCTCGAACCGGTCGCCGAGGTCCGGGTGCTGGTCCCCGACGACTACGTGGGAGCCGTGATGAGCGATCTCGCCGGCCGGCGCGGCAGGGTGGTCGGCACCGAGCAGGCAGCCGGGGAGCAGACGCTCGTACGCGCCGAGGTGCCCGAGATCGAGATCGGCAGGTACGCGGTCGATCTACGCTCCCTGTCGCACGGCACCGGACGATTCGACCGGGCGTACGCCCGGCACGAGGCCATGCCTCCCCAACTCGCCGACCGCATCCGCGAAGAGCAGGAAAACGGCACAAACGGAACGTAGCTGACCGGAATTGACTCCTGCCACCCCGTCCCGGCCCCCACGGCCGGGCGGCGTCGCGATCCGGACGATACGCTGTGGTCCCAGCTCAGAAGGTGTGCGACGTACGGTAGTTGGGAAAAGCCGCAGGAGCAGACCAGGCGTCAAGTGGGGGCGGCAGAGTGGCCAACGACGGATTCGATTTCTCTCCCGGAGCGCAGATCCCTCTCCAGGGTTCGGCCGGACAGGCGGTGGCGACCAACGCCCTCGCCTCCGCCGCATACCGCGACAGCGATGTGTCGGAGATCCTCAAGGCCAACAGCGAGTGGCACAAGTCCGAGGTGAAGCCGGGCGACTCCAAGCTCTTCAAGTCCGACTACTTCAAGCCGAATCTCGGTGAGGCGTTCTCCCGCGCCGTCCAGGAACGCACGCTCGGCGGCGACCGCAAGGCCCTCATCCAGTCCTTCGGCACCGACCCGCAGACCGTCGTAGAGCACTGCCTGTCCGCCACCCGGCTGCGCAAGGCGCGCGACACCCGGCTGACCCTGGTGACGGCTCTCTTCGGTTTCGCGTTCCTGCCCGGACTGGTCCTGTGGGTCCTGGCCTTCCGGCTTCGCGACTCCCTCAACAGCTCCAAGGACAAGGTCTTCCAGTCACTGGGCGGCGTCCTTCTCGTCGCCGTCGGTGTCGTCGCCGCGGTCTTCCTGGTCGCCATGCCGGTCACCGGCCTCCTGGCCCTCTATCTCCGCGCGATGGTCGTCGCCCCGGTCATCGGCTGGCTGCTCGCCAAACGGATCGCCGAGACGTCCGCCAAGGACATGCGCGACCGCTGGGAGGGACTCCTCTCCGGCACCGGCGTCCGGGCCAAGATCCCCGAGGCCGTACCGAAGAACCCCAACGAGACCGCCCGCGAGGCCCTGCGCCAGGGCCTGGAGAAGCTCTCCGCCGAGCAGCAGTCCAACGCGGTCTTCTACGCCGGCCCCAAGGGCATCCTCGGCATGGGCACCCGCTGGGGCAGCTGGCAGCTCGCCGAGGAGCTCGTACCCAAGGACCCCACCAAGGAGATCCACCAGTTCCGCAGCTGGGACCTGATACGGGTCATCCACGACCAGCTCAAGATGCTGGAGCGCGGCCCCCTGAACACCGGAGGCTTCCCCACTCCCTCCGTCAAGCACTGGATCGTGTCGCCCGTCGGTGAGAACGCCGACTCCGTCTCGCGCCCCCAGGGCGAGGACGTCGCCACCTTCCAGGTCAAGCCCCACGAGATACAGCGGATCTGCAACCACCAGCAGTTCGGCAGCGGGGACCGGCACTACCTGGGCGTCCAGTTCACCCTCTGGGACGGCCAGTTGGTGATCACGATGCTGATCACCGTCACCGTGCTCCACGAGACCCTGCGGATCGAGGTCACCGGACACGCACTGGGTCCGGTCCACTCGCTCTTCCTCTCCAAGCCCGAAGCCGAGACGAAGACGGTGAAGAAGGCCGTCAAGTTCTGGGAGACCCGCAAGATCACGCTCCCCCTCGTCAAGGCGAAGGAGGTCGTCAGGCTCGCGCTGCGTGCCCCGTTCACCTGGTACCCGCCGCTGCTCGACTACCTCGGCGGCAAGATCGTCCTCCCCGAGCCCTTCGGCCTGCGCCACGCCTGGGCCGCCAAGCCGTGGGGCCACCGCTTCATGGCCGACGACGCCATGCGGGCGGCCACCCCCGTCCTGCGGTCCGTGCACTCCGCCGCCATGCGGGTCCTGAAGGAGAACGGCGTCGACACCGAACGCTTCGACAACCGCTCCATGATCCTCAGCGGTCTCGTCCAGGACCCGGCACCGCGGAAGGCCGACGTCTACGACGCATGACGACGCACCTGTGGGCGCCCCCGGCCTTCCGGCCGGGGGCGCCCACACACGTGCGGAGAGACTCAGCCGGAGGGCTGTTCGGCCGGCCACACACCGGCCAGCATCGCCCGGGTGTCCCCCAGCAGCTGAGGCAGCACCTTGGTGTGGGCGACGACCGGCATGAAGTTGGTGTCCCCGCCCCAGCGCGGCACCACATGCTGGTGCAGGTGCGCGGCGATTCCCGCCCCGGCCTCCGCACCCTGGTTCATCCCGATGTTGAAACCGTGAGCTCCGGAGGCCGCACGCAGCGCGACCATCGCCCGCTTGGTGAAATCGGCGAGTTCGGCCGTCTCCGGGCCGTCCAGCTCCGTGTAGTCCGCGACGTGCCGGTACGGCACGACCATCAGGTGCCCGCCGTTGTACGGGTACAGATTGAGCACGGCGTAGACCTTCTCGCCGCGCGCGACGACGAGCCCGTCCTCGTCCGACTTGGAGGGAATCACGCAGAACGGACAGCCGTCCTCGGCCCCCGGACCGTTCGGCTTGTTCTCACCCTGGATGTAGGCCATCCGGTGGGGCGTCCACAGGCGCTGGAACGCGTCGGGCGTCCCCACTCCGATCTGCTGCTCCGGCTCACTCGTCATGCCGGTCAGCATATTGCTTCACCCCGGCGGAGCGTGTCGCCGGGGCCCGACCGGGCAGCGCACCGCGATGCTGGGGCCATGAGCGACCGCACCGACTCTCCGGCACCCCTCCGGCTCACGGAATGGGAGCAGCGTACGGAGGTCCCGCTCTTCGTCGCGGCGCTGATCTTCCTCACCGGCTACGCGGTACGCGTCCTCGCCCCCCAGGACAGCGAACCGTGGCCCGACATCGCCCTCGCCCTGGTCGCCGCCACCTGGCTGCTCTTCGCGGTGGACTACGGCGTGCGGCTCCGCCTCAGCGGCCTGGGCCGGCACTTCGTACGCACCCACTGGCTGGACACCGTGGTCCTCGTGCTGCCCCTGCTGCGCCCCCTGCGTGTGGTGCAGATCTACACGGCGGTCCAGAAGCGCCGGGACGAGCCACGGCTGAGCCTGTACGCCCGCGTGATCGCCTACGCGGGGCTCACGACCGTACTGCTCGGCTTCTCGGCGTCGCTCGCCGTGTACCACGTGGAGCACACGGCCCCGGACGCCAGCATCCGTACGTTCGGCGACGCGGTGTGGTGGGCGTGCGCGACGCTCACGACGGTGGGGTACGGGGACGCCGTGCCGGTCACGTTTCCCGGCCGGGTCATCGCGACGGGTCTGATGGCCTGCGGGCTGGCCCTGCTGGGGGCGGTGACGGGTTCGTTCTCGTCGTGGCTGCTGCAGGTGTTCGCCCGTGAGGACGAGAAGAGGCCCCCGGGGAGCGTGTAGCTCACCGGGGGCCTCATCGAGCAGGGATCACACCTGGACGCGTCGCTCCACCACGTCGACGAGCTTGGCGATCGCTTCGTCGCGGGCGATGCCGTTCTCCTGCGAACCGTCGCGGTGGCGGAAGGACACCGTGCCCGCGTTCATGTCCTCGTCACCGACGATGATCATGAAGGGCACCTTGGCGCGCTGGTGGTTGCGGATCTTCTTCTGCATCCGGTCCGAAGAAGCGTCCACCTCCACCCGCAGGCCCTTCTTCCGCGCCTCGGCGGCGAACTCCTGGAGGTACGGGATGTGGGTGTCACCGATCGGGATGCCGACCGCCTGGACCGGGGCCAGCCAGACCGGGAACGCCCCCGCGTAGTGCTCGAGCAGCACCGCGAAGAAACGCTCGATGGAGCCGAACAGCGCGCGGTGGATCATGACCGGGCGCTGCTTGGTGCCGTCCGGGCCGGTGTACTCCAGGTCGAAGCGCTCCGGCAGGTTGAAGTCGAGCTGCACGGTCGACATCTGCCAGGTACGGCCGATGGCGTCCTTGCACTGCACCGAGATCTTCGGGCCGTAGAAGGCGGCGCCGCCCGGGTCCGGGACCAGGGGCAGGCCCTGCTTCTCGGCGACCTGGCGCAGCGTCTCGGTGGCCTCTTCCCAGACCTCGTCGGAGCCGACGAACTTCTCCGGGTCCTTGGTGGAGAGCTCCAGGTAGAAGTCGGTCAGTCCGTAGTCGCGCAGGAGGTTCAGGACGAAGGTGAGCGTCCGGTCGAGCTCCTCCGCCATCTGCTCCTTGGTGCAGTAGATGTGCGCGTCGTCCTGGGTGAAGCCGCGCGAGCGGGTCAGCCCGTGGACGACACCCGACTTCTCGTACCGGTACACCGTGCCGAACTCGAAGAGGCGCAGCGGGAGTTCGCGGTAGGAGCGGCCGCGCGCGTCGAAGATCAGGTTGTGCATCGGGCAGTTCATCGGCTTGAGGTAGTAGTCCACCCCGTCGTCGAGCTGCATGGGCGGGTACATGCCGTCCGCGTACCAGTCCAGGTGGCCGGACTTCTCGAAGAGCTTGCCCTTGGTCGCGTGGGGGCTGTAGACGAACTCGTAGCCCTCCTCCTCGTGGCGGCGCCGCGAGTAGTCCTCCATGGCCCGGCGGATGACGCCGCCCTTGGGGTGGAAGACGGCGAGGCCGGGGCCGATCTCGTCGGGGAAGGAGAAGAGGTCCAGCTCGTTGCCGAGCTTGCGGTGGTCGCGCTTGGCGGCCTCCTCCAGGAACTCCAGGTGCGCCTTGAGCTCGTCCTTGGTGGGCCACGCGGTGCCGTAGATGCGCTGCAGCATGGGGTTCTTCTCGCTGCCCCGCCAGTACGCCGCGGCGTTCCGCATCAGCTTGAACGCGGGGATGAACCGGGTGGTGGGCAGGTGCGGACCGCGGCAGAGGTCCTTCCAGCACAGCTCGCCGGTCTTGGCGTCGAAGTTGTCGTAGATGGTCAGCTCGCCGCCGCCCACCTCGACGTCCGCGCCGTCGTCCGAGGAGGCCGAGCCCTTGATGCCGATGAGCTCCAGCTTGTACGGCTCGTCGGCGAGCTCCTCACGGGCGGCCTCGTCGGTGACCACCCGGCGGGAGAACCGCTGCCCCCGCTTCTGGATCTCCTGCATCTTCTTCTCGATGGCCTTGAGGTCCTCGGGCGTGAACGGCTTCTCGACGTCGAAGTCGTAGTAGAAGCCGTCCTTGACCGGCGGGCCGATGCCCAGCTTGGCGTCCGGGTGCAGCTCCTGCACGGCCTGCGCCATCACATGCGCGGTGGAGTGCCGCAGGATGTTGAGGCCGTCCTCGGAGGAGATCTCGACGGGCTCGACGACTTCGCCGTCCTTGAGCTCGTACGCGAGGTCCCGCAGCTCCCCCTCGACCCGTGCGGCGACGACGGTGCGCTGTCCGGGGAAGAGCTCGCCGGCCGTCGTTCCCGTCGTCACCACGTGCTCTTCCCGCTCGGAATCGCGTTGGATGATCACACGGACGTCTGACACCGGTCTCTCCTGACTGAGGGGGTGCGTCGCATTCCTCTGCGCGCAAGAGGAATCGTACCGAGCCGGAGGCCCCGGACGCGAAAGGGATACCGCGGGGGTACCCCGGGGGCTATCCCTCGTCCCCCGTGCAGGCCTCCTCGAAGAAGTCGACGTTCTCCTGGAGCGACTTCATCAGCCGGTCCCGCTCGGCCTCGTCCACCTGGACGGGCGCGACCTGCGAGGCTCCGGTGAGCCGCCGGAAGCCGCCCCGGTTCTCCAGCCGGCCCTCCACCCGCAGCGGCAGGCCCACGAGGTGGGCGTGGCCCGCGATCCGGTACGCCTCCTCGTCGAGCTCGATCCGGACGTGCGCGACCTCGGCCCCGGCCAGCACCCGCAGCCGCACGATGCCCGGGCCGCGGGGCCCGGAGCGGCGCAGCCGTACGACTGCCCCGGTGATCCGTACCGGAACGGCGGGCTCGTCCTGGAGGTAGCGCACCCCTGCCAGCCGCAGGGCGGGCAGGTCGCCCGGGGAGAACTCGACGGGTTCGGGCCGCGCGGGGCAGCCCTCGGGCGTACCGGCGGCGGGCGCCCAGTCCAGCGTGATCCTGGTGCCTTCCGATCCCCGGACCAGAGCGACGACCGCCTCGGTCAGCTCCCTGCTGACCCCCGCCGCGACGGCGCTGTCGAACGCTTCCATGCCTCCGGTGGCGCGCTGGTAGTCGACGGCCTCCCTGGTGGCGTGCAGTGCCTGGTAGAGCTGTACGGCGACGGCCCGCCCGGAGGCGACGGGGACGAACACGGTGAGGCGGCGGCCGCCCGGCGCGGGTCCGACGAGTGTGCCGTCCAGGGCCGCCCGCGCCTTCCCCCGGTGGCGTGCGCCGTGGTAGCCGGTGAGACCGCGTACGGCGAGTGCTCCGGCGAGCAGGATCTGCCGGGCGGCCGTGCGCAGTTGTTCGGCCTCCGTCCAGCCCGCGGCTCCGGCCGTCTCCTCGGGCACATCACGCCACCAGCGGATCTCGTCGCTGGGCACGGTGAGGGAGACGAGCACGTCACGTGCCGACGGCGCGGCGCTGCGGGCGAGCGCGGTGAGGGCTTCGGCGAGCAGGTCCTCGCTGTCCGGGAAGGCGGCGGTGTCGGGCACGAGCAGGCTGGTGCCCGCGGCGGCGGAACCGGGCGGGGTCCACCGGCTGTAGCGCCCGGTGGCTCCCCCGCGACGGCGCCAGCCGTGCCGGCGCAGGAGCGTGCCGAGTACGGCCGGGTCGACGAGGGCGGGGTCGGGCCCCTGGTCCACGTCCTCGGCGTAGGGGTGCGCGCGCGTGCCCGCCGGCGTCGTCCCGCCGGCGGGCTCGTCCATCGACCGGTGCATCAGGGTCTCCCTCCCGCCCCGACCCGGGCCATGATCTCGCAGAGTGCTCGGTCGTCGAAGATCCGCGAGGTCGGGATCCGCACAGTGGTCCTGTGCCGGCCCGTCACCGCGTGGCCGGCCAGGTTGGTCCAGTAGCAGCAGTGCCGCAGGTCGAGACGGTCGTGCCCGGCCCGCAGCCAGTCGTCCTGGCTGCGGGGCACGATCATCACGACGAGGATCTTGTGCACCGACACGGGTGTCCGTGCGAGCTTCACGAGGTGCGCGTTGTCGAGCGTGAAGGAGAACGCCGCGCCAGGTGGGTGCGGGGGAATCTGGTAGGTGCACTTGAGCTGCACCTTGATGGTCACTTCGTCGTCGACGGTGTGGTCGGGGGCGCCGTGGCTGACATGCCAGTCGATGCCGTTGTCGGGAAAGGGCTGCGACAGGGAACATCCCGCCGCGGCCGCTACCGCGTGCAAGTAGCCCACCTGGAGGGTCTCCATGCAGGCGGTGGTGGCGAGTGTGCCGCGCAGTGGTGGTGCGATCCGCTGCGGCGGCGGTCCTCCCCCGTAGTCCTCGGCGCGGGCGGGACCCCCTGGGTTCGGCTGCGCGAGCGCCATGGCTCCGTGTGCCTTCCGGGCTGTGCCGACCGGTTGCCCGGTCTCCGCTGACGGGACGGCCAACTTCCTTTCCCGTCTCCTGTGTTGTCACCGCAGGAGACCGCCCGCAAACGGCGTATCAGGCAAAGGGCCCGGGTATCACCGAATCGGGCAGAGGAATCCCGTCATCTGCCGAGCAGGGGCGAGGAGTTCGGGGATGATGCACTGGTTCGAAGGGCCGCTGGCCGCTTTTGACACGGAGACAACAGGCGTGGACGTCGAGGAGGACCGGATCGTTTCGGCCGCTCTCGTCGTCCAGGACACCGCGGGCGGACGCCTTCGCGTCACCCGCTGGCTGGTCAATCCGGGGATACCGGTACCCGTCGGGGCCACCGAGATCCACGGTCTGACCGACGACCATCTGCAGCGCAACGGCCGGTGGCCCGCACCGGTCGTCGAGGAGATAGCGAGGGCGCTGGCCGAGCAGTGCGCGACGGGCCGGCCGCTCGTCGTGATGAACGCGCCGTTCGACCTGACGCTGCTGGACCGGGAGCTGAAGCGGCACCGGGCGTCGTCGCTGGGCGCGTATCTGCAGAACACGCCCCTGTGCGTGCTGGACCCGCGTGTCCTGGACAAGCATCTGGACCGCTACCGCAAGGGCCGCCGCACGCTAACGGATCTGTGCGAGCTGTACGGGGTGGTGCTGGACGGGGCGCATGACGCGGCGGCCGACGCGGCGGCATCGCTGGAGCTGGTGCGCGCGGTGGGGCGGCGGTTCTCCGCCCGGCTGGAGCGGTTGTCGCCGGCCGAGCTGCACTCGTTGCAGGCGGTGTGGCACGCGGCGCAGGCACGCGGTCTGCAGGCGTGGTTCGAGAAGAACGGCGAGGCGGAGGCGGTGGATCCGGCGTGGCCGCTGCGTCCGGAGCTGCCGGCGGCGGCCTGATCCCGGGCCGGGTACGCGAAAGCCGGTCCGTCGGTGGTGCTGACGGACCGGCTTTTCCCGGGTGGGCGATACTGGTTTCGAACCAGTGACCTCTTCGGTGTGAACGAAGCGCTCTCCCACTGAGCTAATCGCCCGGGAACGGGTTGAACCATACAGGGCCCGGCGGGCTACGTTCAAACTCCTTGCAGCCATGCCGCCAGCCCGCGGCGTCCGGCGCGCATCATCAGCGTGTGATTGGCGCGGAAGACGAGGCGTCCGGGCACGGCGAGGCGGCGCAGCAGCCTCTTGCGGACGACGGCCTCCTGCTCGTAGAGCACACGGCTCCCGCCGTCGTGCGCGGTGACGGTCCAGCGGACCCAGCCTTCGAGATCGCCGGTCATGGCGGCCTGGAGGATCCGTGACGCGGGGTCGCGGCGGCTCTGCCTGACGGTCACGACCAGGTCGTACGGGAGGAAGGAGCGGAAGCGTGTCGTGGCGGAGGTGTCGTCGACGGGGGTGACCTCGCGGACCTGAGGCCACCACCGGGGGTAGTCCTCGGCGCCTTCCAGGGCCGCGTACACGGTGTCGGGAGCGGCGGGCAGGTCCCAGACGCTGGTGAAGCGGTAGTGGTTCCAGTCCATGGGTCCAGTCTGCGCGTGCCGGACCTACTCAGTGACGGAACTGAGTATCCGAGCGCATGTACGAGCGTGTGGTCGGCGCCACACTCCCAACATGGAACATGTGCCGCCACCCGCCGAGGAATTGGCGCTCCTCGACCAAGAACTTGTCCGGCTCGACGCCCGTCGGCTGCAGCTGCTGAACCGGCGCGCCTGGCTGATGGAGGTGCTGCGCCCGCCGGTCGCGCCGCCTCCGTTCGCGGCACCTCCCGCACGGCTTCCTGCCGCGCCGTTCGGCTGGGGGCCGCAGGCCGTCCCTGCTGCCCCGGCGGCCGGTGCGTCCGGTGCGTCCGGTGTGCAGAACGTGCTGCTGGTCCTCGGCGGTCTGCTGCTGACGATCGCGGCGATCGCGTTCACCCTGTTCAGCTGGGGCGAGATGGGCATCGCCGGCCGTTCGGCGGTGCTGGCGACGGTGACGGTGGCCGCACTCGCGGCTCCCGCGCTGCTGCTGAGGCGCAAGTTGTCCGCGACGGCGGAGGCGCTGGCGGCACTGGCGATGGTGCTGACCGTGCTGGACGCGTACGCGCTGCACGCGGTGGCCCTGCCGGACACGGACGGGCTGGGCTTCGCCGCGGTCTCGTCCGCGGTGCTGACGGCGTTGTGGACGGCGTACGGCCTGGCGCTGGGGCGGCTGCGGCTGCCGCTGCCCGCTGCCGTGGTGGCGGGGCAGCTTCCGCTGGTGCTGGGTGCGTGGGCCGCCGGGGCGCAGGCGGCGGTCTTCGGCTGGGCACTGCTGGTGACGGCGGCCGCGGATGTCGCGGTGACGCTGTGGGGCCGCGGGCTCGCGGTGCGGATCACGGCGGGCGTCGGGGCGGCATCGACCGGGCTGATCGCGATGCTGATCGGCCTGGGCCAGTCCGTGTCGGCCGATGGACCGCTCGCGGCCGCGGGCCCGGGGGCGCTGTTGCTGGGCGGTGCGGCGGTGGCGCTGTTCGGGGCGTGGCGCGCGCCGAAGGAGTGGGCCGTTGCCGCGGGAGCGGTGGCGGGTCTCGCCGCGGTGGCGGCGGTGGGCGGTGTGCTGCGTACGGGGCTGCCGTGGAACTGGTCGGTGGTGGTGTACCTGCTGTGCGGTGCCGCGCTGACGGCGGTGGTACGGGTCCGGGTTCCGCAGCCGGTGGGCCGGGGTGTG
Source organism: Streptomyces sp. NBC_00683 (assembly GCF_036226745.1). Lineage (NCBI taxonomy): Bacteria > Bacillati > Actinomycetota > Actinomycetes > Kitasatosporales > Streptomycetaceae > Streptomyces > Streptomyces sp. NBC_00683. The sequence continues at coordinate 7,062,717 of NZ_CP109013.1, read as the reverse complement.
CTGGTGGCGTCCGCGGCGGTGACGGCGGGTGCGGTGCTGTGGGCGTTGCCCGCGGTGGCCGCTGTGCTGCTGGGGCCGGTGTCTGTGCTGACCGATGTGTGGGCCGGGACACCGGGGAGTTTCCGGGGCGCGCTGGGACCGTCGATGCCGTGGCCGGAGTCGGCCGCATCGCCGGTGGTGCTGGTGCTGGTGGCAGGCCTGTCGGCGGCTCTGTACGCCGGGTGGGACCGGGTGCGCGGCACGCTGCTGTCGCCCCGGCCGGGGTGGCGTGTCGTTGCGGCGGCCGGCGCGATGGTCCTGGGCTGGGGTGCGGCGCTGACGCTTCCGGCGGTGGTGGACGTGCCGTACGCGGTGGCGGTGGGCGTGGAACTGGTGCTGGTGGCGGGGCTGCTGGCGGTCGCCGTGCGGCAGGGGGCCGGCGCGCTCGGGCTCACGGCTCTGGTGTGCGCGCTCGTGGGCGCGGCGAGTGCGGGCCTGCTCGCACTCGCCGCCGAACCGGCCACGTACGCGGTGTTCGTGTGCCTGTTGGTGCTGTTCGCGGGTGCGGCCGCCCGGTCGGGGTCGGCTGCGGTGCAGTCGGTTCTGGCCGGCGCCTCCGTCCTGTGCGCGATCGTGCCCGTTTCGGCGGCGGGGGCTTCGCTGGGGTGGAGCGCGCCGCACACGGCTCCCTTGGTCCTGGTCGTTCCCGCGGTGACGGTGCTGCTCGGGGCACGGCTGCGGGTGGCCGCCGTGGCGTTGACGCTGGAGCTCACCGGGGCCTTCGGAGCGTTGGTGGCCGTGGGGCTCGCGGTGACGGACGCGCCCTTCCTGGCCCTGGTCCTGGCGCTGTGCGGGGTGCTGGCCGCGGGTACCGCGGTGCGGCCCGACCGCCGGCCGGTGGCGGGGTACCTGGCGGCGGCGCTGTTCGTGATGGCGGCGTGGGTGCGGCTGGTGGCTTCGGAGGTGTCGGACCCGGAGGCGTACACCCTGCCGGTGTCGGTGATCGCTTTCGTGGTCGGGTACCTGCGCCGTCGCACGGACCCGGCCGCGTCCTCCTGGGTGGCGTACGGCCCCGCGCTCTCGATGACGATGGTGCCGAGCCTCGTGGTGGCGTGGGTCGATCCGCACTGGCTGCGGCCCCTGCTGCTGGGCGTGGCGGCGCTCGTGGTCACGCTGGCGGGCGCCCGCTTCCGGCTTCAGGCGCCCCTGGTGCTGGGCGGTTCGGTCCTGGCCCTGGTCGGGCTCCACGAGCTGGCCCCCCATGTCGTCCAGGTCTTCGACGCACTCCCCCGCTGGGCGCCCCCGGCGCTCGCCGGGCTGCTGCTGCTCGCGCTCGGGGCGACGTACGAACAGCGGCTGCGCGACGCGCGCCGGGTGCGGGAGAGCCTCGGCCGGATGCGCTAGGGCATCTTGTCCCCGACGAGTGCGAGGTTCTGGATCGCCGCGAGTCCGTACAGGGCGGTGGAGTTGGTGCTGACCCAGGCCGCCTCACTGCCCGGTACGGGGCCGGTCGGTCCCTCGACCTTGTGGGTGCTCCAGTCGGTGCTCTCCTTGTAGTCCCAGGCGTCGGCGCTGCTGTAGAACTGCTTCCACGCCCGGGTGGCCAGGGTGACGTCGCCGGTCCGTATGGCGGCGTAGGCGTCCTGGCGGGAGTGGCCCTGGAACAGCAGCAGGGTGCCGAAGTTGCTGCCGTAGCGGGCGGTCTGTTCCGCCTTGGTGGCGTTGAAGTAGCGGCAGTAGTCGATCCAGGCAGCCTCGAACTTCGGCATGTCGATCATGTCGATGAGTTCGGCGTTGAGCTCGACCAGGCCGAACATCGCCGACAGGTGCGAGACGCCGACCGCGGGCTTCTCGGCTATCGCGAACTTGCCGGTGTCGAGGTCGTACAGACCGACGCCCTGGACGAAGCCGTTGGGCTGGGCGGCGATGGTCTCCATGGTGGACAGCACCCGGTCCCTGGCCTTCTCCCACTTGGGGCCGCGGCGCTCCCACTCGGTGAGCCAGGCGGAGACGAGGCCGCTCCAGTCGGTACCGAAGCCGATCGACAGGGCGTGCCGGTCGGGGGTGTAGGGCTCGGTGCGGATCTTGCGGATGGGGTCCAGCGCGAGGAAGGTCTCGTCGGAGTCGACATTGGCGTGCATGAGGTCGCCGACGCGCTCGTCCGCGGTGAGGAAGTAGAACATGCGGCGGTAGGTGGTGTTGGCGATGCGCTGCTGCTTGGCGCTGTCGGCGTAGTGCTGGACGCCGTGGCGCGTGCCGAGTCCCGCCCACTTGCCGAGGTGGTAGACGTCGACCTCGCCGGTGTGCCGGGTCATGGCTTCGGCGAAGCGGTAGATGTCGGCGCGGCCCGAGCGCATGTACGCGTACCAGAGCCACAGGTCGGGCGAGAGCTCGGAGTTGTCCCAGGCGTAGCCGCCGACGTCGTAGCACCACTGGTGGCGGGTGGGGTCGTAGGTGTGCATGATGTCGCCGTAGTCCCAGAAGCCGTACCAACGGCGCATCTCCACCTGGTCCTTGTAGTACGTGAAGAGGAAGTCCAGGTGGTCCTCGATCTTCGACTTTGCGGCGGTGGACCGGTCGGGTTCGGCGAAGAGCCCGCCGAAGACCCTGGCCTTGATGAGCTGCTTGGGCGGCGCGGCGAGCTGGGGCGGGGTGCGTACGGCGTCGACCTGCTGGGCGAGGGTCTCGGCGGCGGGGGTGGACTCGTTGGCCCAGAAGAGGAGTTCACTCGTCCGCGCGATGCCGTACGGGGTGCCGAAGCCGGGTTCGTAGTCCTCGTAGGTGATGTTGAGGCCTTCGAGCTGTTCGGCGTAGGTGTCCTGTTCCATGCCGTCGTGGTAGAAGCGCAGGTCCATGGGCCGGGCCTCGGGCGACCAGAGCCAGAGGGTGACCTCGGCCTCGTCGGTCTGGGCCGCGCGGATGTCGAGCTGGGCGGGGTGCTTCTCCCAGAAGTCGCGCAGTCCGAAGGAGAATCCGCCGCTCGGCCCGCCGACGTATCCGAAGCCGGAGGCCCGCGTGCCGCCTCCGGCGGCGATCCAGCCGTGGCCCTTCTTCGTGCGCTTGCGCAGCCCGAAGCCGTCGGCGGAGAGCTGGGAGAGCGTGTAGTCGCCCCACTCGGGGATGTACTGGAGCCGGGTGGTGACCCGCTGGTCCCAGGTGGCGGGATCGGGGAGCTTCCGGCCTGCGAACTGTGCCTCGCGCACGGCGACCCCGGGGTCGCGGCGCAGTCCGGTGATGCCCTTCACGGCCTCGCGCAGGAGGCCGGTGCCGTCGCCGCCGATGCGGATGTGGCGGTCGTGGGCGGCATCGCGCATCGGGACGCCGAAGCGGACACCGAGGCCGCGGATGAAGTCGCCGCTCGCCTTTCCGGGTTCCTGGGTGCCGTCGTAGGTGATGGTGTGCATCATCCGGAAGGAGTCGGCGCCCGCGTAGAAGTAGAACCGTACGGAGAACGGCATCCAGGAGCGGGAGCCCTTGCGGTGCTTGCCGTCGATGCGCACGACGGCGCGGACGGGGCCGTCCTGCTCCGTCTCGGCCGTGTCGATGACGCTCTCGAAGCGCTCGTACTTCTCGTTGCCCTGGTCGCCGTCCTCGATCTCGCCCTGGCGCAGCAGGACGAGCCGTCCGTTGCGGGCGATTTCGGTGGAGCCGCGGGTGACGGTCTTGACCAGGGCCGAGCCGTTGGTGCCGAGTTCGGCCCTGATCACCCCGGTGGAGACGGTGATGGTGCCGCCCGTGCGGGTGACGGTGACCTTGTTCTCCGGGGCGGCGGGCGTCCCGGTGGTGAGTGCGAACTTCTTCGCGGTGACCTCGGGGCCGACCGCGTGCGCGGTCCACTTGAGCGAGCCGTCGGGCCAGTAGCCGATCGGCCAGGTCTGTACGGGGACGTCCTTGCCGTCCTCGGTGGCCAGCGCGAACGTCTGGTCCTTCGCGTACTGCCCCTGGGGCCAGGGCACACCGAGCGTGGATCCGGGGGCGGCGCCGAGGCCGCCGGACTCGAGCCAGGTGAGGGGGACGGGCTCGGCGGTGCTCTCCGCACCCTGGGCTGCGGTCGCGGTGGTGGCGCCGAAGGACCAGCTGAACTGGGCGGCTGCGCCGGCCGCCGCTGCGGCCTTCAGGAGTGTTCTGCGGGGCATCCTGGACATGGTTGTGCCTCTCTCCGTGCGGATGGGGGACATCGAAAGGGCGGTACGGGGGGTCTCAGCGGGCGAGCCGGCGGGCCTCGACTGCGGTGGCCGCGGCGGCGACGGCCCCGACGACGGGGACGGCCAGCGGCAGTACCAGTGCGCCGGAGAGCACGACGACGGCCATCCCGCAGACGAGCAGGAGGGAGCCGGCCGGGTCGCGGACCGTGCGGCGGCCCGCGGCGGCGAGGAGGGTCCGCCAGTTGTCGCCGGGCTCCCAGCACGCGGCGGCGCGTACGACCGCGACCAGGTAGCCGATCAGGGCGAGGATGCCGACGGCGCCCACGAGGGGACCGCCGGGCAGCCCGGCGCGTACGGCCGACAGGTCCAGCCACAGCAGGGCCGCGGCCGCCCACACGGACACGCCGACGAGCCAGCCGCCGCGGGCCGCGGCGCGTGCGTCGGTGACGAATTCCCGCAGGCCGCCCTGCTCGCCCGCCAGATGGCGGCGCAGGTGCCGGGTCCCCGCGGCGAAGGCCGCGGGGAACGTGAGGAGCGGCAGGGCGGCGACGGCGATCCACACGCCGGTGAGCAGGCATTCGGAGAACAGGCCGAATCGGTCCATGACACGCGAACGCCGTTCCGCGGTACGGGTCTTCGTCGTCACGGTCGCCTCAGCCCTTCAGGCCGGAGGTGGCCATGCCGTCGATCAGATAGCGCTGGAAGGCCAGGAAGAAGGCCAGCACGGGCAGCAGGGCGACCAGTGACATGGCGATCATGCCGCCGTAGTCGGCCACGGCGTCCTGGTCGATGAACATCTTCAGCCCCATGGAGACGGTGTACTTGTCCGGCTCGTTGAGGTAGAGCAGGGGGCCCATGAAGTCGTTCCAGGCGTTGATGAAGGTGAAGATGGCGCTGGTGATGAGCGCGGGCCGGCAGAGCGGCATGACGATCGACCAGTAGATCCTCAGGTGCCCGCAGCCGTCGAGCCGCGCGGCCTCGTCGAGCTCCTTGGGCAGGCCACGCATGAACTGCACCATCAGGAAGACGAAGAAGGCGTCGGTGGCGAGGTACTTGCCGATGAGCAGCGGCGTGAAGGTGTTGATCAGTTCCAGCTTCTGGAACAGCACGTACTGCGGAATGATCAGCACGTGGTACGGCAGGAGGAGGGTGCCGATCATGATGGCGAACATGACGTTGCGGCCGGCGAAGCGGACCTTCGCGAAGGCGTACGCCGTCAGCGAGCAGGACAGCACCACACCGATGACCGAACCGACAGCGATGTAAGCCGAGTTCAGGAAGAACGTCGAGATGGGGATGTCGGCGATGCCCTCGGTGAGCCGGGTGTAGTTGTCCGTGATGGGGTCGGCCGGGAACAGGTCCAGGGCACCGATGATGTCCGCGCTGGGCTTGAACGAGGCACCGATCGTCCACACCACCGGGTAGAGGACCACGGCGAGGATCAGCAGTGCACCGAGGTGCCAGGCAAATGCGCCGGGTCCCCGGCGTCGTACGGCTGCGTCTCGGAGACTCATCGGCCGCCCTCCTCGTAGTGCACCCAGCGCTTCTGGGACCAGAACAGCACGGCGGTGACCAGGCCCACCGCGACGAGCAGCAGCCATCCCATGGCGGAGGCGAAGCCCATCCGGCTGTTCACGAAGCCCTGTTCGTACAGGTAGCAGGTGTAGACGAGCGTCGCGTCGGCCGGTCCGCAGCTCCCGTTGCTGACGATGTAGGCGGAGCCGAAGATCTGGAAGGAGTGGATGGTCTCCAGCAGGACGTTGAAGAACAGCACCGGCGAGATCATCGGCAGGGTGATGTGGAAGAACCTGCGCCAGCGGCCGGCTCCGTCCACCTCGGCCGCCTCGTACAGTTCGCGCGGGACCTGCTTGAGGCCGGCCAGGAAGATGACCATCGGGGCGCCGAACTGCCAGACGGTGAGGGCGATCAACGCGTAGATGATCACCCCGGGGTCGCCGATCCAGCCGCCCACCTCGACGCCGAACACCTTCTGGGTACGGTCGACGAGGGCGTCGTCCGAGAACAGCGCGCGCCAGACGATGGCCGCCGACACGCTCGCGCCGATCAGGGACGGGGCGTAGAAGGCCGCCCGGTAGAAGGACTGGCCCCACCGCTTCTGCGCGAGCAGCATCGCGACGGCGAGTGCGGCGGCCAGCTTGACCGGGGTGCCGATCAGTACGTACCAGGAGGTGACCTTGACCGACTGGCGCCACCGGGGGTCGGCGAACATGTCGGTGAAGTTCTGCAGGCCGATCCAGCGCGGGGCTTCGAACAGGTTGTACTCGGTGAACGAGAGGTACAGCGAGAACACCATGGGCCCGGCGATCAGGAACAGGAAGCCCGCGATCCAGGGCGACATGAACAGGTAGCCGGCCAGGTTCTCGCGGCTGCCGGGCCCCTTGGGACCGGCAGGTGGCGCTGCGCCTGCGGGACCGTTCCGCTTGTCCGCGGCCCGGTCGTCCCCGGGCGCGAGCGCGCCCGGGGAGGTCTGGATGTGAGTCACCACGGTCCCTCTCAGTTCGAGGCGAGGGCGGTCTTGGCCTCGGAGAAGAACTGCTTCACGGAGTCCTTCGGCGAGGCCTTGCCCAGGGAGAGGTCGGCGGAGATGCGCAGGAAGGCCGCCTCGATCACGTCGGCGCCCGCCGGGTGCGGTGTGATGGGCTCCAGGATGCCCGCGCCGGCGATCGCGGACTCGTACGCGGCGATCGCCTTGCTGGGGGCGTCGGTGGGCTGGTAGGCCTCGAACTGGGCGGTGGTGGCGGGTACGCCCCGGTCGTACCCCATGATCCTGGCGACCGCGGGGTCGTGGGTCATGAAGCCGATGAAGGTGGCGACCTCGGCCGGGTGCTTGGTGCGCGCCGTGCCGCTGAGCATCAGCGAACCCAGGTACTGGCCGGTCTTCTTGCCGTCCGTGCTGGGGATGGGGGCGAGGCCGTAGCTGCTCTTGCCCTCGGCGCTGTAGCGGACGGAGAAGTTGTCCCAGGTGAACTCACCGGCGGACAGTCCCTTGGCGGTCGCGGAGGCGGGCTTGATCTGTTCGACCTTCTTGGGGTCGGCGTAGACACCCGACTTGACCCGTTCCAGGGCCTCGGTCCAGTACGGCAGCAGCTCGGTCTCGCCGAAGCCCATGCCGTCCTCGGTGAAGAAGGCCTTGCCGTTCTGGCGGAGTATCAGGTCGTACAGGTACATCACGCCGTGCGGTCCGGCGTCACCGGCGATCTTCTGGCCGTTCTTGATCTTCTGCAGGCCCGCGTACCAGTCGTCCCAGGTCCAGCCGATCTCGGGGGCGATGCCCGCCTTCTCGTAGACCCTCTCGTCGATGACGAGGGCCATCGAGTTGCTGCCGACCGGCACGCCGAGGAGCTTGCCGTCGACCTCGGCGAACTTCTCCAGGCCGGAACGGAAGCCGTCGAGGCTGAGGTTGCCCTTCTCCACCTGAGGGTGGAGGTCGAGGAGGACGTTCTTCGCCTCGTACTTGCGCAGGAAGGTCACGGCGTTCTGGATGACGTCCGGGGCGTTGCCGCCGGCCGCCTGCGTGTTGAACTTCTTCCAGAAGTCCGGGTACTGCTGGAAGTCCGTCTTCACCTTGATCTTCGGGTGCTTCTTCTCGAAGAGGGCGACGCACTGCTGGACCTTCTTCGCCCGGTCGTCGGCACCCCACCAGGAGTGCCGGATGGTGACCGTACCCCCGGAACTGCCGCTTCCGCCTGATCCGCAACCGGCTGCGGTCAGTCCGAGACCGGCCGCCGAGAGGCCGGCCAGCTTGAGCATCTGCCGCCGGTCCATGCCGTTGTTCCGAGACATCTCTTGCCCCCACCATCGCATTGAATCGTTTTAGAAAGCGCTTGCTGGGTCAAAGTAAGGAGCGGCACCCGGCTCGTCAACGGTTCGGACGAAAATCGGCGGAACGCCCGGCCCGCCGAACAACTGCGGCGATTTGCCCGACCGGTCGAACAACTGCACGCGAAAACGCCGATGGCCCGGAAGCTTCGACTGAAGCTTCCGGGCCATCGGTACGGGGTGGGCGATACTGGGTTCGAACCAGTGACCTCTTCGGTGTGAACGAAGCGCTCTCCCACTGAGCTAATCGCCCCGGCGCACCGCAAACATTACCCCATGTCAGCGGTGCCTCCGGACCATCAGCGGGTCACTGCTCGATCTTCCACGGCATGGTGATCCCGAACTTCCAGACGTAGATCCCGACCAGTACGGCGATGATCACGAGCCCCACCGTGGTGAGGATGATGTTGCGCCGCCGCACCTTGGGATCGAGGGCGCGCTGAGCGGCCTCGGTGACCTTGCGCCTGGTCCAGCGCAGGACGAGCTGCGCCCAGACGAACTCCGTCGCCCAGATCGCCATGCCCCCGAAGATCACCAGCCACCCGGGGCCCGGCAGCGGCAGCATCACGATGCCCGCTCCGACCACCGCGAGGCCGACGACGAAAATGCCGACCTGCCAGCTCACGTGCAACAGCCGGGACGCCTTGATGAACCCCGGCGCCCGCGAGCCCAGCTCCCTCTCGGCCGTCGCCGCATCCCCCGTCGCGGACTCCGCGGCCGGCCGTGAGGCGACCTCGCTCCGCTCGTCACTCTCCGCATTCATGAAGCCCAACCTACCCGAACGGTGTCGGTCACTGGAATGGACGCATCACCCAAAGTTACACACCGCCCCACAACACGCCCGAAGCATCACAAATAGGTCAGAGGGGTTTACAACACCACCGTAGGTGGCATGTCGATTTCGCCGACGTGCGAATCCCCGAGCGCACACTGAGCGAAAGGCCCTGGCGCTTATGAACACCACGGTCAGCTGCGAGCTGCACCTGCGCCTCGTTGTGTCGAGCGAGTCCTCACTGCCTGTACCCGCGGGCCTGCGGTATGACACGGCCGATCCCTATGCCGTGCACGCCACCTTCCACACCGGAGCGGAGGAGACGGTCGAGTGGGTTTTCGCCCGTGACCTCCTTGCCGAGGGGCTGCACAGGCCCACCGGCACCGGAGACGTCCGTGTCTGGCCATCACGTAGTCACGGCCAGGGCGTCGTCTGCATCGCACTGAGCTCCCCGGAGGGAGAAGCCCTGCTCGAAGCTCCGGCAAGGGCCCTGGAGTCGTTCCTGAAAAGGACCGACGCCGCGGTTCCGCCGGGCACCGAGCATCGTCACTTCGATCTCGACACGGAGCTCTCACACATCCTGGCCGAGAGCTGAGCCAGGCCGAGAGCTGCGGGACGCCGTCCGACTCGGGGAGACGGCGTCGCGCGGACAACCTCATACGGCAGACACCGGCGCCGTCGCCGCGGAACCCACCGCGGCGACGGCGTCGGCGCGCGCCCGGGGCGCGGGCCCTTCCGAGGCCGGGATCGTCGCTCTCGCGGGCCCTCCCGGGACCCGGGCCGTCGCTCTCGCGGGCCCCGGGACCGACGGCCTCGGCGCCGTCCTTCGCGACCCCACGCGCCCCACCCGCCCCACGGGCACCGAAGCGCCTCACGAGTGACCGCCAGGGCCGCCAGACGGCCGTCACACGCTCCGGCCGCACATCCGACCGGCAAAAGGTGCTCCCGCTCGCCCGTAAGCCCGTACCGGGCCCGTGGCGCCTTCGCCGAGCCAGTAGAGTCACCCGGCATCGGCGGGCACCCGCCCGCCGGAGGCCAGGGAGCGAAGCGTGCTGATCCCACACGACACCCGGATCGCCCTCGACACGGTGGTCGATCTGGTGAACACCGCGCCGGAGAGCGAGCCGGCCGACGGGCTCCCCGACGTCGATGCGCTCTACGACTTCGCGGAGCGCCATCTCATCAGCGGCGTGGGCGAGCTCGGCGAGAAGGACCTGCGCGCCGTACGGGACGTACGGAGCCTGTTCGCCGAAGTGTTCGCGGCGCCCGACGCCCGTACGGCCGCCGATCTCGTCAACCGGCTGGTGGCCGCCGCGGGCACCACCCCGCAGCTCACGAACCACGACGGCTACGACTGGCACGTCCACTACTTCGCGCCGGACGCCTCCGTCTCGGACCATCTCGCGGCCGACTGCGGCATGGCGCTGGCCTTCATCGTCGTGGCCGGCGAACAGGAGCGGCTGCGCCGGTGCGAGGCGCCGGACTGCCGGCGCGCGTTCGTCGACCTGTCCCGCAACCGCTCGCGCCGCTACTGCTCCAGCCGCACCTGCGGTAATCGGCTCCATGTCGCCGCGTACCGGGCCCGACGCCGGGAAGCGGCGCGCTGACGGTCGCCGCACGCGCCGGTCGGGACCCCGCAGGGTGGCGGGCGAAGCGGCGGTCCCGGAGGCCGGTGCCCGCTCACAGCAGAAAGAGATCATGCAGCGCGGCCATCAGCAGGAGACTGCCGATCACCGTCAGAAAGATCATCAGGGGTGGCTGGGACAGCGCGAAGAGGCAGCCACGCGGCTCTTCGGCAGGGGATGCGGGGGCCTCGCCCCGGTATGTGTCCACCATCTCGAAGCGATCATGACGCAGAGGCACCCCCGTTGGCGATCAACACGCCTTTTCGCACGGGGAGTTCACCCCCTGTGTACGGGGTGGATTCGCTCCGGCGTCCGATCCCCCGTCACACATTCGCACCCGTCGCCCACGGCCCGTGCAGCCCGCTCCGGGCTCGGTCCGGGCGTCAGCGCGGACCGGCGCTGGACGCGCGTACGACGAGCTCCGGCTGGAGCACCACGCTGCGGTGCCGGTGGCTGCCGTCCCCGTCGTCCGCCTCCTCGAGAAGGAGTTCCGCCGCCATCCTGCCCATGAGCACGGCGGGCTGCCTGACCGAGGTCAGCGGCACGGCGGCCGCCGCGGCGAACTCGATGTCGTCGTAACCGACGATGGCGACGTCCTGGGGCACCCGGACGCCCGCCGCGTAGAGCGACTGAAGGACGCCGAGGGCGAGCAGGTCGTTGGCGCAGAAGACGGCGGTCGGCCGCGGTACGAGGCCGAGCAGCCGGGCCCCGGCGTCCCGGCCCGCCGCCACGTCCAGGCGGTCGGACGGGATCTCCACGAGGGCCTCGGGGCCGAGTCCGGCCTCGGCGAGGGCGGAGAGGGCACCCTCACGGCGGTCCCTGATCTGGTGCAGGTCGCCGGGGCCGCTGACATAGGCGACGGAGCGGTGCCCCGCCGTGACGAGGTGCCCGACGGCGAGCTTGCCGCCGCGTACGTCGTCGACGGAGACGGCACAGGTCTCGGCGCCCGGGGCGACCCGGTCCACGAGCACGTACGGAATCCGGTGGCGGCCGAACGCCTCGAGGTTGCCGCCGGTGGCGTCGGCCGGGGTGACGAGCACCCCGCAGACACGCTGTTCGGCGAAGAGACCGAGGTATTCGGCCTCCTCCTCCGCGCTCTGGCCGCTGTTGCAGACCATCACGCCGAGGCCGGCGTCCCGGGCGGCCCGTTCCGCGCCGCGGGCGATGTCGACGAAGAAGGGGTTGCCCATGTCGAGGACGAGCAGGGCCATGATCCGGCTGCGGCCCGCCCTGAGCTGCCTGGCCGACTCGCTGCGTACGTAACCGAGCTCCTCGATCGCCGCCAGCACCCGGGCCCGGGTGTCCGGAAGCACCGCCTCGGGGCGGTTGATCACATTGGAGACGGTGCCCACCGAGACTCCGGCCTGCCGGGCCACATCCTTGATCCCTGCCACACGCGCCACTTGCCCTGCCCCACTGATGCGTCCGGCCGCCGCGCACCGGCGCGGCGTATCCCTGTCGTGCGGACGGCATCCGGCACGATCCGCCGGCCCGTCGTCCTTGCCCTGCGGCCCAGGAATGAATTGTTTCAATCCGTCCGGGACGCTAGCTCCATCCCCGCATTACCGTCAAGATCGGATCGAAGCAACCCCGAATATACCGATGCGTGAAGCGGGCGCGAGCGGCTCGCGCACGCCTCCCGGCATGAATCGATTCATATTACAGGCGTCATCGCGTTGCCGCGCGGCGCCCGGACGCGCCCTGTCAGATGCCGTGCTTCTTCAGGATCGCCTCGATGTCACTGAAGTCCTCACCGGGCGCGGCGGCCTGCTGCGGCTTCTTCTTCGGCTGCGACTGCGGCTGCGGGCGGGCCGTCGTACTCGCGGATGTCAGTGAGGGTGCCGACGCGGCCGGGGCGACGGCATCGCCGCGCGAGGCGGCCCGCGCGGCCTTGCGCTCCTTGCGGGTGGAGCCACCACGACGTTCCACGGCCCGTGTGGTCATGAAGAGGAGCCACGCCAGCGCGAGCAGCCCGAAGCCGAGCCAGACGCTGGGCTTGAACACGATGTCGGACAACCACTCGACGACACCGGTCATGACGAGGCCGACAGGCACCAGCGAGTAGGCGGCGATCCTGGTCGCCGCGAGGAATCGCTTGCGGTACGCGGTGATCGCGGCGATGCCCAGGCCTGCCGCCGACACCGCGGAACAGATGGTCTCGGCAAGCATCGGTGCCTCCAGCACATCGGGAAACGTCCCTTCCATCCTGCACCGGTCACGGCTCAGGGGCCACGGTCCCGGGCCACATCAGGGACATTTCAGGGCCGCGGTCCTCCCCAGGTGCCGATTGGGAAGCGCAGGTCCGGCCTGAAAGACTGATCCCATGAGCGATTCCACCCCCGCAGCACCGGTCGTCCTGGACATCTGGTGCGAGCTCGAGTGCCCCGACTGCCATCTGGCCCTCGCCGATGTCCACGCCCTTCGCGCCCGCTACGGCGACCGGCTGGAGATCCGGCTGCGCCACTTCCCGCTGGAGAAGCACAAGCACGCGTACGCCGCGGCGCAGGCGGCCGAGGAGGCCGTCGAGCAGGGCAAGGGGTGGCCGTACATCGAGGCCGTCCTGGCCCGCACCGCCGATCTCGCCCGTACCGGTGAGCCCGTGCTGCTCGATGTGGCACGCGAACTGGGGCTGGACGCCGATGAGTTCGACACCGCGCTGATCGACGGCCGGCACATGCTGATCGTCGACGCGGACCAGGCCGAGGGCAAGGCCATCGGAGTCACCGGAACCCCGACGTATGTGATCGGTGACGAGCGGCTGGACGGCGGCAAGAGCCAGGAAGGTCTGCGCGAGCGGATCGAGGAGATCGCCGACCGTCTGCTGGCCGACCGCGGCTGACGTCGGGTCCGCCTGCCGGCGGCGGGCCGCCGCCGGCCGCGAGGGCCGCCTACAGCGCCTTGGCCAGGTTGTACTGGGTCGGCTCGTAACCGAGCGACTCGTACAGCCGCAGCGCGGGCGTGTTGGACGCGAAGACGTGCAGGCCGAGCCTGCCCAGCCCCGAGTCGAGCGTGATGTCCTCGGCACGGTGCATCAGCGCACGGCCGTATCCGCGTCCGCGGTGCTCTTCCCGGACCTCGACATCGAAGACGTATCCCATCGCCTCGCCCTGCGGCGTCTCGTGCCGCGCCACCCACACGTGGCCGATGACGTCGCCGCCGTGGACGAGGACGTGGAAGTGCATGCCCTCGGTGGCCAGACCGTCCGGCAGGTTCGTGGCGTGGTCGGTCTCGGACTTCCGCCGGGCCTGCTCCTCCGGGACGCCGCGCTCGATCCAGTTCTGCGCATACGTCTCGACGCTCGTGCGCGCCCAGTCGGCGAATTCCTGGCCGCTCATGGGACGCCCCGTGACCCCGTCCGGGAGTGCGGGTGCGGTCCGCCGGAGCTCCTTGACCATGTTCCGGCTGCGCTCGGTGTAGCCGAGCACGGCCCCGAGCCCCCGGGCTGCCTCGTTGTCCGCGGGAGCCACGAGCCGGACCTGGGTGCAGCCCCAGCTGCGCAGCACCTCCTCCGCGGCGAGGGCGGCAATGGTGCCCCGGCCCCGCCTGCGGTGCGGTTCCTCGATGCGCAGCGACCGGACTATTCCGGCCGACGCGCCGAACACCGGATCGGTGGAGATCGCGACAGCACCGACGGGACGCCCGTTGTCGCACACGTCGTACGTGCGTTCCTGTGCGCCGTCGGCGCCTTGCTGGATCGGCCCGGTCGGCCGGAGGGTGGTGGTCATCAGGGGTGTTCTATCCGCTGGGCCTCGGTCCGTCACCTGTTTTTGCCGGACGGGCTCAGGGATCGAGGTCGTCACCCGCGCGCTCGTCGAAGATCCGCATCGCCTTCGCGGTCACCGGCCCCGGAGCGCCCGGCAGCTCACGTCCGTCCACCCGGTGAACGGCCTGGATGTCCCGGAGCGTGGAGGTCAGGAAGACCTCCTCGGCGCTCCCGAGGATGTCCAGCGGCAGCTCCGTCTCCTGCGCACCGGTCCACTCCACGGCCAGTGCGCGGGTGATCCCGGCGAGGCACCCGGAGGTGAGGGGAGGAGTGTGGATCCTGCCGTCGAGCACGACGAAGACATTGGATCCGGTGCCCTCGCAGAGCTGCCCGACCGTGTTGGGGAAGAGCGCCTCGGAGGCGCCCTGCTCGTGGGCGCGTGCGAGGGCGACGACGTTCTCCGCGTACGAGGTCGTCTTGAGCCCGGCCACCGCGCTGCGTTCGTTGCGCGTCCACGGGACGGTGATCACCGCTGTGCTGTCGGGACGGCGCGACGTCTCGCCGAGCGCGACGACGAGGCTGGGACCCGCGTCTCCGCGGTCGGAGCCGAGGGGCGAGAGGCCGCCGGTGTACGTGATCCGCAGCCGGCCGAGCGCCATGGGGTTGGCCGCGATGACGGCCTCCGCGGCGTGGCGGACCTCGTCCGGGTCGGGGTCGGACAGTCCGAGGCCCCGGGCCGAGCGCGTCAGCCGGTCGAGATGCCGGGTGAGGGCGAAGGGGCGGCCCTGGGCGACCCTGACCGTCTCGAAGACGCCGTCCCCCACGGTCAGCCCGTGATCGAGCACGGACACCCGTGCGTCATCGGCGTCCCGGAGTCCGCCGTTGACCCAAATCCTCATGACGCGGTCCTTCCTGTCTCCTCGTAGGCGCCCGACGCTACAGCGAGCAGCCGGGACGCCTTCAGCTCGGTCTCCGCCCATTCGCGCTGCGGGTCGGATCCCCAGGTGATGCCGGCTCCGGTGCCGAAGCGCAGCTCGGGTGCGGTGCCCGTGCGGTCGATCCAGAAGGTCCTTATACCGACGGCCAGTTCCGCGGTGCCCTTGTCCGCGTCGACCCAGCCGATTCCTCCGCAGTACGGACCGCGCGGCGATGTCTCCAGGGCGTCGATGATCCGCAGCGCACTGGACTTGGGGGCACCGGTGACGGATCCGGGCGGAAACGCGGCGGCGAGCAGGTCCGGCCAGCCGGCGCCGTCGGCCAGCCGGCCGCGCACGGTGGAGACGAGGTGGACGAGTCCGGGGTGCTTCTCCACCACGCAGAGGTCGGGGACGCTCACGCTGCCGGTCGCGCACACCCGGCCCAGGTCGTTGCGGACCAGGTCGACGATCATCACGTTCTCGGCGTGGTCCTTCTCCAGCAGATCGTCCTCGGTCCGCCCGGTTCCCTTGATCGGCCCGGACTCGACGATCCGGCCCTCGCGCCTCAGGAAGAGCTCCGGGGAGGCGGTGGCTATCTCGACGCCCTGGGCGGGCAGCCGGATCGTCCCCGCGTAGGGAGCGGGGTTGCCGCGGGCCAGCAGGGCGGTGAGGGCGTCCACGTCGGCGGCGGGGCCGGGCAGCGGTGCGGACAGGACCCGGCAGAGGTTGGCCTGGTAGACCTCGCCCGCCGCGATGTGTTCACGGATCCGCCGTACTCCGGCCTTGTAGGCGTCCTCGTCGAGCGATGAGATCCAGTCCTGCGGCGCCGGTCCACGCCAGGCCCCGGGTACGGGAAGGGGCACCTGCTCGGTCCGTACGGTGGAGAAGCGGGCGCAGACGAGACGGCCCTCGAAATCGGCGGATACAGCCCAGAAACCGGATGATTCGAGAGCCGCAGGATCGCTGGTCACATCCTGCAGGCCTGAGGCGATGAGGCCGCCGAAGCGGGCCATGGGAGCTAGGTCGTGCACTCTGGTGAGTCTAGAACGGTGCGGGGTGACCTGCGGCGGGGCGGAGGCAGCGCAGCACGCTGCGCAAACGCGTTTTTGTGCTGGCCCGGGAATCCGCTAGAGTTCAACACGTCACCGGGACGCGCAAGCCGACCGGGAATGACAAGCGGACGTAGCTCAGTTGGTAGAGCGCAACCTTGCCAAGGTTGAGGTCGCCAGTTCGAACCTGGTCGTCCGCTCGCAGAAGGTGGGGGATCTTCCCGAACCCCCATCCCTGGTGGAGTGGCCGAGAGGCGAGGCAACGGCCTGCAAAGCCGTCTACACGGGTTCAAATCCCGTCTCCACCTCCAAGGACGATTAGCTCAGCGGGAGAGCACTTCCCTGACACGGAAGGGGTCACTGGTTCAATCCCAGTATCGTCCACCGGTCCGCAAGGACCCCCGCGCGATTAGCTCAGCGGGAGAGCGCTTCCCTGACACGGAAGAGGTCACTGGTTCAATCCCAGTATCGCGCACGCAGTACACGCAGGGTCACCCTGCGCGATTAGCTCAGCGGGAGAGCGCTTCCCTGACACGGAAGAGGTCACTGGTTCAATCCCAGTATCGCGCACCGTTCGAAGCCCCCGGTCGTCTCGACGACCGGGGGCTTCTTCGTTGTCCTGCGGGTCAGCCGGTGAAGAGCTGGGTGGCCTTGCGGGCCAGTTCGTACAGCCCGTAGCCGAACGGCACGGCGACCCAGAGCCAGACGAGGACCATGAGCGGCTTACGACTCCTGGTGGACACGGGGGCTGCTCCCTTCCGATGTCTCGTGGAAGCGCGGATGGACGGGGCGTATGCACTCGTTGGCCACGAAGCCGACGATCAGCAGCCCGATCATGATGGTCAGGGAGGTCGAGTAGAGGCTGGGACCGCTGTGGCCTGCGCGCTCCCCCGCGTCGGCGACCCTGTTGACGATCAGCGGACCGAGCACGCCCGCCGTGGACCAGGCGGTCAGCAGCCGGCCGTGGATGGCTCCGACCTGGTACGTGCCGAAGAGGTCCCTCAGATAGGCGGGAGCGGTCGCGAACCCTCCTCCGTAGAAGGAGAGGATCACCAGCGCGCAGCAGATGAAAAGCGGCTTGGAGTCGTTGCCGAGCCGGTCGATCATCACGTACATCAGCGCGCCGACACCGAGGTAGACGCGGTACATGTTCTTGCGGCCGATCAGGTCCGAGGTGGACGACCACAGAAGACGGCCGCCCATGTTGGCCAGCGAGAGCAGGGCGACGAAGCCTGCCGCCGCGGAGACCGACACCGGGGTGGAGGTGTCCGCGAAGAAGTCCTGGATCATGGGCACGGCCTTCTCGAGGATGCCGATGCCCGCGGTGACGTTCATGCACAGGACCACCCACAGGCACCAGAACTGCGGTGTGCGCAGGGCGTTGCGGGCGGAGACCTGGGCGTTGGTGACGAGCCTGCGGGTTTCCTGCTTCGGCTCCCAGCCGTCGGGGAGCCAGCCGTCCGGCGGCACCCGCACCAGGAGGACGCCGAGCGCCATGAACGCCGCGTAGACGACGCCGTGGACGAGGAAGGCGGTCGCGATGCCGGAGCGGTCCGTACCGAAGCTCTCGAGCATGCCCGTGGACCAGGGCGAGGCTATGAGGGCGCCGCCGCCGAAGCCCATGATGGCGATGCCCGTGGCCATGCCGGGGCGGTCGGGGAACCACTTGATGAGGGTGGAGACCGGAGAGATGTAGCCGATGCCGAGCCCGATCCCGCCGATGAAGCCGTAGCCGAGGACGACGAGCCAGTACTGGCCGGTGGCCGCGCCGAGGGCGGCTACGAGGAAGCCGGAGGAGAAGCAGACGAGGGAGACGGCCATCGCCCAGCGGGGACCGTTGCGTTCGACGAGTGTGCCGCCGAAGGCCGCGGAGAGGCCCAGCATCACGATGCCCAGTTGGAACGGGAGGGCGCTCACGGTGCCCGACAGCCCGAGGGCGGATTCGAGCGGGGGCTTGAACACGCTCCAGGCGTAGGCCTGTCCGATGGAGAGGTGCACGGCGAGCGCGGCGGGTGGCACGAGCCAGCGGCTCCAGCCCGGGGGCGCGACAGTTCGGGACCTGTCGAGGAAGTTCATGGCCCCGCACTCTAGGCAGCGATCATGCTCATGACTAGATCAGGAACCGAACTTCGTCGACGGTATGCAATGCGGCGCGACGGGCCCGGACGCAACGCGCCCGGGCCCCGCAGGGGTTCAGGAGGAGAAGAGCATCCGGCCGAAGCTCTTCTGGCGGTGGTGTCCGTGGTGCCCGCCGTGGTGCGGCGCACCCCACGCGGGAGCCGGGGCCGCGGGGTACGCCTGCGGGGCGGCGGGGTACGCCTGCGGGGCGGGCGGAGCGGGCGGGGCCTGCTGCGACCACTGCGACTCCAGGCGGGTCAGCGACTCCAGCTCGCCGTAGTCGAGGAATATCCCGCGGCAGCCGGTGCACTGCTCGATCTGGACACCGTTGCGGTTGTACGTGTTCATCTGCGCATGGCACTTGGGACACTGGATCATCGGGCCGGCTCCTCACCGTCGTTTCGATGTCGCCGGAATGCATGCCCGGCGGCAGTCGGTTCACCCTACGACGAGAGGTCGGGTGTCAACTCGGGCGGGAGGGACGCAATTCGGACACACGCGTCGATCATCAACTGTTCCACCTCATCCGGACTTCGGCCCTCCGCCGCGGACTTGGCGAAGGCGAGCGCCGCCGTCTGCACCGTGAGTGCGCGCGCGGCGACGTCCAGGTCGGGCCACGGGTCCCCCTCTGCGCGTACGGCGGGGCCGCCCGCGGCCCGGTAGGCGGCCAGGAAGCGCAGCCAGACCTCGGGCGCCAGCAGCCCCGCCGCGTACCAGGCCGCGGGGCGCGCCAGGTCCCAGGCGGGGTCGCCGAGGCCCGCGTCGTCGACGTCGATCAGCAGCCAGGGGCCGTGCGGGGCCGGATGGCGGACGAGCTGCCCGAGGTGCAGGTCCCCGTGGCAGACGAAGCGGGCCCGGAGTCCGTCGGCCGGCGCCTCGTCACGGGCCCAGGCGGGCAGGCCGCGCCAGGCTGCGAGCACCGGAGCGGTGTCCGGGTCGCCGGGCCGGGCGGCACACATCCGCGCGACGGCCCGGGCGGCCTTGGCGGGCCCGCGCATGGGCGGCAGCGGATGGGGCGGCGGGGTGCGGTGCAGCCGGGCCAGGAGGGTGCCCGCCTCCTCCCAGGGAGCGGCGTCGGGGTCCGAGGGGTCGACGGGTTCGCCGTGCGGCCAGAGGCTGACGGGGCGCCCGTCGGGTGTCACCCCGGGAAGGACGGCCGGAGGCGCGCCCGCCGGGCGGCCGGGTGCGGGACGCACCGCGGTTTCCGGCTCCTGACGGGGTGCGGGTACCGGCAGGGGCGGGAGCAGGATGCCCGCGAGGAGCGGTGCGGCGGCCAGGGCGATGCGGGCCGCCAGGGCCGGGCGGTCGGTGTCCGGGGCGTGCGCCTTGGCCACCACCGGCCCGCTGCGGACCACCGTTCCGTCGGGCCGGTCGGCGAGCACCCGGGGCGGGGCGCAGTCGCACGCGACGGCGCGAACGTGGCTGCCGGCATGGGCGAGGTCGCCCAGTACGCGTACGACAGGGGTGGTGGTCATCGGTGGGGCTCCCCCGGCGGTGATCGGCCGGCCCGGCGGCCGGTCCCGGCGACGAGCGTACGGGGCGTGACCGCCCGGCCGGAGGTCGCCCGGCAGCCCTGAAGCGGCCCGGACAGCGCGATGTCCGGCCAGCTCCCCAGCTGGCCGGACAAACGCTGCCGTCCGCCGCACCCCCGTCCCCACGGGGTTGTTGGCCGGATGTCCTGGTCCGGACCGCTCTTCCGGACCCGGGACGCCGCTCAGCGCCCCAGCATCACGCCCACGGACGACGCCTGTGTGACCACTGCGTCCCAGCCGCCGAAGACGACTACGAGCAGGGCCGCCAGGGGAAGGACCATGGCTGTCGCCACCAGGGGGTGGCGCGTACCGGACGGGCGTGCACCGAACGAGGCGTAAGCCCTGCGTCCCTGTGCGCGGATCATGGTCCGCGTTGCCGTGTCCGCCATGGTTCCTCTCCTGACCTGTTTCGGAGCGGCGGGCGTTCGACCTCGGGGGACGAGTTCTGCGCCCGCCGCTTGACTTCAACATTAGGGAGGCGGAAGCCCTCGGGCGTCATGCCCGCGTACCGATTACCGGGCCTCCCGGAGGATGAGCCGTCGGCATTCGGTGTACTCCCCTGGGTGGAGACGCGGCGCTACGCCTTGGGGTCTTCCCGGAGGGGACGCTCGGAGTCGTCCTCCCTGGGGACCGGTTGTTCGACCAGGGCGAGCACCCTGGTCGCCATGAAGCGGGCGGTTCGGACAACTGATCCACTTCGGGTGACTTCGCTCACTTCGACCACCCCTCGACGGACTGCTGTCTCCACCCGGCGGCCTGCCCTGGAGGCCACCACCTCGTACGTCCGAGTCGTGTCTCCCGCGTCCACGACTATCTCCACGCGATCGCCCTTCATTGATCCAATCCCCCTTCTGCGACGGTCCTTTGAGATCTCGCACGGGTCACAGGGCCTGGATCTCCGGCTCCCTGACCACTCCTCAATTCTCCCACCGGGCACTGACAATCGATGGGACGGCGAGGGCGCGGCCTCTGAGCGCGCCGCGCCACGGGTACGTAAGCTGTGCCTCGTCAGGCGGACCGGCAGCGGGGATGGGCAGACGATGGCGATGATGCGGCTCCGGCGCGAGGACCCGCGTGTCGTCGGCTCGTTCAGGCTGCACCGGCGACTCGGTGCCGGCGGCATGGGTGTGGTCTATCTGGGTTCCGACCGCAGGGGCCAGCGGGTGGCGCTCAAGGTGATCCGGCCGGATCTGGCGGAGGATCAGGAGTTCCGTTCGCGCTTCGCGCGCGAGGTCTCCGCCGCACGACGGATCCGCGGCGGCTGTACGGCGCGTCTGGTGGCCGCCGACCTGGAGGCGGACCGGCCGTGGTTCGCGACGCAGTACGTACCTGGGCCTTCGCTGCACGACAAGGTCGTCGAGGAGGGGCCGCTGTCGGCGGCGGAGGTGGCCTCCATCGGTGCGGCGCTGTCCGAAGGACTGGTGGCGGTGCACGAGGCCGGGGTCGTCCACCGTGATCTGAAGCCGTCGAACATCCTCCTCTCCCCCAAGGGCCCCCGGATCATCGACTTCGGTATCGCCTGGGCGACCGGGGCGAGCACGCTCACCCATGTCGGGACGGCTGTCGGCTCGCCGGGCTTCCTGGCGCCCGAGCAGGTGCGGGGCGCGGCGGTGACGCCCGCCACGGACGTGTTCTCGCTGGGCGCCACACTGGCGTACGCGGCGATGGCCGACTCGCCCTTCGGGCACGGCAGTTCAGAGGTGATGCTCTACCGCGTGGTGCACGAGGAGCCGCATCTCTTCGAGGTGCACGATGCGCTCGCTCCGCTGGTGCGCGCCTGTCTGGCGAAGGACCCGGAGGAGCGGCCGAGCACTCTGCAGCTCTCGATGCGGCTCAAGGAGATCGCCGCGCGCGAGGCGCAGGGACTGCAGGAGCGCAGGCCGCCCGCCCAGCGGGCCGAGCAGGAACTGGACCGGCCGACCGGTCTCCTCGACGGCCCGTACACCGAGCAGCACACCCGGCGCGCGGCGGCCGGGCCCACTCCGGCGCCCCGTCCTGCGGCCGGGCGCCCCTCGTCGTCGCGCTCGGCTCCGCCCCGTACCGGCGGCTCACGCCCCCAGGCATCGCGCGGCAGCGCACACCCCGGGAAGCGTCCGCAGGGCACCGGCGGAACGAACGGTCGACCGGGCACCCGCCCCGGGGTCCGGACGACCTCCACCGGGAAGGGCGGCAAGCGGCGGCCCGCCAATCCGCGGCTGCTGCGCCAGCGGCTCGTCGTGTTCGTCGTCGTGACCCTGCTCGTGGCGCTGGGGATCGCGGCCGCGCAGGGCTGCCAGGGCCCCTCGCAGGGGCTGGGCGGCAACCCGTCCGGGACCCACGAGGCGTACCGGGCCGTGGATCAGCAGGTGGCGCGGTCCACGTCCACTCAGGCGGAAGCGGGCCGCGTCGCGTAGAAGGCGACGGCCGAGGCCGCGGCGACGTTGAGCGAGTCGACGCCGGCGTCCATCGGGATGCGGACGTGTGCGTCCGCGGCGGCGAGCGCCTCGGGGGTGAGCCCGTCCCCCTCGGTACCGAAGACGAGCGCCAGCTTCTCGTGCTGACGTGCGGCCAGGGCGTCCAGGGTGATCGACTGCTCGCTGAGGCAGAGCGCGGCGGTGGTGAAGCCGGCCGAGCGGATCAGGTCGACGTCCTCGGGCCATGAACCGAGCCTGGTCCACGGGACCAGGAAGACGGACCCCATCGACACCTTCACCGCCCGCCGGTACAGGGGGTCGGCGCAGCGCGGGGTGAGGAGGACGGCGTCGACGCCGAGTGCTGCCGCGTTGCGGAAGGCCGCGCCGAGATTGGCGTGGTCGACGATGTCCTCGAAGACGGCCACCCGGCGGACGTTCCCGGACTCCGGGGCCAGGAGGGAGCCGACGCCGGGCAGCGGCTTGCGCTGCATGGAGGCGAGGGCGCCGCGGTGCACGTGGTAACCGGTGACGCGTTCGGCGAGCTCCGGGGTGACCGCGTACACGGGTGCGCGGGCCTCGTCGATGACATCGCGCATCACCTCGACCCACTTGGCGGAGAGCAGCATGGACCGCATCTCGTACCCGGCGTCCCCGGCCCGTCTGATGACCTTCTCGCCCTCGGCGATGAAGAGGCCTTCGGCGGGCTCCCGACGGCGCCGGAGTTCGACGTCCGTGAGGCCGGTGTAGTCACTCAGACGCGGGTCGTCGGGGTCGTCGACGGTGATGAGCTCAGCCACGGGACGATGCTTCCTCACCGGTGACCGGGCCGGTGCCGACGCCGACGACGGCACCGATGACGATCACGGCAGGCGGACGCACGTCCTCCGCGACGACCCGCTCCCCGACGTCCGCGAGGGTCGCGTCGACCCTGCGCTGAGCGGCCGTGGTGCCCTCCTGGACCAGGGCGACCGGGGTGTCGGGGGACTTGCCGTGGGAGATGAGCGCACGGGCGATGGCGCCGATCTTGTCGACGGCCATCAGGAGGACGAGGGTGCCGCGCAGCTGTGCGAGGGCCTCCCAGTCGACCAGCGAGCGCGGGTCCTCGGGGGCCACGTGACCGCTGACCACGGTGAACTCATGGGCGACTCCGCGGTGGGTGACCGGGATGCCGGCCGCCCCCGGTACGGAGATCGAGCTGGAGATGCCGGGGACGACGGTGCAGGCGATGCCTTCGGCGGCCAGCGCCTGGGCCTCCTCCATCCCGCGGCCGAAGACGAAGGGGTCGCCGCCCTTGAGGCGGACGACGGCCTTGCCCGCCTTGGCGTGGTCGATCAGCGCCTGGTTGATCGCCTCCTGGGCCATGTAGCGGCCGTACGGGATCTTCGCCGCGTCGATCACCTCGACGTGCGGCGGGAGTTCGTCGAGCAGATCGCGGGGACCGAGCCGGTCGGCGATGACCACATCGGCCTCGGCCAGGAGCCGCCGGCCCCGGACCGTGATCAGGTCGGGGTCTCCCGGGCCGCCGCCGACCAGGGCGACACCGGGGGCACGGGTGCGGTGGTGCGGGGCGGCGAGGGTGCCGTCGCGCAGGCCCTCGACGATCGCGTCGCGGACCGCGGCGGAGTGGCGGGGGTCCCGGCCCTGCGAGGTGGTGGTGAGGACGGCGACCGTGATGCCCTCGCTGCGGCCGGTGGCCGGTGTCCAGGCGGTTGCCGCCTCCGCGTCGTCGCTGCGGACGCACCAGGTGCGGGTGCGCTCCGCCTCGGCGGACGCGGCGTCGTTGGCTGCGGCGTCCGTGGACGCGACCAGCGCGTACCAGGTGTCCGCGAGGTCCCCGTCCTCGTACCGGCGGCGCTCCCAGCGGATCTCACCGGCGTCGGCCATCGCCTCGACGGACGGGGTGGCGGACGGGGACACCAGGGTGATGTCGGCGCCGGCAGCGATGAGGGCGGGCAGCCGGCGCTGCGCGACCTGGCCGCCGCCGATGACGACGACGCGGCGCCCGGTCAGGCGCAGTCCGACTGGGTAGGCAGGGTGATCGTCGTGCTCGGCCATGGCGGTGCGGGCTCCTCGTGCAGGGGTGCAGGGTGCGGTGTGCTGCGGGCCGCTGCGGCGGTGGAGCGGCTGTGACGTGAGGCTGTGACGTGTGGCTGTGGCGGTCGGAACCACGATACGGGGTGGTGGGGGCGGTGGTGGGGTGGCGGTGCGGGGGTCCGGTGGGCGCGCGCGGCGGGCTTGTGTCCCTGCCCGCCCTGCCTGTGACCGGGGCTCCGCCCGTCCCCGGTCCTCGGTCGTGCCCGCACACGCGGACCGGTCCCACCCGGGTGGGACCGGTCCTCCTGCGGTGCGGAGCCCGCTACTTCTCCGTGACTCCTGCTGAGTCGAAGGTCGCCACGTCGTGCATCGCACGCGCCGCGCTCTGCACGATCGGCAGGGCGAGCAGGGCGCCCGTGCCCTCGCCGAGCCTGAGGTCCAGGTCGACCAGCGGGCGCAGGCCCAGCTTGTTGAGGGCGGCGACGTGGCCGGGTTCCGCGCTGCGGTGTCCGGCGATGCAGGCGGCGAGCGCCTCGGGGGCGATCGCACGGGCGACCAGGGCAGCCGCGCCCGCGCTCACACCGTCGAGGATGACGGGCGTGCGGAGCGAAGCGCCACCCAGCAGGAAGCCCGCCATCGCGGCGTGCTCCAGGCCGCCGACGGCAGCCAGCACGCCGATCGGGTCGGCGGGGTCGGGCTGGTGCAGCTCCAGGCCGCGCCGGACCACATCGACCTTGCGGGCGTGCATCTCGTCGTTGATCCCGGTGCCCCGCCCGGTCACCTCGGCCGGGTCCATGCCCGTGTACACGCAGATCAGGGCCGCCGACGCAGTGGTGTTGGCGATGCCCATCTCACCTGTGAGGAGGCCCTTGTTGCCCGCCGCCACCAGGTCCCGCGCGGTCTCGATGCCGACCTCGATCGCCGCGAGGACCTCCTCGCGGGTGAGCGCCGGGCCGGTCGTGAAGTCGGCCGTCCCCGGGCGTACCTTCCGGGGAAGGAGGCCGGGTGTCGCGGGCAGGTCGGAGGCGACTCCGACATCGACCACGCAGACCTCGGCGCCGACCTGGGCCGCGAACGCGTTGCACACGGCTCCGCCGCCGAGGAAGTTGGCGACCATCTGGCCCGTGACCTCCTGCGGCCACGCGGTGACGCCCTGGGCGTGCACCCCGTGGTCACCGGCGAAGATCGCGACGGCGGCGGGCTCCGGGACCGGCGGCGGGCAGATCCGCGAGAGTCCGGACAGCTGGGCGGAGATGATCTCCAGCATGCCGAGCGCGCCTGCGGGCTTCGTCATCCGCTTCTGGCGTTCCCAGGCCTCGCCGAGCGCCTTCGCGTCCAGCGGGCGGATGCTCGCGATCGTGTCCTGCAGCAGGTCGTGCGGCTCCTCGCCGGGCAGGGCACGACGGCCGTACGTCTCCTCGTGGACGACCCAGGACAGCGGGCGGCGCTTGGACCAGCCCGCCTGCATCAGCTCGGGCTCCTCGGGGAACTCGTCGACGTAACCGACGCAGAGGTACGCGACGACTTCGAGGTGATCGGGCAGGCCGAGGGCGCGGACCATCTCACGCTCGTCGAAGAAGCTGACCCAGCCGACTCCGAGGCCCTCGGCACGGGCGGCGAGCCACAGGTTCTCGACGGCGAGCGCCGAGGAGTACGGGGCCATCTGCGGCTGGGTGTGCCGGCCGAGGGTGTGGCGGCCGCCGCGGGTGGGATCCGCGGTGACGACGATGTTCACCGGGGTGTCGAGGATGGCCTCGATCTTCAGTTCCTTGAACTGCTTGGCCCGGGCCTTGGGGAGCGACTTGGCGTACGCCTCCCGCTGGCGCTGCGCCAGTTCGTGCATCGAACGGCGGGTCTCCGCGGACCGGATGACGACGAAGTCCCACGGCTGGGAGTGGCCGACGCTCGGTGCGGTGTGCGCGGCTTCGAGCACGCGGAGCAGCACCTCGTGCGGGATGGGGTCGCTGCGGAATCCGTTGCGGATGTCGCGGCGCTCGCGCATGACCTTGAGGACGGCTTCGCGCTCGGCGTCGTCGTAGCCGGGGGCGGGCGGGGACACGGGAGACGGTTCGGCGGCCTCGGGGGCCGCGGCAGGAGCGGCCTCGGCGGCAACAGCCCCGGCAGGAGCCGCTTCGACGAAGACGGCCCCGGCGGGAGCCGCCTGCGCGGACACCGCCTCGGCCTCGCGGGGCTCGGCGTCCGTCGTCACGGCTTCGGGCGCCGCACTGTCCGGGAGCTCGGCGGCCGGGGCAGGGATCTCCAGGGCCGGAGTCTCGATGATCTCCGGTCCGGTACCCGGTTCGGCCTCGGCCTCTGCGGGGAGTTCGGCCTGCGGTACGGGGACGGGCTCCGCGACGGGCTCGGGCTCGGGCTCGGGCTCGGCGACGGGTGCCGGCGTCACGAGCGCGACCGGCTCGGGCTCCGCCACGGCAACCGGCTCGGCCACCGCGACGGGCGCCGGTTCGGCAACCGTGACCGGCTCGACCGGGGCGACGAGGTCCTGCGCCTCGACCGCCTCCTCGGGCTCCGGGGCCTCCACCGGCACCGGCTCGACGGTCACCACGGGAGCGATGGGCTCCGGCGCGATCGGCGCAACGGCTTCCGGGGCGGCCTCGGGGGCGACAGGAGTGGCCGGGGCGGCCACATAGGGCTCCGGCTCGACGACCGCGTCGGGCCGGGCCTCCTCAGCCGTCACAGCCACGGCTTCCGGCTGTACGGGGTCGGCAGCCGGGGCGGCGGGCGTCGGGGCGAGGTGCGGAGTCGTCGGCACGGAGCCTTCCACGGGCACGAACTGCCCCATGGGCTCGGCTGCGGCGGTCTCGACCGGCGCATCGAGGGGCGTCGTGAGGGGAGTTCCCTCAGAGACCTCCTCGGGAAGTCCTTCAGGAGTCCCGTTCTGCGCGGCCGGTGCCGTCTCGGCGACCGGTTCCGGGGCGACCGGTTCCGAAACGACCGGTTCCGGGGCGACCGTTTCTGCGGGGGTCGCCGGCACGGGTTCGGGCCGGAAAGCCTGCTCGGGTGCCTGCGCGCCCCACGGGCCGGCGAGCTGGGGCGGGATCTCGCCCAGCTGCGGGCCCGGCAGCGGGGCCTGGCCGTCGGCCGGGATGTCGAAGTACTCGGGGCCCGTCGTGGGCGGCCCGGCGTGCCGTGCGGGCATCGGGCTCTGCGGGGCGCCGGCAGGGCCGCGGTCGGCGAGTGAGCGCACGACGCCGCCGCTCGGCGCACCGCCGTAGGAGGGGGTGTCGCCGGAGACGGGGCCGCGGTGCAGCGGGCGCCGCGCGGGGGCGGCGGCCTGGGCGGCGACGGGGACCTGGGCGGGAGTCTGCACCGGGGCGGGGGCCGGGATCCGCACCCCGTTGAGGTCGACGGAGCCGGAATCACGGCCTCCGGACTCGTGCGTGCCGGTGGCGGCCGTCTGCGCCTCGGCGGCGTACAGGGGCTGGCCCTGTGCCGGAACATGCGCGTGGTACTGCGGCTGCTGGAAGGCGGACTGCTGTCCTGCCGGCTGCTCGGGCAGGCCCGACGGCGCGGGCGCCGGTGCGGCGGGTGCGTCGCTCCACGCGCCCTGCGGCGCGGGCATCAGCAGAAGGTCTTCGTCCTCGGGTGCGTGCTCGGAGGGGTCGAGGTAGGTGTACGCGTCCGGGGCGGGGATGCCCGGCTGCTCCACCATGCCTGCGTTCTCCGGCAGTCCCTCGCCCGGGATCTGGCCGGTGTCAGTCATGCGTACCCCTCGCCCATCGTCAGTGCTCCTTCGGCCCTTCGCCCGGGATGCCCGAACCACGGCACGCCGGTGCTCGTCAACAAGAACGAGCGGGCTCGCCGCGCGGCACGAAACGCGCGCGGAGCTATACATTCTCGCGGTCGTTCGCCGCCGCGACAGGTAGTTCTGCCACGGCTTGCTGTGGACTGCGCCACGTTGCGCGTCCCCCGGGTTCGCCGTACCACATCGCGGACCAAAACGGGCCACTTTTCCGGACATTGACGAACGAAGCGACGAACGGCCGGGCGCGGTACAACAATCGGTCAGCCTACCTCGCGCTCCGTGGCGAGCAGCTCAGGGGGCGAGGTCGGAACGGAGTGCGGAGAGCAGGAACACCACGGACCGTTCGCGCTCGACCCAAGCGGAGGTGTCGAGTTCGACGGACTGGAGCAGTGCGCATTCGACGGTGTAGCCGTTCTCCGTGAGCGCCGCGCCGAGGGCTTCGGCCTCGTCCCGGTTGGAGGCATGGGTGACGATGCGCTCCGGGCGCCGGGCGGCGACGGCGGTGACGACGGGAACGCCGCCGCCGCCTATCCGTACGACATCGGGCTCGGGCAGGCGTTCGAGAACGTGCGGGGCCCGGCCGTGGACGACCTGGACCGGGACCTGGAAGGTCCGGGCCGCCGCCGTCGTACGGGTACAGGCGTCCGGGTCGCTGTCCACGGCCAGGACCGCCGCGCCGAAGCGGGCGGCCTCCACCGCCAGGGCGCCGCTGCCGCAGCCGATGTCCCAGACCAGGTCGCCGGTGCGCGGGCCGAGGCGGGCCAGCTGGGCGGCCCGCAGGCCGGGCGACTCGCCCTCGCCGGGCTCCGCCCCGACGGGTCCGTAGGTGCCGGCCGGCAGTGCCCAGCCGCGGGCCCCCCGGGGAGGGACCGGCTCGCGGCCGGCGATCCAGGCGCCGGTGGCGGGACTCTCGGGCCCGCCGCCGATGACGATGACGACGTTCGGGTCGCGCCAGGTGTGGTCGGCGGTCTTGTCGGAGGTGAGGACGGTGACCCGTTCGCGTTCGGTGCCGAGCTCCTCGCAGATCACGAAGGTGCGGTGGACGCCTTCCATGAGCAGGGCGAGCTCGGCGGGTCCCGCGCCCGGGGAGGTGAGGACGGCGACCTTGTGGTGGGCGCGGCAGACATTGACCGCGCGGCGCAGTGTGCGCGGGTGGGCCACGACGACCTGGGCGTCGTCCCAGGGCATTCCCGCACGGGCGAAGGCGGCGGCGACCGAGGAGACGGCGGGGACGACTTCGACCTCGAGGCCGTGCTCGGGTGCGCGCAGGGTGCGTACGACCCCGAAGAAGCCGGGATCGCCGTCGGCGAGGACCACGGCGCTGCCCCGGTGGCCTGCGATCCTGCGGGCGGCCAGGTCGATGCTGCCGAGGCGGATCCGTTCGGCGCTCCCGGGGACCTCGGGGAGCGCCAGGTGGTGGGCCGCTCCGGCGACGAGCGTGGCGGCCGAGAGCGCGGCCGTGGCCGCTCTGGTCAGTGGCGAGCCGTCCCAGCCGATCACCGTGACCCGGTCGGCCATCGTCGTCAGTCTCCTGGTGTGTCGCAGGCGTGGGCTCTGCGCGGGGGCGGCGGAGCAAGGGTGAGCGTATCCGGTCCGTACCAAGGGCCGGCCAGCGGCTTCCTGGAAGCCGGAGGAGGCCGTCAGTTCCAGTCGTTGTAGGTGCCGTAACCGCCCGCGTCGGCCAGTTGCTCGGCGACGCCTTCGAGGTCCTCGGGGAGGAGCCCCCAGACGATCAGGTCGGTCCTGATGTCCGTCCAGCCGCCGTCCGTGCCGTTCTCGGTCCGGGTCCGCGCTATCCGCGCGTTGCGCAGCACTCCCTCGCTGATGCAGCCCAGCTTCTGGGCGACCTGCTGGGAGGCGGTGTTGTCGGCGGCCGTGCGCAGCTCGATGCGCTCGAAGCCCTGGTCGCGGAAGAGCCACTCGGCGAGGGCCAGGACGGATTCGGTGGCGTATCCCTCGCCCCGCGCCCAGGGGGCGGTGATGTAGCCGACCTCGGTCGCCAGGGTGCGCCAGTCGGTGTTGAGGAGCCGGACGGAGCCGACGAGGCGCTGGGTGAGGAACTCGGTGACGGCGAAGACGATGCCGTTGCCCTGGGTGCGCTCGGCGGGAGCGATCCTGCGTACCCACCGTTCCGCGTCGACCTGGGTGTAGGGGTGTGGCGCATCGGTCCAGGCGGTGACCAGCTCGTCGTTCATCATTTCGATGTACGCGGGGATGTCCGCCATGTCGAAGGGGCGCAGCACCAACCTGTCCGTGCTGATGGAGATGGACGGGAAGGTGGTATTCATGCGCAGCTCCATGCCGAAGACCGTGTAAAGGCACAGCATGCAGCATCGGGCCGTTGATGTGCATGGCCGGGTCCGCACGGCGGAGCCCCGCACACCCCGGGCGGGGTGTGCGGGGCTCGTGTGACAAGTGGCCCCGGAGGGTCAGGACTTGGCGGGCGCTCCGAAGGCCGGGACGATCGAGCCCTGGTAGGTGTCCTCGATGAACTTCTTGACCTCGTCGGAGTTGAGGAGCTTCGCGAGCTTCTGGACGCGGGCGTCCTTCTCGTTACCTTCCTTGACGGCGAGGAAGTTGGCGTACGGGTTGCCGTCGGCGCTCTCCAGCACCAGCGAGTCCTTGCCCGGCTTCAGGTCGGCCTCGATGGCGTAGTTGCCGTTGATGACCGCGGCGTCGACATCGTTCAGGGCGCGGGGCACGGTTGCGGCCTCCAGCTCCTTGAACTCCAGACCCTTCTTGTCCGTGATGTCGCTGAGCTTGGCGTCGGTGCCGACGCCGTCCTTGAGGGTGATCAGCCCGTTCTCGGCGAGCAGCTGGAGCGCGCGGCCCTCGTTGGTGGTGTCGTTGGGCACGGCGACCGTCTGGCCGGCCTTGATGTCCTTGACGTCCTTGATCTTGTTCGAGTAGAGACCGAGGGGCTCCAGGTGAACGTTGACGACCGGGACGATGTGCGTCTTCTGCTTCTTGTTGAAGTCGTCCAGGTACGGCTTGTGCTGGAAGAAGTTGGCGTCGACCTGGCCGTTCTCGGTGGCGGTGTTCGGCAGGACGTAGTCCGTGAACTCCTTGACCTCGAGCTTGAGGCCCGCCTTGTCCGCCAGGTTCTCCTTGACGAAGTTCAGGATGTCGGCGTGCGGCGTCGGGGACGCGGCGACGACGAGGGCCTTGGAGGTGTCGGCATTGGCGCCGGTCTCGCCCTTCGCGGCCGGGTCGGAGTCCGTGCCGCAGGCGCTGAGGCCGAAGGCGAGGGCGGCGGTGGCGGCGGCTGCAGCGGTGATCTTGATGTTCTTACGCACGAAGAGTGCCTCTTTCCGGTGGTGATGGTGGTGCGCCCGGACAAGGAGTTCGGGCTTCTTGGGGAGGAGAAGTCAGGAGGTGGTGCGGCCCCGGCGGGCCAGCAGGCGTACGGCTCCGTCGCCGATCAGCTGGATCAGGGTCACGATGACGATCAGCAGCACGACGGTGATGAGCATGAACTGGTTGTCGAAGCGCTGGAATCCGTAGGTGACGGCCTTGGAGCCGAGCCCTTCGCCGCCGACCGCGCCGGCCATCGCGGAGTAGCCGATGAGCACGATGACGGTGGTGGTCACACCGGAGACGATCGAGGGCAGCGCCTGCGGAAGCAGGACCTTGCGGACGATCGTGGGGATGGATCCCCCCATCGACTGGACGGCTTCGACGAGCCCGTGGTCGACCTCGCGGATCGCCGTCTCGACGAGGCGCGCGAAGAACGGAATGGCGCCGACGGCGAGCGGCACGATCATCGCCGACGGACCGATGAAGGTGCCGACGACCCAGGTGGTGAAGGGGATCAGGGCGATCAGCAGGATGATGAAGGGCAGCGAGCGGCCGATGTTCACGATCACGCCGATGACCTTGTTGACCACGGTGTTCTGGAGCAGCCCGCCCTTGTCGGTGAGGACCAGCAGAACACCGAGCGGCAGTCCGCCGAGGACGGTGACGACTGCGGACCACAGCACCATGTAGAGGGTGTCGATGGTTCCCTGGGTGAGCAGTGGCTGCATTTCGGACCAGGTCACTTCGCCACCTCCTTGGTGAGCGGGGCGGGGGTCTGTGCGGGGATGGCGGTGGTGCCGGCGGGCGCGCCGTCCACGATCTCGGCCTGGAGGCCCTGCTCGCGCAGGAAGCCGATCGGGACGACGTTCTCCTCGAACCTGCCGGGCAGTTCGATGCGCATCCGGCCGATCTGCCTGCCGCCGACGGTGTCCATCGCGGCGCCCAGGATCGAGATGTCGACGTTGTACGTACGGGACAGCTGCGAGATCAGCGGCCGGGCCGCGGCCTCGCCGTGGAAGGTGACGTCGACGACCGTGCAGTCGGGGCCGGAGGCCGTGCCGCCGACGGGGAAGAGCTCGTGGGCCAGCTCCGAACCGGGCGTGGCCAGCAGTGTGCCGACGGTGCCCGACTCGACGATGCGGCCCTTCCTCATCAGCGCGGCCGAGTCGCAGACCGTCTTGACGACGTCCATCTCGTGCGTGATGAGCAGGACGGTGAGGCCGAGCTCCTGGTTGAGGTCGCGCAGCAGCTGCAGGATGGAGCGGGTGGTCTCGGGGTCGAGCGCGGAGGTCGCCTCGTCGGAGAGCAGCACCTTCGGGTCGCCGGCCAGGGCGCGCGCGATACCGACGCGCTGCTTCTGACCGCCGGAGAGCTGGCCCGGGTAGGCCTTCGCCTTGTCGGCGAGTCCGACGAGGTCGAGGAGCTCGCGGGCCTTGCGGGTGCGTGCCTGGCCGGAGACGCCGAGGATCTCCAGGGGCAGCTCGACGTTGCCGAGGACGGTGCGTGAGGCCAGCAGGTTGAAGTGCTGGAAGACCATGCCGATACGGCTGCGCGCCTCGCGCAGTTCCTTGCCGGCCCGCTTGCCGCGGCCCGCGAGGGCGGTGAGGTCCTGGCCGGCCACGGTCACGGTGCCGGCGGTGGGGCGTTCCAGCAGGTTGACGCATCGGATGAGGGAGGACTTGCCGGCGCCGCTCTGTCCGATGACGCCGTAGACCTCGCCTTCGCGGACATGGAGGTCCACGCCGTCCAGGGCGGTGACCTCACGGCCGCGTGACTGGTAGACCTTCGTGAGGCCCGAAGTGGTGATCACAGGGGGTTTCCGTCACTGTCGAGTGCACGGCGCGGTGTCCGCCGGGCACGGGGCATTCGTCTGAAGAGACTGTTCTCGGTGGTCTCGTGGTCGACCGGTGGGAGTCTCGGCACGGCCGGGCCCGTCGGTGGACGGGGGCGCGGCGCATGCCCGGGCGGGCTCGATCCGTTGGCTACGGACGGCGCGGGCTCGGTCTCGCTTCGGGGCGCGAGGCTCAGGCGGGGGCCCTCAGAAGGCGCGCATTCGACACATACAACGAGCACCGGGCGTGGTGATCGCCTCGGTCGCAGGGATGCGGTAGCTCGTCGTGGTCATGGGCCCAAGTAAAACAGACGTAACGTTCCGGCAGGCCCAACTGTCCGGATAGCGGACAGTCGTGGATGGTCACTCCGCGACACCCGCCCTCCGGCCCCGTTTCCCCCGGACACCGCCCTGACCTGCGGTGATACGAGGGGCGGCATGCCGCCCCCGCCGTGCCCGGCCCGCCCTCGCCGGGCGCGTGCTGTGGTCAAGGCCACGATGTCCGGACGCCCGGGCGGTCCGGACGCCGGTGCCCGCCCGGGGGCCGGGCCCGCACGCAGCGGGTCCCGGGGTCCGTAATACCCTCACTGCATGCTTGACGCCCTGACGGTCGCGGTCGCCGTGACCGCGCTCGCCCTCGCCGCCTGGTGCGGTTACGCCGCGTACCGGGACCAGCCCACGAAGGACTGGCACTTCATCGGGATGGCCGTCGTATCCGTGCTGGCACTGGTCCAGCTGCTGGTGGGGATCGTGCAGATGGCCAGGGGCGAGCGGCCCGACCAGGGCATGACGATCTTCATCGCCTATCTGATCGGCGCCTTCGCGGCCGTGCCCGCGGCGGGCTTCCTGTCGCTGAGCGAGCGGACCCGCTGGGGTTCGGTGACGGTGGCGGCCGGCGCGGTCGTACTGGCCGTGCTCGAAGTGCGGCTCTACGACATCTGGGGAAACTGACCGTGACCGACACCGACCGCACCGGGGACTCCGTCGTTCCCCCCGTACCCGCGGGCCCGAAGCAGCAGTTCGAGCTCGGCACCGGACCCGGGCGCGTACTGGTCTGGTTCTACGGGGTGTTCACCGTGGCCGCCGCGTCCCGCTCGATCGTCCAGATGATCCTGGACTTCGACAAGGCGCCGCTGGCCTACGTCCTGTCCGCCGTCGCCGCAGTCGTATACGGCTTCATCACGTACTCGCTGGTGCGGGGCGGCGAGAGGGCGCGCAGGGCGGCGCTGGTGTGCTGCGCCGCCGAGCTCGCGGGGGTGCTGGTCATCGGCACCTGGACCCTGCTGGAGCCGTCCGCGTTCCCCGATGCCACGGTGTGGTCGGACTTCGGCATGGGCTACCTGTTCATCCCGGTGATCCTGCCGGTCACCGGGATGATCTGGCTGCGCCGCGCGCGGAACGCGTGACTCTCAGGCCTGCCGCGGTCCTTCAGGCACTGGCCACGTAGGCCGGTGCGGCAGCGTCCTTCTCCAGCAGGATCAGACGGACGCCGTCCTCGCCGGTGGCGTTGCCCACCCTGGCGTAGCCGGCCTTGCTGTAGAGCCGCAGGTTCGCCTCGCTGCGCTCTCCGGTGTGCAGCCGGAAGCGCCTGGCCGAACGCCCGTCGGCCAGGCCCGACTCCGCGGCGCGCAGCAGACGCGCGCCGAGGCCGTGCCCCTGGAGCCTGGGGTGGACGCAGAGTTTGCCGATGAGGCCGGTGCCGTCCCCGTCGGTGAAGCCACGTACCGAACCGACGACTTCCTCGCCGAGCCGGGCCACGAACACCAGGTCCGTCGCGACTTCTCCGCGTACCGATTCGAGGGTCTGGATGAGTGGGTCGATCCGGTAGTTGCCGTAGAGCTCCGCCTCGCTCTGGAAGCAGAGGTACTGAAGCTTGAATATCTGCTCGACGTCCTGTGCTGTCGCCGCCGAGATGGTCACGCTCATGCCCATGTGTGCATGCCTCCCGCTCACCTGGTCCGCCGGTTGTCTACCGCTCCTATCCCCGCACTTCAGGAGCTACAACCTCCGCCGCGAGCATTCTGCGCAGACATCCAAGGCATCGGGAACGGATCGGGCCCAAGCTCCCCTGTGACATACCCAACTCCCCTGCGATTTCCCGGTAGGTCGGATCGTGGGGAGCGAGTATCGCCGCCAGCAGCCGGGGGCACCGCCCGGGCAGCCGGTCCACCGCCGCACGCAGCACCCGGCGTTCGTCCGCACCCAGGGCGAGCCGCTCCGGGCAGCCGCTCCAGTCTCCCGGGGGTTCGCCCGCGGTGTACGCGCGCTCGCGCCGGGCTCTGCGGCGTGCCCGGCGCACCTCGGCCCGTACGGCGGCGCGGACCCAGCGGGCGGGATCCGCGGGTGCCCCCTGCCCCGCCGGCCGCTCCAGCAGCCGCAGCCACACGGCCTGTTCCAGGTCCGCCGGATCGACCTCGGCGGCCGGTGCCTCGGCCGTCGCCTCCGCACGCACCAGAGGGAGCAGGGCCCGGACGACAGCGGCCGGGGTGAGCGGGCCCCGGGCCGCCGGAGCTTGATCGGGAAGCGTCATGCCCCGTCAACGCTCCCCGTCCACGGCCGGTTGCCGTGCACGGGGAGCTCCACCCGACCGGGGCATCCCGGCCGGGCCGCTGACGGCGGTGGCTCAGTGGCCGGCGGTGTCCCCGGCGAAGTCGGCCGCCGCGAGCAGCGCGGTGTCCGGGTTGTCCGAGAAGACCCCGTCGATGCCGGCCGCGAAGTACGTGCGGAAGGCACCGAAGGCGTCGCCGTACGCGTTCGGGTCCGTGCCGCGCCGGAAGTCCGCCGGCAGGAAGGAGTTCTCGTTGCGCATCGTGTAGGGGTGCAGGATCAGGCCGCGCGCGTGCGCGTCCCGGACCAGGGTGGTCGGTGTGGTGAGCCGGCCCGAGGAGTCCTTGGGAATGACCAGGTCCAGCGTCGGGCCTATGCCCTGCGCGAAGGACGCGATCCACGTCAGCCCGGCAGGCTTCACGAGGTCGGCGACGGTGCGCGGGTCGCCCGCCTCGAC
Source organism: Streptomyces sp. NBC_00683 (assembly GCF_036226745.1). Lineage (NCBI taxonomy): Bacteria > Bacillati > Actinomycetota > Actinomycetes > Kitasatosporales > Streptomycetaceae > Streptomyces > Streptomyces sp. NBC_00683. Next base: position 7,026,715 of record NZ_CP109013.1, on the reverse strand, counting down.
GAAGTCCCAGGGCCGCTCCTTCGGTCCGGACAGCAGGACGACGCGCGGCGTGGCGACGAGCTTCGACAGCCGCTGCACGGAGGTCGGCTCGAAGGACTGCAGGATCAGCGGGGAGTTCGCGCGGTGCCGGTTGTGACGGCGCAGCAGCCGGGCCAGCGGCTCCTCGAGACCGAGCCCGAGGCCACGGAAGTACGAGGGGTGCTTGGTCTCGACGTACAGCCAGACGGGCTTGTTGCGCCTGCGTCCTTCCTGGTCGGCCCAGCGCAGGACCTCCTCGAAGGTGGGGATCTCCCAGCGGCCGTCGTAGAGGGTGTTCTCCTGGCGGGTGCCGGGGATCCGCTCCTTGGCGCGCAGCGTCTTCAGTTCGGCGAGGGTGAAGTCCTCGGTGAACCAGCCGGTGAGGGAGACGCCGTCCACCGTCTTGGTGGTCCTGCGGCCCGCGAACTCGGGGTGGTCCGCGACGTCCGTCGTGCCCGTGATGTCGTTCTCGTGGCGGCAGACGAGATGGCCGTCCTTGGTCGGCACCAGGTCCTGCTCGACGATGTGCGCGCCCATGTCCAGGGCCAGCTGGTAGGAGCCGAGGGTGTGCTCGGGCCGGTAGCCGCTGGCGCCGCGGTGGCCGATGACGGTCGGCACGGGCAGGTCCCGGTAGGAGCCGTGGCCGCCGCCCTGTCCGGCCCTGCCGTGCTCGGCCGCGTTCGCCGTACCGATCGGTCCGAGGGCCGCCGCACCGAGGACGGCCGCTCCCAGCAGGGTCCGCCGGCCGGGACTCTGCGCACGCTCTGTCATGAGTACTCCTCGCATGTGATGTCCGGCACCTGTCGAGCCGGGGTCTTCCGTTTGGATCAGGCCGGATCGGGTCGGGGTCAGGTGCCGTGGATCGCGGGGCGGAGGAGCTGCCCGACGACGAGGAGACGGGGTAACGGTGCACGCGAGCCCGGCCCCATCCGTACGAGAGGCTCGAGTGGCTTGATCGTAGGCAGCTACGCCATCGGTGGGGCGGCACGTGGACGAACATGGCGGAAACACACGTCAACACTGCGTATCCGCTTGGTGAACCCGATGTGCGATTCGGGGGTACCCGCGAGTATCGTCCTCACCTGCACAGACCCTTTAAACTCCCGACCCGGCCGGCCCGGCCACTACACCGGAGGATGCGTTGTCCCGACTCACGGTCATCAAGGCAGTGCTCGGACCGATCCTGCGCCTGATGTTCCGCCCCCAGGTGGAAGGCGCCAAGAACATTCCGGGGACCGGGCCGGTGATTCTCGCGGGCAACCATCTGACGTTCATCGACTCGATGATCATGCCGATCTGCTGCGACCGGCCGGTGTTCTACATCGGCAAGGACGAGTACGTCACCGGCAAGGGCCTCAAGGGCCGGCTGATGGCCTGGTTCTTCACGGGCTGCGGAATGATCCCGGTCGACCGGGACGGGGGCCGCGGAGGCGTCGCCGCCCTGATGACGGGCCGCCGGGTGCTGGACGGGGGCAACGCCTTCGCCATCTACCCCGAGGGCACCCGCTCCCCCGACGGCCGGCTCTACCGGGGCCGTACGGGCATCGCGAGGCTGACGCTGATGACGGGTGCGCCGGTGGTGCCGTTCGCGATGATCGGCACGGACAAGCTGCAGCCGGGCGGCGCCGGGCTGCCCCGTCCGGGCAAGGTGACGGTCCGGTTCGGTGAGCCGATGGAGTTCTCGCGCTACGAGGGCATGGACCGCGACCGCTATGTGCTGCGGGCGGTGACGGACTCGGTGATGGCCGAAGTGATGCGGCTGTCCGGCCAGGAGTACGTCGACATGTACGCAACGAAGGCCAAGGCCGCCTGATCCGGCCGCGCCCGGCGTGAAAGGGCCCATACCCCCGGATGGCGGGGTACGGGCCCTTTCGTGTGTCCGCCGCTCGGGTGGACCCTGTGGCCGGCGTGAGAGGCCCTACTCCACGATGCCTTCCTCCAGCTTCTGGCCGCGCAGCAGGAACCACGCGGCGACGGCGGTCGCCAGCAGCACCACGGCACCGACGGCGGCCGCGACCCTCAGCCCGTTGACGAACGCCTCCTGCGCGGCCCAGATCAGCGCGTCCGCCTGCTCGGAGGGGAGCGCCTCGGCCGAGTCCACAGCGCCGCCGAGTGATTCGTGGGCCGCCTCGGAAGTGGCCGCCGGAACTCCCCTCGGGGTGGCGAAGCCCTGGTAGACGGTGGTGACGATGGAGCCGAGCACCGCGATACCGAGGGCCGCGCCGAGCTCGTACGCCGTCTCGGAGACGGCGGACGCGGAGCCGGCGTGCTCCTTGGGGACGCTGCCGAGGATCACGTCGGCGGTGACGGTGAAGGAGAATCCGGCGCCGACGCCGACCACCAGGAGCACGGCTCCGAGCAGCGGATACGCGGTCTCCTTGTGGATGACGGTGACCACCGCGAGCGCCACCCCGATCGCACCCAGCCCGCCCGCGACGACGGACCGCACCGAGAAGCGCCGGGCAGCCCTGCCCGCCAGCAGCCCCGCGGTCACCGCTCCGATCGCCGCGGGCAGTTCGGCGAGACCGGCCTCCAGCGGGCTGCGCCCCTGGACCAGCTGCAGGAACTGCGAGAGGAAGAAGACCAGGCCGGACAGGCCGAGGATGGTCAGCAGGTCGGCGAGGACCGCGCCGGAGAAGCCCCGGTGGTGGAAGAGCCGCATGTCCAGCAGGGGTGAGGGGAGCCGGAACTGCCGTCGTACGAACCAGACGAGGGCGAGCGCACCGCCGACGGCCGTGAGGGCGACGGCCCAGCTGGCCCCGTGAGCGGCCAGGTCCTTGATGGCGTACACGACGCCGAACATGCCGATGAGGGAGAGCCCCACGCTGGGCAGGTCCCAGGGCCCCGGCTCGGGGTTCTTCGACTCGGGGATCATCTTGATGCCCACGGCCACCAGGACCGCCATGACCGGCAGGTTGATCAGGAAGACCGAGCCCCACCAGAAGTGCTCGAGGAGCACACCGCCGATGACGGGGCCCACGGCCGCACCCGCGGAGGCCATGGCACCCCAGATACCGATGGCGAAGCTTCGCTCGCGCGGATCGTGGAAGAGGTTCCGGATCAGGGCGAGCGTCGACGGCATCAGGGTGGCGCCCGCGACACCCAGCAGCGCCCGGGCCAGGATCATCATCTCGGCGCTGTTCGCATACGCGTTGAGCACGGAGACTGCGCCGAAGGCGGTGGCACCCGTCAGCAGCAGCTTCTTGCGGCCGATGCGGTCGCCGAGGCTGCCCATGGAGACGAGGAGTCCGGCGATGACGAAGGAGTAGACGTCGCCGATCCAGAGCAGCTGGGTCGCCGTCGGTTCGAGGTCCTCACTGAGGAACGGGGTCGCGAGGCCGAGGACTGTGGCGTCGACGGCCACCAGCAGGACGGCGAGGACGAGGACCGACAGGGCGATCCACCGCCCGGGGTGGTACGGGTCGCCCGAGATGCCGGGGCGGTGCTCGCTGCTGGTCATTTCTCCACGCTCCGGCGTGCTCCGCCGAGCAGCAACTCGACGATCATGTACTGGAAGTCCTGTCCGGCGACCCGGCCGGCCTGTACGGCCCATGCCCCGGTGCCGATGAGCCCGTACAGGGCCTCGGTCAGCCAGGCCGGTGTGAGGTCGATCCGGAATTCGCCGCGCTCCTGGCCGCGGCGGAAGAAGGCGGAGACCCGGGCGTCGAGCCGGTTCCATCCCTCGTTCATCTGGTCGCCCTCGAAGAGCTGGTTCTCGTTGACGAGGAAGGACAGCAGTCCGGCAGCGGGCTCGACGGCGGCGACGAGGCGCCGCAGGCCTTCCTCGGCGGTTCCCTCGTCGAGTTCGGCGGTGTCCAGTGCGGCCTCGAATTCCTGGATTCCCAGGTTCTCCAACGCCCTGACCAGTGCATCCCGTCCGGCGAAGTGGCGGTGCAGGGTGGCGCGGCCGATGCCCGCGGCCTTGGCGACCTCGTCCATGGTGGCGGTCGATCTACGGGTCAGCAGTGCGGCGGCACTGCGCAGCACCTGCTCACGGTCGAGAGTCATGAGACGACACTAACCCATCTGAGACATGAATGTCTCACTCCGAGAGCTGGGTGCGTCGCACCCCACGACCGTGCCGCGCATCATGAAGGAATTCTCGAATCCGTCGCCGCATCCGTAGGCTAACGGGAGACCCTCCTGGGCCGACGGCACCGGCGTACGCGGCGCACCGCGGATTCGCGAGGAGGTGGTCCGTCCCGAGCGGACGGCAGAGGGAAAAGAGGAGTACCCACTCCTTTCCACTTTCAACATATAGCGCATGGGGGGCCTTGCGGCAAGGCCCCCGTCATGCCGCAGAATCATCCGTCGAAGCCACTACCTGCGGAAATGGGGGAACCACGACGTGCGCGTGCTGTCGTCTGCGTACGGATCGCGCGGGGATGCCGAATCACCGGTGGCGCCCCGGCCGCCGGGACGGCCGTACTGGGCCGGACGGGTGGCCGCCGAGGGGCTGCCCGGTTCCGCGTGAGCCACGCGGACACGAGCGGCCCGGAAGCCCGGAACACGAGACCTCAACACCCCTGGTGGCCGTTGCCCGCCACGGTCACCAGATTCTTCACGCCGGTCCAGACACCTTGCTGCGCGCAATGGTTGCAAGCGACCTCAGATCGGAGCCAACGCCGTGAACCCGCTGTCCACCAGCGCCTTTGACCTTCCCGACCGCCTCTCCCCCAAGGCCGACCCGGCACTGATCGCCGACGACGAGCAGCACTTCGCGGCCATCGCGGAGTGCCTCGAGCAGTCGATCGCCGAACTGTCCGACCGCCTCGCCGCCGAACTCAGGACCCCCGGCGGGGTGGGCCGGCAGGCCATGGACCGGGACTCCGAGATCCACCGGCTGACCGCCCGTCTGCGCACACTGCGCCGCTTCGGCATGGACCTGTGCCTCGGGCACATGGTCGGCGCGGACACCTCCGAGCCGGTGTACGTCGGACGCCTGGGCCTGACGGACAGCTCGGGCCGCCGGCTGCTGCTCGACTGGCGCTCACCCGCGGCCGAGCCGTTCTTCGGGGCCACTCACGGCAACCCGATGGGGCTGGCGAGCCGCCGCAGGTACCGCTGGACACGCGGCCGCATCAGCGACTACTGGGACGAGGTGTTCACCCCGGACGGCTTCGCCGGGCACGCCGCGCTCGACGACCAGTCCGCCTTCATCGCCAGCCTGGGCAGCAACAGGTCGCCACGGATGCGGGATGTGCTCGGCACCATCCAGGCCGACCAGGACGCCATCATCCGCGCGGGATCACGTGGCGCTCTCGTCGTCGACGGCGGTCCGGGCACGGGGAAGACCGTCGTCGCGCTGCACCGCTCCGCCTACCTCCTCTACTCCGACCCCCGACTCGGTCACCGCCGGGGCGGCGTCCTGTTCGTCGGTCCGCACCAGCCCTACCTCGGCTACGTCGCCGACGTCCTGCCCAGCCTCGGGGAGGAGGGCGTGCAGACCTGCACCCTGCGGGACCTCGTCGCCGAGGGAGCCGCGGCAGCCGTGGAGAGCGACCCGGAGGTGGCCCGCCTGAAGTCGTCCGCGAACCTGGTGAAGGCGGTGGAGGCGGCCGTCAGCTTCTACGAGGAGCCCCCGACCGAGGGGATGACGGTCACGACCCAGTGGTCCGACATCCGGCTGAGCGCCGCCGACTGGGCCGTGGCGTTCGAAGCGGCAGGACCCGGTGCCCCGCACAACGAGGCGCGCGACCTGGTCTGGGAGGAACTGCTCACGATCCTGATGGACAAGTACGAGGGCGAAGGCTCGGAGTACCTGCTGCGCAAGTCGCTGCTGCGGAACAGGGAACTGCTCACGGCCTTCGACCGGGCGTGGCCGCTGCTCGAAGCGGCCGACCTCGTCGGAGACCTGTGGTCGGTACCCGCCTACCTGCGCAAGTGCGCTCCCTGGCTCGGCCCCGATGACATCAAGCGGTTGCAGCGCGGGGACGCCCAGGCCTGGACCGTGTCCGACCTGCCGATCCTGGACGCGGCACGGCAGCGGGTCGGGGACCCCGAGGCGGCGCGGCGCAGGCGTCGGAACGAGGCCGCTGTCGCCGACGAACGCGAGCGCAGGGCCGAGTCCATCACCAGCATGCTGCAGAACATGGTGATCGACGAGAGCGAAGGCGCGCTGGGGATGCTGCACGGCCGGGACCTGCAGGACTCCCTGATCGACGAGAGCGCGCTGCCGGGCACCGAACCGGACCTGCTCGCCGGCCCGTTCGCCCACGTCGTCGTGGACGAGGCCCAGGAACTGACCGACGCGGAGTGGCAGATGCTGCTGCTCCGGTGCCCGTCCCGCAGCTTCACCATCGTCGGGGACCGCGCCCAGGCCAGGCACGGGTTCACGGAGTCGTGGCAGGAACGGCTCGAGCGGGTCGGGATCAACCGGATCAACCTGGCCTCACTGAGCATCAACTACCGGACGCCGGAGGAGATCATGGCGGAGGCCGAGCCGGTCATCCGGGCCGTGCTCCCGGACGCAAACGTTCCGGCCTCCATCCGCAGCAGCAACGTTCCCGTCGTGCACGGGTCCGCTTCGGAGCTGGGCTCGGTCCTCGACACCTGGCTCGCCGAGCATGCCGACGGGATCGCCTGCGTCATCGGCGATCCGGCATTCCGCTCGACGTCCCGCGTCCGGTCGCTGACCCCGGAGCTGTCGAAGGGGCTCGAGTTCGACCTGGTCGTCCTCGTCGACCCGGAGGAGTTCGGCGAGGGCGTCGAAGGGGCGGTCGACCGCTATGTCGCGATGACCCGGGCGACCCAGCAGCTCGTCATCCTCACGAGCTCCTGACGCCTTCCACCCTGTCGGGCGGTGACAGCGGGCACCATGAGGCGATGAAGCCGCTGCTGCTGATCGACATCGACGGCCCCCTCAATCCGTACATGGCGCTGTCCCGCCGCAGGACGCCGGAGGGCTACCGGCGGCACAGCATGCGGCCGACGGGGTGGACGGCGGGGCCGGCGCTGCCGGTCCTGCTCAACCCGGAGCACGGCGACGAACTGCTGGCCCTCACCGACCGGTACGAACTCGTCTGGGCGACCACCTGGAAGGACGAGGCCAACGAGTGGATCGGCCCGCACCTCGGGCTGCCCCCGCTGCCGTACATCGACTGGCCCGAGATGCACGGCGCCACCGCGGACGGGACGTACTGGAAGACGCGGTTCATCGTCGAGTACGCGGCCGGGAGGCCGTTCGCCTGGGTCGACGACGAGATCACGGACCTCGACACGGGCTGGGTGGCGGGGCACCACCCGGGGCGGGCGCTGCTGCGCCCGGTCGACCCCCGGGTGGGGCTGGTGCGGGCGGACTTCGACGCACTCGCCGCCTGGGCGTGATGCCGGCTCAGCTCCAGGGCAGCGAGGAGCGGTGCCGCCAGTACGCCTCCGGCTCCTCCACCAGGGCGTCCAGCCGGTCCAGCCGGTCCGTGTCCAGGTCGAGGAGGGGCGCGTGCAGATTGCCGGCGAGCTGGGTGACGGTGGCCGCTCCGGACAGGACGACGCCCGCCCACGGCCGGTGGAGCACGAAGGCCAGGGCGGCGGCGTCCGCTCCCAGTTCCGCCTCGGCCGCGATCTCCTGGACGACGGCGGGGGCTTCGGTCCCGGCGAGCCTGCCGTTGGCCATGGCCTCCTTGACGATGACGGTGAGCCCTGCGTCGTGCGCCTCGGCGAGTGCCTGCCCCGCCGAGGTCTCCAGCGCGTTGTACGTGGCCTGGACGGTGCGGAAGAGGGGCTCGCCGTCCACCGTGACGGCAAGGGCGGCCCGGATGGCGTCGGCCTGGGCGGGGCCGCTGGTGGAGAGGCCGACGGTGGTGCCCTCCGCGGCCAGTGCGGCCAGGCGCGCGTGCAGGTCCTTGTCGCTCAGTGCCGGGCTGTCGGCGGTCACCGAGTGGATCTGGTAGAGGTCGAGCCGCTCGCCGAGCAGTCCGGCCGTTTCGGCGCGCTGGCGTTCGAACGTGGCGAGGCTGTGGTCCTTGACCTCGTGCGCCTCGGCGTCGACGCGCCAGTCGGCGGTGTAGGTGTAGCCCCACTTGCTGCCGATGACCACGTCCGTCACCTCGGGCCGGGCGGTCAGCCAGTCCGCGAGGAACTCCTCGGAACGGCCGTAGGAGCGGGCCGCGTCGAAGTACCGGACGCCCTGCGCGTAGGCGGCGTCCAGGAGGTCGTGGGTGCGGGAGCGCAGCGCGTCCGCGCTGCGGTCTGCGGGCAGGTCCCGGTCCCGGTGCAGATTGATGTAACCGGGCCTGCCGACGGCGGCCAGGCCCAGCCCGATGTGGGCGGTCGGGGTGGTCGCTCGGTTCAGGCGGGCGAAGGGCATCGCGGACTCCTCCTGGTCGGTTTCATGTACCTGCCCGACCAACGTAGCCCGCGATGCCGCCGGATCAGCCGCGTGCGGTCGCCCAGGCGTGCTGCGTCGCCAGGTCGGCCTTCACCTCGGCGAGCTGGACGGCGACGGCCGACGGGGCCGTGCCACCGCGGCCGTTGCGGGAGGCGAGTGCGCCGGGCACGTTCAGTACCGTGCGCACCTCGGGGGTGAGGTGTTCGGAGATCTTGGCGAACTGCTCGTCCGTCAGTTCGTCGAGTTCGATGCCCTGCTGCTCGCACACCTTGACGCACTCGCCCGCGACCTCGTGCGCGACCCGGAACGGGACGCCCTGCTTGACCAGCCACTCGGCGATGTCCGTGGCGAGCGAGAAGCCGGCCGGGGCAAGCTCCTCCATGCGCTCACGGTTGACGGTGAGCGTGGCCATCATGCCGGTGAAGGCGGGGAGCAGGACCTCCAGCTGGTCGCAGGAGTCGAAGACGGGCTCCTTGTCCTCCTGCAGGTCGCGGTTGTACGCGAGCGGCAGGGCCTTGAGCGTCGCCATCAGGCCCGTCAGATTGCCGATGAGACGGCCGGACTTGCCGCGGGCCAGCTCGGCGATGTCCGGATTCTTCTTCTGCGGCATGATCGAGGACCCGGTGGAGAAGGCGTCGTGGAGGGTGACGAAGGAGAACTCCTTCGTGTTCCAGATGATGATCTCCTCCGCGATCCGGGAGAGGTTGATGCCGATCATCGCGGTGATGAACGCGAACTCGGCGACGAAGTCCCGGGACGCGGTGCCGTCGATGGAGTTGGCGACGGATCCGTGCTCGAAGCCGAGGTCGGCGGCGACCGCCTCCGGGTCGAGCCCGAGGGACGATCCGGCCAGCGCGCCGGAGCCGTACGGGGAGACGGCGGTCCGCTCGTCCCACTGCCGCAGCCGCTCGGCGTCCCGGACGAGGGGCTGCACATGGGCCAGGATGTGGTGGGCGAACAGGACGGGCTGGGCGTGCTGCAGGTGCGTACGGCCGGGCATGGCCACGTCGGAGTGGGCCACGGCCAGTCCGACGAGCGCGTCCTGGAGTTCGGCGATCAGCCCGCCGATGATCCTGGCGTGGTCGCGCAGGTACATCCGGAAGAGCGTGGCGACCTGGTCGTTGCGTGACCGGCCGGCCCGCAGCTTGCCGCCGAGGTCCGGACCGAGACGCTCCAGGAGACCGCGCTCCAGCGCCGTGTGGACGTCCTCGTCGGCGATGGTGCCGGTGAACGAGCCGTCGGCGACGGCGGCTTCGAGCGAGTCGAGGCCGGCGATCATGCGGTCGAGCTCGTCCTCGGTGAGCAGGCCCGCCTTGTTGAGCACCCGCGCGTGGGCGCGGGAGCCGGCGATGTCGTAGGGGGCGAGCCGCCAGTCGAAGTGGACGGAGGCGGACAGCTTGGCCAGCGCCTCGGCGGGTCCGTCGGCGAAACGGCCGCCCCAGAGGCGTACGTCGCTGTTGCCGGTGCCGTTGCTCACTGCGTGCTCCTCGGGAGTGCAAGGGTGGGATGTGCGACCGCCTCCCCGCACGCGTACGGAGGGGAGGCGGTGGGTGACGCCGGGATCGGACGAGGTCTGGTAGGCATAACTATGCAGTCCTCCGTATGGTTTGTCAAAGCTGCTGGTGGGAGGCGCGCGCGATCCCTAGGCTGGTCCCATGCGGAACGTGATCCCCCTGTCCCCCACGTTGTTCCTCTCCCCGCAGGACCGGCTCCTGGTGGGCAAGCCCCTGGCTGCGGCGCTGGACACGGCCGATCCGGAGGCCTGGGTCGATCTCGACCGGCGGATACGTTCGGAGACCGCGCGGCGGAGCGGGGTCCTGCCGCTGGTGTCCCTGCTCCGGGAACGCCGTACGGGCGGACGCGGATCGGTCGACTGGTCGACCGCACCCCACTGGGACGAGGAGGCCGAGGACGTCACCTGGTCGCAGTTCCCGCCCCGCGAAGCGGAGACGGCGATCGCCCTCTGCCACGACCGCCGGCAGGTTCGCGAGGCCGCGCTGGCGTTCACCCCCGGACAGTCCGCCCTCCTGCCCCTGCTGCTGACGCGGTGCGCCGACCGTGACCTGCACGTACGGGAGCGGGCCCGCCGGATGATGCGTGCGGCCCTGCAGGAGCCGGAGGCAGAGCCCGCGGCACTGGTGCCCCTGGCCCTGCGCCTGACCCTGTTCCCGCACGGCGGCTGGGCCCTGGACCGGGTCCTGGCCGCCGCGGGACCCCTGCCGGGGCTGCCGGGCCTGCTCTGCGCGAGCCAGGCGCCGGAGGTCAGGATCTTCGGGGCACGACTGGCACTGGAACGGGAGCTGCTCACGCCCGCCGGGCTGACGGAGCTCACGCTCACCGCCCCGGACCGGATCGTCCGCCACCGGTGCACCGGCGAGTTGCTGGCCCGGGTCACCGCAGGTGATCCGGAGCGGCTCCTGGACCCCCTGCTCGACGCTTCCTCGGCCGTGACGCGGTCCTCCGCGGTGACGGCCCTGCACCGGGCGGACCGCGGACCGGAGGCCGCGTCCCGCCTGACCGACCAGTCGGCCCGCGTGCGTTCCGCCGCCCGCCTGGTCCTGCGCCTGGAGGGCCTGGACTCGCGGGAGCTCTACCACCGGATGTGCTCCGACCCGGCCGCACCGGACCTGCCGCCAGGAGCCCTGTTCGGCCTGGCCGAGTCCGGAGCGCCCGACGCGACGGCCCTGCTGCGGCCGCTGACGGCCCATCCGGAGGGCCGGGTGCGCGCCGCGGCACTCGCCGCCCTGCGCATGCTGGACGCGGTCTCCCCCGACGAGCTGATGGCCGCCATGGACGATCCGCATCCGCCGGTGGTGCGCACCGCCTGCAAGGCGCTCGTCCCGTACGTCCTGCTCGTCCCGGAGGAGTGGCTGGCCTCCTTGGTCGCCCCCGGCCGCCCCCAGCACGTGCGGCGTTCCGCCCTCCGCCTGCTCTGCGCCCACAGCCTCGCTCTGCGCAAACGCGTACTGGCCGCGATGGAGGACGACGAGGACCCCGAGGTCGCCCACGAGGCGCAGCGTGCCCGCTACGAGCCGCTGCCGCCCTTCAGTTCCGGTGGATGAGAAACGCTACGGGCCGAGCCGTCCGGCGACGGATACTTCACTTCATGGGAAAAACGTACGAGCGTATCGACGGACGGCTGCGGACCTTCATCGAGGAGCAGCACATCTTCTTCACCGCCACCTCCCCTCTGGATGCCGACGGCACGGTGAACCTCTCCCCCAAGGGCGTCAGCGGTTCGTTCGCCGTCGTCGACGAACGGACCGTTGCCTACCTCGACTTCGCGGGGAGCAACGCCGAGACCGTCGCCCACCTGCGGGAGAACGGGCGCATCACGCTGATGTGGTGCGCCTTCCAGGGGCCGCCGAACATCGTGCGGGTGCACGGCCGCGGTGAACCGGTCTTCCGCGACGATCCACGGTTCCCGACCCTGCTCGGCCACTTCCCCTCGGTCGACCCGACTCCGCACGGGCTGCGCGCCATCATCGTGGTGACGGCCGAGCTGATCCGGGACACTTGCGGATACGGGGTGCCCTTCATGGCGTACGACGAGGACCGCACCCTGCACGCCGACCGCTTCCGGCGCGAGGACGACGCCAGCCTGAGCGCGTACTTCGGGAAGAAGGAGTACATCGCGACCAGCATCGACGGGCTGCCGGGTCTTCCCCTGCCGCTGCCCGCCCTGCCGGCGCCGCCCGCGGGGTGAGGCGCTGGGCCGTACGGAGCAGGCGCGGTGGGGCCGCGCCGCCGCGGGCCTTACGGTCCGGAACATGCGCAGATCCCTGGTGACCGTGTCGGTTCTGCTGGCGCTGGCGTCCCTCGCGGCCCGGCCGGCAGAACCGGCGCCCCTCCCTGAACGGCTGGCCGACACGGGCGGCGGCAGCCAGCTGATCACCGCCGAGGCCCCCGGCACGGACTCCACCACGGGCACGGTGACGTGGTGGGACCGGCGGTCGGGGACCTGGGTCCGTGCGGGTTCAGCGCCTGCCCGCTTCGGGGCGAACGGACTGACCGAGGGTGCCGCACGTACGCAGGGCACGAACACCACGCCCACCGGCCTGTACGACCTGCCGTACGCCTTCGGCGTCGCTGCCGCCCCGGACAGGACCCGCTATCCGTACCGCTTGGTCAACGAGCGCTCGTGGTGGTGCCAGGACAACGAGTCGCGGGCGTACAACCGCTGGGTGGAGCCGCTGTCCGCGGACTGCCGGGCGGACGAGGCCGAGCATCTGGTGACGTACGGGACCCAGTACGCGCGTGCGCTCGTGATCGGCTTCAACTACCACCGGCCGGTACGGGGCCGGGGTGCCGGGATCTTCCTCCACGTCAACGGCAAGGGCGCGACAGCCGGTTGTGTCTCCGTACCGGCCGCCGACATGGACCGGATCCTGGCGTGGGCCGACCCGGCCCGGCGTCCGCACATCGCGGTCGGGACCGAGTCCGGCCCGACCGCGATCACGCGCTACTGACGGGCGGCCGCTCAGCGCTCGTTCTGGGCGAGCCGCAGCAGGTGGTCGGCCAGTGCCTGGCCGCCGTTCGGGTCACGGCTGATCAGCATCAGCGTGTCGTCACCCGCGATCGTGCCGAGGATCGCCTGGAGTTCGGCCTGGTCGATGGCCGAGGCGAGGAACTGGGCGGCGCCCGGCGGCGTGCGCAGCACCACGAGGTTGGCCGAGGCCTCCGCCGAGATGAGCAGCTCGGAGGAGAGCCTGCGCATCCGCTCCTCCTTCGCGGACCCGCCGAGCGGTGCCTGCGGGGTACGGAAGCCGCCCTCGCTGGGCACCGCGTAGATCAGCTCGCCGCCGGTGTTGCGGATCTTCACAGCGCCGAGCTCGTCCAGGTCCCTGGAGAGCGTCGCCTGGGTGACGCTCAGCCCGTCGTCGGCCAGCAGCCTGGCCAGCTGGCTCTGCGAGCGCACCGGCTGCCTGTTCAGGATGTCCACGATCCGCCGGTGGCGGGCGGTGCGGGTCTGTGGCACCGACGGCCCGCCGTGCTCGGATTCCTGCGCCTCGGTCATCGTCGTCGCCTCATTCTCCGGATCGTCCGTCCCCGTGGGCCGCGTCGAGGGCTCCGGGCAGAATCCGCAGGAACGCGTCCACCTCGGTGTCGCCGATGATCAGTGGCGGCATGAGCCGTACGACATCGGGGGCGGGAGCGTTCACCAGGAGTCCGGCTTCCTGGGCCGCCTTCTGCACCTGCGCCGCGAGGGGCCCGGTGAGCACGATGCCCAGCAGCAGGCCTGAGCCGCGGACGTGGGAGACCAACGGGTGGCCCAGCCCCTCGACACCGTCCCTGATCTTCTCGCCGAGCCGCTTCACCTCGTCCAGGGCGCCGTCGGCGGCGAGGGTGTCAAGGACGGCGAGACCGGCGGCGCAGGCGACCGGGTTGCCGCCGAACGTCGTGCCGTGGTGGCCGGGCTTCAGCAGGTCGGCCGCCGCACCGAAAGCGACGGTCGCGCCGATCGGCAGTCCCCCGCCGAGGCCCTTGGCGAGCGTGACGAGGTCGGGCTCGACGCCCTGGTGGGCCTGGTGCTCGAACCAGTGCCCGCAGCGCCCGATCCCGGTCTGCACCTCGTCCAGGACGAGCAGGGTGCCGGTGGCCCGGGTGATCTCCCGGGCTGCCTCCAGGTAGCCCCTGGGCGGTACGACGACACCGTTCTCGCCCTGGATGGGCTCGATGATCAGCAGGGCCGTGTCGGTCGTCACCGCGGCCCGGAGCGCCTCGACGTCGCCGTACGGCACGTGTGTGACGTCACCGGGCAGCGGCACGAAGGGCTCGCGCTTCTTGGGCTGGCCGGTCAGGGCGAGCGCGCCCATGGTCCGGCCGTGGAAGCCGCCGTCGGTCGCGACCATGTGGCTGCGCCCGGTGAGCCGGCCGATCTTGAAGGCGGCCTCGTTGGCCTCGGCGCCGGAGTTGGAGAAGTAGACCTTGCCCGTCCGGCCGAAGAGCTGCAGCAGGCGCTCCGCGAGCGCGATGGGCGGTTCGGCGATGAAGAGGTTGGAGACATGGCCGAGTGAGGCGACCTGGGCGGAGACGGCTTCGACGACGGCCGGGTGCGCGTGGCCGAGGGCGTTCACCGCGATACCGCCGACGAAGTCGAGGTACTCGGTGCCGTCGGCGTCCCACACACGGGCGCCCGCGCCGCGGACCAGGGACAGCTGCGGGGTTCCGTAGTTGTCCATCAGCGCCCCCTGCCAGCGCTGCGCGAACTGCTCGTTGCTCATGACTCCCCCTGCGCGTGCGGCTGCGTCTCGGTGTGTACGTCGGTCTGTGGATCGGCCGGTGCGCCGGCCTGTGCGTCGGCCTGTGCGTCGGGCACGACCATCGTGCCGATTCCCTCGTCGGTGAAGATCTCCAGCAGGATCGAGTGCTGGACCCGGCCGTCGATGACGCGGGCGGTCTCGACGCCGTTGCGTACGGCGTGCAGGCAGCCCTGCATCTTGGGCACCATGCCGCTGGAGAGATCGGGCAGCAGCTTCTCCAGCTCGGTGGCGGTGAGCCGGCTGATCACGTCGTCGCTGTTGGGCCAGTCCTCGTAGAGGCCCTCGACATCGGTGAGCACCATCAGCGTCTCGGCGTTGAGCGCGGCCGCGAGAGCCGCGGCGGCGGTGTCGGCGTTGACGTTGTAGACGTGGTTGTCCTCGGCGGAGCGCGCGATGGAGGAGATGACCGGGATCCGGCCGTCGTCCAGCAGCGCCTGGATGGCTCCGGTGTCTATGGCGGTGATCTCGCCGACCCTGCCGATGTCGACGGCCTCGCCGTCGATCATCGGGCGGTGCTGGGTCGCGGTGATGGTGTGGGCGTCCTCGCCGGTCATACCGACGGCGAGCGGGCCGTGCTGGTTGAGCAGGCCGACGAGCTCGCGCTGGACCTGGCCCGCCAGCACCATGCGTACGACGTCCATGGCCTCGGGCGTGGTGACGCGGAGGCCTGCCTTGAACTCGCTGACCAGGCCCTGCTTGTCGAGCTGGGCGCTGATCTGCGGACCGCCGCCGTGCACGACGACGGGCTTGAGACCGGCGTGCCGCAGGAAGACGACGTCCTGCGCGAACGCGGCCTTCAGCTCCTCGTCGATCATGGCGTTGCCGCCGAACTTGATGACGACCGTCTTGCCGTTGTGCCGGGTCAGCCAGGGCAGCGCCTCGATGAGGATCTGGGCCTTCGGCAGCGCCGTGTGCTTCCTCGCGGCGCTCATGAGCTGTACGCGCTGTTCTCGTGGACGTACTCGGCGGTGAGGTCGTTGGCCCAGATGACGGCCGTCTCGGTGCCTGCGGCGAGGTCGGCGGTGATCTTGACTTCCCGGTAGCGCATGTCGACGAGGTCGCGGTCCTCGCCGACACTGCCGCTCTTGCAGACCCACACGTCGTTGATGGCGACGTTCAGCTGGTCGGGGTCGAAGGCCGCCTTCGTGGTGCCGATGGCGGACAGGACACGGCCCCAGTTGGGGTCCTCCCCGTGGATGGCGCACTTGAGGAGGTTGTTGCGGGCGATGCTGCGGCCCACCTCGACGGCGTCGTCCTCGGTCGCGGCGTTGATGACCTCGATCCGGATGTCCTTGGAAGCGCCCTCCGCGTCACCGATCAGCTGGCGCGCGAGGTCGGCGCAGACGGTCTGGACGGCGGCCGCGAACTCGGCCTGCCCGGGGGCGATTCCGCTCGCGCCCGAGGCGAGCAGCAGCACGGTGTCGTTGGTCGACATGCAGCCGTCGGAGTCGACCCGGTCGAAGGTGGTCCGGGTCGCGTCGCGCAGTGCGGAGTCGAGGCCCGCGGTGTCCACGTCGGCGTCGGTGGTCAGGACGACCAGCATGGTGGCGAGGCCGGGGGCGAGCATGCCGGCGCCCTTGGCCATACCGCCGACGGTCCAGCCCTCGCCGCCCGCGACCGCGGTCTTGTGCACGGTGTCGGTCGTCTTGATGGCGATGGCGGCCTTCTCGCCACCGTGCTCGCTCAGGGCCGCTGCGGCCTTCTCGATGCCGGGAAGCAGCTTGTCCATGGGGAGCAGCAGGCCGATCAGTCCGGTCGACGCGACCGCGATCTCGCCCGCGCTGTGACCGCTGAGGACCTCGGCGGCCTTCTCGGCGGTCGCGTGGGTGTCCTGGAAGCCCTGGGGGCCCGTACAGGCGTTGGCACCACCGGAGTTGAGGACGACGGCGGTGACTTCGCCGCCCTTGAGTACCTGCTCCGACCAGAGGACGGGTGCGGCCCTGACGCGGTTGGAGGTGAAGACGCCCGCGGCGGCGCGACGGGGCCCGTTGTTGACCACGAGGGCCAGGTCCGGTCCGCCGCTCTCCTTGATTCCGGCGGCGATGCCCGCCGCCGTGAATCCCTTGGCTGCCGTGACGCTCACTGCATCTCCTCGTTCGCTTCTCCGCCCGCGCTGCGCGGCGGCGCGGTCTTCGTCGTTTCCCGCAGCCCGGCGGCCGCGCGTGCGTCGCTCACGGTGCGACTCCGATGGTGGAAAGACCTGTGTCCTCGGGCAGCCCGAGCGCGATGTTCATGCTCTGCAGGGCTCCCGCCGCGGTGCCCTTGGCGAGGTTGTCGATGGCGCTGATCACGATGATCCGGCCGGCTGCCTCGTCGTACGCGACCTGGATCTGGACGGCGTTGGATCCGTACACGGCCGCGGTGGCGGGCCACTGGCCCTCGGGCAGCAGGTCGACGAAGGGCTCGTCCGCGAAGGCCTTCTCGTAGGCGGCGCGCAGTGACTCCGCGCTCACGCCGGGCTTCGCCTTCGCGCTGCATGTGGCGAGGATGCCGCGGGGCATGGGCGCGAGGGTCGGCGTGAAGGACACGGTGACCGGCTCACCGGCTGCGGCGCTGAGGTTCTGGATCATCTCGGGCGTGTGCCGGTGGACACCGCCGACGCCGTACGGGGTCATGTTGCCCATGACCTCGGAGCCCAGGAGGTGCGGCTTGGCGGCCTTTCCCGCCCCCGAGGTGCCGGAGGCGGCGACGATGACGGCCTCCGGTTCGGCGAGCTGGGCCGCGTACGCCGGGAAGAGGGCGAGGGAGACCGCGGTCGGGTAGCAGCCGGGCACCGCGATGCGCTTGGATCCCTCCAGCGCGCTGCGGGCCCCTGGCAGCTCGGGCAGGCCGTACGGCCAGGTGCCCGCGTGCGGGGAGTCGTAGAATTTCTCCCAGTCGGCGGCGGACTTCAGCCGGAAGTCTGCGCCCATGTCGACGACGAGCACCTCGTCGCCGAGTTGCTCGGCGACGGCGGCCGACTGCCCGTGCGGCAGGGCCAGGAAGACGACCTCGTGTCCGGCGAGCACCTCGGCCGTGGTCGGCTGGAGCACCCGGTCGGCCAGCGGCCTCAGGTGCGGCTGCAGGGCGCCGAGCTTCTGCCCGGCGTTGGAGTGGCCGGTGAGGGCGCCGATCTCGACCTGTGGGTGGGTGAGGAGCAGGCGGAGCAGTTCCCCGCCGGCATATCCGCTCGCCCCTGCCACTGCCGCACGTACCACCATCGGAATGCCTCCTAGTCGATGGCATGACTATACGCAGGCCTGCAGTTTTATGCAAAGATTTACTGCTTGGGCGTCAGCTTGTGCAAGCGCGAAGCGGCACAGTGGCCGTTGTGCACGCCTTCGACGTTCTCGGGGCCCCGGTCCGGCGCCGGATACTGGAGCTCGGTCCCGGTCGGCAGTGTCTCAGCATCTGCGGGAGAAGGCGCGAGCGCGGACCGGCAGAGGAAGTGGGCGGACATGACTGGCATCGTCGACGAGATCGACAAGGTGCACCGCGAGGTCGGCACGCGCCAGGGCGGGGCTCAGGAGGCCGGCACGGTGCTGCTGCGGCGCATCTATGAGGCGCCGGCCACGGACGTGTGGGACGCGGTGACCTCGCCCGAGCGGATCGGGCGCTGGTTCCTGCCCGTGAGCGGGGAGTTCGTGGTCGGCGGCCACTATCAGCTGGAGGGGAACGCCGGGGGCGAGATCCTCGAGTGCGTCCCGCCGGGGCGCCTGCGGGTGTCCTGGCTGTTCGGGCCGGAGCCGGGGTTCAGCGAGGTCGAGGTACGGCTCGTGCCGGAGGGCGACGGCCGGACGGTGTTCGAGCTGGAACACGTGGCCGTGGTGCCCGAGGAGTTCCGGGCACAGTTCGGGCCGGGAGCGGTCGGGATCGGCTGGGACCTGACGCTTCTGGGCCTCGCCACGCACCTCGCCGGCGGCGACATCACGCCGGAGGAGGCCGCCGCCTGGCAGTCCACGCCCGAGGCGAGGGCGGTCATGGCGCGCTCCGGCCACGAGTGGGGCGCCGCGTACGCCGCGTCGGGCGCGGACCCGGAGGTCGTGGCGGCCACGACGGCGGCGACGGTCGCGGCCTACACCGGGGCGCAGAGCGCGGAGTAGAGCCGTGCGGCCGGGTTCCCTCACCGCTTCGGGACCCGGCGGCCGTCACCGCCCCGGCCCGCGTCAGGAACGCGAGTCGCCGGACTCCTCGGACCGCGCCGCGTTCTTCTCCTTGATGCGGACCGCTTCCTTGCGGACCTCGGCCTGGGTGGCGCGCTCCTTCTGCAGCCACTCGGGGCTCTCGTTCTTGAGCGCGTCGATCTGCTCGGTGGTGAGCGGCTCCGTGACTCCGCCCCGCGCGAGGCCGGCGATGGAGATGCCCAGCTTCGAAGCGACCACGGGCCGGGGGTGCGGACCGTTGCGCCGCAGCTCCTGCAGCCACTCGGGCGGATCGGTCTGGAGTGCGTTCAGCTCGCTGCGCGAGACGACGCCCTCCTGGAACTCGGCGGGGGTGGCTTCGAGGTACACACCCAGCTTCTTCGCCGCGGTGGCGGGCTTCATTGTCTGGGTGGTCTGGTGCGACGTCATGGTGTCCAGGGTATCGAGCATGTGCGCCGCCTCCGACCACGGCCGGTAACCTGGCGGAGTGACAGGCTCGGAAACCCCCTCTTCGTTCCGGCTCGCCTACGTCCCGGGCGTGACCCCGACCAAATGGGTGCGGATCTGGAACGAGCGGCTGCCCGGCGTCCCGCTGACCCTCGTGGGCGTCCCCGCGGCCGAGGCGGCCGGTGTGCTGCGCGGCGGCGACGCCGACGCCGGTTTCGTACGCCTCCCGGTGGACCGTACGGATCTGAGCGCGATCCCCCTCTATACCGAGACGACCGTGGTCGTGGTTCCCAAGGACCACCTCGTGGCGGCCGTCGACGAGGTGTCGGCCGCGGATCTCGCCGACGAGATCGTGCTGCACCCCCTCGACGACACCCTGGAGTGGGAGCGTCCTCCGGGCCGGCCCGCGCTGGAGCGCCCCGCGACGACGGAGGACGCCGTCGAGCTGGTGGCGGCCGGGGTGGGGCTGCTCGTCGTCCCGCAGTCGCTGGCCCGTCTGTACCACCGCAAGGACCTCACCTACCGGCCGCTCTCGGACGTGCCCGAGTCGCGCATCGCCCTGTCCTGGCCGGAGGAGAGGACCACCGATCTGGTGGAGGAGTTCATCGGGATCGTCCGCGGGCGCACCGTGAACAGCACCCGGGGCCGCCCCCCGACACCCCCGCAGCCGAAGGCCAAGCGCCCGGAGAAGAAGGGCGGCGCACCGCGCAAGCCCGCAGCCGGCAAGGCGACGGGCAAGAACCCCCGCGGGGCGTCCGGCGGGGGCAAGCGCGGCAAGCCCCGGCGTCGCCCGTAGCGGGCATCTGGAGGCGGAGCACCCCCTACTCGTAGTACTCCAGAGCTACGTGACAGGTGCGCTCCTCAGCGGGACGCCGACCACACGGGGCGGTCCATAGCTTCGGTACCGGATTCATCAGGCACATCCGGTACGGAAGGACCACCCATGGCGTCCCGCCCACGCAGCAGCCGTTTGCGTCGCGCGTTGCTCTCCGCGCTCGTCACCGCGACCGTGGCACTGCCGGTTTCGGGGGCGGCCCGCCCCGCCGCTGTTCCGGCACCCGCCCCGGCGGCCCTCGGCCCGCTGGACACCGCGGCCCCGGGCGCGCTGGCGGCGCGTTACGACGCGAACCGTGACGGTATCCGGGCGGCCGAGCGCATGGCCGCCCGGAACGGGGACCGGCAGCGCGCCGCTTCACTGCGGGACATGGCCGGGTCCGCCCGGCACTTCCTCGCGTTCGACGGGCGCGACGGCGGCCGCACCGCCGAGGTCTTCGGGGATCTGTCCCGGGCCGGACGGATCGCCGTACTGGTGCCGGGCGCCGGAGTCGACCTCGACCACTACTGGCGTTTACGGCGCGATGCCGAGGCGCTCCTCGGGGAGCTCGGCGGCGGGTCGGCCGTCGTCGCCTGGCTCGGGTACCGGACACCGGTCACGGTGAGCCCCGGGGCACTGACGTCGGGACGGGCCGCCGAAGCGGCCCCTGGACTGACCTCCTTCGTACGGGAACTGAGTGCGGCACAGCCCGCCGCCCGGGTCTCCGTGCTCTGCCACTCCTACGGTTCCGTCGTCTGTGCCCGGGCGGCGTCACGGCTCGATGTCGCGGAGATCGTGCTGTACGGCAGTCCCGGCACCGGCGCCGACAGCGCCGCCGCGCTGCACACCCGGGCCACCGTCCGGGCCGGCCGGGGCGGTGACGACTGGATCGCGGACGTACCCCACATACGGGTGCGACTGCCGTTCGTCACGGTCGGGTTCGGCACCGACCCGGTCTCGCCGGAGTTCGGCGCCGAGGTCTTCGACGCGGGCGACGGCGGACACAGCGACTATCTGAAGCCCGGATCCGTCTCGCTGCGCAGCATCGGCCGGATCGTCGCGGGGACGGCGGGCCGTCATGCGTGAGCTCGTGCGGCGTATCGAGTCCGCGACGCCTCCGGACCGCGACCGTGCGCTCGACGCCCTGCGCGGCCTCGCCATCCTGGGTGTGGTGTGCGGCCACTGGCTGGTGACGGCTCTGGTCGCCGACAGCGGCACGGTGCACGGTGCGAGTCCGCTCCAGTACATGCCGCAGTTCACCCCGGTCTCCTGGGTGTTCCAGACGCTCGCGGTCTTCTTCCTGGTGGGCGGGCACGTGGGAGCCAAGGGCTATGCCTCCGCCCGGGCGAGGGGCGAGTCCTACGGGCGGTGGCTGCGGGCCCGGATGGGGCGGCTGTTCCGGCCGGTCGCCGTCGTCCTGGTGGTGTGGGCCGTGGCGGCGTGCGTGATGCTGGCCTCCGGCGTGGACCAGGACACCGTGCGCGCGCTGGGCAAGCTGGTGTGGTCGCCGCTGTGGTTCCTGCTGGTCTTCGCGGCGCTGACAGCGGCGACCCCCCTCGTGGCGCGGCTGCATCCGCTGTGGCCGCTCGCCGTGGTCCTCCACGTCGACCTGATCCGCCTGGGCCTCGACGGCCCGGCCGCCCTGGGCCGGGTCAACGTGGCGGCGGGCTGGCTGGTCCCGTACTGCCTGGGCGCCGCCTGGGCGCGGGGCGGGCTGCGCAGCCGCCGGACCGGTTGGGCGCTGTTGCTCGGGGGCGCGGCGGCAACCGCGGGGCTCGTCCTGTTCGCCGGCTATCCGGCGTCCATGGTCGGGGTGCCCGGCGGCGAGCTGTCCAACCTCGATCCTCCGACGCTCGCGGCCGTCACGTTCGGCCTCGCCCAGTGCGGGGCGGCGCTGCTGCTGCTCGGACCGCTGCGCCGGGTCCTGGCGCGTCCCGCCGTCTGGGCGGCCGTGGCGCTGGTGAACCTGTCCGCGATGACCGTGTTCCTGTGGCACCAGACCGCGATGATCGTGGTCACCTCGACCGTCCTGTTCGCCAGCGGCCCGTTGCCCGGTCTGCACACCGTGCCCGACGGCCCGGTCTGGGTCCTCGCACGGCTGGCCTGGCTGCCGGTCTTCGCCCTGGTGCTGCTGGTGCTCCGGCACGCCTTCGGTGCGTACGAGCAGGGGCGGAGCAGCGGATCGACGGTCGTACGGAAGAGTTCCCCCGCCCGGATCCGGGAGTCGCGACGTGCTTAAGGTGGAGAACATGACGGGGTGGGCGGGGGCCGGGGCGGCCGGGCGACGGCTGGCGGCCGCTCTGCGGAGGCTGCCGCGCACGCTGCGCGAGGATCTGTGGACCTCGCCCGTCGATCCGGTACCGCCACCGGGCCGGCCGGGCGCACCGATATGGCGGCCGGTGTTCGGGATGCTGCTGGCGATCGTCGCGTCGGCGATCACGCTGTTCCATGTGTACGACCTGATACCGGACGGCTCCGGCATCCCCGTGTACGCGGTTCTTGTCGCCGTGCTCCAGTCGGCGGCGCTGATCTCCGGTATGGCCCGGCCGCTGTACGCCTGGTGGGCGTCGCTCGGACTCATGGTCGTCAGCGTGCGGCTCGCCGAGCCGGTACTGGGGCCCGACGAGCTGTTCCCGTGGACCATGCCCGAGATCGCGCTGCAGAGCGGTGCGTTGTTCCTGCTGGCACTCCGGGTCCAGCCACGCCGCGCGGTCACCGCGCTGGTGGTCAGTCTCCTGACGGGGCTTGCCGCCAGCACGTTCGCCACGCAGGCCCACAATTACGCCCTCGACCGCGCCGCCCTCGTCGTCGTCGCGGCCGTCGTGGTCGGCAGCGCGCTGCGGGCCCTGCGGGTGGCCCGCACCCAGTTGGTGGAGCAGTCGGAGCTGACGGAGGAGGAACGGGCCCGGCGCACGCTCCTGGAGGAGCGCAACCGGATCGCGCGCGAACTGCACGACGTGGTCGCCCACCACATGTCCGTGATCTCCATCCAGGCCCAGGTCGCCCCGCACCTGGTGGAGAACCCGTCGGACGAGCTCAAGGAGAACCTGGCGGGCATCCGGGAGAACGCCGTGGAGGCGCTCGCCGAACTGCGCCGCGTGCTCGGCGTACTGCGCTCGGAGGACGCCCTGGCGGACGGCGTACGGCACGCGCCGCAGCCCACCCTCGACATGCTGCACGAACTGATCGGGAAGGTACGGGGTGCCGGCATCACCGTCACCACGGAAACGGCGGGTACCCGGCGGCCGTTGCCGCCCGGCGTCGAGCTGTCGGCGTTCCGCATCGTGCAGGAGGCGCTCAGCAATGTGATGCGGCACGCCCCTGGGGCACGCGCCCGGGTGGAGGTCGGCTACCACACGGCGGCCGTCACGGTCCGGGTCACCAACTCCGCCCCGGACGTCCCGCCCGCGCGGTCCGCCGGTGTCGGGCACGGGCTGCTCGGAATGAACGAACGCACCGCCATGCTGGGCGGCGAACTCACCCACGGCCCCACCCCCGGCGGGGGTTACGAAGTAGTGGCGACACTTCCCCTGGAGGAACCCGCATGACCATCCGCGTGCTCATCGCCGACGACCAGATGATGGTCCGCCAGGGCTTCACGGTGCTGCTGAACGCCGAGCCCGGCATCGAGGTCGTCGGCCAGGCCGTGGACGGCGTCGACGCGGTGGAGAAGGTCGCCGAACTGGCTCCCGACGTCGTCCTGATGGACATACGGATGCCCCGTCTCGGCGGGATCGACGCGACCCGCCGCATCACCGAAGCGCCGGGCGCCACCGTCAAGGTCCTCGTCCTGACCACCTTCGACCTCGACGAGTACGTGTACGAGGCGCTGCGCGCGGGCGCCTCGGGTTTCCTGCTGAAGGACGCGTCGGCTGCCGAACTCGCGCAGGCGGTACGGGTGGTGGCGGCCGGCGACGCGCTGCTCGCCCCGAACATCACCAAGCGCCTGATCGCCGAGTTCTCCCGGGTGAGCACCGCGCCGCGCGCCCCGAGCAGGGACCGCGTCGGTGATCTCACGGAACGCGAGACCGAGGTTCTGTTCCTCGTCGCGCAGGGGCTTTCCAACGCGGAGATCGCCGGGCGGCTGATCGTGGCGGAGCAGACGGTGAAGACCCATGTGAGCCGGATCCTGGTCAAGCTGGGCCTGCGCGACCGGACGCAGGCCGCGGTGTTCGCGTACGAGTCGGGGCTGGTGCGCCCGGCCGGCTACTGACCGGACGCCGCCGCGGCCTGGAACGGGGCACGCCGCTGGCCCCGCTCCGGGTCAGAGGGACTGGTACACCGCGTCGATCAGCGCCATCTTGCGTGGGTCGTCGGCGATGTTCGCGCCCATGCGGTTCATGACGTAGCCGAGCGCGATCCCGGCCTCCGGGTCGGCCAAGCCACAGGAACCGCCCGCCCCGTCGTGCCCGACGGCGCGCGGGTTGGGACCGTAGGAGGCGTTCTCGCCGCTCAGCCAGAGGCCGAGTCCCAGCTCGGTGTCGTGGGCGAAGCCCGCGCCGAGTACCAGGTCACGGCAGCTTCCCTGCCCCTCACGGACCCGTTCCGCGGCCTTCTCGGAGAGGATCCGACGGCCGTCGACGCTGCCCCGTCCGGCGAGGATGCCGTAGAGCGCGGCGACCGCGCGGGCTGTTCCGTGGCCGTTCGCGGCGGGGATCTCGGCGGCGCGCCACTCGGGGGTGTTGGCGGCGGCCGTGCCCGTACCGGGGTTGAGCAGGGAGGCGATGGCCACCGGCTCCATCCGGGCGAAGAGGGCGGCCTGTTCACGTGAGACGGTCTTGGGCTGGACGAGCTCGGCGACCCGGTGGGCGTCCTTCTCCGGGAGGCCGATGGTGAAGTCGATGTCCAGCGGGCCGGTGATCTCCTGCCGGAGGAACTCCCCGGGCAGCAGGCCGGTGATCCGGCGGACGACCTCGCCGACGAGGAAGCCGTACGAGATGGCGTGATACCCGGAGCGGGTGCCCGGCTCCCACCACGGCTCGGTCGCGGCGAGCCGGGCCGTGGTCAGCTCCCAGTCGTACAGCTCGGCCAGGGTGTGCGGATCCCGCAGGCCCGCGACGCCCGACCGGTGCGAGAGCAGATGGCGTACGGGCACGGATTCCTTGCCGGCGGCAGCGAATTCGGGCCAGTACGTGGCCACAGGAGCGTCCAGGTCGAGGAGGCCGCGGTCGACGAGGATGTGGGCGCAGAGCGCGGTCGGGCCCTTCGTCGTGGACCACACGTTGACCACGGTGTCCCGCTCCCACGTACGGGTCCGGTCCTTGTCGGCCCAGCCGCCCCAGAGGTCCACCACGGGGGAACCGTCGACGAGGACGGTGACGGCCGCGCCCAGTTCGTCGCGCTCCTCGAAGTTCGCCGCGAACGCGTCGCGCACCGCCGCGAACCGGTCGTCGCAGTGGCCATGGAAGTGCGGCACGGATCACTCCTCGTCTCGGGAGCCCCCACCGTACCGACTGGTCGGACTGGCGGGAAGAAGCCGTGCTCCGGGTTCCTTCGATCGAGGGGAACCGTCAGCGCGGAAGCGCTTCGAGGCTCAGGCTCCAGCGGCCGGGCAGTCCGGTGAGCGTGACGGTGGAGAGCGGGCGGACGTCGACGTTCCAGTACGTCGACGGCGGAGCCTTGAGCGCGTAGACGAGGGCGGCCCGGACGACGGAGGGTTCGGCGACGGCCACGATGGAGCCGTCGCACGCCGGACGGGTGTCGAGCCAGCCGCCTATCCGGGAGATGAAGGCGAGCAGCGGTTCGCCGCCGTGCGGGGCGGATCGCGGGTCGGCCAGCCAGGCGTCGACGGAGGCGGGCTCCCGGGCGGCCACGTCCGCGAGGGTCAGGCCGCGCCAACGGCCCATGTCGCAGTCGCGGAGCGCGGGCTGAGCCATGGGGGCGAAGCCGAGGGCGTCACCGGTGGCGCGGCTGCGCGGCGTGGGTGAGCAGTAGCGCAGCTCGGCCGCGCCGAGCGGCACCAGGGCGTGCGCGGCGAGCTGCACCTCGTGCCAGCCGGTGTGGTCGAGCGGCCGGTCGTCGTCGAAACGCTCGGCGAGCAGGGCGGAGCTGCGCGCTGCCGCGACCAGGGAGACACGAACACTCATGGGCGCGATCGTGGAGCCGAACGCCGCGCCGGTCAAGAGGGCGGCGCGGCGGACACAAGCGCTTCCGGTCAGCTCACCTGGAGGCACATCCACTTTCCCGGTACTTCGAGCGGGGTGAAGCCGACCTTCGCGTAGACCCCGTGGGCGTCGTCCGTGGCGAGGAGGAACCTGCGTACGCCCGTCGGAGCCAGCCGGTCCCGGATCTCGGTGACCAGCCGGGTGCCGATTCCGTGGCCGCGGGCCCCCCGGTCGACGTACACGTCGCAGATCCAGGCGAACGAGGCGTGGTCGGTGACCACCCGGGCGAAGGCGGCCTGTTCACCCGAGGTCACGTCGTACGCGCCGAAGTTGAGGGATCCCGCTATCGCACGGTCCTGCTGCTCACGGCTGCGGCCCAGGGCCCAGTAGGCGTCCGTGGAGAGCCAGTGGTGAATGCGGGCGGGGTCCAGCCGGGAGGGGTCGCTGGAGATCTCGTAGCGCTGCTCGAAGGCCCCTGCGGAGGAGACCTCTACGGAGGAGGCATCGGCAGAGGAGGCAGCGGTCGCATCGGTGGCGGAGGCGTCGGTATCGGTCATGCGCGCAGGCTATCCGTCGGGCCCGGGCGGTCGAACAGCTCGTCGCAGGCGGCCCGCAGACGCCGTACGCCCTCGGCGATCTCCGCGGGGCCGGCGACCGCGGCGAAGCTCAGCCGGATGTGGCCGGCAGGGGGCTCGGCGCAGTGGTACGGGCGGCCGGGAGCGACGGCGACGCCGGCCCGCAGGGCGGCGGAGACCAGGGCGGGCTCGTCGGCCCCCGGCCCGGGGAGCCTGAGCCAGAGGCTGCCGCCGCCCGACGGCACGTGGGGCAGAACGAGCTCGGGCAGCCGGCTCCTCACCGCGGCAGTGATCGCGGTGCGGCGGCTGCCGAGCTCGGCGGCGACCGCACGCAGATGGCGTCCCCAGGCCGGTGAGCCGACGAGTTCGAGTGCGGCCTCCTGGAGCGGGCGGGGCACGAAGAAGCTGTCGACGACCTGGATGGCCCGCAGCCGCTCCAGGACGGGGCCGCGGGCCGCCAGCGCGCCGACGCGCAGGCTCGGCGAGGTGACCTTGGTGAGGGAGCGGACGTGGACGACGACACCGTCCTGGTCGTGCGCGACCAGGGGTACGGGCAGCGGGCCGGCGTCCGCGTGGGCGAGGTGGCGGGCGAAGTCGTCCTCGACGACGAAGGCGCCCGCCTCCCGGGCGGTCCGCACGATCTGCGCACGCCGGTCCGGCCCGAGGACCGCGCCGGTCGGGTTCTGGAAGAGCGGCTGGCAGACGAAGAGCCGCGCCCCGGTGGCGCGGAAGGCGGCGGCGAGCAGGTCGGGGCGTACGCCGTCGGTGTCCACCGGCACGGGAACCGGCCGCAGCCCGGTGGCACGGGCGGCGGCCAGCATGCCGGGATAGGTGGGGGATTCGACGAGAACGGGGGCACCGGGCGGGGCGAGGGCCCGCAGCGCGGTGGCCAGCGCGCTCTGGCCGCCCGCGGTGATCAGGACGTCGGCCCCGGTGAGCGTGCCGCCGATCTCGCGGGCGAACCAGGCGCGGAGCTCGCTCAGGCCGTCGGTGGGCGGCCTCCCCCACGCTCCGGGGCGACGGCCGGCCCGGGCCAGCGCGTCGGACATGGCCCGTTCGGGCTGGAGCGAGGGGTGGAGGTAGCCGCCGTTGAACTCGATGACTCCGGGCCGAGGGGCGGCGAGCGTGACCAGCACTCCGGAGGCGTCGACGGTGCGCGGTACGACCTCGGGTCCGCTGTCGCCGCTGAGCGAGACCTCCTGCCAGGACGTGTCGCCCGGTGCGGGGGCGCCGGTGCGGGCCTCCGCCCGGAAGGCGCCGGAGCCGGGCCGGGTGACGACCAGGCCTTCGGCGGCGAGCTGCGCGACGGCCCGGGAGACGGTCACGGGACTCACCCGGAAGCGCTCGACGAGAGCTCGGCTCGATGGGAGCTTTCCACCAGGTGAGTAGCGGTTGAGTTCCTCACGCAGGGAACTCACCAGCTCTGCCATACTGCTACGCTCATGCATGACAGCACAGGATAGCGCTATTGCGCCCACCACGATAGCGGTCGGCCGGCACGCGGGCCGTGGCGGCGTCCTGCTCGCCGGACTCGGCGTCCTCGCCTTCTCGCTGACCTTTCCGTCCACCGTGTGGGGGCTGGAGAGCTTCGGCCCCTGGTCCCTGGTGGCGCTGCGCAGCCTGGTCGCCGCCCTGATCGCGGGCGGCTTCCTTCTCGCGGGCCGGGTGCCGGTGCCGGACCGCCGCCACTGGGGCGGCCTCGCGGTCGTCGCGGGCGGGGTCGTGGTCGGGTTCCCCCTGCTGACGACGCTCGCCCTGCAGACCTCCACGACCTCGCACGCGGCCGTGGTGGTGGGGCTGCTGCCGCTGACGACCGCGCTCTTCGCGTCGCTGCGCACCGGCTCCCGGCCGCCCCGCGCCTTCTGGATCGCCGCGCTCGCCGGCGCCGCCGTGGTGATCGCCTTCACGGTCCAGCAGAGCGGCGGGGTCCTCTCCCGCGGCGATCTGTACCTGTTCGGCGCGCTGCTGGTCTGCGCGGCCGGGTACACGGAGGGCGGCAGGCTCGCCGGTGTCATGCCGGGCTGGCAGGTCGTCGGCTGGGCCCTGCTCCTCTGCCTGCCGCTCGCCGCGGCGGGCGCTGTCGTGGCCCTGCCCTTCGAGCCGGTGCGGATCACCGCGCACGGGGTGATCGGACTGGTCTGGGTCGCGGCGGGGTCGACCTTCCTCGGCCTGTACGTCTGGTACCGCGGCATGGCGGAGATCGGGGTCGCGCGGGCGAGCCAGCTCCAGCTGGCGCAGCCGCTTCTCACCCTGGTCTGGTCGTTCTTCGCGCTCGGCGAGGAGGTGCCCGCAGCCGCTCCGGTGGCGGCGGTGGCCGTGCTGGTGTGCATCGCCGTCACCCAGCGCGCGGGCAGGGGCGCAGGGCGCTCCGGGGCCCGTGCGGCCGACCGCACGAGAGGCGGCGACCGCGTCCGGCCATAGACTTGTCGACATGGATCGCCACCCGTGAGGAGGTCACTCCCGATGGAGGCACACACGGGCGACCGGCTGCTGATGCACGGCAGGACCGTGGGACAGCACGACCGGGTCGCAGACATCATCGAAGTGCTCGGTGACGGAGGCAGCCCCCCGTACCGCCTGCGCTTCAAGGACGGGCATGAGTCGATCATGTCCCCGGGCCCCGACAGCGTCGTCCAGCACACCGCCCCCGAGGACCGGGACCGGTAACAGGGCAAGCACGCGTGTGCCGGTGACCCCGTGCGGGTCTCCGGCGCACGCGTCCCCGGTCAGCGCGGCGTGCGGGCCCGCACCTGGTAGTGGTCGGCGACCACGCGGGCCATGGCTCCGATCCTGTCGGCCTCGACGTGCTGCGCGGAGAAGAAGACGTGGCCGCCCACCTCCGGGTGGGTGGCGGCGAGGTCGAGGTGGCGGGAGAGTTCGGCGGGGTCCTGCCAGGCGGCGGGCTGGGCGGGATCACCGGCCTTGTAGAGCGCCTCCCCCACGTACAGACCCACTCCCGTGCCCCGGACCGTCTCGGCCCACCAGGGCAGCAGCTTCGCGTAGTCGGCGGCGGCGAAGCCGATGTTCCAGTAGATCTGTGGACAGATGTAGTCGATCCAGCCCTCCTTCACCCACTTGCGGGTGTCGGCGTGCAGGTCGTCGTACGTCTGTACGCCCGCCCTGGTGTCCGAGCCCAGCGGATCGGTCGCGGCATTGCGCCACACCCCGAAGGGGCTGATCCCGAAGCGGGCCCCCGGCTTGATCTCCTTGATCCGTTCGGCCATCCCGCTGACGAGCAGGTCGGTGTTGTCCCGGCGCCAGGCGGCCCTGTCCGGGAAGTCCGCGCCGTACTCCTCGTATGCGGCGTCGTCGGCGAAGACCTGGCCCGCCACCGGGTAGGGGTAGAAGTAGTCGTCCCAGTGGACCCCGTCGATGTCGTAGCGGCTGACCGCGTCGAGCATCGCGTCCTGGACGAACGTCCTGACCTCGGGGAGCCCGGGGTTGTAGTAGAGCTTCCCGCCGTAGGGCAGTACCCAGTCCGGATGAAGTCTGGCCGGGTGGGTGGCGACGAGCCGTGACGGATCCGTGTGGTTCGCGACCCGGTACGGGTTGAACCAGGCGTGCAGCTCCAGACCGCGCGCGTGCGCCTCGCGCACCGCGGTCCCCAGCGGGTCCCAGCCCGGGTCCTGGCCCTGCACCCCGGTCAGGCACTGCGCCCACGGCTCGTACGGCGAGGGCCACAGGGCGTCGGCGGTCGGCCGCACCTGGAGGAACACCGCGTTCAGCCGCAGCTCGACCGCACGGTCCAGATGGGCGGCCAGTTCCGCCTGCTGGGCCGCGGCGGTCAGGCCGGGGGCGGAGGGCTAGTCCAGATTGGCCACCGTCGCGATCCACACACCCCGCAGCTCACCCGGAGCCGCTCTGCGTCGCCTGTGCGCGGCGCCCGGCCGGGGCCGGGCGACCGCATCGCCCGCCGTCATCAGCGCGGCCACCATCCCGGCCGCACCCATCGCGAAGGATCTCCGGCCCATATGCCGCATTCATCACACCTTTCACGCGTCTGTCCCCTGTGCCGTTCCGGTACCGCTCCGGTCATGGCCGGTGACGCAGATCATGCCCACCCCGGGACCTCCCGACCCGCAGGTCACCGCGGCCGGATCGCGGAGTAACGTCGTGGGGTCGAGGCGGGCACCGGAATCAGACGGGAACTGCCGCACGAAGATCAGCGAAAGGCACGAGGTGACGGACTCTATGGCCGACATTGCACGCGTCGGAGTGGTGGGCTGTGGCCAGATGGGCGCAGGCATCGCGGAGGTGTGCGCCCGCAGCGGCCTCGATGTCATGGTGGCCGAGACCACCGGCGAGGCCCTGGAAATAGGGCGTACCCGGCTGCACAACTCCCTCTCGAAGGCCGCCGAACGCGGCAAGATCACTGCGGAGGAGCGCGACGAGACACTCGGCCGCCTCAGCTTCACCACCGACCTCGGTGAGTTCGCGGACCGCGATCTCGTCATCGAGGCCGTCGTGGAGAACGAGCAGGTCAAGACCGAGATCTTCCAGGTGCTCGACCAGGTGGTGACCCGGCCGGACGCGATCCTCGCCTCGAACACCTCCTCCATCCCGCTGGTGAAGCTCGCCGTGGCGACCTCCCGGCCGGACCAGGTCATCGGCATCCACTTCTTCAACCCCGCGCCGGTGCAGAAGCTCGTCGAGCTGATCCCCGCTCTGACGACGTCGGACGAGACGATAAAGCGCGCCGAAGCCGTCGTGCAGAACGTGCTCGACAAGCACGCGATCCGCGCCCAGGACCGTTCCGGTTTCGTCGTCAACGCCCTGCTGATCCCGTATCTGCTCTCGGCGATCCGGATGTTCGAGTCGGGCATCGCCAGCCGCGAGGACATCGACAACGGCATGGAGATGGGCTGCGCCCACCCGATGGGGCCGCTCAAGCTCGCCGACCTGATCGGTCTGGACACCGTGGCCTCGGTCGCCGACTCGATGTACGCCGAGTACAAGGAGCCGCTGTACGCCGCTCCCCCGCTGCTCCAGCGGATGGTGGACGCGGGCCGTCTCGGCCGCAAGACGGGCTCGGGCTTCTACCCGTACGACTGAATTCCCACGGCGCCGTAATCACGCGCCAGGTGCTTTCCGTGTACGTGAAGGGGCCGGCCGGGACACCCCCGGCCGGCCCTTTCGCGCGTCCGTGTGCACTCAGCCCAGCTGCATGTGATGGAGCATCATCAGACCGGCCGCCATGTTGGCCGCCGGGATCTCGCCGCGCGCGATCATGTCGGGCACGAGTTTGAGCGGTATCCACTCACGGCGCGAGGACTCGAAGCCGTCCGCCGGGGGGCCGGTGTACGTCGCCTCCCGCGTCCAGAAGAGATGGTGCCGGGCGTCGATGAGGCCGTTGGCCGGCTCCACCGTCATCAGCGGGCGCAGCTCGCCCGGGCGCCAGCCGGTCTCCTCCTCCATCTCCCGGGCGGCCCCGGCCGCGATGTCCTCGCCGTCCTCGACGACACCCGCGGCGAGCTCCCAGCCCCAGCTGTTGGTGATGAACCGGTGCCGCCACAGCAGGAGTACCTCGTTCGCCTCGTTGACGACGGTCGCCGCGGCCACCGGCCGCAGCCGGATGAGGAAGTGCTCGAGATGCCTGCCGTCAGGGAGGACGACATCTGCCAGATTGACCCGGAACCAGCGGTTCTCATACACAGTCTGTTCGCCTAAGTTCATCCACTGCACAGTTTTGCCACCTTCCGACTGGTCGATGGCAACATCGGAGCAGGGTCAGCCCCGCAAGGGAACGTGCGGCGGCACCTGGGGCGGAGCTCACAGAGGCACGCGCAGCGCCCCGTCGATGAGGCCGGCCGCCGCTTCGGCGTCCGCGCAGCCGCTCGCGGCCAGATGTTCCCGCACGGAGCGCAGCCGGTCGCGCAGCCGCCGCGACTCCATGCCCCGGGCGCGTTCTGCCATTTCCGAGGCGGTGCGGGCCGCCTTGTCCGGCTCTCCCTGGAGCAGTTCGAGATGGGTGAGCATCGCCAGCCTGTGCACGGTGCCGCGGTCGTGCGCGGGGGAGCGTACGGCCGCCGCGGCGTGCTCCCTGGCCCCGGGGAGGTCCCCGAGCCTGAGGAGCGCCTCCGCCACCTGGACGTTGACGAGTCCCGGCTGCACGTATCCCGTCTCGTCCGGTTCGTGGCCCGGGTGGATGCGGCCGTCCTGGGACTCGGCGCGGCGGATGCACTCCAGGGCGCTCCGGTGGTCGCCGAGTTGCGCGTAGGCCTTGGCCTGCATCGCGTACAGATCGGCTGCCAGGGCCGGGGTGATGTGGGAGCCCGCGGCCCGCAGCGCCGCCTCGGCGAACGCGACGGACCGGCGGTAGTCGGCCAGGAACAGCGACTGGTTGACCAGCAGCGCGATCACATAGCCGCCGAGCCCCCGGTCCCCACTGGCCTTGGCGAGGCGCAGCGCCTGGTGGAAGTAGCGCTGCGCGAGTCCATGGGCGTCCGAGTCGTAGGCGCAGATCCCCGCGACGGCCACCAGCCCGCCCGTCGCACGGTGCAGTTGACGGCCCGTCGCGTCGCTGTACCCGCCGCGCAGGAGCGGTGCGGTCTCGGAGTTGAGGAAG
Organism: Streptomyces sp. NBC_00683; assembly: GCF_036226745.1. NCBI lineage: Bacteria > Bacillati > Actinomycetota > Actinomycetes > Kitasatosporales > Streptomycetaceae > Streptomyces > Streptomyces sp. NBC_00683. Next base: position 6,993,482 of record NZ_CP109013.1, on the reverse strand, counting down.
CCGACGACGCGCGCCCTGGTCGCGATGCCGCCCGCCTTTCGGTACATCTGCTCGTAGTGGGCGCGGGCCGCACGCAGCATCGCTATGTCGGCCATGCTCACGCGGGACGGCCCGGGGCGGGACACATCGGCGTCCTCGGGCGGGTTCTCCCACTCCCAGACGGGCATCACCGCTGTCGTACCCGTGACGGCGGGAGCGGAGACGAGGTTCGGGCGCTGCTGTTCGTCGGAGCGCCACAGCGCGGTCGCGTGCTCGACGAATCCCGGGAGGGTCGAGCCGTGCGCGACCGTGTACACCCCGGAGGTCCCCATACCGATGTCGTCGAGCGTGACGGGCCGGTCCAGCCGGCTGCCGAGGACCTCGCAGATCAGGTCAGGCACCTGACCGCGCGGGCGCTGCCCCTTGAGCCAGCGGGAGACCGCGGTGTGTTCGTACTTCAGGCACAGGCCGCGGGTGCGGCCCGCCTGGTTGACATGGCCGGCGAGCCCTGCGCGGGACACACCCGCCTCGTCGATCAGGGATTCGAGCAGGACATTGGGCTCCATTGCCCCCCCATGTGCGCGTCGCAATGACCCTAGTGGAGCACGATTCACACGGGGTGTGAACGGAATGCCCGAACCATCCTGCTGTGCGCTCTGCCGCGCCGGGGCACCGGTCGCTTGAATGAGTGCCTCGCAAGAGGCGGCCGGGTCGTCGGCTCCCCCTCGTAAAGTTCGACGACCCGCACCCGCGCCGTCCGTTCTGCCGACCTGCCCGACACTCCGTGGCAGGGCGGACGGCGCCGGATCGCACGACCTACTGCCCCGATGACAGGAGGGTGGATGCGGGACCGGCCGGACCGGGGTTCCCCCCGGCGCCGCCCCGGGGCCCGCGTGCGGTCCACACGCCCGGCGAGACAGAAGAAGGGGCGTATCCGGTGGCCGGATACGCCCCTCCTCACTGTGCGCGAGCCCTGCGCGAGCCCTGCGCCGGCCCTCGTCGCCGAGGGCAAGGGTGCTACGCGCCGCGCAGCACCGCGCCCGTGCGCTCGGCGGCCAGTGCGACCGCGGTGTCACGGGCCGCGGAGGCCTCGTCGACGGTGAGCGTGCGGTCGGTGGCGCGGAAGCGCAGCGCGTACGCCAGGGACTTCTTTCCCTCGCCGATCTGGTCGCCGGTGAAGACGTCGAACAGCCGCAGCGACTCGAGGAGGTCGCCGGCGCCTTCGCGCAGCGCCTTCTCGACCGCGTCGGCGGACACGTCCTGCCCGACCACGAGCGCCACGTCCTGGGTCGCCACCGGGAAGGTGGAGATCCGCGGCGCCTGGAGCGCACCGTCGACGGCCTGCTCCAGGACGTCGAGCTCGACCTCCATGGCGCAGGTCCGCTCCGGCAGGTGGAGCTCCTTGACGACGCGCGGGTGCAGCTCGCCCGCGTGCCCGAAGAGGGTCTCCTCGCCGTTCACCGTGACGTACAGCGCGGCGCACCGGCCGGGGTGCCACGGGGCGTGCTGGTCGCCGCGGACGGTCAGCTCGACGCCCGCCTCACGGGCGATCGTGCGTGCCGCCTCGACGGAGTCCGCCCAGTCGGCGGGGCGGCCCTTGCCCCACCAGCCGGCCTGCTCGCGGGCGCCCGCGAGGACGACGGCGGCGCGGCGCGGCTGACGCGGGAGCGCCGCGTCGAGACCCGCGATCTCCTCGTCGGTGGGACGGCGGTCGACGGGCAGCCGTACGGCCTTCGTCTCCTCGCCGGACGGCCGGAAGACCAGACCGGTCTCGAAGAGCGCGAGGTCGTGGCTGCCCCGCCCGTCGTTGCGCCGCAGTGCCCCGAGCAGACCCGGCAGCAGCGTCGTGCGCAGCGCGGGCTCCTCGTCGGACAGCGGGTTGACCAGCTTGACCGTGCGGCGGCGGGCGTCGTCCTTGTCCAGGCCGAGCTGGTCGAGGGCGGCGTCGCCGATGAACGGGTAGCTGAGCGCCTCGACGTAACCGGCGCCCGCGAGTGCCCGGCCGATGCGCCGGTGCAGCCGCTGGCGGTCGGTGAGCCCCCGGCCGGACGGCGGCGTCGGCAGCGTGGACGGGAGGTTCTCGTAGCCCTCGAGCCGGATGACCTCTTCGGCCAGGTCGTTCGGCGCGGCGAGGTCGGGGCGCCAGGACGGCACCGTGACGATCAGCTCGTCCTGACCGTAGACGTCGCAGCCGACCTGCTGGAGGCGGCGTACGACAGTCTCGCGGCCGTAGGCGACACCGGCCACCCTGTCGGGGTGATCGGCGGGCATGGCGATGGTGCGGGGTGCGGACGGGGCGCTGATCTCGGTGACGCCCGACTCCGCGGTGCCGCCCGCGAGGAGGACCAGCAGGTCGACGGTGCGCTGCGCGGCAGCGGCGGCGGCCTGCGGGTCGACGCCGCGCTCGAAGCGCTTGGACGCCTCCGAGGCCAGCTTGTGGCGGCGCGCGGTCCGGGCGATGGAGATCGCGTCGAAGTGCGCGGCCTCGATGACGACCTCGGTGGTGCCGGCCTCCTCGGCCTGCACGTCGGCGATCTCCGTGTCGGCACCGCCCATGACGCCCGCGAGACCGATCGGCCCGCGGTCGTCGGTGATGACCAGGTCCTGGGCGTCCAGGACGCGCACGGTGCCGTCGAGCGTGGTGAGCTTCTCGCCCTGCTGGGCGCGGCGCACCCCGATCGCTCCCTGGATGCGGGTCCGGTCGTAGGCGTGCAGCGGCTGGCCGAGCTCGAGCATCACGTAGTTGGTGATGTCGACAGCGAGCGAGATCGGGCGCATCCCGGCCTTCTGCAGCCTGCGCTGCATCCAGATCGGGGAGCGTGCCTCGGGCTGCAGACCGACCACGGTGCGCGCGGTGAAACGCGAGCAGCCGATCGGGTCGGCGACCTTCACCGGGTAGCCGTACGCGTTCGGCGCGGGCACGTCCAGCAGCGCCGGGTCGCGCAGCGCCAGACCGTACGCGATCGCGGTCTCGCGGGCGACACCGCGCATCGACAGGCAGTAGCCCCGGTCGGGGGTGACGGCGATGTCGAGGACCTCGTCGATGAGCTCGAGGAGCTCGATCGCGTCGGTGCCGACCTCGTGCTCGGGCGGCAGCACGATGATGCCGTGCGTACCGTCGTCGCCCATGCCGAGCTCGTCGGTGGAGCAGATCATGCCGTGCGAGGTCCTGCCGTACGTCTTGCGCGCGGCGATCGCGAAGTCGCCGGGCAGGACGGCACCCGGGAGGACCACGACGACCTTGTCGCCGACGGCGAAGTTACGGGCGCCGCAGACGATCTCCTGCGGTTCGCCGGTGCCGTTGGCGGTGCCGACGTCGACGGTGCAGAAGCGGATGGGCTTCTTGAAGCCCTCCAGCTCCTCGATGGTCAGTACCTGACCGACGACGAGGGGGCCCTTGAGGCCCGCGCCGATCTGCTCGACGGTCTCTACCTCGAGGCCCACGGCGACGAGCTTGGCCTGTACGTCACGGCCGGTCTCGGTCTCCGGCAGGTCGACGTACTCCCGCAGCCAGGAAAGCGGGACGCGCATCAGATCTCCATCCCGAACGGCCGGGTGAACCGGACGTCACCCTCGACCATGTCTCGCATGTCTTCGACGTTGTGGCGGAACATCAGCATCCGCTCGATGCCGAACCCGAAGGCGAATCCGCTGTACTTCTGGGGGTCGACCCCGCAGGCGACGAGCACCTTGGGGTTGACCATGCCGCAGCCGCCGAGCTCGATCCAGCCCTCGCTGCCGCAGGTGCGGCAGGGGCGGTCCGGGTTGCCGACGGACTCGCCGCGGCAGACGTAGCAGACCATGTCCATCTCGGCGGACGGCTCGGTGAACGGGAAGAAGTTCGGCCGCAGCCGGGTCTTCATGTCCGGGCCGAAGAGCGCCTGGACCATGTGGTCGAGGGTGCCCTTGAGGTCGGCCATGGTGAGGCCCTCGTCGACGGCGAGCAGCTCGATCTGGTGGAAGACCGGGGTGTGAGTCGCGTCGAGCTCGTCGGTGCGGTAGACCCTGCCGGGGCAGACCACGTAGACGGGGGGCTTGCGGCTGAGCAGCGAGCGGGCCTGGACCGGCGAGGTGTGCGTGCGCAGCACGACACCGGACTCGTCGTTCCTGGCACCGTCGGCGCCCTGGACGAAGAAGGTGTCCTGCATCTGCCGGGCCGGGTGGTCGGGCACGAAGTTCAGGGCGTCGAAGTTGAACCACTCCGCCTCGACCTCGGGGCCCTCCGCGATCTCGTAGCCCATCGCGACGAAGACGTCGGCGACGCGCTCCATGATGGTCGTGAGGGGGTGGCGCGCACCGGCCGGGATGCGGTCGTAGGGCAGCGTGACGTCCACTGCCTCCTCGACGAGCACACGGGCGTCACGCTCGGCCTCCAGCTCCGTCTGGCGGGCGGCGAGGGCCTTGGACACGGCGCCGCGGGCCTGGCCCACGCGCTTGCCCGCCTCGGCCTTGGCCTGCGGCGGCAGGGCGCCGATCTCGCGGTTGGCGAGCGACAGGGGCGAGGTGCCACCGGTGTGCGCGGTCTTCGCCTGGGCGAGCGCGTCGAGGTCGCCGGCAGCGGCGAAGGCGGCGAACGCCTCGTCCCGCATGCGCTCGATCTCTTCCGGTTTCAGTGCCTCGACCTCGACTGGGTCGTACGACTTGTTCGGTGCCGACATCTCTTCCCGTGCTTCCGATTGGCTGATACTGCGCTGAACCGGGGAAACCCCGGACCCCGCGGCCCCTCGCTCGACGACTGAGGACGCAAAGGTGCCAAAAGTCGAGTCTAAGGGCCGGGGAGAGGCGAAGGAGCCCGTGGGCCGCTCAGGCCCTCCCGTCGCCCGCCACCACCCTGTCCGATTCGCTGGCGCGAAACCCCTTTATTTCAGATAGGCCGGGGCGCTCACGGGCAGGATAAATCGGAACTCGGCGCCGCCGCCGGGCCCCCGGTCGACGGTGATCGTGCCGCCGTGCGCCTCGACGATGCCCTTGACGATGTAGAGGCCCAGGCCGGTCCCGCCGCGCTTGCTCCCCCGCCAGAAGCGGGTGAAGACGCGGCCCATCGACTCCTCGGGGATGCCGGGACCTTCGTCGCTCACGGTGACTGCCGTTCCGCTCTCGTCGCTCTTCCCCGGTGCGGGTGCAGGGGCGATCTCAATAGTGACCGTTCCCTCGCCGTGGCGCACCGCGTTTTCCAGGAGGTTGCCCAGGACCTGGTCGACCTTGTCGGGGTCGGCCCAGAGGTCGGGCAGCGGCTGCCGGGTGCGAACGAGGAATCGGTCCGGGGCCTGGCCGTTCGCCGTGTGGGCCTGGACGTGGCGTTCGACGGCGGCGGAGATGTCCACGGGCTGGCGGCGCAGTTCCAGGCGCCCGGAGTCGATGCGGGAGATGTCGAGCAGCTCCGCGATGAGCCGGTTGACGCGGTTGGCGTCGGCGTCGACGGTCTCCAGCATGAGCCGCTTCTGGTCGTCGGTGAAACGCTCCCACTTGGCCAGCAGGGTCGCGGTGAACCCCTTGACCGAGGTCAGCGGGGAGCGCAGCTCGTGGGCGACGGTGGCGATCAGTTCGGCGTGGCTGCGCTCGGTGCGGCGGCGCGCCTCGGTGCCGCGGAGCGAGACGACCAGTCGGCGGACCGGGCCGGTCGGGACGTCGCGTACGTACCGTGCCGATACCAGGACCTCGCGGCCGCCGGGGAGCAGCAGGTTCCGCTCGGGCTGTCCGACCCGGGTGGCGAGGCCCCCGTACGGGTCGGTCAGGGCCCACCAGCGGCGGCCCTTGAGGTCTTCGAGGGGCAGCGCGTGCTCGAGGGGGCGGCCCAGGGCCGCGGCCCGCGGTGTGGCGGTGATCCGCGCCGCTGCCGAGTTGAAGCAGATGATCCTGCCGCTCTCGTCGGCGACGACGAGGCCGTCGGGCAGGTCGTCCGGGTCGATGCCCGTCGCCGTGTCCCCGATGATGCCGCTCGTACCTTCCCCGTCGGTGATGGCGCGCACGGCGGCCGTGTGTGTCTGACGCGGCCTGCTCATGCCGACAGCCATATTCCCGTACCCCACCTCTCGAACCGGTGCAGTGGGCCCCCGAGTTCGTCACCCTACTAGGCGCCGGACGGCGAGCGACACCCCGAGGCGGCGCACCGGCGGGTGTGGCTTGGATCGATCGGTGGAGCTTCGGTACCGGGGCGTCTCAGCCGGTGTGCCGCGGGCGCTGGGCCCGCGCGGAGGCGTAGAGGCACACGGCGGCGGCAGTGGCGAGATTGAGGCTCTCCGCCCTGCCGTGGATCGGGACCCGGACGACGGCGTCGGCCAGTGCCCGGGTCTCCTCCGGCAGCCCCCACGCCTCGTTGCCGAACACCCAGGCGGTGGGCCCGCCCATGGTGCCCGCGTCGAGTTCGTCGTCGAGGTCGTCCGCGCCCGCTCCGTCGGCCGCCAGGATGCGCACGCCCGCGTCCCGCAGCCCCTGTACGGCCTGTTCGACGGGCACGCCGACGGCGACCGGCAGATGGAAGAGCGAGCCGACGGAGGCACGGACCGACTTGGGGTTGTACAGGTCCACGGACGCGTCGGTGAGCACGACGGCGTCGGCGCCCGCGGCATCGGCGCAGCGCAGCACGGTGCCGGCGTTCCCGGGGTCCCGTACGTGGGCGAGTACGGCGACCAGCGTGGGCTTCGCCGCGAGGATCTCCTCGAAGGGCGAGTCCAGGAAGCGGCAGACGCCGATCAGGCCCTGCGGGGTGACGGTCTGCGAGACGTCTGCCAGCACGTCGCTGTCCGCGAGGTGCACCCGGGCGCCCGCCTCGTGGGCGGCGTCGATGATGTCGGCGTACCGTTCGGCGGCCTCGACGGTGGCGAAGAGCTCGGTCAGCGTGGGCTCGCCGTCGCTGCCCCGGTGCGCCGCGGCCTCCCGCACGGCCTGCGGCCCCTCGGCGATGAACCTGCGCTCCTTGCCGCGGAAGTTGCGCCTGGCCAGCCGTCGTGCGGCGGCGACGCGCGGCGACCGCGCGGAGATCAGTTCGGGGGTGCCCATGGTCGGCGGCGAGCCTCTCTGCGTATCTCTGCTTCTCTGCGTACGTTTCTCTGCGTACGGATGACTACGTACGCACAGCGTCCTGCAACGCACCGGACCCGCAGACGGCTTGCGCCTGCGGGTCCGGCTCACACACCTGTGAAGAGCTGCCTGGGTCAGGCGGCCTTCGGGGCGTTGACGTCGCTCGGAAGGGCCTTCTGAGCGACCTCGACGAGGGCGGCGAACGCGTTGGCGTCGTTGACCGCGAGCTCGGCCAGGATCTTGCGGTCCACCTCGATGTTGGCGGCGTTCAGACCCTGGATGAGGCGGTTGTACGTCATGCCGTTCTGGCGGGCAGCGGCGTTGATGCGCTGGATCCAGAGCCGACGGAAGTCGCCCTTGCGCTTCTTGCGGTCGTTGTAGTTGTAGACCAGGGAGTGGGTGACCTGCTCCTTGGCCTTGCGGTACAGGCGCGAACGCTGACCGCGGTAACCCTTGGCGGCCTCGAGGATCGCCCGGCGCTTCTTGTGGGCGTTTACTGCCCGCTTGACGCGTGCCACTTTTGACTCCTTACAGCGGGGCCGTGGTTGGACTCACACGGCCCGGAAACGAATTGGTCCCGGTCGGATCGAGGTCGCGCCTCCGGGTTCACCGGAGGCCGCGTCCTCACTTGCCGAGAAGCTTCTTGACCTTCTTGACGTCGGCCGGAGCCACGACGACCGTGCCGGTCAGCGAGCGGGTCTTCTTGGACGACTTGTGCTCGAGCAGGTGGCGCTTGCCGGCCTTCTCACGGAGCACCTTGCCGGAGCCGGTGATCTTGAAGCGCTTGCTGGCACCGCTGTGCGTCTTGTTCTTCGGCATCGCGCCGTTCTCTCCTCGTCAGTGGCGCCCCTCTCGGTGCGGGCACCGGACTGCAGGGGCGTCAGATCTTTGGGTGGCTCCCGAGGGACCTGGGGGCGCCTGGATGGCAGCCCCCAGAGGTCACGCCTCGGAAGGTGTTTCTGCAGGTGTCTCGGCCGGAGCCTCGGCAGCTGCGGCCGGAGCCTCAGCGGCTTCACCCTCGGGCTCGGCGTCGTGGGCGTAACCCTGACGCTCCGCCTTACGGGCGGCCTGGGCCTCACGGGCCTCGGCCATGGCTTCGGTCTTCTTCTTGTGCGGGCCCAGAACCATGATCATGTTCCGGCCGTCCTGCTTCGGGTTGGACTCGATGAAGCCGAGGTCCTCGACATCCGAAGCGAGACGCTGGAGCAGTCGGAAACCCAGCTCGGGACGGGACTGCTCACGACCACGGAACATGATCGTGATCTTGACCTTGTCCCCCTGCTTGAGGAACCGGACGACGTGACCCTTCTTGGTGTCATAGTCGTGCGGGTCGATCTTCGGCCGGAGCTTCATTTCCTTGATGACCGTGTGCGCCTGGTTCTTGCGCGCCTCACGGGCCTTCATGGCCGACTCGTACTTGAACTTTCCGTAGTCCATGAGCTTGCACACGGGGGGACGGGCTGTCGCCGCCACCTCGACCAGGTCGAGGTCGTACTCCTGTGCAAGTTCCAGGGCCTTGGCAAGCGGAACAATCCCGACCTGCTCGCCGCTGGGACCGACAAGTCGCACCTCGGGAACGCGAATCCGGTCGTTGATGCGGGGCTCGGCGCTGATGGATCCTCCTCGGTAGCGCCACGCGACCGCCTGGCGGACAGCCGCGTAGCGTCTGTTTCGTAAGACCAACCGAGCCGGGAAAGTAAAAATGCCCCGGACGGGACACAGGCGGGGCTCCAGGAAATACCGGAACACCGCGCGGTCAACCGCGGGGCGCATCGAGCAGCTCCATCGTCCGTACGGAACGATGGTCGCTACCTGACCGGTGACCCGCCGTCCGTGAGGACGGTCAGGTGGGAGATCGGAGCCTCCACTTGTGGGCCGAGCACATAGGTGTCCGGCCGGTCGTTACACAAGGTTAGCAGCTTCGCGGGGCGGCGGCTAACGCGCGGCCCCGCGCCGCCTCGCAGGTGCTCCCCCAGGTGCTCCCACGGACAGAGCCGTACGGACGTGGCCTTATCGTGTGGGGCATGAGTGACGCGACCCCCAGCACCGAGAACCCCGGCTTCGACGACATGGCCCGCGACATCGCGGAGGTCCCCGCGGTCGAGGTGATCGTGACCGTCGCCGTCAATCTGATGAGCGCGGCCGCCGTGAAGCTCGGTCTGACCGAGGAGGGCGAGCAGCACAAGGACCTGGACGAGGCCCGCAAGCTGGTCCAGGCACTGGCCGGTCTGCTCGACGCGAGCACCACCGAGATCAGCACCTTCCACGCCTCGCCGCTGCGCGACGGCCTGAAGTCGCTCCAGCTGGCCTTCCGTGAGGCCTCGCTCGTACCGGACGAGCCCGGCCAGGGCCCCGGCGAGAAGTACACGGGCCCTGTCTACGGCTGACCCCTCCGCACCGCACACCTACGAGCCCGCTGCCTGCGACAGGCGGCGGGCTCTCGCGTGTGTCAGCGGGTGAAGAGGGGCTCGCCGGGTGCCTCGGCCCCGGCAGGCAGGAGTGCGAGGTCGATACCGCGCACCAGCCTCGCGCGCAGGACCTCGCTGGCCGACAGCGCGTCGGCGACCCGCCGGGCGGCTTCGGCCACCACCGCGTCCGGGCGGAGGACCAGGGCGAGGGTGCCGTCGGCCTGTCCCGGGCCCAGGTGGGCGCGGATCACCGCAGGTTCGGCGGCGACCGCCTCCCGTACCGCGGCGACCACGGCCGGGTCGTCGAGCGGGTCCGTGCTGCTGCGGTTCTCGGCCAGGGCGAGCAGCGCCGGGCCGGTCAGTTCGAAGGCGACGGGCCCCGCGAGGTCCAGGACCACCGTGTCCGCGTTCTCGTGGGCGGCTGCCTGCAGGGCCTGGTGCAGGGGTACGGCGACGGGGCGGGCCTGCGGGTCCCAGCGGGCCAGCGAGGCGGTGGAGGTGAAGGCGGGCAGGGCGCGCCTGTCACCGGCCTGCAGGGTCGGCACGGCCATGTCGCTGGTCTTCTCGCGACGCAGCCCGTTCTCGTCCTCCTCGACCTCGCCGAGGACGGCGACGACCGGGACGAGGAGCCTGGCGCCGCGGAGCGCGGCCAGGACCGGGCCGACGGCCGTCCGGTCCTCCGCCCACGCGGCGAGCGCCGCCGTCAGTTCGGGGGCGGCCGTGCCGTCGTCGTCGGAGAAACCGGGGTCCGGAATGTTCTTGAGCGCCACACGACGAGCGTAGTGGACCGGTTCTCTCATCCGGGCGACAGGTCGGGCACAGGCTGCTGCCAGCTGCGGTTCCTAGCGTCCGGATCATGTCCCGCCACAGAATCCGCAGGTCCGCGCTGTCCGCATCCGTGACGGCCGTCGTGCTGCTGGCGGGTTCCGCCGCCGGGGGCGCGTATCTGGTGGGTCGCTCGCCGGATCGTGCGCCCGCCGCCGTGGCATCCGTATCGTCCGCATCGAGCCCGTCGGCCGCGGCGAGCACGAGCGAGGAGCCCGAGGTGGATCTCGACGCGGAGCTGGCCGACGCGCTGGCGCCCCTGACCGGCGGTGCCGACGTCTCGGTTGCGGTGCTGGACACGGCGAGCGGGGCGGGCGCGGTGTACGGGGACGGGGCGTACGACACCGCGAGCATCGTCAAGGTCGACATCCTGGCGGCCCTGCTGCTCCTCGCCCAGGACGAGGGGCGGGAGCTGAACGGCGCCGAGCACGCGTGGGCGGAGGCCATGATCCGGCGCAGCGACAACACCTCGGCCACCGAGCTACTGAAGACGGTCGGCGGCGCCGAGGGGCTGGACGCGGCGAACGAGCGGCTGGGCCTGTCCGGGACGACTGCCGCGCATGCGTGGGGGCTGACGCAGACCACGGCCACCGACCAGGTACGTCTGCTGAAGGCGGTGTTCGGTACGGATTCGGAGCTGTCGGCGAGCTCGCGCGCGTACCTGACGGAGCTGATGGGCGAGGTCCAGGCGGACCAGCGGTGGGGGGTGTCGGCTGCGGGCAGCGGCGCGGCGCTGAAGAACGGCTGGATGCCCCGCACGACGACCGGTCTGTGGGACATCAACAGCATCGGGCGGGTGGAGAGCGGCGGCAACACCTACCTGGTGGCCGTCCTGTCGCGGGGGCACGCGACGAAGGAGGCCGGTGTCGCCCTCGTCGAGTCGGTGGCGAAGGCCGCTGTCGGTGTGACCGCAGGGGTCAGCGCCACCGGCTGACGCCGGCGAGGGTGCTGCCTCCACCCGGGTGGGCTCTCCTGCCGCGCCACAGGACCACGGCCAGGGCCAGCAGCGCGGCGCCGAGCGCCCCGGCGGACGGGGCCAGCCAGCCGGCAGGCCCGTCGTCCTCGGCCTTCGGGTCGGGGCCGGATCCGAAGTACTGCTTGCCATAACCGGCCGGGGCGGACTTGGCGCCCAGGTTGTCGGGGCGGAGCTTCTCCCCGGCCTCGATCGCGGCGGCGGGATCGACCAGCCCGTAGCCCCGGGCGTCGTCGCGGCCGCCTGCCGGGGAGTTGCGGGCGGTGTCCGCGAGCAGCGTCTTGAGCTGGGCGGGCGACAGCCCGGGGTGGGCGGCGCGTACGAGGGCGACGGCTCCGGAGACGAACGCCGAGGCGGCCGAGGTGCCCCACTCGATGTAGTAGTGGCGGTCGGGGTTGGCGACGACGATGTCGACACCCGGCGCGCTGACGGTGGCGTACCAGCGGCTGGTGGAGAACGCGGCGTGGGTCCCGTACTTGTCGACGGCGGCGACGGCGATCACACCGGGGTAGGCGGCGGGGTAGGAGACGCCGTTGCCCTTCTCACCGCTGTTTCCGGCGGAGGCGACGACGGAGACACCCTTGCTCAGGGCGTACTGGACGGCCGCGTCCTCACCGGGTTCGGGGTGCGCGGACTTGCTGTCGTCGCCGAGGGAGAGGTTGATGACGTCGGCACCGTGGTCGGTTGCCCAGCGGATGCCGTCGGCGAGGGCGGTGCCGCGCGACTGACGGGCCTTGGCGCGGGACGCGTCGTTGGACTCGAGGATGACCCGCACGGGCAGGATCTTCACTTCCGGAGCGACTCCGAGTACGCCGTCGCTCCGCCCGGGCCCGTTGCCGTGGCCTGCGACGATGCCGGCCATCGCGGTGCCGTGGACGGCCCAGGCCCGGTCGCCCTGTCCGGCGCCGAAGCCGATGAGGTCCTTGCCCGGGAGCACTTGGCCCTGGAGGTCGGGGTGGCTGCCGTCGACTCCGGTGTCCAGGACGGCGACGGTGATGCCCTTCCCCTTCGTGGTCTGCCAGGCCCGGTCGGTGTGGAGTGCCTCCAGGGCCCATTGCTGGTCCCGGAGGGCGTCGGCCTGGGCGGGTACTGCGGGCAGTACCGCGAACGCGGTGGCGAGGGTCACCGCGGCGAACGCGCGGAGCCGGCGGGGGCGGGTCATTCCGGCTTCTCCGTGAGGTCGGTGACGGTCCTGCGCAGCGTGCGCTCCACCCGGTCGGCGATGCCCTTCGCCTCGTGGCCCAGTCCGGCCTGGGCGACTGCCGTCGTGGCGCCTGCGGCCATGGCGACGGATGCGGGCTGCGGCTCGGCGACCGCACGGCCGTCGGCGAAACCGGAGACGGCGAACACGACGACGGGCACCTCGGTCAGTACGTTGACCGTCCAGCTGGCACGCTGCTTGTCACCGAAGGCCGCCGCGGCTGTGCCCTTGGCGGGATAGGTACGGGGCATCAGGTCGGCCCGCACGTCGAGGTGCTGGCCGGTGAACCGGCTGCCGAGCGCGCGCATCCCTTCGCTGTCCGCCTCCGTGAAGACCATGCCCACCGTCGTGACACTGCTGCGCGTCGCGTCGGTGTAGGTGGCCCGCACCATGCGTTCGCAGCCGACCGGGCGGAGCGTCTTGAGGAGCAGGGGGTCCAGGCCCGCCGCGCAGCCGCTGTCGGTGGCGACGGCGACGCGGGTCCAGACCCGGTCGGTGGCCCCCGGTCCCGCCCCGTCGCCCTTGAGGGTGCGGGGGAAGAGGGTGTCGACGGGGACGCTGTGCCAGGCGGAGCGGCCGACCGTGTACGCGGTACCGGCTCCGGGCTCGGCCGCGGAGTCCCCCGTGAGCCAGGTGCCGGTGACCGCGCCGCCGATCAGCCCGAGACCGAGCACGACACAGGCCACGGCGGCCGCGGCCCTGGCCGGGTTCCGGGTCTTTATGGGGCGCAGGCGGGTGGTGGTCTCGACGGGCGTCTCGGCGTACGCGTAGTACGCGCCCGGCGGGGCGGGGGTGGCTCCGGGGCGCGGGGTGAGGTCCACCGCGCCGACGGGCCTCCGCCTGGTCGCGGGCGGAGGAGGAGGAGGCGCGGCAAGGGGGGCGGGCGGCACGATGCGCAGCTGGGTGGTCGTCTCCACGGGCGGGGGCGCGTCGTCCGCGGGGGCCTGCGGGCGCGGTGCGGGGGCCTGCGGGGGCTGCGCACCGGGGTGCAGTGCGGCCGGAGGCGCGGGGGTCTGCGTGGGCTGCGCGCCCGTGCGGGGAGCAGCGGGAGCCTGCAGAGGCTGCGCACCGGGGTGCGGTGCGGCCGGAGGCGCGGGGGTCTGCGTGGGCTGCGCACCGGTGCGCGGTGCGGCGGGAGCCGCCGGGGCCTGCACGCCCGTGCGGGGAGCAGCGGGGGCCTGCGCACCCGTGCGCGGTGCGGCCGGAGCCGCGGGAGCCTGCGTGGGCTGCGCGCCCGTGCGCGGTGCGGGGGCTGCGGGCGGGGCCGGGGGCTGGGCGGGGACGGGCGGTGGGGTGGTCGGGCGGGGCGGCACAGGAGCGCGCTGCGCTTCGGTACTCATCCGGCCCCCTGGTTCACGTCCCCGTACCGCCTGCGGATCACAGTTCCGGACCGGCCGTCGGTCATCCGCGTGACCGTCACTCTACGGGGTGGAGGACGCCCCGTGGGCACAGGACCGGGGGTGCGGGGGATCTGCACCGAACGTCCCCCTACCCAGTGGTACGACCGTCTGGCAAGCTGCGGCCATGACTGCCCGCGCCGCTGACCGGACCCGTTACAACCGGGCCACCGCCCATCTCGACGCCCCTGTGGCCGTGGTGGATCTGGAGGCTTTCGACGCCAACGCCGACGACCTCGTGCGCCGGGCGGCCGGGAAACCCGTCCGGGTGGCGAGCAAGTCGGTGCGCTGCCGCGCTCTGCTGGAGCGGGTACTCGCGCGTCCGGGGTTCGCCGGGATCATGTCGTTCACCCTCGCGGAGTCGCTGTGGCTGGCCCGGGCCGGTTTCGACGACGTACTGCTGGCCTATCCGTCGGCCGACCGGTCCGCGTACGCCGAGCTGGCGGCCGATCCCAAGCTGTCGGCGGCCGTGACCGTGATGGTGGACGACCACGCGCAGCTGGAGCTGATCGACGCGGCACGGGCCGGCGGCACCGAGGAGATCCGGGTCTGCCTGGAGCTGGACACCTCGCTGCGGATGCTCGGCGGCCGGGTCAGGATCGGCGCGCTGCGCTCCCCCCTGCGCTCGCCGGCCCAACTCGCCGAGCTGGCCCGCTCGGTGGCCCGTAGGCCGGGCTTCCGGCTGGTGGGGCTGATGGCGTACGAGGGCCATGTCGCGGGAGTCGGGGACTCGGTTGCCGGCCGGCCGCTGCGGTCGCGTGCGGTCCGCCTGATGCAGGCCACGGCCCGCAAGGAGCTGGCGGCGCGGCGGGCGGAGGTCGTGCGGGCCGTCCGGGCGGTGACGCCGGACCTGGAGTTCGTGAACGGGGGCGGCACCGGCAGTGTGCAGCACACCGCGGCGGAGTCGGCGGTGACCGAGATCGCGGCCGGTTCGGGGCTGTACGTACCGCGGCTGTTCGACAACTACACCTCGTTCACGGGCCGTCCGGCCGCCCTGTTCGCACAGCCCGTGGTACGGCGGCCGGGTGTGGGCGTGGTGACGGTGCTGGGTGGCGGCTATCCGGCGTCCGGGGCCGCGGGCGCGGACCGGCTGCCGGTCCCGTACCTGCCCGAGGGGCTTCGCTACGACCCGCAGGAGGGTCCGGGAGAGGTGCAGACGCCGTTGCTCGGCTCGCCCGCCGACGATCTGCTGATCGGGGACAAGGTGTGGTTCCGGCACGCCAAGGCCGGTGAGCTGTGCGAGCGCTTCGACGAACTGCAGCTGATCGAGGGCGACCGGATCACGGCGACCGTGCCGACGTACCGGGGCGAGGGCCGTACGTTCCTCTAGGGTCGTTTGCCCGGAGCGGGGTCAGGGTCCGACCGAGCTGCCGACGCCTCCGCCGGTGGCGCTGTCACCGAGCGGGCGGATGCCCCGGGTGATGGTGTCCATGAGGGAGACCGGCAGCTTGCCCTGGCCGGCGTCGAACGCGAAGCGGACGATGACCGGCGTCTCGCTGCCCACCGCCGAGGGGAAGACGAGCGACTGCACGAATCCGCCGGGGCCCTTGCCCGTGGTGACCTGCCGGCGCACCAGATATCCGGTCCGCCCGGCCACGGTCACGGACCTGGACGCCAGTTCCTTCTGCGCCGTGATGCCGCCGTGGACCGGGTCCCCGACGAAGTTCTCGCCGTAGGCCTTGTCGGCGGCGGTCTTGATGTCCTGTTTGGCCGGAGCCTCGGCGGAGGTGACGTCGGTGCCGCTCGCGGTGCGGACGGTGACCGTGCCGTGGTAGCAGTAACTGCCGGAATCGCCGGGGCAGGTGTAGGACTCGACCGTACGCATCGTGGTCGCGTCGTCGAGCGTGCTCTCCGGCTTCTCCCAGCCCTCGGGGACCGGCAGGGTGATCCCGTTGAGCTGGTCGACGAGCAGCTTCGGGTCGTCCGCGGGGGCGTCGTCGGCCGACGGGGTGTCCGTGCTCGGGGTGTCGGTGGCACCGGTCGCCGGTGCGGAGCTGCTGGGCCCGGGGCCTGCCTGCGTGCCGGTCCCGTCGTCCTCGCCCAGCACCACGATTCCGGTGACGGCCGCGCCGGCGATCACCAGGACCGCCAGCGCGACCGCGACGACCCGGGTGGTCCGGCCGCCGCCGGGGGCGAGGGCCGGAGCCTGCGGTGCGAACTGCTGCTGGAACGCGACGGGCTGCGCGACGGCGGACGGCCGGGTGTGCCCGGTCCAGGCCGTGCCGTCCCACCAGCGCTCGAAGCCGGTGGTACTCGCGTCCGGGTACCAGCCGGGAGGGGTCGCGTTGCTCATGCCCCCACTCTAGGTTCCGGTGCGAGAGCCCCTAGAGGGGAGTCACGTACGCCCCCGAGATCCCGCCGTCCACGAGGAAGTCGGTGGCGTTGACGAACGAGGAGTCGTCGCTGGCCAGGAAGGCGACGGCTGCCGCGATCTCCGTGGCCTCGGCGAACCGGCCGACGGGAATGTGCACCAGCCTGCGGGCGGCCCGCTCCGGGTCCTTGGCGAACAGCTCCTGGAGCAGCGGGGTGTTGACCGGCCCCGGGCACAGGGCGTTGACCCGGATCCCCTCCCGGGCGAACTGCACACCGAGTTCGCGGGACATCGCGAGCACTCCGCCCTTGGACGCGGTGTACGAGATCTGGGAGGTCGCCGCTCCCATCCGGGCCACGAAGGAGGCGGTGTTGATGATCGAGCCGCGCCCCTGGCGCCGCATGTAGGGGAGGGCCGCCTTGCAGCAGAGGTAGACGGAGGTGAGGTTGACGTCCTGGACGCGCTTCCACGCCTCGAGCCCGGTGGTGAGGATGGAGTCGTCGTCGGGTGGCGAGATACCGGCGTTGTTGAAGGCGATGTCCACGGACCCGTAGGTGTCGTACGCGGCCTTGAACAGCGCCTCGACCTGCTCGGGGTCGGTCACGTCGACCTGTACGAAGGTGCCTCCGGCCTCCTTGGCGGCCGCCCTGCCCGCGGTTTCGTCGATGTCGCCGCAGACGACGTTGGCGCCTTCGGATGCCAGCCTGCGGGCGGTGGCGAGACCGATTCCGCTGCCCGCTCCGGTGATGACGGCGGTGCGGCCGGTCAGGCGGCGGCAGATGTTCCCGGTGTCGGTGGTCATGCGTGTTCAGGCCTCCGTGCCGATGAAGACGTTCTTGGTTTCGGTGAATGCCGCGAGGGCGTCGGGCCCGAGTTCACGGCCGAGTCCGGACTGCTTGTAACCGCCGAACGGTGTCCAGTAGCGAACGGCGGAGTGGGAGTTGACGGAGAGGTTCCCGGCCCGCACCGCCCGGGAGACGCGCAGGGCGCGGCCCACGTCGCGGGTCCAGATGGAGCCGGCCAGGCCGTACTCGGTGGCGTTCGCCAGCCGGATCGCGTCCGCCTCGTCCTCGAAGGGCAGCACGACGGCGACCGGCCCGAAGACCTCCTCGGTGGCGACGCGCGCGTCCGCGTGGACGTCGGTGAGGACGGTCGGCGGGAACCAGAACCCGGGCCCTTCGGGGGCGCTGCCCCGGATGCCGGCCGCGTCCTCGGGAACGTAGGAGCGGACCCGCTCCAGTTGGGTGCGGGAGATCAGCGGTCCCATCTGGGTCTTCTCGTCGGAGGGATCGCCCACCACCACCGAGGCGAGGGCGGGGGCGAGGAGTTCCAGGAAGCGTTCGTGGACGGAGCGCTGGACGAGGATGCGGCTGCGGGCGCAGCAGTCCTGGCCCGCGTTGTCCAGGAAGGACATGGGTGCGGCGGCTGCGGCGGCCTCGATGTCGGCGTCCGCGAAGACGATGCTGGGGCTCTTGCCGCCGAGTTCGAGGGTGAGCCGCTTCACGCGGTCGGCGCACGCGGCCATGATCTGTTTGCCGACCCGGGTGGAGCCCGTGAAGACGATCTTGGCCACTCCGGGGTGTTCCACCAGGGCCCTGCCCGCGACCTCGCCCGCGCCGGGCAGCACCTGGAAGAGGTGCTCGGGCAGACCCGCTTCCCGGGCGAGCCCGGCCAGGTGCAGGGCGGTGAGCGGGGTCGTCTCCGCCGGTTTGAGGAGTACGGCGTTACCGGCGGCGAGTGCCGGGGCGACGCCCCAGGCGGCGATCGGCATGGGGAAGTTCCAGGGGGCGATCACCCCGATGACGCCGAGGGGTTCGAGGAAGGTGACGTCGATGCCGCCGGGCACGGGGATCTGACGCCCGGTGAGGCGCTCCACTCCCCCGGCCGCGTAGTCCAGCAGATCGCGGACGTTACCGGCCTCCCAGCGGGCGCTGCCCAGGGTGTGGCCCGCCTCGGTGACCTCCAGCCGCGCGAGCCGTTCGCCCTGTTCGTCGACGAGGACGGCGAAGCGGCGCAGCAGCCGGGCACGGTCGGCGGGAGCGAGTGCGACCCAGACCTGCTGCGCCGCCGCGGCCCGCGTGACGGCGGTGTCCACCTCGGCGACGGTGGTGGCGGGAACGGTGGCGACGAGCTCTTCGGTCGCCGGGTTCAGTACTCGGTGCTCGGTGATCACAGGTGCCTCACAGGCGTTCGAAGGAGCGGCGGAGCTCCCAGTCGGTCACCGCGGCGTCGAAGGCTTCGAGTTCGACACGCGCCATGTTGCGGTAGTGCGCGACGATCTCCTCGCCGAAGGCCTCCCGGGCCACGTCGCTGTCCTCCCAGAGGGCGGCCGCTTCGCGCAGCGTGGTGGGGACCTGGTCGTATCCGGCGGTGTAGGCGTTGCCCTCGCACGCCTCGGGGAGTTCGAGTGCGTGCTCGATGCCGTGGAGTCCCGCGGCGACGAGGCCCGCGACGGCGAGGTACGGGTTGACGTCTCCGCCGGGGAGCCGGTTCTCGAAGCGCATCGAGCGGCCGTGTCCGACGACGCGCAGGGCGCAGGTGCGGTTGTCGTGGCCCCAGGCGACGGCCGTCGGGGCGAAGGAGCCGGGCTGGAAGCGTTTGTAGGAGTTGATGTTCGGCGCGTAGAGCAGGGAGAAGTCGCGCAGGGCGGCGAGCTGTCCGGCGAGGAAGTGCCGCATCACGGCGGACATCGTGCCGTCCTCGCCCGCCATGACGCTGTGTCCGCCTTCGTCCCGGAGCGAGAGGTGGATGTGGCAGGAGTTGCCCTCGCGCTCGTTGAACTTGGCCATGAAGGTGAGCGCGACGCCCTCCTGGGCGGCGATCTCCTTGGAGCCCGTCTTGTAGACGGCGTGCTGGTCGCAGGTGACCAGTGCCTCGTCGTAGCGGAAGACGATCTCGTGCTGGCCGGGGTTGCACTCGCCCTTGGCCGACTCGACGGTGAGGCCGGCGGCGGCCATCTCGTTGCGGATGCGGCGCAGCAGGGGCTCGATGCGGCCGGTTCCGAGGACGGAGTAGTCGATGTTGTACTGGTTGGCCGGGGTGAGATCTCGGTAGTTGCGGTCCCAGGCCTGCTCGTAGGTGTCCTTGAAGACGATGAATTCGAGCTCGGTGCCGACATGGGCGGTCAGGCCGTGTGCGGCGAGCCGCTCCAGCTGGCGGCGGAGGATCTGGCGGGGCGCGGCGACGACGGGTGAGCCGTCCTCCCAGGCGAGGTCGGCGAGAACCATGGCCGTGCCCTCGTGCCAGGGCACCCTGCGCAGGGTGGTCAGGTCGGGGTGCATCGCGAAGTCGCCGTAGCCGTTGGCCCAGGAGGACATCGCGAATCCGTCGACGGTGTTCATGTCCGTGTCGACGGCGAGCAGGTAGTTGCAGCCCTCCGTGCCGTGTTCCAGCACCTCGTCGACGAAGAAGGACGACGCGAACCGTTTGCCCTGCAGCCGGCCCTGCATGTCGGGGAAGGCAAGGACGACGGTGTCGATCTCGCCGCTCGCGACGAGCAGACGCAGCTCCTCGGGCCGGAGCGGGGGTGTTCGGTCTGCCACGGGGTACTCCTCGTTCGGTCAGCCGGAAGGCTTAAGGTATGGGACAGAACCATTGAGGGGAAGGGGATCGGGACGTGGCGCAGGAGACCGGGGAGACCGGGCCCTTCGACCGGCTGCTGCCCGTACTGAGGCCGGTGCGCGCGGGCAACGGCTTCGAGGAGGCGCTGGAGCAGGTCCTCCAGGTGGTCCGGCTCGGTCTGGTGCCCAGCGGCGGGCGGCTGCCCGCCGAGCGGGATCTGGCGGAGCTGCTGGGGATCAGCCGCGTCACACTGCGCGAGGTCCTGAAGGTGCTCCAGGACCAGGGGCTGGTCGAGGCCAGGAGGGGCAGGTACGGCGGTACGTTCGTCCTCCCCCGCGCCGGCGGGGCCGGCGGCGGCGAGCTGCGCCGCCGGGTGGAGGGGGTCGACATCGAGGACGTCCTGCGCTTCCGCGAGGTGCTGGATGCCGGGGCGGCCGGGCTGTGCGCGGCACACGGCCTCGACGACGAGGGCGTGGACCGGCTGCGCAGGGCACTGATCGCGACACACGAAGCACCCCTGCCCGACTACCGCAGGCTCGACACCCTGTTTCACCTGACGCTGGCCGAGCTCTCCGGCTCCCCCTCGCTCACCGCCCAGTACGCCGCCGTCCGTGCGACCGTGAACGACCTGCTGGACTGCATACCCCTGCTGGTGCGGAACCTCGAGCATTCGCAGCACCAGCACACGGTGCTCGTCGACGCGGTGCTCGACGGCGACGAGGAGGCCGCGCGCGCGGTGATGCGCGAGCACTGCGCCGGAACGGCGGCGCTGCTCCGCGGTTTCCTGGCTTGAACCCGATCTTCCGGATCGCGTCTCTTGCGTACCGGCCCGGTACGCACAAAGGTATGACGCATCACCATTGCACCGGGCCCGGTCCGCGGACCGCCCGCCGGAGGGACCGCACCATGCACGAACCGCTCATCGGCGTCACCACCTACCTGGAGCCGGCGGCTCGCTGGGGTGTCTGGGAGCTCCCCGCAGCGGTGCTCCCCTCGGCGTACCCCCGACTGGTCCAGCGGTCCGGCGGCCTGGCGGCCCTGTTGCCGCCGGACGCCCCGGAGCGCGCCTCGGCCGTCGTGGCCAGGCTCGACGGGCTCGTGATCGCGGGCGGCGCGGACATCGACCCCGGACTGTACGGCGCGGAGCGCGACTTCAGGACCGGGCCGCCCGCGCACGAACGCGACGCCTGGGAGCTTGCGCTGCTCCGCGCGGCGATGGAGGCCGGCACCCCGGTGCTCGGTATCTGCCGCGGCATGCAGCTGCTCAACGTGGCGCTGGGCGGCACACTGAGCCAGCATCTGGACGGGCACACCGGTCCGTTCGGCAAGGCGGGGGTCCTCGGTGAGCACGCGGTGTCGCCTGTGCCGGGGACTCTGTACGCCTCGCTCGTGCCCGAGGAGGCGTCCGTACCCACGTACCACCACCAGGCCGTGGACCGGCTCGCTCCGGGTCTCGTGGTGTCCGCGCACGCGGCGGACGGCACGGTCGAGGCGGTCGAGCTGCCCGGTCCGCAGTGGGTGCTCGGGGTGCAGTGGCACCCCGAGATGGGCGAGGACCTCCGGATCATGCGGGCCCTGGTCACGGCGGCCCTGGCACGGACGAGCACGTCCGCCGTCTGAGGACCGGGGCCGCGAAGCGGTCCGGGGCCCAGGAGAAGCCGGGCCGGGAAGCGGACAGTCCCGGGGCCTACGCCCCGTCGGCCGTCAGTGAGAGCAGGTCGCGGGCGGGGCCCGTGGGGCGGTGGCCCGCGGGCCAGACCGCCCGCAGCTGACGTCTGAGCCGGACACCCGCCACGGGGACCTTGACCAGGCGCCGGGCCGACAGCTCCTCGCCGAGAGCCAGTTCGCTCAGCACGCAGGGACCGGCCCCGCTCTCCGCCGCCCCCTTCACCGCGGTGGTCGAGGAGAGCTCCAGCAGCGGCCGCGCGAGTCCGCCGTGCACGGCGAGGGCGGCGTCCAGGACCTGCCGGGTGCCCGAGCCGTGCTCCCGCAGGATCAGGGGTGTCGCCGCCAGCTCCTGCGGGGTCAGCTGACTGCGGCGGCGGGCCCACGGGTGCGTGGGCGCGACGACGACGACGAGGCGGTCGTGCGCGATGACCGTGCCGTCGAGCCCCTCCGGCACCGACAGCCCCTCGACGAAGCCGAGGTCGGCCTCACCGGCGAGCAGCCGCAGGGCGACCACGGCCGAATTGCCCGCGGTCAGGGACACGGCGGTTCCGGGGCGTGCGGCGCGCAGCGCGATCAGCCAGCCCGGCAGCAGGTACTCCGCGATGGTCATGCTCGCGGCGACCCGCAGCCGGGAGTCGCGCCGGTCCCGCAGCGCCTGCGCCCCCGCGTCGAATGCCTCGGCGGCCTCGACGACCCTGCGCGCCCAGTCGGTGACGAGGGCGCCCGCGTCGGTCAGCTTGGAGCCGCGTGGCGAACGGTCCAGGAGCGCGACGCCGAGCTGCCGCTCCATCGACCGGATGCGGCTGGAGGCAGCGGGCTGGGTGATGCCGACGTCCCGCGCGGCGCGGCCCAGGCTGCCGTGCCGGGCGACGGCCAGGAGCAGCACCATCGCCCCGAGATCGGGCACCCGGTGGGACAGGGGGCCGTGTTCGTCACCGGGGGCGGGAGGCGGGGCACTGGACATCGGTATGGACATAAGCCCAGCTTATGACGTCATAGGTCCGGGCTCCCTGGTGGGCAGGAACATGCCCGCCGAGAATCGTGGCATGGCCATCTTTCCGCAGATCCAGTCCCGGGTGCTCGCCCCCGCCCCCGCTCCCGCCCCTCTCCGGCTCCCGTCCCTGCGGTACATCGGCCCCAACTGGTACGCGACGGTCATGGGCACCGCGATCGTCGCCACGGCAGGGGCGGGGCTGCCCGTTCACGTGCCGGGGCTGCGCGGTGTCTGCCTCGCGGTCTGGGCCGTGTCCGCGGTGCTGCTCGTCGTGGTCCTCGCGGCCCGCGCCGGGCACTGGGTCCTGCACCGGGACCAGGCCCGTGCCCACCTCCTGGATCCTGCCGTGGCCCCGTTCTACGGCTGCCTCTCCATGGCGCTGCTCGCGGTCGGCGCGGGCACCCTGCTGGTCGGCCGGGACGTCATCGGGCATTCCGCCGCGGTCGCCGTGGACGCGGTGCTGTTCACGCTGGGCACGGTGACCGGCCTCGCCGCGGCGGTCGCGATCCCGTACCTCATGGTCGTACGGCACCGTCCGGCACCCGGCACCGCGTCGCCGGTCTGGCTGCTCCCCCTCGTGGCGCCGATGGTCTCCGCCGCCGTCGGTCCGCTGCTCGTGCCGGAACTGCCCGCGGGCCAGTGGCGCGAGGCGCTGCTGCTCGCCTGCTACGCGATGTTCGGGCTGTCGCTGCTGGCGACCCTGGTGATCCTTCCGCTGGTCTTCGGCCGGCTGGTGCACCAGGGCCCGTTGCCGCTCGCGCTGACACCGACCCTCTTCCTGGTGCTCGGCCCGCTGGGCCAGTCGACGACCGCGGTCAATCAGCTGGCCGATGTGGCACCGGGTGCGATCGGGGCGCCGTACGCCTCGGCGTTCGGCGCGTTCGCCGTGCTGTACGGGGTACCGGTGATGGGGTTCGCGCTGCTGTGGCTGGGACTGTCCGTGGCGATGGTGGTGCGGGCCGCGCGGCGCGGTATGCGGTTCACGATGACGTGGTGGGGCTTCACGTTCCCCGTCGGTACGTGTGTCACGGGCGCGGCGGGACTGGCCAGGCACACCGGGCTCACCGCCTTCGTCTGGCTGGCCGTAGCGCTCTACGTGCTGCTGGTGGCCGCCTGGGCGGTGGCGGGCGTACGGACGCTGCGGGGAGTGGTCAGCGGAGGGCTGCTCGCAGCGCCGCAGCCGCTTCGGTCAGCGACGGCCCGTACCACGTGAGGTGGCGGCCGTCGACGAGCGCGGCAGGCAGTCCGGGAAAGGCCTCGGGGCCGTCGGTGGCGGTGAAGCGGTACGGCTCGTCGGGCAGGACGACCAGCTCGGCGCCTGCCGCGTTCAGCTCGGCCACCGGGATACGGGGATAGCGCTCCGCGTGGTCCGCGTACACATTGCGAACGCCGAACCGTGCCAGCAGGTCGCCGGCGAACGTGTCGCGGCCCAGCACCATCCAGGGCCTGCGCCAGACCGGGACGACCGCGGGTCGCGGGGTCGCGGGAGGCGGCAGCGCCGCCCAGGCGGCCTCGGCCTCGTCCAGCCAGCGCGGCCGGCTCAGGCCGCATCCGGTGACCAGGACCCGGTCCAGTTCGGTGAAGGCCTGGCCGAGGGTGCGGACCTCGGTGACCAGGACGTTCAGCCCGGCCTCCCGCAGGGCGGCGAGGTCGGCTTCCCGGTTCTCCTCCTCGTTGGCGACGACGAGGTCGGGGCGCAGTGCCACGACGGCCGCCACGTCGGGATTCTTCGTACCGCCGATCCGGGCGGCGGTGAGCTCCGGCGGGTGGGTGCACCAGTCGGTGGCTCCGACCAGCAGGCCGGGGGCGGTGACGGCCACCGCTTCGGTCAGTGAGGGAACCAGGGACACGACGCGCACGGCGAAACCCTTTCGGCTCAGCGACGCGAGTCGTACGTCGCGTCGATGTGCTCGGCAACCGCGACGACGAGCAGCCGGGTGCCGGGAACCGTCGCGCGCCACCGGTGCCGGACCCCGCCGGAGAGGAAGAGGGTGTCGCCACGGCCCAGCCGGTAGGCCTGGCCCTCCGCCTCGACCTCGGCGGCGCCCTCCACGACGTACATCACCTCGTCGTTGCGGTGCTGGAACTCGCGTCCGAGGTCCTGCTCGCCGACGAACTCCAGGACGCTGAGCTGGTGTCGTCCGCGCACCAGTCTGCGTACGCCGTCGTCGTCACCCGCCCGCACGACGTCCACGGAACGCGCCGAGTCCGCCGCGGCCCGCAGCCGCTCGGTCGTGGTCTCCAGCGCTTCGGCCACCCGGTCCAGGGAACGGGCGCTGGGTCTGGCCCGCTCGTTCTCGATCTGGCTGAGGAACGGCACGGACAGGCCGCTGCGCCCGGCCACCGCGGCCAGCGTGAGACCCAGGGTCCTGCGCCGTCGGCGAACCGCGGCACCCACTCGAAGGGCTTCCTTGTCGTCCATGTCCGGCTCCCTCCCCGGATCGCCATCCTCCCCGTTGCCAGCACCCTACGCATGTCGTTTGCGGGATGGAGCCGAAGTGAATGGCCGGGAAACCCTCCGGGAGGGCTCCGACCAGCCCGAAGGGGACGGCCCCGGCTCACTGCCGGGACCGTCCCCTTCAGGGTGTTGGATGCTGACGCGGACGACTCAGCTGCCGACAGGGGCCAGCTTGTCCACCACATCCGGGTTGGCGTCCATCCAGTGGCGGGCGGACTCCTTCTCCTTGCCCGCCCCGCCCTTCTGGATCTCCACCTCGAGCGAGGCCAGCTGCGCCTCGGTGAGCTTGAAGTCCTTCAGCCAGCCGGTGAACTCCGGGAAGTCCTTGGCGAAGTCCTTCTTGGCGACCGTGTGGATCTGCTCGCCCTCGCCCCAGGCACCCTTGGGGTCCTTGAGCTTCTTCAGGTCGTGCTTGCCGTAGGCCCAGTGCGGCGACCACAGGGTCACCACGACCGGCTCCTTCTTCTTGATCGACCGGTTCAGCTCGGCCAGCATCGAGGAGGTGCTGGAGGAGACGACCTTGTACTCGCCCTCCAGGCCGTACTCCTTGAGCACCTTCTCGTTCAGCGTGCCCATCATCCCGGCACTCGACTCGATACCGATGATCTTGCCGTTGAACTTCTTGCCCTGGCCCTTGAGGTCATCGAGCGAGTCGATGCCCTTGACGTACGAGGGAACCGTCAGCTCCAGCGAGGTCGGCCCGTACCAGGAACCGAGATCGGTGAGGTTGTCCTTGTACCGCTCCCAGTAGTCCTTGTGCGTGGTCGGCAGCCAGGAGTCGAACTGGACGTCCAGCTGTCCCTGCGCGAGGCCGGTGTAGAGCGGGCCCGGGTCGAGCTGCTTGACGGTGGTCTTGTACCCACGGTCCTCCAGCATGTTCTGCCAGAGGTAGGTGGAGGCGATGGCCTCGTCCCACGGGAAGTACCCCATGTTGACGGTCTTGCCCGCGTCCTTGCCCTGCTTCGCACCGCCCGCACCGCCGGGCACCGGCGCCAGCTTGTCGACGAGGCCGGGGTTCTTCTTCAGCCAGCTGCGTACGCCGTCCTGCTCCTTGCCCTGGCCGGCTCCCTGGATCTCGTTCTCCAGGCTCGTGAGCTGCTTCTCGGTGAGCTTGAACTTCTTCAGCCAGTCGGCGACAGCCGGTGCCTTCTCGGCGAAGCCCTTGTGGGCGACGGTGTGGACCTCTTCGCCCTTGCCCCAGGCACCCTTGGGGTCCTTGAGCTTCTTCAGGTCGTGCTTGCCGTAGGCCCAGTGCGGCGACCACAGGGTCACCACGACCGGCTCCTTCTTCTTGATGGAGGCGTTCAGCTCGGCCAGCATCGAGGAGGTGCTGGAGGAGACGACCTTGTACTCGCCCTCCAGGCCGTACTCCTTGAGCACCTTCTCGTTCAGCGTGCCCATCATCCCGGCACTCGACTCGATACCGATGATCTTGCCGTTGAACTTCTTGCCCTGGCCCTTGAGGTCATCGAGCGAGTCGATGCCCTTGACGTACGAGGGAACCGTCAGCTCCAGCGAGGTCGGCCCGTACCAGGAACCGAGATCGTCCAGCTGGTCGCTGTACTTGTCCCAGTAGTCCTTGTGCGTGGTCGGCAGCCAGGAGTCCGTCTGGAAGTCGATGTCGCCGCGGGCGACGCCGGAGTAGAGCGGACCGGCGTCGAGCTGGGTGATGCCCGTGGTGTAGCCGCGCTGCTCCAGGAGCTCCTTCCAGAGGAAGGTGGAGGCGATGCCCTCGTCCCAGGGGATGTAGCCCAGGTTGATCTTCTGGCCCTTGCCGACGTTCCCGCTGTCGGCAGTGGCGGTCCCGGAGTCGTTCGAGGCCGAGCCGGCGATGTTCAGCCCGCCCGCGACGAGCGCGAGGACGACGACACCGGTCATCGCGACAGCGGTTCCCGGCTTGTAGTGCGTGAACTTCAGACGGCGCGCACCGGCGGCGACCTTGGCGGCCGCTCGGCGGCCGAGCGGCGAGACCCGCTCGTTGAGCGCTCCGGTCATCCGGTCGAGGTACATGGCGAGGATGACGACGGCGATCCCGCTCTCGGCGGCGAGGCCGACCTGGAGCTGGGTGATCGCGGCGTACACCTTCTCGCCGAGGCCTCCGGCGCCGGCCATGCCGCCGATGACGACCATCGACAGGGCCAGCATGATGACCTGGTTGATTCCGGCCATGATCGTCGGAAGCGCGAGCGGAAGCTGCACCCGGGTCAGGGTGTCCTTGGGCGTGGTGCCGAACGCCGCGGCCGCCTCGACCAGCTCGCTGTCGACCTGGCGGATGCCGAGCTCGGTCATCCGGACGCCGGGGGGCATCGCGAAGACGATGGTGGCGATGACACCCGGGGTGACGCCGACGCCGAAGAACATGACGCCGGGGATCAGGTAGACGAAGGCCGGCATCGTCTGCATGACGTCGAGCACCGGCCGCAGCGCGGCGCTCACCCTGTTGTTGCGCGCGGCCCAGATACCCATGGGCACCGCGATCACGATGGTGATGACGGCTGCCACCACGACCAGCGAGAGCGTCGCCATCGCCTCGTCCCACAGGGCGAGGGAGTCGATCAGCGCGAAGCCCGCGAAGGTGAGCACGGCCGGGACGATGCCGCGCAGCCAGAAGGCGATCACGGCGAAGATCGCCGCCATCAGCAGCGGCTCACCGCCGCCGAGTACCGCGTTGACACCGTCGTACATGCCGCCGAGGACGGCCTTGATGGCGTCGAAGATCCAGGTGAGGTTCGACTGGAGCCAGTCGACGGCGCTCTCGACCCACTCGCCGAAGGAGACCCTAGGCACCGGCGTTCACCTTCTTGATGTCACGCTGGGCCGGCAGCACGTTCTCGACCTTCGGTTCCTCGCCGAGAGCGGCGAGCAGACGGTTGCGCGGCACGACGCCGATGACGCCGCCTTCCGCGTCGGTGACGGCCACGGCGACCCCGCTGGTGGAACAGGGGGTGAAGAGCTCCGCGATGGGCGTCTCGGCGGACACCGTCGCGGGGGCCTCGGCCATGAGGTCCTCGTCGGAGCGGCCCGCTTCGGGCTTCTCCATGATCGATCCGGCGGTGAGCACGCGGGAACGGTCGACGTCCTGGATGAAGGAGGCCACGTAGTCGTTGGCCGGCCGGACGAGGATGTCCTCGGCGGTGCCCTGCTGGACGATCTCGCCGTCCCGCATCACGGCGATGCGGTCACCGAGGCGCATGGCCTCGTTGAGGTCGTGGGTGATGAAGACGATGGTCTTCTTCAGGCGCTTCTGCAGTTCGAGCAGCTGGTCCTGCATGTCGCGGCGGATCAGCGGGTCGAGCGCGCTGAAGGACTCGTCCATCAGCAGCAGATCGGCGTCGGTGGCGAGCGCGCGGGCCAGACCGACACGCTGCTGCATACCGCCGGACAGCTCGTCGGGCCAGGACTTCTCCCAGCCGGCAAGGCCGGTCATCTCCAGGGCGTCGGCGGCGCGCTTCTCGCGCTCGGCACGCGGTACGCCCTGCACCTCCAGCCCGTACGCGGCGTTCTCGAGCACGCTCCTGTGGGGGAAGAGCGCAAAGTGCTGGAAGACCATGCTGATCTTGGAGGAGCGGACGCCGCGCAGCTCACGGGGGCTCAGGGCCGTGAGGTCCTGCCCGTCGAACAGCACACGTCCGGCGGTGGGGTCGAGCAGCCCGTTGAGCATCCGCAGCAATGTGGACTTTCCGGATCCGGAGAGCCCCATGACGACGAAGATCTGGCCCGGTTCCACGGTGAACGAGGCGTCGATCACCGCTGCGGTCGTTCCGTCGGCGCGCAGCTCGTCGCGGTGGGTACCGCTCTCGAGCTTCTGCACGGCTTGATCGGGTCGTCTGCCGAACACTTTGTACAAGTGCTCCGCTTGCAGCCTTGACACATACACCTCACGCGTTGAACCAAAAACGGTCTGCCACCCCCGCCGGCAGACCGTGGAGCAGTGCGGATTCGGTCCGCAAAGCACGGGCATCAGTCGAAAAATGGACGTGGTCCGCTCCGGTGGCGCGCCTGCCCTCACTTACGCAACCCAAACACGTGTGTGATCCAGTTCACCTCGGGGTGACGGTGGCGGCGGGACGGCAGGCGTCGGCAGCCGGCGGTGTCGGTGCGGTGCGGCATCATCGGGGTGTGACGCGACGCCTGATGCTCCTCGACACCGCTTCCCTCTACTTCCGCGCCTACTTCGGCGTCCCGGACTCGGTGCGCGCACCGGACGGCACTCCGGTCAACGCCGTGCGCGGGCTGCTCGACTTCATCGCCCGGCTGGTCCAGGACCACCGGCCCGACGACCTGGTCGCCTGCATGGACGCGGACTGGCGGCCGCACTGGCGGGTCGAGCTGATCCCCACCTACAAGGCGCACCGGGTGGCGGCCGAGACACCCGAGGGGGTCCCGGACGAGGAGGAGACCCCCGACACCCTGTCCCCGCAGGTCCCGATCATCGAGGACGTCCTGGACGCCCTCGGCATCGCCAGGGTGGGTGTCGCCCCGTACGAGGCGGACGACGTGATCGGCACGCTCGCCGGCCGGGCCACCGGCCCGGTGGACATCGTGACCGGCGACCGTGACCTGTACCAACTGGTCGACGACTCCCGCGAGGTGCGGGTGCTGTATCCGCTGAAGGGCGTGGGCACCCTCCAGATGACCGACGAGGCGTGGCTGCGGGAGAAGTACGGTGTCGACGGCGCCGGCTACGTCGATCTCGCACTGCTGCGCGGAGACCCGAGCGACGGCCTGCCGGGGGTCCCCGGCATCGGCGAGAAGACCGCGGCGAAGCTGCTGGACGCCTACGGCGATCTGGCCGGGATCATGGCCGCGGTCGGCGATCCGGCCTCGAAGCTGACCCCGTCGCAGCGCAAGCGCCTGGACGAGGCGCGGGACTACGTGGCGGTCGCACCGAAGGTGGTCCGGGTGGCCGGCGACGTACCGCTGCCCGAATTCGACCCGGCACTCCCCGACGAGCCGCGCGACCCGGCGGCTCTCGAGGCCCTCGCGGCCCAGTGGGGCCTGGGCGGCGCATTGCAGCGCCTGCTCGTCACACTCCAGGCGTGAAAGTGCTAACTTAGGCAAACCTAAGTACCGAGGTTCGCTACGCACCCAGAGCAGGGAGTCCCTTGTGGCAGAGCGGCAGGAACGCCGGGCACCGACGGCGCAGGGGGCGCAGGTCGTGCGCACCGAGCAGATCACCCCGCACATGGTGCGGGTGGTTCTCGGCGGCGACGGCCTGGCGGGCTTCGAGCTCGCGGGGTTCGCCGACCACTACGTCAAGCTGTGCTTCGCGCCCGAGGGCGCGGACTACGCGCACCCCTTCGACATGGCCAGGATCCGCGAGGAGTACCCGCGCGCTCAGTGGCCCACCACCCGTACGTACACGGTGCGTTCGTGGGACCCGGCCGCCCGTGAGCTCGCCATCGACTTCGTGGTGCACGGCGACGAGGGCCTCGCGGGTCCGTGGGCGAGCCGGGCACAGCCCGGCGACCAGGTGACGTTCCTGGGCCCCGGCGGCGGATACGGGCCGCAGGCCTCGGCCGACTGGCACCTGCTCGTCGGCGACGAGAGCGCGCTGCCGGCGATCGCCGTGGCCCTGGAGCAGATGCCGGCGGGCGCGCTGGTGCACGCCTTCGTCGAGGTCGCGGACGCCGCGGAGGAGCAGAAGATCGTCACGCCCGACGGAGCGGTGGTGACCTGGCTGCACCGGGGTGACCGTCCCGTCGGAGAGGCTCTCACCGCCGCGGTGAAGGGTCTTGAGTTCCCCGAGGGCGAGGTGCAGGCCTTCGTCCACGGCGAGGCGGGCTTCGTGAAGGAGATCCGCCGGCACCTCCGGCTGGAGCGCGGGATCCCGCTCGGTCAGCTGTCGATCTCCGGTTACTGGCGCCTCGGCCAGAACGACGACGCCTGGCGCTCGGTCAAGCGCGAGTGGAACGAGCAGGTCGAGCGCGAGCAGGAGAACGCCGCGTAGCGAGCCCGGCGCACCCCTGCGGCCCGGTCCCCGTCATCGACGGTGGCCGGGCCGTGCGACGATTCCGGCCCACCGACCAATCCGTACGGCCGCCGGCTTCGAATCACCCAGGAAACCGATGCGTGCCCTGGGAGGAACATCCGCGTGAAAGAGGCCGTATACATCAGCGGGGCACCCGCGCCGGGGCCCGATCTGCAGGCGCTGCTCGTCATGGTCGCCCGTGGGGACCAGGACGCCTTCACCGAGGTGTACGACATGGTCAGCGGGTCGGTCCTCGGCCTGGTGCGCAGTGTCCTGCGCGACCCCGCCCAGTCCGAGGAGGTCGCCCAGGAGGTGCTCGTCGAGGTGTGGCGCACGGCCGCCCGCTTCCAGCCGTCCCGGGGCAGTGCCATGAACTGGGTGCTCACCCTGGCCCACCACCGCGCCGTCGACCGGGTCCGGTCGGCCGAGGCGAGCGCGGCGCGGGAGCACAGGGCCGCGCTGCTGGACCGCACGCCCGACTTCGACGAGGTCTCCGAACAGGTCGAGTCCCGGCTGGAGAGGGAACAGGTCCGGCGCTGCCTGCGGACGCTCTCCGAGCTCCAGCGGCAGTCCGTGACCCTGGCGTACTACCGGGGGCTGACCTATCGGGAGGTCGGCGAGCTGCTCTCCGTACCACTGGGAACGATCAAGACCCGGTTGCGCGACGGGCTGATCCGGCTGCGCGACTGCCTGGGGGTGAACGCATGAGCACCGCCGATCTGCACACGCTGACCGGGGCCTATGCCCTGCATGCCCTGCCGGAGGACGAACGCCTCGCGTTCGAGCGGCACCTGGATGCCTGCGAGGCGTGCGCCCAGGAGGTACGGGAGCTGTCCGCCACCGCCGTCCGGCTCGGGCTCGCGGTGTCCACCACTGCGCCGCCCGCTTTGCGCGACCGGGTGCTGCGGGAGATCACGACGGTACGGCAGGAGCCGCCGGCCGACGGCCGGACCGGCCGCGCCGGTGCCCCCGCGGGCCGGGCGGGCCGCTGGTCGACGTACGCGCTGGCCGCCTGTGTCGCCGCCGCTGCCGCGTTCGGCGGGGTTGCCGTGTGGCAGAACCAGGTCGCGCAGGACGCCCGTCAGGAGGCGGACCGGGCACAGCAGCAGAACGAGCAGCTGGCCCGAGTGCTCTCGGCCCCGGATGCCAGGACCGGATCGAGCGACCTGAAGGACGGCGCCCGCGGGGCCGTCGTCGTCTCCCAGAGCGAGAACCAGGCGGTCTTCCTTGCCTCCGGCCTGGCCCGGCCGCCCGGCGGCAAGGTCTACCAGCTGTGGTTCAACGACGACGGGACCATGCGGTCCGCCGGTCTGATGGACCCCTCGGCGCCGGACGACGCCGTACTGCTGGACGGGCCGGTCGACGGGGCGTCCGG
Source organism: Streptomyces sp. NBC_00683 (assembly GCF_036226745.1). Classification (NCBI taxonomy): domain Bacteria; kingdom Bacillati; phylum Actinomycetota; class Actinomycetes; order Kitasatosporales; family Streptomycetaceae; genus Streptomyces; species Streptomyces sp. NBC_00683. The sequence continues at coordinate 6,961,341 of NZ_CP109013.1, read as the reverse complement.
CATGGGCATCACCGTCGAGCCGGCGGGTGGATCCGAGCAGCCGACCTCGGCGCCCGTGGCCCTGATGGATTTCCCGGGCGCCTGAGTCGGAGCGAGAGGCCCCTGGGCGCGTGCGCCCAGGGGCGGTTCAGCGTTTCCTGCCCGGCGGCCACGGGAGGAATCCGCTGGTACGGGCCCGGTAGTCGTCGTAGCCGGGCCGTCCCGCCATGTGCCGCTCCAGCAGCGCCTTGCCGCTGCCCTTGATCAGCAGGAGGCTCATCACCACGGGCGCCACGAGGGTCGCCGCCGCGACCGCGGGGTCGGAGCACACGACGAGGAACAGCCCCCACCAGACGCAGAAGTCGCCGAAGTAGTTCGGGTGCCGGGTCCAGGACCACAGTCCCCGGTCCATGATCCGGCCCTTGTTCGCCGGATCGCTCCTGAACCGGGCCAGTTGCCGGTCTCCCACCGCCTCGAAGCCGAGCCCCACCGCCCACAGCGCGGTGCCCGTCCAGGCCCACCCGTCCAGCGGCCCCGGCAGGTAGTAACCGGCCTGTACCGGCAGGGAGATGAGCCAGACCAACGCCCCCTGCAGCAGGTACACCTTGCGCAGGGCGTACAGGTCGGGACTGCCCGGCGCCTTGGCCAGCATGGCCGCGTACCGCGGATCCTCCCCGTGGCCCCGGCCCCGCCGTCCGATGTGCACGGCGAGCCGCAGCCCCCAGACGACGGTGAGCGCGGTCACCAGGAGCCTGCGCGCCTGGTCCCCGTCCTGCGCCGACATGGCGTAGGAGACGAGGGCGACGGCCGCGAAGCCGACGCCCCACGCCACGTCGACGATCCGGTGCAGGCGCCTGCGCAGGGCGATCAGGAACGTCACGAGCATGACGGCGAGCGCGGCACCCGCCGCCGCGGCCAGGTTCTGGGCGAATGCCCCCCAGGCGAAGCCGTTCACCGGCCGGACCCCGGGCGCGGCCCCGCGATGACCGGTTCGGCGGGTACGCCACCGTCCTGTCCGGCCGCGGCGCCGAGGCCCGTGTGCCAGTCGTGGCGGGTGGCGGGCAGGCCGGCCGATCCTTCCGCGTCCGGCCGCACGGACAGGATCTGGTCGACCCCCATGCGCCGTTCCTCGAACGCCAGGGCGCCCCCCACCAGGTAGAGCCGCCACACTCGCGCGGTCTCCTCGCCGACCAGGGCGACGAACTCGGGCCAGCGCTCCTCCAGGGTCCGGTGCCAGGCCTCGACGGTCAGCACGTAGTGCTCACGCATCGACTCCACGTCACGTACCTCCAGCCCCGCCCCTTCGAGGAGTCCGACCGTCTCACCGAGCGGGCGCATGTGCATGTCCGGCGCGATGTACGACTCGATGAAGGCCCCGCCGCCCGGAGCGGTGGAGCCGCGGGACATCTGCTGGACCAGGGCGCGCCCCCGCGGCCGGAGCACCGAGTGCAGCAGCGCGGTGAAGGCCGGGTATTCGGCGTCCCCGACGTGTTCCCCCATCTCGACGGTGGACACGGCGTCGTACCCGCCCTGGAAGCCGGGCAGGGCGGCGACGTCGCGGTAGTCGCAGGCGTGCACCTCGACGAGATCCTCCAGGCCGCGCTCCGCCACCTGGCCGCGTACGTACGCCGCCTGCTCCTTGGCCAGCGTGACCGCGGTGACGCGGACCCCGTGCCTGGCGGCCGCGTGCAGCGTCAGGGACCCCCAGCCGCAGCCGATGTCGAGGAGCCGTGCCCCGGGCCGGAGCCCGAGCTTGCGGCAGATCAGCTCCAACTTGTCGCGCTGGGCGTCGGCCGGTCCGTAGTCCGGCCCGGTGCCGGTCCAGTAGCCGCACGAGTACGCCATGGTCTCGTCGAGGAGCAGCGAGTAGAACGCGTTGGACAGGTCGTAGTGGTGACTGATGGCCGCACGGTCCCGGGCCCTGCTGTGCAGTGCGCCGCTGAGCCCGGCCCGGGCCGCGGGGACCGGCGGGCGGGGGCCGACCGCTCCGAGGCGCAGGGCGGTTCCGGCCGCACGGAGGCGGTCGGCGACGCCGGGGCGGGGCAGTTGCACGCCCTGCTCCCGTGATGCGCGGCGCATGGCGCGCAGTCCGGCCGCGAGGTTGTCTGCGATGTCGATGTCACCGGTGATGTAGGCCTCGGCCAGGCCCAGTTCGCCCGGCTGCCAGAGGAGGCGGCGCAGCGCCCTGCGTGAACGGACATGCACCGTGGGTGCGTCCTCGGGGCCGGTCTCGCTGCCGTCCCACATCCTGATCCTGACCGGCGGCGGCCCACCGAGGAACTGCTCGATGACCGGCGCGATGCGCTGCGCGGCCCCGTACCCCGGGGTGTGGGTGATGGTGTTCACGCGGTGTCCTCACGGGTCAGGAGAATCTGCTGCACGTCGAGGTAGCCGGACCGGAATCCGGCCTCGGAGTAGGCGAGGTAGAAGGTCCACATGCGCCGGAATGTCGCGTCGAAGCCGAGGGCGCCGACCTGGTCCGCCCGCTCCTCGAAGCGCTCACGCCACAGCCTGAGGGTCTCGGCGTAGTGCATGCCGTAGGTGCTGCGCTGCCTCGTCCGCAGGGCCGTGTGCGCGGTGGTGACGCGCTCGATCGACTCGGTGGAGGGGAGTAGCCCGCCCGGGAAGATGTACTTCTGGATCCAGGTGTGGGTACTGCTGCTGGCCTGCATCCGGTCGTCCGGCATGGTGATCGCCTGGAGCGCGATACGCCCGCCGGGGGCGAGGCAGCGGTCCAGCGTGCGGAAGTACGCCGGCCAGAACTCCTGGCCGACGGCCTCGATCATCTCGACGCTGACGACCGCGTCGTACTCCCCGGTGACGTCCCGGTAGTCGCACAGCCGCACGTCCACGCGGTCCTCGTGGCCGGCCTCGCGGATCCTGTCCCTGGCCAGTTCCTGCTGTTCCCGGGAGAGCGTCAGCGTGGTGACGCGGGCGCCGCGAGCGGCGGCACGGAGGGCGAGTTCGCCCCAGCCGGTGCCGATCTCGAGCAGCTCGGTGCCCCCGGCGACGCCGGCCATGTCGAGCAGCCGGTCGATCTTGCGGTGCTGGCCGGCGGCCAGCAGGTCGTGCTCGGCGGGGAATCCGCGGAAGACGGCGGAGGAGTACGTCAGCGTGTCGTCGAGGAAGAGGGCGAACAGGTCGTTCGACAGGTCGTAGTGGTGGCTGATGTTGTCGCGCGAGCCCTCGGGGGTGTTGGCCTGGGCGGCGGGCTGCCGCGGTGCCCACAGTCTCCGCAGCTTCTGCAACGGCGCGGGGACGAGGTCGGCCGCGTTGCCGGCGAGGACCGTCAGGACGCCGACGAGGTCCGGCGAGTCCCATTCGCCGGCCATGTACGACTCGCCGAAGCCGACCAGCCCGCTCACGCCGATCCTCCGGAAGAACGCGTCGGGCCGCCGGATCTCCATGAGCGGCCCGCCCAGTCCGATGCTGTCGCGGCCGGCGAGCCGGGCGCGCAGCGGGAGCCGTGAGAGGGCGTGCCGGACGAGCCGTTCGGCTACGGCGGTCCTGACCCCGGACGCCCGCGGCTGGGCCGCGACATCGGGCCATCTGTCCGGGTCGACGTCTGTGAGGGAGGCCGTGGCGCCTCTGACCTGGGCCGGAATCCTGCCGCTGCGGGCGGGAGCCATGGGCGGGGCTGAGGGAGTGGGAGAGGTGGGCACCTTCACTGCATGCCTTCCTGTGTGCGGTGACGGGGACGTGGCTGCACGGGCAGCCGGCGCAGGAACAGCCGGATGCCGTGCAGCCTGATGGCGGCGGACACGACAACGGTGGAAAGGGGGTGGCGGAGGAAGAGCCGGAGCAGCTGGGCAGGCGTACCGGGGCGCCGCGTTCCCCGTACGGTCGCCGTGAACGGACGTGTTCCCGCTCGCTCCAGATGGACCGTCAGGTTCAGCCCACCGTCGGGCTCGGGCAGCCGCATGCGGTAGTCGCCGTCCACGGGGAAGAACGGCGACACGTAGAACTCCTTGCCGGTCACCGCCCGTTCGGCCGCGTCCGGGTGCAGCAGGTAGCAGTGACGTTCCCCGTAGGTGTTGTGCACCTCCGCGACCACGCAGAGCGGCGTTCCGTCGGGGCGGTGGCACCAGTAGACGGTCAGCGGATTGAAGACGTGGCCGAGGACCCGGGCCTGGGTGAGCATGGTGACGGTGCCGTCGGCGAGGTCGATGCCCCGGGCGGTGAGGAACCGCTCCAGCCCGGCCCGGATCGTGGGTGCCGTGCCGCCGAAGTGGTCGCGCGCGTCGAAGCGGGCCAGCGGGCGCAGGACGGCCGGGAGCCGTGGCGGCCGGTCCGGGTCGATCAGCCACAAGTAGCCGCGGTGCCGCAGGTCGTACCGGCGGGGCGCCGTGCGTACGTGGGTGATGGCGCACGGATAGAGGGCGCTCACCAGTTCACCCCCAGAGCGGCGGCCGCCTCGGCTCCGGAACGGCAGCCGTCCTCGTGGAACCCCCAGCCGTGGTAGGCCCCGGCGTAGGCGGTGACCGGTCCCGAGAGGGCCGGCAGCCGACCCTGGGCTGCGACCGATTCCGGGGTGAAGACGGGGTGTTCGTAGACCATGCGGGCCCGGACGAGGCCGGGGTCGACCCTGTCCGCACCGTTCAGCGTGACGACGAACCCCTCGGGGGCGTCCAGCCGTTGGAGCCGGTTCATGTCGTAGCTGACGGTGACCCGGTCGGCGTCTGCCGCGCAGGACGGCATCAGGTAGTTCCACGAGGCCGCGGCGCGCCGGCTGCGCGGCAGGACCGCGGTATCGGTGTGCAGCAGCGTGGGGTTGCGAGAGTAGCGGAAGGCTCCGAGGGTGCGCCGTTCCTCGTCGGTGGGGTCGGCGAGCAGGCGGAGCGCCTGGTCGGGGTGGGTGGCGACGACCACCTCGTCGTACTCCTGCGTGGCACCGTCCTCGGTGACGATCTCCACGCCGTCGCTGTGCCGGCGGACCGCCCGCACGGGAGTGGAGGTACGCACGGAGTGCACCTGCTTGGCGATGCGGTCGACGTAGGCGCGCGATCCGCCGGTGACGGTCCGCCACACCGGTGACCCGCCGATCGAGAGCATTCCGTGGTGGTCCAGGAACCGGAAGAGGTAGCGGGCCGGGTAGTGCAGCGCGGTCACCGGGTCGCAGGACCAGACGGCGGAGACCATGGGTGTCAGGAAGTGGGCCGTGAAGTACGGGGAGAAGCGGCCCCGGGCGGCGAACTGCCCCAGGGTCATGGCGGACGCGCCGTCGTCCCGGGCGAGCAGGGCCCGGGCGGCCCGGTGGAATCGGGGCACTTCCGCGAGCATGCGCAGGTACGGGCCCCGCAGGACGGCGCCCGGCCGGGCGAACAGTCCCGCGGCGCCCCGGGCGCCCGCGTACTCCAGGCCGCAGCCCTCGCAGCGCACGGACATGCTCATCTCCGACTCCTGGGTGGCCACACCGAGTTCGTCGAAGAGCCGGAGCAGATGGGGGTAGGTACGCCGGTTGTGCACGATGAACCCCGAGTCGACGCGGTGTATGCGGCCGTCCGAGGAGGTCAGGTCGTGCGTGTGGGCGTGGCCCCCGACGCGCTCGTCGGCCTCGTGGAGTGTCACGTCCCGCGCCCTGCCCAGGACGTACGCGGCGGTCAGCCCCGCCACTCCGCTGCCGACCACGGCTGTGCGCCGCCGGTCCGTTGTCATGGGTGTTCCTTCCGGTGTTCCACGGCTGACCGGGGCTCGCCGGAGAGCCCCTCAGAGGTCATTCGGTGCAGGTCGGCACGCGGATTGGCCGCTGCCCGAACTTCCTTCGACCGGGTGAACGACCAATCCGCGGGGCCCCCGGTGCCGAACTCCTGGTGTGAGCACAGACCGATACGTTTCGCAGAAGGACGGGGCCTCCGCGTCCCGGGGATCCCGCTGGGCACGCGCCGCGTTCGCCGCGCTCAGCGGTCTGATCGCCGGGTTCACCGCCCTGTGCGTGGCCGAACTCGTCGCGGCTGCCGTACGTCCCGAGGCGGGGCCGGTCACGGCGGTGGGCGGAGCGGTCATCGACCGGACTCCCCCTGCCGTCAAGGACTTCGCCGTACGGAACTTCGGCACCGGCGACAAGCTGGTGCTGCAGTTCGGGATCCTCGTACTCCTGGCGCTCTTCGCCATGGCGGTCGGGGTCCTCGCGCTGCGGCACCGGCGGAGCGGCGCTGCGGCTGTACTGGTCTTCGGTGTGGTCGGCGCAGTCGCGGCGGCCGGGCGGCCGGAAGGCCGTCCGGGTGACGCGCTGCCGTCGGTCGTGGGCGCCGTGGTGGCCGCGGGGGTCCTGTACCTCCTGGCCGGACGGCTCGCGCCGGCAGCCGGCCCGTCTCCCGCGGCGGGTGAGACGGACGGCGGGGCGCGGGGTGCCTTCGACCGCCGCGGATTCGTGATCGCGGCGACCGCTGCCGCGGCGGCCTCGGCCGGTGCCGGACTCCTGGGCCGTCGGCTCCAGGCGTCCGAACTGGCCGGGGTCTCCGCCTCACGCGGCGAGATCGCACTCCCCGCACCCGCCTCACCGGCTCCCGCGGTACCCGAGGGCGCCGATCTGGGGATCCGGGGGCTGAGCTCCTTCGTCACGCCGAACAAGGACTTCTACCGGGTGGACACCGCCCTGGTGGTCCCGCGCGTCGACGCCGACCGGTGGCGGCTGCGGATCCACGGCAAGGGGGTGGCGCGACCCGTCACCCTCGGCTTCCAGGACCTCCTGCGGCGCGAACTCGTCGAACGGGACATCACGCTGACCTGCGTGTCCAACCAGGTGGGTGGTCCGTACGTGGGCAACGCCCGGTGGATCGGCGTACGACTGGCCGACCTGCTGGGCGAGGCCGGGGTCAAGCCCCCGTCGAAGGGCGGGCCCGCGGACCAGATCGTGGCGCGTTCCGTCGACGGGATGACGATCGGCACCCCGGTCGAGGCGGTCATGGACGGCCGCGACGCACTGCTCGCGGTCGGCATGAACGGCGAACCCCTGCCGTTCGACCACGGCTTCCCCGTCCGGATGGTCGTTCCCGGTCTGTACGGCTACGTCTCGGCCTGCAAGTGGATCCGGGACATCGAACTCACGACGTTCGACGCGTACGACGCGTACTGGGTCGAGCGCGACTGGTCGCGCGAGGCTCCCGTCAAGACCCAGTCACGCATCGACACGCCCCGCCCCTTCGCCTCCCCGCGCGCGGGCACCGTTCCCGTCGCCGGCGTCGCCTGGGCCCAGCACCGGGGCATCGCCCGGGTGGAGGTCCGGGTGGACGGCGGCGCGTGGCACACCGCACGGCTGGCCGCCGAGGCCGGTCGTGACACCTGGCGCCAATGGGTGTGGGAGTGGCCGGCCACGACCGGCCACCACACCCTCGAGGTCCGCGCGACCGACCGTACCGGCGTCACCCAGACCGACAAGCGTGTCGGCACCGTGCCGAACGGTGCGACCGGATGGCACTCGGTGGTGGTCGACGTGTCCTGACCGCCCGGCCCTCCACCGATCCCTCTTCCTTTCCCCTTTCCCTTTGTTGATCGACAACCCTCACAGGAGAACACCATGAACAACCGTCACCTCCGCCGCGTCGCCGTCGCCGTCTCCGCCGCCGCCCTGCTGCCGCTGGCGATGACCGCCTGCTCCAGCGACTCCGACACCGCGGCGTCCGGCTCCGACTCCGGTGCGGACAAGGCCGCGTCGAGCGCTCCGGCCAAGGAGACCCAGCCCATGGACGAGCCTTTCGGCCCGGCCTGTGCGACGGTCCCGAAGGACGGCGCGGGCTCCTTCAAGGGGATGGCCCAGGACCCGGTCGCCACGGCGGCGTCGAACAACCCGGCGCTGTCCACCCTGGTCACGGCCGTCAAGCAGGCCGGCCTCGTCGACACCCTGAACAGTGCGGAGAACATCACGGTGTTCGCCCCGACCAACGACGCCTTCGCCAAGATCCCGAAGGCCGACCTGGACAAGCTGCTCGCCGACAAGGCCGCGCTCACCAAGGTGCTCACCTCGCACGTCGTGGGCGAGAAGCTGGCGCCCTCGCAGCTGGACAAGGGCTCCTTCGACACTCTGGCCAAGACGCAGCTGACGACGTCCGGTTCGGACATGACGTACACCGTGAACGACTCCTCGAAGGTCGTCTGCGGCAACGTCCCCACCTCCAACGCCACGGTCTACATCATCGACACCGTCCTGATGCCGGCCGCCTGACGTTCCCCCTTGCTCGTACGCTGACCGTATGAGCAGAACGGGCCCCGAGGGCCGCACTCCTGGAACGAACGAGCCGGGGAAGGCGGCCCGGAGGGACCGGGCCGCCGGTGCCGTGGTCGGCTCCGCGGCCGGCGACGCACTGGGCGCCCCCTTCGAGTTCGGGGCGCCCGGCGTGTTCGGCGCCCGCTTCCCGGACGGCGTGGGGACGCTGTGCGGGGGCGGGGGCTGGGATCCGGGCGAGGCGACGGACGACACGCAGATGGCCGTTCTCGTCGGCGAGTCCCTGCTGGAGAACGGCGGTCTCGAACTCTCCGACATCTTCGCCCGGTTCAGGCGCTGGGCGGCCGGCGAACCCAAGGACATCGGGCTGCAGACCGAGGACGTCCTGACGAGCGGTGATCCCTAGGACCTGGCCGCAGCCCTGCACTTCCAGGTCAACGCGCGTGCGGCGGGGAACGGTTCGCTGATGCGGGCGGCCACCTCCGCGGTGTACTTCGCGCGACAGGGACGGGCGGCGACCATGGACGCCGCCCGCCGTATCGCGGCCCTGACCCATGGCGACCGGGCCGCGTGGGAAGGGACCGCCGTCTTCCACGAGCTGGTGCGCGCGGCCCTGGACGGCGACGATCCCCTCGCCGCCGTACCCGGCGCCCTCGCCGAGGTGCACGGCGACCACCGGGACCGTTGGGCGACCGTCCTCGCACCGGACTGGCATCCGGACCACGCGACCGAGTTCAACGGCGCGGTGTGGCCGTGCCTCGGCACCGCGCTCTGGGCACTGCGCACCACCTCCGGCTTCGAGAGCGCGCTCGCCGCCGCGGTCGACGTGGGCGGGGACACCGACACGGTCGCGGCGGTCACCGGCGGGCTGGCGGGAGCGGTGTACGGGCTCGGCGCCGTCCCGGAACGCTGGACGCGAACCCTGCATGTGCCGCTGCCGGGGTACGGGGACCGGGTGCTGCGGGCCGCGGACCTGGTGTCACTGGCCGACCGCCTCGACGGAAACGCAGGAATCCACCGCCAGAAAACCTACACATAAGGGACATATAAGAGCACACTGGCTGGAGGGACGATGACCGCGCCATCCGTACCGCGGTCGCCCTTCCAAGGTACGAAGGAGACGATCTCATGAGTAACGTCTCGCACAGGAGTGACCTGTCGGGCCATCCCGATGTCGATGAGATGCGGGAGCGCCACGACCGCGTGATGAGCGGCGGCGGCCGCAGTACCGCTCTCGCCGACGCGCCTGTGTTCCTCCTCGGTATCTACTGCGCCGTCTCGCCCTGGGTGCTGCACTTCACGGCGAGCCAGCCGGCCCTGGTGACACACAACCTCGTCATCGGTATCGCGATCGCCGTCCTGGCACTGTGCTTCACCGCCATGCCGGAACGGATGACCGGCATGAGCATCGCCATCTGCGCCCTGGGCGCCTGGCTGATCGTGTCGCCCTGGATCGTGGGCTCGAGCCCCGATATGGGCGTCATCCTCAACAACGTGATCGTCGGCGGCCTGGCTGTCGTGCTGGGGGCGGTCTGCGCGGGCCTCGCGGTGATGAACAGGAAGACGTAGCGGAGAGGACCGCGAACGCAATAAGAGGACTGCGGACGCGCAAAGTGGCCACAGGCACGAACACGCCTGCGGCCACTCCGCTGTTGTTCCGACCCGGCTGCGTCACCCGGCCGGGATCAACCGTCCGGGATCACCCCACGGAGCTGTACGCCACCACACCCCGCAGTACCCCGTCGACGGCCTTGTGCGCGTTCTTCGCCACCGAACTCCCGTCCCGGGGCGCGGCGGCCGCGATCTGGCCGAGCACGTCGATGACCTGCTTGCACCAGCGCACGAAGTCGCCGGCCGGCATCTCCGCCTCCCGCAGCACCTCGTCCAGCGTCCGCCCCGAGGCCCACATGTAGACGGCCCAGGCGAAACCGAGGTCGGGTTCGCGCTGGCCGACCCCCTCCGTCTGGCTGATCTTGAAGTCCTCCTCCAGGGCGTCGAGCCTGCCCCAGATGCGGACCATCTCACCCATCGCCGTCTTCGCCGGACCGGACGGCAGCTTGGGCGCCACCGCGTCGTCCGCCTGACGCGACTCGTAGACCAGCGCCGACACGCACGCGGCGAGCTCGGCAGGGTTCAGCCCCTCCCAGACGCCTTCGCGCAGGCACTCGCTCGCCAGCAGGTCGAGCTCGCCGTAGAGCCGTGCCAGCCGCCGGCCGTTGTCCGTGACCTCGCTGCCCCGCAGATAGTCGAGCTCGGTGAGAAGCGCGACGATGCGGTCGAAGGTGCGGGCGATCGTGTTCGTCCGCCCCTCGATCCGGTGCTCCAGCTGCCGGGTGTCTCGCTGCAGCCGGTGGTACCGCTCCGCCCACCGCGCGTGGTCCTCACGCTCGTCGCACCCGTGGCACGGGTGCGCGCGCAGCTCGGTACGCAGCCGGGCGATCTCCCGGTCGTCGGCCGCAGCGGCCCGCTCCTTGCGGTGGCGTCGCGGATCGATGTGCCCGGCCTTGCTGCGCAGCGCGGACGCCAGATCACGGCGCGACTGCGGGGAACGCGGGTTGAACGACTTGGGGACCCGCATCCGCTCCAGTGCCTCCACCGGCACCGGGAAGTCGATGTGGGCCAGCCGCTTGACCTGACGCTCGGCGGTCAGCACCAGGGGGCGCGGCCCGTCGTGGTACTCCAGCCCGCGGTGCCCGTTGGTGCGCCCCCCGGGCAGGCCCGGGTCCAGCACCAGCGCGAGTCCCGCGAACTTGCCGGTCGGCACATGGATGATGTCACCGGGCTTGAGCTTCTCCAGCGACGACGCGGCAGCGGCACGCCGCTGCGCCGCACCCTGCTTGGCCAGGTCCGTCTCCCGGTCCTTGAGGTCGCGGCGCAGCCGCGCGTACTCCTCGAAGTCCCCGAGATGGCAGGTCATGCCCTCGCGGTAGCCCTCCAGTCCCTCCTCGTTGCGCTGGACCTGCCGGGAGATGCCGACGACCGAACGGTCCGCCTGGAACTGCGCGAAGGAGGTCTCCAGCAGCTCGCGCGACCGGTGCCGCCCGAACTGCTGCACGAGGTTCACGGCCATGTTGTACGAGGGCCGGAAGCTGGAACGCAGCGGATACGTACGGGTACCCGCGAGTCCGGCGAGCGCGCCCGGGTCCATGCCCCGCTGCCACAGGACCACCGCGTGGCCCTCGACGTCGATGCCTCGGCGCCCGGCCCGCCCGGTCAGCTGCGTGTACTCGCCGGGAGTGATGTCGGCGTGCTGTTCGCCGTTCCACTTGACGAGCTTCTCCAGCACCACGGAGCGCGCCGGCATGTTGATGCCGAGCGCCAGGGTCTCCGTCGCGAAGACCGCCTTGACCAGGCCGCGGACGAACAGCTCCTCGACGACCTCCTTGAAGGTCGGCAGCATGCCGGCGTGGTGCGCGGCAATGCCCCGCTCCAGGCCTTCGAGCCACTCGTAGTACCCGAGGACATGGAGGTCCTCGGGGGGAATGGACGCGGTCCGCTCCTCGACGATCTCCCGCACCAGACGGCGCTTGTCCTCGTCGTTGAGCCGCAGCCCCGCCTGCAGGCACTGCTGGACGGCCCCCTCGCAGCCGGCCCGGCTGAAGATGAACGTGATGGCGGGCAGCAGCCCCTCGGCGTCGAGCCGGTCGATGACCTCGGGCCTGGCCGGGGTCCAGATCCGGCTGCGCTGACGCCGCTCGCGCTCGCGGTCGGCCTCGCGCACCATCTTGCCCCGGCGGCGCTCGCGCGGGTTGTATCCGCGCTGGTTCTCCATGCGGGCGAGCCTGACGAGGTCGGGGTTGACCTCGCGCCGTCCGGTGCCCCGGCCGCCGTGGTCGGTCTCCTCCTCGAAGAGGTCGTACATCCGCCGGCCGGCCATGACGTGCTGCCACAACGGAACCGGCCGGTGCTCGGAGACGATCACCTGGGTGTCACCCCGGACGGTGTCCAGCCAGTCGCCGAACTCCTCGGCATTGGACACGGTCGCCGACAGCGACACCAGGGTCACCGACTCCGGCAGGTGGATGATCACTTCCTCCCACACGGCGCCGCGGAAGCGGTCGGAGAGGTAGTGCACCTCGTCCATCACCACGTAGCCGAGGCCGGTGAGGGACTGGGAGCCCGCGTACAGCATGTTGCGCAGCACCTCGGTCGTCATGACGACGACGGGTGCGTCCGCGTTGACGCTGTTGTCCCCGGTGAGGAGCCCGACCTTGTCCGCGCCGTAGCGCCTGACGAGGTCGGTGAACTTCTGGTTGGAGAGCGCCTTGATCGGCGTGGTGTAGAAGCACTTGCGGCCCTGCTCCAGGGCCAAATGCACGGCGAATTCGCCGACGATCGTCTTGCCCGACCCCGTGGGGGCCGCGACCAGCACCCCCTTGCCCGCCTCCAGGGCCTGGCAGGCCTCGATCTGGAACGGGTCCAGTCCGAACTCGTACATCTCGCGGAAGGGCCCGAGGGCGGTGGCCTGCTCGGCCGCACGGACCCGGGAAGCCTGGTATCGCTCAGCTGGTGAGAGGTCCTCTGTCATCTTGATACGAGCCTACCCGCCAGGTATGACAGTCAGCCCGATCTTTAAATTCACGACGAAAGGACCCTCACGGCGCCCGGTACACAGGTCGCGGTGAGGGGCAGCGCCCCCAGCGGCTCGCCGTCGGCGTACGCGGTGACACCGGCTGCGGCCAGCTCGATCGAGGCGACCCGGTGCACGGTGACCTGGGGGTGGTCGAGATGCGTCCCCCTGTAGACCTTCGGGAACACCTTGAGCAGGGTGGACCGGCTGCAGTCCCCGACCACGGTGACGTCGAAGAGCCCGTCGTCCATGACCGCGTCCGCGCAGATCCGCATGCCACCGCCGTACGTGGACCCGTTGCCGACGGCGATCAGCGTCGCCTCGATCTCGCGCACCGGACCTCCGTCCAGCCGGATCCGGTACGGAATCGGCCGGAAGGCCGCCAGTTCGGCGAGGATCGCCAGGTCGTACTTGAACCGTCCGCCCCAGCGCATCCGGTTGCCGCGGTCGTTGACCCGCGAGTCGAACCCGGAGGCGAGCACGGAGCCGAACCAGCGCTCGCCGACCCGGCCGAGGTCGATCTCGCGCTCCGTCCCCGCCTTGAGCGCCTCTGCGGCCAGCCGTCCGGCCGCGGCCGGATCACGGATCGGCAGCCCGAGCGCGCGGGCGAAGTCGTTGCCGGTGCCGACCGCGACGACGCCCAGCGGTGTCCCGGTCCCGGCGACGGCCTGGAGGGCGAGGGACATCATGCCGTCCCCACCCACGGCTATCAGTGCACCGGTCCCGGCGGCCACGGCCTCGCGGGCCCGCCTCAGGGCGTCGTCGGCATCCTCGCCCAGCACGGTCCGCACGGAGAATCCGGCGTCCCGCAACGCGGAAGCGGCCGGCTGCGCGGCACGCGCGCCCCGGCCGCGTCCTGCGGTGGGATTGACGAAGAGGGTGATCTCGCTGGTCACTGGGGTCCCCTTGGACGGAGTCTGGGGGAGGACCCTACAAGATCAGGTGATGTCGTCGTAACCGTTGAGGCGGTGAGATCGGGCACCGTCCGAATCGACACCGGCCTGCTCGGGCAGGGCTGCCCGTGAGGCGGAGACACCCTCGACCGCGCCGACGTCCTCGGGTGTGAGGTCGAGTTGCGAGGCCTCGTCGTCGTCCAGTTCGGCGTCGGGGTTGCGGCGCCGCCTGCGCTTGTCGTTGAGGAGGGAGAAACCGACCGCGATGAAGTAGAGCACCGCGAGCGGGCCCGCCAGCAGGAGCATCGAGATGGGCTCGCCGCCCGGCGTCGCGATGGCCGCGAACGCCGTGAGTCCGACGAGCATCCCGCGCCACCAGCGCAGCATGCGGGCTCCGGAAAGGACCCCGGTCATGTTGAGCAGGATGAGCAGCAGCGGCAGCTCGAAGGCCAGCCCGAAGACGAGCACCATCCGCGTGATCAGGTCGAGGAAGTCGTCGAGGGGCAGCAGGTTCTTCACGTTGTCCGGCGTGAAGCCGAGCATGATCTCCGCGGTCTGCGGCAGGATCATGTACGCGAGGTAGGCACCGGCGAGGAACAGCGGAACGCCGGCCGCCACGAAGGCCATCGAGTAGCGCTTCTCCTGCTTGTGCAGGCCCGGCGCGACGAACGCCCACAGCTGGTAGAGCCAGACAGGCGTGGCCACCAGCACGCCCGCCATCAGGGACACCTTCAGAGCGATGGTGAAGGGCGACAGCAGACCGTTGGTGGTCATCTCCGCACACGGCCGACCGTTGACCATGGTCACGGCGCCGTTCTTGCAGCCGACCGAGTCCAGGATCGGCTTCATCAGGAACTCGAAGATTTCCTTCTGGAAGAACGCTGCCGCGATCACGGCGATCACGATGGCAAGTACCGACTTCAGCAGTCGGTTGCGCAGCTCACGCAGGTGATCGAGGAGGGGCATCCGCCCCTCGTCGTCCTTCTCCTGCTTGCGGGCAGACTTGAGCAACCCACTTCCCTCGTCTCGTGCGGCAGCTGTCGGTGGAGCGTGTCAGCTGTCAGCTCTGGGTGGTGGGCTTGGCCTCGCTGACCGGGCGGGAGCTGGTGACGTCTCCCGGGGCGGCCTGGATCGTCTTGGCGGGGGTCGGCTGCGGGGTGGTGTCCGCGACGGTCTCCGTCGTGTGCGGCGCGGGATCCGCGTCGTCCTTCTTCATGGCCTTGGCCTCGCTCTTGAGGATGCGGGCCGACTTGCCGAGCGAACGCGCCATGTCAGGAAGCTTCTTGGCACCGAAGAGCAGCAGGATGACAGCGATGATCAGAACGATCTCGAGGGGCTTCAGATTGCCGATCATGTGCGACTTCCTTCTCACTGAGGCGACTGGAGGGTGGGCTCGCTACCCGTTCGACCGGACGTACGTCCGACCTGCGCGCTGGCAGCGATCGTAACCCGCAGGGGTAAACGCGAGGCAATGCCCGTGCATACTCCCGTCGGCGGCCCGCACCTCCCTAGCCTGGGCCGACTCCAGCAGCGTACCCCCCGAACCGGTGAATCCTTAAGGCCGCTCCCCTGCTATCGCAGGGCCTCACCGGTGTCCGCGAGACCGGTGGCCGCTCGTTCGAGATCCTCTGCCGCTCGATTGATCCGCTTCGTGGTGGCCGAAACCTGGTGGCCGAGCCGTTGCGCCTCGATGAAGACCTTGACGGCCAGGATTCCGAGCACGGCCAGGCCGAGGAATCCCAGAGCGATGGCGAGCATGGGCCAGAACATGGACGGAGCCTCGATGTTTTCTCGTTACTGCGGGGCGGTCACCGCAGGGCGGTGTGGAGGCGGAGGGTCCGCACTCCGCCGCCGGTGAGGAGTTCGATGATGCGCTCCCCGGCAGGCTTGCGGACGGCGGAGCCGCACTCGGGGCAGGTGAAGGTGTAGAAGGTCGTGCGACGGCTCGCACCTATCGCGAGGCGCAGGGCACCCGCCGCCAGCTCGAATCTCTCGCGGCAGTCCGGGCAGGCCGCCCGGAACCGGACGGTGGCGGGCACCGGTACCGCTACCGGTCCGGTCTGCCTACTCGATATCGCAGTCATACGGCCTCTGTCTCCTCCGTGTTCCGGTAGCCGCCGCTCAGAGGGCACCGTCATAGGCGGCGAGCGCTTCCCGGGCCGCCGTCCGCGCACTCTGCGCGAGGTCCTCGGGCGCCGTGATGCGCCCTTCTCCGCCCAGCCTCAGGGCGAGCCTGCGCAGCGAGGCGGGGTCGGGGGTACGGAGTGTGATCCGCAGGCCCCCGTCGGGCAGTTCCTCCGCGCTGTCGTGCGGGTAGTACTCGGCGACCCACCGGCCCCCGGGTCCCACCTCGACGACGACCTCCGGGTCCTCGGCCGCCGGCTGCACCAGGCCCTCCGAAAGATCACGCAGTTCGAGCTCCGGCGGTGCGGCCGGGGCGTCGAGCAGCCGGATCTCGGCGACCCTGTCGAGCCGGAACGTGCGCCGGGCCTCGGAGAGCCGGCACCAGCCCTCCATATAGGTGTGGCCGACGGCGAACAGGCGGATCGGGTCCACCTCACGCTCGGTGAGCTCGTCGCGCGCGGGAGAGTAGTAGCGCAGCCAGAGGCGGCGGCGCTCGGAGATCGCGCGGTCGACCTCGGCGAAGACCCCGCCCTCGGACTCGAAGATGACCGAGAGCCGCGAACTGGCCGCCCCGACCTCTCCGGCCGCCGTCTCCAGCTTCGCGGTCGCGCGCACCAGCGCCTGCCGGTCGCTCTCGCGCAGTCCGGGCAGCGTGGCCACGGCACGGGCCGCGACGAGCAGCGCCGTGGCCTCGTCCGCGGCCAGCCGGAGCGGCTCCGCGACGTCGTCCGGGTTGTGCCACCAGATCCGGTCGCCGTCGGTGTCGATGTCGAGGAGGTCACCGCCGCGGAAGCTGGTGCCGCACATGGGGAGTACGTCGAGGTCGGAGATCAGCTCGTCCTCGGTGATCCCGAAGGCCCGGGCGACGTCCTGGACGTGGGCGCCAGGGCGCTCGCGCAGGTACGTCACCAGGGAGAGCATCCGCCTGGTCTGGTCGATCGCGTTCGTGGCCACGAGTACGGGTCCCCTCAGTCCTTGGCCACGGCGCGCAGCCGGTCCATCACATCGGCCCGCAGATCGGCGGGTTCCTCCACGACGACGTCGGGTCCGAACTCGACGAGCCAGGCGTCCAGTCCGTGTCCGTACGGAATCTCCAACTCGTCCCAGCCGTCGCCGAGTTCCCGTACGGATATTGCGCGGGAGCGCAGCGGGTAGCCGGACCCGGCGCGCAGCCTGATCCGGGCGGTCCTGGTCGCGGTCTCCCCCGCCCAGCTCTCCACGGTCTCGCGCACGGTCACCACATCGGGCACCGGGGCCGTGAAGGCCCCGGCCCGGGAGCGGACCCGGCCGGAGATCCTGGACAGCCGGAAGACCCTCTCGGCGCCCCTGTCGCGGTCCCAGCCGGCCAGGTACCAGTGGCCGCGCCAGCACTCGAGCGTCCAGGGCTCCACCTGGCGCTGCTCGGGGCGGGCGGCGTTGGCCTTGCGGTAGTCGAAGGTGACGGGGCGGCGGTCCCGGCAGGCGAGCATCAGCGGCTCGAAGGCGGCCTCGTGGACCGGGATACGGGGTTCGAGGGCGCTGTGCACCTCGTACGCGTCCTCGGCCTCCGGCATGCCCGCGGCGCGCAGCTTCTGCAGGGCGCCGCTGGCGGCCCCGGCCAGCCTTGCCTGCTGCCAGACCTTGGCGGCGAGCCCGAGGGCGGCGGCCTCCTCGGCGTCCAGCGTGATGGGGGGCAGCCGGTTGCTGTCGCGGCGCGCGAGGTAGCCGGTGTCGCCGTCCAGGTTCTCCACGGTCTCGATGACCAGACCGAGTTCGCGCAGATCGTCCTTGTCGCGCTCGAACATCCGGTTGAAGGATTCGTCCGAGCCCGCTTCCATGTAGGCCTCGATGGACCCGCGGAGCTCACGTTTGCTGAGCGGGCGCCGGGTACCCAGCAGACACAGTGCCAGGTTCATCAGCCGTTCGGCCTTGGCAATCGCCATCGACGCCCTTTCTCTACGTGCTACGACCGTCGACCGTACCGCCCCGGGGTGTCCGGACCAAAGCGAGGGCCCGCGCCTTGCGGCGCGGGCCCTCGCTCCTGAGTCCGGACGGATCAGACGCCGACCAGGTCACAGACGAAGATGAGCGTCTCGCCGGGCGCGATGGCGCCGCCACCCGCGCCGCGGTCGCCGTAGGCGAGGTTCGCGGGGATGGTCAGCTGGCGACGGCCGCCGACCTTCATGCCCTGGACGCCCTGGTCCCAGCCGGCGATGACCTGACCGGCACCGAGCTGGAACTGCAGCGGGGTGCCGCGGTTCCAGGAAGCGTCGAACTCCTCGCCGGTGGAGAACGCCACACCCACGTAGTGCACGGAGACGGTCTGGCCCGCCTGGGCCACCTGTCCGTCGCCCTCCCAGATGTCCTTGATCTCCAGGTCGGCCGGCGGCTCGCCACCCGGGAAGTCGATCTCGGGCTTCTCGATGCTCACTGAACTGCTCCTCTAAATGATGAACTGGGCAACCGGGACAGTCTTACATCTTTGTCAGGATGTCCACGGACCACACGAGCGTCGAGTTGGCAGGAATGGTCTGCTGCGCCTCGTTGCCGAAAGCCTGGTCCGGCGGGATGACGAGCAGCACGCGACTGCCGACCTTCTTGCCGACCAGCCCGTTCTTCAGACCCTTGACGGTGATCTGGGCCAGCGGGAAGGTCGCGGTCTTGCCCGTGTCGTAGGTGCTGTCGAACTTCTTGGCACCCTTCCACAGGAAGGCCTCGTAGTTCACGACGATGCTGTCGGTCTCCTTGACGACGTCCCCGTCGGACTCCAGGACGTAGTTGGAGACCAGCTTCTTGGGCGGGTTGCCCTTCGGGAACGTGACCGTCGGTGCCTTGCCGTCGGTGTTCGTGCCGACCTTCGGCAGGTCGATGTTGTCCTGGGCGACCGGTGTGCCCTTGGCGGACTTCGGAACCTGCGTCGCCTTCACCACGTCGACGACGAAGACGAGGGTGGCGTTGGGCTTGATGTCTCCCTGCCCCTGCGCGCCGTAACCGAGCTCCGGCGGGATGACGAGCTGGACGCGGCTGCCGACCTTCTGGCCGACCAGACCCTTGTCCCAGCCCTGGATGACCATGCCCGCACCGAGCGTCAGGTCGAAGGGCTGGCCCTTGTCGAAGCTGTTGTCGAACGGCTTGGTGGAGTCCCACGCCTGCCCGAGGTAGTTGACCTGGATCGCGTCGCCGTTCTTGAGCTTCGCGCCGTCACCCTCACTGATGACTTCGGTCTTCAGCTCCTTGGGCGGATCGCCCTCACCCTTCGCCAGGGTGGGCTTCTCGCCGAATTTCGCTCCCGCGGTGATCGCGGGGTTGCCCTCGGACGAGGCGGAGTCGGAGGCCTTGTCGTCGCCGCATGCCGCTGTGGACAGCAGCAGAAGGGGGACGACGAGAAGGCCGGCAAGTCGGCGCACTGGTTCCTCAGATCTCAGACGGCACGTGAATGGGTCCCCGACACTCTAGGCCGAGCGAAGGGCCCCGCACGAGGAACGTACGGGGCCCGGTCGCCTGCGGGGCGGGAGATCTCCCGTCCGGATCACATACCCGCGATCAGTTTCTCCACCCGTTCGTCGACGGAGCGGAACGGGTCCTTGCACAGCACGGTGCGCTGCGCCTGGTCGTTGAGCTTGAGGTGGACCCAGTCGACGGTGAAGTCCCGCCGCTGCTCCTGGGCCCTGCGGATGAAGTCACCGCGCAGCCGTGCCCTGGTCGTCTGCGGGGGCACCGATTTGCCCTCGAAGATCTTCAGGTCGTTGCAGATGCGGGCGGTCTGGCCCTTGCGCTCCAGGAGGTAGTAGAGCCCGCGCCGCCGGTGGATGTCGTGGTAGGCGAGGTCTATCTGAGCGACCCTCGGGTTCGACATGGTCATGTTGTGCTTGGCCCGGTACCGCTCGATGAGCTTGTACTTCATGACCCAGTCGATCTCGGTGCCGATCCGGTCGAGGTCCTCGGCCTCGATGGCGTCCAGCGTGCGGCCCCACAGTTCGAGGACCTGGTCGACGGTGCCGGTGCGGATGCCGCGGCGTTCGACGAAGTCGACGGCCTTCTCGTAGTACTCGCGCTGGACCTCGATGGCCGATGCCTCCCGGCCGCTGGCCAGGCGCACCTTGCGCTGCCCGGTGATGTCGTGGCTGACCTCGCGGATGGCCCGGATCGGGTTCTCCAGGGTCAGGTCGCGCATCACCGTGCCCGCCTCGATCATGCGGAGCACCAGGTCGGTCGCGCCGACCTTGAGCAGCATGGTCGTCTCGGACATGTTGGAGTCACCGACGATGACGTGGAGGCGGCGGTACCGCTCCGCGTCGGCGTGCGGTTCGTCCCTGGTGTTGATGATCGGCCGGGAGCGCGTCGTGGCGGAACTGACGCCCTCCCAGATGTGCTCGGCACGCTGGCTGACGCAGTAGACCGCGCCACGCGGGGTCTGCAGCACCTTGCCGGCACCACAGATCAGCTGCCGGGTGACGAGGAACGGAATGAGGATGTCCGCGAGCCGGGAGAATTCTCCGTGCCGGGCCACGAGGTAGTTCTCGTGGCACCCGTAGGAGTTTCCAGCCGAGTCGGTGTTGTTCTTGAAGAGATAGACGTCGCCCGCGATTCCCTCCTCGTGCAGGCGGCGTTCGGCGTCGACGAGCAGGCCTTCGAGAATGCGTTCGCCTGCCTTGTCGTGCGTGACCAGTTCGGTCACGTTGTCGCATTCGGGTGTCGCGTATTCCGGATGCGATCCCACGTCGAGGTAGAGGCGGGCGCCGTTCCGCAGAAAGACATTGCTGCTGCGGCCCCATGACACAACACGGCGGAAGAGGTAGCGCGCCACTTCGTCAGGTGACAGTCGGCGCTGTCCCCTGAACGTGCACGTGACGCCGTACTCGTTCTCCAGCCCGAAAATGCGGCGGTCCATGACTGAACATTACGCCTTACGGCCTGAGCTGAAACCGGGTTCGGCAGCACCGTTTCGATCATTTTCCGATCCCGTCACAACAGCGGGCCCACGCCCGGGAACTGCGAGGACCCTTCCGGTGGCCAGCAGAACCAGCAGCGCCGCCACTCCCCCGGCCCCCGCGACGGCGAAACCCGACGCCGTTCCGCCGAGCTCGACGGCCGGGCCCGCCACGGCCGTTCCGGCCGCGGCACCCACGCCGAACGTCGTCACGAGCCAGGAGAACGCCTCGGTCACCGTGCCCCGCGGGGCGTGCCGGTCGACCACGATGAACGAGCAGGCGATGGCCGGCGCGAGGAACACCCCCGCGAGCGCGGACAGCGCGGTCATGGCGGGCACACCGGGGGTCAGCATCAGCGGCAGGTAGCACAGGGCCAGCAGCGCGACGATGACCCGCAGCCGCCGCTCGGGGGCCCCGGCCCACTGGCGCGCCCCGTACGCCACGCCGCCGATCAGCGCGCCCAGTCCGAGGGCCGCCATCAGCCAGCCGTACACGGACTCCCGGCCGTGGTCGTCGGCGTACGCGACCCCCGCCACCGTGATCGAGCCGAGCGCGAGCCCGACGAAGAAGAACGCGCCCAGCAGGGCCAGCAGCCCGCTCGAGCGCAGCGCCCCGAGCCAGTGCGCCTCGCGGGGAGCGGAGCGCCAGGTCCGGGACGGCTCGGACAGCACCACGGAGAGCGCGCCGAGGACGCCGATGGCGTTGATGACCAGCAGCGCGGCAGCCGGTGACCAGAGCGACACCAGGACCGTGACGAGGAGCGGGCCCAGGGTGAACATCACTTCCTGGGCCACCGCGTCCATGGCGTACGCGCGGTGGACCCGGTCCTCGCGGCCCAGCACTGTCGGCCACAGGGCCCGCAGGCCGCCCTCCAGCGGCGGTGTGAAGACTCCGGCCACGATCACCGCCGCGACGGCCAGCGGGAGCGAGCCGAGGCCCACCAGGGCCAGCGCGGCCATGCCGAGTGCGGAGAGCACGGCGGCGGGGAACTGGACGCGCGGCTGGCCGTAGAGGTCCACGGCCCTGCCGAGGAGGGGCTGCCCCACGGCCGTGGCCAGGCCGTACGCGGCGGCGAGGCCGCCGGCCAGCGTGTAGCTGCCGCCCTCGGCCCGGGTGAACAGGACGATCGCGATGGGGGCGGTGCCGTTCGGCAGCCGCCCCACCAGGGTTCCCGCCAGCAGCCGGGCGGCATGCCGCGCCCGGAGGATGTCCAGATATCCCGCGGCCATGTCCGCCTCTCTCCCCCGGTGCGCTTCGTGCTCCACCGAAGTTTTACGTATAACTTCGAGGTTCATACGTACCATGTGCGCAGTCCGCGAGTCCATCCCACGGCAGCTGGCCGGTCCAGCACGGAGGCACGAGTGAGCAGCGCGCAGCGGCCCGCCCCACCCCGGCCCACCAGCCGCGACGTGGCCCGGGCCGCGGGTGTCTCGCAGGCCACCGTCTCGCTCGTGCTCGGCGGCAAATGGCACGGACGGGTGTCCGAGGCGACCGCCGGGCGTGTCCGCGACAGCGCCCGGGACCTCGGTTACCGGCCCAACCTCGCCGCCCGCAGCCTCCGGCTCGGCCGCACCCGCACCGCGCTCCTCGTGGTGCCCGCGCTCACCAACGAGTTCTTCGCCCGGGTCTACACGGGCGCCGCCGCCGTCGCGGCCGAGCACGACTTCGGCGTCGTCCTCTACCCCTCGCCCGATGGCACAGGGCCGGCCAAGGACCCGTTCGCATCGGCCCGCGCGGCGCTCGACGGTGTCATCGCCTCCTCGATGGCCGCCGACGCCCTGGGGGCGCTCCGCGGCGCGGACCTGCCCCTGGTGATGCTGGACAGCGACCCCGATGAGGACGGCGCGGCGGCCCAGGTGAACCTCGACATCGCGGACGGCATGCGCCAGGTGGCGGAGCATCTGCTGACCCTCGGCCACCGCCGCTTCGTCCACCTCGCCTCCGGCGTGGACACCTGGACCTTCGCGGAGCGGGCCCGCGCCCTGGCGGACGCCGTGCGGGACGTCCCCGGAGCCGCCGTCCGCCGCGTGGCGTCCCCGCTGGACGTACGGGCCGGGCGCGAGGCCACGGAGGCCGTCCTGGCCGCTCCCGGGCCGCTCCCGACGGCGATCGTCTGCGACGACGACATTCTGGCTGCCGGTGCCTGCAAGGCGGTACGCCGGCGCGGGCTGCGGGTGCCCGAGGACATCTCCGTGACCGGCTTCGACGACCTCGCCCTCGCCACCGCGGTGGAACCGGAGCTCACAACGGTGCAGCTCCCGGCCGAACAGGTGGGCGAGCGCGGTATGACGGCCCTGCTCGCCGTCCTGGACGGCCGGCCCGTGGAGCCGGGCAGCCTCCCCGTGCGCCTCGTGGTCCGCGGCTCCACCGCGCCCCCTGCCGACGGCGTCCGGACGTGACGATGCCCCCGACAGCCGGTCGTGGCTGTCGGGGGCACCGGGACGGACACCTGCCCGGCCGGACTACTCCTGCGTGGACTCGCCGGTGCTGCCACCGGTGCTCTCGCCGGTCGTCCCGTCCGGGGCGTCGGCTTCCTCGGTGTCGGACGGAGCGTCCGTCGGGGTCGCTCCCGCACCGTCCGCGTCCAGCAGCCGTGTCAGCTGCCGGCCCACGATCCGCTTGAACTTGCGCTGCTGCGGCCTCGTACGGTCCAGGACCGCGACTTCGAGCCGCTCGGCGGGAATCTCCCGCTCATTGCCGTTGGCCTCGCGGGACAGCGCCTGCACGGCCAGCTTGAGCGCCTCCGCGAGCGACATCCCGTCACGGTGGCGCTGATCGAGGAAGGTGCTGATCTGCTCGGCGTTGCCGCCGACCGCGACCGAGCCGTGCTCGTCCACGATCGAACCGTCGTGCGGAAGCCGGTAGATCTGGTCGCCCTCCGGCCCGGCACCGACCTCGGCGACCACCAGCTCCACCTCGTACGGCTTCTCGGCGGCGCTGGAGAAGATGGTGCCGAGGGTCTGCGCGTAGACGTTGGCCAGCCCACGGGCCGTCACATCGTCGCGGTCGTAGGTGTATCCGCGCAGATCCGCGTAGCGCACACCGCCGATCCTGAGGTTCTCGTACTCGTTGTACTTGCCGGCGGCGGCGAAGCCGATCCGGTCGTAGATCTCGCTGAACTTGTGCAGCGCACGGGACGGGTTCTCGCCGACGAACACAATGCCGTCGGCGAACTGCAGCACAACCAGGCTGCGACCACGGGCGATGCCCTTCCGGGCGTATTCCGCCCGGTCGGCCATGGCCTGCTGGGGTGAGACATAGAACGGCGTCGACACCGGCTATCCGTCCCTTTCTGTCAGTGACGAGTGCATCGGAGAAGCATCAGGGACCGGTCAGAGCAGCGCGGCACGCGGGCCGTCGGGCTGCTCGAGCCGGCGCTCCAGGATCGAGCGCGCGATCTCGGCGGATTCCGCGTCGTTCAGCTTCCTGAAGCCCTCGTCCGTGATGACGGTGACGATCGGGTAGATCCGGCGTGCCACGTCGGGGCCACCGGTCGCCGAGTCGTCGTCTGCCGCGTCGTACAGCGCCTGCACGACCAGAGTGAGTGTCTGCTCCTCCGTCAGGTCCTCGCGGTACAGCTTCTTCATCGACCCGCGGGCGAAGATCGAGCCCGAGCCGGTGGCCGCGTAACCGTGTTCCTCGGAACGTCCGCCGGTGACGTCGTACGAGAAGATCCGGCCCTTCTCGCGGTCGACGTCGTAGCCGGCGAACAGCGGGACGACCGCCAGGCCCTGCATGGCCATCGCCAGATTGCTGCGGATCATCGTGGACAGCCGGTTCGCCTTGCCCTCCAGGGAGAGTGTGGCGCCCTCGACCTTCTCGAAGTGCTCCAGTTCGAGCTGGAACAGCTTGACCATCTCCACGGCGAGACCGGCCGTGCCGGCGATCCCCACCGCCGAGTACTCGTCGGCCGGGAACACCTTCTCGATGTCCCGCTGCGCGATCATGTTCCCCATGGTCGCCCGCCGGTCACCGGCAAGCACCACACCACCCGGGAAGGAGGCCGCGACGATCGTCGTACCGTGCGGCGCCTCGATCGCTCCCTTCAGCGGTGGCAGGTTCCGGTTGCCCGGAAGCATCGAGGGCGACTGGTCGGACAGGAAGTCCATGAACGAGGACGAACCCGGCGTCAGGAAGGCAGCTGGTAGACGCCCGGTGCTACGAGTGTTGGCTTCCACGCGTTTCCCTCCAGGTATGCGATGGCCCTGCGCAAGGAGTCAGGATCATCCCCCAACTTGCCGATGGCCGAATTGCAGTTGAAGCAGTACGCCAGGGACCCTACCCGCCCGGTGACAGCGATCAACCTGGTGCAGAGGCGCTTCCGCGGGATGTCCGCCGAGGGCGAAGACATCCCGCGGAAGCGGCCGCCGACGGCGCGAGTCCGTCGGCGGGCGGACCGGGTCGGAGCGCCGGCTGCTACTCGCCGCCCTTTTGAACGAAGCTTCGAACGAAGTCCTCAGCGTTGGCCTCGAGCACATCGTCGATCTCGTCGAGGACGTCGTCGACGTCCTCGCCCAGCTTCTCCTGCCGCTCCTTGAGGTCCTCGGATGCCTGCGCTTCCTGCGCCTGCTCCTCGGCCTCCTCGGTGGAACGTGTCGCCTTCTGCTGTCCGCCGCCGGTGTCCTTGGTCGCCATGTAGCTCACCCCGCTCGGTTCGAAGCACTTGATCAGACCCTACCTACGGAGTCCGACATTGGCCCGGTACTTGTCTCAACGTCCGGAGGTCATCTGATTGATTCCCAGCCGGAGGGCCTTTCAGCCGCCCGACAGCGTCCGGACCAGCTCTTCCGCCGTGCGGCAGCGGTCCAGGAGCTCCTTCACGTGGTCACGTGTACCGCGCAGCGGCTCCATCGTGGGCACCCGTTGCAGTGAGTCACGGTCGGGCAGGTCGAAGATGACCGAATCCCAGGAGGCCGCGGCCACGTCGTCCGCGTACTGCTCCAGGCAGCGGCCCCGGAAATAGGCTCTGGTGTCCTCGGGAGGCTTCGTACGGGCCCGCTCGACGTCGTTCTCGTCGAGCAGGCGCTTCATCTTGCCGCGGGCCGCCAGACGGTTGTACAGGCCCTTGTCGGCCCGCACGTCGGCGTACTGGAGGTCCACCAGGTGCAGGCGGGGAGCGTCCCAGTCCAGGCTGTCGCGCCGCCTGTACGCCTCCATGAGCTCCCGCTTGGCGATCCAGTCCAGTTCGCCCGACAGGCTCATCGGATCGGTCTCCAGGCGGTTCAGGGTGTCCTCCCAGCGGACCAGGACGTCCTTGGTCTGCTCGTCGGCGTCCGCCCCGTAGCGCTCCTCGACGTACTTGCGGCCCAGCTCGAAGTACTCCATCTGAAGTTGTACCGCGGTGAGTGTCCGGCCGCTGCGGAGCGTGATCAGCTGCTGCAGGGTCGGGTCGTGCGAGACCTGGTGGAGGGTGCGTACCGGCTGGTCGACGGCCAGGTCGACATTGATGAAGCCGTCCTCGATCATGGAAAGCACCAGCGCCGTGGTGCCGAGCTTCAGATAGGTCGAGATCTCGGAAAGGTTGGCATCGCCGATGATCACGTGCAGCCTGCGGTACTTCTCGGCGTCCGAGTGCGGTTCGTCGCGGGTGTTGATGATGGGGCGCTTGAGCGTGGTCTCGAGGCCGACCTCGACCTCGAAGTAGTCGGCGCGCTGACTGATCTGGAACCCGTGCTCGTGGCCGTCCTGGCCGATGCCGACCCGGCCCGCGCCGGTGACGACCTGCCGGGACACGAAGAACGGGGTCAGGTGGCGCACGATGTCCGAGAAGGGGGTCTCCCGCTTCATCAGGTAGTTCTCGTGCGTGCCGTAGGACGCGCCCTTGTTGTCGGTGTTGTTCTTGTAGAGGTGGATCGGCTGGGCACCGGGGATGGCGGCGGCCCGCTCGGCGGCTTCGGCCATGACGCGCTCGCCGGCCTTGTCCCAGAGCACCGCGTCCAGCGGATTGGTGATCTCCGGTGAGCTGTATTCGGGGTGTGCGTGGTCGACGTACAGCCGCGCACCGTTGGTGAGGATGACATTGGCGAGGCCGATGTCCTCGTCGGTGAGCTGGCTGGAGTCGGCGGTCTCGCGGGCGAGGTCGAAGCCTCGCGCGTCGCGCAGCGGATTCTCCTCCTCGAAGTCCCAGCGGGCGCGGCGCGCCCGGTGCATCGCCGCCGCGTAGGCGTTGACGATCTGGGACGAGGTGAGCATGGCATTGGCGTTGGGGTGACCGGGGACGGAGATCCCGTACTCCGTCTCGATGCCCATTACTCGCCGTACGGTCATGCGGCCCTCCTTGCCCGGCGGTGCCCCCGTCCGGGAGCGCCGCTCAAGTACCGCTGCTGGTCCGGTACGCGTGCGGTGCCCGTCCCCGCACTGCGCGACTCGGCGGTACAGCAGAGCCTAGAGCGCCTCTGCGCCGGTGGGGAGATCAATTACGTCATTGTTCGGGTATGGCCGGAGCTGCCGGGAAAACGGCCGGCTGCGGATGCCCTGCCGGGCATCCGCAGCCGGTCTGCGTTTTACAGGTACTGTCCGGTATTTGCCACCGTGTCGATGGAACGACCGGTGTCCGCCCCCTGCTTTCCGGTGACGAGTGTGCGGATGAAGACGATCCGCTCGCCCTTCTTTCCGGAAATCCTGGCCCAGTCGTCCGGGTTCGTCGTGTTGGGCAGGTCCTCGTTCTCCTTGAACTCGTCCACGCATGCCTGGAGGAGGTGGGAGACGCGCAGGCCCTTTTGGCGCTGCTCGAGGAATGCCTTGATGGCCATTTTCTTTGCCCGGTCCACGATGTTCTGAATCATCGCTCCGGAGTTGAAGTCCTTGAAGTACAGGACTTCCTTGTCGCCGTTGGCGTAGGTGACCTCGAGGAAGCGGTTCTCCTCGGACTCCGTGTACATCCGCTCCACGACCGACTGGATCATCGCGTGGGCGGCGGCCTCCTTCGAGCCGGAGTGCTCGGCGAGGTCGTCCGCGTGCAGCGGCAGCGAAGGAGTGAGGTACTTCGCGAAGATGTCCTTCGCGGCCTCCGCGTCCGGGCGCTCGATCTTGATCTTCACATCGAGACGGCCGGGCCGCAGGATGGCGGGGTCGATCATGTCCTCGCGGTTGGAGGCACCGATGACGATGACGTTCTCCAGGCCTTCCACACCGTCGATCTCGGCGAGCAGCTGGGGGACGATGGTGTTCTCCACGTCCGAGCTGACACCGGAACCACGGGTGCGGAAGAGGGATTCCATCTCGTCGAAGAAGACGATGACGGGGGTGCCCTCGCTCGCCTTCTCCCGGGCACGCTGGAAGACCAGACGGATGTGCCGCTCGGTCTCACCGACGTACTTGTTGAGGAGCTCGGGGCCCTTGATATTGAGGAAGTAGCTCTTCCCCGCGGGCTGTCCGGTGACCTCGGCGACCTTTTTGGCCAGCGAGTTGGCTACGGCCTTGGCAATGAGTGTCTTGCCGCAGCCGGGGGGACCGTAGAGCAGGATGCCCTTCGGCGGGCGCAGTTCGTGCTCCTTGAAGAGGTCCGGGTGGAGGTAGGGGAGCTCGACCGCGTCTCGGATCAGCTCGATCTGGTCGCCCAGGCCGCCGATCTTCTCGTAGTCGATGTCCGGAACCTCTTCGAGGACGAGCTCCTCGACCTCGCTCTTGGGAACCACTTCGTAGACGTAGCCGGACCTGGGTTCGAGCAGGAGGGCGTCGCCGGGGCGGATGGTGATGTCCAGCAGAGGCTCGGCGAGCCTCACCACCCGCTCCTCGTCGGTGTGCCCGACGACCAGGGCGCGTTCGCCGTCCTCAAGGATCTCCTTGAGGGTGACGATGTCCCCGGCCCGCTCGAATTCCATGGCCTCGACCACGTTGAGCGCCTCGTTGAGCATGACTTCCTGGCCCCGCCGAAGGCCTTCGATCTCGACGCTTGGGCTCACATTCACCCGGAGCTTGCGGCCCCCGGTGAAGATGTCGCAGGTGCCGTCCTCGTTGACCTGCAGGAAGACACCGAAGCCGGCCGGTGGCTGGGCAAGCCGGTCGACTTCCTCCTTGAGGGCCACGATCTGGTCGCGGGCCTCGCGGAGTGTATTGGCGAGCCGCTCGTTCTGCGCGGACACGCCTGCCAGGTTGGTCTGCAACTCGACGATCCGCTCTTCGAGAATCCTCGTATGACGCGGAGAGTCGGCGAGCTTACGTCGCAGGACGGCGATTTCCTGCTCGAGATAGGCAACCTGGCCGGCTGGGTCTTCTGACCCCCGCCCGGGCCGGATGCCGCGGTTGATGTCGTCGTCGTGGGCTGCCACGGTCCTCACCTCCTCCAAGGGGAGCTGGACGCTTCCTGACCCTACCTGGGTGGGTGATGATTGAAACCCCTAGATCACAAAGACCCGGTGGTGTGTCCGATCTTCACCCTTGCGCTCTCCCTCACGCCAAGGGAATACCCACCCTTCGGCACCGGGAAGCTGCCGGTTGTATCGTCGAACCGTTCAACACCCGTCAGGGCTGGCTTCAATTGGTGCAGATACGCAGGGAACGGCAGGACACATGACCGCGCAGCAGGACGCTCCGGGCAACAGTGACACGCAGGACCTGGAGGTCTGGATCGACCAGGACCTCTGTACGGGCGACGGCATCTGCGTGCAGTACGCACCTGAGGTGTTCGAGCTGGACATCGACGGTCTGGCCTACGTCAAGAGCTCCGAGGACGAGCTGCTCCAGGACAAGGGAGCGACCACCCCGGTGCCGCTGCCGTTGCTCCAGGACGTGGTGGACTCGGCGAAGGAATGCCCGGGCGACTGCATTCATGTACGTCGCGTTTCGGACAACGTGGAAGTCTTCGGCCCGGACGCGGCGTAGCGGCTCAGGCGCTCAGCGCGGTGTCCCCGGCGGGTCCGGCGGACTTGATGAACGCGTTGCCCTTCCACTGCCAGGTGGCGCTCTCCTGCTCGTCGGGGCAGCAGCGCGGCACATCGGCCGAGGAGTAGCCGAGGAGTGTCGCGGCGACCAGGCCGTCGCGGACCGCGAAGTCCGTGACCGTGATTTTCTGAGCGGGGTCCACCAGGGTTGCCACAACCCGCGGTGCGGCCCCGCTCGCCTGTGTCAGGACGTAGACCCCGCTGGGCGGTGTGCCGGAACCCGCGGCGCAGTGCACGACGGCGACGGTCTCGGGCCTGTTGTCGCCGTCGAGGTCGCCGGCGGCCTGGTCGGCCACGGTGTACCCGGCCGTGCCGCAGTCCAGCGGGAAGGCGGCGTCGGCCGGGTCGGGTGCTTCGGCGGCGGGCGCGGCACCGTGCTGGGCGTTCGTGCGGTGCTCGGACGCGGAGGCGGTCGCCGTGGCCGCGTCCGGCTGGAGCAGGCCCGCCGCGGCGACGACGGCGGCCATGGCCGCGGCCGTGGCGAGCCAGTGCACCGGCTTGGTGTCGGTGTGCGCGAGATCCGGGAGCGCGGAGGACTGCACGCGGTTTCTCTCCTGTGGTTCCTGGAGGCCTGGATAGGCGGCGGCCGACGGGAAATCGGCGGGTGGGGGGTGGCCAGCATCGTGCCACACCTCACACCGCAGGGGAACGGCGGGGTCACTGCCCGGTGCCCCGGAACAACGAAAAGGCGCCGCCTGCCGGCTCCCGGGGTCGGTCCGGGGAACTCGGCGGCGGCGCCTCTGCCTTGTACGGGTCAGTCGCGGGTGGCGGAGCCGCTCCGGCTGCCGGGACCGCTGTAGTCCTCGCCGTAGGCGCCCTTGGAGGGGCGGCGGCGGCGCAGCGGCGCCTCGACGCCGTCCGCGAGACGGCGGGCGGTGACCAGGAAGCCGGTGTGGCCGATCATCCTGTGGTCGGGGCGGACGGCCAGGCCCTCGACGTGCCAGTTGCGGATCATCGACTCCCAGGGCTGCGGCTCCGCGAAGCAGCCGATCTCCCGGATGGATTCGACGGTCCGTGACAGCTGCGTGGTGGTCGCGACGTACGCGCAGAGGATGCCGCCGGGCACGAGTGCCTTGGAGACGGCCTCGAGGCACTCCCACGGGGCGAGCATGTCCAGGACGACTCGGTCGACGTCGGTGTCCGAGAGGTTGTCCTGGAGGTCGCCGACGGTGAGCTGCCAGGCGGGGTGCGGAGAGCCGAAGTAGCGCTCCACGTTCTGCTGGGCGATCTCGGCGAAGTCCTCGCGGCGCTCGTAGGAGTGCAGCATGCCCTGCTCGCCGATGGCGCGCAGGAGGAAGGTGCTGAGCGCTCCGGAGCCGACACCGGCTTCGACGACGCGGGCGCCGGGGAAGATGTCGCCGAAGGCCAGGATCTGCCCCGCGTCCTTGGGGTAGACCACGGCGGCGCCGCGGGGCATGGACAGGACGTAGTCGGGGAGCAGGGGGCGCAGCGCGAGATAGGCGACGTTTCCCGTGGTACGGACAACACTGCCCTCGGGAGCACCGATCAGCTCGTCGTGCGGGAAAGAACCCTTGTGGGTGTGGAAGTTCTTTCCGGCCTCGAGCGTGAAGGTGTAGTGGCGTCCCTTGGGGTCGGTGAGCTGGACCTGGTCCCCGACTTTGAATGGGCCGCGACGGCGGGCGGCACCGGTCGGTTCGGACATGCGGCCAGCCTACCGGTATTTCGGGGTCCCCATTTCGGGGGCCTTGCCGGGGGCTTTCCGGGGCTTTCGACCGCCCGCGTGCCCGGTGGCGGACGGTCAGGCCGCGGGCCGGGCCATCGCCGCGACGAAGGCGCGTTCGACGTCGGCTGTGGAGAGGACCCCGTAGATCTCGCCGGTGTCCTCGACGACCAGGTACTCGGTGGCCGGGGTCGCCTTGAGCCGGTCCAGCAGGGCCTCGCCCGCGAGTTCCGCGGGGACCTTCATGCCCTCGGTGAGGTCCTGGGCGAGGCCGCTGACGGCCACCCAGGGGCGGCGGTGCTCGGGGACTCCGACGATGGCGGCCTCGCGGACGACGCCCTTGGGGTTGCCCTGTCCGTCGACGACCACCAGGGCGCGGGCGCCCGCTTCGTTGGCACGGCGGAGCGCCTCGGAGAGCGGAGTGGCGGACTCGACGGGGACCGCGCGCCGGGTCAGGGTGCGGGCGCGCAGGTCCGGGAGGTGCTCACGCAGCCTGGCCATGCGCAGGCTGTTGCCCGCGCCGGTCCAGATGATTCCGGCGAGGATCGCGGCGAGCAGGGCGTCGGTCACGGTCTCGAAGCCGCTGATCTCGCTGGTGGCGTTGCCGAGGGCGCCGGTGTGGGTGAGCAGGGGCAGGCCGACGAGAACGGCGACGGCCAGGCCCCGGCCGACCCATGCGGCGGCGATGGTGCCGCTCATCGGCTTGCCGGTGATCTTCCAGACGACGGCTCGGAGCATGCGTCCGCCGTCGAGGGGGAGCCCGGGCAGCAGGTTGAAGGCGGCGACGATGAGGTTGGAGATCATCAGTCCGGCGAGGAGCACCCCGGGGACCGTGCCGGCCTCGACGAACTGCAGGGGGATGTAGAAGAGGCCGCCGAGCACCAGGGAGAGCAGGGGGCCCACGAAGGCGAGGACGAACTCGCGGCCGGGGGTCTCCGATTCCTTCTCGATCTCGGAGACGCCGCCGAAGAACTGGAGCTGGATGCGGCGGACCGGCAGCTTGTAGTGCAGGGCTGCGACGGTGTGCGCGAGCTCGTGGACGAGTACGGAGGCGTAGAAGGCGATCGCGAAGAACAGGGCGACCAGGTAGCGGGCGGCGCCGAGTTCCGGCAGGACGCGGTCGAGCTGACCGCCGAAGACCCACGTGATCAGGGCGGCGACGACGAACCAGCTGGGTGCCACGTACACGGGCACACCGAAGGGGCGGCCCATGAGCAGGCCGCCGCCCGGATCTGCGGGGCGGCGCGGTTTGCCTTTCTCCGGCCCGGTGCCGGGGTCGGAACCCCCTGCGCCGGGCTTCGGGCGCCCGCTGTCGCCGCTCTCGTCCACGGGGTCCTTTCGGTCGGTGGCGTCCTGCCACGATCATGCAGTCTGCGAGCTCTGTG
Organism: Streptomyces sp. NBC_00683; assembly: GCF_036226745.1. Lineage (NCBI taxonomy): Bacteria > Bacillati > Actinomycetota > Actinomycetes > Kitasatosporales > Streptomycetaceae > Streptomyces > Streptomyces sp. NBC_00683. The sequence continues at coordinate 6,928,756 of NZ_CP109013.1, read as the reverse complement.
GTCGATGGTATGCCGCTCGGTGTCGGTGGCGGGTCGTAGGGTCTTCGACATGACCTCCGTACCGCGCCCGCCTCGGCCACCCTCGTCCCTGTCGCCGTCGCGCGCGAGCGATTTCATGCAATGCCCTTTGTTGTACCGCTTCCGGGTCATCGACAAGCTGCCCGAGAAGCCCAGTGAGGCGGCTACCCGGGGCACGCTGGTGCATGCGGTGCTGGAGCGCCTGTTCGACTCCCCGGCGGGGGACCGTACGGCGCCGAGGGCCAAGGCGTTGATTCCCGGTCAGTGGGACCGGCTGCTCGAGTCGAAGCCCGAGCTGACCGAGCTGTTCGACGGGGACGCCGAGGGTGAGCGTCTGGCCGGGTGGCTGAGCGAGGCGGAGCAGCTGGTGGAGCGGTGGTTCTCGCTGGAGGACCCGACCCGGCTGGAGCCTGCCGAGCGTGAGCTGTTCGTCGAGACGGAGCTGGATTCGGGGCTGCGGCTGCGGGGTGTGATCGACCGGATCGATGTGGCTCCCACCGGCGAGGTCCGGATCGTGGACTACAAGACGGGCAAGGCCCCGCGTCCGGAGTACGCGGAGGGCGCGCTGTTCCAGATGAAGTTCTACGCCCTGGTGATCTGGCGTCTGAAGAACGTGGTGCCCAGGCGCCTCCAGCTCGTCTATCTGGGCAGCGGTGACGTCCTGACGTACGACCCGGTCCCGGCCGACCTCGAGCGGGTGGAGCGAAAGCTGCTGGCGCTGTGGGACGCGATCCGGCTGGCCACGGAGACGGGCGAGTGGCGGCCGCGGCCGACGAAGCTCTGCGGCTGGTGCGATCACCGTGCGGTCTGTCCCGAGTTCGGTGGGACTCCCCCGGTGTATCCCCTGTCGGTTCGCCCTGCGGAGTCGGAGGAAGGTGTCCAGGGCAGAATGGAGCCGGTCCGGGCAGAGGCCGGCCAACCGGTGGCCCTCGAAGGCCCTTAAGGAGATTCCGTGGCTATCCGCGTCCTACTGGTCGATGATCAACCACTGCTGCGCACCGGTTTCCGGATGATCCTGGAGGCCGAGGGCGATCTCGCGGTGGTCGGTGAGGCCGGTGACGGTCTGCAGGCCATCGACCAGGTGCGGGCACTGCAGCCCGATGTCGTGCTCATGGACATCCGGATGCCGCGGATGGACGGTGTCGAGGCGACCCGTCAGATCACCGGCCCGGGCCGGGACGGTCCGGCGAAGGTCCTCGTGCTGACGACGTTCGACCTCGACGAGTACGTGGTGGAGGCGCTGCGCGCCGGAGCCAGCGGCTTCCTCCTGAAGGACGCCCCGGCCAACGAGCTGGTGCAGGCCATCCGTGTGGTGGCGGCGGGCGAGGCGATGCTGGCGCCGAGCATCACGCGCCGGCTGCTCGACAAGTACGCGGACCATCTGCCGTCGGGCGAGGAGACCGTCCCGGACGCGCTGCACACGCTCACGGAGCGCGAGGTGGAAGTGCTGAAGCTCGTGGCGCGCGGCCTGTCCAACGCGGAGATCGCCGCCGACCTGTTCGTGAGCGAGACGACGGTCAAGACGCATGTGGGCCACGTGCTGACGAAGCTGGGCCTGCGCGACCGGGTGCAGGCGGCCGTCTACGCCTACGAGAGCGGTCTGGTGCGTCCCGGCGCCCAGTGAGCCGGGGCGGTGCAGGCGGTACGGACGACGATGCGGTCCGGGGCAGTGGCCCCGGACCGCATCGTTGTTCCGGAAGGTGTCGCGTCAGGCGCGCGCGAGCTCCCAGAGCTGCAGGTCGGCCGAGGCGTTGACCGCCCACTCCACACCGTTCAGGCCGTCACGCGAGGCGACGTACTGCTTGCCCTGCCAGACCGGGAGGACGGGGACGTCGTTGGCGACGATGTCCTGGAGCTTCGTGAAGGTCCCGGACGCGGCGCTGCGGTCGGCCACGCGGCGGGACTGGGGAATGAGCGTGTCCTGGGCGAGTGCCGACTCGTAGGGCGAGTTGAGGAAGTTGTTCTTGTCGAGGAACGGCGCCGTGTAGTTGTCCGGGTCCGGGAAGTCCGGGAACCAGCCCATGCCGTAGACCGCGTAGTCGCCCTTCTTCTGAGCGGGGCGGTACTTGGACCACGGGGTGCCCGCGACGTCGACGTCGAAGAGCTTGGAGTTGTTGAGCTGCTTGGCCAGCAGTTCGAACTCGGAGGCGGTCGCGGGACCGTAGTGGTCGGTCGTGTAGTTCAGCGTGAACTTCACCGGAGTGTCGATACCGGCCTTCTCCAGGGTTTCCGCGGCCCCGGCGACGCTCGGCTCCCCGTACTTGTTGAAGAACGAGTTGGTGTGTCCGGTGACTCCGGACGGGATCAGCGAGTAGAGCGGCTCGGCGGTGCTGCCGTACACACCCGTCGCGATGGACCCCCGGTCGATGACCTGGGCCATGGCCTGGCGCACGGCCTTGTCCTTCACCACCGGGTCCTCGGTGTTGAAGGCGAGGTAGCTGATGGCGAGGCCGGGCATCTCGGTGAGCTCGATGCCGTCCTTCGGCTTCTCGAGCATCTGCTTGGACTGCTCGGGCGACATGGTGCGCGTCATCATGTCGATCTCGTCGTCCTCGAGCGCCCTGCCCATCGCCGCCGCGTCGGGGAAGAGGTTCAGCTCGACCTTGTCGTTGAGAACCTTCAGATCGCCCTTGTACTTGGGGTTCTTGGTGAAGACGACCTTGACGACCTGGTCGTCCTTGACCTCGGGCTTCATGGTGTACGGACCCGAGCCGTCGACCTGGAAGCCGTCACGGGCGGCCTTCGCCGGGTACTTGTCCTTCTGGACGATCCCGGCGGGCGGCGTGGCGAGCTTGTACGGGAAGGTCGCGTCCGAGGTGCTCAGGTGGAAGACGATCTGCTTCGGACCCTTGGTCTCGATCGTGTCGATGTTCGCGAGCAGACCCACCGGGCCGCTCTCGTCCTTGATGTCCAGGACGCGCTGGATCGAGTACTTCACGTCCTCCGGCGTGACGGGCGTGCCGTCGGAGAAGGTGAGGCCGTCGCGCAGTGTGCAGCGGTAGCTCTCGTTCGCCGTGTCGGTGAACTCGCAGCTCTGGGCCGCCTCGGGAACGGGCTCGCCGCCGCCGCGCGGGATGTGGGTCAGGGTCTGCACCGTCTGGCGCAGGACGTTCCAGACACCTGCTTCGTAGCCGATCGCCGGGTCGAGCGGCGCGGTGTTGTCCTTGGAGGCGACGAACTGGTCCGTTGTCCCGACAACGATGGCATCGCCCCCGTCGTCCGACCCGCCACAGGCGGCGAGAACGGGCGCGAGCAGGCCGATCACGGCCGGCAGCACCAGCGTCTTGCGGTTCATCTGGACGTTCTCCCTCATTCCGGCATGTGAGATGACCGAGGTTAGTGGGAGCCGTACAGGGGCTTGACCGGGGCGATCCCGGCACGTATGCACTCGGTGATGACAGATGACCGCGCGTCTACGTCACGCTCGGGAATGATTCGTACACCGCTTCACGAACCGGGACACAAGGACTGCGGAAACGGACACTCGGGGCGATCCCGAGGAGGCCCGACCGTCACGACGCGTGACGAAGCTCACGCCCGCACTGCTGACGACATCTTGACATGAACCTGCATTACGGGAGCTGGTCCGTGTCCGTGATCAGCCGGCGCAGGAACGCGAGATCCACTGCTTCGAGGGAGGGCACCACCACACGTCCGGGCGCGGCGGCGATCGGCGCGACGGACGGTACGGCGACCACACGGCAGCCTGCGGCCTCCGCCGCGGCGACGCCCGTCGCGGTGTCCTCGATGACCGCACAGCGCCGGGGGTCGGCCGCGAATCCGGCGGCCGCCGCGAGGTACGGCTCCGGGTGGGGCTTGGTGCGGGTGACCTCGTCACCGGCGACCGTGAGGGCGAAGTGGTGGTGCCCGACCGAGTCCAGCACCCGGTCGATGATGCGGCGGTGCGAGGCGGACACGAGGGCGGTGGGCACCTTGTGCGCGGCGAGCTCGGCGAGCAGCCGTGCGGCGCCCGGCATCAGCGGCACGCCCCGAGCGATGCGCTTCTCGAAGCGGTCGTTGAGGAGCACCGTGAGCTCCTCGATGGAGATGTCGGCACCGGTGACCTCGATGAGGTACCCCGCGCTGCGGGTCATCGGACCGCCGACGACGACGTCGCGCCAGGATTCGTCCAGGCGGTGTCCGAGGTCGGCGAAGACCTCGGCCTCCACGTCCCACCAGAATCCCTCGGTATCGACCAGGGTGCCGTCCATGTCGAGCAGGACGGCCTGCAGGGCGGAGCCTTCGGCCGTACGGGGCAAGGACGCGGGGACCGTACTGGTCATCCGGTACACCTCCATGGGGGACGAGAAGGCCGGCCGCCTTCCCGGTGGGAACGGCGACCGGCCTGCACTGGACCGACCAGTCTACGACTCGTGCGGGGACGGCGCATGGAGCGGCGCCCTGCCGCGCGTTGAACAGCTGACTACCGTGCGTTGAAGTACTTGGCCTCGGGGTGATGGATGACGATCGCGTCGGTGGACTGCTCGGGGTGCAGCTGGAACTCCTCGGAGAGCTTCACCCCGATGCGCTCGGGCTCCAGGAGCGCCGCGATCTTCGCCCGGTCCTCCAGGTCGGGGCAGGCCCCGTAGCCGAGGGAGAAGCGCGCTCCGCGGTACTTCAGCGCGAACATGTCCTCGACGTCGGACGGGTCCTCCCCGGCGAAGCCCAGCTCGCTGCGGACCCGCGCGTGCCAGTACTCGGCGAGCGCCTCGGCCAGCTGCACGGACAGCCCGTGCAGTTCCAGGTAGTCGCGGTAGGAGTTCGCCTCGAAGAGCTCGGCGGTGGCCCCGCCGATCTTCGAGCCGACCGTGACGACCTGGAGGCCGATCACGTCCGTCTCGCCCGACTCCTCGGGGCGGAAGAAGTCCGCGAGGCACAGGCGGCGGCCGCGGCGCTGGCGCGGGAAGGTGAAGCGGGTGCGCTCCGAGCCGTCCTCGTGCAGCAGGATCAGGTCGTCGCCCTTGGACACGCACGGGAAGTAGCCGTAGACGACGGCTGCCTCCAGCAGGTTCTCGGTGTGGAGCTTGTCGAGCCAGCCGCGCAGGTGCGGGCGGCCCTCGGTCTCCACGAGCTCCTCGTACGTCGGCCCGTCGCCCGCACGGGCCTGCTTGAGGCCCCACTGGCCCTTGAAGAGGGCTCCCTCGTCCAGCCAGGAGGCGTACTCCTTGAGCTGGATGCCCTTGACCACGCGGGTGCCCCAGAACGGCGGCTCGGGGACCGGATTGGTGACGGAGACGTCGGAACGCACGCCCTCCTCCGGCTCCTCGACCTCCAGCACGGCGGCGTCCCGCTTGGGCACCCTGCGCTGCTTCAGCTCGGGGAGCGTGGCGCCCGGGACGCCCCGCTTGACCGCGATGAGGGCGTCCATGAGCCGCAGCCCCTCGAACGCGTCGCGGGCGTAGCGGACCTCGCCCTCGTAGATCTCGTGCAGGTCCTGCTCGACGTAGGCCCTGGTGAGGGCGGCGCCGCCCAGGATGACCGGGTAGTCGGCCGCCATCCTGCGCTGGTTCAGCTCCTCGAGGTTCTCCTTCATGATCACCGTCGACTTCACCAGGAGACCGGACATGCCGATGACATCGGCCCGGTGCTCCTCCGCGGCGTCCAGGATCGCGGCGACGGGCTGCTTGATGCCCAGGTTGACGACGTTGTAGCCGTTGTTCGACAGGATGATGTCGACGAGGTTCTTGCCGATGTCGTGGACGTCGCCGCGGACGGTGGCCAGCACGATGGTGCCCTTGCCCTCGGCGTCCGACTTCTCCATGTGCGGTTCGAGGTGGGCCACCGCCGTCTTCATGACCTCGGCGGACTGCAGCACGAACGGCAGCTGCATCTGCCCGGAGCCGAAGAGCTCGCCGACGACCTTCATACCCGCGAGCAGGGTGTCGTTGACGATGTCGAGCGCGGGGCGGGTCTGCAGGGCTTCGTCGAGGTCCGCCTCCAGACCGTTCTTCTCACCGTCGATGATGCGGCGCTGCAGCCGCTCGTCCAGTGGCAGGGCCAGGAGCTCCTCGGCCTTGCCCTCCTTCATCGACTTCATGTTGACGCCCTCGAACAGCTCCATGAGCCGCTGGAGGGGGTCGTAGCCCTCGGCGCGCCGGTCGTAGACGAGGTCGAGTGCGACCTTGACCTGTTCCTCCTCCAGCCGCGCGATGGGCAGGATCTTGGAGGCGTGCACGATCGCCGAGTCCAGGCCGGCCTTGACGCACTCGTCGAGGAACACGGAGTTCAGGACGACACGGGCGGCCGGGTTGAGGCCGAAGGAGATGTTGGAGAGGCCGAGCGTGGTCTGGACGTCGGGGTGGCGCTTCTTGAGCTCCCGGATTGCTCCGATCGTGGCGACGCCGTCCTTGCGGGACTCCTCCTGACCCGTGCAGATGGTGAAGGTCAGGGTGTCGATGAGGATGTCCGACTCGTGGATGCCCCAGTTCCCGGTCAGGTCCTCGATCAGGCGCTCGGCGATGGCGACCTTGTGCTCGACGGTGCGGGCCTGGCCCTCCTCGTCGATGGTCAGCGCGATCAGCGCGGCGCCGTGCTCGGAGGCCAGCGCGCTGACCTGGGCGAAGCGGGACTCGGGCCCGTCGCCGTCCTCGTAGTTCACGGAGTTGAGCACCGCTCGTCCGCCGAGCTTCTCCAGACCGGCGCGCAGGACGGGCAGCTCGGTGGAGTCCAGGACGATGGGCAGCGTGGAGGCCGTGGCGAAGCGTCCCGCCAGCTCCTCCATGTCGGCCACGCCGTCGCGGCCGACGTAGTCGACGCAGAGGTCGAGCATGTGCGCGCCCTCGCGGATCTGGTCGCGGGCCATCTCCACGCAGTCGTCCCAGCGCGCCTCGAGCATGGCCTCGCGGAACTTCTTCGACCCGTTGGCGTTCGTACGCTCGCCGATCGCCAGGTACGAGGTGTCCTGGCGGAACGGCACGGTCTGGTAGAGGGAGGCGGCGCCCGGCTCGGGGCGCGGCTCGCGGGCGGTGGGGGCAACGCCCCGCACGCGCTCGACGACCTGGCGAAGGTGTTCGGGCGTGGTCCCGCAGCAGCCGCCGATCAGGGAGAGGCCGTACTCGCGTACGAAGGTCTCCTGGGCGTCGGCGAGCTCGGCCGGGGACAGCGGGTAGTGCGCGCCGTTCTTGCCGAGCACCGGCAGGCCGGCGTTCGGCATGCAGGAGAGCGGGATGCGGGAGTGCCTGGCGAGGTAGCGCAGGTGCTCGCTCATCTCGGCGGGGCCGGTGGCGCAGTTCAGTCCGATCATGTCGATGCCGAGCGGCTCGAGAGCGGTCAGTGCGGCGCCGATCTCGGAGCCGAGCAGCATCGTGCCGGTCGTCTCGACGGTGACGGAGCAGATGACCGGCAGGTCGGCGCCGGCGGCTTCGAGGGCGCGCCGGGCGCCGATGACGGAGGCCTTGGTCTGCAGCAGGTCCTGGGTGGTCTCGATCAGGAGCGCGTCGGCGCCGCCGGCGATCATGCCTTCGGCGTTCTGCTGGTAGGCGTCGCGGAGCTTGCCGTACGGGGCGTGGCCGAGGGTCGGCAGTTTGGTACCCGGCCCCATCGAGCCGAGCACCCAGCGCTGCTGCCCGGTGGAGGCGGTGAACTCGTCGGCGACCTCGCGGGCGATACGGGCGCCGGATTCGGAGAGCTCGAAGACCCGCTCGGGAATGTCGTACTCGCCCAGAGCCGCGAGGTTGGCTCCGAACGTGTTCGTCTCGACGCAGTCCACGCCGACGGCGAAGTACTCCTCGTGCACCGAACGGACGATGTCGGGCCGGGTGACGTTGAGGATCTCGTTACAGCCCTCCAGGTCCTCGAAGTCCTCGAGGGTGGGGTCCTGGGCCTGCAGCATCGTGCCCATGGCACCGTCGGCCACCACCACACGGGTGGCGAGCGCCTCGCGGAGGGCTGCGGCTCGGGTGCGGCTGTCAGCGGCGGGGGTCGGCAACGAGGCCATGGATGTTCTCCCTGGGATGCGACGGCTGTCGGCTTTGCACCCTTCTGCGGAGGAGGGCACGCCGCCAGCGTAGCCGGGCGGGGCCCGGCCCGGTCATTGCGTCCCACGGGGCGGACTGCATGCTGTGCGAGGAACGGGCCCGGTCGCGCGGTGACGCGGAATCTTCGACCGACCGGACAGAGGTCGGCATCGACCGATAGTGTTCAGCATTGTCGAACCGAGGTGGAGGAGTACGGCGCGATGGCCAAGAACATCCAGTCGCTCGAGCGGGCAGCAGCGATGCTGCGTCTGCTGGCGGGCGGCGAGCGTCGGCTCGGGCTGTCCGACATCTCCTCCTCGCTGGGGCTGGCCAAGGGCACCGCACACGGCATCCTGCGCACCCTGCAGCACGAGGGCTTCGTCGAGCAGGACGCCGCCTCCGGGCGTTATCAGCTCGGCGCCGAACTGCTGCGACTGGGCAACAGCTACCTCGACGTGCACGAGCTGCGGGCCCGCGCCCTCGTCTGGACCGACGACCTGGCCCGTTCCAGCGGCGAGAGCGTCCACCTGGGCGTGCTGCACCAGCACGGCGTCCTGATCGTCCACCACGTCTTCCGGCCCGACGACAGCCGCCAGGTCCTGGAGGTCGGGGCCATGCAGCCGCTGCACTCCACCGCCCTCGGCAAGGTGCTCTCCGCCTACGACCCCGTGGCGCACAGCGAGGTCGTCGAGGTGGAGCGCCGGCCCTTCACGCCGCGCACGGTCACCGGCGAGGAGGAGTTCGAGACACTGCTCGACCTGATCCGGGCGCAGGGCTGGGCCTCGGACGTGGAGGAGACCTGGGAGGGCGTCGCCGCGGTGGCCGCCCCCATCCACGACCGGCGGCGGATGCCCGTGGGCGCCGTGGCCGTGACGGGCGCCGTGGAGCGGGTCAGCCCCGGCGGCGACCTGCGCCCCGAGCTCATCGCCGCGGTACGCGACTGCGCCCGCGCCGTCTCCCGGGATCTGGGTGCCGGGCGCTTCTGAGTCCGCGCCGCGCCGTCGGTAACGATCGAGTCCCGCACCCGGTCCCGAGCCACAGAACTCTTGACGCGTCGTTCATTGGGGAGAAACATTGCCGTTCACCGGTCGGCATTGCCGAACACCTAACGGCAATACACGTTAGGGTGTGACAGTGCCGAGGGCCGGTCAAGCCCTTACAGGTGACGTGCCCTTACTGATGGGTACCCACCTGGGGCGCGATCCACCGGAGGAAACCGGTGTTTCGCCTTCCCCTGGACGAAGGACAAAGGAGTCGCGGGTGTCCAGCTCCGACATCTTCATCGGCGAGACCATCGGTACCGCCATACTCATCCTGCTCGGCGGCGGTGTCTGTGCCGCCGTCACGCTCAAGCACTCGAAGGCCCGGAACGCCGGCTGGCTGGCCATCACCTTCGGGTGGGGCTTCGCCGTACTGACCGGCGCCTATCTCTCGGCCGGCGTGTCCGGCGCCCACCTCAATCCGGCCGTCACGATCGGCCTCGCGATTCAGGGCGGCACCCCGTGGAGCGAAGTACCCCTGTACTTCGCTTCCCAGCTGCTCGGCGCGATGATCGGCGCGGTGCTGGTCTGGGCCGTCTACTACGGACAGTTCCACGCACACCTCAACGACCCGGAGATCGTGAAGGGCGAGCCTGCCGAAGAGGGCATGGTCGACCAGTCGGCCGCTCCGGCGGCAGGCCCGGTGCTCGGGATCTTCTCCACGGGTCCTGAGATCCGCAACGTCGTACAGAACCTGGTCACGGAGATCATCGCCACCGCCGTACTGATCCTGGCGATCCTCACCCAGGGCCTCAACAACGAGGGCAAGGGCCTCGGGACGCTCGGCGTCCTGATCACCGCTCTGGTGGTTGTCGGAATCGGTCTCTCGCTCGGTGGTCCGACCGGCTACGCGATCAACCCGGTTCGCGACCTCGGTCCGCGTATCGTGCACGCGCTGCTGCCACTGCCGAACAAGGGCGGTTCCGACTGGGGCTACGCCTGGGTACCGGTAGTAGGACCTCTCCTGGGCGCCGCCCTCGCGGGCGGGCTCTACAACCTCGCCTTCGCCTGAGCCGTAACCCTCGACACCACAGACCTCCGGGAGCACACCGTGACCGACGCACACACCACCGGGCCGTTCATCGCGGCCATCGACCAGGGCACCACGTCCAGTCGCTGCATCGTCTTCGACAAGGACGGCCGGATCGTCTCCGTCGACCAGAAGGAGCACGAGCAGATCCTCCCCAAGCCGGGCTGGGTCGAGCACGATGCGACCGAGATCTGGGAGAACGTCCAGGAGGTCGTCGCCGGCGCCATCGTCAAGGCCGGCATCACCTCCGCCGACGTCAAGGCGATCGGCATCACCAACCAGCGCGAGACCACCCTGCTCTGGGACAAGAACACCGGTGAGCCCGTCCACAACGCCCTCGTGTGGCAGGACACCCGCACCGACGTGCTCTGCAAGGAACTCGGCCGCAACGTCGGCCAGGACCGCTTCCGCCGCCAGACCGGACTGCCGCTCGCCTCGTACTTCGCGGGCCCCAAGGTCCGCTGGCTGCTCGACAATGTCGAGGGGCTGCGCGAGCGCGCCGACCGGGGCGACATCCTCTTCGGCACCATGGACTCCTGGGTCATCTGGAACCTGACCGGCGGCACGGACGGCGGCGTCCATGTCACCGACGTCACCAATGCCTCGCGCACCCTCCTGATGAACCTGCACACGATGCAGTGGGACAACGAGATCGTCCGGTCGATGGACATCCCCCCGTCCGTACTGCCGGAGATCCGCTCCTCCGCCGAGGTCTACGGCCATGCCAAGGGCGGCGTCCTCGACGGCATCCCGGTGGCCTCCGCGCTCGGCGACCAGCAGGCCGCGCTGTTCGGCCAGACGTGTTTCGCCGAGGGCGAGGCCAAGTCCACGTACGGCACCGGCACCTTCATGCTGCTGAACACCGGCGAAACGCCGGTGAACTCGTACAACGGGCTGCTGACGACCGTCGGGTACCGGATCGGCGACCAGAAGGCGGTGTACGCCCTGGAGGGCTCCATCGCCGTCACCGGTTCGCTGGTGCAGTGGATGCGCGACCAGATGGGCCTGATCAAGTCCGCGGCCGAGATCGAGACGCTCGCGTCCTCGGTCGAGGACAACGGCGGCGCGTACTTCGTCCCGGCGTTCTCCGGTCTGTTCGCCCCGTACTGGCGTCCCGACGCCCGCGGTGTGATCGCCGGCCTCACCCGGTACGTGACCAAGGCGCACATCGCCCGTGCCGTGCTCGAGGCCACCGCCTGGCAGACCCGTGAGATCAGCGACGCCATGACCAAGGACTCCGGCGTCGAGCTGACCGCTCTCAAGGTCGACGGCGGCATGACCTCCAACAACCTGCTGATGCAGACGCTCTCCGACTTCCTGGACGCGCCCGTCGTGCGCCCCATGGTCGCCGAGACCACCTGCCTCGGCGCTGCCTACGCCGCCGGTCTGGCCGTCGGCTTCTGGCCGGACACCGACGCGCTGCGCGCCAACTGGCGCCGGGCCGCCGAGTGGACACCCCGTATGGACGCGGCCACCCGCGACCGCGAGTACAAGAGCTGGCTCAAGGCCGTGGAACGTTCCATGGGCTGGCTCGACGAGAACACTGGCGAGGAGTAACCAACCATGACCACCCTGCAGAGCGTCCCCGCCCTCGGGACGCATCCGGCCTCCGGCTCCCTTCCGAGCCGCGCCGAGACCCGGGAGCAGCTTTCCAAGGCGACGTACGACCTCCTGGTGATCGGCGGCGGCATCCTGGGCATCTCCACCGCCTGGCACGCCGCGCAGTCCGGACTGCGGGTGGCCCTGGTGGACGCCGGCGACTTCGCCGGCGCCACCTCCTCCGCCTCCTCCAAGCTCCTCCACGGCGGTCTGCGCTACCTGCAGACCGGCGCGGTGAAGCTGGTCGCGGAGAACCACTTCGAGCGGCGCGCGGTGTCCCGTCAGGTCGCACCGCACCTGGCCAATCCGCTCACCTTCTACCTCCCCGTCTACAAGGGCGGGCCGCACGGCGCGGCCAAGCTCGGGGCGGGCGTCTTCGCCTACTCGGCACTGTCCGGGTTCGGGGACGGCGTCGGCCATGTGATCAGCCCGGCGAGGGCACAGCGTGATGTGCCCGAGCTGCGTACGGACAACCTGAAGGCCGTCGCGGTCTACGGCGACGACCAGATGAACGACGCCAGGATGGCGCTGATGACGGTCCGCGCGGCCGTCGACGCCGGCGCCGTCGTCCTCAACCACGCCGCGGTGACCGGTCTGCGCTTCACCCGGGGCCGGGTCACCGGGGCCGAGCTGGAGGACCGTCAGGACGGCACGGAGTTCGGTGTGGACGCCCGCCTCGTCCTGAACGCCACCGGCCCGTGGGTCGACCACCTGCGGAAGATGGAGAACCCGGACGCGGCTCCTTCCATACGGCTGTCCAAGGGCGCGCACCTGGTCCTCAAGCGCACCCGCCCCTGGAAGGCCGCGCTGGCCACCCCGATCGACAAGTACAGGATCACGTTCGCGCTGCCGTGGGAGGACATGCTGCTGCTCGGCACGACCGACGAGGAGTACGAGGGTGACCCGGCCGATGTCGCGGTCACCGAGAAGGACACCGCGCAGATCCTGGACGAGGCGGCGTTCTCCGTCCGCGACCAGCAGCTGTCGCGCGACCTGATCACGTACTCCTTCGCGGGCCTGCGCGTCCTGCCGGGCGGCCCCGGCGGCACGTCCAGGGCGAAGCGGGAGACCGTCGTGACGGAGGGCCGCGGCGGCATGCTGTCGGTCGCGGGCGGCAAGTGGACGACGTTCCGCCACATCGGCCGTACGGTGATGAACAAGCTGGCCGCTCTGCCCGGGCACCCCCTCACCGAGGACATGGAGCCGATGTCGCGGCTGCCGCGGAAGCTGCCGCTCCCCGGCATCGCGAACCCCGACGCGGTCGCGCACCGGCTGATGGTCGACGGCGGCACGCCCGGTCCGCGGATGTCGGCCGACACGGCACGGCACCTCGCCACCCACTACGGCTCGCTCGCCTTCGACATCGCGCGGCTGGCGAACGAGAACCCGGCACTGGCGGCCCGTATCCACCCGGACGCACCGGAGATCTGGGCGCAGGTCGCGTACGCGCGTGACCGCGAGTGGGCCGAGACGGCGGACGATGTGCTGCGCCGCCGGACGACGCTCACGATCCGGGGTCTGGCGACGGACGGGATCCGGGCCCAGGTCGAGGACGTGCTGGCAGACAGGCGCTGACGGCCGGTACGCAAACACAGGGGGCGGCTCCGGGGGGAGCCGCCCCCTGTGGCATGCCTCCCGGGACGTGCCACACAGCCGCCATACGCGTGCAACGTGACGCGGGGACAGTGGAGGGATGACCGCACACGAGGGTTTCCGTCTGTCGGTGGCACTGAACGGTGCCGGGTCCCATCCCGCCGCACCCGCACGGCAGTTCACGCCCGAGGCGTATGCCTCACTGGTGCGCGGTGCAGAGGCGGGGCTGCTGGACTTCATCACCGTGGAGGACGGCCCCGGGCGGCTCGACTCCGCCCTGCTGCTCGCACTGGCGGCCACCGTCACCGACCGCATCGGGCTCGTCCCGCTCGGTCCCGCGACGGGTGACCCCGAGGCGTGGGCCGCGCGGATCGCGACGCTCGACCATCTGAGTGCGGGGCGGGCGGGAGTACGGCCGCGCGCGGCGACGAGCACCGCCGAGCGTGCGCGTCTGGTGGCGCTGTACGGGACTCCCGAGGGTGACCGCGAGCTGGCCGAACTGTTCGGGCAGGCAGGCGAGTTCCTGGACGCGGCGACACAGGCGTGGGGCACCGCCGTACGCCCCGTGCAGGGCCGGCCGCCACTGGCGGTGCTCGCGCACGCCACGATCCCCTACCGGCTGGCGGCCGCCCATGCCGATGTCGTGTTCGTGACCCCGAAGGACACCGCCGGTCTCGTCACCATCCGCAAGGAGGTCGAAGCCCTGCGGGAGGAAGCAGGACGCCCCGCGGGGGCACTGCGGGTCTTCGCCGACCTCGAGGTCGTACTGGGCTCCGGCCAGGAGGCGGCCGACGAGCGCCGGGCCAGGCTGGACGAGGCCGCGGGCGAGCCGTTCGTCTCGGACGCGGCGGTCTTCACGGGTACTCCGGAAGGTCTGGCCGACCTCCTCGAGGAGTGGTTCCGCGAAGGGGGCGCCGACGGATTCCGGCTGCGGCCCGCCGTACTCCCCGACGACCTCGACGCGATCACCGCCGGCCTGGTGCCCGTCCTGCAGCGGCGCGGGCTCTTCCGCACCGAGTACACCGCCCTGACCCTGCGCGGCCACCTCGGCCTGGCCGGGGTCTGACGCCCGGCCTCTCCACACAACGGAAGGAACGGTCCTCGTGAAGTTCTCCGTACTCTCCCTCATCGGGCACGCGCCGCACCCGCTGACGGGTGAACTCCCTTCGGCCGCCGACCGGTTCCACGAGGTGATCGAGACCGCGACGGCCGCGGAGCGCCTCGGTTTCGACGCCTACTCGGTCGGGGAGCGGCACGCCGGGCCGTTCCTCTCCTCCAGTCCCGGCGTGGTGCTGGGCGCGCTGGCCGCACGTACGAGCACCATCAGGCTGCTGACCGGGGTCACGGTCGTCGCGATCCTCGATCCGGTGCGGGTGGCGGAGGACTTCGCGACGCTCGACCAGATATCGCGCGGCCGGATCGAGCTCGTCGTGGGCAAGGGCGCGGAGGCCGGACACTTCGATCTGTTCGGGCTCGACGAGGAGCGTCAGTGGGACCTGCAGAAGGAGAAGTACGAGCTGCTGCGGCGGCTGTGGGCGGAGGAAGGGGTCGACTGGGAGGGCGAGTTCCGTCCGTCCCTGAAGAACGTGACGACCGTGCCGCGTCCGTACGCCGGGCTGCCGCGCATCTGGCACGGCTCGGCGACCAGCCTCAACTCCCCCGAGCTCGCGGCGAAGCACGGCGATCCGCTCTTCACGGCCAACGCGATCCAGCCCCGTGAGGCGTACGCCCGGCTCATCGCCCACTACCGGGAACGGTTCGAGGCGTACGGACACGACCCGGCCGGTGCGCGGGTGGCGGCGGGGTCGGGCGGGCTGCTGATCGCGGACAGCTCGCAGCGGGCCGTCGAACGCTACAAGGAGCTCTACGAGGCCAGGGTCGCCCAGTCGTTCAAACCGCACCTGGAGGGCAGGGCGGGCTACAACACCCCGTTCCGCACGATCGAGGACGCGATCGCGAACGGGCCGCAGCTCATCGGGTCCCCGCAGCAGATCATCGACAAGGTCCTCGGCTACCACTCGGTGTACCGGCACGACCTGCAGTCGATCACCGTGGACGGTTTCGGCCTGTCGCACGGCGAACAGCTGGAGACCCTGCAGCGGTTCGCCGAGGAGGTCGCCCCGGTCCTGCGACGCGAGGCGCCCTCCACGCTCTGGGAGTGAGTGGCCCTGGGGCCACGCTCCGGGAGTGGCCCCGGGCCCGCGCGGGGGCCCGGGGCACCGTGCCCTCAGGACCCTGCCGGAGCCTTCGCGAAGGGGACCTGGGCGGGGCCGGGGTCGGCCGGACCGTCCGGGTGGGCCCACAGGCCCCGGGCGGCGAGCCGGGGCAGGACGCCCTCGCCGAACCAGTACGCCTCCTCCAGGTGCGGGTACCCGGAGAGGATGAACTCGTCGATGCCGAGCCGGTGGTACTCCTCGATGCGCTCGGCGATCTCCTCGTGGCTGCCGACGAGCGCGGTGCCCGCACCGCCCCGGACCAGGCCGATGCCCGCCCACAGGTTGGGGTGGATCTCCAGGCCGTCGCGGCCGCCGCCGTGCAGGGCGAGCATCCGCTTCTGCCCGTCGGACTCGCTGCGGGCCAGGCCCTCCTGGACGGAGCGCACGGTGGCGGGGTCGAAGCCCGCCAGGAGGCGGTCCGCCTCGGCCCAGGCCCGCTCGGAGGTGTCACGGGCGATGACGTGGAGCCGGATGCCGAAGCGCAGGCTGCGGCCCTCGCGCTCGGCGAGCCCGCGTATCCAGGCGATCTTCTCCGCGACCTGGGCGGGCGGTTCGCCCCAGGTGAGGTAGACGTCCGCGTGGCGGGCGGCGACCACACCGGCGGCGGGCGAGGAGCCGCCGAAGTACACCTCGGGCACCGGGTCGGGAACCCGGGTGAGCCGGGCGTCCTCGACGGTGAGGTGCTCGCCCTTGAAGTCCACCGTCCTGCCGTCCCACAGGTCCCGGACGATCTCCAGGAACTCGCCGGTACGGGCGTAGCGCGCGTCCTTGTCGAGGAAGTCCCCGTACGCGCGCTGCTCGTGACTCTCCCCGCCCGTCACCACGTTGAGCAGCAGCCGGCCCCCGGTCTGGCGCTGGTAGGTGGAGGCCATCTGCGCGGCGAGGGTGGGCGAGACGAAACCGGGCCTGAAGGCGACCAGGAACTTCAGCCGTTCGGTGTGCTGGCTGACCATGGCCGTGGTCAGCCAGGCGTCCTCGCACCAGGCACCGGTGGGGGTCAGCACTCCTTCGAAGCCGAGGTCCTCGGCGGCACGGGCGATCTGGGCGAGGTAGCGGACGGTGGGCGGGCGGTCGCCGCCCGCCGCGGTGACGGGGGTGCCGTGACCGCCTCCGACGACGTGGCGGCTGTCGCCGTTGGTGGGCAGGAACCAGTGGAAGGTGAGAGTCACCGGTGATCTCCGTTCGGGGGTGTCACAGCAGGCCGTGGCGGGGCGGTCGGGTGCCGCTGAGGGCATGGCGGCCGAGGTGCTGGATCTTCCAGCGGGCCGGGTCGTGGAGGGTGTGGGTGCGGGCGTCGCGCCAGTGCCGGTGCAGGTTGAGCGAGTCGAGGGCCGAACGGGTGCCTGCCACCTCGAACAGGGCTCCCGCGACCTCGACGGCGGCGCTCGCGGCGTACGCCTTGGCTGCGGCGACGGCGAGGGACGCATCGGCGGCGGTCTCGTCGGTGAGGGTGGCCTGCGCGGTGTCCACGGCACGGGCAGCGGTGTCCAGGAGCGCGTCGGCGGCCCGCACCCGGAGGTCGAGTTCGCCGAACCGCTGGATGAGCAGCGGGTCCTCGGCCGCGGTGTCGTAACCGCTCTCGAACCAGGGACGGCTCTTCGTCCGTACGAAATCCGCCGCCTCGGCCAGCACACCGACGGCGATCCCCGCGTCGATCGCCGCGTGCAGCAACTGGGCCGCCGCACCGTGCAGTTGCGGGCCCTCGAAGGTCAGATGGTGGGCGAACAGCCGGTCTGCGGGCACCCGCACCCCCTCCAGGCGTACGGTGCCGCTCGCGGTGGTGCGCTGGCCCATGCCGTCCCAGTCGTCGACGACGGTGAGGCCGGGTGCGCCGGCGGGGACAAGGGCGACGTACAGCTTGTCCTCGGCGCCGCGGGCGAGCACGGGGATCCAGTCGGCGAAGAGTGCGCCGGTCGCGTAGTTCTTCACACCGGTCAGCAGGTACGAACCGTCGGGGGCGGGTTCCAGCCGGGTGCGGATGTCCTGGACGTGCTTGGTCCCCGCCTCGGACTGGGCGTTCCCGAACCGCTTGCCGGCCAGCAGCTCCGCGTGGAAGAAGGCCTGCTGCTCGCGGGTGCCCTGCCTGCGGATCACGTTGACGTACGCGAAGTGGCTCTGCGGGATCTGGGCAAGGCTCGCGTCGGCCGAGGCGAGCAGCCGGAAGACGTGGGCGAGGGTGAGTGCGCTGACGTCCGCGCCGCCGTGGTCCGCGGGGACGGTCACGGCCAGCAGGCCGGATGCCGAGAGCTTCTCCAGTTCGGCGCGGGGCAGCAGGCGTTCGGCGTCGCGCCGCGAGGCGCCGTCGCGGAATTCCGCGGCCAGTTCGGCGGCCTTCTTCAGGGCCTCGGCGTCGTCGCGGATGATCTCAGCCATGGACGGCCACCGGTGCCGTGCGCTCCAGCGCGGCCGAGAACCCGTCGACGATCCGGTCCAGCGCCTCGGCATCCGTCGCCTCGACGGTGAGTGTCCCGTCGGGAGACACCGTGAGGTGCCGGT
Organism: Streptomyces sp. NBC_00683; assembly: GCF_036226745.1. Classification (NCBI taxonomy): domain Bacteria; kingdom Bacillati; phylum Actinomycetota; class Actinomycetes; order Kitasatosporales; family Streptomycetaceae; genus Streptomyces; species Streptomyces sp. NBC_00683. Next base: position 6,910,809 of record NZ_CP109013.1, on the reverse strand, counting down.
CCAGGACGAACCAGCCCTGGGTGATGTGGGACGCGCCCATCGAACTGAGCACCGGGCGCAGCGCGTAGTCGATGGCCAGGACGTGGGCGGTGCTGCCTCCGGTGGCCAGGGGCAGGACGGTCTTCCCGACGAGCGCGGTCTGCGGCAGCAGGTCCAGCAGGGCCTTCAGCAGCCCCGAGTACGCGGCCTTGTAGACGGGCGTGCCGATGACGACGCCGTCGGCCCGCGCGAACAGTTCGAGGGCTCCCACCACGGCCGGATGGCCGAAGTCGGCGCGGAGCAGGGCCTCCGCGGGCAGCGTGCGGACGTCGAAGGGTATGACCGTGTGGCCCTGTCCGGCCAGGCGGTCGTCGAGGTGGCGCAGCAGCCGGGCGGTGCGGGAGGTGGCGGACGGGCTTCCCGAGACGGACAGGACGGTGGCCATGGGCTCTCTTCTCGTGGGGCGGTGCGGGCGGGACTGCGCACGGACCCGCGCCGGACGGCACGGAGCGGGACGGAGCGGCACACGGCGTCGGGCCGGCCCGGGGCGGAACGGGCGTCGGCGGGGAAGGCCGGGTCACCGGCGGAGAGGGTCCCGGGAACGGGCCGGCCCGTCCTGGTCAGGAGGGCATGGGACAGCGCGCGAAGGAGGGGTCCTCAGACTTCGCGACAACAGAAGGAACTGGCAACACGTGCGAGGTCGATGTGACGTCGCTGTGTGAGATTCCGTCGGTCCTTCATGCCCGTCAGACTAGCCATCCACGGCGCCGGCAGTCGAGTGGGCCCTCACGGGGCGCGGTGTCGCCGGCCGGGCGCTTCACGCGGCGAGTGCCTTCCACCGGCTCTTCGTGGAGCACGCCCGGAGCCTTTGCGGCCCACGGGTGGCCCTGTCACCGGCCGAGGGCCACATAATGGGGTCATACATCGGATGTCTTGTGCGCGAGGAGGCCCACCATGGCCGTCACCGACGAAGCGATCGAGAAGATCAAGGGAATGATCGTCTCGGGCGCCCTGCGGCCCGGCGACCGGCTCCCCAAGGAGAGCGAACTCGCGGCCGAGCTGGGCCTGTCACGCAACTCGCTGCGCGAGGCGGTGCGGGCACTGTCCCTGATCCGGATCCTCGACGTGCGCCAGGGCGACGGCACCTATGTGACCAGCCTGGATCCGCAGCTGCTGCTGGAGGCCCTGAGCTTCGTGGTGGACTTCCACCGCGACGACACCGTGCTGGAGTTCCTCGCGGTCCGCAGGATCCTGGAGCCGGCAGCCACGGCGATGGCGGCTCAGCTGATCGAGGATTCCGAACTGGACGCGCTGGACGCCCAGCTGGACGCACTGGGTGCCGACCCCTCGGTGGAGGAGCTGGTCGCCGGCGATCTGGAGTTCCACCGCGGGATCGTCCAGGCGTCCGGGAACTCCGTCCTGTGCTCGTTGCTGGACGGGCTCTCCGGGCCGACCACCCGGGCCAGGGTCTGGCGCGGGCTGACCCAGGAGGACGCGGTCAGCCGCACCCTGCACGAGCACCGGGCGATTCTCGCGGCGCTGCGGGACCGGGACGCCGAGGCGGCCCGCTCCTGGGCGACGGTGCATGTGGCGAGTGTGGAGCAGTGGCTGCGCTCGACGCTGTGACGGGCGGGCCGGCGGCCGGCGGACCGCGTTCCACCGGCGCCCTCGACATCCGTGAGGGTCCGACTCATGTGCGCTGGTGGGCACATGAGTCCGGGTTCGAGGGGGAACTCGGCCCGTTTCCCCAGTACAGCTCGGATGAATCCAGGCGCTTGCACGGTTCGCCCGCCCACGCAAACGGACTGCGGGGGGAGGGGGCGGAAGCCGTAAGGTTGGTCCGTACGCAAGGAAACTTCGGAAGGAGGCCTGGGTGATCGAGCTCGAGGGGGTACCCGAGCTGATCGACCCGGTCATGGTGGCCGCGTTCGAAGGCTGGAACGACGCCGGTGACGCCGCCTCCACAGCGGTCGGACATCTGGACCGGGAATGGAAGGGCGAGGTGTTCGCGGCGCTCGACGCCGAGGACTACTACGACTTCCAGGTCAACCGGCCCACGGTGTGGCTGGACGGTGGGGTACGCAAGATCACCTGGCCCACCACACGGCTCTCCGTGGTCCGAATCGGCGGGGAGAAGCCCCGCGATCTGGTGCTGGTCCGCGGCATCGAACCCTCGATGCGCTGGCGCTCGTTCTGCAACGAGATCCTGGGTTTCGCCCATGAGCTGGGCGTCGAGATGGTCGTCATCCTGGGGGCGCTGCTCGGCGACACCCCCCACACCAGGCCGGTGCCGGTCAGCGGGGTCACGTCGGACCCGGATCTGGCCAGGACGATGGATCTGGAGGAGACCAGGTACGAGGGCCCGACCGGCATCGTCGGCATCCTCCAGGAGGCGTGTACGCATGCCGGAGTTCCTGCGGTGAGCCTGTGGGCGGCGGTGCCGCACTACGTGTCGCAGCCGCCGAACCCGAAGGCGACGCTCGCCCTGCTGAACCGTCTTGAGGACCTGCTCGGGCTGCGGATCCCGCTGGGCGAGCTGGCCGAGGACGCCCGCGCGTGGCAGCTCGGCGTCGACCAACTGGCCGCCGAGGACAGCGAGGTGGCCGAGTACGTGCAGACGCTGGAGGAGGCGCGGGACACCGCGGAGCTGCCCGAGGCGTCCGGCGAGGCCATCGCGCGGGAATTCGAGCGGTATCTCAGGCGCCGGGATGTGGGAGGTCCCGGTCAGGGGCCGGGCGGCCACGCCACGGAGAGCGGTGACGTGTCCTATCTGCGGGACACGTCGAGCGGTCGCACGAGACCGCCGAAGCCGCAGCGTCCGGAGAGCGGGCCGGAAAGTGATCCCGGGGCCGTACGTCCGCCGTCGCCCGGCAAGGGGGACAGCGGAGCGGCCGGCACGGGGAAGGCGTCCGAGGACTCCCCCGACGCCCCGGACACGTCCGGGGACAACGACAACGGGGACACCACGGAGGACTGACAGGCCTGACAGGCCAGTGGCCGGCGGCAGCCGAGCGCGCATGGGGCGCCGGGCGGGAACGAATCCCGTCCGGCGCCCCCCGTGTTGGTACGGGACCGGTATCCGGTCCCGGCGTCCTGTCAGGCGCAGCTGAACCTCGCAGCCCCCCAGTCGCCGTGGTCACCGGTCTTGGAACCGTTGGTGTCCCTGACCTTCAGATGCACGTGCCGCGCACCGTCGAGGCTCACGTCGACGGGCACCATGGCCGAGGCGCCGGTCAGCTTCGGAGAGGTCCACAGCACCTTGCCGTCGGCCTCCACGGAGAACTCCACCTCGCCGTAGCCGTTGATCTCGTCGTCGATGCCCACGTCCGCGGTGAACGCGGTGCACCGGCCCCCGAGATAGACCTCGATGTCGGAGTCGGCGTGGGTGCCGATCCCCTTCTCGTACGTCTTGCCTGCCAGGGTCAGCGTGTGCCCGTCGGCCGCACCGGACTCACCGTTGGAGCGGTCACGCTCCGCGGGCCCGTAGCCGTTGGCCGACGTGAGCCAGACCAGGTCGCTCGCCCAGGCCGCGCCGGCCGGGGGCGGCGGCATCACTCCGAGGGCGAGGCGCTGCACGGCCGTTCGGGCCTCGCCCGCCGACCGGTAGCGGGCCAGCGCGGTGATCCGCGCCTCGCCCGCCGTGGCGTCCCGCGCCGGGGTGACCGCCACCTCGACCCGGCGGGTGGTGCCCGCCGGTATCCGCGCCACGACCGCCGCCGGGGTGACCTGCCAGCCCTCCGGGACGTCGAGGGTGACGGCGGTGTCCGTCAGGTCGGCGGAGCCCGCGGTGACGTCGACGGACACGGTGCCGGCCACCCCTGCGCCCGCCTCCTGTGCGTCCGGTGCGGAGACGACGGCCGTCGCGCCGGGCTTCTTCCCGCCGACGGCGCTGGCGTTCTCCAGCGTGAGCGTGAACGCCTGACCGGTGCTCAGCGGCAGGGTCTTGACCTTCACCACGCCGCCGCGGTCGTCCTGGTCGTACCACCAGCCCTGCTTCGCCGCCTCGAAGTCCGCCGCCGAACGCACCTGCGGCAGCTTGCCCGCGAGCTTCACCGCAGTGGGAGCGGACCCGGTGTGCACGGCGAACTCGTAGGGGCGGCGGCTCTGTTTGCCCGCGAAGCTCCCCCTGCTCTCCCCGATGCGTACGGTGACATCGCCCGCACCGCTCTTCGGGGCGTCCACGACGGCCCGCTGCGTGGCGTACCTGCCCTCGCGGTGCTGCCGGGTCACACCGTCGTCCTCGTACAGCGTGAACGACGAGGTCCCCTGCGGATACACGTCCCAGGCCAGCGGTGAGTCCGCCGTGCGGTCCTTGTACGAGCGGATGCCGGGCCACATCGGCACGGCGGCGCCCGCCTTCACGAAGAGCGGGAGGGTGTCGAGCGGGGCGCTGTAGTGGTCGACGGTGGTCGGCCCCTGGTACGTCCTGCCGCTCCAGTAGTCGGTCCAGGTGCCCTTCGGCAGGTAGATGCCACTGCGCTCGGTGGCGTCCTGGTGGACGGGGGCGACCAGGAAGTGCTCACCGGACATGAACTCGTACTTCGCCGCGTCCGACGCCGCCTTCGGGTCGTCCGGGTACTCCAGGACGAGCGGGCGGACCATGCCGACGCCCGTCTTCGTCGCCTCGTGGGCGTAGGAGTACTGGTACGGCAGCAGCGACTCCTTCAGCTTCAGGTAGTCACGGTTGACGGAGGTGTACGGCTCGCCGTACCGGAAGGGCTGCTTGTCGTTCGCGGCCCAGCCGTCCATGGTCATCGTCGTACCCAGGAACATCTTCCACTGGAGGTCCCGGGTGTACGTCTTGGCGCTGCCGCCGAAGATGCCGTCGACGTCACCCGTCGTGTACGCGAGTCCGGACATCGTGGCGCCCGCGTAGGTCGGGATCTGCCAGCGGATGTACTCCCAGCTGCCCGACTGGTCGCCGGACCACTGGACTCCGCAGCGCTGGGCGCCCGCCCAGCTCTCCGGCGCCCAGGTGAAGCCGCGGGCATCGCTGTTGTCCTCGATGCCCTTGTACGCGTCCTTGCAGCCGTCCAGGGCGAACTTGTAGCCCTCGCCGATCCAGGCGACATCGAGCTTGGCGACCCGCTGGCCCGCCTTCACCTGGTCGGCGAGCTTGTCGATGCCGTCCTCGGTCCACAGACCGAGCTCCATCCCGCGGTCCTGGAGGCCCTCGGCGGTCTCGGCGAGGTCCTCGTAACCACAGCCGTAACCGTCGTTGACGAGCATCCAGCCGTTCGGCATGTCGTTCTCGACGTAGCCGTCGGCGACCTTCAGCGCGTCCAGGGTGTGCCGCTCGCCGCGGTTGGCGTTGTGCAGGTAGCAGTCGGCGTCGCCGATCTCCATGCCGTACACGGGCGGCAGGAAGGGCTTGCCGGTGAGCTTCGTGTACTGGCCGATGACGTTCTTGGCGTCACCCGCGAAGTAGTAGGCGTCGAAGCGCTGTTCCCGCGCGCTCGTCGTCACCGGGTCGGTGAAGGCGTAGGTGTTGGGCGCGTAGGTGTTGCGGTAGACGCCGTATCCGGCGGAGGAGAGGTAGAACGGGACCGAGTTGGGGTGGCCGCCGTCGTCCCAGTTGTAGTCGACGCCGACCTCGACGGTCTTGCCGCGGTGCGAGGTGTTGCCGCGGCCGTTCTGCATCCCGGCGCCGTAGAACTGCTCGTCGGCACCGCGGGCGAGGGTCTGGGTGGTCTTCTCCCCGTCCCAGCTCAGCCCCTTGGCCTCGGACCAGACCTGGCTGCCGTCGGCCCGGTGCAGCGCGAACCGCAGGGGCGACTTGTAGGCCCGCAGGGTGACCCCGCCGCTCGCGGAGAGGTCGTAGCGGTCGCCGCGGTCCTTCCAGCTGGTTCGTGGCGGAGCGCCCTGGGGCAGCACGATGTCGTCACCGGTCGGGTCGGCGAACGTGCCGTCCGGGGCGAGTTCGATGCGGAAGGTCTCGGCGGAGACGAAGCTGACGCGGGCCTCGGCCTTGCCGGCCGTCAGGTGGTAGACGGGCCCTTCGGCGGAGAACCCGGTGACGTCGCCGACGGTCGTGCCCACCGGTTCGGACGGCTCGGCCTGGGCGCTGCCCGGCCCCGCGAGTGCCGCGAGCAGTCCGAGCAGACCGGCAACTGCCGCCACTCTGATGCGCGTTGATGATTGCATAGAGCGCTTTTAGCGCAACTTCGAGCAATTGACCACGGACAAAAGGGAACCGGCCCCGACTTCGTGAGGAAGTCGGGGCCGGTCCTTGGGATCGGGTCACGCGGTGCGGTCACACCACCCGGCTGCTACAGGGCGACGCCGAGCAGGGCGTCGACGGTGCGCGAGACGAGACCGGGGGCACCCTCGTCCGTTCCGCCGTCGGAGTTCTGCCGGGCTGCCCAGCGGTCCACGGCGGCGAGCGCCGCCGGAGCGTCCAGGTCGTCGGCCAGGGCCTCGCGGACCTCCTCGACGAGTGCGTCCGCGGAGAGCCCGTCGGGCCGGGAGACGGCGGCACGCCATGTCGCGAGACGCGCGACGGCGTCGGCGAGCACCTGGTCGGTCCACTCCCAGTCGGACCGGTAGTGGTGCGAGAGCAGCGCAAGCCTGATCGCCGCAGGGTCCACGTCGTCGCGGCGCAGCGCCGAGACGAAGACGAGGTTGCCCTTGGACTTGGACATCTTCTCGCCGTTCAGGGCGACCATGCCGGCGTGCACGTAGGCACGGGCGAACGGGTGCTCGCCGGTCAGTGCCTGCGCGTGCGAGGCACCCATCTCATGGTGCGGGAAGGCGAGGTCGGAACCGCCACCCTGGATGTCGAAGCCCATGCCGAGGTGGTCCAGCGCGATGGCGACGCACTCGATGTGCCAGCCGGGCCGGCCGCGGCCGAGGCTGGCGCCGTCCCAGCTCGGCTCGCCCTCACGGGCGGCCATCCAGAGCATCGGGTCGAGCGGGTTCTTCTTGCCCGGCCGGTCCGGGTCTCCGCCGCGTTCGGCGGAGAGCAGGCGCATCGCGTCGGCGTCGAGCCCCGAGACCTCACCGAAGTGCGGGTCGCAGTCGACGGAGAAGTACACGTCGCCGCCGAGCTCGTAGGCGGCGCCCGCGTCCCTGAGGCGTTCGACGAGCGGGACGATGCCGGGTATCGCCTCCACCGCCCCGATGTAGTGCTGCGGGGGAAGCATGCGCAGGGCGGTCATGTCCTCCCGGAAGAGTGCCGTCTCGCGCTCCGCGAGCTCGGTCCAGTCCTGACCGTCGCGCACGGCCCGCTCCAGCAGCGGATCGTCCACGTCGGTCACATTCTGGACGTAGTGAACCTGCCGCTTGGTGTCGAGCCACACGCGCTGAACGAGGTCGAACGCGTTGTAGGTCGCCGCATGACCCATGTGGGTCGCGTCGTACGGCGTGATGCCGCAGACATAGATGCGGGCGACGGGACCGGGGTCAAGGGTGATCCGTCCGCCGGTCGCGGTGTCGTGGATCCGAAGGTCGCGGCCCTTGCCAGGCAGGGCGGGGACCTCAGAAGCGGGCCAGGCATGCATGTCATGAGCGTAACCGGACGATGCTTCCGGATACGAACCGGATCAGGAATCCTGGCCGAAGAGGCGGTCTTGTACGTGCGGGAGTTTTCCGCTAATGGCCGGGAGCGCACTGCCGGCGGCGCACTCCCGCACCCGGGAATCCGCCCTCCGGACCCGCTCTCCGGCCTTCGGCCACCTGCCCCCGGGAGAGAGCGCCGCTCTCACACTGGTGGCCACGGAATCGCCGGCCACTCCCCGCTCGGCTGCGGGTGCCTCCCGGACTTCCGCAGCCCGGAAACCCGCCCCCGCAGCGCGTCGAGCTCCACCGCGGTGATGAGTTCCCCCAACCGGGTGGCCAGCGCCGCACCTGGTTCCAGTTCGGCGGCCAGCGCGTCCAGCACCTCGACCGCCTCGGCCGTCAGCGGCTCGCCCGCCCAGCCCCACAGCAGGGTCCGCAGCTTGTCGTCGGCGTTGAAGGTGACGCCGTGGTCGATGCCGAACAGCCGGCCCCCGGGGGCGGGCAGCAGATGCCCGCCCTTGCGGTCACCGTTGTTGATCACCGCGTCCAGGACCGCGAGCCTGCGCAGCCGGGGGTCGTCCGCGTGCACCAGCAGCGCGGTCCTCCCCTCCCCCACCTCGGCGAATCCCACGGCCTTCCAGCCGTCCCCCGGCTCCTCGTCCTCGACGAGCCCGAGCAGCGGTGGAAGTCCGTGGACACCGGCAACGTCGGCCCCGGACTCCTCGGCGGTCTCGTCCGCCTCGATCCACAGCTGGCACATGCCCTCGCCGTAGGGGCCCTCGCGCAGCACCGTCGGCGGCACGAGCCCCCACCCGGTCGCCTCGGAGAGCTCGTAGGCCGCCACCTCGCGCTGGGCGAGCGTGCCGTCCGGGAAGTCCCACAGCGGCTGCTCCCCGGCCACCGGCTTGTACACGCAGGGGCGTTCCTCGCCCTCGTAGGCGACCGTGCAGTAGAGCACGGCGTTCGACGCACCGCGGACCTGTCCGAGGACCGTGAGCTCCCCCTGGGCGAGCAGGGTCTTCAGTCCGGCCTCCGTCAGGCCCCGCGACGGTATCCGTTCTGGCGCGGGCATACGTGTCCTTCCGGGTCGAGCGGCAGGCTGCAGAGCGGGCACGGCGGGCGGCCGGCGTTCACGACGTCCAGGGCGCGCTTGGCGAACGCCCGGGCCTGCGCGCCGCTCAGCCGGACCCGGAGCATCGGCGGGCCGTTCTCCTCGTCCTGCAGGAGCCTTTCCTCGGCCTCGGCGAGGTCGTCCTCGGAGTCCGCGTCCAGCTCGACGAGAGCCTGCGCCTCGACGATCATGCGCTGTTCCTCGCCGTCCCAGGCCAGCGCCATCGTGCCGACCCTGAACTCCTCCTCGACCGGGGCGTCGAGCGGGGCGGTGTCGGTGACGTCCATGGGAGCCACCGCCGGCACCGGTGAATTGCCGCCGGTCCGCCGGACGACCTCGTCGAGGAGTTCGTCGATCCGTTCGGCCAACGCGGCAACCTGGGTCTTCTCCAGGGCCACACTGGTGACCCGTCCCGTCGAGGATGCCTGCAGGAAAAACGTACGGCGGCCAGGCAGCCCGACCGTACCGGCCACGAAACGGTCCGGGGGGTCGTAGAGGAACACCTGACGGGACACGTCCTGTCTCCCTTGAAATATGAAGGCGAATGGGGGCCGACCGGGCCCCGGGGGGATGCCCCCCGCAAGGCCTCTACGGCGCGTCCACCCTACTGCGCGGAGAGATCACGGCGCCCCAGCGCCGCCCCCGACGGCCGCATCCGTTGCCTCCTCCCCCGCCGCGTCGGCCCCCAGGGGCTGTTCGCGCGGTGCCAGGGACGCGAAGTCGCCGGTGTCACCGAGGCGGAGGAGAAAGGGGCGTAGCCGGGTGTAACGGATCGCGGTGACCGAGCAGGGGTCGGCGTGGATGCGCTGGAAGAGGTCGAGATGCATGCCGAGCGCGTCGGCCACGAGGGCCTTGATGATGTCGCCGTGCGAGCACATCACGTACGTGGCGTCGTCGCCGTGTTCCGCCTCGATGCGGCTGTTCCAGTCCCGTACGGCGTCCACGGCCCTGGCCTGCATGGCCCGCATGGACTCGCCGCCGGGGAACGCCGCGGCCGAGGGGTGCTGCTGCACGACGGACATCAGCGGTTCGTCGGAGAGCTCGGCGAGCTTGCGCCCCGACCAGTCCCCGTAGTCGCATTCGCTGATGCGGTCCTCGGTGCGCAGCACGAGGCCCGGCCGGGCGTCGAGCAGGGGCTGGAGCGTCTCGCGGCAGCGCTGCAGGGGGCTGCTGACGGCCGCGACGAGGCTGAGTGCGGCCAGCCGTCCGGGCAGCGCGGCCGCCTGTTCGGCGCCGCGTTCGTCGAGGGAGACGCCGGGGGTCCGCCCCGCGAGCACTCCGGCGGTGTTGGCGGTCGAGCGTCCGTGGCGTACAAGGATGAGCGTGGGCATACGTGCCAGCGTAGAGGGCACGTCGAAGGTGCGAGGAGGCACGATGCAGGGAAGAATGCGCGCGTGATCGTGGACTGCGGCATTTACCGGGACGGGCGCCGGACCGACGGCCCCGCCGACTTCTCCGACGCCCTGGGCGAAGCGCGGGAGGCCGGGGACGCCTTTGTCTGGATCGGCCTGCACGAGCCGACGGAGAAGGAGTTCGACCTCGTCAGCAGCGAGTTCGGCCTGCACCCCCTGGCGGTGGAGGACGCCCTGCGCGCCCATCAGCGCCCCAAGCTCGAGGTCTACGACGACTCCCTGTTCGCCGTCATCAAGCCCGTGGTCTACGAGCCGGAGAGCGACACGGTCAGCACCGATGAGCTGATGATCTTCATAGGCGACTCCTTCGTGGTGACGGTCCGCCACGGCGAGGGGGCGCCCCTCGCAGCGGTACGCCGCCGGCTCGAGGCCGAGCCCGAGGTGCTCAAGCACGGCCCCACGGCAGTGCTGTACGCGGTCAGCGACGCGGCGGTCGACCACTACATCGAGGTCGCCGCCGAGCTCCAGGCGGACCTGTCGGAGCTGGAGGCGCAGGTGTTCGCCCCGAGCGGCACCGGGGACGCGAAGAACACCGCTGCCCGCATCTACACCTTCAAACGCCAGGTACTGGAGTTCCGCCGGGCGACCGGCCCGCTGAGCGCGCCGATGATCCGGCTCGCGGGCGCGGGCGTGCCTTTCGTCGACAAGCACTCACAGCCGTTCTTCCGGGACGTCAGCGACCACCTGACGCGTGCCAACGAGCATGTGGAGGGGCTCGACCGGCTGCTCTCGGACATTCTGTCGGCGCATCTGGCACAGATGGGGGTGCGGCAGAACGACGACATGAGGAAGATCTCGGCGTGGGCGGCCATGGCCGCCGTACCGACCATGGTGGCCGGCATCTACGGCATGAACTTCGACCACATGCCCGAGCTGCACTGGGTGTGGACGTACCCGGTGGTGGTCGGGCTGATGGGCTGCGCCGTTTTCGGCCTGTACCGCCTGTTCAAACACCGCGGCTGGATGTAGCGCCACCCGTACGGACCGGGCCGGCCCGTCCGTCAGGCGTACTCGGCTTCAGGCGTCGCCGGGCCGCCCAGCGCGTCGCGCCGTGCGGGGGCCTCCAGGCTCACCATGCGCCGCCAGCCGGCCAGCCGCTCGTACGCGTACATCCCGTGGATCCCCGCGGCCAGGACGGCCGCCTTGGCGCGGGGCCAGCGCAGCACGGTGCCCATGTGGCTCATCACGGCGAGGCTGACATCCCGGTACACCCGGATCTCGGCGAGGGCGCACTCCCTCAGGACGTTCTGAATCGTCCGGCCGTGCCCGGCCCGGGCGAAGCGGAGCAGTTCCTCGTGGCAGTAGGCGAGGTGGTTGTCCTCGTCCCGCGAGATCATCTTCACCGCGCGGCCGAGTGCCGGATGGTCCGCGAAGTGCCTGCGCAGCAGCTGCATCTGCTCGGAGGCGCGCTGTTCCGTGACCCTGCTGTGGGCGAGGTAGACGATGATGTCCCGCTCCGACAGCGGTTCGTCGCGGTTGAGCTGGTCATGGGCGAGGCCGATGCCGTGCCTCTCCAGGAGCAGCGTGTAGTCGGTCTCGTACGGGACGACGACGGGTTCGAGCCCGCGCTGCTTGAGCAGGGCGTTGAAGATCCGGCCGTGCTTGTCCTCGTCGGCCCCGTGCCGGGTGATCTTGGGGGCGAGATCGCGCAGGGTCCTAGGGACGAGGGCGGCGATGCGGCCGTTCTCCCAGCCGCCCTGGGACTCCCCGCTGGCTGCGATCGAGCAGAACAGCCTGAAGGCGTCGTCGTCGTCGAGGATCTCCTGAAAAAGACTCTTTGCCGAGAGCATCACTGCCACCCTTCGCACCGTGTCCGCAGAAACAAAGTCAAAGGCGGAACGGGGCGGCGGGCAACACGAGGGGGGCCGAGGGAGGGCCGAACGGGCCCCGGCCCTGTCCGGGCGGCCGGGTCGGGGCGTAACCGTCGGGCGCGGTGCGCGTTGTTCCCTGTGACGGCCGTGGCGGGGAGGACCCCCGAGCCCCCACCACGGCCGTAGTGCTGCCCCGGGGGCGCGACAGCTACGCGGCGAGGCCGGAGTGCTCCAGGGCGTCCGTGCCCGCGCGCAGGGCCGCGAGCCGCTCCTCGAGCGTGAAGCCGGCCGGGGCGAGCGTCAGCGTGGTGACTCCGGCGGCGGCGTACGCCTGCATACGCTCGGCGATCCGCTCCACCGAGCCGAGCAGCGTGGTCTGGTCGATGAGCTGGTGCGGCACGGCGGCGGCGGCGCCCGCCTTGTCGCCGGCCAGGTACTTGTCCTGGATCTCGGCGGCTTCCTTCTCGTACCCCATGCGCTGGGCCAGCTGGTTGTAGAAGTTCTGCTTGCGGCTGCCCATGCCGCCGACGTACAGCGCGGTGTACGGGCGGAACATGTCGGCGAGGCCGTTGATGTCGTCGCCGATGGCGAGCGGCAGCGTCGGACAGACGTCGAAGCCCTCCATGGTCTTCCCGGCCTTCTCCCGGCCGGCCCGCAGGTGCTTCACCGCGGTGTCCTCGAGGTGCTCGGCGGAGGGGAAGATCAGCAGGGCTCCGTCGGCGATCTCGCCGGTCTGCTCCAGGTTCTTCGGGCCGATCGCGGCGATGTAGAGCGGAATGTGCTCGCGCTGGGGGTGGACGGTGAGCTTGATGGGCTTGCCCGGGCCGTCGGGGAGCGGCAGCGTCCAGTGCTCCCCCTCGTAGGAGAGGCGCTCGCGGGACATGGCCTTGCGCACGATGTCGACGTACTCGCGGGTGCGGGCCAGCGGCTTGTCGAACTTGACGCCGTACCAGCCCTCGGAGACCTGCGGTCCCGACACACCGAGGCCCAGGCGGAACCGGCCTCCGGAGAGCGAGTCGAGAGTGGCCGCGGTCATCGCCGTCATGGCGGGCTGACGGGCCGGGATCTGCATGATGGCGGACCCGACGTCGATGGACTCGGTCTGGGCGGCGACCCAGGCAAGGACGGTGGGTACGTCGGAGCCGTAGGCCTCGGCCGCCCAGCAGACGTCGTAACCGAGCCGGTCGGCCTCCTGGGCGACGGCGAGGTTGTCGCCGTCCATGCCCGCGCCCCAGTAACCGAGATTGATGCCGAGCCGCATGCCGCGCTCCCTCTACTGATGAGTAACGTCCCTGTGTCCCGGACTCTAGCGCGCATGCCGGGGATCCGGCAGGCTGGACGGCCCTCAGTTCGGTTGTCCACAGGCTTCCACCCTGTGGGGCCTTGGCCAGTAATCTCAGCGCCCATGGAGCAGAGGCATCTCGGCCGTACCGGCCTTCGCGTGTCCCGGGTCGGGCTCGGCACCCTCACCTGGGGCCGGGACACCGACGAGCACGATGCTGCCGACCAGCTGAAAGCCTTCTGGGACGCCGGCGGCACGCTGATCGACACAGCCGATGTGTACGGCGGCGGGGAGGCCGAGTACCTTCTCGGCCGGCTCGTCGACAACCTGGTGCCCCGACAGGATCTGGTCATCGCGACCAAGGCCGGCAGCGTGCCCGATCCGTACCGCCGCTTCGACGGATCGCGCGGGCATCTGCTGGCCGCGCTCGACGCGTCCCTGGAGCGGCTCGGGACGGACTACGTCGACCTGTGGCAGATCCACGCCTTCGACCCCGTGACGCCGCTGGACGAGACCCTGCAGGCACTGGACCTGGCGGTCTCCTCGGGACGCGTCCGCTATGCGGGAGTGTCGAACTTCAGCGGCTGGCAGCTTGCCAAGGCGGCCACCTGGCAGCTCGCGGCGCCCGGTCTGCGTACGCGGCTGGCCAGCACGCAGATGGAGTACTCGCTGCTGCAGCGGGGTATCGAGCGGGAGGTGCTGCCCGCGGCACTGGACCTCGGAGTGGGGCTGCTGCCCTCGTCCCCGCTGGGCCGCGGGGTACTGACCGGCAAGTACCGCACCGGTACGCCGTCCGATTCACGGGGCGCCTCCGAGCACCTGGCCCCCTTCGTCGAGCCGTATCTCGACGACCCGGCGAGCCGCATCGTGGACGCGGTGGCCACGGCTGCGGACGGCCTCGCCACGACGCCGCTCATGGTCGCCCTGGCCTGGGTGCGGGACCGCCCGGGAGTGGTGGCTCCGATCATCGGCGCGCGCAACGCGCAGCAGCTCTCCGAGGCCTTGTCAGTGGAGGCGCTTAGTCTTCCTGACGAGATCTGCCAGGCGCTCGACGATGTGTCGGCGCCCGTGCACCGCTATCCCGACCAGGACTGGAGCACGCTGTGACTGCCCTTCCCCGGGGGGAAACCCCGGACCCCGCGGCCGAGAACGACGAGGACCGCGAGGACGCGGGCTCCGACGGCGCTGTCGGCGCCACCGTCACGCCCGGCGACGACGGGGCCGCAGAGGGCGGTGCGGAGCAGGTTGCCGCGAGCCCCGAGGCCCCTGCGGCCCCGGAGGCCTCCGCAGACTCCGAGACCGCCGCGGACCTGGAAGCCCCCGCAGACTCCGAGACCCCCGTCGGCACCGAGGCCGACGGCACGCCCGGGACCGCCGCGGCTCCCGCGCTCTCCGATGCCGAGATCGAGCTGGCGGCCCAGCGCGAGCTCCGGGAGCGGATCGAGAAGCGCAAGGCCGAGAAGGAAGGGCCCATCCCCGCCGGTACGAAGCTGAGCGGCCCGGCTGCCGACCTGCTCGCAGCCGTGCGCGCCGTCGAGAGCGGCGAGAAGGCGGCCACGGCGTTCTTCGAGCCGCGCGCGTCGGCGCCCGCGCCCCGCCCGGCCGCCCCCGGACCCGCATCCGCACCCCCGACCGTCCGGCCCCGGTCCGCCGAACAGCAGCCCACGCACACCGCCTCGCCCGAGGCGGCCGACGCAGTCGCGGCGGTGCTCGCCGAGGGCGGCGCGCCCGGGACCCTGGCGCGCCCGGCGGCCGTGACGCTCGGCGAACAGGCCGCCGGCATCCTGCGCGAGGACCCCTGGCAGCTGCTGTCCGTGCCCGGGGTCCGTCCCGAGCAGGCGGACGGCTTCGCCAGGGCTCTGCTCGGCACGGAGTGCGGCCCGGACGACGAGCGGCGTACGGCGGCGCTCGTGGGCTGGCTGCTGGAGCGTGCCGCCCTCCAGGGCCATACCGCGCTGGACGCGTCGCAGGTGCGTACGGCGCTGGCCGAGCGCGCGGTCACCGACCCCGAAGCCGCCGTTGAGCACGCCGTCGCCGAGGGCGTCGTGCTCGTCTTCCAGGACGGCCTCGACCCCGCGGAAGCCGCGGAGCCCGGGGAGCCGGAGGGGGACGACGAGGACGGCGCACAGGACGCTCAGGACGAGCAGGAGCCGGTACAGGTCCTGCTGGGCCTCAACCGGTACGCGCTGGCCGAGGAGAGCCTCGCCGACGGCCTGGCACGGCTGGTCAACGCCTGCGAGAAGGGCGCCGACTGGACGGAGGCCGCTGCCGCAGCCCCGTCGCCCTCGGCGGCCGAGCTGATCAGGACGGCGGCGACCGCCGGACTCGTCGCCCACAGCGGTGGCGAGAGCGCACGGGCGGAACCCGCCGCCCTCATCGCTGCCGCGCGGGACCTGGGACTGCGCGCCCTCGGCGCGACCCACAGTGTGGACGGCCGGCACAGGCTGGCCACCGCGGTCGGCGACCCGCAGACCGCGGTCACCCTCCGGGACCTGCTCTCCGGTGCGGCGGGCCCCGGCCGGGACGAGGACGGTGCCCTCGCACTGGACCTGCTGGTCGTGCTGGACGCGCCGCAGCTCGATGTGGAGACCGCCGCGATGCTCGTGGAGTCCCTCGCCGACGGGACCCGGCTGGTGCTGAGCGGCGACCCGGGTGTGTTGGGTTCCGCCGGCGCGGGCCGGGTGTTCGCGGACGTGCTGGCGGCACGCGCCTGCCCGCAGGTGGTGTCGCGCACACCGGACCCCGGACCGATCGGCGAGCTCGTCTCGGGCATCGGAATCGGTGAGCTCACCCAGGTCGAGGCCCCCGGCCGGGAAGTCGTGATCGTCCCCGTCCGCGATGCGGGTGAGGCGGTCCACCGCACCGTGCAGCTCGTCGCCGACTCGGTGCCGCGTGCCATCGGCGTGCCTTCGTCCGACACCCAGGTGATCACCGTCGGACACGGTGGCTCCGCCGGCACCAAGGCACTCAACGCGGCGCTCAAGGAGCGGCTCAACCCGGGCCCCGGCAGATTCGGGGGCTTCGACCCGGGCGACCGGGTCGTCCACGTACCGGCTCCCGGCAGGGCCGTGCCGGGTTCGGTCGTCTCGGCCGACGCCGCCGGACTGCACCTGGACTGTGCGGGCACACCCGTCGTCGTACCCCCGGACGCGGTGGAGTCGTCGGTACGGCACAGCTGGGCGCTCAGCGCCCATCAGGCGGCCGGTATGCGCTGGCCCGCCGTGGTCGTCGTCCTGCCGGGCGATGCCGCGCAGGGCCTGAGCCGCCCGTGGGTGTACACCGCCTTCAGCCGCGGTGAGCGCCATCTGTCCGTGGTGCACGGCGTGGACCAGGCACTGCCCCGCGCGGTCGCCGAGATCCCCGCCCAGGAGCGGACGACGCGGCTGCGCCCCCTGCTGGAGGCTCTGCCGACCCCGGACGCGTCCTAGGAGACCCGGGCGCGCCCCGGACAGCCCGACGAAGGCCCCGGTGCGCGCCGGGGCCTTCCGTCCGCGGGGTCAGCCGCCCACCACGGATACGTCCGCGTCGCCGTCCAGCTCGTCCTCGTCGAAGACCGAACTGACGTCGAAGCGGCAGACCACCTGCGCCGGATCGGCGTCGTCGAACGGAGCCCCGAGCCACTCCCCCGGCTCGGGGAGCTCGTCCACGGCGGAGACCCACAGCGTGGAGTCACCCTCCTCCAGACCGAATTCCTTGTGCCGGGACGCGATCTCGTCCGCCTCGTACTCGCCGAACAGCACGCCCAGCGCCGCATGCACGCTGGTACCGACCACGGGCACGGTGTCGCTGTCGTGCTGGTCAGGATCCAGTTCGGCGAGCCGCTGGGCCTGGGCGAGCAGCCGCGGGGGTTCCACCACCGCGTAGTCGCGCCTGATCAGCACACTGAGGGCGTGCGGCTCCTCGGGACCGGCGTACGGCGGCAGTGAGTCCTCCGCGCCGGGGATCTCGAAGGGGGTGACCTCGTCGTAGCGGTCGTAGAGGAGTTCGTCGTAGACCTCGGCCGCAGCGGCCAGTGCGTTGAACGCGTCGAAAACAGCGGGGTCGTCGTCCCCGGTACGGCGCTCGACCGCCTCGAGGTGGCGGTCGAGCGCGGTTTTGACTGCATCGGCGGCGGCGCGTACCTCGGCAGCGGTGGGCTGCGCAGCATCAGACATAGTGCAGACGCTATCCGTACCGGGGCTCTGCACGCACAATAGATGCGATGCCGGAATACGAATTTGTCGACGTGTACGTGCCGCGCGGGGTCTCCCGCAAGGAAGCGACCCGCCTGCTGACCGACCATGCCGAGTACGGGCACTGGGAGTTGGACCGCCTGACCCTGCGCCTGGACGGCAGCCGCCGCGTCCGGTTGCGCCGCCGGATCATCCGCCAGCTCCGGGCCACCTGGTAGCGCGGAGCGGGTCCCGCGCCTGCGGAACCCGCTCCCTCGACGACGCCGTACGCGAGAGGTCGCGGTGTCGTTATGCGGCGCTGCGCGAGCGGCGGTACAGGACCGTACCCGCACCGGCGAGCAGCAGGCCGGCGCTCGCCGGGACCAGCAGGTCGAGCCCGCCCGCACCGGTCTGTGCGAGTTGCGGGCCGGGGACGAGCTGGGCTTCGGGAGCGGGCGGAACCTGCGCGGGCGGCAGTACCGGCTCCTCGGGGGTGTGGGGCGTCGGCGGTACGACGGGCGGAGGGCTGACCTCCGAGTCGTTCTCGCAGCTGTTGCCGAAGACCGGGTTGAGCAGGCCACCGATGGTGACGCTGTTGCCGCAGAGGTTCACGGGAATCTCGACCGGCACCTGCACCTGGTTGCCGGAGCCGATACCGGGCGACCCCTTCGCCTCCCCCTGGGCGGAGGCGCCCGGGGCACGGTGCCTGCCGGTCCCCTCGCCGCTGCCCCGGCCCTCGTGCCCGGAGGCCTGGCTGCCGGAGTGGGAGCCGCCGTGTCCGCGACCGTGACCGGACGGGGCGCCGTCGTCCCTGGTGTGGCCGGGACCGGCATCCGCCGATCCGTTTCCGCAGTCGTTGCCGCCCGTGGGATTGAGCAGGCCGCCGACGTTCACGGAGTTCCCGCAGACGTTGACCGGTACGTCGATCGGGACCTGGATCGAGTTCCCCGACAGCACCCCCGGTGAGTTGGACGCGCCGCCTGCTGCTCCCGAGTCGGCGTGTGCGTAGCCACCACTGAGCGCGAGCACTCCGCCCGCCGCTGCCATGGTGATCAGGCCTTTACGTGTGACCTGTCGCATAGGTTCGTTTCCTGCCTTCTGCCTTCCGAATGCCCTCGGACACAACCGTGCGAGGGCCGAATGCCCAGTGGCCCCGGAGTGCATGGCGCGCACTCCGGGGCCGACCGGACTCACACCCTTACGGGTTGGTGTTCAACGTCAGTCGTTGACGCAGGCGTTGCCGAAGGCCGGGTTCAGCAGCCCGATCACGGAAATGGTGTTACCGCACACGTTCACCGGAACGTGGACCGGGACCTGGATGACGTTGCCCGAGAGCACGCCGGGGCTGCCGATGGCAGCACCCTGGGCGCCGGCGTCGGCAGAAGCCATACCCGCACCCGCGAGCACGAGACCACCGGTAGCAGCCGCGATTGCGACGACCTTCTTGATCATTATTCCTCCTGGTTGACAAGTGCGGTCCCAGCCGCGGACCGCATCACCTGTAACGAGGAGGGAGTTGGGGGGCTACGAGTGCACGACCCCTTTCACCCTTTCTGGTGAGGTGCGTACACGCTGGCGAATTCGGCTGCCGACAGCGTTCCCGCTGCTCCAGGACCTCAGGAGTGGTCGATGAAGCGGTCGAGCACCCGGGTGCCGAACTTCAGGCCGTCCACCGGTACCCGCTCGTCCACACCGTGGAACATGCCCGCGAAGTCCAGCTCCGGCGGCAGCTTCAGCGGGGCGAAGCCGAAGCAGCGGATACCGAGGTCGTCGAAGGACTTCGCGTCGGTACCGCCGGAGAGCATGTAGGGCACGGCGCGGGCGATCGGGTCCTCGGCCTTGAGCGCGAGCTGGATCGCGTCCACCAGTGAGCCGTCGAAGCTGGTCTCCAGCGCCTTGTCGCCGTGCACGTCCTCGCGCTTGACCCGCGGGCCGAGGATCCGGTCGAGGTCGGCCAGGAACTCGTCCTCGTAGCCGGGCAGGAAGCGTCCGTCCACGTGCGCGGTGGCCTGTCCGGGGATCACGTTCACCTTGTACCCGGCGCCGAGCATGGTCGGAGCGGCGGAGTTCCGCAGGGTGGCGCCGACCATCTTGGCGATCCCGCCGAGCTTGGCGAGCGTCGCCTCCATGTCCTCCGGGTCGAGCGGGGTGCCCAGCGCGTCGGACAGTTCGTCGAGGAAGGACCGCACGGTCTTGGTCACCCGGACCGGCCACTTGTGCCGGCCGAGCCTGCCGACGGCCTCACAGAGCTCGGTGATCGCGTTGTCGTTGTTGGTCATGGACCCGTGTCCCGCCGTGCCGTCCACGGTGAGACGCATCCAGTGCATGCCCTTCTGCGCGGTCTCCACCAGGTAGAGGCGCAGGTTCTCGTTGACGGTGAACGAGAAGCCGCCGACCTCGCCGATCGCCTCGGTGACGCCGTCGAAGAGGTCACGGTGGTTGTCGACGAGGTGGCGGGCCCCGTACGTGCCGCCCGCCTCCTCGTCCGCGAGGAAGGCCAGCACGATGTCGCGCGGGGGCTTGCGTCCGCTGCGCATGCGGTCGCGGACGACCGCGAGGGTCATCGCGTCCATGTCCTTCATGTCGACCGCGCCCCGGCCCCACACGCAGCCGTCCGCGATCTCGCCGGAGAACGGGTCGTGCGTCCAGTCGGCCGCGTTGGCGGGCACCACGTCGGTGTGCCCGTGGATCAGCAGCGCGGGCTTGGAGGGGTCCTCGCCCTCGATCCGGGCCACGGTGGAGGCCCTGCCCTTGTGGGACTCGAAGATCTGCGGTTCCAGCCCGACCTCGGCGAGCTTCTCCGCGATGTACTCGGCGGCGAGCCGCTCCCCGGGGCCCGAGTGGTCGCCGTAGTTGCTGGTGTCGATCCTGATCAGGTCACGACAGAGGTCCACGACCTCATCCTCACCGGAGACGGTCCGAGCCGTGTTGGTCTCGCTCACGCTGCTTCCTTCCACTGTCGCGGTGGTGCTCCCCCTCATCCTCGCGCGCCTGCCCCGCACACCCAAGACCGCCCGCTCCTCGTTACGTGCCTTTCACACGTCATGGGGCGTGATCGAGCACCCCCGAATGTTTGCTATGGTTTTCCACGTCGGAACGGGCCCTGCCCGGTCGGCACACACCCGGTCCGGGTGGCGGAATGGCAGACGCGCTAGCTTGAGGTGCTAGTGCCCTTTATCGGGCGTGGGGGTTCAAGTCCCCCCTCGGACACCAGCAGAAAACCCCCAGGTCACCCTGGGGGTTTTCGCTGTTCCAGGCCCTATTCCTTGATGCGCAGGAAGGTCACGGAGTGCGCCGGGAACGTGTGGGTGAGCACGCGCCCGTCGACCCGCAGGGTCGTCTTCCGTGGCGCCACCTGACGGTCACCGGCGGTGTTCACCGCGTCCGGGGCCGCCTGGAGCGTGGTCAGCCGGGCGGTCCGTGAGGCCGGCCTCGCCCCCAGGTCGATCCTGGTCCTGGCATCCGACGCCTGGGCGTTGACCACCTTGACCACGAGTTCACCGGTGGCGTCGTCCCGGGTGACCACCTGCCGGAAGGGTTCGGCGGGCTTGTCGTCGGTGAAGGTGCCCCACTGCTTCCCGTCGAGGAAGAGGGTGACCTGGCGGCCGCGCACCTGGATCCTGAGGTCGTAGGCGCGTCCCGTCTCGATCTTCGTGCTGTCCTCGGTCATCGTCTGGTTGGCGCCGTCGACCGTCTTCTCCACGGCGGAGCGGGTGTTGCCCCAGCCTCCGAGGTTCCACCAGTACTTGTTCCCGGTGTCCTTGACCCCGAAGGCGACGAGGAAGCCCTCCTTGCCCGCCTTCTTCGTCGCCCTGACCCGCAGGTCGTAGTTCTGCCAGCCGGTGTCGCCGGCCGTGACCAGGGTGTTCTCGGCGCTCTCGTCGGACTGGACGTACGCGCCGTCCTGGACGGCCCAGGCGCCGCGGCCCGCCGCCTTCGTCCACTGCGCGTCCCCGGCGGAGAAGTCGTCGCTCAGCAGCCGGGTGCCGTCCTCGCCGGTGACCTCGACGTCGTCGTACGCGGCACTGGTCGCCCAGGTCGACAGCCCGACGGCGCCGGTGATCGGTGCGGAGACCGCCGGGGTGGTGGACGCGGTGCTCGGCACGACCCGGTCGCCGACGTTGTTCATGAAGAGCTTCTGCACCTCGTAGTTCGCCGACCCCCATGACTTCTCGTTGTCGAACCAGATCATGTCCGGGCGCCACTGCGAGTCGTTCGTGTCGGCGAGCAGCGGGGCGTAGGAGGCGAGCTTCACGACATCAGCGTTGCGTTCGAGGCCGGTCATGAAGGCGGCTTCGGCGAGGGCGTTGGAGAAGCGGTTGTCGAGCGAGGCGTACTCGCCGAGGAACACCTCGGGGCCGTTGCGGTCGTAGGTGTCGTAGCGGGCGTTGTTCTCGAGGAACCACTGCGGGCTGTTGTAGTAGTGCTCGTCGACCATGGCGACGTCCGCGTCCCGGTTGAGCTGCCAGGCGCGGTCGAAGGTGGTGCCGCTGTCGTCCGGGCCGGAGTTGCTGACCACGGTGATGTCCGGGTACCTGGCCTCGATGGCCTCGCGGAACCGGGTGAAGCGGGTGAAGAACTCGTCCGGGAGGTTCTCCTCGTTGCCGACCTCCAGGTGGGTGAGCCCGAACGGGGCGCGGTGGCCCATGGCGGCGCGCTTGGCACCCCAGATGGAGTCGGCCGGGCCGTTGGCGAACTCGATCAGGTCGAGGGTGTCCTGGATGTGCCGTGCCAGCAGTTCGGGGTCGTCGGTCGCCTTGTTCTGGCCGCAGCCGGTGACGAGTGCGGGCACGACGGGCAGCGCCATCGCGCCGATGTCCTCGGCGAACTGGAAGTACTCGTAGTAGCCGAGGCCGTAGGTCTGGTTGTAGCCCCAGAAGTTGGCGTTGACGGGACGCTGCTCGACCGGGCCGATGGTGTCCTTCCACTGGTAGGAGCGCTTGCGCTCCCAGCCGGGCGCCTCGTACGCCTCATGGCTTCCCGTGTTGACGAGGCAGCCGCCCGGGAAGCGCAGGAAGCCGGGTTCCAGTGCGGCTGTCTTCTCCGCGAGGTCCTTGCGGAGGCCGTTGACCCGTCCCTTGTAGGTGTCCCGGGGGAAGAGGGAGATCATGTCGAGCCGTACGGTGCCGCTGCCGCCTGCCGTCACGGTGAGCCTGCCGTCCGCGGCCGCGGTGCGGGCGGTGAGGGTGCCCGTGTACTTCGTCCAGCGGTCTCCGCGCACGGTGATGCGCAGCGGTGCGGTGAGCGCGGTGCCGTCCGCCGCGGTCGCTCCGACGGTCAGCGCGGTGCCCTCGGCCCGGTCGGTGCGTGCCCAGACGGAGAAGTCGTAGCGGGCGCCCTCGCGTATGCGCAGGCCCTCGTTGTAACCGGAGTTGGTCACTCCGAAACCGGCCTGCCCGCCCGCGCCGCCGTCGAGGTCGAGGCGCAGGTACCGGCGGTTGCGTTCGCCCAGGCGCTCGTCGTCGTCCAGGGTCCGGGCCTGCCCCGTACCGCCGGACACCGCGGTCGGGCTCCAGGCGGTCATGGCCGAGTAAGCGGCGTTGTCGGCGCGGTCGTACTCGAAGGACCTGTTCTGGACGAGTTCGGCGTACAGCCCTCCGTCGGCCGCGTGGTTGATGTCTTCGTAGAAGACGCCGTACATCGAGTCGTCGATGGCGGGGCCGGTGCGGTCCGGGTGGACGGTGAGGGAGTAGTCGGTCGGCTCCGCCGCCGGTGCGGCGTCGTCGGCGCGGGCGGGCGCGGCCACCAGCGTTCCGAGGAGGAGCGCGGCGACGGGGACGGTGAGCCGGGGCCACAGTTGCGGGTACGGCATGGATGCTCCAGGGGTTAACTGTTCGATATATCGGACATTGCCCAGAACTTCGAACGCAAGATAGGCAGAGACATGGAACGCGTCAATGCTGCGGACCGGCCACGGCCCGGTCGGCCGGGGGCCGGTTCCGGCGTCAGGCGTCAGGCGTCAGGCGTCAGGCGTCAGGCGTCAGGCGGAGTCGGCCACCGGGATGCCGAAGTCCGGCGTGCCGTCCGCGTTCCAGGCCAGCCGCTGGATCCGGGTGTGCCGATTGGGGTCGTGCAGCGGGTCGCCGGTGATCTCCCGGTACGGCCGTGCGTGGTAGACGAGCACGTCGGTGCGGCCGTCCTCGGCCACGGTGAAGGAGTTGTGGCCCGGACCGTACTGTCCGGTCTCCTCGCTGCTGGTGAAGACGGGCTCCGGGGACTTGGCCCAGGAGGCAGGGTTCATCAGGTCGCTGCGGTCGTCCGCGGTGAGGAGGCCCATGCAGTAGTTGGCATCGGTCGCGCTCGCGGAGTACGTCATGAAGACGCGGCCGTTCCGCTTGATCACCGCGGCTCCTTCGTTGACCTTGAAGCCGACGCACTCCCAGTCGTACTCGGGTGTGCTGAGGCGGATCTGGGGCCCGGTCAGCGTCCACGGGTCGGCCATCCGGGAGAGGAAGAGCCCGGTGTTGTTGTCCAGGCCGGGCTCGTGCTGGGCCCAGACGAGGTAGCGGTCTCCCCGGTGGGTGAAGGTGTGGGCGTCGAGCGAGAACGTGTCCCAGGCCGTGGTGAGCTGCCCCTTCTCGGTCCAGGTGCCGCGGAAGGGGTCGGCGCTCGCGTTCTCCAGCACCCAGATCCGTATCTTCCAGACGTCGTCCGCGGGCGCCGAGGCGAAGTAGACGTACCACTTGCCGCCGATGCGGTGGAGTTCCGGCGCCCAGATGTGGGCGGCCATGTCCCCGGTGGCGTGCCGTGTCCAGATCACCGCTTCCTCGGCGGTGCTCAGGCCGTGCAGGGTGCGGGAGGACCGCAGGATGATCCGGTCGTACTCGGGGGCGCTGGCGGTGAAGTAGTAGCGGCCGTCGGTGTGCCGGGTGATGTGCGGGTCGGCGCGTTGCTCGACCAGTGGATTGCGGTACGGGGCGCGTGGCGCCGCGGCGTGGGCGACGCCGGGTACGGCGGTGAGGGCTCCCGCGCCCAGGGCTCCCCTCAGCACGGCCCTGCGGCTGGGCACTTCGGCATGGTTCACGGCGATCGCCTTTCGTCGGGGTGCGGGGTCAGCGGACCGTGCGCGGCGCAAGGAGCTGCTGGGCGCGCAGTTCACCGAGGACGAGCGCGGCGTACTCGGTGGCGCCGCGCGTGGAGGTGTGGGTGTTGTCGCGCTTCTCGTCGTAGAGGTAGAGGGCCTTGGAGGCCTCGGGGCCGAGCTCCTCGACGCGCGCCTTGGTCAGGGCGGTGAGGTCGACGAGCGGGGTGTCCTGCTCGGCGGCGAGGGTGCGCACCTCGGCGGGCAGGTCCACGCCGAGGCCGTTGACGATCAGCGCGGTGCCGTTGTCGAGCGTGCCGTCGGTGTTGAACCAGCGGCGGACGATCGGGGTGACGAGCACGGGCCGGCCGCCCTCGGCGCGTACGCCCTCGATCATCGCGGTGAGGTTGGCCCGGTAGGTGTCGCGGTCGGTCTGCTTGTCGTTGTGGGCGAGCTGGATGAGGACGAGGTCGCCGCGGTGGATACGGGCCCGGAGGGCGGGGAACAGGGCCGGGTTGTCCCGGAAGGTCTGCGAGCTCTCCCCGGAGTCGGCGTAGTTGGCGACGGAGAGCCGGTCCGTGAGGTACTGCGGGAGCTGCTGCCCCCAGCCCGAGTAGGGCTCGCCGGGCTGGTCGCAGACGGTGGAGTCGCCCGCGAGGAGGATCTGGGGCGTGCGGACCCGCTCGACCCGGAGTCCCGCGAGCCGCGGTGCCGCGCCGCCGAAGGCGAGGTCCAGTCCGGGGCTGCCGACCGGCCCGGTGGGCTCGCCCTCCGGCTCGCGCACATCCACCGTGAAGCTGCGGCGCACGGTCTCACCGGCGGCGTTCGGGGTCTCGGCGAGCACGGTTCTGCGGGTCTCGGCGGTGACCGCCGTCGAGCCGGCCTCCGCACCCCCGAGGAGGACCCTGACCCGGTACGTGCCGGGGGTGACGTCGAAGTGGCAGACGACCGGGGCCGTCCCGGTGCAGCGGTCCAGGCCGTCCGGCCCGGCCGCGGTGCGGTTCTGGGCCACCGCGGGAGTGACCGCGAGGGCGGTCAGGGCGGCAGCGGCGGTGCAGGCGGCCAGCAGGACGGTTCCGGCTCGGCGCATGGCGAGGCTCCTCGGGGTGGGGCGACAGCGGATTGAATGGATTCAGCGGGCAGGACCCTACGCGGGTCGGCAAGCGCTTTCTACAGTGCGTACGGATTCGTCCGCGACCCTTGACGGGGGCCCTCGGCACCCCTAGCGTCGGTCCGATTTGACGAACAGCGTCCGGTATTCCGAACAACGTCGGGAGAGTCATGCGTCCGCACCCCGCGAGAAGAGCCCTTGCCCCTCTGCTGCCTCTCCTGTCCCTCGTCGTCGGCCTGCTCGCCTTCCCGGGCAGCAGCCCCGCCCACGCCGGATCCGCGGGGATCAGCGACGGGGCAGCCACCGCGCGGGCCGCGGCCGCACTCACGGTGCACGGCCTCGACGACGTGCGCGGCAATCTGACGCTGCCCGCCACGGGCACCCACGGCACCACCGTCACCTGGAGATCGCAGAAGCCCCGGGTCATCGACGCGACAGGCATCGTGCACCGCCCGGAACCCGGTGCGGGACCGACGAGCGTGGAGCTCACCGCCGTGGTCACCCGGGGCAGGGCGGCCGCCCGCCGTACCTTCACCGCCGCCGTGCCCGAACTGCCGCAGGAGCGGGCGTACACCGGCTACGCCATGAGCTACTTCACCGGCGAGGGCACCGAGGACGGCGAGCAGATACGGATGTCGCTCAGCCGGGGCGACGACGCGCTGCACTGGCAGGAGCTGAACGGCGGCAGGCCGGTGCTCACTTCGGACCTCGGTACCAAGGGGCTCCGCGACCCGTTCGTCATCCGCTCCCCGGAGGGCGACAAGTTCTACCAGATCGCCACCGACCTGCGGATGTACGGCGGCACGGGCGGCAGCTGGGACCAGGTCCAGCGCACCGGCAGCAGGTCGGTCATGGTCTGGGAGTCCACGGACCTGGTGAACTGGACCGACCGGCGCCTGGTGGAGGTCGCGCCCGAAACCGCCGGCAACACCTGGGCTCCGGAGGCGTACTACGACGAGGAGCTCGGCTCGTACGTCGTCTTCTGGGCCTCCAAGATCTACGCGGCGGACGACCCGGAGCACACCGGCAGCACGTACAACAAGATGCTGTACGCGACCACGCGTGACTTCCGCACCTTCACCGAGCCGGAGGTGTGGCACGACCCCGGGTACTCGGTCATCGACTCGACGGTCATCCGCCACGACGGCAGTTACTACCGTTTCACCAAGGACGAGCGGAACCCGTCGTCGGACACCCCGTGCTCCAAGTTCATCACGGCGGAGAAGTCGCAGGACCTCACCTCCCGTTCGTACGGCTTCGTGGCCGACTGCATCGGCAAGGGCTCGGTCGACCGCGGTGAGGGCCCAGCGGTCTTCAGGTCCAACACCGAGGAGAAGTGGTACCTCCTCATCGACGAGTTCGGCGGGCGCGGCTACGTGCCGTTCGAGACGGACGACCTCGACTCGGGCAGGTGGACGATGTCCACGGACTACGCACTCCCGGCGGGCGCCCGGCACGGCACCGTGCTTCCGGTCACGCAGGAGGAGTACGAGCGGCTGCTCGGCTCCTGACGGCCGGGCGGTGCCATGATGGGCAGTCCCCCAGGCCCCACCCATGACAAGGACCGACGCGATGAGAGGACGGGCGAAGCCCCCCGCCGCCCCGCTGCCCCAGCGCGACGGGATCGATCCGGTGCGGGTGAGGCTGCCGGAGGACCCGGACGGGGTCTGGGGATGCGTCCGCGACCATCTGCTGGACCGGTTCGCGGGGGCGGTCGGCGCACAGCGGGTGGACGCGATGCTCGCCGAGGGGCTGTTCGTCGGGGCCGACGGCGGTGCGGTGCGTGGCGACGAGCCGTACACAGCGGGCCGGTACCTCTGGTTCCACCGGGATTTCGCGCCGGAGGAGCCGGTGCCGTTCCCCGTCGGTGTGGTGTACCGCGACGAGCACCTCGTCATCGCGGACAAGCCGCACTTCCTCGCCACCACTCCGCGCGGCCGGCACATCACCGAGACGGCGGTGGCCCGGCTGCGCAGGGAGCTGGATCTGCCGGAGCTGCAGCCCGCCCACCGGCTCGACCGGCTGACTGCGGGCCTCGTCCTGTTCGTCGTACGGCCCGGGGAGCGGGGGGCGTACCAGACGCTGTTCCGGGACCGGCTGGTGCGCAAGGAGTACGAGGCGGTGGCACCGTACGACCCGGGTGTGGCACTCCCCCGCACCGTGCGCAGCCGGATCGTCAAGGAGCGCGGGGTCATCGCCGCGCGCGAGGAGCCGGGCGAGGCGAACAGCGAGAGCCGGATCGAGCTTCTGGAGCACCGGGGCGGCCTCGGCCGCTACCGGCTGCTGCCCGCCACGGGGCGCACCCATCAGCTCCGGGTCCATATGAACGCGCTGGGGCTGCCGCTCGTCCACGATCCCGTCTATCCGGTGGTGGAGCCGGAGCGGGACCGCGACGACTACACGCGGCCCCTGCAACTGCTGGCCAGGGTGCTGGAGTTCACCGACCCGGTCACGGGCTGTCCGCACCGCTTCGAGAGCGGGCTGCGGCTCACCGCGTGGCCGGACCGGTGAACCCGGCCCGGGTCAGTGGCCCCGGGCGATCCATTCGTCCAGGTGCGGGGCCTCGCCGCCGATCGTGGTGGAGTCTCCGTGTCCGGTACGCACGACGGTCTCGGGCGGGAGTCCGAGCAGCCGGTCCCTGATCGAGTCGACGATCGTCGGGAAGTGGGAGAAGGACCGTCCGGTGGCCCCGGGCCCGCCGTGGAACAGGGTGTCACCGGTGAAGACGGTGGCCAGGTCCGGGGCGTAGAGGCAGACCGCGCCGGGCGCGTGGCCCGGGGTGTGCAGGACCGACAGGCGTGTTCCGGCGATCTCCAGCTCCTGGCCGTCGGCCAGTTCGGCGTCGGGGGTGCGGTCCGGGTGGGTCTGCTTCCACAGCGGCAGGTCGTCGGGGTGCAGGAGGATCGGTGCGCCGGTCGCGTCGGCGAGGGCGGGGGCCGCGTCGATGTGGTCGTTGTGCGCGTGGGTGCAGATGATGGCGCGCAGCGTACGGCCGCCGAGTGCGGCCTCGATGGCGAAGGCGTCGTGGGCGGCGTCGATGACGACCGCCTCGGTCTCGTCGCCGATGACCCAGACGTTGTTGTCGACGTCCCACTCGCCGCCGTCGAGGGCGAAGGTGCCGGAGGTGACGAGGTGGTCGATGCGGGCGGTCATCAGAACACCACCACCGAACGCAGGACGTCGCCGTCGTGCATACGGGCGAAGGCCTGTTCGATGTCGCCGAGTCCGATCGTCTCGGTGACGAACGCGCCGAGGTCGATGCGGCCCTGCTGGTGCAGGTCGATGAGCATGGGGAAGTCGCGCGAGGGCAGACAGTCGCCGTACCAGGAGGACTTGAGCGAGCCGCCGCGGCCGAACACGTCGAGCAGCGGGAGTTCGAGCTGCATCTCCGGGGTGGGGACGCCGACGAGGACGACGGTGCCTGCGAGGTCGCGGGCGTAGAAGGCCTGCTTGTACGTCTCCGGGCGGCCGACGGCCTCGATGACGACGTCCGCGCCGTTGCCGTCGGTCAGTGCCCGGATCGCCTCGACGGGGTCGTCGGAGCGCGAGTTGACGGTGTGCGTGGCGCCCATCTTCTTCGCCGTCTCCAGCTTGCGGTCGTCGATGTCGACCGCGATGATCTTCGCCGCGCCCGCGAGCCGGGCGCCGGCGATCGCCGCGTCGCCGACACCGCCGCAGCCGATGACGGCGACGGAGTCGCCGCGGCCGACCTGGCCGGTGTTGATGGCGGCGCCGATGCCC
The DNA here is from genome assembly GCF_036226745.1 of Streptomyces sp. NBC_00683. Lineage (NCBI taxonomy): Bacteria > Bacillati > Actinomycetota > Actinomycetes > Kitasatosporales > Streptomycetaceae > Streptomyces > Streptomyces sp. NBC_00683. The sequence continues at coordinate 6,881,693 of NZ_CP109013.1, read as the reverse complement.
GCCATGACACCGCAGCCGAGCAGTCCGGCGACGGCCGGGGAGACCTCGGGGTCGACCTTGGTGCACTGGCCGGCCGCGACGAGGGTCTTCTCGGCGAAGGCGCCGATCCCGAGTGCCGGGGAGAGTTCCGTGCCGTCCAGCAGGGTCATCTTCTGCACGGCGTTGTGCGTGTCGAAGCAGTACCAGGGGCGGCCGCGCAGACACGCGCGGCACTGTCCGCACACCGCACGCCAGTTGAGGACGACGAAGTCGCCGGGCGCGACGTCGCTGACGCCCTCACCGACGGACTCCACGATGCCCGCGGCCTCGTGGCCGAGGAGGAACGGGAAGTCGTCGTTGATCCCGCCCTGCTTGTAGTGCAGGTCGGTGTGGCAGACGCCGCACGCCTGGATCTTCACGACCGCCTCGCCGGGCCCGGGGTCCGGGATCACGATGGTCTCGACCCGTACCGGCTCGTTCTTCCCCGGTGCGATGACCCCTTGCACCTGCTGCGCCATACCGTGGTCTCCCTGTTTCCGAGTGGGGCTCCTGCGAAGGTTGATCACGGACAACCGTACGCCCCGGAGGGTGCCGCGTCGGCACCCTCGGAGCGTCGCGTTCCTCGGAGGACGTCCGGTGTCAGGCCTCGGAGTCGTGGACCTTCCGGCCGCCGACGTATGTCCGCAGCACACGCGTCCCGCCGATCTCCTCGGACGGGTTCGCGTACGGGTCGCGGTCCAGGACCACCAGGTCGGCGAGGGCTCCGGCGCGGAGTGAGCCGGTGTCGTCGAGGTGGTTCACGTGGGCGGATCCCGCCGTGTACGCGGCGATGGCGGCCGTGAGCGGGATGCGCTGTTCGGGGAGGAAGACCGGGCCTTCGCCATCCGGTGCGATCCGGTTGACCGCGGTGTGGATGCCGTGCAGCGGATCGGCGCTGCTGACGGGCCAGTCGCTGCCCGCCGCGACGGTGGCGCCGGATCGCAGGAGGGCTCCGAACGGGTACTGGAGGGCGGCCCTGCCGGCGCCGAGGAAGGGGATGGTCAGCTCGTCCATCTGCGGTTCGTGGGCGGCCCACAGCGGCTGGATGTTGGCCGTGGCGCCGAGCTCCCGGAACCGGGGGATGTCGTCGGGGTGGACGACCTGGAGGTGGGCGAGGTGGGGTCGGGTGTCGGTGCGTCCGTTGACGGCGCGGGCGGCCTCCACGGCGTCCAGTGCCTCGCGTACGGCGCGGTCGCCGAGAGCGTGGAAGTGGGCCTGGAAGCCGAGGGCGTCGAGGGCGGTGACGTATCCGCGCAGCTCGACGGGGTCGATGAAGCTGGTGCCGCTGTTCGTGGAGGCGCAGCCGCAGGCGTCGAGGTACGGGGTGAGGAGGGCGGCCGTGCCGGTCTCGGCGACCCCGTCCAGCATGATCTTGACGGATCCGGCCCGGAACGGGCCGGTGCTCAGCTCCGTCCGTCTGGCGGCCAGCTCGGGTATCTGCTCGGCGCCGCGGTCGCGGTCCCACCAGAGTGCGCCGACGACCCGGGCGGTGAGCGATCCGTCGCGGGCGGCGGTGAGATAGGCGTCGGCGGCGTCGTCCATCGAGCCGTAGGAGCCGACGATCGCGTCCTGCCAGGCGGTGATGCCGTACCCGTGGAGGATCCGCTGGGCCCGCAGCAGCGCGGCGAGCCGGTCGGCCGGGGTGGAACGCGGGGTGAGCCGGGCGACCAGGTCCATGGCTCCCTCCTGGAGGAGGCCGGTGGGCTCGCCCCTCCCGTCGCGCTCGATGCGCCCGTCGGCGGGTTCGGGGGTGTCCCGGGTGATGCCGGCGATCTCGAGGGCGCGGGTGTTGACCCAGGCCCCGTGGTGGTCGCGGTTGACGAGGTAGGCGGGGCGGTCGGGTACGGCGGTGTCGAGCAGGTCCCTGGTCGGGGCGCCGCCCTCGAAGGCGTCCATGGACCAGCCGCCGCCGGTGATCCATTCACGGTCGGGGTGGCTGTCGGCGTAGGCGCGTACGGCAGCGACGGTGGCCGGTGCCGTACGGGCGTCCGTGAGGTCGCACTGGGCCATCTCCAGTCCGGCGGTGACCGGGTGGATGTGGGCGTCCTGGAAGCCGGGGACGAGCAGGCGGCCGGCGAGGTCGACGACCTCAGTCCTCGGCCCGATGAGCGCGCGGACCTCGTCGTGGCCGACGGCGGTGATCCGGTCGCCGGTGACGGCGACGGTGGTGGCACGGGTGCCGGCCGCGTCCATCGTGAGGACGGGGCCGCCGCTGAGGACGAGGTCGGCGGGGGTGTGGTGCATGGGTGTTCCGTTTCGTTCCGTCTGCGGGGTGGATGGTGGGGTGTGCGGTGCTCGGTCAGACCGTTTCGGGGACGGCGGGCGCGGTGGAGCGGCCGGTGACGAAGTAGGGGGATTTCCTGACCCACTTGGCCCAGGCCGCCGCGATCACGCCGGTCAGCAGCATGACGGCGGGACAGAAGAGCATGAACCAGCCGTTGTCCGGGCTGATCTCGAAGTGGTCGGCGGAGGTGTAGAAGGTCCAGCACAGGTAGCCGCCGAGGCCGAGCAGGACGACGGCGCTGAGGACGGGGAGGACCACTGCACGCAGGGCCTCGGACAGGCTCTCGCGCAGGGCGCCGCGGAAACGGGCGGCGGCGGCCAGGGCGGTCAGCGCGTAGTAGAGGGACACGACGACGCCGATCGCGTTGACGGAGGCCAGGATGAGGTCGCCCACCTTCGGGATGACCAGGGAGAGGACGGCCACGGCGGCGGCGACGCAGCCGATGGCGACGGTCCCGGCCGCGGGGGTCCCGTAACGGGGGCTGACCTTGGTCCAGAGCGGGCCGAGCGTACGGTCGCGGCCCATCGCGAACATGCCGCGGACGGTGGGTATCACCCCCGACTGGAGGGACGCGATCGCGGAGAACGTCAGGGCGATCAGCGGGAGTGCGGCGAGCGGCTGGTCGGCGAGCCGCTCACCGAAGTAGGTGAGGCCCTGGGCTCCGTGCGCGGTCAACTCGTCGAGGGAGAGGACGCGTTGGAAGGCGAAGGAGCCGAGCAGGAAGAGGCCGAGCATGGTGAAGAGGGTGATGAGCCCGGCCTTGGAGGCATCCTCGGGGTCGCGGACCTCCTCGGTGACGCTGAACGAGGACTCGAAGCCCCAGTAGCAGAAGACGGAGAGCAGGAGCCCCTGGGCGAGCTGCTGTCCCGACGGGATGGTGAACGGGTTGAGCCAGTCCAGGCTGAACGGGTGCGGTCCCGCGACGAGCCCGTATCCGCAGAAGCCGAGCAGGACGACGTACTCGAAGACGAGCAGGTACTTCTGGAAGGTGGCGGCGGACCGGAGGCCGGTGATCGCGGTAAAGGTGACGGCCACCAGGACGACGATGCCGAGAGCGGTCGCCTGTGCCGTGGAGTCGGGGTCGAGCCGGAGGCCCGCGAGCTCGTGCAGGCCGCCCTCGCCGGCGAGTTGGAGGAGGGCGGAGCCGGTGACGGTCGTGGTGTACGAGAGGAAGACGACCGTGGAGACGATGCCGATCCAGCCGGTGAGGAAGCCCAGCCAGGGGCTGAGGGAGCGGCCGACCCAGACGTAGCCGCTGCCCATGTTCGGCTCGACCCTGTTGAGCCGTGAGTAGGCGCTCGCGATACCGAGGATCGGCAGGAAGGCGAGCAGCATGATGATCGGGAGGTGCAGGCCGACGGCGGCCGCGGTGACACCGAGGCCGATGCCGATGCTGGTGGTGGCCGCGGTGGAGGAGGCGGCGATGGCCACGCCGTCGACGACGCCGAGGCTCTTCCTCAGGGCGTCGGGGGGCTGCGTGGCGGGTGGGTCGCTGCCGTACGGGGTTCGTGAGGCCTTCACGGTCACTCCTTCGCCGAGGGGCGCGGTTCGGCCCCGATGGCGGCACATCGAACTCTCCGGCGGGTTCACACGTCAACGCTGTTGTCATAAGGTGCGGCTCATGGGAGCGAGCGAGCGGGTGGTGCCGGAGGGGGCGCGTCGGCGCAGGCGCCCCACCAAGGGGGGCACGGTCCTGTCCGAGCAGCTGATCGTGGAGACGACGCTCAGGCTGATCGGGGAGCACGGGGCCGCGGCGCTGACGGTGCGGCGGCTCGGTGCCGCGCTGGGGTGTGATCCGAGTGCCGTCTACCGGTACTTCAAGGACACGGACGAGCTGTTGCTGGCGGTGGCCGACGAGTTGATCGGCCGTACGCTGAACAGCTGGCGTCCCACCGGCGACTGGCGGGCCGATCTGCGGGCGCTGGGGCTGAGGATGCACGCGGACTACATGGCGCATCCGCAGGCGGCGATGCTGGCCTGTGCCCGGGTGACGGGCCGCAGGCACGAGATCCGGTCGGTGGACGCGATCCTCGGGGTGCTGCGCGGGGCGGGCTTCCCCGATGCGGAGGCGGTGCGGATCTACCACGTGTTCGTCGACCAGACGCTGTCGTTCGCCGCCCTGGACGCGTCGACGCTGGCGCTTCCGGTGCGGGCGCGCGAGCTGGAGGCGCGGGCGTGGCGGGAGACGTACGCGCGGATGCCGGCCGAGACGCATCCGCACATCGCGGCGACCTCGGGGGTGCTGGTCGCCGAGATGGACCGCAGCGGGTACCCGGCGGCGCTGGAGATGGTGCTGGCGGCGGCCGCGGGGCGGTTGGCGCACGTGCTCGAAGGATCGGGCCCGCCCGGCGCCTGAGGGCGGGGCTCAGGGCGCGAGCACGTCCAGTTCGTGGAGGGCGCCCACCGCGATCTCCTTCGTCAGGCGTTCCGCGGCTGCCGCGTCCCCCTCGCGGACCGCCTCGGCCAGGCGTACGTGGAGGGTGACGGCCGCGGGGTCGGGGTCCTCGAACATCACCTGGTGGTGGGTACGCCCGGCGAGGACCTCGGCGACGACATCGCCGAGCCGCGCGAACATCTCGTTGCCGGAGGCGTTGAGCACGATGCGGTGGAAGGCGATGTCGTGCCGCAGATAGCCCTCCAGCTGCTGGCCGCGCGAGGTGGCGACCATGCCGAGGGCGCATTCGGTGAGGGCGGCGCACTGTTCGGCGGTGGCGTGCCGGGCGGCGAGTCCGGCGGCGACGGGTTCGACGGCGGACCTCAGCACGGTGAGGGAGCGCAGCTGCCGGGGGCGGTCGGAGCCGGCCAGCCGCCAGCGGATGACCTGGGGGTCGTAGACGTTCCACTCCTCGGTGGGCCGCACGGTCACGCCGACCCGGCGGCGGGACTCGACCAGGTGCATGGACTCCAGGACGCGGATCACTTCGCGTACGACGGTGCGGGACACCTCGAAGCGCTGTGCCAGCTCGTCGGTGCGCAGGACCCGGCCGGGCGGGAAGTCCCCCGCGGCGATCTCCAGACCCAGGGCGTCCAGCACATGTGTATGCAGCCCCTGGCCCTGTGTGGTCATGCCCACAAGCCTACGGGGCGGCCTGCAGGAACAAAAAGTACGACGTTTATGTCACAGCCACTTGAATAAGTCGTACGTAATGAGTTTCAGTAGCGCGACGGACCGATGTCGAAGAAGACAGCGAGGCACCAATGAGCACCCCCCACGTCGTCGTGGTGATGGGCGTAGCAGGGACCGGAAAGACCACGATCGGCCCCCTGCTCGCCGCCGAACTCGGCGTTCCCTACGCCGAGGGCGACGACTTCCACCCGCCGGCCAACATCGCCAAGATGTCGGCGGGTACCCCGCTGGACGACAACGACCGCTGGCCCTGGCTGGACGCGATCGGCCAGTGGGCCCACGGCCGGGCGGGGCTCGGCGGAGTCGTCAGCAGCTCGGCGCTCAAGCGGGTCTACCGTGACCGGCTGCGCGCCGAAGCCCCTGGTGCCGTCTTCCTCCATCTGACCGGCGACCGGGCACTCATCGAGCGCCGGATGGCGGACCGCAAGGGCCACTTCATGCCGACCGCACTGCTCGACTCCCAGTTCGCGACCCTGCAGGAGCTGCAGGAGGACGAGGCGGGCGTGGCGGTGGACGTGTCCGGAACCCCCGAAGAAATAACCGACCGGGCCGTCGCCGCGTTGCGCCGGCTCGATTCCTAAGGATCACCGTGAGCAGTCTCAGCGTCGAGATGCTGGCAGCGGATGCCGTCGAGCCGATCACCTCGGCCGGCAACGCGCAGTTGGGCATCGCCGTCCTGGCGGGCATCGCCGTCATCGTCGTACTCATCACCAAGTTCAAGGTGCACGCCTTCCTGGCGCTGACCATCGGCTCGCTGGCGCTCGGCGTCTTCGCGGGTGCCCCGCTGGACAAGACGATCACCAGCTTCTCCACGGGCCTCGGCGCCACCGTCGCCAGTGTCGGTGTGCTGATCGCGCTCGGCGCGATCCTGGGCAAGCTGCTCGCCGACTCGGGCGGCGCCGACCAGATCGTCGACACGATTCTCGCGAAGGCGAGCGGGCGCGCCATGCCCTGGGCGATGGTGCTGATCGCCTCGATCATCGGTCTGCCGCTGTTCTTCGAGGTCGGCATCGTGCTGCTGATCCCGGTGGTGCTGCTGGTCGCCAAGCGCGGCAACTACTCCCTGATGCGGATCGGTATCCCCGCGCTCGCCGGGCTCTCGGTGATGCACGGTCTGATCCCGCCGCACCCCGGCCCGCTGGTCGCCATCGACGCACTCGACGCCAACCTGGGCGTCACGCTGGCGCTGGGTGTCCTCGTCGCCGTCCCGACCGTGATCATCGCGGGCCCGGTCTTCTCCCGGTACGCCGCCCGCTGGGTGGACATCCAGGCGCCGGAGAAGATGATCCCCGAGCGCCCCTCGGAGGACCTGGACCGCCGCCCCGGCTTCGGCGCCACCCTGGCCACCGTGCTGCTGCCCGTCGTCCTGATGCTGGCCAAGGCCCTCGTCGAGATCGTGGTGGACAACCCGGAGAACCACGTCCAGCGGGTCACCGATGTGATCGGTTCGCCGCTGATCGCCCTGCTCGCCGCGGTGATCGTCGGTATGTTCACGCTGGGCCGGGCCGCCGGGTTCACCAAGGCGCGGCTCTCCACGACCGTCGAGAAGTCGCTCGCCCCGATCGCCGGCGTGCTGATGATCGTCGGTGCCGGCGGTGGCTTCAAGACGACCCTCATCGACGCCGGTGTGGGCCAGATGATCCTCGAGTTCTCCGAGAACTGGTCGATACCCGCCCTGCTGCTCGGCTGGCTGATCGCCGTGGCGATCCGCCTGGCGACGGGTTCGGCGACCGTGGCCACCATCTCGGCGGCCGGCCTCGTCGCTCCGCTGGCGGCCGGCATGTCCACCCCGGAGGCGGCCCTGCTCGTCCTCGCCGTCGGTGCGGGCTCGCTCTTCTTCAGCCACGTCAACGACGCGGGGTTCTGGCTGGTGAAGGAGTACTTCGGCATGGACGTCGGCCAGACGATCAAGACCTGGTCGGTGATGGAGACCATCATCTCCGTCGTCTCGCTGGGCTTCATCCTGCTGCTGTCGCTGGTCCTGTAACTACTCCTCCGGATCCCGCCACAACGGGTGCTCGGTGCGGGCCCAAGGGCGCTCGACCGACCCGGTGCGCATGCCACGGCGTGCCTCCGGGTCGGCGAGCGCCATTGCCGTATGTCCGGCCAGGACGATGCCGATCGCGAGTGCCAGCCAGTCGTGCACGAAGGTCGCGCCCGTGCGCCACACCAGCGGGGCGAGGTCCGTGAACCACATCAGCAGGCCGGTGCCGAGCATCACGAGCACGGCGCCGGCGATCCAGGCGGCGTAGAGCTTCTGGCCCGCGTTGAACTTCCCGGCCGGCCGGGCTCCGGGCGTGCGGTCGCGGCGCAGCGCGGCCTTCAGCCACTGCCGGTCGTGCGGTCCGAACCGGTTGAGCCGGGAGAGGTCGGCGCGCAGGGCGCGGGAGACCAGCCCGGCGAGCAGCGGTACGGGGACGAGCAGCCCGGACCATTCGTGGACGGTGACCACGAGGTGGCGGCGGCCGACGAGTTCGGCGAGCTGGGGGACGTACAGGAAGGCCGCGGTGGCCACGCAGAGCAGCGTCAGCCAGGCGGTGGTGCGGTGCACCCAGCGCTCGGCGCGGGTGAAGCGGCGGATCCTCGTGGGGTGTTCAGACGGTGGGGGCGTCGTCGCGGCCGTTGGACCGGCCGACCCAGGCGTCGACGTCATAGCCGAGCTCCTCCCAGTAGCCGGGGCGTACGGCGTCGGTGACGGTGATCCCGGAGAGCCATTTCGCCGATTTGTAGAAGTACATCGGTGCCACGTAGAGCCGGACGGGGCCGCCGTGCGAGTGGGTGACCGGCTTGTCCTGCATGCGCAGCGCGACCAGGACGTCTGCGCGGCGGGCCTGTTCCAGGGTCAGGCTCTCGCTGTAGGCGCCGTCGAAGCAGGTGAAGCGGACCGCCTTCGCCCCGGGGCGTACTCCTGCCGCGTCCAGCAGCGCGGACAGCCTGACCCCCTCGAACGGGGTCTCGGGGACCCGCCAGCCGGTGACGCACTGGACATCGCGCACCAGGCGGGTCTGCGGGAGGGCCTTCAGGGAGTCCAGCGTGTAGGTGGCGGGGCGGTCGACCAGGCCGTCCACGGTGAGGCGGTAGTCGGCTGCGGTCTTCTCCGGTACGGATGTGGCGACGGAGTAGTAGCGGAAACCGCCGCCGTTGGGCAGGAGCCCGGTCAGCCCGGTGGGGTCCTTGTCGGCGACCGCTCCGAGCCCGGTCTCCAGCCCCCGCTGGAGGACGGGGGCGGCGACCACCCCGGCGGCGCCCAGGCCGAGCATGGCCAGGACCAGGCGGCGGCCGACGGGCGCGCCTTCGGCACGGCTGCCGTCTGGGGGATCTTCGCTGTCGGGAGGGCGACTGTTCACCCGCCCATTCGAACACCCGCGGCCGCCCGTCACCAGGGGCCGCGGGTGTTCGTCACCACCGGGTAAGAATTACCGGGGGTCCGTCGTGCTCTCCGCGGCCTTCTCCAGCTGGAACGCCTCGTTGCCGAGGCCGATCCTGGCGTGCACCTCGGGCTTCGTGGAGCGCAGCACCGCCCCGTACACCAGGCCGCCGACGAGCGCGACGCCGATGACGCCGGGCAGCAGCCAGTTGAGTACGGAGCCGGGGCCCGAGCCGACCAGTACGTCGAAGTCACGGACGGTGAACACCGCGATGGCCAGCAGCGCGATTCCGGCGAGGCCGGAGGCCACGAGCCGGGGTGCCTGGGCGCGGCCGGCGCCGCGGCGTACGAAGAAGGCGATCACGGCGAAGGAGGCCGCCGCCATCAGCAGGATCACTCCGAGCGCGCCGACGTTGCCCATCCACGTGAACAGCTGCAGGACGGGCGCCGTGGGGTCACCGACCGGGTAGTCGTCCGTGAAGGCGAAGGCCAGCACGATCACGACGGAGATCACGGACTGGAGCAGCGAGCCGGTGGCGGGCGCGCCGCTGGTCTTGCTGGTCCGGCCGAAGCCCGCCGGAAGCAGGCCCTCACGGCCCATGGCGAAGGCGTAGCGGGCGACCACGTTGTGGAAGCTGAGCAGTGCGGCGAACATGCCCGTGACGAAGAGGACGTGCAGGACGTCCGTGAAGGTGGTGCCGAGCCTCTCCTCGGTGAGGCCGAAGAGCATGCCCGGGCCCTCCTTGAGGGAGGTGTCCGAGATGGAGCCGGGGCCCGCGGCGACGGTCAGCGCCCAGGAGCTCACCGCGAGGAACAGGGCTGCGTAGCCGACGGCCAGGAACATGACCCGGGACACGACGACCTGCGGGCGGCTGGTCTCCTCCGCGTACACGGGGGCCTGCTCGAAGCCGACGAACGCGGCTATGCAGAAGCAGAGCGCGGTGCCGAGCCCCGCGCCGGTGAGGGTGTCGGGGTTGAACGCGTGGAAGGACAGGCCTTCGGGGCCGGGCTTGCTCACGGCGGCGATGTCGAAGATGACGACCAGGGCGCACTCGATGACGAGCAGGACGCCGAGCACCTTGGCGTTGAGGTCGATCTTCAGCCAGCCGAGGACACCGACGACGGCCACCGAGACGAGGGCGGGAAGCCACCAGGGCATCTCGATGTCGAGATAGGTGGCGAAGAGGCCGGAGACCTCGAAGCCGAGGATGCCGTAGATGCCGACCTGCATGGCGCTGTACGCGACCAGCGCGACGAGCGAGGCGCCCGCGCCGGCCGTCGGGCCGAGACCGCGGGCGATGTAGGCATAGAACGCACCGGCGTTGTGGACGTGCCGGCTCATCTCCGCGTAACCGACGCTGAACAGCATGAGGACGATGCCGAGGACGACGTAGAGCAGCGGCTGCCCGACGATGCCCATCACACCGAAGACCGTGGGCATCACCCCGGCGACGACCATCAGCGGGGCGCTGGCCGCGAGGACCGAGAGCAGCAGTCCGGGGGTGCCGAGCCGGTCGGCGCGCAGGGCGCGTTCCTCCCCCTTGTAGGTGTTGATCCCGCCGGTGTCGCCGGTTGTCCTGGCCGTTCCGGTCCCGGTCGTATCTGTTCTGCCCGTCGACATGGCGGGGGTGGTCCCTTCGTTGAGAGCAACGTGCATCACGGGGTACCGAGCGCGTAGTTGCGCGCGGCAAGAAATGCGGGGTGCGGATCGCGGCCGGAGTACGACCAGGGGGCCGCGGTCGCGTGGGGGCCGATGCGGTGGAAGAGGGCGGCGGCCTCGGCGGGGCGGCCCTCGCAGATCTTGGCGTGGGCAAGGAAGTTGAGGTCGACGTGGTGGCGGGGGTGGTCCTCGCGCTCCCATTCCAGCCACCAGTCGAAGGCGGCCTTCATGACCTGCCTGGCCCGGCGGCCGGTCCAGTGCCCCGAGCCCGCCGGGTCGTCGGACACGCTGCCCGCCGCGGCCAGGACGCGGTAGCGCTCGGCGTGCGCGACGACGGGGAGTACGGCGAGCGGCGAGTCGGCCGGGGCCTGTTCGGCCGCCCAGGCGGCGAAGTCGTAGACCTCGTGGAGCGGGTCGTCGCCCCCGGGGTCGGTCTCGGCCAGCAGGGCCGTCATCAGGTGGTGCGCCTGGTGGTGTTCGGGGTGGCGGGACCGGATCGCCTCGAACTGCCTGGCGGTCTCCTCCCGGGTGCCGTGCGTGCGGTCGAGCAGCATCAGGCCCAGCCAGGGCGTCGGGTCCGCAGGGTCGAGCCGGGCAGCGCCCAGGCAGGCTTCGCGGGCCTTCTCCCGTTCACCGGCACCGGACTTGGGACCCAGGGCCCTGGTGACGGTGGCACAGGCAAGGAGGGTGGCGGCGTCGGGGCTGTCCGGTTCGGCGAGCAGCCACTCGCGTGCCCAGCCCGCCGCGGACGGGGTGGCTGCGAGTGCGAGGACACGGTGGCCGCGGCGATCCCAGTCGGTGTCGGTGGCGACGAGGAGGGAGCGGGCCCTGGCCCACCGGCCCTGGGCGAACTGACCTCGTACGTCGATCAGTTCGCTGTCGTCGAGAGCCGGGTCGAAGGCGTGGTCCGAGCGCCCGCCCTTGCGGCGGGCGCGGCCCAGGGGCGGCGGAGGCGGGGACATCCGCAGGCTTCCTTTTTTCGACGCGGTGCGCGAGTTGGTTCGACGCTGTGTGCGAGCAAACGATCGCGCACAGCAAAGCGGTAGGTAATGCTCCACGTCAAGGGCGGCCCTTCAACAACTGCATGCGTGAGCCACGCAGTTGATGGTCACGGGTCGTGGTCTGAACCATTCGTGCAGCTCGTCGCGGGGGTGGCGGAGACACGGGAACGGCCGGGGTGACGCGTGCCACACTGCCGTCATGGAGAACCGTGAACCGCTCAAACCCTTCCTCCTCGCCTTCCCCGGACCGCTGCGCGACCGGCTGGTGGCGGCCGTGCTCTCCGGCGAGAAGGTGTCGACGTCGGGGCTGCTCGCGGAGTACGAGGTGGAGAAGGAGGACCTTCCGCCGGTGGGTGAGCGGTCCGCGCTGATCGACTCCCGGGGGCGGGAGGTCGCCGCAGTGGAGCTGACGGAGGTGCGCGTGGTGGCGCTGGGCTCAATCGGCCTTCAGCACGCACTCGACGAGGGCGAGGGGTACACATCGGTCGCCCAGTGGCGGGCGGGTCACGAGGCGTTCTGGCACAGCGAGGAGATGCGGGAGGCCCTGGGGGACCCGGCGTTCACCGTGGACGACGACACGAAGATCGTCGTGGAGAGGTTCCGGGTGGTGGAGCGGTGGGAGTGACGGGGCGGGAGTGACGGGGCGGGGCGGGGGCGGGAGTGACGGTGCCCGGCCCGGCCCCGCGCGCCGGCGCGGCCGGAACCCGGACCGGGAGCCGGGATCACACGGCGGGGAGCGCGTAGAGCTTCTTGCCGTGCATCACGGCCAGCCGCTTGCCCGCCGCCACCACGTACCACTGCTGGATGTCGCCGGTTCTGTCGTTGTAGGTCCAGCGCAGCTTCCCGGTCGTCGCGTCGAAGGAGTGCACGCCCCCGTCCTTGTCGAACTCGGTCGCGCCGTAAAGGGTGTTGTTCACCTTGGCGAACTGCCATGCCTGCGTGGCCGTGTCCCGCAGATCCTCGTTGTGCCAGATCTGCTTGCCCGTCGCGGGATCCACCGCCCACAAGCTGCGGGCGGTGTCGGAGGCGTAGAGCACCCCGTCCAGGACGTGCGGGTCGCTGAAGGTGCTGAACTCGCTCGTCGTGAGGGACCAGCGCTCCTTGCCGTCGGCCAGTGCGAACGCCCGCAGACGCTGTCCGTCCGCCACGATCACCAGCTCCCCGTGCACGGCGAAGCGACGGTGGCTGGACCGGCTGATCTTCTTGGTCCACACCTGTCGGCCCGTCGCCGTGTCGCGGACGGTCACGTTCTCCCGGTAGTCCGTGTAGACGAGGCGGTTGCCCACGGTCGCGGCGGTGATGCCGTACTCCTCGGTGCCCGTGTCGCGCCGCTCACGCCAGGCGACCTTGCCGGAGGCGGTGTCGATCGCGGCGATCACGTTGTCGGGCGAGGTGAAGTCCTTCTCCAGGATGCCGGCGAGGACGTACACATGGCGGTCGTCCGCCGCGATCGGGCGCGGCTGTTCGTACTTCTTGCCCAGCCGGCTCCGCCAGGTCTCCTTGCCGGTGGCGGGATCCAGGCCCACGACGTCACCGTCGTACTCGCCGCTCGCGAGGTACAGCGTCCCGCCGCCGAGGACGAGTTTCGCGCCGGGTGTGGTGACGCCGGCGCGGGACCACTTCTGCTTTCCGGTGACCGCGTCGCGTCCGACCAGCGGGTCGCCCGACACCAGGACCACGTCCCCGGCCACCGCGAGCGCGCCGTCGCCGGCGAGGTTGCTGTTCGCCGCGTTCTGCTGCCACAGCGGCTCGGGGGCGGTGCCCGGTGGCGGGGTCGTGAAGCGGTCACCGTTCTTGCCCCCGCCCGGCGTCGGGCTGCCTCCCGGCTCGGCCGCCTCCCCCTCGGGACCGCATCCCACCGCCCCGGCGCCGATCACGGCCAGGCCAAGGCCTGTCCCCGCCAGCCTGAGTATGTGCCTGCGCGAAACCGCGTACCCGCCACGTTCGACCACGTCTGTTCCTGTCCCGTCCGCTGTTCCGACGCCCCCCGGGGACGCTTGAGCGCCGCAAGGCTAGTCGTCGGATTTCGGCCGGACGCCGGACGGTACGGAATCGGGACAGGGCCGTGAAGCTCCCGTCGCCCCGTCACAGAACGCCTGACGGGCCGTCCGCCCGGCCGGATGCCTCGGCCGGTCAACGCAGCCGGTCAGCGCAGCCGGTCGCCTCAGCCGGTCGCCTCGGCCGCCGCCCGGCCCGCCGCGCGGCCCGAGAAGATGCAGCCGCCGAGGAAGGTGCCCTCCAGGGAGCGGTAGCCGTGGACCCCGCCGCCGCCGAAGCCGGCCGCCTCGCCCGCCGCGTACACACCGGGAAGCGGGGTGCCGTCCGCCGTCAGGACCCGGGAGGACAGATCCGTCTCCAGGCCTCCCAGGGACTTGCGGGTGAGGATGTTGAGCCGGACGGCGATCAGCGGCCCCGCCTCGGGGTCGAGGATGCGGTGCGGCTTGGCCGTACGGATCAGCCGGTCGCCCAGGTAGGCGCGGGCGCCGTTGATCGCCGTGATCTGGAGGTCCTTGGTGAAGGGATTGGCGACCTCCCGGTCCCGGGCGGTGATCTCGCGGCGCAGGTCGTCCTCGTCGATCAGCGGCTCGTCGGTCAGTGCGTTCATCCCGCGGACCAGCGCGCCGAGGTCCTTCTCGACGACGAAGTCCACGCCCTTGTCCATGAACGCCCTGACCGGCGCGGGGACCTCGGCGCGCGCTCTGCCGATCACGTCGCGGACCGACTTTCCGGTCAGGTCGGGGTTCTGCTCGGAGCCGGAGAGCGCGAACTCCTTCCCGATGATCTTCTGGTCGAGGACGAACCAGGTGTAGCCGTACCCGGACTTCATGATGTGTTCGAGGGTGCCCAGCGTGTCGAAGCCGGGAAAGAGCGGGACCGGCAGCCGCTTCCCGCGCGCGTCCAGCCAGAGCGAGGACGGGCCGGGCAGGATCCGGATGCCGTGCTTGGCCCAGATCGGGTTCCAGTTCTCGATGCCCTCGGTGTAGTGCCACATCCGGTCGCGGTTGATGTGATGGGCGCCGGCCTCCTCGGTGATGCCCAGCATCAGCCCGTCTACGTGGGCGGGCACCCCGGAGAGCAGCTTCTCGGGCGGGGTGCCGAGCCGCTCGGGCCACTGGGCGCGTACGAGATCGTGGTTGCCGCCGATGCCGCCCGAGGTGACGATCACGGCCTGCGCCTTCAGCTCGAAGGCGCCGGTGACCTCGCGGCTGCTGGCCGTGCCCCGCTCGGCGCCGCTCGCGTCGAGGAGCTCGCCGGTGACGGTGTCGATCGCCCCGGCCGAGCGGCCGAGGCCGGTGACCCGGTGACGGAACCGCAGCTGGACGAGGCCCTTCGCGACGCCTTCGCGCACACGCCGTTCGAAGGGGGCGACGACACCGGGTCCGGTGCCCCAGGTGATGTGGAAGCGGGGGACGGAGTTGCCGTGGCCGTTCGCGTCGTAACCGCCCCGTTCGGCCCAGCCGACGACGGGGAAGAGCCGCAGCCCCTGGTCGTGGAGCCAGGACCGCTTCTCACCGGCCGCGAAGTCGACGTACGCCTCGGCCCACTTGCGCGGCCAGTGGTCCTCCTTGCGGTCGAAGCCCGCCGTGCCGTACCAGTCCTGGAGAGCCAGCTCGTGGCTGTCCTTGATCCGCAGCCGGCGCTGCTCGGGCGAGTCGACGAGGAAGAGGCCGCCGAAGGACCAGTGCGCCTGGCCGCCTATGGACTGTTCGGGCTCCTGGTCCAGCAGGATCACCGTCCGGCCCGCGTCGACGAGCTCGGCGGTGGCCACCAGACCCGCGAGTCCGGCCCCGATCACGATCACATCAGCGTCGTACGCCATGGTTCCATCCTTCGGGGCGATGCCGTGCGGTGCACGAAGTTACTTGTGCGTCAGATCTTCGGTACCGGCCGCTTCCACGTCAACCGCCCGGTCGGCGCCGCCCTCACCGCTCGCGCGGGTCCGCGGGGCTATCGTCGGACCCGTGTCGGTGCTTGTTCTCCTGCTCTCCGTGGGCGCCGCGTGCTGTCTGGGCTTCGGGTTCGTCCTCCAGCAGGACGCCGCCAGACGTGCGCCCTTGAGCGACTTCCTGTCACCCCGGCTGCTGCTCGACCTGATGCGGGTGCCGAGCTGGCTCGCCGGGATCGGCCTGATGGTCTGCGGCATGGTCCTCGGGGCGCTCGCGCTCGGCCAGGGCGAGGTGTCGCTCGTCGAGCCGCTGCTGGCGACCAATCTGGTCTTCGCGATGGCACTGTCGCGCCACCGCACCGGGCAGTCACTCGGCAAGCAGGGCTGGGGCGGGCTCTGTCTGCTGGCGGGCGGCGTCACCGCGTTCCTGCTGGCCGGCCAGCCGGAAGGCGGTGAGGCGACCGCGGATCCGCTGCGGCAGTGGCTGGTGATCGGCACGGTCGCGGGGCTCGCCGTGGTCCTGACCGTCTCTGCCAGGCACCCGCGGACCCCCGGAACGCCCGTGCTGCTCGGGCTGGCGGCCGGGCTGCTGTACGGACTGCAGGACGCCCTGACCAGGCTCTGCGGGGAGCGGCTGGACGAGGGCGGCTGGGCGACGCTGATGACGGGCTGGCATCCGTACGCGGTCGTCGTGATCGGGGTGACCGGCCTGCTCCTGGTCCAGAGCGCGTTCGAGGCGGGGCCGCTGCGGATGTCGCTCCCCGCGCTGACGGCCGCGCAGCCGCTGGCCGGGATCGTGTGCGGAATCGGGTTCCTGGGCGACCGGGTGCGCACCGACGCGGGTGCCCTGGCCTGGCAGGCTGCCGGACTCGCGGCGATCGTGGCGGGGATCGTGCTGCTCGGGCTCCATCCGGCGATGCCGGAGGGGAAGAGCAGGCACGGGTCCACTGCTGCCGACCGACTGATGTTGGATGAGCAGCATGACTCCGGATGACGAGATCCTGGACATCGTCGATGAGAACGACGAGGTCGTCGGGCAGGCGCCGCGTGGCGAGGCGACCGCGCGGCGCCTGCGCCACCGCTGTGTCTTCATCGAGGCCAGAGACGCCGGGGGACGGCTCTTCGTGCACCGCAGGACGGCGACGAAGCTGGTCTTCCCCTCGCACTACGACATGTTCGTCGGCGGGGTCGTGGGCGCGGGCGAGTCGTACGACGAGGCGGCGCTGCGGGAGGCCGGGGAGGAGCTGGGGGTGCCGGACCTGCCCCGCCCCGAGCCCCTGTTCAAGTTCCTCTACACGAGCGCCGAGCACAGCTGGTGGTCGTACGTGTACCGGGTGCGGTGCGAGCTGCCGGTGAATCCGCAGGTGGAGGAGGTCGCCTGGCACACGTTTCTCACCGATGAGGAACTGGAGCGGCGGCTCGGCGACTGGCTGTGGGTGCCGGACGGGCTGGAGACCTACCACCGCCTGCGGGCGTTCAGGGCCGGGGCAACGGGGTTCACCGCGTGAGCCGGCGAGGCGACGTCATGCGGGGCCTGCGGCTGTGGTTCGCGCCGCAGCAGATCCGTGCGGAGGGCGACACCCCGGACTACCGCTTCTCGCTCGCCAACGAGCGCACGTTCCTTGCGTGGCTCCGGACCGCCCTTGCGCTGATCGGCGGTGGTTTCGCCGTCGACCAGTTCCTGCCCGGTCTGAGCTGGGGCCTCCGGGCGGGCCTGGCCCTCGGGCTGCTCGTGGCCGGTGTCCTGTGTGCCCTGCGCGCGGTGAATCACTGGGTGCGGTGCGAGCGGGCGATGCGGCGCGGTGAGGATCTGCCGGTGTCCCGCTTCCCGGCGCTGCTGAGCATGGTCGTCGCCGTGGTCGCCCTGGCGATGGTGGTGGTGGTCCTGTTCGGCTGGGAGGGCCGGTGACCACGGCAGGGCGCGATCCGGGTCTGCAGCCGGAGCGGACGAGGCTGGCCTGGCGGCGTACAACGTTGTCCTGCACGGTGGTGGCCCTGCTCGCGGTCAGGCAGGCCCTGCACGGCGGGGCGGACGCGGCCGGGGTGATCGCCGTGGCGCTGAGCCTGCTCGCCTGGCTGGGGTTCCTGCGGGTGGCGCACCGCCGGGTGGCGGGCCTGGGATCCACCGCGCCGCCGGCGCTGTCGCAGCGCAACGCGTTGACGGCAGCGGCGTGCACGGTCGCGATCGCGGCGTTCGCCGCCGCCATGCTCTTCTGATCGGCCGCGCGGTCTCAGCTCTCCCAGTCCACGGTGACGACGATCTTGCCGCGGGTGCGCCCCTGCTCGTTGAGCCGGTAGGCGTCCGCGGCCTGCTCCAGGGTGAAGACCTGGTCGACGTGGACGGTGATGATGCCCTGCTCGGCCAGTTCCGCGATCTGTGCGAGGTCCTGGGCGTCGGGGCGCACGAAGGCGTAGCGGCCGCCGTAGGAGAAGACCTCCGCGTCCGCGATGGAGGCGAGCCTGCCGTCGGGGGCGAGCGTCTCCGCGGAGACCCGCAGGGCTTCCCCGCCGACGGTGTCGAACGCGGCGTCGATGCCCTCGGGGGCCAGGGCCCGCAGCCGGTCGGCGAGCCCCTCGCCGTACTCCACGGGTTCGGCGCCCAGCTGCCGCACGTACTCGTGGTTGTGGGGGCCTGCCGTGCCGATGACCCGGCAGCCCGCGTGCCGGGCGAGCTGGACGGCGAACGAGCCGACCCCTCCGGCGGCGGCGTGGACGAGGACCGTCTCGCCGTCCTGGACCTTCAGGGTGCGGTGGAGCACCTGGTAGGCGGTGAGTCCGCACAGCGGGAGGCCGGCGGCCTCCTCGAAGCTCAGGTTCAGGGGCTTGCGGGCGAGGGTGCGCACGGGGGCGGCGACGTATTCGGCGAGGGTCCCGCGCGAGAGGAAGTCCTCGCGCACGTAGCCGATGACCTCGTCGCCCACGGAGAACTCGTCGACGGCGGCACCGGGTTGGACGACGACTCCGGAGACGTCCCAGCCGGGAATGACCGGGAAGACGGCTTCCAGCGCCGACTGGAGGTAGCCCTGGCGCGCCTTCCAGTCGACCGGGTTGACGGCCGCGGCCCGCACCTTCACCAGGACCGAGTCCGGGCCGACCTTGGGGTCGGGCCGGTCGCCGTACTCCAGTACATCGGCCGGACCGTAGCTGCTGTAGCTGATCGCCTTCATCCTCCGACGATCGGCGCAGGTCAGGGTCCCCGCAACTCAGGCTGTGGCGGCGTGGAAGGGCGGGAGCAGGGTGCGCGGGTCGTGACCGGAGTGCCAGAGCCCGATGAGAAAGGCCGTCGTCGTCTCCAGATACCCGGCCCGGTCGAGCCCGCCCACGGTCAGCGGTACGCATCCCAGGGCCCGCACCAGGACCCGTACCGCCTCCAGGGCCTGCTCGTCGTCCCCGCACAGCGGGACGGTGACCGGCCCGTCGGCGAAAACGGGCGGGGTGAGCCGCCACACGGAGTCCGGGAGGTGGTTGAACGCCTTGACGACCCGCGCCCCGGTGGAGTCGGCGATCGTACGGGCGGCGCCCGGGCCCCCGTCCGTGGTGAGCCTGAATCCGGGTCCGACGGCGTTGGTGCAGTCGATCAGCAGCCGGTCCCGCAGGGCACCGTCCGCGGCGCCGAGGCCGCCGAGGACACCGGCAACGGCGTCGTACGGCACGGCGAGCAGGATCGCGTCGCCGAAGGCCGCCGCCTCGGTGACCGTGCCCGCGCTCTGGCCGGTGCGGCCGGCGAGGGAACGGGCGCGGTCGGGTGACCGGCCGCCGAAGAGGACGTCGTGCCCGGCCCTCCCCCACTGGGTGCCGAGGGCTTCCGCCATGTTTCCCGTACCGATGATGCCGATGCGCATGTCCGTCTCCCGTGGCCGCTGTTCGCGTAGCGTCGTCCTGTCGGAACGCTAGGAGATCCGTTGCGCACCGTTCGGTGTCCAACGGGCCGGGGAGGGGGAACCGTGGACCGGCTGCTCGCGGACTGCCGGGCCAGGCTCGGCTTCGACCTGCTGGCGAACACCTGGAATCCCGTGGTCCTGTACGCGCTGGCCACGGGCCCGCGCCGGCCCGGTGAACTGCGGGCGGAGATCGGTGGCATCAGCGCCAAGGTGCTGACCGAGACGCTGCGCCGGCTGGAGGGGTACGGGCTGGTGGAGCGGTGCGCGTACGCCGAGGCACCGCCGCGCGTGGAGTACGCGCTGACAGCGCTCGGCCGGACACTGCTCGAACCGATCGAGGCCCTGGGCCGCTGGTCGGCCCGGTACGGGGACGCGTTCGTCGCTGCGCAGGGCTGGGAGGACTAGGGCCTTCCGCCCTGGGGCCTCACCGGCCTCATCGGCCTCACCAGCGCGGGATCGGAGGAGTCACCCACTCGGGGTCGGCCTTGCGCATCGCCGCCGCGTCGTCGCGTGCGCGCATCGTGCCGTCGTCGTCGAGCCAGCGCCGGTGGAGCGCGGCCAGCCGGTCGCGGTCCAGTTCGACGCCGAGTCCGGGGGCGTCGGAGACGGCGAGGTGTCCGTCCTCGAAGGTGTGGCGGGTGGTGATGACGTCCTCGGTCTGCCAGGGGTAGTGGCTGTCGCAGGCGTAGTCGAGGTTGGGCACGGTGGCGGCTACGTGGGTCATCGCGGCCAGGCTGATGCCGAGGTGGGTGTTGGAGTGCATGGAGAGTCCGACGCCGAAGGTGCGGCAGATCCCGGCCAGTTCACGGGTGCGGTGCAGCCCGCCCCAGTAGTGGTGGTCGGAGAGGATCACCTGGACCGCGTCGCGGGCGAAGGCCTCGGGGACTTCCGCGAGGGTGGTGACGCACATGTTCGTGGCGAGCGGGAGGTCCGTCCCGGCGGAGACCTCCGCCATCGCCGCTGTACCGCTCGCCGGGTCCTCCAGATATTCCAGTACGCCCTTGAGCTGATCGGCGACGTACAGCGAGGTCTCCACGGACCAGGCACCGTTGGGGTCCAGCCTCAGCGGCTGCCCCGGGAAGGCCTCGGCGAGCGCGCGGACGGCGGCGATCTCCTGGTCGGGCTCGAAGACTCCGCCCTTGAGCTTGAAGGAGGTGAACCCGTGCTCGCGGGAGAAGCGCTGCGCCTGGGCGACGACTCCGGCGGGGTCGAGGGCCGCGCCCCAGTCGTCGGGTTCGCCGCCCGCGGGGTGGGCGGCCCAGCGGTAGAAGAGGTACGCGCTGTACTCGACGCGGTCGCGGACCTTGCCGCCGAGCAGGGCGTGCACGGGCAGGCCGAGGGTCTTGCCGAGCGCGTCCAGGCAGGCGACCTCGAACCCGGAGACGACGGAGAGCCGCAGCTTGTCGGCGGTCTGCACGCCGCGCAGCCCACCCGCGTCGACCCGCCCGTCGGCGGCGCGTGAGTCGCCGCACACCTCGTCGGCCAGGGCGAAGAGGCCGTTCAGGTCGCTGACCGGGCGGCCGGGGAGGGCGCGGGCAAGCGGCTCGGCCAGTTCGAGGTAGGTGCCGTCGCCGTAGGTCTCCCCGATTCCCGTGACACCGCCGCGTGTGACGACCTCCACGATGAGCCGCGGGGTGTACGGCTGGTGGACGCCCTGGGTGTTCAGCAGCGGCGGATCGGCGATGAGGATCGGGGTCAGCCGGACGTCGTCGATCAACAATGCTGTATCCATACGTGAACCCTATTCAGGGATACGACTGAACGCCAGACCGTGAGCCAAGATCGTCCACTTGATTCCGGGAGTTCACTGGACGACATACCGACTGGTCGGCATCATGGTCCCGATCGTTCAACCGTCCCGGAGGTGCGCACCATGAGCCCAGTCCATCCGCCAGGTCTCGACCTCGACCTGCTGCGTGGGTTCCTCGACCGCGAGCGGCCCGGGCTGGTGAACGGACCGCTCGAAGGCCGGCTGATCGAGGGCGGACGCTCCAACCTGACCTACATCGTCACCGACGGCACGGGGCAGTGGGTCGTCCGCAGACCGCCGCTGGGCCACGTGCTGGCCACCGCGCACGACATGAAGCGCGAGCACCGGGTGATCAGCGCCCTGCATCCGACCGCCGTACCGGTGCCCGAGCCGGTGCTGCTGTGCGAGGACGAGTCGGTCATCGGCGCGTCGTTCTACGTCATGGAGTACGTCGAGGGAACCCCGTACCGCACCGCCGAGCAGCTCGCCCCCCTCGGCCCCGAGCGCACCCGGGCCGCCGTCCTCGGACTCGTCGACACCCTCGTCGATCTGCACGCCGTGGACCCGGAGGCCGTCGGCCTCGGCGACTTCGGGCGCCCCGAGGGCTTCCTGGACCGCCAGCTGCGGCGCTGGGGCAAGCAGTTGGACGCATCCCGCAACCGTGAGCTGGCCGGCATCGACGAGCTGCACGCCGCGCTCGGCCGGGCGCTGCCCGCCTCCCCCGCACCCACCGTCGTGCACGGCGACTACCGCCTGGACAACGTGCTGATCGGGGAGGACGACCGGATCAAGGCCGTCCTGGACTGGGAGATGTCCACGCTCGGCGACCCGCTGACCGACCTCGGCCTGCTCGTGATGTACAGCTCCGACCTCGACCTGCCCGCCTCCCCGGTGTCCACCACCAGCGGCGCGGCCGGTCACCCCACTCCCGCCGAGCTGATCGAGCGCTACGCCGCCCGCTCCGGCCGGGACACCTCCGGCATCTCCTGGTACACGGCATTCGCCTGGTTCAAGCTCGCCGTGATCCTCGAGGGCATCCACTACCGGTACACCCTCGGCCAGACCGTCGGCCCCGGCTTCGACCGCATCGGCGACCTCGTCCCCGTCTTCATCGCGCACGGCCTCACCACCCTCCAGGAAGGCTGATCACCCATGGACTTCGCATTCGACGCCCGTACCGAAGAGCTGCGCACGAAGCTGCTGGCCTTCATGGACGAGCACGTGTACCCGGCCGAGGCGGTCGCGGAGGAGCAGCGCGCCCGGCTCGCCTCGCCGTGGGACACCCCGCAGATCGTGGAGGACCTCAAGGCGGAGGCGCGCAGGCAGGGCCTGTGGAACCTCTTCCTCCCCGACGCGGAGTACGGTGCCGGACTGACGAACCTCCAGTACGCCCCGCTCGCCGAGATCACCGGCCGCAGCCCGCATCTGGCTCCGACCGCGCTGAACTGCGCGGCCCCGGACACCGGGAACATGGAGGTGCTCTTCCAGTTCGCCACGGACGAGCAGAAGAAGCAGTGGCTGGAGCCGCTGCTCGCCGGCGAGATCCGCTCGGCGTTCGCGATGACGGAGCCCGAGGTGGCCTCGTCGGACGCGACGAACATCGAGACGCGGATCGTGCGGGAAGGCGACGAATACGTCATCAACGGGCGCAAGTGGTACATCTCCGGGGCGATGAACCCGGACTGCGCCGTCTTCATCGTGATGGGCAAGACCGACCCGGACGGCGAGGACATCCGCCGCCAGCAGTCCATGATCCTCGTCCCGCGCGACACCCCCGGCCTGGAGGTGCGCCGTGCGATGCAGGTGTACGGCTACGAGGACCACTCCCACGGCGGCCACGCCGAGGTCGTGTTCACCGATGTGCGGGTGCCCGCCGCGAATCTGATCGGCGAGGAGGGCGGCGGCTTCGCCATCGCCCAGGCACGGCTGGGCCCGGGCCGTATCCACCACTGCATGCGACTGATCGGGATGGCCGAGCGCGCGATCGAGCTGATGTGCAGGCGGGCCGTGTCCCGTACGGCCTTCGGCAAGCCGCTCGCCCAGCAGGGCGTCGTGCAGAACTGGATCGCTGACGCCCGGGTGACCGTGGAGCAGCTGCGGCTGCTCGTCCTGAAGACGGCCTGGCTGATGGACACCGTGGGCAACCGCGGGGCGCACACCGAGATCCAGTCGATCAAGATCGCCACGCCGCGCGCGGTCGTCGGCATTCTCGACCAGGCGGTGCAGCTGTACGGCGCCGGCGGTGTGAGCCAGGACTTCCCGCTGGCCGAACTGTGGTCCTCGGCACGGACCCTGCGGCTGGCGGACGGGCCGGACGAGGTGCACCAGCGGTCGCTCGCCCGTCGCGAGATCAAGAAGTACCTCTGACCGACGGCGGTGCGGCCCGCTCCTACTGACCGCACCGCCGAAGGAGTTCAGAAGGTGAGCTTCCAGCTGTCGATGTAGCCGGTGTCCTGCGAGGCCGTGTCCCGCACCTGGAGCTTCCAGGTGCCGTTCGCGGTCTCGCTCGACGCGTTGACGGTGTACGTCGCGATCACGTTGTCGGCCGAGTCGCTGCTGCTCGCGCTCTTCAGCCGGTACGCGGTGCCGTCCGGCGCGAGCAGGTCGACGACGAGGTCGCCGCGCCAGGTGTGCTTGATGTCCACGCCCACCTGAAGTGCGGTGGGGGCGTTACCGGTTCGTCCGGTGACCGCGATGGAGGAGGTCACGGCCGCCCCGGCGTCCGGCACGGTGACATCGGTGGTGCTGGTGAACACGCCCTCGCCCGTGGGCGGTTCGACGGTGCCTGCGGACAGGGTCCAGATCGCGTGGGCCACCGCGTCGCTGTTGCGGTCCAGGGCCGTGTCGTTGATGTTGGCCGTGGTGTCGCAGGACGAGTGGTAGCAGCGGTCGAAGGACTGCCCCGCGGTGCCGCCCCACTTCGTGGCCTGGGCGCTGCTCTTCGTGTTGCTCGCCCCGGTGAACAGGCCGCCGACGGGCACGCCCGCGCTCTTGAAGGGGGCGTGGTCGGAGCGGCCGTCGCCCTCGGTCTCTATCTCGGTGGGCACCGAGAGACCGGCGAAGTAGCTCTTGAAGGTCTGCTCGATGACCGGGTCGTCGTCGTAGACGAAGTAGCCGGCGTTGGGCGAGCCGATCATGTCGAAGTTGAGGTATCCGTCGAGCTTGGCACGCTCGGTGGCGGCGAGGTTGTTCACGTAGTACTTCGAGCCGACGAGCCCCAGCTCCTCGGCACCCCACCAGGCGAACCGCAGGTGCTTGTCGGGTGCGAGCTGCGCCCGGGAGACGGCGAGGGCGGTTTCCAGCACGGCCGCCGAGCCGGAGCCGTTGTCGTTGATTCCCGCGCCGGAGGTCACCGAGTCGAGGTGGGAGCCGGCCATGAGGACCTGGTTCGGGTCCCCTCCCGGCCAGTCGGCGACGAGGTTGTACCCGGTGGCTCCGCCGGAGGTGAACTGCTGGAGTGCCGTGGTGTATCCGGCCGCGTCCAGCTTGGCCTTCACATAGTCGATGGACGCCTTGTAGCCGGTCCGGCCGTGGGCCCGGTTGCCGCCGTTCGCGGTGGCTATCGACTGGAGCTGGGTGAGGTGCGCCTTGACGTTGGCGAGGGGTATGTCGGGCGCCGCGGCCACCACGGAGGAGGCGGCCACCGCGGAGGGGGCGGGGGCCGCCTGTACAGCGGGGGCTGCCGTCGCGAGCAGGGCCGCGACGGCGAGGGCGGATGCGGACACGGATCTGTATCTGGCTGGGCTCATCGAAGGCTCCGGATTCCGTTCGGGGACTGACGGAACGTGCGGGGGGTACCCGGCCGTGCACGGCCGGGGCCAGGAGCTGGTGGTGCGATGTGCGTGACCGATGGTCAGCGAGATGGCCGCGTACCGTCAAGAGCTGAATCCGGACAGCCCCGTTCGCTCAGCGGACAGAACCGGTGGGCGGGCTGCCGCACGGGATCGGGAGAACACCGTGGCGTGCCGCGCGGGGGTGCCGATCGTCGTGCGCAGGGCCGGAGTTGGCGCCGCACTGACACCGATCCCGCTTGCCCGCCCGATGATCACGGGATAGGGTCCCCGGGCACATATGGGGTGATCATGACAGGCGGGGGACATGGCAGACGTAACAGGCGCACCCACGAAGGGCACGGGCGCATGGGGGCAGGCCGTCCTGGCCGTGGCGCTGGTAGGGGCACTGGGGGTCGGACTGTGGACGGTCCAGGAGACGTCGTCCGCGGACAGCGTCCCGCCGCCTGCCACCTGCTCGGGCGGGGAGCCCGAGAAGGCGACGGGAAAGCCCGGGAAGGCGCCCTGGCGGGTCTCCGGGGCGCAGCTGTGCGAGGCACTTAACCGTCCCGGCCTGGCCGAGGTGCTGGGGACGCCCGGGGAGACCGTGAAGTCGGCCAGCGGCA
Source organism: Streptomyces sp. NBC_00683 (assembly GCF_036226745.1). Lineage (NCBI taxonomy): Bacteria > Bacillati > Actinomycetota > Actinomycetes > Kitasatosporales > Streptomycetaceae > Streptomyces > Streptomyces sp. NBC_00683. The sequence goes on along the minus strand of NZ_CP109013.1, from coordinate 6,856,323 downwards.
ACGGCGGCTCCCTCGACTTCTCCGGCGCGAAGGAGATCGACACCCCCTCGGCCCAGGTCGAGTTCGGCACCTACACCGTGACGTTGTCGGCCACCTACGACGGTCTTCCGGTGGACGGGTCCGCCACGCTCCTGGGGGCCGACGCCCGGCAGCAGACGTTTCTGGGCCGCCCGGCGGTCATCTACTCGCAGCGCACCATCAGCATCAGCTTCCGCCTCGACGGCAGCGACTCCGAGAGCGGTCCCGGCGCTCCGGCCCGCGTCCTCAGCGTGGCCCAGGACGCGAAGGACGGCGGCGGGTCCTTCGAGGTGGCCGTGTGGCGCACGGACGGCATGACGCCGGACGACGCGGTGCTGCTCCGCGTCGCCGAGAAGGTCCTGCCGACGGTCCCGCGGTGGGCCGACGCCGGCTGACGGCCTGCGGCAGCGCCTCCGCGTCCGGCACACGGAGTCCGGCGGCTTCGGCCGTCAGGGGCGCAGAGCCCTCAGGAGCAGGTCGGCCAGGTGGTCGGCGACCTCCTGCTGGCTGAGGGGGCCGTCCGGGCTGTACCACGTGGACAGGTGGTGGACCGAACCGAAGTGGTAGTCGACCACCAGGTCCGCCGGGGTCGCCGAGGAGAACACCCCGCTGCGCTGCCCCTCCTCGACCAGCGCCCGGAAGCCCTCGTGGTAGCGGCGCCGCTCCATCCGTACCTGCTTGTTCTTCTCCGGGCTCAGGTGGTGCATCGAGCGGAAGAAGATCGAGGCGTCGTCGAGGTTCTCGATGGTGGTGACGACCACGTCCGCCGCCGCGTCGCGCAGCCGCTGCTCGATCGGGGCCTCGGCGTTCGCGTACGCGTCGAGCCGCTCCTGCTGCAGCCGCAGCACCCGGGCGTAGACCTCCTGGAGGAGGTCCTCCTTGGAGCCGAAATAGTGGTAGAGGGCGCCTTTGGTGACGCCCGCCGCCTCGACGATCTCCTGGACCGAGGTGCGGTCGTAGCCACGCTCGGCGAAGAGCCGGGTGGCGGCGGCAAGCAGCCGTTGAGGGACGGGCGTACCGTTCCCGCCGTCCGTCGCCTTGGCCATTGCCGCCACCTGCCCTCTCGTCTGTGCGTGAAGTGTTCTACCGGGGAGAACGCAGTTCCCGCCTGAGGATCTTCCCACTTGCGGTCTTCGGGAGTTCCGTCAGGATCTCCACTTCGCGCGGGTACTTGTACGCGGCGAGCCTTTCCTTGCAGTACGCGCTCAGCTCGCCGGGCTCCGTCTCGGCCCCCGGACGCAGGCTGACGTAGGCCCGGACGGTCTCCCCGCGGTAGGTGTCGGGGACTCCCACGACGGCGGCCTCGCGCACCGCGGGGTGGGTGTAGAGGACGTCCTCGACCTCTCGTGGCCAGACCTTGAAGCCGGAGGCGTTGATCATGTCCTTCTTGCGGTCGACGACGTAGAGCCAGCCCGCCGCGTCCATGAAGCCGATGTCGCCGGTGCGCAGTTCCCCGTCGGGGAAGGCTGCCTCGGTCGCCTCGGGGAGGTTCCAGTAGCCGGAGACGACCTGCGGCCCGCGTACGGCTATCTCGCCCTGTTCGCCGAAGGGGACGTCGTCGCCGTTCTCGTCGATGATCCTGACCAGCGTGTCGGGTCCGGGAACGCCGACGGACAGGGTCCCGGACACCGGGTCGACGGGGGCCTCGTGCTCCGGCGGTACGGCGGCGCAGGGCGCCGTGCACTCGGTGAGGCCGTAGCCGTTGCGGATGTACGGGCCGAAGCCGTCGCGGAACTTCTCCACGAGCGCGGGCGGCAGCGGCGCACCGCCCGAGGAGATCACCTCGAAGGAGGCGAAGTGCTCGCGGGTGACCCCGGGGTGCGCGGCGAGCGCCATGAAGGCGGTCGAGGGGCCGACGGTGTAGGCGGGGCGGTGCTCGGCGAAGGCCTCCAGGACGACGCTCGCCTCGAAGCGGTAGGCGAGGACGAGGGTGCCCGCGTTGGCGATGCAGGCGGCGAGCTGGCACACCATGCCGGTGATGTGGAAGAGCGGGGCGAGCGCGAAGTAGGCGGCCCCCTCGGCGATGGGGTGGCCGGTCCGCTGCCGCTCCGCGTTGACCATGATGTTGCCGTGGGAGTTCATGGCGCCCTTGGGGGTACCGCTCGTCCCGGAGGTGTAGCTGATCAGCGCCACGTCGGCGGCGGTGAGCTCGGTGCCCTCGGGGGCGGCGAGTCCCCGGCGGGCCACGGCCACCAGGTCCGCCGCCCAGTCGTCGGGGCCGGGGGCGGGGAGCCTCTCGAAGCCGAGCACCCGGGGGTCGTCGGCCGTCTGGAGGTCGCGCTCGCAGGCGGTGACGGCGATCTTCACGCCGGGCGCTGCCTCCGCGGTGTCCCGCAGATAGGACTCCCAGGCACGGTCCGAGCAGATCAGCGCGGTCACCCCGGCGTCCTTCAGTACGTGGCCGACCTCGCCGGACTTGTACATCGGGTTCAGCGGGACGACGGTCGCGCCGGCCTTCCAGGCGCCCAGCAGCGCGAGGACGAAGTGCGGGGTGTTCTGCAGCATGATCGCCACACGGTCGCCGCGCCGCAGCCCTTCGGCGGCGAGGTGCCCGGCCACGGAGTCGGAGAGCTCATCGGTCTCGCGGTAGCCGAGACGGCCGTCGAAATAGGCGAGGGCGGGGTGCTCGGGAGCCCGCCCGACAGCGGCGCGGAAGGCGTGCACCAGGGTCTCGGCCGGGTGGACCGGGGCCCGCTGCGCCTCGCTGAGCAGGGCGGTCCAGGGCTTTGCCGCGTAGATCGACTCGGTCATGCGCCGGCCTCCTCCCACTTCTGCTGCAGGTGGTTCATGCTGCCGATCCAGTGGTCGGGGTCCTTGGCGCGGGCCCGGTAGTACCCGGCCACCTCCGGATGCGGCAGGACCAGGAAGCGGTCCTGCTCCATGGCGTCGAACAGGGCGTCGGCGACGGCCTCCGGCTCGATCGCGGTGGGGGCGAGTACGAGATCGCCCGCGGAGCCCGCGGCGGTGAGCATGTCCGTGCGCACGCCCTGCGGGCAGATCGTGTGGACCTTGATGCCGCGGTGGCGGTAGGTGAGCGCGAGCCACTCGGCGAAGGCCACCGCACCGTGCTTGGTGACGCTGTACGGGGCCGCGCCGATCATCGTCAGCAGACCGGCCGCGGACGCGGTGGAGACGAAACGGCCGCTGCCGCGCTCCAGCCAGTCCGGCAGCAGCGCCTTGGCCGCGCGGACGTGGGACATCACGTTGACGTCCCAGGCCCGTGCCCAGACGTCCTCGTCGGCGAAGGCGTCGCCGCCGGATGCCAGGCCCGCGTTGGCGCAGTAGATGTCCACCGTGCCGTCGAGTGCGTCCCGGGCCGCGTCCACGATCCCCGAGGCGTCACCTGCGACGGCGGTCGCGCCGATCTCCTCGGCGAGCGCCTTGATCCGGTCGATGTCGAGATCGTTGACGACGACCCGTGCACCTTCCGCGGCGAATCTGCGGGCCAGAGCGGCTCCGATGCCGCCTCCGGCTCCGGTCACCACTACGCCAGCGCCCTGCACCGTACTCATCGGTCCCGCCTCTCTCAGCCGTCTTCCCCGGCAGACTAACCAGTCGGTATGTGATCAGGGAAGGGGTCCCGGGCAGGACTGGGTATCTGCCCAGTCAGGGCCGTTCCGTGCGGCCCTCGCCCGCGCTAGCGTGCGTGGCCATGACAGTCGGCGCGATCATGGAGGTAGCGGAATGACCCTGTCCAGACGTGGTTTGCTGGCCGTCGGCGGAGCGATGGGTGCCGTCGCGGCCACCACGGCCGGGCCCGGGACGGCCTCGGCCGCGGGCCGGGGGCACGGTGCCGGGCGCACCGGGGTCCGTACCGGCTTCGAACGGCTGGCCGCCGACGGGTACCGGATTCTGGCGGGAGAGAAGGTCGGTGTCGTCACCAATCCGACCGGGATCACGGCGGACGTACGGCACATCGTCGATGTGATGCACCCGGACGAGCGGGTCAATCTGACCGCGGTCTTCGGACCGGAGCACGGCTTCCGCGGGACCGCGCAGGCGGGCGGCTCGGAGGGGCGCTACGACGACCCGGCGACGGGACTGCCGGTCTACGACACCTACCTCAAGAGCGGGCAGGCGCTCGCGGACATCTTCACGGCTTCGGGCGTGGACACGGTCGTCTTCGACATCCAGGACGCGGGCGCCCGCTTCTACACGTACATCTGGACCCTGTACGACTGCATGGAGGCGGCGGCTCTCGCCGGCAAGCGGTTCGTGGTGCTCGACCGGCCGAACCCGGTGACCGGGCGGGCGGCGCTGGGACCGGTGCTCGACCCGGCCTTCGCGACGTTCGTGGGGCGCAGGGAGATCTCCCAGGCGCACGGGATGACGGTCGCCGAGCTGGCGCTGCTCTTCAACGCGGAGTTCCTCGCGGCGCGGCCGGCGGAGCTGGACATCGTGAAGATGTCGGGGTGGCGGCGTTCGGACTTCTTCGACGTGACGGGGCTGCCGTGGGTGCCGCCGAGCCCCAACATGCCGACGCCGGAGACGGCGCTGGTCTACTCGGGGACGTGCCTGTTCGAGGGAACGAACCTCTCCGAGGGGCGGGGCACGACCCGGCCGTTCGAACTGCTCGGGGCGGAGGGGATCGACCACCGGTGGGCGGCGGCGGCGAACGCGCTGGAGCTGCCCGGGGTGGCCTTCCGTGAGGCGTACTTCGCGCCGACGTTCTCCAAGTTCCAGGGGAAGACGGTGGGCGGGGTCCAGGTGCACGTCCAGGACCGGGAGGTCTTCGACCCGGTACGCACCGGCATCGCGCTGCTGGTGACGGCGAAGCGGACGTGGAGCGGGTTCGCGTGGCGACCGGACAACTGGATCGACAAGCTCACGGGCAACACGCGGGTCCGCACGATGATCGACGCCGGCGCGGACACCGATGAGGTGGTGGGGGCGTGGAACGCCGATCTGGCGGCGTTCCGGGCCACGCGCAAGAGGTATCTCCAGTACCGGTGAGTGCCGGAGGCACCTGCCTCCCCCTCGACCGCCGGACGGGCTCGACATGCCCGTCCGGCGCTCGATGAGTCCAGGTCAGCGGTGGGAGGGGAACTCCACGACCTGCTGGTACGTCGGCCGGTTCTGCCAGTGGATCGTCTTGTGCGTGATCCCGCCGAGCGCGCGGTGGACGATCGCGTCGGTGCACCACTGCTCACCCGCCCCGCAGCTGTCGTCCCCGGGGTAGACGGCCGTCGCGGGCTCGGCAGCCGCCTGCTTCAGCGTGGTGAGCAGCGCCTGGCGGCAGGTGCTCAGGTCGCCGTTGCCGCAGTAGGTCTTCGCCAGCGGTCCCTTGACGGGCTGTCCGAGGACCTGTCGCAGGTCCTTGTCGGCGAAGCCCCACCAGCCGTACTGGAACGCGGAACCGCTGTGCGCCCCGCTCGGCCCGTGGCTCGCGGCCGGCGACTCGTCCGTGGCCAGGTTCGCGGTGAGCGCCGTGTAGAGGCCGTCACCCAGACCGGGCCGGAATTCTGCCTCGATGAGTTTCGGCCACCAGGCATCCATGATCCGTACCGCGTCCGCGTGCGTGTAGGTGTGCGATCCCGGACCGGTCTCCTTGCGCTGCGATCCCGCCGCGCGCCATGAGTCCAGCTGCTGCACCACCGCGTTGAGCGCGGGATCGGTGACCGGCTGGGAGCGCAGCACCTTCAGGAGCTCGGGCAGCAGCTGCTCGCCCCGCAGGTCCGTGACGGCCGCCTCCGCCATGGCGCGGGTGAGGGAGGCGCGGGTCACTCCGCCGTCCTCGACCAGTTCCGCCACCCGGTCGTCGAGCAGGTCGCCCCGGTGCACCGCGCCGAAGCCGAACGCGGCGGTGGCGTAGTCCTTGGCCTGGCGGTTGTTCCAGGAGATGTAGTAGTCCTGGCCGCTGGACTGCGGGTGCTCGGCGAACGGCGTGTAGTCGGTGGTGTTGGCGGCCGGGTCGTAGCCCCGCCACTCGTACGCCTTCTCGGCCTTGACCGGCAGCGCCGGGTCGACTCCGGCCGCTCGCACGGGGTTCATGCCGCTGTTGTAGAAGGCGGCGGTGCGCGAGTCCGCGTAGAACCAGTTGAAGGCGTAGTCGATGTGACTGGCCGCCTGCTGGAAGGAGGCCGCGTCGGTGATGTACGCCGGGTCGTTGAAGAGCTGGAAGCCGATGATCGAGTCGGCTTCGTGGCGGTAGGTGGTGCGCAGCGAGGTGTACGCGACCGGCTTGCCGCCCACCGTGGCGCGGTGGGTGACGATGCCGTAGTCCGTGCGCCAGACCTGCATCCGGTAGGAGCCCTTGGCGGTGGAGTCGGCGACCGTGGGCTTCCAGGAGTTGGTGCGCTCCAGCTTCTCCATCGGGGCGCAGGCACCGTCGTTGCGGTAGTGCGCGGAGTTCTTGGAGGGCGTGGAGCCGTCCGGTTCGCAGAGCTCGACGGCGTACGTGTCGGTGATGTCCTGGGCGGCCGATGTGGCGCTCCAGGCGTAGTCCTGGCCGCGGCCCATCTGGATGTACATGCCGACGCCGGCGAAGGAGACGCCGCGGGCGCTGATGCCGGGGCCCTGGAGCTCCTGGAGCATCATCAGCTGGGGGGCGAAGTAGCCGGTCTGGGGGCCCATCACGGCGATCGGGTTGCCGCTCGCGGTGTGCTTGCCGGACACCAGGAGGGCGTTGGACATGCCGCGCTTCTGGGCGCCGCTGCCGGTTCCGGGCAGCGATCCCTCCGGAATGACGCCGTCGTCGTACATGCCCTGCAGCGGCTTGAGGGCGGCCGGCGCCTTGACCGGGGCCTTCGCGTCGGTGCCCGCCGAACCCGTGCGGTCGTGGATCAGGGGTTCGGGTGTGACGGAGCCCGCGTCGGGAAGGGCGGTGCCGCGGGCCTGGTCGGGCTTGCCCGCGTACGGGAACGAGGTGCCGTCGTGGACGGTGAGGACGGCCTCGGGGTCGTTGCGCTGGCGGAACGACTCCCAGACCCTGGTCCCCTCCTCGACGCCGTACTTCTGCTGGGCGGCGAGCAGCGAGAGCGCGGCCTGCACCTCGCCGCCTCCTCCCCCGCCGAACTGTCCTCCGACGACCGAGGCGATGGAGATCAGGTCGGTCAGTTTGAACGGCTGGATCTCGCCTATGTTGGTGATCGAGTCGATCTTTCCGGTGAGGACGTACTCACCCGGGAAGTAGCGGCCGTTCTTCGACTTCACCCGGTAGGCGTTGATGCCGTCGATGTAGGCCTGGGCGTCGGCCATCGCCTGCTCACCGCGTGGGCCCTCGGTGGTCCTGATCCATTCGACCTGGGCCTCGAGGTCCGCCTCGGTGTACGGGGCCTGCGGCCAGAACTGCTGTTCCAGGCCCTGGTTGGCGAGCGCTCCCCCGGCGAACGAGGTCAGCTCACCGCGCCCGATGTGCCGGAAGAGGTCCATCAGCCAGAGGCGGTCCTGTCCGGCCGCGAACCCGGCGCCGAACTCGGTGCCGTAGCGGGTGGTGCCCTTGATGTGCGGAACGCCGCTCTTCTTGTCGCGGGTGATGGTGACGTCCTCGCGCGGCTTCGTGACGGACTCGACCTGGTCGGCGGCGACCCCGAAGGAGGCGTCGTTGAAGAAGTCGGTCAGCTTCTGGTCGGTGAGGCTCGTATGCCCCGCCACCAGGCCGTTGTAGCGGTCGAGCTGGTCGTCGCTGTGAGCCGGGTGGGTGCCGAACGCCTTGTTGCCGAGGATCTCGACGAGGGTGGCGTTGCCGTTCTCGCCGGGTGGCAGGATGTCGGCGCACTGTCCCTGGCAGTGATCGGTGACAGCGACTTGTTCCGGCTGGGCCGCGCCGGCCTGGGGGGCCGAGGCGAGCAGGGACGTACCGAGGGCGAGAACGGCCGCGACTGTGGCGGCTCTGAGCGTGCGGGTGCGTGGGGGCATGCGTGCTCCTCCGGATGGCCGATGCGCCGGAGGTTACTGGCGGTACACCCCGTCAGTAAGATGAACATCAGTCACTTTTTCCGAATCACCACACCCGTCGCCACGCCGCCCCACATGGGCCATCTCAGGTAGTGGACACATTTCACCTTTCGATGGAGCCGAAACGGGCAGTCGTACGTCCATCCCTTGACGCCGAAGTACGACCGACGGAGGTGGCAGTGCCATGGCCGGTTTCCGGAGTCTTGCGAGACAGGTCCGCGATCCGCGGGGCGATCTGGCTTTGCGGCGGTACTCGCTGCGCAAATGCCTGGAGCGATTCGCCCCTTACGGCCACCGGGCCACGTGGGATCACCTGTGCGCCCGGCACGGGATCGAACCCGAGGACCGGGCTCCCGACCCGGTGCGCCTGATCGGTGCGCTGGAGGAGCTGGAGGAGGCGCGGGACGTCTGGCTCGCGTACGAGACGGGGTTCGCCGAACGGCGGCGCCGTGAGAAGCACGACGGACTGCGCCGGCCGGGCGCGTTCGACGACTGGCACCGGCGGACCTGGGGCGGCAACGGCATCGCCCCCTGCGACAACCCGGGGGTCCATCCCGCCGCACCGCTCGCCGACGTGCTGGGGCGCCTGATCGCCGCCCTGAGCGCGGAGCCGGGCGCCGCATGTCCGGTCTGCACCGGGACCGGCATCGTCTGGCGGCAGGACCTGGACCGGGAACCCTGGTCGGGCCCGGTCTGCACGGGGTGCGGCATCGTCGTCCCCCGCCCCGTACTGACCCCGGGAGCACTGGCCAGGGCCCGGGGGATGCGGCCGAGGGATCTGGCGTCGGCGGCCTGAAGCGCGCGGGGGGCGCTCGCCTGTGCGCACCCCGCGTCGTCCACGTCCGGAGCCGGCAGGGCAAGGGCCCCTAGGAGGTGTCCCCCGCCTTGCGCTCGGGCATCAGGCGCGACCCCGTGATCCGTTCGCCGGACACATCGTCGGGGTTGGACAGCACACAGGTCTCCAGCGACAGGCATCCGCAGCCGATGCAGTCGGTGAGATGGTCCCGCAGCCGCCCCAGCTGCTTGATGCGCTCATCCAGCTCCGAGCGCCACGCCTCGGACAGCCGCGCCCAGTCCTCCCGGTTCGGCGTGCGCTCCTCCGGGAGCTCGGCGAGCGCCTGCCTGATGGTGGCGAGCGGGATACCGACCCGCTGCGCCGCGCGTACGAACGCGACCCGGCGCAGGGCGTCCCTGGTGTAGCGACGCTGGTTGCCGCTGGTGCGGCTGCTGGTGATCAGGCCCTTGGACTCGTAGAAGTGCAGGGCCGATACGGCGGCGCCGCTGCGTGCGGAAAGCTGGCCGACCGTGAGTTCGTGAAGTTTCTGCGGGATCTGTGGCACTCCCCGAACCCTACTGGCCCCGCCTCGAACCCTGCCGCCCGCTTCGAAAACCTGGCCGGTCCGTCGTTGACAGGGACGCACCGCCCAACCATGCTGAGCAAGCGCTTAGACATTCGTTCGGGGACGACGGCTGACAGCCGGAAGGCAGGGACCAGGAACATGGCAGAGCCGAAGATCTTCACGTCCGCACAGGAGCTGCGGGACGGAGTGGGCCAGGAGCTCGGTCACAGCGAGTGGCTGGAGATCGAGCAGAAGAGGATCGACCAGTTCGCCGAGGCCACCGGCGACCACCAGTGGATCCATGTGGATCCGGAGCGTGCCGCCGCCGGCCCCTTCGGCACGACGATCGCCCACGGCTATCTGACGCTCTCGCTGCTGCCCGCATTCGTACCGCAGATCATGCGGGTCGAGGGAGTGAAGATGGGCATCAACTACGGCAGCAACAAGGTCCGCTTCCCCTCGACCGTGCCGGTGGGCTCGCGGCTGCGCGCGACGGGTGTGCTCAAGAGCGTCGAGGAGGTGGGCGGCGGTGTGCAGGTGACCACCCTCGTCACCATCGAGCGCGAGGGCGGCGACAAGCCGGCCTGTGTCGCCGAGGCGGTTTCGCGCTTCTACTTCTGAGCCGTACACGTGCGCCGGGCGGACCCTCGGGCCCGCCCGGCGCACGTGCGCTACTTCTGCGCCCCCACCATCCGCAGGACGAGGTCGGCGTAGAGCGTGCCGACCTCGTCGGGCGTCCGGCTCCCCTGCGCGTTGAACCAGCGGGCCACGTCGATGCAGAGCGAGAGCACGGCCAGCGTGGTGCCCGGGACGTCGGGGACGTCGAACTCCCCCGCCCGGACGCCGTCGCTGATGATCCGGCGCACCGCGGCGTCGCTCTTCCTGCGCAGCTCGACGATCTCCACGCGGTGTTCGTCGCCGAGCGCCTCGAGTTCGTACTGGACGACCCGGGCCGTGGTGTGGCGCTCGGCGTGCCAGCGAACGAAGGCCCGTACGGCGCCGGCGAGCCTCTCGGCCGCCGTGCCGTCCCTGTCGGCGGCCGTCTCCAGGAGGAGCAGGGCCCGGTCGTGACCGATCCTGCTGATCCGGTGGAGCAGCTCTTCCTTCGTCTTGTAGTGGATGTACAGCGCTGCCGGGCTCATCCCGGCCCGCCCGGCGATGTCGCGGGTGGTGGTCGCGTGATACCCGCGCTCGGCGAAGGCCTCGACGGCGGCGACGAGCAGTCGCCGGGCCGCCTCGGGCGTGACCTCACTCCACGGCGTCTCGTCGCCGTCGGTCTGCTCCGCCGTGCTCATGGTCACGTGCCCCTCTCCCTCTGCAGGACGAACACCATACCGCGAACCTGAGCAAGCGCTTAGGGGCCGTCGGTGGCTGAGACCGTCAGAGCTTCTGGAAGGGGTCGTGCTCGGCGAGGATCTTCTCCAGCCTGGCCTGGTCGACGCGGCTGATGATCTGCCCCGCCTCCTGACGGTCCCTGATGACCTTGGCCAGAGTGAAGCACGAAGTGACGAGGTAGAGGACGCCGATGGCGAGGAAGGCGCGCACCCAGGCGTCGGCGTCGAGGAAGAAGATACCGAGGGCCACCGCGCCCATGGCCACTCCGAAGGAGAGGACGGCCTGGCCGTAGAAGGCGGCGGTGCTCTGCTGCTTGACCGATGTTGTCTCACTCATGTGGCACAGCATCCGGCGCGGCGGCGTCCGGCACATCCGTCGGCGTACTCAGTTCGGCACTCAGAAGCCGGCACTCAGAAGGCGGAGACTCCCGTGAGCGCGCGGCCGATGATCAGCTTCTGGATCTGGCTGGTGCCCTCGTAGAGGGTCATCACGCGGGCGTCCCTGACCAGCTTGCCGACCGGGTACTCGTCGATGTACCCGTAGCCGCCGAACACCTGGAGGGCGTTGTTGGCGGCGCGGACGGCCGCCTCGGAGGCGAAGAGCTTCGCCGTGGACGCGGCCGTGGCGAAGTCCTGACCGCGGTCGACGAGGTCGGCGACGCGCCAGGTCAGCATGCGCGCCGCGTCGACGTCCACGGAGATGTCGCTGATCAGCTCCTGGACGAGCTGGTAGCTCGCGATGGACTTGCCGAACTGCTCGCGCTCGCCCGCGTACCGTACGGCGGCGTCGAGGGCGGCCTGCGCGATGCCGACGCAGCCTGCCGCGACCGACATCCGGCCCTTCGCCAGGGCGGACATGGCGATGGAGAAGCCCTTGCCCTCCGGCCCCAGGAGCGTGGCGGCGGGAACGCGGATGTCCTCCAGCACGATCTCGGCCGTCGCCTGGCCGCGCAGGCCGAGCTTGCCGTGAACGGTGCGACGGGTCAGGCCGGGGCTGTCGGCCGGCACCAGGAAGGCGGAGATGCCCCGGTGGCCGGGGGTGTCGTTCGTACGGGCGAAGAGCAGCACCACATCGGCCCAGGTGCCGTTGGTGATGAACATCTTGGAGCCGTTGATGACGTAGTCGTCCCCGTCGCGCACGGCCTTCGTCGTGAGGTTCCCCGCGTCGGAGCCGGTACCGGGCTCGGTGAGGCCGAAGCAGCCCACGGCCTCTCCGGCGGTGAGCCTCGGCAGCCACTGCCGCTTCTGCTCCTCGCTGCCCCAGGAGGCGATGGTCTTGGCCACCAGGCCGAGCGAGACGGACACGATGCCGCGCACGGACGAGTCTCCGCGCCCGAGCTCCTCGGTCACCAGGCAGTACGCGAGGTGGTCACCGCCCGAGCCGCCGTACTCCTCGGGGACGGTCAGCCCGAGGAAGCCGAGGGAGCCCAGCTTCTTCACGATCGACTTGTCGACGCTCTCGGCACGGTCCCACTCGACGACATGCGGGGTGATCTCCCGTGCGACGAAGTTCTCGGCGAGCTCCCGGACAGCTGCCTGCTCCTCGCTCAGCTCCAGGTTCATCCTGCGACACCCCACTTTTAATTAGCACTGCTAGTTTTAGGTTTGCAGGCCCTACTATGTGCCGCATGGCCCGACCGCGCAAGCCCCTCCTCAGCAGAGACCGCATCGTCGAGGCGGCGAGCGCGCTCGTCGACGCCGAGGGGCTCGACGCCGTCTCGACCCGCAGGCTCGCGGCCGAGCTGGGGGTCAGCGGACCCTCGCTCTACAACCACTTCCGCAACAAGGACGAGATCCTCGACGCGGTGGCCGACGCCGTGTCCGCGAAGGTCGATCTGTCGATGTTCGAGGAGGCCGACCCCCGCGACTGGCCTGCCGCCCTGCACGACTGGGCGGTCTCCTACCGCGCGGCCCTCGCCGCGCACCCGCACATCGTCCCGGTGCTGGCCCAGGGACCCGGCCGCAGACCGGCCGGCCTGCGGGTCGCCGACGCCGTCTTCGGCGCGATGGTGCGGGCCGGCTGGCCGCCCGCCCAGGCGACCTACATCGGCGCGCTGATGCGCTACTTCATCACCGGCTCGGCGCTCGGCTCCTTCGCCCGCGGATTCGTCGACGACGAGACGGCGTACGACCCCGCCGACTACCCCCACCTCGGCCAGGCCCACCTGCTGGCCGACCGCCGCCAGCAGGTCGACGAGGGCGCCTTCGAGACAGGGCTGCGGGCCCTGCTGGACGGCCTCGCGCTGCAGTACGAGCAGACCGCGCCGAACGGCACGCTTCGGCACGCGCCGAACGGTCGCTGACGCATCCTGGACCGTATGGCCCGCATGACACCGCACGGTCCGGCCGCGTCCCACCTCGCCGCCCTGGCCTCGCTGCTCGCCGACGAGACCCGCGCCGCTTTCTGCCTCGCCCTGCTCGACGGCCGCGCCTGGACGGCGGGCGAGCTGGCCCGGCATGCCGGAGTCGCCCCCTCGACGGCGAGCGAGCACCTGGGGAAGCTCGTCGCGGGCGGGCTGCTGACGCAGGAGCGCCAGGGCCGCCACCGCTACGTGCGGCTCGCCGGCAGCCGCACCGCCCGCCTCGTCGAGGAGCTGGCCGCCCACGCTCTGCCCGAGCGGGACGAGGAGCGTCCGCGGACCCTGCGCGCGGCGGGCATCAGCAGCGCGCTGGCCCGGGGGCGCACCTGCTACGACCATCTCGCCGGGCGGCTCGGCATCACGGTCACGGACGCGATGACCGTCCGGGGGCTGCTGCGCCAGGACACCGGGTTCGCCCTCACCGACGAGGGACTCGACTGGTTCGCGGCGCTGGGAATCGTCCTGGAGCCCGACGGGCGGCGGCCGCTCGCACGGGAGTGCCTGGACTGGACGGAGCGCCGCCCGCACCTGGCGGGGGCCGCCGGGGCCGCGCTGTGCGGTCACGCCCTGGCGGCGGGATGGTGCGTGCGCATCGGGTCCGGGCGCGCGGTGAAGGCCACGCCGGACGGGGAGCGTGCCCTGTCGGAACTGCTCGGAATCGAAGCCGGAACTATTCGGTAGGCGCCGAAGCGTCCCGCGCCTACTGTCGGGCCCATGACGACGACACCGACATCGCGCCGTGCTGCGCAGACCTCTCCGGGACGCGACTGGCGGGCCCCCGCCGCCGCGTGCACCACGGTGGTCCTGTGGGCCTCCGCCTTCGTCTCCATCCGCAGCGCGGGCGAGGCGTACTCACCGGGAGCACTGGCGCTGGGCCGGCTACTCGCGGGGACGCTGACGCTCGGGGCGATCCTGCTCGTACGCCGGGAGGGGCTGCCGTCCCGGGCGGCGTGGCCGGGCATCGTGGGATCGGGGCTGCTGTGGTTCGGGCTGTACATGGTGGCGCTCAACTGGGGTGAGCAGCAGGTCGACGCGGGCACCGCCGCGATGGTGGTGAACATCGGCCCGATCCTGATCGCGCTGCTGGGCGCCGGGCTGCTCGGCGAGGGGCTGCCGCGAAGGCTGCTCGCGGGCATGGCCGTGTCGTTCGCGGGGGCCGCGGTGGTCGGTCTCTCCATGTCCGGGCACGGGAGTTCCTCGGTGCTCGGCGTGGTGCTCTGCCTCGTGGCCGCGGTGGCGTACGCGGGCGGTGTGGTCAGCCAGAAGCCCGCCCTGCGGCACGGATCCGCGCTGCAGATCACCACGTTCGGCTGTCTGATCGGTACGGTCGCCTGTCTGCCGTTCACCGGGGTGCTGGTCTCCGAGGCGGCCGACGCGCCGGTCTCCGCCACGCTGAACATGGTCTACCTGGGCGTCTTCCCGACGGCGCTGGCCTTCACCACCTGGGCCTACGCGCTGGCGCGTACCACCGCGGGCCGGATGGGCGCGACGACGTACGCGGTGCCCGCCCTGGTGGTGCTGATGTCGTGGCTGCTGCTCGACGAGGTACCCGCCCTGCTCACGGTCGCGGGCGGTCTGCTCTGTCTGGCCGGGGTGGCGGTCTCCCGTACCCGCGCGCGCCGGGCGGAACCCCGGGAGGAGCCGGCGGCCCGGGTCCCCTGACCCGGGCCGCCGTACGGGAGCCTCTAGAAGACGACCAGCGCGCGGCCGCCCTTGCCCGCGATCATGTTCTCGAAGGCCGCCGGAATGCCGTCCAGCGCGATCCGCTCCGTCACCAGCATGGAGAGGTCGAACCGTCCGGCGCGGATGTGCTCGGCGAGCACCGGCAGGTCGCGCGCCGGGTCGCTGTTCCCGTACACACAGCCCGTGAGCGACCGGCCCCAGTGGAAGATCTCCAGGGCGTTGAAGGACACCACCTGGTCCTTGCCGCCGATGCCGACGACCGTGGTGCGGCCGCCGCGGCGGGTGGACTCCCAGGCCCCGCGGATCGTGGCGGGCCGCCCCACGCACTCCACGGCGACGTCCGCGCCCTGGCCACCGGTGAGTTTGCGGATCGCGCGCGGGGTGGTGTCGGAGGCGATGACGTAGTCGGTGGCACCCGCCTTGCGGGCGAGCTCCTCCTTCTCCGGTGAGACATCGACCGCGATGATCTTCGATGCCCCGGCGATCCGCGCGGCCTGCAGGACGGCGAGGCCGACCCCGCCGACCCCGAACACGACGACGCTCTCGCCCTCGCGGACCCGGGCGGAGTGGTGCACCGCCCCGTATCCGGTCAGGACCGCGCAGCCGAGCAGCGCGGCGTCGGTGAGCGGGATGCCCGCCGGGGCGGGCAGCACGCAGTTCGCGGCGACGACGGTCTCCTGCGCGAACGCCGCGACGTTCAGCCCCGGGTGGAGCTCCGTGCCGTCGGCGGTGCGGGCGTGGACGTTGGCCGCGCCCTTGAGCGCGTCGGCGCAGAGCCAGACCTCACCGATGCCGCAGTGGAAGCAGTTCCCGCAGGACGGCGCCCAGTTGAGGACGACCGCGTCGCCGGGGGCGACATCGGTCACCCCTTCACCGACGGACAGGACCGTACCGGCGCCCTCGTGGCCGAGGACGGCGGGGACGGGCAGCCGCATGGTGCCGTTCGTCAGGGACAGGTCCGAATGGCAGACACCGGCGGCGGCGAGCGAGATGCTCACCTGGCCGGGGCCGGGCTCGGGGAGTTCGATGTCGGTGATCTCCAGGGGAGCTCCGACGGCGGGCAGTACAGCGGCGCGGACCACGAACAGACTCCTTGACGGTCGGTGAGGTAAGGCGGGTCCTGACCGCCGCGAGTGTGCGTGCCAGGCATCGCGGGGCAGGCGGAAATTTCAGGACACGCCCTAGAACTGGAGGGACTTGGTCTGAAGGTACTCGGCGAGGCCGTGCGGGCCGAGCTCGCGCCCCACTCCCGACTGCTTGTAACCGCCGAACGGCGCCAGCGGGTTGAACCGGCCGCCGTTGATGTCCACCTGACCGGTGTCCAGGCGGCGGGCGAAGGCCACGGCCTCGGCGTCGTCGGCTGCCCAGACGGCCCCGGCCAGCCCGTACACGGTGTCGTTGGCGATCCGCAGGGCGTCGTCGACGTCCTCGTACCGCAGGATCGAGAGCACCGGGCCGAAGATCTCCTCCCGCGCGATGGTCATGGCGGGCGTCACGTCGGCGAACACGGTGGGGCTGACGTAGTACCCCTGCTCCTTGGGCGCCTCGGGGCCCCCTGCGACGAGGCGGGCGCCCTCCTCGATGCCCTTCTCGATGTATCCGCGCACCCGGGCCTGCTGCTTGGCGTTGACGACGGGGCCGACCCGCTCCCCGGGCACGTACTTCGCCACGGCCGCCGCGGCGAGGGCCACGGCCTCCTCGTACCGCTCGCCGTCGACCAGCATCCGGGTCCACGCGCTGCACGTCTGGCCCGAGTTGGACATCACGTTGGCGACGCCGACGTTGACCGCCTTGGCGAGATCGGCGCCGGGGAGGATGACGTTGGCGGACTTGCCGCCGAGCTCCAGGGCGACGCGCTTGACCGCCGCGCCCGCCGTGGCGCCGATCCGCCTGCCGACGGCCGTGGATCCGGTGAAGGAGACGAGGTCGACGTCCGCGTGCTCGGCGAGCGCCTGCCCGGCGACCGGGCCGAGGCCCGTGACCAGGTTGAAGACGCCTGCGGGCAGCCCTGCCTCCTGGGTGACCTCGGCGAAGAGCTGGGCGGTGAGCGGGGTGTCCTCGGCCGGCTTGAGCACGACGGTGCAGCCGGCGGCGAGCGCGGGGGCCACCTTGGCGACGATCTGGTGGAGCGGGTAGTTCCAGGGGGTGATCGCCCCGACTACGCCGACGGGCTCCAGCAGGACGGTGGAGTTGCCCAGCTTCTCCTCGAAGGAGTAGGAGGCGGCCAGTTCGGCGTACGAGCCGGCGACCAGCACCGGTACGCCCGCGTGCACCATCTGGGACAGCGGCAGCGGCGAGCCCAGTTCCGCGGTGACGGTCTCGGCGATCTCGTCCTTGCGGGCGGCCAGCACGTCACGCAGGGCGGCGATCCGTGCGGCGCGCTCGGCGGGCGGGGTGGCCGCCCAGCCGGGGAACGCGGCGCGTGCGGCGCGCACCGCGGCGTCGACGTCCTCGGCGGTACCCGCCGGGACGTGGCCGATGACCTGCTCGTCCGCCGGATTCACGACCGCGATCGTGTCCCGGCCCGCGGCGGGCCGCCACTCCCCGCCGATGTACATCCCGTCATGCGCCTTCATGGCTGTTCCTCCCGGGCTTGCTGTGCCTGCCGCCGTAGCCGTGCGTCGTACGGACGGATGCCGTCCCGGCCCCAAACTAGCGCTGTTAGTTTTTCGGCGCCAGGGAACGGCTGGAGACACAGGTCACGCACGGCCGCGGCCGGCAGTCACACGTCGAGCCCCGGAATGACCTTGGGCAGGGGGCAGATCCGGCGCCCCGAGTGGTCGAAGACGTACAGATGCGCCAGGTCGACGAGGAGCGGCACCTGCCCGCCGGCCCGCAGCCGCATGTCGGGGCCCGTGCGCACCACGAGGTCGCTCGCCGTGACGGCCGGCCGGTCGGGGCTGCGTACGGCGTACGGTTCCGCGTCCGGCTTGTCGAGTACGGCGACGGAACCGGTGGCGCGCTGCTTCAGTCGTTCCAGTACGCCGATCCCGCCACCGGGTGCGCGGCGGCGGCGCTGGGGCGACTGCTGGCGGGCCGACTCCAGGTCGGGCACCACCGCGGGCTGTGAACCCGTGTTGAGGTGGACGAGCGCCTCGTGCCCCTGGTACTCGACGTGCTCGACGATGCCGCTGAGCGCGACCTCGCCCCGGCGGGCATGGCTGGGCGGTGCGATCCGGACCGCCTCGGAGCGCAGGCCCACGATGATCCGGCGGCCCTGCTGGATGCGGAGCAGCTGGTGGTCGGGGCTGAGCGGTTCGGGCAGCGGCAGGCGCTGCCGGCCGAGGTCGATGGACATGCGCCCCTCGAGCGGGGCGTGGACGACGGCCTGGAGCAGATTGATCCTGGGGGTGCCGATGAACGCGGCGACGAACACGTTCTCCGGTGTCGCGTAGACCTCGCGCGGCGTGCTGACCTGCTGGAGCACCCCGCCGCGCATCACGGCCACCCGGTCGCCGAGCGACATCGCCTCGGCCTGGTCGTGCGTGACGTACACGGTGGTGACGCCCAGCTCCCGGGTGAGCTGGGAGATCTCGGCCCGCAGGTGATTGCGCAGCTTCGCGTCCAGGTTGGACAGCGGCTCGTCCATCAGGAAGGCGGAGGGATGGCGCGAGATGGCCCGGCCCATCGCGACCCGCTGGCGTTCGCCGCCGGAGAGCTGGCCGGGGTACCGGTCGAGCACGCTTTCGATGCCGAGCATCCTGGCCGTGGCCTCGACGCGCTCACTGTTGTCCCTGCGCGGGTTCTCCAGCTTCAGCGGGAAGCCGATGTTGGCGCGATTGGTCATGTTCGGATAGAGCGCGAAGTTCTGGAAGACCATGGCCATGCCGCGTTCGCGCGGCGACACGTGGTTGGCGGGCTCGCCGTCGAGCAGCAGCTCCCCCTCGGAGATCTCCTCCAGGCCCGCGATCATGCGGAGCACGGTCGACTTGCCGCAGCCCGACGGCCCCAGCAGCACGACGAACTCACCCGGGTCGACGGACAGCGAGAAGTTGTCGACGGCACGCGGAGCCCGTCCGTACGTCTTGCTCACACTGTGCAGGGAGATGGCACGAGTCATGGTTCCGCCCGGGGAGGTGGGTGGGCTGCACGTGGGGAGCGGCTGCGTGGCCGAAGTTAGCCCACCGGGCGGGGTGTGGGAATGACTCGCGCGCAGGTTAAAAAGTTAAGTCGGCGAAGTGGCGGAGCAGGCCGGATGTGTCAGGTGGGGTTCCGGTTTGCGCAGGGGTGTCCGGTCGCTGGGACGGGTGGGGTGGGAGAGACTTCCGAGGCCTGCGTCCGGCCGCCGCGCAGACCGAGCCCCGCCGCCCCGACGAGCAGCACGCCCAGCATCACGAACGGTGCGGCGCTGCCCGCGATTCCGGCGGTCAGACCCGCCGTCGCGGGGGCGGCCACCTGGCCGAGGCGGTTCCCGGTCAGCCGGAGGGCCAGCGCGGTGGAACGCGCCTTCGCAGGGGCGGCGCGGACGACGGTCGTCATTGACAGGGGCTGGCCCACACCCAGGCAGAAGCCGAGCAGGGCGAGCATCACGGCGAGCACCGGGACGGGTACGGGCAGCGCGATGGCCGCGCAGATCAGGCCGCCGAGCAGGCAGGTCGTGGTGAGCAGCGCGTTCCGGCCGAGGACCCGCAGCATCGGTGTCATCGCCAGCCGGCAGGCGATGGTCGCGGCGGCCCTGAGGCTCAGCAGCAGTCCGACCGTGGCGGGTGCGATACCGCGTTGTTCGCCGACGACCGGCAGGTAGGCGGTGAGGATGTCGGTTGCGGAGAGTACGGCGAGGCTGATGAAGATGCCGGCCGGGACGCCACGGGTGCGCAGGATCCGGCCGACCGGCACCTTCTGTGCCGCTTCCGAGGGGGAGCCGGCGGCCGTGCGGTGCTCGATGCGCCACAGCGCGGTGAAGGACACGACCGCGACGGCTGCGGAGACGAGGAGGGCGAGGGCGCTGGTACGGGCCATGGCGCCGTCCCGCTCCGAGATGAGGTAGCCGGCGACGATCGGGCCGATGAGCTGGCCGAGGGAGGCGCCGATCGTGAAGTGGCCGAAGTTGCGGTCCTGTTCGGCGGGCGCCGACTGCCGTGCGACGAGTGACTGCGCGCCGATCACGAAGCAGAGGTGTCCGAGGCCCATGAGTCCGCTCCAGGCCGCCAGGGCCGGGAGGGAGCCGGCCGTGCCGCTGAGTGCGCAGCCCCCGCCGATCAGTACGACCCCGAGCGGCAGCAGGGGGGCGCAGCGGCCGTGGTCGGTCCTGCGGCCCAGCGGTACGGCGGCGAAGAGCGGCAGGAGCGCGTACACCCCGGCGATGACGCCGATCGCGCTCTCGTCCGCGCCGAGCGAGAGGGCCCGGTAGGAGACGGCGGGCCGCGCCATCGACACCGCGCCCTGGGCGAAGGCGAAGGCGATGACGAGGCGCAGCAGCCAGCCCCTGCCGGGCCGTGGTTCCGCAGGCATCAGATGATGCCGAAGAGGATTCCGGCGCCGAGGACCACCAGCGAGGTGAGCACGGCCCACTTGACGGTGAACTTGGTGTGGTCGCCGAACTCGACCTTCGCCATGCCGACCAGGACGTAGACCGCGGGCACGAGCGGGGACGACATGTGCAGGGGCTGGCCCACCAGGGAGGCCCGGGCGATCTCCAGCGAGGAGACGCCGTGGGCGGCACCGGCCTCGGCGAGCACGGGCAGGACGCCGAAGTAGAAGCCGTCGTTGGACATGAAGTAGGTGAGGGGGAGGCTCAGTACGCCGGTGACGACGGCCATGTGCGGGCCCATCGCCTCGGGGATGGCCCCGACCAGCCAGTCGGCCATGTGATCGACCATGCCCGTGCCGGTGAGCACCCCGGTGAAGACGGCGGCGGCGAAGACCATGCCGGAGACGTTGAGCACGTTGTCGGCGTGGGCGGCGATGCGGGCCCGCTGGTCGGGCATATGGGGGAAGTTGACCGTGAGGGCGAGGGCCGCGCCGAGGAGGAAGAGCACCGGGATCGGCATCAGTTCCAGGATCATCGACGCCAGCAGGGCGACGGTGAGGCCGGCGTTGAACCAGTAGAGCTTGGGGCGCAGGGTCGGCCTGTCGGGGTCGAGCCCCTTGAAGTCCTCGCCGCTGTCACCGTCCGCGTGGTCCTCGGCGGCGTCTCCGCCGCCCGTGGACGCTGTGCCCTTCGCCGGCCGGTCACCGCCGCCGCCCGCGCCGACGAGAACGGTCTCGGGCTCCCGCACGAGCACCTCGTCGAGAGTGAGTGTGCCCAGGCGCTTGCGCTCGCGACGGCCCAGGACGCACGCCAGGAGGATGACGGCGAGCAGTCCGACGCCGAGGGCCGGGATCATCGGGACGAAGATGTCGGCCGCGTCCAGCTTGAGCGCGGTGGCCGCGCGGGCGGTGGGACCGCCCCACGGCAGGGTGTTCATGACACCGTTCGCCGTGGCGGCGACACCGGTCATCACGACCAGGCTCATCTTCAGCCGCTTGTAGAGCGGGTACATGGCCGAGACGGTGATCATGAAGGTGGTGGAGCCGTCGCCGTCCAGGGAGACGATCGCGGCGAGCACCGCCGTACCGATGACGATCCGCATCGGGTCGGCCTTGCAGAAGCGCAGGATGCCCCTGACGACGGGATCGAAGAGGCCGACGTCGATCATCACGCCGAAGTAGACGATGGCGAACATCAGCATCGCCGCGGTCGGCGCGAGGGTGCCGACGCCTTCGATGACGTAGTCGCCGAGCTTGGCACCCTGCCCGACGGCTACGCAGAAGAGTGCGGGGATCAGGACCAGCGCCGCGATCGGCGACATCTTCTTCATCATGATCAGGACCAGGAAGGTCGCGATCATGGCAAATCCGAGGATTGTCAGCATGTGGGATACCTAACGTTCACCTTTGAACTCTCACCGGTCTCGGCGGTTCGGATGACGTTAGGTGTCCCGTCGGGCTGTTAACAAGATGTTGACGTGTGAGCAATACGAGCAAAACCCCAGGTCAGAGAGTTGGCGCTACGGAGACCGGGACGGCGTTGAGCACAGCGGTGCCGGACAGCGGGTCCAGGAGGGTGCCGTCGAGCAGCTGGTTCACATTGACTCCCGGCCCGGTCTCGGCGACGGACATGCGTGTGCCCGGACGGCTGTGTCCCCAGCCGTGCGGAAGGCTCACGACTCCGGTCCGCACCGCATCGGTGATCTCGGCGGGCGCCTCGACCTCGCCGCCCGCCGCGGTGATCCGCGCCGTGGCACCGTCGGCGAGCCCGATACGGGCGGCGTCGTCGGGGTGGATCTGCAGGGTGCAGACGTTCGAGCCGCCACGGAGGGAGGCGACGTTGTGCATCCAGCTGTTGTTGGAGCGCAGATGGCGGCGGCCGACGAGGACGAGACCCGTGGGCCGTTCGTCCAGTGCCTCCCGGAGCCGTGGCAGATCGGCGGCGATGGGGGCGGGGAACAGCTCGATGCGGCCGCTGCGGGTCTTGAGCAGCTGCGGGACGCGGGGCTTCAGCGGACCGAGGTCGATGCCGTGCGGATGCGCGAGGAGCCCTTCCAGCGTGAGGTCGTACGGGCCGAGGCGCAGCATCAGGTCGAGGCGCCGCTCGGCGCCGGTGCGGCCCGTCAGCTCGGCGGCGAACTCCTCCGGGAGGCCGGCCCTTTCGAGGGTGGCGGCGATGACCATGTCGTCGACCGCTTCGGGCGCTGCCCCGTGCATACCGCCGACGGCGAGGACGAGCCGGGCGAGGATCTCGCTCTCGGCCATGCGGTCGTCCTGCAGCGGGACGGCCGCCCGGGTGTAGCGGACCTGGTTGTGCACGGCGAGGGAGTTGAGGGCGAAGTCGAAGTGGGCGCTCTGCGAGGGCGGCGGCGGGGGCAGCACGACGTCCGCGTGGCGTGAGGTCTCGTTGAGGTACGGGTCGACGCTGACCATGAAGTCGAGGCCCTCGGCGAGCGCCCGGTCGAGCCGGTCGCCGTCGGGCGCGGAGAGTACCGGGTTGCCCGCGACGACGACGAGGGCACGGATGCGCCCCTCCCCCGGGGTCTCGATCTCCTCGGCGAGTGCGACGACGGGCAGTTCACCCTTGGCCTCGGGGTGCCCGGAGACACGGCTCGCCCAGCGGCCGAGCGCGAAGCCCTTGCCGGGGGCGGCGGCACGGGGTGCGCGGGCGGTGGCGGAGAGCGGGAAGAGTGCGCCGCCGGGGCGGTCGAGGTTGCCGGTGAGGATGTTGAGCACGTCGACCAGCCAGCTGGCCAGGGTGCCGTGTTCGACGGTGCAGCTGCCGATGCGTCCGTAGACGGCCGCGGCGGGGGCCGCGGCCAGTTCGCGGGCGATCGTACGGATGGTGCCGGCGTCGATGTCGCAGGCGGCGGCCACCGCTTCGGGCGTGAAGTCCTCGATGGCTTCGGCCAGTTCGTCGTAGCCGTCGAGGTGCTCGGCCAGCGCTCCGGGGTCCGCGAGCTTCTCCTCGATGAGGACCTGGGTGAGCGCGGCGAGCAGGAGGGCGTCGGCTCCGGGGCGGATCGCGACGTGCCGGTCCGCGAGGCGGGCGGTGCGGGTGCGGCGCGGGTCGATGACGGTGAGGGTGCCGCCGCGTTTGCGCAGCGCCTTGAGCTTGCCCGGGAAGTCGGGGGCGGTGCACAGGCTCCCGTTGGACTCGAGCGGATTGGCGCCGATCAGGAGCAGATGGGCGGTGCGGTCCAGGTCGGGTACGGCGATGGCGTTGGCATCGCCGAAGAGCAGGCCGCTGGAGACGTGCTTGGGCATCTGGTCGAGGGTGCTCGCGGTGAAGACGTTGCGGGTGCCGAGCGTGGAGAGCAGCAGCTGCGGATAGAGCCCGCCGGCCATCGTGTGCACGTTGGGGTTGCCGAGGACGACGCCGACCGACTGCTTGCCGTGCTCCTGGACGAGGGCCGGGATCCTCGCGGCGATCAGGTCGAAGGCCTCGCTCCAGGTCGCCTCCCGCAGGACGCCGTCCGTGCGCACGAGTGGGGTGCGCAGCCGGTCGGGGTCGGAGTCCAGACCCCCGAAGGACGCGCCCTTGGGGCAGATGAAGCCCTGGCTCAGGACGTCGTCACGGTCGCCGCGGGCGCCGGTGACCGTCGTTCCCTCGATGGTGAGGGTGAGTCCGCAGGTGGCTTCGCAGAGCGGGCAGATACGCAGAGCGGTGCGGGAATCGTGGGACATGGGCCCTCCCCGGGGCGGCGACAGCGGTGGCGCACGGGCATGCGCCGTCGGGCCGCGGACCGCACAGGGGGTGCGAGCTCCCGGCCGGATCGAGCATACCGACCGGTACGGATGCTGGCGAGGTGTTGGCACCACCTGTCATTCGAGGACCCGCGCGAGATAGGCCTGGATCAGCACGCGGGTCTCCCCTATCAGAGCCGGGTCACCCGACGGGTCGGCGTGGAAGGCGAGTTGGAGCACCGCGTCGGCGGCCTCGACGCAGACCAGCACCGTCCGGAGCAGATCGGTGTCGGGGTCGCGGCCGAGATGACCGGAGAGCAGGGTGGCCAGTCGGCCCGCGACCCTGCGGTTGGACTCGTCGAGCGGGTCGCCGGCCGGCGCGGGCGGACCGAAGTCGACGAGGGCGAAGCCGGGGACCGAGCGCTTCATCGCCAGGTACTCGTCGAGTACGGCATCGATCGCGCTCCGCCAGTCCTCGGTGGGGATGTCCGCGAGGCGGGCCACGATGCGCTCGGCGTAGAGGTCCAGATTGCGCTCGGCGAGTGCGTCGACCAGCCCCCGCTTGTTGGAGAAGAACCGGTAGACGGATCCGATGGGCACACCGGCACGGTCGGCCACCGCCCTGGTGGAGAGCTGTTCGTAGCCGGTCTCGTCCAGGAGCTCGGCGCAGGCGTCGAGGATCCGGGCGAGGCGTTCGGCACTGCGCTGCTGCACGGGGGCGCGCCGGAGGTTCGTGTTCGCATGGGGCACGGCTCCATGATGCCGTGGGTCCGGCCGGAGGTGGGCCCACCGTGCGCGGGCCCGGAGGTCCGGTGCGCCGGTCCCGCCCGGCCCGCAGCACCCGTGTCCGCACCTGCTCCCGCCGCGTTTCCGCACCGGCCGTCACGGACACGGCACAGCGGTGCCCGTATGCCGTTGACGGGCGGCGTTTCGATTCCTACGGTTGTCCATAGGATTCTTCGTCAGGGGATCCATGGGATTCCTCTTCCAACGGGAGCGCATGATGAGTGGCACCGAACAGGCCAGGAAGACGGCGGAGACTCTCACGTACAGCGCCGGTTTCGGCAACGAGCACGGCTCGGAGGCCGTCCCGGGAGCGCTTCCGCACGGCCGGAACTCACCGCAGCGCGCGCCGCTCGGGCTCTACGCCGAGCAGCTGAGCGGCTCGGCCTTCACCGAACCCCGCGCACACAACCGCCGCTCCTGGCTCTACCGGATCCGCCCCTCGGCGGCCCATCCCCCGTTCGTCCGCGTCGACAACGGCGCCGTGCGCACCGCTCCCTTCACCGAAGCGGTTCCCGACCCCAACCGGCTGCGCTGGGACCCGCTCCCCGAGCCCGCTCCGGGTACGGACTTCCTGGCCGGCCTGTGGACGCTGGGCGGCAACGGCGACGCGACGCAGCGCACCGGAATGGCCATTCACCTCTACAGCGCGAACTCCTCCATGACGGACAGGGTGTTCAGCGACTCCGACGGTGAGCTCCTGATCGTGCCCGAGCGCGGCGGCCTCCTGGTCCGTACCGAGCTGGGACTGCTGCGCGTCGAACCCGGCCATGTGGCGCTCGTGCCGCGCGGTGTCCGCTTCCGTGTCGAGCTCCTGGACGCCACCGCCCGCGGGTACGTCTGCGAGAACTACGGGCAGCCGTTCGTCCTGCCCGATCTGGGCCCGATCGGCGCCAACGGCCTGGCAGCCGCGCGGGACTTCCTGGCGCCCGTCGCGGCGTTCGAGGACCGTGAGGGTCCGGTCGAGGTCGTCAACAAGTTCTGCGGGAACCTCTGGTCGGCGACGTACGACCACTCCCCGCTCGACGTCGTGGCCTGGCACGGCAACCACACCCCGTACGTCTACGACCTGCGCCGCTTCAACGTCCTCGGCAGCATCAGCTTCGACCACCCGGATCCGTCGATCTTCACGGTGCTGACCTCTCCGTCCGACACCCCGGGGCTGGCCGGGGTCGACTTCGTCGTCTTCGCCCCGCGCTGGCTGGTCGGCGAGGACACGTTCCGCCCGCCGTACTTCCACCGCAACGTGATGAGCGAGTACATGGGACTCATCGAGGGCGCCTACGACGCGAAGGCGGGCGGCTTCGTGCCCGGCGGCGGCTCGCTCCACAACATGATGTCGGCGCACGGACCGGACCGTGAGACCTTCGACCGGGCGAGCGCCGCGAAGCTGAAGCCGCAGAAGATCGACGACGGGCTTGCGTTCATGTTCGAGACCCGCTGGCCGGTCACGGCGACCGCGCAGGCCGCGGCCGCGGACCATCTGCAGCACGGGTACGACGACGTGTGGCAGGGTCTGAGCCGCAACTTCCGGCCGTGAACCCCCGAAGCCGGCCACTGCCCAGAGAGTCCAGGTGAACCGGATGAACCAGGTGAACGAGGTGAATCACACGCCCGCCTTCGCCCCCGACTCCCTCGTGCTGAACCGGAAGCTTCCCCTGTGGTACCAGGTCTCGCAGTCCCTGCGGGCCTCGATACTGGGCCGCCCGCAGGACGCCTCGCCGCGGCTGCCCACCGAGGAGCAGCTCGCCGCGCACTACGGCGTCAGCGTCCTGACCATGCGCCAGGCGCTCAAGGAGCTGGAGACGGAGGGCCTGATCAGCAGGCACCGGCGGCGCGGCACGTTCATCGAGCCGCGCGCCCGGCGGGTGTCGCCGGTCCGGCTGCTGGGTTCGATCGACGCCATCGTCGCCCAGCAGTCGGGTGAGCGGACGACCGTCCTCGGCCATGGCGCCACCCCCGTCCCGGGCGATCTGGCCGAGTTCTTCCCCGACTGCTCCGAGGTGGTCGACTACCGGCGGCTGCGCCGCGACGACGGGACGGGCGAGCCCACCAACTGGGCGGAGAACGCGGTGCGTCCCGACATCGCGGCCAGGATCGACGTGGCCGATCTCGAGCGGTGGCCGATGACGAAGGTGCTGCGTGACGCCGTCGGCGTGCGGATCTCCCGGATCACGGACACGGTCGAGGCCCGTCTCGCCGACCCGGCGACGGCGGAGCTGCTCCAGGTCCCGCTGCTCAGCCCGATCCTGCACTACACGGGCGTGACGTACGACGACGACGGGCGGGTGGTGGACGTGGCGCGCATCCGGTACCGGGGGGACCGTTTCTCCTTCTCCGTGACGGTGGAAGCGCACTGACCGCCCCGCCCCCGCCGCCCGCCGTTACGATGCCCTGGGCGGCGGACGTGGCGACGGGGAGGACGACACGGTGGCAGCACGGGTGGCGGCCGGAGCCGGCGGGGCCGAGGGGATCCCGCTGCTCGACGACCTCATGCCCTGGTCGGTGCGGCCCCTGAGAACGGGGCGCCCCTGGGTGACCGCGCCGGACGCGGCGTCCCTCAGGGCCCGTTGGGATCTGCTGGTACGGGCCGAGGGCGCCGAGCAGGAACGGCTGTTCCGGTCCAGCCGCTCGCGCAGCCCCCTGACCGCGGCCGCGGCGCTGCCGGGCCGCACCACCGCGACGGGCCGGTTCGCCCGGGACCCGGGCCCCTGCCCCGAACCGGTACGGATCCTGCACGGCCCCTTCGACGAGCAGTGGCTGATCCCCGACCAGCGGCTGCTCGACGCGGCCCGCCCCGAGCTGTGGCGGGTCGCCGACGGGCACCAGGTCTTCGCCGTCGAGCACGGATACGTACCGCAGGACACCGGGCCCGCCCTGTCCGTGACGGCGCTGCTGCCCGACGGGCACTCCCCCGCCGGCCGGCCGGGCCGGATACGCCCGCTCTACCGGCGGCCCGGTGGCCGGGAGCCCAATCTCGCGCC
Organism: Streptomyces sp. NBC_00683; assembly: GCF_036226745.1. Classification (NCBI taxonomy): domain Bacteria; kingdom Bacillati; phylum Actinomycetota; class Actinomycetes; order Kitasatosporales; family Streptomycetaceae; genus Streptomyces; species Streptomyces sp. NBC_00683. Next base: position 6,828,769 of record NZ_CP109013.1, on the reverse strand, counting down.
CGGCCTGCTCGCTCTGCTGGGCGACCGGTACGCGGCCCCGGTCGATCCGGAGTCCGTCCTTGCCTGGACACTCGCCGTCGCCCGCCCCTCCCCCGCCGGATGTCTCGTGCCGCTGCCCGCCGACGGGACCCTGTGGGCCGAGGGTGTGGAGCTCGGCCGGGAGCTGCTGCGCCTGCAGTTGCGCGGGGCGCACGGCGGGCAGCGTCCCCGGCTGCCGGGCGGCCGCCGGCCCTATGTGCGGGCCGCGATACCGCCCCGGCCGTCCGAGCTGCGCTACGACTCCGAGGACGAGGTGCTCACCCTCGGCGAGGGGCCGGGCGAGGGGCGCATCTCACCCGTTCCGGCCGGAGCGTGGGAGTTCCGGGTGAGCGGCGTCCCCATGCTGGAGCTCTGGTTCGAGCGCCGCACGGCCCAGGACGGGCGGGAAGGCCTGGAGGCGCTGCGACCGCGCGACTGGCCGCAGGAGTGGACGTCCGAGCTGCTCGAACTGATCACCGTCCTCGCCCTGCTCGGTGAGCTGCGGTCCGCACAGGAGGCGTTGCGCAAGCGGCTCACCGCGGAGCCCGCTGTCACCCGCGACGCGCTGCGGGAGGCCGGGGTGGTCCCGGCTCCCCCGATGGCGCGGCGGCCCGCCTCGGTCCTCGACCACCACGAGGAGGGCCCGGAGGGGCAGTTCGCGCTGCTGTGACCCCGGCAGGCGGTTACCGCTCGAACGAGTCCAGCACCCGGCCCAGCGCCCGGTCGAAGACCCCCTCCAGATCGATCGGCCCGGAGTCCTCGGCGAACCCGGCTGCCAGGCGCGGGTACTTGCCGGTCATGATCTGGCTGATCAGGTAGTTGGTGCGGGCCGCGTGCTCCTGCTCCTCGGTCCAGGGCAGCGAGCGGCTGCGTTCGGCCGTGGCGATCTCGTTGGCCGTATAGGTGGTGACCACGCCGTTGACCATGGCGATGAGTTCCATCTTCTCGCCGAACCGGGCGTCGAGCCCGTCCAGGATGCTCAGCGTGTACTCCATGTAGGCCAGTACGTTCGGGCTGAATCCGTAGACCGGTGACATCAGCCGGGGCACCCAGGTGTGGCGGTGCATCATCGCGCGGGCCTGGTGCGCGAGCGCCGTCATGTCGGCGCGCCAGTCGCCGGACGGCTTCTCCGGCAGGTCGTAGCCGCCGCTGACCGCGTCGAGCATCAGCTCGTACAGGTCCTCCTTGCGCGGCACGTAGTTGTAGAGCGACATCGTGCCGCAGCCCAGCTCCGCGGCCACCTTGCGCATCGACACCGCGTCCAGGCCCTCGGCGTCGGCGATACGCACGGCGGCTGCCGCGATGTCCGCACGGCTGAAAGCGGGCTTGGGCCCGCGGCCCGCCCGCTCGGGGCGCGCCCAGATCACTTCGGGTACAGGGGGTCGCCCCGCCATCGGTCATCACCTCGCTCACCATCGTAGTTACGTACACCGTACGTAGTGCGCTACGGTAGGCCCATGACAACTACGTACGCTGTACTTAGTGAAGGTCTGGAGAAGCACTACGGAGACGTCCATGCCCTGCGCGGGCTCGACCTCGCCGTCGCCGAGGGCTCCGTCTGCGGTGTGCTGGGGCCGAACGGCGCGGGAAAGAGCACCGCCGTCCGGCTGCTCACCACGCTGACGAGCCCGGACGGCGGCAGCGCGCGGGTCGCCGGCCACGACGTGGTCCGCGAGGCCGCGGCCGTGCGCGCGGCCATCGGAGTCACCGGGCAGAGCACCTCGATCGACGGCGAGCTCTCCGGGCGGCAGAATCTCCGCCTCTTCGCGCGGCTGCTCCGCTTCCGGGGTCCCGCGGGCCGCTCGCGCGCCGACGAGCTCCTCGAACGCTTCGGGCTGACCGAGGCGGCCGACCGCCCCGCCCGCACCTACTCGGGCGGCATGCGCCGCCGCCTCGACCTCGCCGCCGGACTCCTCACCCGCCCGCAGGTGCTCTTCCTCGACGAGCCGACGACCGGCCTCGACCCGCACAGCCGCAACCAGATCTGGGAGGCGGTACGCGAACTGGCGGGACGCGGCACCACCGTCCTGCTGACCACGCAGTACCTGGAGGAGGCCGACCAGCTCGCCGACGACATCGTGCTGATCGACCGGGGCCGGGCCGCCCACCGGGGCACTCCGGCCGCACTCAAGTCCCTCATCGGCAGTTACGCGGAGGTCGTCGTCGCACACGAGTCGGCGCTCGGGGCCGCGGCGGCCGTGCTCGACCAGCTGACCGGCGCCGAACCGGCGCTCGACCACGAGCACCGCACCGTCGGCGTCGTCGCGTCCGACGCCACCCTCACACTGCCGCGCATCGTCCGCGAACTGGACGCCGCGGGTGTCCCGGTGATCGATGCGAGCCTGCGCCCGCCCACCCTCGACGAGGCCTTCCTCCGACTGACCGACCGCGGCGACGTCCGCGCACCGAAGGAGCCGGCAGCATGAGCACGACGACCCCGGTCCGCGAGCGGACCCCTGCGCCCGCCGTCACGGGCTCCCTGACGGCCGACAGCCTGGCCATGGTGGGCCGCCAGCTGCAGAAGATCAAAGCCGCCCCCGGTGTGCTGATCCTGACCCAGACCATGCCGATCACGATGCTGCTGTTCTTCGGCTACGTGTTCGGCAGCGCACTGGCGGTCCCCGGGCAGGAGTACCGCTCCTTCCTGGTGCCCGGCCTCCTCGCCGCGACGGCGGCCAACGGCCTCATGACCGGAATGTTCCAGGCGGCCCAGGACTGCGACCGCGGGGTGATGGACCGCTTCCGTACGCTGCCGATGAGCCGGGCCGCCGTACCGCTCGGCTCCACGGCCGCGGAGGTGCTGACCACGGCCGTCGGCATGATCCCGCTGATGCTCGTCGGACTCGCGGCGGGCTGGCGGATCGAGGGCGGCCCGGCCGCCGCGCTCGGGGCGTACGGACTGCTGCTGCTGTTCCGGTTCGCCACGTCCTGGGCGGGCTACTGGCTCGGCCTGCTCATCCGCAACGAGGAGGCCGCGGGGCAGCTGGGCAGTGCCACCTTCATCCTGCCGCTGCTCTCCAGCGCGTACATCCCGACGGACGACATGCCGGGCTGGCTGCGCACCGTCGCCGAGTGGAACCCGATCAGCGCCCTCGCCTCGGCCACCCGCGACCTCTTCGGCAACGCCTCCCCGGCCGAGGGCTCCGCCTGGCCGGTCGCGCACCCGGTGGCGGGAACGCTGGCCTGGGCGGCCGTGCTGCTCGCCGTGTTCGTCCCGCTGACCGTGCGCCGGTACGCACGCGGCACGGACTGAACCACGAGCGCCCGCGAGCGGGGGCGGACGGGATGACAGAAGTGCTGCGTACAGGGTAGGTACGGTGCTCATGAGCACTCAGCCACTCCCCCTGGACGGCATCACCGTGGTCGCGGTCGAGCAGGCCGTCGCCGCCCCCTTCGCCACCCGCCAGCTCGCCGACCTCGGCGCCAGCGTCATCAAGGTCGAGCGTCCCGACGGAGGGGATTTCGCCCGCGGCTACGACACCGCGGCGCGCGGACTCGCCTCCCACTTCGTCTGGTGCAACCGCGGCAAGGAGTCCGTCGCGATCGACCTCAAGGACCCACGAGGGCTGGCCGTGGTGCGCCGCCTCGTCGCGGACGCCGATGTGTTCGTCCAGAACCTGGCGCAGGGAGCGGCCGCGCGACTCGGACTGGACGCCGCCGCCCTCTGCGCCGCACACCCGCGTCTGGTCGCCGTGGACATCTCCGGCTACGGCGCCGAGGGACCGTACGCGCACAAGCGCGCCTACGACATGCTCGTCCAGTGCGAGGCCGGCCTGGTGTCCGTCACGGGAACCCCCGGGCAGCCGGTGAAGGCGGGGATTCCCGCCGCCGACATCGCGGCCGGGATGTACGCCTTCTCCGGTGTGCTCGCGGCGCTGCTGCGGCGCGCGACCACGGGGCGCGGCGGTCCGGTGGAGATCTCGATGCTGGACTCGCTGGCGGAGTGGATGGGGCATCCGCTGCACCACGGGATGCACGGAGGTGAAACCCCGGCGCGCACGGGGCTCGCGCACGCGGTCATCGCCCCGTACGACGCGTACCGCACCGCGGACGGGGAACAGGTGCTGCTCTCCGTGCAGAACGACCGGGAGTGGCGCCGTCTCGCCGAACAGGTGCTGAAGCAGCCGGAGCTCGCGGACGATCCGGTCTTCGCGACGAACACCGCCCGGACGGCGAACCGGGAACGGACCGATGCGGTGGTGGGGCAGGCGCTCGCGCGGCTGACCGGCGCGGAGGCGCTCGCCGAGCTGGACACGGCGGGTATCGCCTGCGCACGGCTGAACACCGTCGCGGACGTGGCGGCCCATCCTCAGTTGGCCGCACGGGACCGGTGGCGGGAAGTGGCCTCACCGGTCGGCGCGTTGCGCACGCTGCTGCCGCCGATCACGCTGCCGGGCGGGGCGGATACGCCGATGGGTGCCGTACCGGCGCTGGGGGAACACACCGACGCAACGCTGCGGGCCCTGGGGATGACGGACGAGCAGACAGCAGCACTGCGCCGGGACGGAGTGATCGTGGGCACGGCCCTGAGCGGTGGGCCGGACCGGTCGTGACAGGCCGTCGGGTCAGCGGCGGCTGCCGAAGAGCGAGCGGCGCAGTCGCCGCAGCGGCGCGAAGAGCGAGACACGCGCGCTCCTGCTCCTGCGGGTGTGCGCGGCGTCGCGCGAGGTGAGCTCGAGCATCAGCAGCGTCGCTTCCGCGGACTCACGCTGCGGAACGGCGGGGCCGCCCAGCACTGCGAGATGGCGGTCGAGGCGCGAACTGGTCGCACTGCTCCCACATGTAATGGCAGGCACACGCGCCCTGCTGCGCACCGTTATCTGTTCCATGTCACTCCCCACCCGTACGAGGGCACCCGGCCCGGGCAGGTTAACCCTATCGTCCCGCGATGACACTCGCGTATCCCGGTAACAGGATTACGTACATGTATACGGAGGTTGACGGGCGGTCACCGAATGCCGCGGATGGAGGAGACCCCGAAGGACGGGGCCTCCTCCCCGGCGACGGCCGGGCCGGGTTGCGCTGCGCGACTACGGGCGGTGTCAGGCCGCCGAGTTGAAGACCGGCAGGTAGCCGCCCGACTGTCCGGCGGCGGTGGGGTGGTAGGACTCGCCGATGTTGAGCCAGTTCACACTGTGCAGCCAGGCACTGCCCGAGCAGATCTCGTGGTTGGTGAAGGTGGACGTGACATCACCGAAGGTGAAGCCGTGGTCGGCGGCCCGCTTGGCGGTGGCCGCGTTGAGGTAGTCGGCAGCGCTGTTGATGGCGGCGCGTTCGTTCTCGCTGAGACCTGCGAGGCAGCTGCCGCCGAGCTTGTAGAAGCGGGGATAGCCGAGGACGACGACACGGGCGGCGGGCGCCTTGGCGCTGATCGCCGAGTACACCGAGTCCAGCCGGCCCGGCAGGGTCGAGTCGACGAAGGAGCGGGCGGTGGCGATCCGGCTCAGGCAGGTGGACTCGGACTGCAGGACGCAGGTGGTCATGACGTCGGCGAAGCCCGCGTCATTGCCCCCGATGGAGATCGAGACGAGGTCGGTCGAGGAGTTGACGGGTCCGAGCTGACCGGCCGTGACATCGGCCGTACGTGCCCCTGAGCACGCGGTGAAGGAGAACGAGGAGGGCGCGTTGGCGGCGGCCCAGAGAACGGGGTAGGCCCGGGTGCTGCGCTTGCAGTTGCCGCTTGCGCTGTCGTAACTGCCGGCGCCCACGCCGGAGGAGTACGAGTCGCCGAGAGCCACGTAGTCGACCGCGGCTGCGGATTCTTCGGCGTTGGCGACACCGGCCCCTGTCAGGGCGAGGACGGTGCCGAGCAGGAGAGAGGACGAGAACGCCACGAGTCTGGACATTTTCATGGAACCTCCTTGGGCAGGATCTCTGCCTACTCCGTGGTAGCAGTCACGGCCGCAATTCCGGAAGTGTCCATGCCAAGACCATTCAGCAAGTGCTTCTTGACGCCCTCCTGGCGTTACGTCACATTGAAGTCCGGCATCCGGCGCGCTGGGGGGCAAAGTCGCCAATGCGGATCATCAGTAGTGAGACAGGGTCAGTTCGGACAGATGTGCTGCCTCTTGTGACAGGGGGCGCCGCGGCGGTGGCGGGGGTGGGCGCCGCGCTGGCACTCATCGACTTCGACTCACCACTGCGCGCCCCTTTCGCGCTCTTTCACCTCTTCGCAACCCCGGCCGCCGCGCTCTCCGCGTGGCTGCCCGGCATGGACCGCACGGGCCGACTGGTCGTCTCGGCCTCGGGGTCCCTCGCCGTCAATCTCCTGGCGGCGCAGGCGCTGACCGCACTGGACAGCAGGTCAGCGCGGAATTCCGTTCTGATCATTTCCGCAGCGGCTCTGATCATTTTCCTGTCGGCCCGGATTCCGAAGACCTGGAAAGACCGGAGCAATAGGAAGTCTCAATTCCGCACGCGAGCGTGACAGTCAGGCAAAAATCCGGAAAAAGCGAGACCTCGCGGGAGGTCTTGTCATATAGTTCCACTCGTTAATACCGTCGTACATTCACCCGCAACGGTCCATCACGCAAGGCGGCTCCAGGGGAGGGCTCAGGCAGCCGCGGTGGATACCGGGCGGGGCGCGGTAGGGGGGTGCCGTGCCCAGCGGCCGTACTCAGTCGAGTCGGCCGCCGTGCGGCCAGTTGTGCCAGCTCATCCAGCCAGCTCGGAGTGCCATGCCGTCATGGCCGGGGTGAGAACCCCCCTTTCGAACCGGACCTTTGACCGGACTGCCCGGGGGCGGGCCGTCCACCGGACGAGAGGGAAAAGACTCATGAGTTCAGTTCTGCCTTCCTCGATCAGATCGACAACCGAAGAGACCGAAGTCGCTCGAATGGAGAGCGAATACCGACCGATCTCTTCCCACCTCGCGATAGCGCCGCCGGTAAGTGTCGTGATCCCCGCCATGAACGAGGCGGAGAATCTTCCCTATGTGTTCAAGACCCTGCCCGACTGGATTCATGAAGTCGTGCTCGTCGACGGGAATTCCAGCGACGACACGATCAGGGTGGCCCGTGAACTGCGCCCTGACGTCGTGGTCGTCAAGCAGGTCGGCAAGGGCAAGGGAGACGCCCTGATCAGCGGCTTCGCCGCCTGCACCGGTGAGATCATCGTGATGGTCGACGCGGACGGTTCGGCGGACGGCGAAGAGATCGTCAGCTACGTCTCGGCCCTGGTCGGCGGCGCCGACTTCGCCAAGGGCTCCCGCTTCGCCAACGGGGGCGGCACGGACGACATGACGCCGGTCCGCAAGTTCGGCAACTGGGCGCTGTGCACCGTCGTCAACCGCAAGTTCGGGGCCCGCTACACCGACCTCTGCTACGGCTACAACGCCTTCTGGAAGCACTGCCTGGACAGGATCACCCTGGACTGCACGGGCTTCGAGATCGAGACGCTGATGAACATCCGGGTGGTCAAGGCCGGACTCAGGGTCCAGGAGGTCCCGAGTCACGAGTACAACCGGATCCACGGCGTCAGCAACCTCAGTGCCGTGCGCGACGGGATCCGGGTGCTCAGGGTGATCCTCAGGGAGAAGCGCGTACGCCGCGGCGGGCGCCGGGCGGCCGCCGTGCCCGCGGTCATCGGCCGGGGACAGGTGCTGTGAACCTGCGCGACTTCTCCGTGGTCATCTGTGTGTACACCGAGGACCGCTGGGAGGACATCCTCGCGGCCGTCGGCTCGGTACGCGCGCAGTCCCTGCCGGCCCGGGAGATCCTGCTGGTGGTGGACCACAACCCGGCGCTGCTGGAGCGGCTGGGCAAGGAGTACGGGCAGCCGGGGCGGTCCGGGGCGGTGCGGGTGCTCGCGAACGCGGGCCCCCGCGGCCTCTCGGCCGGCCGCAACACCGGTATCGCCGCGGCCCGCGGGGAGATCGTCGCGTTCCTCGACGACGACGCCGTGGCCGAGGAGGACTGGCTGCGCCACTTCGACAAGGGCTACGACGATCCGCGGGTGATGGCCGTCGGCGGACGGACCGTGCCCGCCTGGTCCTCGGGCCGCAGGCCTGCCTGGTTTCCCGAGGAGTTCGACTGGGTCGTCGGGTGTACGTACAGGGGGCTGCCGCCCGGCACGGTCCGGGTCCGCAACGTCCTCGGGGGCAACGCGTCGTTCCGGCGCACGGCGTTCGACGCCGCGGGCGGCTTCGCCACCGGCATCGGGCGGGACGGCGACAAGCGGCCGCTGGGCGGCGAGGAGACGGAGCTCTGCATCCGGCTCGCCCGTGCCCTGCCCCGCGCGGTCCTGCTGATCGACGACCGCGCGGTGATCCACCACAAGGTCCCCGCGGTGCGGGAGGGGTTCCGCTACTTCCGTACCCGCTGCTACGCCGAGGGGCTTTCCAAGGCACTCGTGTCGCGGAGCGTCGGCGCGGGCAAGGGGCTCGAGTCCGAGCGCCGCTACACCACCCGGGTGCTTCCGGCCGGGGTGGTGCGGGGTGTACGGGACGCGTTGCTCGGCAGGTCCGGAGGGGCCGGCCGGGCGGGCGCCGTCGTGACCGGTGTGCTGGCAGCCGCGGGCGGCTACGCCGTGGGGAGCGTCCGTTCCCGGGGCAACGGGGCGGCGTTCTCCGTACCGGCCGTCGAACGGCGGCCCCCGGAGGCGGAGGACACCGGGGCACCGGGCCCGGGCGCGCGGGGTGAGCCGTCGTGAGTGTGGCCGTACCGATCCTCATGTACCACGCGGTGGGGCACCGTCCGGCCTCCGCCGCGTACGGGCTCTCCGTGTCGCCCGGCGCGTTCCGGGCGCAGATGGAGATCCTCGCCGGGCGCGGCTTCACCCCGCTCACCACGGCGGCACTCGGTGAGGGCTGGCGCTCCGGGCGGCCCCTGCCGTCCCGGCCCGTGCTGATCACCTTCGACGACGGCTACGAGGGGGTGCACCGGCACGCCCTGCCGGTGCTCGCCGAACACGGCTTCGCCGCCACCGTCTTCGTCTCCACCGGCTGGCTGCGCGGTGCGTACGACGAGGGCGGCGCCCCGGACACCATGCTCGACTGGGGCCAGGTACGGGAACTCGCGGCGGCGGGTGTGGAGATCGGGGGCCACAGCCACACCCATCCCCAGCTGGACCAGCTCGACGACGCGCGGCTGCGGGCCGAGACGGTGCGCTGCCGGGACATCATCGCCGGTGAACTGGGCGGGCGCCCGGCCTCCTTCGCCTATCCCTACGGCTACTCCAGCCGCCGGGTGCGGCAGGCGGTGCGGGCGGCGGGCTTCGCCCAGTCCCTGGCCGTGGGCAACGCGCTGGCACACCGCCGCCAGGGGCCGTACGCCCTGGAGCGGGTGACGGTCCGCCGCGGCACGCGTACCGCCGAGTTCGCACGACTGGTCGAGGGCCGGGCGGTCGCCCGCACCTTCGCCGTGGACCGGACGCTCACGAAGGGCTTCGCGGTCGTACGCGGCGTGCGCCGTGCGCGCCGCTTCTTCGACGGCTCCGGAGCGGCTTCAGGGGCCGCTCCGGGACCGGCCTGATCCAAGGACGGCCGGACTCACCGGACGGGCAACGGCGCCCGTCCGGTGAGTCCGGCTGCCCGCTCCTCGCACTGCCCAGGGACACCCATCGCCGCCCGCAGGCACCCATCGGCACAGGAGAGAGCAGGAGAGAACAGAGATGACCGAGCACCGGCCCGCCTGGGCGCTGAGAACACCGCTGCCGCAGGCAGCCACCGTCCCGAGTTCACCCACGTCACCTCCGTCCCCGACCGCGTCGGCCGGTCCGGGCTCCTTCACGGGCACCGCCGGGGACGTCAGCACTGCCCCGCGCGGTCGCCGCGCGCTCCCCCTGCCGTTCGGCCCCGAGCTCGGCATCGGGCTGCTGCTGGCCGCCGCGCTCGCCCTGTTCTGGCTGCCGCTGCGCTCCCTCGGTGACCGGGAGCTGAACAGGATGGACGACCTGGGACTCGTCTCCGTACTGCCCGCGACGACCTTTCTGGGGGCCGGGCTGCTCGTGCTGGCCTTCGTCTCGCTCCTCTGGCTCGACCGGCCGCGCCGCGCTCTGCTGACGGCCGTGCTGCTCGCCACCCTGTTCTCCCTGCACGGCCTGCAGGCCGCGTCGGGTGCCGTTTCCGCGCCGTCCGGGGCGGCGGAGATCCTGGCGGAGTTCACGACGGGAACCCCGGCGGACGCCGCCGTGCTGGCCCGGTGGTGGCCTGCGGCCGTACATCTGCTGGCGCTGGGGCCCCTGTTGCTGATGATGCGGCAGGTCCGGGCGGGCTGGCGGGCTCCGTGGACCGGTGCGTGGATCTTCGTGCTGAGCGCCTGGGCGGTTCCGGACGGCAGCGCCGCCGAGGGCATCGCCCATCTGCTCCATCTGTCGTTCGTCGCCCTGGTACTGGTCCGGATCCGGGTGCCCCGGAACGCGGATCCGTACGAGCGCGAGCGGCCTCCGGGGGAACGGCCTCCGGGCGAGGCCGAGGTGCGCGCGGAAGGGCTCCGCCCCAGGACCGCCGTCCCTGCGGTCGTCGTCGCCGTGTTCGCCGCCGCGCTGGTCACCCATGCGCCGACTGCCCTGTTCATGCTGGCCGTCCTCGCCGGGCTCGTCCTGGCACGCCGTTCGCAGCTGTACGGGCCGCTGGTGCTCATCGTGCTCCTGGCCGTGGGGTGGACCGTGTTCTCCGGCGAGCCGCTGAGGGTGTTCCGTCCGCCGGCCGGGACACCGGGGCCCGGGGGCGGCACCGAACGGCAACTGCTGTTGCCGGCCGGGGTGGTGCCGGCCGCCGCGGTCCTCCTGCTCGCCTGGTACGGATGGTGGCGGCGGCACAGCCACGGCCACTCGGAACGTACGTTGCTCGTCGTGGCGTTCGCGCCGGTCCCGGTGCTCCTGCTCCGGCCGATGGACGAGGCCGTGGCGGCACAGGTCTTCGCGTGCGCGCTGCCCGGAACCGCCCTGCTGGCCGCCCTCGCACTGTTTCCGCGTGCCGGATCCGGGACGGCAGCCGGGGCCACGGCGGGCGGGCGGGAGCGCGGCCGGATGAGCCCGGCCCCGGTCGGCGCGCTCCTCGCGGGGCTCGCGCTGACCGGTGGCTTCCTCGTGGTGCGGGGCGGCGATGCCCCGTTCGAACGGGTCACCCGCGGTGAGTCCGAGGCTGTCGCGTACGTGGAGGGGCTTCCCGGCGGTCCGGGGCGGCTGGTGTGGCTGAGCGACGGAAGCGGGGCCGGGCCCGGGCCCGCGCTCTCCCCCGGCGCCCTGCGTCCGACGGCCGCGCCCCGCGATCCGGTCCTGGTGGGCGGGCTGGTCGCTGCGCTGCGGGAGGCGGGTCCGCAGGCGTATCTGATGGCCGGTCACCGCCAGGCGGAGTACCTGCGGCTCACCGCGGGGCACTCCGCTTCGTGGGAGCGGCGGCTGATCCGCAGCCTCGACGCCCGGCCCGATCTGGTGCGCGTCCTGTCGAACGACGACGCGCATCTGTACGCGCTGCGCGGGACGGCGCACGCAGCGGCGCGCCCGGGGCCCGGGCTCGATGGGTGACTCCCAGGGCGCGCGCCGCGCTGACCTCGGGCTGGGCGGTACGGGGATGCCGTGCGCCCCGGCCGGGAGCAGCTCGCGAAACCTGGGTGCACGGGGTGCCGCCGTGCCGGATCATGGGCGCCATGTCTGCCAACCCTGAGTCCGCTCTGCCGATCCGGCTCACCGTCGACGACAGCGATTCGCCGTCCGACGTCGTCGATGCGCTGTTCCTCGGGCGCTTCGCGACGGGCGAGCAGCCGTACTCGCACAGTTCCTCCCTCGATCGTGTGAAGTCGGGGGCGACCCTGCTGCCGCCGGCGGCCAAGGTCCTGCGGGCCGCCCGGGACGACGACCGCAGTGCCACGCTCGCCGAGGGCGACGGGTGGACACTGCTGATCTCGCGGTGGAACCGGGGCGCCGACGTGACGGTCACGGCCACCAGCCCCGAACTGGCGGAGAAGGTACTGGCGCAGGCGACGGACGGTGCGAAGGACGAGCCTGAGCCCCAGCCCGAGAACGTGACGATGGGGTTCTGGTACGTGTCCCCGCGCCGCGGCCCGCACCGCACCACCCGGCAGATCGCCGCGGGGACCTGGGACGAGGTCCGCACCAACTACACGGCTCCGGTGGCCGATGCCATGGACCGGCTGATGAAGGTCACTCCGGACGACATCTCCGGCCGGCTGCTCCTGCTGCACGGCCCCCCGGGCACCGGCAAGACCTCCGCGCTGCGCACGCTGGCCCGGTCGTGGCGCGACTGGTGCCAGGTGGACTGCGTGCTGGACCCGGAGCGGCTCTTCAACGATGTCGGCTATCTGATGGACATCGCGATCGGCGAGGACGACGGCTCGGCGAAGGGCCGGTGGCGGCTGCTGCTCCTGGAGGACTGCGACGAGCTGATCCGTGGCGAGGCCAAGCACACGGCTGGCCAGGCGCTGTCCCGGCTGCTGAACCTGACGGACGGTCTGCTGGGCCAGGGACGCAACGTCCTGGTGGGGGTGACGACCAACGAGGACCTGGAGCGGCTGCACCCCGCGGTCGTCAGGCCGGGCCGCTGCCTGGCCCGGATCGAGGTGGGCTCGCTGACCCGGGCGGAGTCGGTGTCCTGGCTGGGTACGGAGGAGGGCCTGGGCCGGGAGGGTGCGACGCTCGCCGAGCTGTACTCGCTGCGGCGCGGCAGCGTTCCCCCCTCCGTGCCGAAGCAGGACGCGAGGGCGGACGAGGGCCTGTACCTCTGAGCGCCCTGCGTCCCAGCACCCTGAGGTCACTGCCCGTAGGCCGCCCGCACGGCGTCCTCGGCCAGCGAGAGTGCCTCGGCCCGCGACAGGCCGAGGCGCCTGGCCCCGTCGGCGTACTCCTGCGCCGCCGTCGCGGCCTTCCGTGCCGCCGCGTCACCCGCGGCCGCGATGAACGTGCCGTTACGGCCGCGGGTCTCGATCACTCCGTCGGCCTCCAGCGCCCGGTAGGCCTTGGCGACGGTGTTGGCGGCGAGGCCCAGTTCCTCGGCGAGGCCGCGTACGGTCGGCAGTCGGTAGCCGACGGGCAGGGCGCCGGACCTGGCCTGCTCGGACAGCTGGGTGCGCAGCTGTTCGTACGGGGCGGTGGCGGAATCCGGATCAATGGCGATCGTCAGGGTCACGGGCCGATTCTCCCGCACCGCCCGCCCGCCGCCGACAACCAGGTGGCCGGTCGGGCCCGCCGCCGGAAATTCGGAGGCGGGGTACCCGGACTCCGCGTACCGTCCGGCCCATGACGGTGATCGTTCGTGACTTCCGGCCCGCCGACGCGGAGGCCTGGGTACAGGTGCGGCGTGCGGCCCTGCCCTACATGGTGACGACTCCGGAGCAGGTCCTGCGTGACCTGGCCGACGCCCATCCCGACAAGCACTACCGGCTGCTGGTCGCCGAGGAGGACGGCGAGCTGATCGGGACCGCGCAGGTCGGTATCGCCTACGAGACCCCGGAACCGGGTCAGGGGTTCTGCAATCCGTACACCCGTCCGGACAGGATGGGGCGCGGGGCGGGTTCGCTGCTGGTGCGGACCGCCGAGGAGTATCTGGCCGGCGTCGGTGCGGTGGCCGTCCACACGTGGGTCCTCGACGCGCCGGCCCACCGCGCGTTCGCCGAGAAGCGCGGCTATGTGGCGAGCCGTCCGGCCCACTTCCTCCATCTCGATCTGGCGAACAGCACCCTGCCGGCTCTCCGGAAGGCCCCGGCAGGCGTGGAGTTGCTCACCGCCGCCGACTTCGAGGACGATCCGCGCCCGCTGTTCGAGGCGGACGCCGAGACGACCGCGGACGAGCCGAGCGACACCCCGTCCGAACTCACCGACTACGAGGACTGGCTGACGACGACCTGGCGCCGGCCCGGTTTCGACCACGGGCTCACTTCGGTCGTGGTGGCGGACGGCGAGGTGGCGGCGTTCAGCGTGGCGGAGACCGACGGTCTGACCCGCTACTGGTCGGGCATGACCGGCACCCGGCGCGCCTTCCGCGGCCGGGGTCTTGCGAAGCTCGCGAAGAACGACTCGCTGTACCGGGCGCGGGCCGCCGGGTACACGGACGCCTACACCGGCAACGACGCCGGGAACGGCCCGATGCTGGCGATCAACACCTGGTTCGGCTACCAGATCTGCGCCACGGAGGTACGGCATGTCCACCGTCTCACCTGAGAACGCTCTGTTCGTCACCCTGGTCAAGGCGGGCAGCACCAAGATCCGGTACCCGGCGGACCTGGTCCGCGACGACAGCACCCGCATCACGGTCCGGGCCCCCTGGGCGGCGCCGCACACCCGGGACTTCGGCTTCGTACGGTTCGAGCCGGGCGACGTCTTCACCGAGCACTACTGGCGCGACCGGTGGTTCGCGGTGAAGGAGGTCCGCACCGGCGGCGGGGAACTCAAGGGCTGGTACTGCGACATCACCAGGCCCGCCGTCCTGCGGGACGCCGAACTCCTGGTCGAGGACCTGGATCTCGACCTGTGGGTGTCGGCGGACGGCTCGTCCGTGCTGCGGCTGGACGAGGACGAGTTCGAGGAGAGCGGCCTGGCCGACCGGGACCCGGTGGCGGCCGAGGCTGCGGTGCGGGCGCTGGACGAGCTGGAACAGCTGGCCCGCACCGGAGGCCTGGCGGAACTCCTGGGCTAGAAGCTCTCGTTCGGATCGGGCCGGATCAGGGAGCGACCAGCTCGACCTCGTACCCCGCGGCGTTCTCCAGATACGCCGCGTAGTGCGTGCTGCCGCCCGCGTACGGATGGCGGTCCGGAAAGAGCAGCCGCCAGCCGTGCCCGGGTGCGCGTGCCACCAGCGCGTCGAGCGTCGCACGGTCCCGGACGTGGAAGGCCAGGTGGTTCAGGCCGGGGCGCAGCCTGTCGTGCGTGTCACCGGCGAGGTCGGGTGACTGCGCGACCACCACGTAGCTCCCGCCGCGCCGCCAGCTGAGGCCTTGCGCCCAGCGCTGGTACGGGACATGGCCCAGCTCGCCCAGCAGCCAGCCCCACTCCGCCTCGGCCGCCGCCAGGTCGGGCACCCACAGCTCGATGTGGTGGACCCGGCCGGTGGGGGCGACGGAGACCGGCAGCGGAACCGCGCGCCGTTCCGTGTCCGGTGCGTACGCGACCGGGTCGCCGTCCTCGTGCCAGTGGACCAGGAAGCGCTCCTCGGCCAGGTACCCGTCGAGGCCGGCACGGCAGTACGCCACCATGTCGTCCGGCAGCGAGTCCAGCGGGAACCAGCCGAGCTCGGAGCACTTCTCCGGCTCGGCGTTGCGGGGCGGCCTGGCCGGGTCGTACTCCGCCTCGAAGAACCAGCCCATCCTGGGACTGCCGCCGGGCCCCCGGTGCTGCATGACCAGGGCCACCCGCAGCTCGTCCGGATCCAGTACGACGCCGATCTCCTCGGCCGTCTCCCTGATCATCGCCTCCCGGACGTCCTCGCCGTCCTCCGCGTGGCCGGAGGGGGCGTGGAGCAGCCCGTCCGCGTACCCCGTGCCCGCCCGCCGGGCGAGCAGTACATCGGGTCCGCGGCGCAGGATCAGATGGACGTCGACGACCTCCGTGTGCCGGTGTGCCGGTTCGGCGCGGGCCACCAGGACGTACCGCTCGTCGTCGACCTCCCTGCCCCAGAGCCGGGTGTCGCCGGAGAGCGGCTCGTGGTGGATGCGCTCCGTGTGCGGGGCGAGGAGTTCGGTGAGGCGGGCCGCGGAGAGTCCCACCCCGCCCCATACGCCTTCGATCAGCACCAGCCGGCCGCCCGGCTTCAGCAGCGTGAACCAGTGGTGCAGGGCGGCTGCGGGGTCGGGCAGCAGCCACACCATGTGCCGGGCCAGGATCACGTCGAACCGCTGCTTGCCGACGGGGGGTTGCCCCGCGTCGCCCACGAGCACCTCGGTGCCGGTCCCGGCGAGCTTGGCCCGCGCCTGCTCGGCCATCCGCGGCGAGCGGTCGACGGCGGTGACCCGGTGCCCCTGCCCGGCGACGAGGAGCGCCAGGCTTCCCGTACCGCACCCGAGATCGAGCACCTCGGAGCGCGCCGGGGGCAGCCAGCTCTCCAGCCGCTGCGCCC
Organism: Streptomyces sp. NBC_00683; assembly: GCF_036226745.1. NCBI lineage: Bacteria > Bacillati > Actinomycetota > Actinomycetes > Kitasatosporales > Streptomycetaceae > Streptomyces > Streptomyces sp. NBC_00683. The sequence goes on along the minus strand of NZ_CP109013.1, from coordinate 6,812,745 downwards.
ATGCGTGGCGTATCGCGGGATCGAGGAGCCCGTGGTCGGGCTCCTCGTCGAACGAGTCGGCGGCGGCGTCCCAGTCGATCGTGGTCATACCCGCAATCCTCTCAGCCGCCGCCGACAGCACCCGCTACTTCCGCGCCTCCCGGCGCCTCACCAGCAGCCTCGTCACCGGCCTGCTCACCAGCGGCCACACCAGGATGAGCAGGACGATCGCGTACACCGTCACGGAGAACGGGGTGTTGACCAGACCGGTGGCACTGCCGTCGCTGATCTGCAGTGCGCGACGCAACTGCTGTTCGGCGGCCGGGCCGAGGATGACGGCGATGACCGCGGGGAGCACCGGCAGTCCGTACCTCCGCATCCCGAAGCCGATCAGCCCGATCACCAGCAGGATCACCAGGTCGACCGCCTCGCCGCCGACCGCGTAGGCGCCGACGGCCGCGAAGAACAGGATGCCCGCGTAGAGGTAGGGACGCGGGATCCGCAGCAGCTTGGCCCACAGGGGTGCCAGCGGCAGGTTGAGCGCGAGCAGCAGCACCATGCCGACGAAGAGCGAGGCGATCAGGCCCCAGACCAGCTCGGGTTCACGCTCGAACAGCAGCGGTCCCGGCTGGATTCCGTACTGCTGGAAGGCGGCCAGCATCACCGCGGCGACCGCGGTGGTGGGCAGGCCGAGGGTGAGCATGGACACGAGAGTCCCGGCGGCGGAGGCGGATGCCGCGGACTCCGGGCCGGCGACGCCCTCGATGGCGCCCTTGCCGAACTGGTCGCGGTGCTTGGAGAGCCGCTTCTCCGTGACGTACGAGAGGAAGGTGGGGATCTCCGCACCGCCCGCCGGGATCGCGCCGAACGGGAACCCGATGAGGGGCCCGCGCAGCCAGGACTTCCAGGTGCGGCCGACGTCCTCCTTCCCGAGCCAGGGGCGTCCGACGGGGATCGGCTTCCCGGTGGAGCGGCGCAGGTGGGCGGCGACCCAGAGGGCCTCGCCGATCGCGAAGAGCCCGACCGCGACGATCACCACGTCGATGCCGTCGGCCAGTTGCAGCGAGCCGAAGGTGAGCCGCTGCTGGCCGGTCATCTGGTCCAGGCCGACGAGGCCGATGGTGAGACCGATGAGGAGCGAGGCCAGGCCGCGGATCCGGGAGGAGCCGAGGACGGAGGTGACTGCTATGAAGGCCAGCACCATGATGGCGAAGTAGTCCGGGGCACCGATGTCGACGGCGAGCGAGGCGACGGTCGGGGCGAGGAGGACCAGCAGGATCGTGCCGATCATGCCGCCGCTGAAGTGGCCGATGGCCGCGGCGGCGAGGGCCTGTGCGCCGCGTCCGGCCTTGGCCATGGGGTTGCCTTCGATCGCGGCGACGACCGCCGCGCTCTCCCCGGGGGTGTTGAGGAGGATCGAGGTGGTGGAGCCGCCGAACATCGCGCCGTAGTAGATCCCGGCGAACATGATGAACGCGCCGGTCGGTTCGAGTCCGTACGTGACGGGCAGCAGGAGTGCCACGGCCATGGCGGGACCGATGCCGGGGAGCACACCGATCGCCGTGCCGAGCAGGACGCCGACGGCGGCCCAGAGCAGGTTGACCGGTGTGAGCGCCGTGCCGAAGCCGTCGATGAGGGAGTTGAGGGAATCCATCGGTCAGAGCACCCCCATCAGCGGGCCGCCCGGGAGGGGTACCCCGAGCAGGTTGTCGAAGACGAAGTAGGTCACGAGCGAGAGCCCCGCCGCGATCAGCGGATCGCGGTCGTAGTGGCGGCTGCCGAGTGCGTACGCGGAGCCCCAGAAGAGCAGGGCGCCGGATATGGGGAAGCCGAGCGGGCCGATGAGGACGGCGAAGGCGAGGAAGACCCCGGTGAGCAGGGCGACGGTGCGCCAGTCTGCCGGTTCGGCGAGATCGACGTCCTCACCGCCTTCGGCTTCACCGCGGCCGCCGCGCAGGACGTCGGCGGCGAGCAGTACGGCGACCACGAGCAGGCCGGCCCCGACGACGACCGGGACGGTCCTGGGGCCGACGGGTCCGCGCTGGGTGATGTCCACGTCCATCGTGAGGGCGTCGGTGAGGACGAGGACGCCCAGCACGAGCAGCAGGACGCAGACTCCGAGTTCGGAGTGCTCGCGCAGCCAGGAGCGTGCGGTGGTGGGAGGGGGTGTCGTCACAGTCCCAGCTCCTTCAGCACGGTGGCGACACGGTCGTCCTGGGCCTCCAGGAACTCGCCGAAGGCGTCACCGGTGAGGAACGCGTCGTCCCAGCCGTTCTTCTTCAGGGAGTCCTGCCACTGCTTCGAGTCGTGCAGTTCCCGCAGGAGTGCGACGAGCTTGTCGCGTTCGGCGTCGGAGAGGCCCGGCGGGGCGACGATGCCGCGCCAGTTGGTGAAGTCGGTGTCCAGCCCCGCCTCACGGAGGGTGGGCGCGTCGAGTCCCGGTACGCGCTCGGGTCCGGTCACGGCGAGCAGCCGCAGTTCGCCGGCCTTGATCTGGTCGAGGTACTCGCCGACCCCGGAGACGCCGAAGCCGACCTTGTTGCCGAGGATCGAGGCGAGCAGTTCGCCGCCGCCGTCGAAGGGGATGTAGTTGACCTGCTTGGGGGCTATCCCGGCGGCCTTCGCCATCAGCATGGGTGCCAGATGGTCGGGCCCGCCGGGCGAGGAGCCGCCGCCAACGGGAATCTTCCCCGGGTCCTTCTTCCAGGCGGTGATCAGCTGGTCGATGGTCCTGTACGGGGAGTCCTTGGCGACGACGACGATGTCCTGCTCCTCGGTGAGCCGGGCGATCGGGGTCGTGTCGGCCAGGGTCTTGGGCGACTTGTTCGTGTGGACGGCGCCCACGACGCCGAGACCCATGGACATGGCGAGCTTGCCGTTGCCGTGTTCGCCGGCCAGCCGGGTCACCCCGACGGTGCCGCCCGCGCCGGGCAGGTTGAACACCTCGATGCTGTGGGTGAGGCCGGCGTCCTCGGCGTTCTTGGCGGCGGTGCGCGCCGTGATGTCGTAACCGCCGCCGGGTGTGTTGGGAACCATGAAGCGCAGTCCGGGAATCTGCGTACCGGTGTCGGAGCCGCTGCCCGTGGAGAGCAGCGGTGGCCCCGCGACCACCAGCAGCGCCGCCCCGAACAGGGCGAGTGGAGTGCGCAATCGCACCGGGTGCCGCCTTTCGAGCCATGCGTGGACGAGTGTGAGGTGGCCCACATGTTGCCCGTGCGTTAACCAGCTGTCGCCGTTCCGGAACCAATGGACGTTGTGGTCGTTGTGGTCGCGACCTACGGTGTCGGGCGTGACGAAAGTGCTGGTGGTGGACGACGACTTCATGGTCGCGAAGCTGCACAGCCGCTATGTGTCCGCGATGGACGGATTTACGGTCGTCGGCGTGGCCCACAGTGGCGCCGAGGCCCTGCGCGCGGCCCGTCGGCTGCGCCCCGACCTGGTCCTGCTCGACATCTATCTGCCCGACATGGACGGGATCAACGTGCTGCGGGAGCTGCGCGCGGCGGAGGAGCTGAACGCGGACGCCCACAGCGCGGACGCGCTCTTCATCACGGCGGCCCGCGACGCCGGAGTGGTCAGGGCGGCGCTGAGGGCGGGCGCGCTGCACTACTTGATCAAGCCGTTCCACCGCTCGGCACTGCAGGAGCAGTTGCAGCACGTGGCGGCGCTGCGCAATCGCCTGAGCGCACTCGACGAGTCCCGCCAGGAAGCCCGCCAGGAGGACGTGGACCGCATCTTCGGCACCCGTCCCCCGGGATCGCGCGAACTGCCCAAGGGCCTCGCGGGACATACCGCGGACCTCGTGGAGCGCATTCTGCGGGACCACCCGGCGGGTCTGTCGGCCTCCGAGTGCGCGGAGGCGGGTGCCCTGTCCCGCGTCAGCGCGCGCCGCTACCTCGAGTACTTCGCGGAGACGGGGCGGGCCGAGGTGTCGCTGCGGTACGGGGGTACGGGGCGGCCGGAGCGGCGCTACCGGGCGGTGTCCTGAGCCACTCGCCGTACAGGTGTCCTGAGCCGCTCGACGTATAGGTGTCCTGTTCACGCATCGCTCGGCCCCCGGCCATACGTTGCGCGTGAGCATGACATCAACTCCCGGCAGCGTGTCCGAGGTTGGCGCAGATCAACCGAGGAGGACCCGTGGTCGCGATGTCCGTGTCCCGCAGGCAGATGTTCGGATTCGGCGGGGCCGCAGCCGCCGCGCTGATGCTCGGGACGGGGGCGTGGGACGCGCAGTCCGCGTTCGCCGCGCCCGCCCTGAAGGGTGACCCGTTCACCCTGGGCGTCGCCTCGGGCGACCCCACGTCGGACGGGGTCGTGCTCTGGACACGTCTCGCTCCCGACCCGTTCGCCCAGGACGGCCTCGGCGGCATGCCGACCACACCCGTCCGCGTCCAGTACGAGGTGGCGCTCGACGAGCGGTTCCGCCGGGTCGTGCGCCGCGGCAGCGTGATCGCGACTCCCGAACTGGCGCACTCCGTCCACCCCGAGGTCAACGGCCTCGCGCCCGACCGCGTGTACTGGTTCCGCTTCCGGGCCGGCTCCGCCGTCTCCCCCGTCGGACGTACGCGCACCGCCCCGGCGCCCCGGGACTCCCCGCGCCGGCTGAGGTTCGCCTTCGCGTCCTGCCAGGCGTGGCAGGACGGCTACTTCACGGCCTATCACCACATGGCGCAGGAGGACCTGGACCTGGTGGTGCACCTCGGTGACTACCTGTACGAGTCCGGCGTCAGGACGAACAAGCGCGGCGTGACCACCGATCCCAGGTTCCACACGGAGACCCTCGACCTGGCGCGCTACCGGCTGCAGTACGGCCTCTACAAGTCCGAGGCCCCGCTGCGCGAGGCGCACGCCAACTTCCCGTGGATCATGACCTTCGACGACCACGAGGTGGAGAACAACTGGGCGGACGAGGTCTCCGAGAACAACGAGAACCCCGAGACGTTCCTGAAGCGCCGGGCCGACGCGTTCCAGGCCCTGTACGAGCACGCGCCGCTGCGCCATACCCAGCTGCCGAACGGCCCCGACGTACAGATGTACCGCAGGCTCTCCTACGGGCGCCTCGCCGACTTCACCATGCTCGACACCCGCCAGTACCGTGACGACCAGCCGTGCGGCGACGGCACGTCCGCGGACTGCGCCGAGCGCTTCGACCCGGCACGGACCCTGCTCGGTGCCCGGCAGCGGGACTGGGTCCTCAAGGGCTTCAGCCGCTCGTCCGCCCGCTGGCAGATCCTCGGCAACCAGGCCCCGATGGGCCAGACCGACCAGGACCCGGGTCCCGGCACGACGGTCTGGATGGACCCGTGGGACGGCTATGTCACCGAGCGCAACCGGCTGCTGGCCGAGGCCGACACCCGCGGGGTGCGCAACCTGGTCGTCATCACGGGCGACCGGCACCAGAACTACGCGTGGGACCTGAAGCGCGACTACGCCGATCCGTCCTCGGCGACCGTCGGTTCGGAGTTCGTGGGCACCTCGGTCACGAGCGGCGGCGACGGCGCGGACATGACGGCACAGGGCGAGACGTTCCTCGCGGCGAACCCGCACATGAAGTTCTTCAACAGCCAGCGCGGCTACGTCCGGGTCACGGTGGACCGTGAGCGATGGACGAGCGACTTCCGCGTCCTGCCCTTCGTGACGAAGCCGGACGCGCCGATCAGTACGCGCGCGAGCGTGGTCGTGGAGGACAAGGTGCCCGGCGTCCAGATCTGACCGGCAGTCACAGGGCGCCGTTGGGCCCCGGCCGGTCCGTCCGACACGACAGGACGGACCGGCCGGGAGTCGGTCACGGCGTCACAGAATTCCCGCCGAAGGTCACGGCGAGGCTGCCGTCCGTGGCGAACGACCAGTCCAGGGCGCCGGCGTAGTCGGAGCACCGGGACCCGTTGGTACCGGTCCAGAACTGGTTCGAACCGTCGACGTCACCGATGGTCCTGTCGTTCGTCCCGTCGCCGCTTCGGCACGACACGTTGTCCCGGAACACCGAAGTGCCGTCGTCGAACTGGAAGTTGCGCTCGGCGTTGTCGATGCTGACGTTGCCCGACACCGACATGTGCCCGGGGTTGCTGTTGTAGGTGAACCCGTGCTTGCCGTTGTCGTAGGCGATGCTGCGCCGGACGACGTGGTCGACCTCGATGTCGTCGCCGCCGAGCTTGTAGCCGTTCCGGTCGCCGTTCGAGTCCTGGCTGCCGTCACTCAGGGTGCCGTTGCTGTAGGCGAGGGAGTCCTCGATGGTCACCGCGCCGATCGGTCCCGTCTCCGACTTGGTGTAGAGGTCCCAGCCGTCGTCGATGTTGTTGTGGGACACGGCGTAGCGGAAGACGTTCCCGGGGCCGACGGTGAGCTTCGCGGCGAAGCCATCGGCGTCCTCACCGTCGGAGTCCGCGTTGTCGTGCGACTCCGCGCTCAGGATGAGGTTGTTGGACGGCCACTCGTCACTGGGGGTGGTGGACAGGATCCGTGAGAGCTGCAGCCCGGTGTCGCGGTTGAACCGCGTCACCGTGCGCTCGATGATGTTGTTGCTGCCACCGACGAAGATCCCGTTGTCACCGGCGTGCTCGACGACGATTCCGTTCACGTGCCAGAACGACCCGTTCACGGCGAGCCCGCGGTTCGTCGTCTCCTCGGCCATGGCCGAGAAGTTCAGGACGGGGGTCTCACCCGGGTAGGCGGACAGCTCCGTGCGGTCGCCCGAGGTGCCGTCGTTGCCCTGCGGGATGGTGACCGTCTGCGAGTACTTGTAGGTCCCGCCGCGCAGGTGGACCGTCCCGCCGGGAGTGACACGGCTGATGGCGGAGGTGAGCGTCGTGGGGTCCGACTCGGTTCCGGCGGCGCTGTCGGTGCCGTCGGGCGACACGTACAGCTCGGTGCCCGCGGCGTGCACCGCGTTGCCGGACAGCGCGACAAGCATGCCGGCCAGCAGGCTGACGCATGCGATGAGAGGTCTCAGTTGCATCGTGTCTCCAGGTTGGGTCGACTCGTCCGACCATGGGGGGAGGGAGGAGAGCGCGAGACGAAAGCGCTTTCTAAGGACGCTAGAGTGTTTGCCGTGAACGCGTCAATGGTCCGGTACTTGATTTCCATTCATGGACCTGAACCATCTAGGCGGAACCGGAAGGCCCGAGGCGCTTGACCGTGCGGTCGGGCGGGGCCTGGTGAACGTACTGGTCCACGATCTGCGGCACAGGTACGGCCGCTAAGGTCGGGGCATGGGGGGACTGGACGTCAAGCTGCGGCTGAAGCCGTGCAAGTGGTGCAAACGGCCGATCAAGCAGGGCCGTTGGTGGCGGCCGAAGCGGTACTGCAACCGGTGGCACCAGGTGAAGTACCGGGTTGTGGACCTGGTCAACAACGTGCTGGACGGCCTCTGAGCGCCCAGCCGGGCACCGTCGTCGCAGGCGATCCAGATGCCGAGCGAACGGCTCCCGTCGGCGGCGCCGGAATTCCGCAACCCCGCACAGCGGCACGGTGAGGCCGCCTGACCATGGGCTCCGGCAGGGCGCGCCGCACGCCACCCTGACGAGAGGCTTAGCGAATGGATATGAATGGCTCCGGCGTACTCATAATCGCTAGCCTCACCGGCTATGAAGCAGCGCCAGCAGAAGAAGCTCTCCCGCCACCTCTTCGAAGCAGTCCTGGCAGGTGACGCCATGCGCACGAAGGCCCTGCTGCGCAGTGGAGCAAGTCCAGAGAGACGGAACAGTGACGGCACCACTCCGCTGTACCTGGCTTCAGTGCAGGGCGAAGCCGAGATAGCTCGTTTGCTCTTGGAAGCCGGGGCTTCTCCCGACACCGAAAGCAGCGGCCTCGGCTCTGAGGGCACACCGCTCTGCGCAGCCGCCTGCTGGGGGCACACCGAAACGATCCGGCAGTTGTTGACGCATGGCGCCGATCCCAACCTTCGCGAAGACCACGGCACAGGCAAGTCCCCGCTGGACTGGGCGAACAGCGGCCCTCACCCTGACACTGCCGAGATCCTTCGGGCAGCAGGGGCACAACCGGCAACTCACCCAACTCCGTAGCTAGTGCGTTGACCGGGTGACTTCGCCGGGTCGGTGCTCTGTGGGACGGTGCGGCGTTGAGCCCTATCCGTTTCGGTTTCGCGGAGGCGTGGTGGCAGAGCCGGTCAGGGTCCGTTGGTTGTCCGACCAGGAAGGGCAGAAGCTGCAGCAGATCGGGCGGCGCGGAGCCATGAGCACGGTGCGCTACCGCAGCACGATGCTGCTGCTTGCCTCGGCCGGCGGGAACCGGGTCCCGACCCCATCCCCCAACCGCACGCGCCGCGGCGGGCCCGGCGACCTGCACCAATGATGACAAAGCGCCCAGTGCGTCCAGGCGTCCGTAGACTGCACAACGGCTGGTGCTGCTGCTGCTTGCAGGCCGTATCTACGGCGGCGCCCACAAGCCCGCACCTGCCGGTCGACCCCCTGCGTGCAGAGTTGTCGGACACCGCCATCGACCCATGAAGAAAAACCTCATGGAACCGTGACTCGACCTGGCCGTAGCATACCCAGGCTGGCAGCCCCTGCTCCATGCACATCGCTGTCATCGATCCACCTCCAGCTCAAAGGTCGAACGAGATCCGCGTGCATCTGTCAGAGAGTCAGAATGTCTGCTCAACGCGCCCTGCTTCCACGTTCGGCACCGGCTGCCTCGGGAATCTCGTCCCGTTCGATCGCCGCGCTGCTGGACCGGCTCGAAGCACGATCGATCGAGTGTCACTCCATCATGGTCGTGCACCACGGCCACGTCGTCGCCGAAGGCTGGTGGGCGCCGTACTCGGCCGAACGTCCGCATCTTCTCTACTCGCTGACCAAATCGTTCACGTCGATCGCCGTGGGGCTCGCGGTCGCCGACGGACTCCTCTCGCTGGACGATCGGGTAGTGCAGGTGTTGCCCGACCACGTCCCGGCCGACATCTCGGAGCAGGGAAGCCGCATCACCGTTCACCACCTGCTGTCCATGACGGCCGGGCACCCCACGGACAGCCTCGCCGAAGCCTGGCAGCTGGAACCCGACGACTTGGTGAAGGGCTTCCTGGGCCTGCCGTTTGCCACGGCCGAGGGAACGCGGCACACCTACGACAACTCAACCACCTTCATCCTGGCCCGGATGGTGGAACGGGTCACGGGTCGCAGTCTCCCGGAGTTCCTCGACGAGCGCCTCTTCAAGCCGATGGGCGTCGACCACGCCGAATGGGACCGGGTGAAGAGCGGTGCCGCCTTCGGATTCCACGGACTGCACCTCACGACCGAGGCCATTGCCGCCTTCGGTGAACTACTGCTGCGCGGCGGCCGCTTCGGCGACCAGCAACTCGTCCCGCGCGAATGGGTGGAGCTCGCGACCAGTCGGCACATCGACAGCGAGTGGATCCTGGACGGATCGGACCAGGCGGACTTCTCTTACGGCTACGGCTATCAGTTCTGGATGTCGCGTCACGGCTACCACGGTCATGGCTCCTACGGACAGCAGTGTGTGGTGGTCCCCTCGCACGATCTCGTGGTCGCCGTGACCGCCCAAGGGGCGTCCCAGGAGGTGCTCGACGCCATATGGGAGTGCTTGCTACCCGGCGTGGACCATGCGGGAAGCGCCCAGGACGACGAGATCCTCGCCGATCGACTGCAGCAACTGTCATTGTCGCCGGTGCCGGGTTCCGCCGACCCGGGGCGTTCGGCCAGTGCGACGCTCGACGCCTCCGCTGAGGGCTCGGCCCTGCCCAACGGAACGACGGTGATCATCGATCCCGTCGACGGCGGATGGCTTGTACGGTTCGAGTCGCTCCTCGACGTTGAGGTCGGCCATGGCGACTGGCGGGAAAGCTCCCCGCTCGGTCGGCCTGTCGTCGCGGCCGGTGCCTGGCAGGGCAGCACATTCGTGGCCGATCTCTACGTCGTCACCACCCCGCACCGCGTTCATCTGGTCGTCGACGCCGAGGCGAGGACCGCGGCGGCGACCTGGAGCACCGTGCCCCTGACCGGTCCCAGCCTGGAATTGCACGTGCGTTCGCCACTGATGACACGACCTGACGTCGAGTAAGAGATAGCGGCCGACCGGGTGTTGCCGAAGGCCGCTACGAGAAGCTGTGCGCCAGGCTGCGGGAGCTTGAGCTAGTGCGGTGCCCGGGTGTCTTCGCCGGGTCGGTGGTTATGCAACTGCGAGGAGTGGGCGTCCGCCCCAGCGGATGCCTTTCTCGCTGCGGATGCGGGCGCGTTCGCGGCGTTGGGCGGCCAGGACGTCGGGGTGGCGGGCGTGGGTGTTTCGCCAGCGCAGGTATGCCTGCAGGGCACGGGTCTGGACGGTGTGGTTCGGGTGGTGGGAGTTGGCCAGGGTGAACTGCCGCAGGGGCCCGAAGTGGGCCTCGATCGGGTCGGCCCAGGAGGCGTTCGTCGGGGTGAAGCAGACCTCGACCTGGTGCTGGGTGGCCCAGGTCCTGATTCTGGTGCCCTTGTGGGCGGAGAGATTGTCCATGATCACGTGGATCGGGTCGCCGTCGGGGCGCGCGGCGCGGATCGATCGCAGTGCGGCCAGGGAGTTCACGGCGCCTTTGCGGCGGCGGTTGACGCCCCACAGGGTGTCGTCGCCCACCGAGTAGCAGCCGTGGAAGTAAGTCACCCCGTGGGTGCGGTGGTAGGTGGCCGGCAGCCGGTCCGGGCGGCCGGCCGGTGCCCAGCTCGTCCCGGCCGTGGGGCGGATGCCGAGCGGTCCGAACTCGTCGAACGCGAAGACACGGTCCGGCGCGTGCTCCAGTAGGTACTCGATCCGGTCGAGCTTGGTGTCGTAGTCGGGGTCGGTGGACTCCTTCCAGGTGCTGGTGCGTTGAAAGGTGACACCGCTTCGGGCCAGCAGGCAGCGCAGGGCCTCGCGTCCCAGATTGATGGTCCGGCCCGGGACGGTGGGCAGGTAGGCGGCGAGCTTGCGCAGGGACCAGTGGGTGAAGGGCCTACCCAGGCGGGCCGGACCGGTGGTGGCCGTCTTGACGACGAAGTCCTCGTCGTCAGGGCTGAGCTGGCGGGGACGGCCTCCCGCCCACTGAGGGTCCAGTGCGGCCAGGCCGATCTCGTTGAACCGGTGGATGACGTCGCGCACGGTGTCCTCGTCCGCGGCCACCAGCTGGGCGATGACCGGGACCCGGCTGCCTCCGGCTGAGGCCAGCAGCATCATCGCGCGGCGGTAGCGCACCGTGTTCATGGTGCCGCGCCGCACGATCTGCTGCAGCTGCCGGCCCTCCTGGTCGGATAACCGACGGACCCTGACCGGCTCTGCCACCACGCCTCCACAAAGCTGGAACGGATGAAGCTCAACAACCCACCGTCCCACATCCCACCGACCCGGCGAAGTCACCCGGTCACCGCACTAGCGCGCCTCAGCACTCACTTTCGCAACAGGGCCTAGTGCCGGAAACGTTAGCCACCTCCTACGAACAGCAGGCCCGGACCTCCGTCCGGGCCTGCTGTCGTTTGGGAGCCACCCAGTCCCGATCTGGGAGCCAAAGTGGGAACCACCGACCATGACACGTGGTGGACCCGCCCGGACAGTCCTGGACTGTGAGGCCGCCTGACCATGGGCTCCAACAGGGCGCGCCGCACGCCACTCTGACGACAGGCTTAGCGGTCCCTTAAGCCCGCCATAACGATGGCCACCTGCGGCTTTCCACGGCCGGATCCGCCCTGGACGGCGGCTAGTTTGCTGATCACCGGGACGGGGTCCGTTCCGTCGGTGCGGCATTCGTACGGGGGGCCGCACCGGCGTTCGGCCCTGTGCCGTCCCCTCACAGACGCGTCCGTCGAAGGAGAACCGCCACCATGGCCGCCATCAAGACCGCTCGCCGCAGGCTCGCCCCGATCGTCGCGCTCGGCATCGCTCCGCTCGCACTGACCGGGCTGTCCGCCGCCCCGGCGGCCGCCCACGGTTCGCTGACCGACCCGGTGAGCCGGGTCTCGGCCTGTTTCGCGGAGGGGCCTGAGAGCCCGAAGTCCGCCGCGTGCCAGGCGGCGGTCGCGGCGGGCGGCACCCAGGCGCTGTACGACTGGAACGGTGTGAACATCGCCAACGCGGCGGGCAAGCACCGTGAGCTGATCCCGGACGGCAAGCTGTGCAGCGCGGGCAACGACAAGTTCAAGGGGCTCGACCTGCCGCGCGCGGACTGGCCGTCCACCCCCATGAAGGCGGGCAGTCACACCTTCCGGTTCCGGGCGACCGCACCGCACAAGGGTTCCTTCGAGCTGTACCTCACCAAGGCCGGTTACGACCCCTCGCAGCCGCTGAAGTGGTCGGACCTCCAGGAGAAGCCGTTCGCCGAGGCGACCGACCCGAAGCTGGAGAACGGGTCGTACGTCTTCGACGGCACCGTGCCGCAGGCTTCGGGACGGCAGTTGGTGTACACCGTCTGGCAGCGTTCGGACTCCCCCGAGGCGTTCTACGCCTGCTCCGACGTGGTCTTCGGTGGCGAGGGGACCGGCAGCGGTTCCGTTGCCGCCGTCCCGGCACCGGCTGCCTCCGCCCCGTCCGACCAGGACATCGACGAGGGCGCCGACAAGTCGTCCGTCGAGCACAACGGGCACGGTGACAGCGACGCCGCGACGGGCGCGAAGGTCACCGAGGCGGCCCCGGCCGACGGGGGCGAGGGTGGGGACGGAGCCAACGCTCCTGAGCCGAACAGTGCCGCCGCCGCTCCGGCCGGCGCCGCGGACGAGACTCTCGCCGAGACCGGTGGCAGCGACAGCACCACCTACCTGGCGATCGGCGGTGCGGCCGCGCTGGCGATCGGCGCGAGCGCCCTGTTCGCCTCGGTCCGCCGCCGGGCAGCCACCGGCTCCCACCGCGGCTGACCGCTCACGGCCGGGTTCCCCGCGCGGCCGCACCGCGCGGGGGACCCGGCCGGCTCAGCCGATCACCGACAGACAGTCCGTCGGGGTGGCGTGCGCCGGGTCGAGCGCGTTCTCGACCTCGTGGAAGGCGATGCGGTCGATGGTCCCGATCGCGACGTGTTCGGAGAGGTCGACGGCGCACAGGTTCTGGAGCAGGACATTGCGTACGTTCGGGCCGCTCAGGTACTGCGTGCGGTACGGGGTCACGACCTCGTCGTACTGGGTCGCGATGACGGTGTAGCGGACACCGGGCACGGTGTCGCCGCCCGCGTTGAGCTTGGTGATGAAGGCGGATCCGGCGACCTGGTCGGCGAGGCCGGGGGTGTTCATGGTGAGCAGGTCCTCGATGCCGGGGAAGTACGGCAGGAGCTTGGTCAGGCCGAGGAGTGTGGTGCCGTGGTTGTCGGGGGCGATCCCGACCAGGGCGTTCACCTTGGCGGCGCCGCCGAGGAACTTCAGGTAGTAGTTGGGCATCATGCCGCCCTGGGAGTGGCCGACGATGTCGGCCTTGGGTGCGCCGGTGGCGCCGAGCACCTTGTCGACGAACACCTTGAGCTGCTCGGCCGACTTGTCGATGGGGCCGAGGCCGTTGAAGAGCGGCACGCCCGGGAGCTGCCCGTAGTCGAGCGAGAAGACGCAGTAGCCCCGGTTGACGAGGTACGGCGCGAGGACGAGCCAGTTGTCGATCGAGTTCCCGAAGGTCCCGTGGACCAGGACGACCGGGCGGGGATGGGCGGCGGAGGGCTTGCAGGAGTAGTCGTTCCAGCCACGGGAGGACGCGGCGGACGTGGCGGCGGCTTCCGTGGGGGTGGCTGCGGTCGCGGTCGCCATGGGGGTGGCGAGTACGGCGACGGCGAGGAAGAGTGCGGTGAGGGGTCGGCGCGCGCGTGGGGTACGCGGGGCACGGGTCCAGGGCAGCATCGAGCGATCTCCTTGCGGCTCAAGGGAGTTGCGATGTCTGTGCGCCCTGTGGTCCGGACCACAAGCTGAATGTGCTGGCATTTCTATGTGCTCATGCCAAATTACGCGCGAGTAAGGTAGCGGGGGAAGTTACGCGTCGGTAAAGAAATGCCGGTAGCCCACACGGTCAATCGGCCAGGGCCCCCGGCCGCACGACCCCCGCCCCGAAGCGCCGGCGTGCCCGGTCCGCGGCGGCTTCGGCGGCGCGGGCCCTGGCGTCCCCGCGGTCCAGGGAGAGCTGGCGGTAGGCACCGCCGGCCGGCAGCAGGTCGTCGGCGCGGACGGCGAAGGCACGGACCCGTGCCCGCTGCAGCCCGAGGGCGGCCAGCAGGCCCAGAGCGGCTGCGACGAGGGCGGGCGAGTGGTTGGTGGGTTCCGGCAGCTTGTGCACGCGGGTGGTGGAACTGCGGTCGGCGTACCGCACCGTGAGGGTGATCCGGCCGGCGACCTGGCCCTCACCGCGCAGGCGCTGGCCGATCCGGTCGGCGAGCCCCAGGACGGATCGGTGATGCTGCGCCGGGTCGAGGCAGTCCCGGTCGAGCACGAGATCGTCGGTCAGGTGCGCCGCCGGCTCCATGGGAGTGACCGGGCGGGGGTCGTGACCGCGGGCACGTTCGGCCAGCAGCCGCGCCTGAGCGGCGCCGAGAAGGCGCTGCAGGGTCGCCGGAGGTACGTCTGCAACCTGGCCGACGGTGTGCAAGCCGTATCTGCTGAGCGTCGATGCCGTGGCACGGCCGATCCCCGGCAGTGCGGTGACCGGGCGGGGGTGGAGCCATTCGGCGGCCCGCCCGTCAGGGACCCAGGTGGTATGCCCCGGCGCGGACGCGTCGGCCGCCATGGCCGCCAGCATGCGATTGCCCGCGAGGCCGGCGCTGCAGTCGATGCCGTACAGGGCCTTCATCCTGATCTTCGCCAACTGGACCACATCGTAGGGGGACATGTCGAAGTACCGGAGCGCCGAGGCGAGGTCCAATTGAACGGCGTCGGGCGGAACAGCCTGGACGTGAGGCGTGATACCAGACACCAGTTCGATTACGTCTGCGTACCGGGTCTCGGTAAGTACGTCGTGCAGATGGAGGTGGGCGATGTGCCGCTGACGCTTGGTCATCCCGCGCTCCCCGGGCTGGTGTAGCCGAACTTCTTCAGGTCGGCCGTGCGGCTGCCGGCAGGCTGCAGGTCGGCGTACGGGTGCAGCCGGGCGCCCGTGGTGCCGTTGACCAGGGTGCGCTGCGGCTGTGCGGGAGTCGGTTGCGGATGGTCGGCGCCGAGCAGGGCGAGCGCGGCCTCGGGGCCGTTGTCGCGGCGGGCCGCGGCGATCTCGTCCAGGTCCCAGGCCATGGTGCCGACGACGGTGCGACGGGTCCCGCGCACCTGGACCGTGCCGCGGACCAGCAGCAGCCCGCTGTGGAAGACGGTGTGCGCGCAGGCCGGGTGGGAGTCCTCGAAGAACGCCAGGTCCACCAGTCCCGCACCGTCCTCCAGGGTGACGAAGATGATGCGCTTGCCGCTGGCGATGGGCGGGGTCTGGGTGGAGGCCCGTACACCGGCGACGAGGACCTGCTGACCGGCGCGCAGTCCGGCCAGGTGGGCCGCGTCGGTGGCGCCGATCTCGCGCAGGAGGCGGTGGTGGTGCTCCATCAGGTGCCTGGAGACATCGATGCCGAGTGTGCCCAGCTCCGCGCTCAGGGCTTCGCGCCCGGTCATCTCCGGAAGACCGCTCGGCTCCGCGCCGCCGGCCACGTCCGCGTCGAAGGGCAGCTGGCCCTTGCCCGCGGACCGGGTACGGGAGGCCCGGTGGAGTTCGGCGATCTGCAGCAGCAGGTCGCGCCGCGTGAGGCGGCCGTCGTGGAGGCAGGTCAGGGCACCGATCTCCGCGAGGCGTTCGGCGACCGGCCGGCCGGGGCGGGCCCGCTGCCAGAAGTCCGACAGTGATCCGTACGGCTGCCCCTCCTCGATCCGTGCGCACTCCTCCTTGCTGATGCCGTGCACCGAGGACAGTGCGAGGCGTACCCCCCACTGCTCCGTGTCGGTCCGCTCCACGGTGTGCTCCACCTTGGAGTGGTTGATGTCGACGGACAGGACCGGCACCCCGCGGCGGCGGGCGTCGGCGACGAGGACGCGCTTGGGCCACATCCCGGGATCGTGTTCGAGGAGGCCCGCCAGCAGGAACGCCGGATAGTGCGCCTTGAGCCAGGCGCTCTGCAGGGCGGGTACGGCGAAGGCGACCGCATGGGCCCGGCAGAAGCCGTAGGCGCCGAAGGCCTCGACGGTCCCCCACACCTCGTCGAGGACCTCCGCGCGGTAACCGCGAGCGCGTGCCTGGCGATGGAACCAGTCCTTGATCCTGGGCAGCCGGTTCTTGTCGCCGAGTGCCCGCCGGGCGATCTCGGCCAGTGCGCGGTCGCATCCCGTCAGCACGGACAGCGTCTCGATGATCTGCTCGTGCCAGATGGTCACGCCGTAGGTGTCGGCGAGTACCGGTTCGAGGTCCGGGTGGGCGTAGTGCGGTGTGCCGCCGTGGCGTGCGGCGATGTACCGCTCGGGCATGCCTCCGGCGACCGGTCCGGGACGGAAGAGGCTGATGTCGGCGATGACGTCCTGCGGGTCGCGGGGCTGCAGCCGGGACAGCAGGTCCTGCTGGCCGGGTGATTCGAGCTGGAACAGGCCCAGGGTCTGGCTCTCCTGGATGAGCTTGAACGCGAAGACGTCGTCGAGCGGCACCTGCTGCGGGTCGTCCAGGTCGATGTGGTTGCCGGTCGCTCCTTCGATCTGGGTGACGGCGTGGGCCATCGCGGACTGCATCCGCACGCCCAGGACGTCGAGCTTGATGTTGCCCAGCGCCTCGATCTCCTCCTTCGCCGCCATCGCCATCGGGTAGTCGCCCTGCGGGGTCGGCTGCACCGGCAGCCGGTCCAGGAGTGTCGCGTTGCTGATGACCACGCCGCAGGGGTGCATGGCCATGCCGTGGACCAGGGAGTCGAGGCCCTCGGCGAGCTCCCACAGCGGTCCGTACCGGTCCGCCTCGGCCGCCAGCTGCCGCAGTTCGGGCAGCTCGGCGAGCGCGCCGGTGATGTCACAGGCCCGCAGGTGCGGGAAGCTCTTGGCGATCCGGTCGACCTCTGCGGGCGCGATCCCCAGGGCCAGGCCGGTGTCGCGCAGGGCGCGGCGGGCCCGGTAGGTCTCGGGCATGGCGGTGACCGCCACCCGCTCCTTGCCGAACCGTTCGAAGATCGCGTCGTAGCACTCCAGCCTCCTGGCGGACTCCACGTCGATGTCGATGTCCGGCAGGGACGCCCGTCGCACGCTGAGGAAGCGTTCGAACAGCAGGTGGTGGTCGAGCGGGTTGGCGGTGGCGATGCCGAGCGCGTGGCAGACCATCGACCCGGCGCCCGAGCCGCGGGCCGCGACTCGGATGCCCTTGGCCCGGATGTCGGTGACGACCTGGCCGACGGCGAGGAAGTACGAGTCGTACTTCAGCTCCGCGATCACGCCGAGTTCTTCGTCCAGCCGGTCGAGCGCCGCTCGGTCCCGGTCCAGGCCGCGTCGGGCCAGACCCGTCTCGCACTGGCGGCGCAGCAGCTGCGACGCTCCGCCCGCTCGGGTCCCTGCGCCGAGCACTTCCGGTTCCGGGAAGTGCGGCGTTCCCAGTCCGAGGTCCGCCACGGGGTCGACGGCGCAGGAGACGGCGGCGGCGGTGGTGTCCGCCATCAGGCGGCCCGCCCGCCGGGGGCCGGCTCCGGCGCACTCGGCGATCATCCGTGCGATGCCCGCCATCGCGCCCTCGTCCTTGAGCCAGCGCTGCCCGCTGTCCAGGCGGCGCCGGTCGATCGGCCGCAGCAGCCGCGCGGCGTCCAGGACGTCGGCGAGCCGGTGCTGGTCCGGGTCGGCGTAGCGGACGGCGTTCGACAGCACGGCGGTGGTGCGGGTGCGGTCGGCCAGCGCCAGGGTGCGGGCAGCCAGGCGGAGCGATCCGGGGCCGAGGCCGGAACGCCTCTGTGCGACGGCCTCCAGCCGGATCCCGTCCCCGAAGATCTCCTGCCACGGCGCCAGCAGTTTCACGGCGACGTCCTCCCTGCCTGCCGCCAGCGCCCGTACCGGCTCCGAGAGCGGCCCGAGCAGCACGGTCAGTCCGGGACCGCCGTGCTCACGCAGTGCCTCCCACGGCACCATCACCGGTGCCGCGCCGGATGCGGTGCCGGCGTGCGCGGCCGATGTGATGCGGCACAGCCGGGCCCATCCGGCCCGGTCCTGCGCGAGCAGCACGAACCGCAGCGGCGGCTCGACGACGTGCGCGCCACCGCGTGCCGGGGTACGACGACGCTGTGCCGGAGGCGGCGGTGCGATGGCCTCGACCGCCAGATCGACACCGAAGACCGGCCGGACGCCGGATTTCGCGCAGGCCCGCGCGAACCGTACGGCTCCGGTGACCGTGTCCCGGTCGGTGAGCGCGACCGCAGCCATACCGCGCTCGGCGGTCCGCCGGACGAGGTGCTCGGGATGGGCCGCGCCGTAGCGGACGGAGTAACCGGACGCGACGTGCAGATGGGCGAAGCCCGCCATGTCGCACCTCCATCACTCCACCCCATTTAACCCATTCACCCGATACGTCTATCGTACGCTCGTTCGATTACCTTAGCTTCATCAACCCAGGTCGGCGACACGATTCGAACGTGTGATCGTATTCCAGAGTGCTGATGGCATGCCCTGGACAGGTGTCTCACCGTCACCTCCGTTGCCCGGCAGGAGGGTTGGCGCAGATCGGCCTCCGCGCCGCATGTATCCGTTCGCGGCGAGAGCTTCGTCACCTGCGGCGCCCGTGTCCGCTCCTCCGCCCCCTGGGCCATTCAGCCCCGCCCCGCCTGCGTGATCGGCGGACCGCCCGGACCGTAGGGGCATGACTTTCGCCGGTGAAGTGAAGAACGCCGTCACCACGCGGGCCGCACTGCTCGTCATCGGCGTGCTCGGGCTGCAGCTGCTGTTCATCGCGTCGTACGTCGGGGCGCTACACAAGCCCGACCCGACGGATGTCCCCTTCGGCGTCGTGGCCCCGCAGCAGATGTCCGGGCAGCTCGTCACCCAGCTGGGCGACCTCCCGGGCGGCCCGCTGGACCCGCGCGCGGTGAGCGACGCGGCCGAGGCCCGCAGTCAGATCATGAACCGCGAGATCGACGGCGCCCTGGTCGTCAGCCCCACCGGGAGGACGGACACGGTCCTCGTCGCCTCCGGCGGCGGCACCGTACTGGCGGACAGCCTGGTCAAGATCATCGCGAGGGCGGAGGAGCCCCGGCAGCGCACGGTGCGAGCCGTGGACGTGGCCCCGGCCTCCCCGGAGGACTTCGACGGCCTGTCGTCCTTCTACCTGGTCGTGGGCTGGTGCGTCGGCGGCTACCTCTGCGCTTCGATCCTGGCGATCAGCGCGGGCACCCGGCCCGCCAACCGGCAGCGCGCGCTCATCCGCACCGGAGTCATGGCGCTGTACGCGATCGCGGGCGGGATCGGCGGCGCGGTCATCGTCGGACCGGTGCTCGGCGCACTCCCGGGCAGCGTGTGGGCCCTGTCCGGACTCGGCGCCCTGGTCGTCTTCTCGGTCGGCATGACCACTCTCGCCCTGGAGGCACTCACCGGCATCGTCGGCATCGGCCTGGCCGTGCTGATCATCGTGATCGCGGGCAACCCGAGCGCCGGCGGCGCCTTCCCGCTGCCGATGCTGCCGGACTTCTGGCGCGCGATCGGCCCCGCCCTGCCGCCAGGCGCGGGAACCTGGGTGGCCCGCTCGATCGCGTACTTCAAGGGCAACGCGGTCACCGGCCCCCTGCTGGTGCTGTCGGCCTGGGCGGTCGCCGGCACGGTCGTCACCCTGCTGTCCGCGATGCGGCGGAAGCCGGACGAGGCGACGAGAGCGGCGACGGGCCACGGCGGCTCGAACCTCGCCTGAGGCTGTGAGCGATCACGCGCGGAGCGGCCGGAGCACTCCTGTGCGCTGTAGCTCCTCGACGTGCTCGGCCGCCCGCCGCGGCGCGTCCCCGCCCCGTACCAGGACTCCTGCCTCGATATTGCGCCGGGCGGCGGATTCCGTGAGGTTCGCGCTGCCCAGGAAGAGGACGCGCCGGTCGGCGACGGCGAGTTTCGCGTGCTGCCGCGAGGCGGAGCCGGCAGCCGGTTCGCGTACCCAATGCCAGAGGTGCAACCCGGGTATGGATGCGAACGCACCAGCCGGTTCCCGGCCCGAGAGGAGGCCTCGTGCGCCGGCCAGCGTCTCGACCACCACATGCACCCGCACTCCCCTGGCCGTCGCCTCGGTCAGGGCATGCGTCAGCGCCCTGTAGGGACGTGCCGCGTACGTCATGGCGAGCAGTTCGTCACGGGCCTCGTCGATGACTTCGACCAGCACCTGAGCGGTTGCCCGAACAGGCACCCCGGGTGTGGCGGGCCCGCTCCACACCGTCCTGACCTGGACGGCATCCCGTGCGCGCAACTGGGCCGCGACATAGCCCCGCAGGTAGGCCGCAGCCTCCGCGCTGGGCAGTGCGTCCGCCTCCATTTCTTCGTACAGTTCCGCCACGGCCTCCCGGACCCCCGGCGTCGCAAGCTCGGTCAACGCCCGCTCCTTGCTGTGCCCCCGGGCCAGCAACCCGGCAAGGTCCTTCGTGCGGGAAGGGCCGAGGCTCACTGCAACCGCCTCGGCCGCGGCCTCGAACCTTCGCCTGCTCACGGCAGCAGACTCACCGGCGTGAGCACCTGGTCCTTGTCTCCCGAAAGGGGAACGAGGAAGCGGCGGTCCAGAAACCGGTTACCACGAGCGCACGTGGTTTCGGAGACGAAGAGGCAGATGTGGCAAGCAGCTCCATGGAGGAAGTCGGCGGGATCGTGCGGAAGCCTCTCCGAGCACAGCGGGTCGCCGGAGCAGTGGGAGGCATCAGCCAGAGCACGGCGGACAATCCGGCCGAACTCCCGCTCCTCCGCCAGTGAGACAAGGCCTCCGAGAGTGCCTTCGGAGTCCGGGACGGCGGTGTAGATGAGGATGCCCGTCCTCGGGTTCCCCTCATCCCCTGCGTAGATCCGCTCTGCGAGGGAGGCCGAGTTGTAGCCGCACTCCAGCGCGATGGTACGGATCAACAGGTGCGAGAGGGTGTGCAGAGCGATGTATCGCGCCCCGGGCCAGCCGTGCAGAGGGTCGAAGTCACTGGTCTTGCGATCCGACTTGCGGTTGGTACGGAAGCGGCCGAAGGCTCCCCGGTGGGCCTCCATCTGTGAGGACTTCTCCACCCTCGCCACCCATTCGGCCATCAGTCCGTCGTGCACACGCAGAAAGATGCCCTCACCGCGTACCTCGCTGGCCGGCACCCAGTTCTGTGCAGTGCGTGAGAGGCCGACCTGGTAGCCGATTTCCGGTGACTCCGGATCGGGCGCGTCGAGGCGGGTGAAGCCGATCAACGCGCGTGCCTCACGAAGCCGTTCGACCTGCCGTAGATCGGAGAACAGTTCGCCCAGCGGTTCCGGTACGGGGACCTGCCGTAGCGCGAAGTCGTCGCTCGGCCGAGGGACGGGACCGGACAGGGCATCCCATTCGGGGCCGTACAGGCTCTCCTGGACGTCGGGAGCCGAGGGGACCGGCCCGTCGGCTCCCTCCTTGCGGGCCGCGATGGCCGCGACCAAGGCGTCCGCGTCGAACTCCCTGAGATAGCCAAAGGCCGGAATGCCCGCGAGGAGCTCGTAGTTCTCCCGGGATCCGATGCCCTGCAGCTCCGGCCAGTGGTCCTCGAGAAGCTTGTCGATGTCACCACCCTGCCCCTTGGGCAGTGCGAGGGCGCTGAGAGTCAGCGGGAACCACTGGTTGGACGCGCCGGCAACCATCAGTACGGCCTGCTCACTGCAGCCCTTCGGGCTGAAGGAGCCCAGATGCGGGTGGTGCCCCCGGCAGTGGGGGAGGTTGCGGCGCCCCCGTTCGCCCATGGCCTCACGGATGTTGCGCTTGGTGCCGCAGGCGACACATTCGATCGTGACGTTGGCTGCCTGGTTGCCGCCGTGGTCTTTCATGCGCAGCTTGGGGCGAGCAGTCTTGGAGCAGTTCTGGCCGTGGTGGACGTAGGCCGTGTAGGGGAATTCGTCCAGGTGGCCGGCGGTGCAGACAAGCGTGAATCGGGCCGCGACAGCCAGGGGCTTGCCCCGCTTGCAGTCGTGGACGAACTTCGCCTCGTGCGGGGTGCGCGGGTTGGAGTTGATGAACGTGAACTCGCCCGAGTCGACGGCCGCCAGGACGTTGCACGCGGTGCACCGTAGCCACTGCGGGAACGGTGTGACGGGCACGCCGGTCCCCTGCGCGGCCGAGCCTTTGGGATCGGTGTCCCCGCCTTCCAGCCACGGTGCGGCCCGCAACTGCTCGATCTGGGAGCGCCCGTAGCGCTGGAGAGAGCGGTTGGCGGCGGCTCGCAGGCGGGGTTCGTCGATGCCGTAGTCGGTGACGCCCGAGTAGCTCCAGAAATCGAGCCCTTTGACAAGGACGGAAAAGTTGGGCAGGTCGACGAGGGAGCCGATGCCCGTGGTGAACATGAGGTGGCTGGGGCGGACTGCGCCGACCCGGCGGTTGGAGTTGAAGCTCATCGCTGTCCCTTCCCGGCTCCGCCGGTGGTGGTGGGCCCGTACTCGTCGCTGTCCACGACGGCCGCGTCGTCAGAGTCCGCATCGGTGCCTGCCGCGCCGAAGTTCCAGTCGGGGCCCGCACCCGCGGGTTCGTCGAGGAATGCCCCGCCGCCCGGCAGCAGCAGGTTGATCTCGTTCTCCGTCTCGCGCATGGACATACCGACGGTGAGCTCGGTCCACTGCGAGCCGTCGGCTCGACGCAGGAGTCCGCTCACGATGGTGTTCTTGCGCTTCTCCCGCCGGTAGCCGAGGGCCGCACTGCTCTCGTCGCGCTTACGGCGCCATTCGTCCTTCAACCGGTCCAGACGCTCGCTGAGGTATTCGCGGGCACGTTCTTGGCCCACCCTTTCGGCCCGGTCCAGGAAGCGGCGCTCCACCTCGGCCGCGAGCGGTCCGTCCAGGTCGACCACATGGGCGTCCAGGTTGCGGGAGGTCTCGTACGCTGCCTGACGCAGCGCGGCGACGTAGGTGGCGGCGACTCCCCGGTCAAGGGCCCGGCGGGTGAACGGGGTGACGGAGAGCGCTTCGACCTGCCGGTAGAAGGTGGCGTGGTAGTGCTCGAAGTCCTCGTAGTGGGCGAGGTCGCGCGGGCGAGCCCAGTTGTAGAGGGTGACGACGAGCCCAGGGCGCTTGGAGTCACGTCCGACCCGTGACGACGCCTGGATGTATTCGGCGGTGTTCTTGGGCTGGCCGACGACCAGCATCAGGCCGAACCGTGAGACGTCGACACCGACCTGAAGCATGGAGGTAGCGAGGGCGACGTCGACGGCCTGCCGGGCCATCGGGGTCATCGAGGCACGGGGCTCTCGCTTCTCCTTGATGGCGATGGCGTACTCGCGCAGGAAGGCACGCCGCCGGACAGAGGTATCGCGTTCCGGGTCGAAGCCGGTCTCCAACCTCTTGAGTGCGGCGCCGATGTCGGCGGAGGAGATGCGCGACGTCAGCTCCTGAATACCGAGCATGCCGGTTCGGCTGACGATGCGGTCGGAAAGGGTGTCCTGCCCTTTCCGGCTTCCGTTGGAACGCACCCGGGTGGTGATGTCGTCATCCATGTACCTCCGCATACCAGCGAGTTCACGGGTGGCATTGAAGTAGCCGACGAGAGTCATGTACGGGTCGGCAGGCTTGCCGTAGTCGTCGAAGAGCTGCTGTCCCGCCAGCAGCAGGATCTCGGCGACCCGGATCTCGGCGGCCTTGAGCCGGGTGCCGTGGGCGCACACGCCGAGGTAGCGCCTGCCGGGGTTCTCTCGGCTTAGTTCGACCTGCCGGGAGAAGAAGGTGTCGCCGACGTCCAGAACCTGTGGAGGGAAGACGGCGACCTTCCGGCCGAAGACGCCGAGCACCTGGTCCGCGGCGCGCTTGGTGGTTGCCGTTGATGCGACGATCTTGGGCCCGGCCTCGCGCTGCTGCCCCTGGGCATCGGTGAAGCTCCAGGTGCACAGCTGGTCAATGGCGGACTCGAACAGACCGACGGTGGTGCCGAGAGCACCGGAGATCAGGTGCAGCTCGTCCTGGATGATCAGGTCCGGCGGCCGGAGGCGCGTGACGGGCTGCGCGGTGACGCCTGGCAGGTCGCCCTTGGCGTGGTGCCGACTGCCGCAGCCGGTCTTGGCGTCCAAGTCGTCGTGCCGGTAGCCGTGACGCGGGCAGATCTCGGTGACCCGGCCGAACAGCAGGCCCGCGTACCCGTTCCAGGGAAGCTGGGCGAACTTGTCGACGGTTGCGATCAGCAGGGACGGTGCGAGCCGGTAGATCTCCTCGTCGACCGTCAGGACGGGGATGCCCTCACCGGGGGATTCCAGCCTCGAGAACGGGCATCGGTCCGGTCCCTCGCCGCGCGGGCAGTACAGCAGGACCCGGCGCCGGGCCTCGTCGTACTCCATGTGGGAGCGCGCGGTCAGACCGCTCCCGCACCACGGGCAGGTGAGGACTTGCAGGACCCTGGCGTGCTTGTCGCTTGCGCTCTCGCGGGCGCCGGCGATCTGCTCCTTGGCCTCGTCGAACCAGTTGGGCGAGACGGAGGTCCCGACCCACAGTCCGATACGGAACGGGGTGGCGCCCCAGCGCACATCCCGTGCGAACTCCTCGCGGCGCAGTACCTCGCAGGCGGTCACGAGAGCGGCGGCGCGCTGGAACTGCTGGGCAGTCAGCAGGCGCAGGGTGTAGCGCATGAGGACGCCGACACCCGCCTCCCCACTGCGTGCCTGTGCGCCGGAACCGATAGTTCCCTGCAGGCGGCGCAACGCGAAGGTGTACGCGGCGAGTCCGAGGTAGGCCTCGGTCTTGCCACCACCGGTCGGGAAGAACAGCAGGTCCACGAGGGCCTCGCGCCCCGTCCCGCGGTGCGGGTGACCCGGAGCGCTGAGGGAGGCGAGGTTGAGCAGCACGAAGGCGAGCTGGAACGGGCGCCAGCTGGCCCCCTCCTTGCCTTTGTCGTACACCTCGTCCCTGGCCTCGCGGTAGGAGCCGTTGTCGTCCTCACGACCTGCCCTGGCGGTGGCGATGGAAGTGTTGCGGCGCTGGAGCGCCATGGCCCGGTTGGCGAACCGGAACGCTGCGAGAGCGGTGTCGTCAGCGGCGAGTGTGTCTATGCCCAGCGTGATGCGGTCACAGATCTCCAAGGCCTGCTCGATGGCGACGAGGGCCGATTCGCGCAGGTCCTCCGGCAGCGAACGGGCGCTGCGACGCTGTTGTTCGAGCCAGGCAGCGTAGCCGTCCGCCAGTGGGGCGAGGGCTGCGCTGAGTTCGCTGCCTCGCCCCGGTACGGCCATCTCCGCGAGTTCGTCCATGCCGAGCTCCAGGCCGCGCAGCAGATCCAGGTCCTGGACGGTGGGCGCGGTGGTGGCCCGGACGTCGTATTCGGGCAGCCAGGTGGTGGCGAGCCGGTGTGCGTTGCGTTCGCCGTCTCGTACGTGGGCGTGCACGGCGACATTGCGGCCGTTGGCGTGGCTGAGGCTGTCCCGGTACAGGAGGCGCAGGCGACGGTCCTCGGGGTCTTCGGGAGCGTTGCCCCGGTTCGCCGGATCGAGGGGATCGTCGACGGGGAAGAACACCGCCGCCTGATCGTCGGGGAAAGCGGTGACTTCGATACCGACCTGGAAGAGCCAGCGGGCGTCACGCGCGTCGCGGCTGTCCTCCTGCCCGTTCACCAGGGCCAATTCGACGATACGCAGGTCCTCGCCGCTGCCCGAACTGTGGTGGCGTACCTGTACGTCGAGGACGATGGCGCCCTCGAGAGGAACGGTCCGGCCTGCCGCACTGGTGACGTCGATGTCGACCGGGTACTCCACCGGCTCACGTGCCCATACCTTGCGGGTTGTTCCCTGGTCCGTGGCTTCCTCGGACTGGGTGTAGCGGCCCCAGCGAGCGGTGACACTGAGCGTGCCGACGGAGGCAGGTACGGTGAAGGAGAGCCCCATGGAGGAGGCCCAGATATGGCCGGCTGCCTGCGGGGTCAGGTGGTCCCTGGGTTCGCTGTCGTCGCCCTTTCCCTCGTCCCCGGATTCGCTGTCCGCGCTCTGCGCGGCGGCCAGGGCGATGCCGTCGGAAGTCGTGGCGTGGGGCCGCGGCCCCAGCATTCCGACGAGATACCGGTCGCGGGGTCCCGAGGACGACCCTGGCAACGTCTCGGTCTCACCGTCCCACGGCCCCAGCAGATCACGTCGGATATAGGTGACGAGTCCGTCCCGCACACCGTACGAGTCGCCGGAGAGGAAGGTCTGGGGCACTTCGTCGAGCGGATGCGGGACGGCGGCCGGGTCGGGCTGGGCCGGCATGTGGTGGTCCTTCCGGACGGGAACGGGCCGTGAAGTGAGGTATTACATACAACGACCCGCCCAACATAGATCGTTGACTCAGTTCACACAATACCTGCCTGCCGTCTCGCTTCCGCCGGTGCTGAGTATCTACTCTGTTCCACGACCACCGGCCGCCGGCCGCCCAGCGATCTGAGGACGCCCATGCCCCGACTCGCCCTCTCCGACGACTTCGTCGCGGACCTCATCTCGCTGCAGAGACCTGTGCAGAAGGAGGTCAACGAAGCGATCCAGATGTTTCGGAGTCTGACTGTCCCCCAACTGCACGCCAGCAAGGGCATGCATCTGGAGAAGCTGGAGCGGGCTCGCGACCGACGGATCCGAACGATTCGCATCACCAAGTCCTACCGCGGTGTCCTTCTCGCCCCCGACGACGGCAGCGAACTGTTCACCCTGCTGCGGGTCGCCACCCACGACGAGGCGATCCACTGGGCCTGCAAGCGCGCCTATTCCGTCAACAGCGCGACCGGCGGCCTCGAAGTGCGCAACGTCGAGGCCCTGGAGCAGATGGAGACGTACTTCGAGAGCAAGGCGGTCGCCACTCCCGCGCGTCTCTTCGAGCGGCACTCGGACACCGTGCTGCGTGACCTGGGCATCGACGACCAGGTCCTGCGACTCGCCCGGGTCTGCGTCACCGCCGACGACCTGACGGTCATGGCCCCGCCGATGATGCCGGCCGACCAGTACGAGGTGCTGGAGTACCTGGCGGCCGACTACCCGGTCCAGGAGGTCTGGGAGCAGCTGATCGCCTCACGTGGTCAGATGGTCCGCACGGCCGAGGACCGGCCCGCCGTCACCCTCGCCGAGGCGATCCTCAACAGCCCCGACCGCCTCGTGGAGGTGACTGGTCCGGGTGAGCTGGAACGCATCCTCACCGAGGACCTCGCACGCTGGCGGATCTTCCTCCATCCCGCCCAGAAGCGGTACGCGTACCACCCGGGCTTCAACGGTCCGGCTCAGGTCACAGGCGGTCCGGGAACCGGCAAGACGGTGGTCGCCCTGCACCGTGTGCGCCACTTGCTGCGCACCGGCCAGGAGGACGACCGGATATTGCTGACCACTTTCACCAACGCCATGGCGGCCGCACTGCGGGACAGTCTGGCGCTCCTGCTCGGCGAGACGGACGCGCACCTCCTGAAGCGCGTCGACGTGACCACCGTGGACTCGCTCGCCGCCCGGGTCGTCCGGGGAGCGAGGGGCAGCGCCCCCAAACCCCTCTCCGGCGCGGCGGAGAGGAGTGCCTGGACGAGGGCCACCGCCCGTGAGGACCTGCCCTGGACCGAACAGTTCCTGTCCCAGGAATTCCGTAACGTCGTACTCGCCCAGGGGCTCCGCACGCCCGAGGAGTATCTGCGCTGTGTACGGCGGGGGCGCGGGACACAGGTGGGGCGGGTGCAACGGGCCCGGCTCTGGCGCGTGATGGAGCGCTTTACCGCCGATCTGTCCTCCCGGGATTCCGCAACGTACACCCAGCTGTGCGACCAGGCCGCGCGCTGCCTCGCAGACAGCGGTCCGCGCTACCGTCACGTGGTCGTCGACGAGGCGCAGGACCTGCACCCGGCCCAGTGGCGCGTGTTGCGCGCATCCGTGGCGCCGCAGTCCGACGACATGTTCCTGGTCGGCGACCCCCACCAGCGGGTCTACGACTCCCGGGTCTCACTGCGGTCGCTGGGCGTCCACGTCCGCGGCCGAACGTCCCGGCTGCGCCTCAACTACCGCAGCACGGAGGAGATTCTCCGCTGGTCGGCGTCCTTGCTCGACGGGCAGCCGGTGGGCAGGCTCGGCGAGGACGACGATGACGACGCAGGCCGCGACTCACTGCGGGGCTACCGATCCCAGCTTCACGGCGGCCTCCCTGCGGCACACGGGTACGACAGCCAGGACGAGGAACTCAAGGCACTGACCGAGCAGATCCGGAACTGGATCGACAAGGACAAGGTGAAGCCCTCCGAGGTCGCGGTGTGCGCCCGTTTCAACACTCTCGTCGATGCTGTCATCGCCCGACTGCGCCGGGAGGGCATCCCTGCGGTCGCGGTGAAGGACGACCCCGGCCCAGAGGTCTCGGGGGTCCGGGTGGCGACGATGCACGCCATGAAGGGGCTGGAGTTCCGCTGCGTGGGCGTGGTCGGGGTGACGTCCAAGGTGCTGCCCTTCGCACAGCAGGTGACCCCGGCGGAGGTGGACCCGGTTCAGCACCAGTCCGACCTGATGGCGGAGCACTGCCTGCTCTTCGTCGCGTGCACGCGTGCCCGTGACGCCCTGTCGGTCTCGTGGAGCGGCCAGCGAAGCCCCATGCTCGATCCGGTCGCCGACTGAGAGATGTGGCCGCCGCGGACCCTCGCGGGTCGGCGGCGGCCCTGCGATCAGGCCCGGATCTCACGGACGACGACTCGGTGCGCCTTGTCATGTGAGGCGTTGTACGAGAGGTCGCGCCCCACTCGCTGCCACATCAGGGCATGCCCGAGCGGCGAGGAGGGGGAGACGGTGTCCGCGCCCTCCGCGGGCAGTTCGGCGACCGTGTACAGCGTCTCCTCGTCGACCCGGCCGTCGAACTCGAGGACGAGAAGCGCACCGGGGACGACCACCTGCGGCGCTTCCGTTCCGCCGACTGCCACAGAGTCGAGGAACGCCCGAAGGAACACGAGGCGCTTGGCGCGACGGTCGCGCTGATCGGCCTGCGTCCGGCGTAGGAACACCAGCTCGGGTGCGTCGAGGCCCTCCGGCGTGTCGCTGGGTGCGTCGACCGCAGCCTGCAGCTGCTGCATCTCGCGAACCAGCCGCTGGAAGGCTGCCGCCGGGATCTCCCGTACGGGGAAGGCACCCGGGGAGGTATGGGTGATCTCCCGGTGCTCCGCCGCCTTGCGGGCGGCGACGGGGGCCGGTACCGACACTGTGGGCGACGGCACCCCAGAAACCCGTGTCGAGGGCGTCGGAGGCGTAGGAGTCGCCGGTGCCACTGCCTGCGGAGCCGGAACGGGCGGGGCGGGTACGGCCGCAGTCTGTGGCGCAGAACCCTCGGCGTCGGCGTCCACCCCCACGGCCTCCGATTCGGGTTCGGCCGATCCCTCGTCGGCATCTGCCTCCTCCCGGGCGCTCACATCTGTCCCGTCCTCGACGGCCCGGTACTCTTGCCTGACAGGCTTGATCCCAAGCCGTTCCAGCTCCACCCAGAGCGGTGCCAGCGCCTGCTCCCGGTCAAGGTGGAAGCGGCTTCCCCGGATCCGTACGAACGTCCAGTCCACCCGCTCCAGATCGCGCTGCCGGGCAGCTGCCGTCGAGGCGTCCTCACCCTCCGCGAAGGTGTCGCCGTCGCACGCCACGGCGAGCCGCCGCGTGCCACCCTCGACGACCAGGTCGATGGCATGCCGGCCGACCTTGTAGCCGGGGCGGACACGGTAGTCGCGCCGGGTCAGTTCCAGGTACACCTGCTGTTGGAAGAGACTGTCGAACGCCTCGTGCCGCACGTCGGGCAGCACCTTCCCGTCGACCGCGGCGGTTTCCTCCTCGGCGGGCCGGGTGAGGTGGTCGAGCCACTGGCGGCGCAGGTCGTTCTCGTGGAACTGCTCGGCGCGGGCACTGTGGAACACCCACACCTGGTCCTGGGCGCGGGAGGCGGCCACGTTCAGGCGCTGCTCGTACGTCTTGCCGGTGAAGCCTCCAGGCACTGTCCCAGCGGCCGTGGTGGGCGAGTTGACGCACGAGATGAACATGATATTGCGCTCGTCTCCCTGGAAGTCCTCGGCGTCGCCGACCCTGATGCGCCGCTCCTCCCGCTGCTCGTAGTCGAGGCGCTCGGCAAGCAGGTTCTCCAGCTCCGCCAGGTGTGCCTTGCTTCCGCGGAGGCTAATGACACCCATGGTCTTCCCCTCGTACGAGGGGTCGGCGCAGCAGCGCACGATCTCGGAGACGAGCGCCTCGGCCTCGGCTGCATTGGCCAGACGACTGTTGGCGCCGAGGGCCTCGCCGTTGCCGACGTACACGGTGCGTACGGGCGGCAGGCGGTCGGCACCGTACTGGCGCAGAGGTTGTAGCCGGCCGTTGTAGCAGAGGTCGTTGGAAAAGGAGATGATCTCCGGCATGCACCGGAAGTGCTCCTTGAGCATGAGCGTGCCCCGGCCCGCGGAGAGTGCTTCGGTGAGGTCGAAGAAACTGGACTCCGGGCCGAAGAGGCTGCGGACGTCCGTCTCGAGTCCGGTGAGCAACCGGTCCCTGAGGTGGAAGTACTCGTCCTGCTTGAGTCCGACGTTGGAGGGGCTGACCTGCTTGCTGTCGCCGACGACGACCATGCGGTCAGCGAGCCAACTCAAGAGCATGGCCTCGAGACCGGACTGGCTTGCCTCGTCGACGATGACTACGTCGAACAGGCCGGGTCGGTCCATGGGGACGGTCTCCGCGACCTGGTGCAGGGGCATGATCCAGGCGGGTACGGCCGTCTGCGCCTTGCGCAGGGCGGCCTGGGCGTCACGCCGGTAGCGGTGCTGGTACTTGCCCTTGATGCGACGGGCGGCCTGCTGATACGCGCTGAGCGCACGCGACTGGTCACCGGTCAGCAGCCCCAGGCAACGGTGCCAGGCGCGTGCCGCGGCGAGGCGCGCGAGCATGATCCGGGCCTCGCCGTCAGCCTCGGTGAGCCGCCCCCGCAGGGTGCGCTCGGCGTCCGGGTCGGTGAGCCGTTCCATGCGCTCGCGCCAGGCGGACCAGGCCCAGGCCTCGGCCAGGGCGGCAAGGCGCGTGTCCCAGGTGTTGTCCTCCGGTGTCCCCGTGATCCTCTCGGCCAGCGAAGGGAAGGTTGCCTGCGCGCGGACGAGCGCCACGTGCTGCTCGGCACGCAGCCGGGCCGCCTCGCGGACCTCTGCGAGCTCCTGGCTGAATTCCCGGTAGCCCTCCGGGTTCCGGGCGCGGACGGCGTCCAGGGCCCGTGCCACTGCAGGCGAGACACCGGCCCGGTCGCTCCAAGCGCGGAGAAGTTCCTCTGTGGCGGCGATGACACGGCGCGACTGCTCGGCCGCACGGAGCGTGGTGGCCGCTCGTAGCAGCGCCCGTACGGCGCTCTCGACGGACTGGTCGTGCCAGGTCGCGACGGCCAGTTCCTGCGAAGTGGCAGCGGCCGTGAGCACCTCGGTACGCGCTGCCGCGACGGCAAGGAGAGCGTCGAGCGCCTCGGCCTCCTGCCGCAGGCGGGCGAGGCGCGGACCGTGCCCCTGCCAGGGATTCGCCGGAGTGCCCCACTCGCACTCCACCTGAGCCAGTCGAAGTTCGAGCTGGATGCGGGCGAGCACGACGACGGTCGTGCCGACGTCCTCAGGTGCCCTCCCATCGACACGGACGGCCTCCACGAACGGTCCGACGGCCTTGGACAGCTTCGAGCGCATTCCGAGCGAGCCCCGCAGTTTCTGCCCCTGCTTCAGTCCGTCGTGCAGCGCGGTGGCCTGGCCGAGCGCGGTGACCGGATCGTACTGCTCCAGTCCGCTGACCATGGCGTTACCCATGGCCGAGAGCGAGGCGTCGGCGGTGGCGAGGGCTTCTGTCACGGCGGCGTGTCTGCTGCGGGTCTGCCAGTCCTGACCTGCGCCTACTTCACGCAGCAGGGCGACGGCCCACTCACCGGCTGCGGCAGCCAACGACCCGGCCCGTACGCGGGCACCGGCGAAGGCGTCGAGGGCGGCCGAGACCCGTTCCTGCTCGTCCTCGGCGAGACTACGGATAGCCGCGTCGTACTGCTGACTCAGCACGTCCTGTCGCACGGCCGCGTGCGCGTCCTCTGCGGAGCGCACGACCTCGACGGCTTCTTCGAAGTCACCGGGGCTCGGCAGCTCGGAGGGGCCGGGCACCTCGGCAGCGAGGGCCTGGTGGTGGGGAGTGAAGGCACGGGTGGTGTACAGAACCCGCAATGCGTCCTCGGCGCTCAGGGCCGGTTGTTCCTGTGGGACCTTGCCGATCCAGTCGTACGTGCCGGCCTCGCCCGCGAGTCGCTCGGCGATCTCCTGGAGACTCCCGCTGTAGTCGCCGATCTCCGCCTCGAAGCGGTGGGTCTCCTGCTGCCGCAGAACGGCAAGGTCGCGCAGCATGGCCTGCTGTGCGGACCGGGCTGCGGTGAGCCGGGCCTGCAGCGTCCGGATCTCGCGCTGCGACGCATTCGGGTCGTAACCGGCGTATTCGCTCAGGATCTTGCTGACGGACGCTTCCAGTTCACGCTGCGCGGCAGCGCCGTCCTCGGTGCGGCTGACACACAAGTCGCGCACGGACTCCGGCAGCTTGTCCCGCAGCACGCGCAGGGCACGGGGGGTGTGGCTGGTGATCAGGACACGCTTGCCCTGTGCCAACAGGTCGGTCACCAGGTTGGCGATGGTGTGCGTCTTGCCGGTCCCGGGCGGCCCCTGGACGACGACGAGCCTGTTGGCCCGCAGCCGTTCGGCGATGGTGCGCTGCTCCTCGTTTGCCGGGAGGGCGAAGTACATCTCACCGCTGTCGGTCTGTGCCCCGCCGTCCTGGGCCGCCGCGAGGCCGGCTGCCGTGAGGGCCCCGTCGCGACCCGCGATGTAGCCGAGCAGCTCGGTGGGAGGCGTGCCGCCGTCGATCTGGCGAGCGATGGCTTTGAGCGCATCAAGGGTGGAACGCCTGTTGCGCTCGCGCAGTACGAGTGCCGGGGCGAGTCCGACATGTGGCACATCCAGACTGCGGGGCCTGACGCGCTCCACGGCCGGCGTATAGCTTCCGGCACTGTGAGCGGCATTGACCCAGCTGCGCAGAGCGGTGTGCAGGGCATCGAGCTGTTCGGGGTCCGTGGCATCCGATGCGCCGTCGAGGACACCCACGATCTCCTCCCGGACGGGGCCCGGGACGTGCTGTGCGCCGTCGAGCATGCCCTCTTCGAGCTCCATGCCGACGCCGCTCGGGTCAGGGGCAGCCGTAAGGGTGCCGGTCGACGGGTCGAGCTGCACGGTGGCCCGGTGGGTGACAAGGTGCCGTTCCACGCGCTGGCCGGAGGTCGTCTCCCAGGTCAACCGCCCGAACCCGACAACGAGTTCGTAGGCCTCACCAAGATTCGCGGCATCCTCGTGCATCTTGTGGAGCCGGTCGTAGAGCTTCACGAGCGGGTCGATCGCCCGGCGCCGCTCCGCCCAGGCGGCCCACTCCTGCTCCCACGCCGCATACAGCTTCTCGATCTTTTCCCGCTTCGGGTGCGCGTCCAGTTCGTGGTACGTCTTCTCCAGCGGGATGCCCTGTGACCAGTCCGGAAATTCGGGTTCGATCCGCCGCCGCAGATGGGGTGCACGGGTCTGCTTGAAGTCTCGGATCCGGGTTTCGTCCACCCAGGGCGCCAGCAGTGGCTTCGGCTGGGGAGCGTCCTCACGCTCCGGCCGTGCGACAGTCAGCCAGGCCGGGTCGTCGGTCTGCAGCGCCCCGTCGACCATCACGGCGACGCCGGGGTCGTCCGGCAGTTCCTCGAACCACACGGCCCCTGCTGCGCCGTCGAGAGTGCGGACGGGCCTGGCCTTGGACTCCTCGGCTTCGGCAAGGAAGCGGAAGATCTGCCGGACGCGGGCGGCATCGGTCTTTTCCGTGGACAGAGCGGGGATCTTCACGGGAGCGCTCGGGCGGACAACGTAGTCACCGGAAACGTCCGGTTCCGGCTCCGCCGTGTCGAACAGCGACCGTTGATCGTCACCGAACAGCACTGCCTGGTCGGGCAGTGCTGTAGGTGCCGTCCGGGCGGCGGGAACCCGGGGATCGACCGGGCGAGACGGGTGTGCGGTGGTGAAGGTGACGCTCTCCCGCGCGTCCCCGCTCCTGAACTGCACTTCGAAGTCGAGCTCTCCAGCCGTTCCGGCCGGAATGCTGTACGCCCAGGTCGCCGAGAGCCGCCGCCCCGTGCGCAGAGTGCCGTCCAACTCGTCATCGAGCGTTTCGGTCCGGTAGTCGAGCACCTGCCGGGCTGACTTTCCGTACGTCCCTCCGCGGACCGCCAGACGGATCCCGCCCATATCGATGGGCTGCCCCGTTCCGTTGCTGAGGTACAGGGTGCAACGGATGAGGTCATCACCCTGCCGGTACCCGTGGGAGTCACCGGCGTCCACCAACTCGTACGGCACGACATCGTCGACCCGGACAATCAACCCGTCGTCGTACTGATGCACGGAACCGACCGGCTGAATGCCGTCACCCAGCATGTTCTCGCTCTGGCTCACGCGCCACCCCACTGCCGCTGAGGGCCGCCGACAAGGTGGCCACTTGTGAAATCCCGCCCCGGCCACCCGAAGCGCCGGTCTTGCACGCGCCCCCAGCACACCCCCACCACTTCACGTGTGAACTCAGCACACGCGGCGAGCGTACCAGGGGAAGTGGCGCAGAGCGGGTGCACCAGAGCCTCACAGCAGCGACTCAATCCACACCCGCGGCGCGTGAACAGTAATATGGACTGGTTGACTTAGTTCACAATGCCGATGCAAGCTTGTCACGCACTCATCAGCCGCCTTGCGTCGCCGCCGCTCACCCAAAGGGGCCACCACCATGCACATGGAAATCCTCAACGTCTCTCCCGAGTTGGCCGTCGAGTGGCTCACGCACAACACCAGTAACCGCCCCCTCAGCAAGGGCACCGTCCAGCAGCTTGCCGCCCAGATCCAGCGCGGCGAATGGCAGCTCACGCACCAGGGCATCGCCTTCGACGAGGACGACGTGCTGATCGACGGCCAGCACCGACTCGCAGCGATCGCCAAGGCAGGTATCGCGGTGCCGCTGACCGTCACACACGGGGTGCCCCGCACTGCGTTCACAGTCATGGACACCGGCCGCAAGCGCACCGGCCGGGACACGCTCGCACTCGTCGGCGAGACCAACGCCACACACCTCGCGGCAGCCTTGCGCGGGCTCCACCTCTATCTGCACGTCCCGAACTCCGCCTGGAGCGGCGGATCGTCGACCACCAGCAACGACCAGCTGCTGGTGATGCTGGACAAGCACCCCGGCATCCGCGACGCGCTCCAGCACGGCATCGCACTCAGTCGCGCCTGCCGCATCACTGTCACGGCAGCAACCATCGGCTGGTACGTCACCACAGGGACACGCCCCGACATCGACCAGACCGCGTGGCGGGACGGCATCATCACGGGCGCGCTGCTGGAGTCCGGCGACCCGCGTCTCACCCTGCGCAACACGATGCTCAGCCTGGCCAGCGGTAAGGCACATCGACGCCGCGACGACTCCCGCGAGCACCTCCTGTACTACCTCAAGTCCTGGAATGCTTGGGTCGAGGGCCGCAGCATGAAGCTGCTGCGCCGCTCCCCCAACGAGACGATGCCCAAGGTGTCGAACCATTCGGCCACCGTGGGCGCGAGCACGAGTGCATGACCGCGGGACCCACTCGGCGGACGCAAGCGCACCCTGCGTACATGAACCGTCACGCACCACCACTCTGATCCATTACCGTGTCAGTCGTAGTCCTGGGGAGGGCGCATGAAGAGGAACACGCCGGAGTTCGAGCAGGCCCTGGATGTCATGGTCCGGATCCTGCAAGCGCGTGCTGCCACCGGTGCCGAGCCCCTCACGTACAGCGCACTCAGCGCCGAACTGGACGTGCAGGGACACGATGTCCCTGCACACCGTGGGCCGATGTCCTACCTGCTGGAGGACGCGTCCTTGCGGGAGAGCCCTGATGGGTGTCTGCCCATGCTGTCCGCCCTCGTCGTACTCAAGTCCACGGCATGGCCGTCCGGGGGCTTTTTCCAGCTCGCTCGCCGCGCCCCTTTCTCACGCTCCGGTGACGAGACCGAGCTGTGGACACGCGAGCTCGTGCACCTGGCGAAGCACTACTCGGCACGTTGAAGCGCTCGACACATCTGCCGGTCCACGGCAGGAAAGGATGCGCATGCGCGCGCAGGAGATCACCTTTCTCAACCTTATCCAGGGGGAGAAGCAGTTCCAGGTCCCGCTCTACCAGCGGACATACAGCTGGGGCCGGGATCAGCTTCTGCGGCTCTGGGAGGACGTGAGCGAGCTCGTAGAGCAGCACCGGGCGGGTGAGGCTGCGGCACCGCACTTCCTTGGCTCCGTCGTTCTCGCGCCGGGACAGATCCAGGCCGGCGGAGTGCAGAAGTGGCTGGTCGTGGATGGCCAGCAGCGTCTCACCACGCTGATGCTGGCATTCACCGCGCTCCGCGATCAGCTCAGGGACTCGGGCGACCCCCGGGGCGCCGAGCGGGTGCACCGCCAGATCCTTGTCAACGAGTACCAGGAGGCCCTGAACCACTACCGGCTGCTGCCCACCCAGGCGGACCGCCAGGCGTTCACCGAGTGCGTCGGATCTGCCCCTCAGGCAGGTGGCGGCGGCAACATCGGCTTCGCCTACCGGTTCTTCCTCGGAGCCCTATCCGAGGGGCGGGTGACGGCGGCGGACTCGAAGTGCTGGCTGGAGGCGGTGGAGAACGTCCTCAAGGGCCTGCTGTCAATCGTGGAGATCACCGCTGAGCCGGGCGACAACGTGTACCGGATCTTCGAGTCGATCAACAACACCGGTGTCGGCCTCAGCCAGAGCGACTTGCTGCGCAACTATGTCTTCATGCTGCTGCCCCAGCGCGGCGAGCGGGTCTACCAGGAGCTGTGGCTGCCCATGCAGCAGAGCCTCGGCCCCAAGAACCTGGAGCTGTTGGTCTGGCTCGACCTGGTCGTACGCGGTCACTACAAGACGAAACAGAGCGAGATCTACCGCGAACAGCAGAAGCGGTTGCAGCCGCTCGCGGGTGACGAGAAGGCACTGCAGCACGAGATCGCCCAACTGTCGGAGCGCGCCCAGCGATTCCTCCGCATCGTCGACCCCACCCGCGAGCGGTCGACGCCCCTGCGCTCAGCC
This sequence comes from Streptomyces sp. NBC_00683, assembly GCF_036226745.1. Taxonomy (NCBI): domain Bacteria; kingdom Bacillati; phylum Actinomycetota; class Actinomycetes; order Kitasatosporales; family Streptomycetaceae; genus Streptomyces; species Streptomyces sp. NBC_00683. The sequence continues at coordinate 6,775,636 of NZ_CP109013.1, read as the reverse complement.
CTGGAACGCCTGGTCGCGTGGGGCGGGCAGACGCACTACCCCCTGGCTCTGCATTTGCTGGACCTCGTCGACTCGGGCGCCACGACCCCGGAGGACGCGGCGGAAGCCCTGCGATACGTCGAGTCCTATCTGGCCAGGCGCCTCATCTGCCAGACACCGACGGCCGGGATCAACCGCATCTTCATGGAAGCTCCGAAAGACCTGGAGACCGACCGTCCCGCGGCCGAGGCGGTCCGGCGCTTCCTGTCGGGGAAGCGCCGCCGGTGGCCGAGCGACGAAGAGCTGCGGGCAGCGGTCCGCAGCAAGCCCTTCTACTGGGGCGGACGCCCCCTGCAGCGCAGTTACATCCTGCGCCGCCTGGAGGAGAGCTACTCCCCCACCGAGCCAGTCGACTTCGCCAAAGCGTCACTCACGGTCGAGCATGTCCTCCCCCAGCGGCCGGCGCAGGCGTGGTTCGACCTTCTCTCCGACGAGACGGAGGAGGGCCAGTCTCCTCAGGAGCTGCACGACCTGCTGGTCCATACCCTCGGCAACCTGACCCTGACAGGCGACAACTCCAAACTCTCCAACCACCCCTTCCAGCGCAAGCAGCAGATCCTCGACGCCAGCGCGCTGCGGATGAATCAGGAGATCGCCTCGTCGAAGCGCTGGGGCAAGGCGGAGATCATGGCCCGCGCCGACCACCTCTGGGAGCGTGCCGTGGAGCTGTGGCCCGGCCCGATCGGCGGATTCCGTTCAGTCGGTGAGGAGTCGTCGAGCTGGACGGAGCTGCGGGCGGCACTGGTCGCGATGCCCAGCGGAACGTGGACGGCGTACGGCGATGTCGCCGAGCTCATCGGCAGCCATCCGGTACCTGTCGGGGCCTATCTGTCGGCCAATCCCACGGTGATCGGCGCCTATCGCGTGCTGAGTTCCGAGGGCAAAGTCTCGGCCGGATTCCGCTGGGCAGAAGGCAGCGACCGGCTGCCGCCCCAGGACGTGCTCGAAAGCGAGGGCATCCGATTCGACCGTTACGGCCGCGCCCACACGTCCCAGCGCCTGACAGCCGCCGAACTGGCGACGCTGCTGGGCAAGGACGTCACCCAGCAGACCGCGCACGATCCTCTGCCGGACGGCGAGAACACCGAGGCGGCCGGGCGTTTCCGCAGCCAGTTGCAGGAGCACTGGCCGGAGGCCTCGGCCGGAGTGACTACGACCCTCGACTTCTGGCGTCACCAAGGCGGCTATCTCACTTACGGGCGCCACGAGGAGACGAGCTGCTTCCCCATGCTCGACGCCGGTACGAGCACTCACCCCCACCTGATCTGGCCGCTCGGCCTCTACCCGGTCAGCGGAACGGTCGAGGTCGTCTTCCAGTACCTCAAGGACCGTGCCCCGTTCGATGACACAGAACAGCGACGCGAGCTGCTGCAGCGACTCAACAAGATCGACGGCATCGACCTCTCCGAGGCCAAGCTGGAGCTGCGTCCCTCGTTCCCGCTCGCTGTCTTCGCCAAGCACAGCGAGGCGATCTGCGAGGCACTGGACTGGTTCATCCACACGGCAGCCCTGGACCTGGCCCGGAGGGTGTGAGACGTGAGATCCGTGTACGCCGGGCGGGCTACGCCACCCCGGCGTACACGGGCCGTCTCCTCACGACCGGGGCCGACCACTCCGTTCGGGTGCTGTCACCCTTGAGATGCCCTACCCGCCGCACACCTTGAACACGGCGCGAGCGTGCCGCAACAGCAGTTCGTCGTCGGCGCAGCGGTAGCGCATACGCCCTCTGCCGCCTGTGTTGTTGTGGCGGCGTGCGGCAACGAGCTCTTGGCGGAGCACGGGGACCGCAGGAGTGGCCGCGGAACCCATGCCCGCCCATACCCGGGCTACGTCAGGCCGGTTGTCGATGTGCGCGGACCACGCGTGCAGCAGGACGGGCATGGACTCCTCCACGTCACGGCTCGCCTCCCACAGTGCCACCGCGAGGGTGCCCGCGACCCAGCCGACGTTCCTCTCCGGTGACGCCGCGAGCGCACGCAGTTCGGGCAGCAGTACGGCAGCCCTCGCTCCCATGTCGGCGACCACTCGCAGCGCGTCATGCCGCGGCGACCAGTCCTTCGCTGTGAGCGCTGTCCTGAGTGCGGGGAGGACGGTTTTCTCCTCGCCCCCGACCGGCCACAGTGCTGCTGCCGCGTCGACGCTGTGGTGCGGCGCACCGTTCCGCGCCAGTGACCGCAGCTCCGGGAGTGCCTCGCGGGCTACCGTCGGGCCGAGCCGTGCCAGGGCGCGCAACGCGGCGCCCCTTGCCGGGACGGCCCGCCCCTCCGCAGTCCGCAGGATCCGGAGGACCGTGCTCGGCGCCTCGGCCGATCCGACGGCAACCGCGGCCTTCAGCAGGTACTCGGCGCCCCAGGAACGGTTCACGGGATCCACCGCGCGCAGTCTTCCGTCCAGCACCGGCGCCAGCGCCGCGGCAGGACCCTCGCCCATGCGGTCGATCCAGTCACCCAGGTCCTCCGGCACGTGTCCGAACCGCAGCACTCCCACGAGCCCCGGCACGGCCCGCGCGTCTCCCTGTGCGGCGAGCGCGCTCAGCACGGCCCCGTAGGAGGTTTCGTTCCACCGGGCCTGGGGTGGGAAGTCCGGCCCGGCCGCCGCCCGTTCGGCCAGTGCGTCGGCCGCCGGCCTGCCGAGGGCGTATAGGTGTCTGAGTTCCGATGCCGCCCACCGGACGATGCGGTGATCGGCTTCGCGGATCTGCTCGCCCAGAAGCCGCACGGGCTCCTCGTGCGGGCCCCGCCATCCCGTCAGCAACAGACCACCCATGTCGATCGCCTCACGCCGCTGGCCCCAGTCAGGGCTGCGCAGCTGGTCCTCCAACAGCGCGAAGCGTTCGACGACTCGGTCGTCCAGGGCACGGTGCAGGTCCGCGAGCAGTTCGGTCGCCCAGGAGGCCTTGGCCGTGGTGCGCTGGGACGCCTTGAGCCGGCGCAGATAGGAAATCATCGTCGGTGTCTGTGGGGCGGCGCCCTTGATCTCGCCCGCCGATTCGTCCTCCTGCGCGTCGCGTGCCTCCCGCATCACACCGGTGGCGATATCCACTGACCGTTCCGGGAGCCGACCGGGCGCGCACCGCGCCAGCTGCAGGAGGGCGGACAGTCGCAGCCCGGCATCGCCCGGACCGTTCCTCCGGGCGAGGAGGCCGGCCAGAGTCTCACCGGCACGCTCCGCGAACTTGGCTTCGCGGACGCCCAGTTCTCCCAGCGCTGCGGCCAACGCCCGCAAGACCCCCGGATCCCGCTCCTCAGCGAGCCTTCGGCGCAGCGCTGCCAGAACCGTCTCCGGCTCCTCGTGCAACTGCACCAGCGCGCCCGGCAACGCACACCTCAGCCCCTCGCAGGCGTCGTCGAGGAGCTCCAGGAGCACACCGCTGCGCGCCCGCACCTGCGACTCCGCCTCGGCGAGCATCCCGGCCCAGGCCGCGTACTCGTCCTCGTCGTCGGACCAGAAGTCCATCTCCTCCGGGTCCCGGCCGTCCCCCTCGATACTGCGCAGCAGGTCGACGATCTCGCCGCGTCCCGGCAGGCCTGCTGTCCCGACCAGTTCGAACAGGAAGGGGATGCACGCGACGGTGCTGTCGTACACGTCCCCTTGGTGGTGCACGGCGCCGTGCATGCCGTCGAGTGCGATCTCCCGCTCGGCCGCGTCGGAGGACGCCAGCCCTCGCAGCAAATCCGGCACATCGGAAGCATCGCCGTACGCATGGCCCATGGACGCCCAGTCGACGTCATCGATCCCCGTGAACATGATCGCGAGTCTGTCAGTCACCTCGGACAACGGTGGTGGGCAGCAGGAGCGCGCTATGAGTGCTCCGCCCCCAGCGCGATGTCGGCGCCCTGACCGGCCCACGTCTGCTGCGACGTGCGCCACAGGACGTCGACGCCGAATACGTCGTGGACGGTGGCGGCCGACCAGTCCTCGGCCGGCGGCCCGGACAGGACGAGGCAGAGGTGGTCGGCCGGCATGGCCAGAATGTGGTTGATCTCGCGGAGGCGTGCCGCTCCCGAGCGGAGGTCTGCGTACATGTTGAGGCCGACTCCGAGCACCTCGAAGAGCACGTGGCCGGTCTCCGTGACGCAGTTGACGTCGACGACCGGGTGTTCGGGCTCCAGCTCCCGGCCCGCGCGCAGAAGGGCCGCCTTGAGTTCGAAGCGCACCGCCTCATGGGTCTTGCAGGTGCGGTCCTTTGCGGCCGAGACCGCGAGGACGCCGAGGAGGCCCGAGGGCTGTTCCACATGTGCCGGTGCGGTGGGGGCGTCCGTGGGGGTGGTCATAAGTTCTTCTGCTTTCGGCTCGGACTGCTCAGGTGCCTTGGGTGTCTCGGACGGTTGCGTGGAGTCCGTGCCGTCCTTCTCGTTCTCCGCCACCGGGACGGCCGCGCCACCGATGCGGCGTTCGATAGTCCGCCGTGCCTCCGCCAGGTCCTCGGCCAGGCCACTGCGCTCCAATTCGGCCCGAAACCGGTCCAGGTCCGGTACGCCGGAGGAGGACGCGCGGGTGGCGTTAGCCGCCAGGTCCCGCAGCAGGTTCAGTCGGGTCCTGTCCGGGGAGCCGAGGACATGCCAGACATCCAGCCAGTCGTGCTGGTCCAGACGCAGGCAGCGGTTGGCCATGCCCTTGAGCTCCGACAGCCGGGCACGGAAATCCTCGGGGACGTTCCCGCCGGCCAGGTCCTCGACAACTGCGAGCGCGTCCGCGTAACGCCGGGCCATGGTGGACGAGATGGGCCGACGGCCACGTTCGTCAACGGTGACGAAACTGACGCTGGAAGCATGACGGAGTACCCAGGCGTCCAGCTCCGCCCCATGGACGGGAGGCGTGGAGCCGTGGCGCACGGCCATGAGAAGCGGGCGGCCCGTGGCGGGGGAGATCGCCTCGACCTTGTAGTTGCCGCCGGTGGTATGGCCGATGACCCGGACCCGGATGTCGGTACCGATCTCCGGGATGTCTGCTTCCACCGGTGCGGCGCCGGTGCCGGAGCCGAGTTCTGTCCCGGGGAGCAGTTCCTGCGTGATCCCGGCGGTGCCCGTCAGGGCGTCCGGCAGGGGGGAGGTGTGCAGAACGGTCAGGCTCTGGGTACTGCGGGTCAGCGCGATGTAGAGCTGGCGCAGCCCGGCCGGGCCGCGGTCGGCGATGGTGGCGGGCTCCACGACGAGGACATGGTCGTACTCCATGCCCTTGGCCTGGGTGGCGGCCAGCACGGACACCGCCTCACGTTCGTGTTCCGTGATGCCGTCGGCCGCGTCCAGATGGCGGGCGATCTCGTCGAGCCATCCTGAGTCGTCGGGAACGATGACGGCGACGGAACGAAGGCTGCGCCCGTCGCTGCTGCCGACGAGGCGGACGGCCTGGGTGACGGTATCGCCGAGCAGCTTCCACGGCTCGGTGGCGATCGTGCGTACGGCCTCCGCGCCGGCCTCGCGCACTGCACGCGGGTAGGGCAGCGAGGGGGCGACCGTGCGAGCCAGCGGAGCGACGAACTCCATGATCTCAGCGGGTACGCGATAACTGGTGGTCAGCTCTTCGATGCGCCAGTCACCGTGGTCGGACAGGAGCGCGCCGAGGCGGTCCCATCCCGGGTACGGGTACGGGCCGGTGGCCTGGGCAAGATCGCCGAGTACGGTCATCGAGCCGCCCCTGGCGACGCGGCGTCGCAGGGCGCGGGCCTGCATGGGGGTCAGATCCTGGGCCTCGTCGACGACAATGTGGCCGTACCGCCGCGGCGTCTCACCCGTGACGAGGTAACGGAGTTCCTCCAGACAGACACGGTCGTCCAAGGTCCACGGATCGTCCTCTGCCTTGTCGGCCCGCGGCCGGTGCAGCGCGGCCCGCTCCTCCTCGTCGAGAATTCCGTCGGCACAGGCGCGCAGCAGGTCGGCAGAGTCGTAGAGGCTGCGCAGAGCCTCGCGGGCGCCCGGTGAGGGCCACGCTCGGTCGAGGAGGCGCTCCACCTGGCGGTTGCGTTCCAGGCTGCGGCGGATCGTCCCGTCCGCTCCGCGACGCGGGGCCAGAGCAGCGAGTTCCCGCAGGAGGCGGTCGACGAGCAGGCTACGGAAGCGCTCGCGGCGCTCACGGTGGGGCCCGTCACCGCCGCGCGCCTCCTCGAAGAGGGCGTGAACCTCCGTGCGCGGAATGCGCAGAGTCGTACTGCCGACGGTGATGGTGAAGGCGGGCTCATCGCCCTCGAAGGAGGGTGCGGTGAGGAGGCCGTCGACGGCCTCCGGACGGCACTCGTGCTCGACGCGGCGCCGCAGGACCGCCGACATGCGTTCGTCGGACTTCACCAGCCGCGCCTGGGGTGTATCGGGGCCGAGCACCTCGCCGTCCCACAACCGGGACAGCTGTACGGCGTTGACGTCGCGGGTTCCGAGGGTGGGCAGGACCTGGCCGACGTAGTCGAGGAAGCGCTGGTGCGGGCCGATGACCAGGATGTCCTGAGCCTTGAAGTGGTCATTGTTGACGAGCCAGGTCACACGGTGCAGACCGACGGCGGACTTGCCCGTGCCCGGCCCGCCCTGCACAACGAGGATGTCCGAAGGGGAGCCGGTGACCAGGTCCATCTGGTCACGGCGGATGGTCTCGACGATGTCCCTCATGCGGCCGCTGCGGGAGCGCTGGAGCTCCCGGAGCAGGAAGTCGTCCGGCTGGAGGGGCTTGCGGCGCTGGAGCCGGACGACATCAGCGGGGGTACGGACCGGTGGGCGCCCTCCGCGTGCGGCGATGTCCGACCACTCCGCTCCTGTTCCGCCGGCAACGGCAGTCTCCGGCACGGCGGCATCGTCCCCGGCCGGCCGAGGCGTCGGCACGGCCGGGAGCATGGGAAGGGCAGGATCGGGGACGGGGAGAGCCGGAGCGATGTCATCGAAGTAGTCCTCGACGACGCGCTGCACACACCGCAGTTGACGCCGCAGGGCGACGTCGCCGGGCGCGTGCGGCTGCGCCGCGAACCACTTCGTCGCCAGCGGGCTGGTCCACAGCACGACGACAGTGTCACGGGTCCGGATGTCGGAGACGGCCCGTCGCCCGACGTACCAGGGCAGGGGCGCACCTCCTGGCTCCTCCGGCGCGTCGACACGGGCGGTGACGAGTGATTCGCCACCAAGTCCGTCGTATGCCGCCGCCTTCTCCTCCGCGTCGAGGCGGTTGGCGATGCCGTCCTTGTTGCTGGCAGCGGCTGTGGCTGCTGAAGTCCCGGTCATCTCGGCGAGTCGCTCGGCGTAGCAGTCGTACGCGCGGTCCACGGCCTTCTGCTCATCGGCGATGACCTGGTCGCGTGTGGTGGTCTTCATCTGCTGTCCCTCCCTGGCAGCGCCCAGGGGAACGCCGCTACGGGCATGCAGCCACACCCGTCAACATATGCATCACGACACCATTTTGACGGTCGACCAGGTTGCGCCCCGCGGCCCCTGCCCGCCGCTCACGGCCCGGTGCCAGCGGTCCGACACGGCGACATCCGGGCCGGGCGGCAGCCTTTCGCGACGACCTACCGACACCCAAGCATTGCATTCGTTGACTCAGTTCACAAGTCCCAGGCGGTTCGGGAATGCCGAGCCCCACCGGGCGGCCCCCCGACCACTCCCCGACACTCACACCAATTCTTGGCGTCCAGATGGCGCAAGAGCTAGGCATGGCAGGTACATGGCGTCATTCTGGAGCGGCTCGCGAGACCCGCGAGAAGCACGGCCACCACAACTCCCTTTCATCCCATGGAGGTTGCTCATGCGTCGCCGCTTCGCCACCTTGCTCGCCACAGTCGCCCTGTCGCTCCCGCTCGCCCTGATACCCGCCGCATCCGCTTCGGCTGCCCCTTCGGACAAGCCCCAGGTCCTCAGCTCCTGGACCCAGACGAGCGCCTCCAGTTACAACGCCTGGAATGCCGCCCGCAACAACCAGGGCGCATGGGCCGCGTACGGCTTCGACTGGGGGACGGACTACTGCAGCACCTCCCCCGACAACCCGTTCGGCTTCCCCTTCCAAACGGCGTGCGCCCGCCACGACTTCGGCTACCGGAACTACAAGGCAGCCGGCACCTTCTCCGCCAACAAAGCCCGCATCGACTCCGCGTTCTATTCGGACCTCAAGCGCGTGTGTGCCGGCTACTCCGGCGCCACACTGACGTCCTGCAACGCCACGGCCTGGACGTACTACCACGCCGTGGACATCTTCGGCGTCGCACCGGCCGAGGTGGGCTCCAACAGATCGCCTCAAACCGCCTGACCGCCGCCGATCCGGACCGGGCGCGCGCATTGCGGCCCGGCCCGGATCGGGTCGGCGCTCGAAGCGGTCACCGGACGCAGCGGATCAACTCCCGGCCGTATGGGGCACGTCCGTGCGACGGCGGAACACACCCTCCCCTATCCTGTGACCATGATCCAATCGGGGGACGGAACATGACAGGTCACAACGACGGTTACGCGGTCAGCGGCGCTTCCATCAATGGCAACTCCAACCTGCTGGTAGAGCTTGCCGGACTGCTCTACCAAGGTCGTCCCGACGGCGAGCTGACCGTCACGGCCCGGGTACCACGCACCCACCACGAAGTGTCCGAGGCGCTCGACTCATTTGCGCGCTTCAGCAACGACCAGTTCCTGGACACCGTGTCGCTACTGGCCGCTCTCTCCACGAAGCTCAGGACCGCCGGTGGCAACTACGCGGATGCCGATCACGCGACTGACGCGGAAATCCGCAGGATTCTCGCATCCGGACGCTACGTGGCACCCGAGGACAGGTGAGCACGATGACCTATCGCATCGACGTCGAGTTCCTCGAACTCTGCAATCCGGCTCTGATAGAACGCAATGCGCAGGAGTACCGTCGGCTCCATCAGCTACTGGACGCGACCGACAGCACGTTCCTCAAGGCCTCCCGTACCGAGTGGGTGAGCGAGGCCAACGACCTCTACGAGAAGCGGCTGCGCGAAGCGGAAAGCCTTGCCACCGCCCTCTCGGCTGCCTTCCGTAAATCCTGGGCGGCGCTCGTCGACTACGCCGACGCCGTCGAACGTGCCAAGACGCGTTTCGAAAGCGGGCAGTCGAGCGAGGCCGAGTTGTCCAAGGTCATGTCGAGAGTGGCCGAACCGGTCACGGAGACGGCACAGCGGGCGGAGCCGATGCGGCAGTGGGAGGACCTCCGTAAGAGGACCGGCGTGCTCGACTGGTTCGCGGAGATCACCGTGGACGTCGACGAGATCAGGGAGGAGGCCGAGCGACACTACAACTCGGCCAAGCACGCCTTCGACGACGCCCGGCGGATCGAGGGCGAGGCGCGGTCGACGTGCGTGGCCGAGCTGAACAAGGCCCGCCGTTCGATTCCTGACTTCCGCGGAGATGTACCGGACCCGTCGATCCTGCTCGCGGGGATGCCGGCGTTCCGCCTAGAGGTCGGCGAGTCGAGGCGCGACCCCAATGTGGCTCTGCCCGGGGTAGGCCCTAAGGTCGACGGAATACCCGCGAACGTCGGCACCGACCGGGTCTCTCCCAAACTCCAGGACATCCGGACCCGGCTCGACGGCATGCCGGCCGCCATGGACCAGAACCAGTGGCTGCTGTCGAACTCCGACGCGGATCGTAGGGAATGGATACGTACCAACCGCGAACACATCAGAGATGCCGCCGCCTACACCGGCCTGCCGGCTGACATGATCGCGGGAATCGCCTGGCAAGAGGTACAAGGTGACCCGAAATGGTTCGACGACGTGAGTGACCAGTACCGTCAGAACCAACACGAGGTGTGGCCCGAATTCCAGTGGGTGGCGGACAAGGTCGGCCTCACCGGTGAAGCGGACCAGACCTCCATGGGCCCGATCGCGATCCAGATCCGCAGGTCGGCGGAAGTACTCGGGTACGACCCGGAGAACATGACACAGGTCCAGCGCGACGAGGTCGAGAGGGCTACCCAGGATCCGGCGACCAACGTCTACATCGCGTCCGAATATCTGGCCCAGTTGAAAGCGGAGAGTACGTTCGCCGATGTGCCGGCCGAACAGATGACTCCCGCGCAGTACCAGGAACTCGCCGCCCGGTACAACGGCGGCCCGTATTGGCAGACAGGCGACGCCCAGGCATACGGTCGCGGCTTCACTTACAAGATCGATGAAGCAAGGCAGGCCTTGGGTGACTGAGCAGAACACGACGAGTCAAACGAGAAGGTCCCCGGGGAGGGTGGTCGCGACAGCTCTGTGCGCCGTCTTCTTGCTGGTACTGAACACCGTCGGCGGCTTTTTCGTACTGAACGCCCTGCTGGCCGAGCCCCAAGGGCCATGGGACACCGGAATCACCGACACTGCGCGGGCGATGGCTGTCTTCGCCCTGGTGACCGAGCTGCTGGCAGCCGCGGTGACGGCCGCCTTCGTCGCATTGGTGGGCCTTCGGCGTTGGTGGTACGCGATCCCTGTCATTCTGATTCTGACGGCGATCGTTCGGATGGTGTTCGCTCCGGCTCCGTGACGGGCCTCGGCTGAAGCGAAGCGTCCTGTCATCGCTCGGTCCCCCCGTCGGCCCCCGAGAGTGCAATCGGCGCGCCACCCTGCCGGGATTGTGGAAGCCTCAAGGTCCTTACAACCGAAGCAACACGCCCGATTACCGAAGGCAGATTCTGTGACCGCAGAGCTTGGCACCAAAGAGCAAGTGCGTCATGTCCGGCAGGTGTGGCTAACCAGCCAGATAGGCGCTCGTGAAACCTGCACAAAAGCCGGGCTCTGAGAAGATCAATTCGACCTCTTCTTCTTTGTCCGAGTCGACTTCGGCTTCCGTTTTGGCTTCGGCTGAGCCTTTCTACCTACCGCCGGCTGCGATGCACCCCTGGACGCCTTCTTCGTCTTACGCCCGCCGTCCCGCTTCACTGGATGCGCCTCCAGCCAACGCCGCGCGATCTTCACCTCTTCCACCACAGCGGCACGACGGTGCTGAGGGGCCCGGTCGATCTCCTCGTCGGCACGCTTCAGGAGTACACCGATACGGCTGGCACTGCCCCGCTGCCTCGCACCGCGAAGGGCGGACACGAAATCGACATCTCTCCGCGGAATGGCACCAAGCACCGGGCCGCCCTGGACATGCACGATCATGCGGTGCTCCGCCACCTCTGATCCCTGTCGGCCTACGGTCCCGTCCGACGCGAGTTGCAGACGCAGGGGTGCCGTGCGGGAAGGCACGCCGTGCACGGCGAATACCCGGTCGGCCTCACGCTGGCACCAGTGCCTGAGCACCGTCGCGGACGCCGGGACACCGCAACCCACCGCAGCCACGACTTCGGCAACATAGGGCGGAGGGTTCCCGTCGTCCGCACGAAGCAGGGCCGACAGCATGGGCTCGCTCCTGCCATGCGTGTCTACCTCCACGAGCATCCTGAGGCGGTCTGAGTCAGGGAGATCCTGCAGATCAGCTCCTGCCGAGCGGCAGAGAGCATCCCACGTGGGGCGGGTCCTGAGACGGGCGGCTGCGATGAGGGCTTCCCGCAGCGCTGCTACCACCTGCTCACGTGACCTCTTAACTGCACTCTTCGTGGCGCCGCCGGGCGCGGCGGAGGGCCGGGGGCGGGCGCGCGTCCGCCTTCTTACCGCGCCTGGCACGTTCAGCCCTTCCGGTGTCATCGCGCAGGCGTCAAGCCGCACCCAGTCGGTGCTGCTCCGAGGCTCTTCCGCCCTGATCCGGATGCATCGTGCAGCCCCGAGTGTCTCGAAGCGGAAACGAAGCAGAAAGCCGTACTGGTCGTACATCGCCTCCATGGTCTCGTGGTGCGCCGAGCCCGGCCCGAAGATCCAGTCGAGAGAGGCCGCCTCGCGAGCCAATTGCGAACAGGTCCCAGTCCATTCCTGGTGGGAGAGCCTGCTGAACTGGAAACGCAGATGCTGCCGGCCCCCGCTGACGCGGAAGTCGACAGCGTCTCCCGGTCCCGTACCGAGATTGCGGAGACTTGCGCGCCCCTTCAATTTCTGCCGACCGGCCCAACCTGCGAGGTCCTCCTTGATGAAGAGGTGGTCCGCACTGCTCGCACCGGTCGCCGTCCGATGGCAGGAGGTGTTCGGCCGATGAGCGAAGTGACAGACCTTGTCCCGGTACAAACGGTCTGACAACTCGCTGCCGCAGCCGCCGAGCTGACTACCGCACCAGTAGGTGTTCCGAGGGTGACGACGACGCCAGAATTCGAGCTCGTCGGCGTCCGCTGGCAGGATGATCGCCGTTCCCGAGTTGCGCCCGCCGATCACGGCGGTCTGCACGAGCCGACTGTCGAAAGGAGCCATGACCCTCCGAGGAACACTCACCCCAACAGGGGCGAACCTGAAAGTATTTCTGGCAAGTATGCAACCCATGCACTTAGTTCACAAGGTCTCAGTTGCCTCACTCGCTTGAGTACCGTTCGCCGCGTCCACCTCCGCGCAGACCGTCTTGGTGCAGGTGTCATGAACCGTGCAGCCCCAGCGGTGCGTACGCGTCGACGATGAGGAGCCCGCGGCCTGCGGTGGCATCAGGGAGGGCGGGTGACAGGTTCGACAGGAGGCGCTCGGGGCGGGTGTCCGTCACTTCGATACGCACGGCGTGGGGCAGGAGCCCGAGAGCCAGGCGAAAATCACGGTCGGGCAGGCGACCGTGGGTGATCGCGTTGGCGGCCAGTTCAGCCGTGACCAGGGCGACCGTCCAGGCGTTGCCGGAGCCATACGCGATCCCCCACGCGGCCAGCTGCTGAGGCGGATGACGAATTCGGCCGGCTCGGCGCGGAGTCCGGTAGCGGCGTTTCTCGGTGACATGCGGCCACCGTGCCCCCGCGCCCTCGGTGTCGGCCAGGGTACTCCGCCGTACCACGGCGCACCGTACGGCTGTTGTACGAGTCGCCGCCGTACGACACTCGGCAAGTGCTGACGATCAAAGCCGCGTCGTCTCGCTGCCTGTCGCGCACGGGTTCGTCATTCGTCGATGCCCAGATCAGCACGCATCGACTGCTTCAGTGCTCCCAGGTAGGGCCAGACCTGCTCATGGAACGCACCTTCCAGGGCCGCCAGTTCCTCGGCGTATGCGGAGGGTTCAGCTCCGTACTTCCTGAGCGTGCCGTACGCGGTGTTCAAAGCCGTCTTGGCCGCACTGGCGGCACGCAGCACCGCGTCCGGGAAGACCATCTGGGACTCCGCGTAACTGTCCCGAAAGCCCAGTCGGGCCACTTCCAAGCTGGCCAGCGCCGCATCGACATCCTGTCTGCCTCGCAGCGCATGCACGTAATTGGTCATCTCCGTCACGTACTGGCGTGAGGCGGTGTTCAGTGTGATGTAGCAGGTGCGCCGCCGTTCAAGGCTCTCGCTCTGCCACTGCCTGGCCTGCTCCGCCTGGAGCAGCGCCTCGGCATGCCCACGTTCCTCGCGCCGCTGTTCAGCGGAGGCCTGGAGCTCCATGCGCTTGATGCGGTCCGCGCGATTCTGGGTCAGCAGCGCGGCTCCCAGCGTTCCCGCCACGCCGACCATGGCGATCAGTAAACCCGCCCAGCTTGCACTCATACTCGTTCCCCCTTCATGAAGTCGAAAGACTGGGTCGCGGCACAACTCGAACTCTTCAAGCGAAATCGGCCACCATTGGTGAACTCAAGAAAATGCCCTGCCCCGTGCAAACGCGGCTCCCACTTCCGGCCTACGGACGGCTGATCCGAGCCTCTCGTGATTCCCTGCGGTACTTCGCCGAGTTCATTGGGCCATCGGATTACCCGGATGCAGTCCCTGCAGATCGCGGCCATGAGTGGGCGCGCCGGTGGACAGAGAGCTCCTTGCAGCTTCCCGCAGAAGCCTCAGGCAGATTCGCCGTGTCCGCATCATGAGCCGGTAAGTCCCTTGCAAGAACTGCCAGTTAAGTCAGGTGGACCTCTTGTAGGGACACCATGAAGCAGATTACGCGTTCGGCGAGGTCCGCGGAGGGGGATTCGAGGGGCATCCTTGGGCAGGGGGCCGACAAGGTGGTACGGGGGCCAAGTGCCGACTGCAGGCTCCTCACAATCAGGCCCTCGACACTCGTCAGTACGCGCCGATCGACCAGAAGACGCCCACCTCGTCGTGGCTCACCGCGATCACGCCCAGGTCCTCCAACAGGTCGAGGCCGTTGATGTACTCGCCGGTGAGGAAGTGGTGGGACTCGGTGCCCTTGAGGCCCGCCGTGAGGAAGTCCGGGGCCGGCCCGGACGCGGCGGCCCTCGCGTTGGTCCAGTAACACGCATCCGGCCCGTACCGGTCGAGGAGTGTACGGGCGTCCGTCAGCACGGCGTCCTGGTCCGGGCGGGTTCGCACGGGGGCGCGCTCCCCCATCCATTCCTCCGTCATGACAGCGAGGGCAGTATCCGCCGCCTTCCTGTCCAGGGGGTACAGGTGATCGGCCAGCTCTGATGCGGCAGGCGGATCGAAGGGGTAAGCGGGCACGCTGTCGCGAGCGCTGTTGGTGCGGTCCGGATCCAGTCGGACCCACCCGCGCGGGTCACGGACCGAGCGGTGCAGTACCGCCAGCACGTCGTGCGCCCAGTTCTCGTGCGAGCGAGGCCCTGTGGCCACGAAGACGTACGGGTCGCCGAGCAGCCGGACGGCTGCCACGTTCCAAGGGCACACCCGCGTGCGGAACTCCTCCAACAGGCTGCCGACTTCCTGCGTGAAGACGTCCCCGGGCTGCCGAGAAAAGCCCTTGAGCCGGTCGAGAGCCCAGTGAACGAGGTCGCCCGCCTCATCGACGGCGTGACCGTCGAGTCCGTCAGGCAGCAGCGGAAGATCCGCTCCGTCCCGGAGATCTTCCAAATGGGCGTCGAGCACGTCGAGGGCAGTCCTGCCGGAAAACGGCGTCATCTTGTCACCCTGCGTTCCGGATCATCGGGACGAGAGAATCGACCTGCTGTGCGCACCATGGACTCCCGCTCACTCCCAGGAGCTCGCTTCAGGGGTAAGGCGGGGCGGCAGCTCTCTCGGCGGGTTCCCGTAGGCAGCGTGGGCCCGTTCCTGCTCGCGACGCCATACTCGGCGCAACGCCTCATCGGTCGATGGAACGGCAAGACCCGCAGCACCGAGTACGTCGCGGAAGAAGGGGACGGGTCCGCCGTCCGCTCCCAGCACGAGCGCCGAGAGCACCGGCACGTCGTTCGGAAGCTGACTGTCCAGCGACTCCATCCGCTGCTGCAGATCGGGCCGACGCACGCCCCCGTCCAGGTGCAGGGCCGGAATGGTCTCCCCCAGGGCCGCCACACCGATAAGTTGTCTCGTCAGCCACTCCACTGGGTCTCCCGCAGTCGCCTTCGCCTGCTCAGCAGACTGGTGCGGAGCTGCGGGAGCTGTCGCACGCCGCCGTCCCGGCACCCCTACGGACTCGCGCCCCCGCTCGGCTGCCCGAAGCGTGTACTCCAGCAGACTGACGACGAACTCCGGGGTCTCACACGCCACCTTTTTCTGCTGCTGCCCCTGGGGCCGCCTCTCGCCTTCCCGGTAGGCGAGCCAGGCTTCCGCACGACCGAGAGCTCTGGTCGCCGGCCTGCGGGCGTCCTTGCCCAGCCCGGGTATCAACGCGTCGAGTCGCGTGACGAGCGCCCGTACGCGCCGTGCGTCCTCCGGGTTCTGGACCTTCGGCTCCACCCTGGGCTCCCTCACTGCCGGGGCGGTCCGGGGCTTGGCGGGTTGTTGCGGCGCGCTCTCCTGCTCCCGCTGCTGCGGCACGCGCCGCTCGGGCCTGAGAGACAGCCGAGGCGGCATCAGGCGTGCGGGCTTTGCGTAGGCGGCGAAGGCCCGGTCGGCCTCCACATCGGCCCAACGTGTGATCTGCGACGAGCGCTCGGAGTCAGCCACACCAAGCCGGGAAAGTAGTCGCGGCAGATACGACGGGGGCGCCCCGTTCTCCCTGACGAGCGCGGACAGCACCGGCACGTGCTCCCACAGCGGCTGATCCACGTCCAGGAGCAGGGAGATCCGGTCCTCGGTCGTGCAGGTGTCGAGTGCGCGACCGACGGTCCGGGCGAGCTCTTCCCACGTCGTGGTACGGCCCCGGCGGGCGCTCTGCCTGAGAGCCTCGCGCAGGGCGTTCACCTGCTTGGGCCAGGTGCTGGGGCCACGCGGGGCCTGAGCCTGCTCCGAGGCTTTCTCCGAGACCTTCTTCGCTGCCCTCTTCAATGCCTTCTTCGAGGGCTGAGCCACGGTGGGCGCTACTGCCGAATTCCTGCCCGCCGGCTGCTCGCGGCGAGGTGCCGTCACGGCCACCGGCTCGATGGTGCCCCCGGGAGGCGGGGTCCACAGTCCCGTGCGCTGGGCTTCGTGTGCGTTGAGCCTCTGGTAGCGGTCCGCCTTGACGGCCCAGCCGCCGCCGTCCTCGGCCATCAGGACGCGAGCACCTTCGGAGACGCGGTAGACGTGTTCGGCGGGTGGGCTGTCGGTGTCGCCCGGCAGGGAGACAACGGTCCGGACGATGGGGCCGTCCACCGGCTTCACGTCCGCGAGGAGGAGTCGTCGGCCGTTCTCCTCGAAGGGCGAACGCTCGGGCGTCATGGCTCCCGGGACGGGTGCGAAGACCACCGAACCCAGGACCGGGAAAGCGATCGGCCTGGGCAGCGGCCGGGACAGGCGGATCTCCTCGACATGAGGCGTGACGATGCCAGAGGGTGTCAGGGTGCAGTCCTCGAGCGGGGTCCAAGCGACCGTACGGTCCCGGGCCTCGGCGCCGATGTCCACGCGCCGCTCCCCTCCGACCGTTTCGCAGCGCACGCGGAGGCAGTAGCCCTGGCGGCCGAGGAACTGCTGGGTGACAGGCCCTTCGGTGCCGAAGATCCAGTCGATGTCACCGCCCTGCGCGCCGAGGTCCTCGGCGCTTCTGCGCCATGTCCGGTAGTCCACCGCGCTGAGCTGGAAGCGCAGTCGACGGCGACTGTCGGCGAGATACACATCGACGGCGTCACCGGGGCTGGTCCCGAGATCATGTGTCTGTACCTTGCCCTGGAGCTTCCGCACCTCCATCAGGCGCCGGACGCCCTGCTTGATGAAGAGATGGTCCGCACTGGATTCGCCGGTGGCCTTGCGACGGCAGACGGGGGCGTCCGGTTGGTGGGCGAAGTGACACACCTTGTCGGTGCACCGGCGGTCGCTCAGCTCACCGCCGCAGCCACCGAGCTGCAGTCCGCACCAGTACGTGTAGTCCGGGTGCCTCTTGCGCCAGATGTCCAGCTCGAACGCGTCCATGGGCAGGATGATCGGGAGGTCGGAGTTCTTCTGACCGATCACGGCAGTCTGGACAAGGCGATGGTCGTGCAAGGCGGGCACCCTCCCCCGTGAGAAGCATCCCGGCAAGCATGGCAATCATTGACTCAGTTCACAAGTGGCGCTACGCATCCCATGCTTGGCGGTACAGCCGGCTGCGCACGTACCCGATGACCGGCGCCCGCTCAGCCTTTCTCGTCTGGCTCTTCATCGCGTCCGCGCCGACGGCGCACTCGCTCGGCGATCCCACTGGCGAGCTTCTCCGTCACCGAGCCGGCGCGGTCAAGGGTCTCGCTGCCGAGGCTTCTGGCGGTATCGACACCCTTGGCTCCTGCCTCAAGCGCCTTGTCCCTCGCCTCCACTGCCGCATGCGCCCATCGCCTCTCCTCCGACGACTGCCCACCGGCCTCGATCCCGAGCAGCGCGTGGAAGTCGGAAACGCACGTCGCGACATGGTTGCTCGACTGCACTACGGCCGGGGACTTGGCCGGGTGCAGCAGCACCTTCGCGTTGGCCGTATCGGCAGCCGCGTTCATCCTGGCCAACAGACGCTCGGTGGTCCGCAGGATGAGTTCCAGGCGGTCCTGACGGGCAGCCTTCAGCCCGAGGCGATGCTCGTTCAACTCCTCCGGTGACACGTCCAGCACTCGGTCGAGTTCGAGCACAGCCATCGCGTCCTGCAGCTGGAAGCAGCGAGCCAGAACAGCGAGCCACTCCCGGACGGCGGACTCAGCTTCCTTGGCCGTCGTGGCAAGATCACCGATCTTGTCCTTGTGCTCCATCTTCTCGGCGACTGCGTCGAGTTGACGCAACGCGTACACCTGGGTCTCCGCGATCGCCGTCGGCGCGGCCTGGACTTTCGACCAGGTGATCTCGTCGACTCCCCGCCTCTTCCCGCGGATGGTCATGACCTCCTCGACGACGAAGCCCACTCCGATCATGCGGGCCAGCACAGCGTCCTTCTGGGCGCGCAGCACGTCGTCGACCTTCGCGTCGATCGTCGCGAGATAGTCGGTGATCTCGTCCATGGTCTGCTGCATCGCGACCTGCGACATGAGCTTCGCGGCATTGGCGAGAACCGCCGGGTTACTCAGAAGCGAGCGGGGGGCCTTCACGAACTCGACGAATCCCCTGATCTGCCCCTTCTGCCCCTTCACCACACCCGTACTGAAACCCGTCTTCGAACTCTCCCTCAACCCGTACTTCTTGACGAGCCGTGCCGACTTCGGGGTCAGCTTCACCCAGCGACCGGAGTTGGCGGCAAGGTCCGAACCCACCTGCGCGGCTACAGCCCCGACACCGATGACGGACTTGAGCCGTTGCGCTCCGAGGTCCTTCGACGCGAGCCCCTCCGAGGCGAGGAAACGTTCGACATCGGCCTCGTTCCCAAGGACCGCCAGTCCGTCACCGTCACTGATCAGCTGAATCTCGTTGTCCATCGCCCGCTCCTGAAGTGGCTTCTCACAGTTGGGGGTGCGCACGGTGTTCGCCGGTCAAAGCCGACGGCTTGTCCTGTCCGGGCCGGCACGTCGATCCTTCACATCGGAACGCCTCGTCGGGACGCCCCTCTCCCCTCGACGACAAGACTGTCACTCGTTAACTGAGTTCACAAGATAGCCCGGATACCACTTCCGCCCAGACCGTTTTGGTGTAGGCGTCATGAGCTGCGCAGCCCCATCGGTCCGCGTACGCGTCAACCAGGAGGAGCCCTCGCCCTGCAGTGCCATCAGGGAAGGTGAGCGCGGGGTTCGGTAGCTGGCGTTCGGGACGGGTGTCCGTCACTTCGATGCGCACGGCATGGGGCAGAAGCCCGAGAACCAGGCGGAAATCACGGCCGGGCAGACGGCCGTGGGTGATCGCATTGGAGGCCAGTTCGGCCGTGACCAGAGCGACGGTCCGGGCCGTGCCGGAGCCGTACGGGATATCCCAGGCGGCGAGTTGCTGCTCGGCCAGCCGCCGTGCGAGGCGAGCCCCTCGCGGGGTGCTGCTGAGGCGGACGACGAACTCCGTCGCCTGGGATCCCCCTGCGGTGCAGATCGGTGTCATGCAGGCAACCGTGTCGGCGCGCCACCGCCCAGACCAGGGCATCCTGCCGTACCTGTGCGCTCGGTACGGACGTTGTACGGGTCGGGACAACCGTTGTACGGCATGGCCACGTAGACCCCCTCCACGCATCCGCCGACGCCTCCGATGACCGTGACGATCGGGTGTCAGCGCCGTCTGCCATTCTGCGGACATGAGCGACCACAGCACCGCCGCCGACTACGGATGGCTCGAAGAGCAGTACCCGCACCTCACGGAGGCGTACTGCGTCACGCTCATCCAAGGGCTGTCATCCGATGCGCTGCTCAAGGCTCTGGGAGCCGAGCCTGGCGAGCGGATCACCGGGGTAGGCGGACTGAGTGGGCCAGCGTACGAGGAGTGGGAGTCGGACGAGCGCTTCGTGGGGATCGCACCCGTCGGCGATTGGTCACTGATGGTCGAGTACAACGGCTTCCTGGGCATCGACATCGAGACCATGCTTCCCGTCTCGCGCGGCCGGACGATGGTCTCCCACTACCGGAACATCAACGCGGTCGACCACTTCTACTGGCACGAGGACGGCGCCACCCGCCTGCACTTCGAGCCCCTCTTCCCCCATCACCGCGACGACAGCCATCCTGACGAACTGCTCACCGCGATGCGGGAGTCCGGCTTCGACCTCAGCGACGAGGCCGACGCGAGCTTCGACGGGCACACCGAGGCCGCCTTCGCTCTCGCCGAGCGCATCACGGGCGTGCGCCTGACCCCGGAGCTCTTCGCCTCCGCGGAGTTTGACTGCGGTCGCGTGCCGGAGCCTCGCGCATAGAACGCGCGGCCTTGCCGCGGCCCGACACGGAAGACGAGGCGATAAGGGCACCAGGGGAACACCCCCTGGCGGCCTTGACTGCACACCCTGGACGTCTGAGTGTGTTCCGACAGCGAAAGGCCAACGCGATGGGTGACGGTCGCGTGCCACCGAATCGTGGGGCAGGAGCCGGTGACGCAATGCGGCGGCTGACCTGGACCACGCCGTGCCAGGGGGCAGGATTGAGCACTGGACTCATAGCGTTATTGGTTGCCGTGGTGGGTGTGACCGGCACTCTGCTCGCTCCGATCACCACCGCTTGGGTGAGCTCACGATCGCGCCGCCAGGACTTCGAGCTCCAGCAGCTCTCGGAGCGGGCCAAGCGGCACCTCGACGACGCCCAGGCCCACCTGGAGCGTCGACGCGAAATCTACGTCGCGCTGAACTCCGGCGCCCGACGGTATCGGTTCCACATGATGGAAGACCTCTACGCGATGCGTTCCGGGGCCGACCCGGCCCCCGCGACAGAGGTAGTCCGGGCCGAGTTCCAAGACACCTATGCCCAGGCTCAGATGCTCGTCCCCGACAACGTCCTGCAGCCCTGCCAAGCGGTCCGAGTGGAGCTCGCAGAGGCCAAGAAGCTCATGGAGTCGCTGACCGAGGACGGTGCACACGACCAGCAGAAGTGGCAGGAAACCCACACCTTTCTGATCCAGATGTGGGACGCGATCACGGCGATGCAGCTCGCCATGCGTCAGGACCTCGGCATCTCGACACCGCCCCACCCGTGAACCGAGCGCGTTCGCCACTGACACCTCAGGTTGCCGACAGTGCGGCCGACGCGCGCTCCCGCCCAATCATGTGCGGGCCGCCGGTCGCCGGAAAGGCTCGGGGAGCGAGCGCAGTGGTACCCATGTCTTCCGTTCTCCCCCTCCTGGAGTGGCGGGGTCTCTAAGATGCAGGAGTCGGTCGGACCATCCGATAACCGGAATCCAGCGCAAAGGATGAGACAAGGTGACTGTCGAGGCCTACTGGGATAAGTCCGACGAAGAGCTCTACTCTCTGCTCGGGGCGGAGCTGCTGGGCGAGGGCTTGGGGCTCTCCCCCGAGGATCAGGAGAACCACCGGCGCTTCGGGAAACAGTGGTTCGGCAACAAGCACAGTGAACTGCAGCGCAAGATCTGCCATCACGAGAAGACGCAAGGCCTGCTGGGGACCACGGGATCGGACAGGCTGATCGACGCGTTCACCATCCACGAGCTCCTCACCGACCTGGATGACGACCCCACCACAGCCGCATTGATCGCCGTCCTTGTCGCACGGGTAGGTCTCGGCGCCTTCTGCCGCACGTCACCGGCTCCGTCGTGATCCGCAAAACGATGGCGGACCGCAAGTACGAGTTGCTCCGGGCCGACCGCGAAGTGCAGCGCGGCGAAATGAGGAAGCGGCTGCGTGAGCTCGGGGACGAGGCGGGCCTCCGAGAGCTCGAAGCCGCCACAGCAGCCTGGCAGCAGAGCGAGTGGGCCGGCAAGTACGAAGACATGATGACCGCGCCCGAGGAGTTGGTGACAGAGCAGCTGAAAGCCGCCATGACCGACCTCGGTGCGAGTACGGAACGCCTCGCCTCCGTCCGCGTCGTGAAGACCCTCAGGGAAGACGTCTCGGCACAGATGACGCCGTTCTCGGACGGTTCAGGGCTGGTCAATGTCGCCGACGCGACCCTCACCTTGTGCTCCCACTACGCCCGGTACATCTCGATCTCCCTGACCCAGCTCGCCTCCGGGTCTTTTGGCGCGACCGTACGGGCGGCCAGAGCAGGAAACATGGGCGGGGACCCGGCCGTGCTCACCGGCCTGCTGCGCTACTACTGCACGAACCAGCGGGTGTACGCCTTGGCGGCGAAACTGGGACTGCGGCTGGATCTCGAGGCCGAGAAGAACGCCGCGTTCCTCTACCTCCAGGCCAGTCAGTTCATCATCGGGCACGAAATAGCCCACCACGCACTGGGGCATCAGTCCGCCGTGAGCGGCTTCTCACCTGACGAACACATTCCGGTCTGTTCGGACAACCAGGCCAGGGAACTGGAGGCGGATCTGTTCGCCTACCGCGCCAGCAAGCGGCTGATCGAGCAGGAACTCGCCGGTCATGCCGAGGCTGCCGACGCTGCGACCTTCTCCCTCCTGGGGGCCTTGATCGCCATGCTGGCCGTGCACCTGACGGAGCGGGCGCTGTTCATCCGCCGAGGCTGCACTCACCCGTCCGCCCGCGTCCGGTCTGCGCTGCTTCTCGACCAGGTCGGCGAGCGGGAGCAGCAGTTCGCCAGAATCTTCCTCAGCACGCCGTTGGCTGCGACGGAAGCAGCCTCGACCATCTCCGAAGAAGCCCAGCTCTTCTCCTGGGAGTTGGCCGGCACACCGCCGGTCTACACCTCGTTGCCCCACATGGACATGCTCAAAATTGCCCATCTCGACGCGTGGCAGTGCCGCCCGGAGTCCTGGCACCTTGCCCTGCTGGAGAGTGAGAGCCAGGAGTCCGGCGCATGGCTGGGCGAGGCCGCACAACTCGCCGTCAGCGGAAACCCCGCGGAGGCACTGCGCCTCTGGGGCGTACGCAAGGCCGGCATCGCTCCGCTCTGCGATTCGGCGAAGCCACTCTTGTTCTTCACCCTCATGGACAGCCTGAGACAGGGGTTCAAGGCGCGGGGTGTGGAGAGCGTGCGAACGGATGGGTACGCCTTGGCGGCGGCGACGTTGGCTGCCCGACACCTGACTTGATCTCCGTCCCGTTCGGCGGCAGTGGCGGCAGAAAGCGCTGGTGCCGGGCGGGCCGACAACTGAGCAGATGCGGCGTCGCCTCGCCCGTTTCACTGGGGGCGGGTCGGCTCCGTGTGATCCTGCGGTCGCGCAGCCTCCCGCCCGCGATCAGGATCGCGGGCGCCTCAGACCTGCGTCGCAGTGCTGTCCCGCAGCCGCCGGTGTCATGTCGACCACGGTTCATGCCGGATCCGTAGACACTGCCGGACAGCGCTTGGCTGGGCGTGCGGCGCGCGTCAGCCTTCGTCGGACTCGGGGTCGTATGCCGCGTCCTCGTCGCCGGTGTCCCCGTCCGTCGCCAGCGTGATGACGCCATGAGCGTCGAATTGCTCGGCGATGTTATTCAGCATCGGTACGGTGTAGTCGGGGACGCCGAAGCCCGATGCCAGAACGTCGCCGTCATACACGGCACGCAGCAATTCCTCCGGTGTCCCGTCGATGAGGCCGAGCTCGTGCAGGCGGCGGGTAGCCGTGGCCACTGGCTTGGTGAATCCGCGCAGCATCCGACTCGCGTCATAGCCACCGAGCTTGTAGACGGTCTCCCGGTCGACGAAGCCGTTGTTGCGACCGGCGTGGAGCAGCACCTGGAATCTGACCGGGGACTGGTGCTGGAGCATGGCCAGCAAATAACGGAGCATCGCCTCCGACCACACGACGGGGCTCGACTCTCTCTCCATCTGACGCAGCGCGTCGACAGAGGTGCTCGCCACTCGTCCTCGCAGATCGAGGCTGTCCTGGGCCAGGTCGAGCAGACCGCTGGGCTCCAGCATGTACAGCTGCCGCCCCGTTTCGGCGCGCAACTCGTGTACGAGCTCGACGCGTGGCTGGCGGTCTCCGGACACCGCCAGGGTCCGCCACCAGTCCTCCTTGAGGTCCCTGGTGACGAAGAGGACGTCCGCGCCTCGCGCTGTCACCTCCGCGGAGAGCTGTCTCCACACGATGTAGTCGCCCGCCGCAGCATGATCGGGCTTTCCTTCTTCGAAGTCGCGAAAGCCTGGCGGCTGCCTGTGCTGTGCCCGCTCCTTGGCTTCTGAGACCCACCGAGTGAGCTGGTCATCCGTCGGACGAGCCCCGACTTTGCCCTGGAGCAGCACCTCCAGCTTCCCGATCACCGGGTCCGCCGATGTGTCCGGTGCGCCTGGTACCTGGTCGACCGTGGCCTGCCGTTCGAGCACCTCGCGCAGCCCATCCAGGGTGGCGTCGAGGTCCTCCTCGAGCTTGTTCAGCTCGTCACGGATCGGGGCGTCCGCGGCCAGATGGACCGCTCGCGCCCAACGGTTGAGCGAATCCCCGATGGCACTGCGCGCCTTGGTCATGGCTGCGGCGGTGTCACGCACCTGGGCATGATGGTGTCCGAGCACGCCGGGCTGCTGCTGATTACGCCAGAACTCGACGAGTACCTGATGCGGCACCCACAGGCGGGCACCGAGCGCCTCCAGTACCGTCAGCATGTCCTCGCGAACCTGTCGGTTCATCCGGTACAGATCGATCAGCACATTGGTGTCCACGATGACGACGCCGTGTTGCCAGGACCCCGCGGACTTCCGTCGGCGCAGGTGTCCGGTAGCCCTCGAACCCGCTGAACAGCCCCCGCTGTTCCTCGTCCCCTGAACCCACCATGTTCCCCCCTTTGAACTGCCAGGCCGCCAAGGCTAGTCAGATGATCTGGCTTCGGGGCCGTAATCCATCGAGTGAGCCCGCTGTGTACGGGTGTTGTACGGG
This sequence comes from Streptomyces sp. NBC_00683, assembly GCF_036226745.1. Lineage (NCBI taxonomy): Bacteria > Bacillati > Actinomycetota > Actinomycetes > Kitasatosporales > Streptomycetaceae > Streptomyces > Streptomyces sp. NBC_00683. Next base: position 6,751,050 of record NZ_CP109013.1, on the reverse strand, counting down.
TCCGGAGCCGTGACGCGGGGATGGTCCCTGCTGTTGAACCATGTCCAGTCGCAGTGGGGTGGCCGGAAGGGCGTGAGAGCAGTGCGGGAGACGCGGGACGGACGCGTGACGAAGGTGAAGGCCAAGGAGGACAGCGAGCTGCCGGGGGTGTGGGTGGCGTACGGCACGCTCCTCCAGCACCTGCGCAAGCGGGCCGGGTTGAACCAGCAGGGGCTGGGTGAGGCCATCGGGTACTCGTTGGAACAGGTCGCCTCGGTCGAGCAAGGGCGGCGGCCCGCGAAGGAGACGTTCACGATCGCGGCCGAGCGGGCGCTGGAGGCGGGCGGTGTCCTGGACGTGCTCCAGGGCGAGGTGGACCGGGCGAAGCTCCCGCGCTTCTTCCGCAACTTCGCGCTCATCGAGGCGGAGGTGTTGAGCCGCTTCTCGTACGACCCTCTGTTGGTGCCGGGGCTGTTGCAGACGGAGGCGTATGCACGGGCGGTGTTCGCCGGCCACTGCCCCCCGTTCAGCAAGGAGATCGTCGACCAGCACACGGAGGCGCGGCTGGGGCGGCAGAGGTTGCTCACGCGGGACCCGCTGGCGGAGCTGTCGTTCATCATCGGGGAGGAGGCGTTGCGGAACCCGGTGGGCAGCGTCGAGGTGGTACGGGAGCAGCGGCAACACCTGCTTGAGGTAGGCGCCTTGCGCAATGTGGAGGTCCAGGTGATGCCTACCGGGGGCGGCTTCCACACTGGCCTGGACGGCCCGTTCGTCCTGGTCGAGACGAGTGAGCTACGGCGCCTCGGGTACATCGAGTCCCAAGAAGTCGGGTGCATCGTCAGTGATCCGGAAGACGTCAGCGGCTTCGGGCTGCGATATGGCAAGCTGCGATCGCAGGCCCTGAACGCCCAGGAGTCTGCGCGGCTCATCGAACGGCTGGTGGGAGAGACATGAGCGTGGAGCAGGTAACAGGGAACGTGGACGAGCTGCGCTGGTTCAAGAGCAGCTACAGCGGATCGGGCGGCGGCGACTGCGTGGAGGTGGCTGCCGGTCCCGCTGCGGTCTACGTACGGGACTCGAAGGGCGCAGACAAGGGCCCGACACTGCGGATCAACTGGGGCGCCTGGGCATCGTTCGTGCCCTCGACCAGCAAAACCGGAGAATAGAACACCGCTCAACTCAACCTACTCGCCCACGTCACCGCCGTGACGTGGGCGAGCACACATAACACGCAAGCTCGGCTAAACCTTACCTGTTAACCAAAAAGGTTTCGATCAAGTCTCCAAGGCGTCTTCGGGGTCATCCTTACTTTCGGCCATTATCTTGCCACCGACAAAAACCACACCTAGAGCGAGTGCAGCACCAGCGCCCACCACAAGCTTCTTGAGCAATCCATCCAAGAACTGCTTGTTCTCGCTGTCCTTCTGGAACTCAAGCCTTCCAGTTTCCTGGATTTTCTCGATGAGGTACTTCTTCTCTTCCCAACTCAGGTCGCCCTTGTTGAGTTCATGCTTGAGGATTTCCCTGATGTCCTGGAAGGCCTGATGGACATACTCCTGGCTCTGCTTGTTGGCCGAGAGTGTGGCCTCATGCACCTTCTCCATCGCGTTCACGGTATCCATGGCGAAATCCTTGAACACAGGGAATTGCTCAACGATCTTCAGAGCAACCTCAGTGTCCATGTCGGGCATCATGGCCGCAAACCTGATCATCTTGTCTTTGGAGAGGTGCCTCCAGGACTCGATCCCAAGCGCCTGCATGACCTCAGCTTCGTTTCTGTAACCCATGCCTGATTCCGTCCGTCGCCCTGTCTTGCTTCCCAAAACCATGGCGGCGACCGCCGACAAAGCCCCATCGGCGCAATGCCGTTCGGAGTCGCCCCGCCCCCAGGGGCAGCCCTGGCGCGACTGCCGCACGCGATCCCCTTGTCTCATCCAAGCCACACGGCGGCGATCACCGCTTCAGCCCCACTGCCCACTCGTCACCGCCGCTTCGAGATTCTATGACCGCCTCGAAGGGGCAGGGACGTAAACCCATCAATTCCCGGGGCGGCACAATAGGTGGCGTCGACGAAGCGCTCAGAAAAGGGCACCCTCGGCGCCCTCACCGAAATCCGAGCCGCCGCGCGAGGCCAGCTGCTCCTTGCGCTTCCGGATAGCGTCGGCGGAGGGCTTCGGCATGTCCGGGTGCTTGGCGGGCTTCTTGTGCAGGCCGAGGTGAACCTCGTCGGCGTACGCCTGATGGTTCAGCTGGCGCAGCCGGTCGATGATCTCGGTCCGAGCGAGGAGACCGATGGTGTAGCGGGTGCCCTGATCGGTCTCGTGGAAGCCGTGGTCAAGCGGGAACGTCTCATGGGTCGGGTCGGCGTGCGGGGTCTGCCCGGAGTCGTCGAGGAGGTCGTACCAGCCGTACGCCTCGACGGTGGCGCGGTCGATCTCGCGGTGGATTCGGCGGAGTTCGACGATGTCCTCGTCCTGGCAGTCGGGGTTGTGGACGAGGTTGTAGGTGGCAGTGAGACCCATGTTGCGGGCCAGCATCAGGTCGCGGCGGTAGGTGTCCAGGCGAGCGCCGGCAGCGTGGAGGCGGGAAGTAATCGGAGGGCGGACTAGGGTTTCAAATACATCAGTGGGGGTGTATCGGACTCGCGTTTCAAGAGTCGAGGAGCGATCGATCGCCCACCAATAGTGCGGAGCACTGGAGAGGAATGCAAACAAAGCGTATTCGTCTGACACAAAGACGCCGAGTTGATGAGTAAACACCTGACCCGTGGGAACCATCACAGGCATCACCACCTTACTCACCAGCGTAATAACGATGCAGCGATCAAGGCTATCCAGCGCTTTCGTCATATCACCACGCGTGCGCCAATATTGCCACCACCTATCCATCAATCCTGCATAGGATTTCACATCCTTCTTTTGACACTCAGGCTTCACCTCCGCGAGCAACTTCGCATACGCGTTGGGATAACGTCGAGCCCGCATCTCAGGCCATTCATGAAAATTGATAGCCCACCGACCACCCTGATGCAACGGATCACTGTTTAGATCCTGACCATTCAGCAATGGCGCAAGGACGTCAGAGTACCTAGCATCTTCACGAATCCAACTCTGGGCTACCTCCTTCGTAACGCTGAAACCGTCAATAACAAGAACTAGTGAACCCTGGTAGACCTGCGAACCATTGCGTTCCAGCATCTCACTCCACGATGACTCCCGCGTATCTGGGTTCAGTGAAGTAGAAATGCCATTACTTACAACAACTCCATCCAGGACAGAAACGACGCAATCAATCAACCGCCTCTGACTCGTCCAGACTGCACAGTATTCCAGAACCGCAGATCTCGACGGCCACGGCGCACTCTTAACCGCACGGCGAATCTGAACCCCGCCGTCCACCAATTGATCAAGGCCAACCTCGCGAGTATCACCCTGCGCCAGGGTATTTGTCGCCACCAAACCAGTCTGACCCCAGTGGTTCAACAGAAGGTGAGCTCGCAGCTCAAAGTAGGCCACCAAATCGGCGCTACCGCGCTTCCCTCCTGCAATATAGTCAACCAAGCACTCTCGGTATGCCTCCCCTGAAGTGCCCGTCAGCTTCTTTCCACCCAAAAACGGCGGGTTGCCGACAATCGCATCGAACCCGCCCCCCTGCGAAAACACCTCCGGAAACACCAACGGCCAATGCACCGGCCGCCGCTCCATTCCCCCCGCCGGCAGCTCCGCTCCCAGCCACTCCTCCGCCGTAGCCGTCGCCTGCCGCACGACCTCCGAGTCGTCCTCCACACCATCCGCGACGATCTTCTCCACGATCCACGCCGCCTGCGGGAACAGGTCCTTGACCCGCTCGCCCCCATCCGGCGCGTACCACTCCACCCGCCCCGACGCGCACGTCGCCAACGCAGCCCCCACAATCAGGTCGCCCACCAGCCGCAGCCTCCGCGAGTGCCGGTTGACCTCCGCCAGCCGCTCCCGCTTCCGCTTCAGTGCCGGCAGGTCCACGCCCTTGATCGCCGTGATCGCCAGGCGTTCCCGCGTCAGCTCGTCCACCAGCTCACGCGTCTGCTCAGCCAGTATGTCCCGCTGCCCCTGCGGCTTCATGTGCACCGACTGGAGCTGGTCCATGCTGTGCACACCCAGCAGCGAGTCCCCCGCGACCAGCCTGTCGTCCAGGAACGTAAACGGCCGCGTCGGGTCCATCGACACCAGCCACAGCGACAGCTTCGCCATCTCCACGGCCATCGGGTTGATGTCCACCCCGTACAGGCAGTGCTCGATGATCTGGCGGCGGGACTCGACCACCACCGGGTCCTGCTCCGCGTCCGCAGCCGTCACCGCGTCGACGGCTCGGCCGGCCCGGTACGTCATCGCATCCGTGCGGCCCTCGTTCTCCCAGGCCTCGATCAGCCGGTCGCCCAGGTAACGGCAGGCGGCAACCAGGAACGCCGCGGAACCCATCGCGATGTCCGCGACCTTCAGCGCGAGAATCTGCTCGGGCGACTTGAGCCGCCACTTCCCCGAGTCCGCCGTCTGAAGCGGGCCCGGCTCGTAGACCAGCGGCTCCAGCGCGTGACGGACGACGTCCTCGGCCAGGAAGCGGGGGGTGTAGTGGGTGCCGGTGTTCTTCCGGAGCGAGGACTCCGTGACGTACAGCGAGCCGTTCGGGATGACCATCGGCAGGTCACGCAGGTCTCGGCGCAGGATGCCGAAGAACGGGAGCAGGCGCTCGCTCAGCCCCGAGTTCTTCTTGGTCACCGCGTTCAACTGGCGCCGGGCCTCGACCTCGTCCTTCGCCGGGGCGAGCAGCTTCTCCAGCTTTGAAGAGCTCGCCGGCGGCTTCGGGTCCTTCCACTTCTCGTGGATGGACGTGGCCAGGGCCTTCACCGAGCCGCCTGCCTTGGCCGCCAGGGACTCCAGCTCCCGCAGCGGCACCTCGTGTTCGAGGCCCTCGGGGCCGATCAGGCCGACCATGTCCTCGACGGCGCGCTCGCCGCCGAAGGAGAGCAGGCCCTCGTACACGTAACCGATCTGCTCGACGTCCAGGGCACGGAAGCTCAGCGTCCGGACTTCGGCGTTCTTGCCGGTGCCGACGCGGACCTCCTGCACCGACTGGAGCATGTGCAGGACCGTGCGGTCGTCGATCGGCAGAAGCGGGGTGGTGAGCTCCATCCACGCGTACGTGTCAGGGGCGAAGATCGAGCCGTCGTACGCGGGCAGCTTCAGTTCGGGGTGGTCCACTCCCCCGTGGACCGCGTGGAAGAGGGCGATCAGGCGGTGCCAGGCTGAGGTGGTGTGTTCGAGGGCGCTCTCGCCGTCCGCGTCGGCGCGGGCCTTGAGTTCGGCGCGCAGGAAGCGGGCGGAGTACGCCGTGGCGTAGACCTCGTTGTCCGCCGGGAGCAGGCCGCGCTCCTCCGCGTACAGGAGGAACACGACGCGCATCATGACTGCGACGGCACCCCGGTAGACCTCGCCGGCCGCGACGCCCGACGCGTGGAGGCCCGGTGCCCCCGCGTCCATCGCGCGTACGTCCGCTCGCCCTATGGCATCGACGAGGAGTTCGACGGCCTGGCGGACCTGAATGCCGAGTGCCTCGGTGACGTCCTCACCGGCGGCCAGGCTGGCCTTGAGCAGGCCGACCAGGGTCTCGGACTCCTCGTACTCGAAGAAGCGGCGGCGACGCAGCAGGGAGACGAAGGCGCGGACGACGTTGCGTTCGGCGGCCTCGTTCCAGCCGATGGTGTCGAAGACCGCGGTGGTCGTGACGCCGCCGATGGGGGCCCAGACCAGGCACCACCAGCGGCCATCCGTGACCAGGCCGAGCGGGATGTCGTGGTGGCGGAGCAGCCGGGCGAGGCGGTCCGCGGGAGACGCAGCCCAGTCGCCACCTCCGGCGGCGCGTGAGGTGGGCACGGTGCCGGCGGGAACGGTCATGCCGAGGAGGCGTACGCGCATGGCGGCCGAGGCTGTGTCGGGTTCGGCGGCGAGGTCGATGCCCGGCTCGACGAGAGCGAAGTCGGGGCGCAGGACAGCACCGTGCTCCGGGACGTGGAGGGTGAGGCGGTCCAATGCCGGATCCTCGGCCTCGCCCTGGCGCAACGCGAGGGCGTCGCCCCACTCCAGGACGGAACGCAGCAGGTAGGCGACCCACTCGTCACGGCCCGCCGTGGTGTCGTTCTGCCAGTCCGCGTGGCGCGCGCGCAGGCGGGCGCGTTCGTCCTTCTCCAGAGCGTCGAGCTGAGGCCAGGCCCTGCGCAGGACCGGCATGGTGAGGAAGGGGCCGGAGACCTCCGTGAGGTCGAGCCATTCCTGGTGCTGGCGGCGGCCGTCGAGCGCCTGGGCCTTGGCTGCGGCGAGACCACGGGAGGCGGGGCGGGGGCTCATCGGCGGGCTTCCTTTGCGGGGATCACGAAGACGACGGCGACGGGGAAGAGGTGAGCGCGCGGGTCGCGGTAGCGGGCGGCGATGGCGGCGAGTTCGCGTTCCAGTTCGCCGGGCAGCCCATCGAGACGCTGCTGCCAGCGGGCCCGGTCGTCGTCGTACTGACGGCGTTCGGCGGCGGTGATGTCGTGTGCGCTGAAGAGCGCGTACTGCTCACCGGTGCCGTCGCCCTCCTCCTTGAGCTTGGCGCGCAGGGTGGCTTCGAAGCGGCCGAGGGTCGCGGTGATGCGGCGTTCCTCCTCGGTCTGCCGGTCGGTGAGCGCGCGCTCCAGGCTTTCGCCGCGTTCGCGGGCGCGGGCTTCGAGGGAGGTGTTGAGCGGCTTGGCCAGCTTCTCCCAGGCGGTGGTGAGTTCCTGCCTGAGGTGCGGGGCGGCCTCGGTGCCTTCAGTGAGCGCTTTCGAGAGGGCCTCGCCCTGGGTGCGTACGGATTCCCAGCGGCGGAAGCGGCCCGTGTCGCCGAACCAGCCACCCGCGTGGACGACTTCCTCGTGAAGACGGGTGCCGTCGTTGCCGACGAGTACGTACCGGGCGTACGCGGAGACGAGCGTGGTGGTGATCGCCGGGTCGTCGCTGACGACGGCGGTGACGCGGTGCAGGCCGACCGTGTCCGCGTTCCAGACGGCCGCGGTGAGCAGGCGGGTGGAGAGAGCGACGAGCGGATGCTTGAGGTGGGTGAGGACGACGTCCTCACGCCCCTTGGCGGCGACGGCCGCGTCGAAGGTGATGGGGCGCTGTTCGTCCTCGCGCAGCTTGTGGGCAAGGCCCCGGGTGGCCCGCTCCCAGGTACCGGAGAGCGGGGGAACCTCGTACAGCTGGCCCGGTTCGAAGTCCACGGCCAGAGTGCGGTCGGGGGCCAGGGGCGGCTGGTGGTCCAGGGCGAGAGCGGTGTCGACGACGCGCTTGATGTTGGTCGGGGTAAGACCGAGTGTGGAGACGGTCTCGTCGTACTGGTCGGCGAGGCGCTTCGACTGGGCGGTGACGTTCTGCTCGGGCGCGACCTCGCCACCTGTGCGGCGGCCCTGAATCGTGCGCGGCTTGGCGTTCTCGAGGTCGACGGGGGTGGTGTCACCGGTCATACGGCGCTGGACAGCTTCGGCGATGACGGCGTTGACCGAGCCGAGGTCCTGTTCCATGCGCGCCACCTTCTTGGCGACGCGGGACAGGAACTCCAGGTCCGCTTCGTACGATCCGGCCTGGGCCTGCTGCCAGCCCGAGCCGATGAAGTGCGAGATCTCCGGGTCCTTGCGCTGACCCCAGCGGTCGATACGGCCGATGCGCTGTTCGAGCTTGTTGGGGTTGAACGGGATGTCGTAGTTGACCAGCCGGTGACAGTGGTTCTGCAGGTCGATGCCCTCGCCGGCCGCATCGGTGGCGAGCAGGATGCGGACCGCGCCCTCGTCTGTGGAGGGATCGGCCTGAAAGCCGAGGCGGATGCGCTCACGGTCTTCGGTGCTGAGGCCGCCGTGGAGGACGGCCACACGGCCGTCGTCGGTGAGCTTTTCCTGGCGGAGCAGGGTGAGGAGCCAGTCCAGGGTGTCGCGGTACTCGGTGAAGACGACGATGCGCTCGTTCGTCCAGTGCTTGCCGTCGGCGGTGCGGCAGATGGCCTTGAGCGTACGTAGGAGGACGGCGGCCTTGGAGTCGGCGTCGGCCTCGTGCGTGACGGCCCAGCGTTCCATCCGCTGAAGCAGGTCGAGCTCCTGGTGGTCCTCGGCGGGGGTCAGCGAGGTGGAGCGGGTGAGAGCCGAGTCCTCGGCGTCAACGAGGCCGAGGTCGTCGAGGTCGGCGACCAGGTCCGCGAAGTCGTCGAGCCAGTCGGGCACTTCGGCCGCCGCCGTGCGCGTACGGGTGCCTGTGTCCTCCAGGTGCGAGAGGTAGACGCGGACCGTGTGGAGGAAGGCTGCCGGGGAGGAGAAGAGGCGCTTCTTCAGGAGCAGCGTGACCAGGTCGGCGGCGCGGCGGCCACCTCGGGCGGTCGGAACGAGCTTCTTGCGGCGCAGGTCCGCAAACGAGCTGAGCAGGCCGTGGATCTCGCGCTCGGCATCCGTGTAGTCCACGGAGAGCTGCTCGGTCTTCCGCGTACGGAATCGGGGGGTGCCGTCCGCATTGGTGATCGTGGCCTTCAGACGCCGTACGACGGTGTCCTTAAGCGCTTCCTTGTCGGGGTCCATGCCACGGGCGAACCGCTGGTCGTCGATCAGCTCCAGCAGCGCGGTGTAGGACTCGGGGTAGCCGTTGTGCGGGGTGGCGGAGAGGAACAAGCGGTGCTCGAAGTGCGGGACGAGGCGCCGGATCAGCTTCGTCTGCTGTGAGTCGACCGCGTAGACCTGCTTCGGGGCGGACGGGGCGACGTGGTGCGCCTCGTCGAGGACCAGCAGGTCGAAGAACCGCTTGTGGTCGCCGTTGCTGCTCACCTCGGGGGCGCCGATGACCTCGTCGAGGAGACGCTGGGCCTTCGTGCCGCGCAGCCACGGCAGGGACACGATGGTCAGCGGGTGCACACGGAACGGGTTGGCCGCGGTGCCATGGGTACGGCGCAGACGGGCGCAGTGCTCGGAATTGACGATGGTGAAGTCGAGGCCGAACTTCTCCGCCATCTCGTCGCGCCACTTGAGGGTGAGCCCCGCGGGACATACGACCATGATGCGCCGGGCCCGGCCGCGCAGCAGCAGCTCCTGGGCGACGAGTCCGGCCTCGACGGTCTTGCCGAGGCCGACGTCGTCGGCGAGCAGGAGGTTGACGCGAGGAGCGCCGACGGCACGGGAGACCGGCTCAAGCTGGTACGGCTCGACGGCGACGCCGGAGCGGAACGGCGCCTGCAGGGTCTTGCCGTCGGCGGAGGCGACGGCGGACCAGCGGACGGCGTCGAGGAACGCGGCAAGGCGGGACGGAGGGTCGTACTGTCCGGTCGAGGCGTCCGGGAGGGAGCCTGCGGGCAGCACACGGCGGCCCGGCTCAACCTCCCAGATGACGGAGAGGGTGTCGCCGAAGCGGCCGTCTGCGACGGACTGGAGGTGGACGAGGGTGGCAGGCCTGCGTGCGTCGCCCTCATCCGGTGAGGCCGGGGACGGCTCGACGCGGGAGACGACCCAGGACTGGCCACGCACCTCGACGAGCTTCCCCTCTTCCGGAAGCTCCTCCGTAACGGTCCGCTCGCTCTCGCGCTGGGCTGCTGGCGTCATCGGCGCTGTTCCCCTCGATCTCTGCTGCTGCCGTCCGTAGACAGTGTCCTGTCTCCCACCCGAACGATGCAGGCGCAGCGTAACACGCTGATAACACTGTGAACAGAGATCACAGAAGCGCGACCAACAGGCCGTCAGGTCATACGGTCGAGCCGCTTCAGCAGGGCCCGCGAACGGCCGCTCCGAGGGTCGTCCGCTCCCAGCACGCGCTCCTCGTCGTCGACCAGCCGGCGCAACAGCTCCACCGCCGGGTGGCGCTCACCTGTGCGCACGAGAAGCACCGCGATCTCGTAGCGCGTGTCCAGAACACCGATGTCGGCAGGCCCCAGGAGGCTGCGCTGCTCGGCGAGTACGGACTTCAGCTCGTCGAGGGCTTCACGGGTACGGCCGAGCGCGCCGACGCACAGAGCCGCGCCGACACGAGCGGCAAGGAAGTCCGCGTGCCCGAGACCGGGGGCGGCGAGGAACTCCTGATACTGCTCCAGCGCTGGGGCGGGGCGGCCCGAGTGGCGCAGGGCGGCTATTTCGGCCAGACGCGGGTGCGCGAGGGCCGTCGTGGGCGTCGGGGCGGGGGCCCAGGCCGTGAGCAGGGCACGCACCTCGGCGGCCGAGGCTGGACGGTTCTCGGGCTTCTTCTCCAGCAGGCTCTCCACCAGCTTCTTCAGCCCGGCCGGGATGCCCGGGCGGTGACCGGAGAGCGGAGGGACGGGCTCGTTCGCGTGCTGGTGGTACAGCATGAAGGGGCTGCCGTCCGTGAACGGCGGTTTACCGGCGAGCAGTTCGTAGAGTACGCATCCGAGCGAGTAGAGGTCGCTCCCGGGCACGGTCTTGCCTACGGCCTGCTCGGGGGCCATGTAAACAACGGTGCCGGGCGTGGCGTTGGCGGCCGTGAAACGGGTCTCGCCTGGGCGGGGTTCCAGGGCGGCCGCAACTCCGAAGTCGAGAACCTTGACCGCCTCGGACGGCGTGATCATGAGGTTCGACGGCTTGAGGTCGCGGTGCACGACACCCTGCTCGTGTGCGTACGCGAGAACATCGGCGACGCCGTGCGCGACGGCTGCGGCCCGCTCGACGGTCAGCGTGCCCTCGTCCTTGAGCACGGCGTCCAATGCCCGCCCCGGTACGAGTTCCATCACGAGGTACAGCTCGCCGTCGAGGCTGCCGTGGTCGTACACCACAGGGATGCCGGGGTGATACAGACGGCCGGTGAGGCGTGCCTCCCGCAGGAAACGGCGCTCCAGGGTCGAGAGCTCGGACCCGTACGCAGGCGGAGCAAGGAGCTTGACGGCCACGTCACGATCGTTGCTTGGATCCCGGGCCGCCCATACGACGCCCATACCTCCCCGGCCCAGCTCGTGAGTGAGCTCGTACCGTCCAAGGCTTCGCCGCATCGCGCCCGTCCCCAGTTCCGGCGCCGAGAGCGCCTGCCACACCCCTACGACCGGGGCATTGGGGCGCACCCGGTCGACGGCTTCATCCTCTCACCGATCACACGGGCAGCGGTCCCTGCGGGACGAGGAAGGGACGGCGCGGATCTTCAGGCAGACCACGGCGGGATGCCAGCGCGGGGTCCGGGGCCGGCAGGTAAGGGGCGAGGGCCGCATAGACCTCAGTCGCGGAGGCGGGGCGGTCATCGGGGCTCTTGGCCAGCAGGGCAGTCACCAGATCCTGGAGGGGGGCCGGGACCGCTTCGCCGACAGAGGGTGGGGTCGCTGTCAGATGCTGCGAGGCAAGGAGAGCGGGCTGGTCGGTGGAGAACAAAGGAGTGCCGGTGAGCATGTGGTGCAGAAGGCAACCGACCGCGTAGAGGTCGCTGCGGCCGTCGAGCGCGCCCCGTCCGGAGAGCAGTTCGGGCGAGGCGCAGCGAATGTTGCCGATCCCCTCCCCCGTCATCGTCAGGCGCGGATCTACGTCGGCAAGGGACTTGACCAGGCCGAAGTCGAGGATCTTGACGACGCCGTCCCTCCGCACCATCACGTTCTGGGTCTTGAGGTCCCGGTGCACAAGACCGGCGGCATGCGCGGCGGACAGGCCCGCGCACAGCTGGGCGGCGATCGAAGCGGCCGAGGGTACGTCGAACCTTTCGTCCTCCTGCTGGTCGAAGAGGTACTCCAGGGTGGTCCCGTCGACCAGCTGCATCACCAGGCAACAGGTGTCATCCGTGTATGACGCGTCGTACACGGTGGTGATGTTGGAATGGTCGAGGCGGGCCGCCGCCTGCGCCTCCCGCTTGAACCGGGCCAGCGCCTCGTCACGGCTGTGCGGAACGGCCAGCAGCTCCGACGCGATGGTCTTCACCGCCACCGGCCGGTCCAGGTACAGGTCGGACCCCCGCCACACCTGGCCCATCACGCCACGCCCGAGTACGGAGTCGAGCCGGTACCGGTCGCGCAGCACTACTCCCGGAGCAAATGCACCCATATTCCCAAGCCTCCACATTTCCTGCACGCCGACATCACGGGTCAGGCCTGTGAACAAAGTCAATGATCGTAGTAGCCTGCCATGACTGAGGCCGCTGGGACGCCGACCCCGCCCGGCCCGCCTAGGACCCGGAGACCCTCGAATGCGTACTACCAACGCCGTACCGGTCAGTCTGGCCGAGATCGCCCGGATCGCGGGCGTGGGGCGTGCGGCGGTCAGCAACTGGCGCCGGCGCCACGACTCGTTCCCTTCCCGCATCGGCGGGACGGACGTGAGCCCCCAGTTCTCGCTGGCCGAAGTCGAACAATGGCTGCGCAGCAACGGCAAACTGCACGATGTCGCCGGCCGCGAATTCCTGTGGCCCCGGTTCGAAGCACTGGGCAGCAGGGACGAATCAGGTCTCGCCGTGGCCGAGGCTGCCCGCCGGATGCGCTCCCCGCGAGCCCGTTCCCACCCCTCGGACCTCTCCGAGGAGGCACGGGACCTGGCAGGCGAGGCCGCCCGGCTGGGACGGAGCGAGGGACCGCGCGAGACGTTCGAGTTCCTGTTGCAGCGGTGGCTGGACACCCACGTCCGCCAGCTCAGCTCCACGCCCGCTCAACTGGCGTCGCTGATGGCCCGTATCGCGCTCGACGCCCGGCTCGGCGAGGACACCGGCGGCCTCACGGTCTTCGATCCGGCGTGCGGCACAGGGCATCTGCCGGTGGCGGCCGCACAGGAGTACACCGGTCCGGGCTTGGCGCTGCTGGGATGCGAACGCGATCCGGCGCTTGCCGCACTCGCCACGGCTCGCCTCGGATTCGCTACAGAGACCCGCACCGAGGTGCGTACGGAGATCGCCACAGCCGATGCCCTGCGCGCCGATCCGTTTGCGGGCCTGCGGGCCGACATCGCACTGTGCAACCCACCGTTCAACGAGCGCGACTGGGGTTACGAGGAGCTGGCCACGGACCAGCGCTGGACCCACGGACTGCCGCCCCGTACCGAACCCGAGCTGGCCTGGGTCCAACACCTGCTGGCTCACCTCCGGCCCGGCGGCACCGCCGTGGTCGTCCTTCCCCCGGCCGTCGCCTCACGCAAGGCGGGCCGCCGCATCCGCGGGTCCCTGCTGCGCACGGGAACCCTGCGGGCGGTCGTCGCCCTGCCGCCGGGCTGCGCCCAGCCGCACAGCGTCTCGCTCCAGCTGTGGGTTCTGAGAGCCGCCCCCGACGGTCCTGCCTCAGCAGTCTCAGGTGCCCAGGATGCCCTCCTGGTCGACGCGACCAGACTCGCGAAGCCCGGGGCGCGTGAGCAGGGCCCCGACTGGGACCAACTGACGGACTTCGTGCTGTCCGCCGTATCTCAGCTCGACGCGCCGGAAGGGGAGCTCCCGGACGGTGCCGTAAGGATTCCCCTCCTCGATCTGCTGGACGACGAGGTGGATGTGACCCCGGGGCGCTACACCTCTGCGGGCAATGACCCATCGGGTGTGGAACTCGCCGCATCGTGGGATGAGTTGACCGGCTCTCTCGGCCAGTTGACCGAACTGGTACAGAACCTGTCCAAGCTCGGCCTCTCGTCCGGGGAGTCCCGCACGACGGCCACGGTCGGCGACCTCGTCAAAGCCGGCGCCCTCACCCTGCGCGCCGGGCAGCAGCCGGCGGATACCGCGGCACCGCTGCCCCGTGACACAGGTTTGCCGCTTCTCACCGTCGCCGACCTGTTGATGGATGGGACCCCGAGTACCGAGGTCGCTCCCGGAACGGCCGTGACCGTGGCCGAGGAGGGCGATGTCGTGGTCGCCGGGGTGGTCCGTGCCTTCCGGGCCTGGGTGCACGAAGGGCCACCGATCGCCCTGGGCCCCCAGCTCCACGTCCTGCGCGTGGACCCGGAAAAGCTGAGCACCCATTTCCTGGCAGGGTGCCTGCGCGCCCCGTCCAACGGCCGCCAGGCCGGCACGCACGCCTCCAGCTCGTCCCGCGTCGACATCAGGCGCCTGCAGGTACTGCAACTACCTCTGGAGGAGCAGGCCGCGTACGCGGAGGCATTCCTGCACCTCACGTCCTTCACACGGCTGCTGACACGTGCCGACGCCTTGGGCGAGCAGCTCGCGGGCGACATCGGTGACCGGCTCGCAGCGGGCGGACTGACGCCAGGAAGGTGACGCGGGCGGGCCCGCTCCCCTCACACGAGGTGAGGCGAGCGAGCCCGCAGCCTGCCGGATCCCGAGGATCAGCCGATCTCCGCTCCGAAGGCGGACAGCGCCTCCGGGACCGGCTGGAAGAAGGTCTCGCCGCCCGAGGAGCAGTCGCCGCTGCCGCCCGAGGTCAGGCCGATGGCGGTGTCGCCCGAGAAGAGCGAGCCGCCGCTGTCGCCCGGCTCGGCGCAGACCGTCGTCTGGATGAGCCCGTTGACGATGTCGCCGTTGCCGTAGTTGACCGTGGCGTCCAGTGCGGTGACCTCACCGTCGTGCACCTGGGTGGTGGAGCCGCTGCGGGTCACCGACATGCCGACGGTGGCCTCGCCCGCCTTGGTGATCGGCTGGGTGGAGCCGTTGTAGAGGTTCACCTCGCTGGGGTGCGGCACGTCCGAGGTGTACTTGACCAGGCCGTAGTCGTTGTCCGGGAAGCTGGAGCCCTCGTTGGCACCGATCTCCGCGCCGCCCTGCGAGTCCGACCAGCTGGTGATGGACTCGGTGCAGTGGCCGGCGGTCAGGAAGTACGGCTCGCCGCCCTTGACCACGTTGAAGCCGAGCGAGCAGCGTCCACCGCCGCCCCAGATGGCGTCGCCGCCCGCGATGAGGGGCTTGAACTCCCCTGCGGACTTGTTGAGTTCGGCCTTGCCGCCGAGCCCTTCGACCACCGCGCTGAGCTTGTCCCAGGCAGCGCCCTCGACCGTACGGTCGGCGGTGACGACCACCTTGTTGCTGACGGGGTCGACCGCCCAGGAGGTGCCGGGGATGGTGGCCTTGGCGGTGAGCGTCTGCCGGGCCGACTTCAGCTCGGTGAGCGAGTTCTGTACGACTCTGGCCTTGCCGCCCGCCTGGCGCACCTGCTCGGCCGCGACCTCGTCGAGGACGTTCACGACGAGGTTCTTCGCCTCGGCGTCGTAGTACGCGCCGGCCGTGTCGCCGCCCAGGGTCTTGTCCAGGGTCGTGGCGAGATTTCCGGCCGCGTTGGCCGTCAGTGTGCGTGCCGTGAACTGAGGCACGTCATCACTGGCGTTCGCAGTCTGGAAGGTGACTCCTGCTGCAACCAGGGCGACGACAGCCGATCCCGCCATGGCCGCGCGCTTCCTGGATATGCGTCGGTGCTTCAACTTCGACCTCCTGTGGGGCCGTGGTACGGACCAGTGGGGGGTCCGGAACACGGAGGATGGGGCGCCCACTATTCCGATGCGGGCGATAGCACACAAGGTCGACTTCAGGACGCACACACGACAACGACGCTTCACTCCTGACCCGTTCACAACCGGGAGGTCGGGCCACGTCGGTTCCATCTGCGAACACCACGTGCAATCGGTTGTCGGCAGCGGGTGAGGACTAGTCCTGTCCTGTTTCCGCCCTTGCGAGTCCGGATGCTGGGGTTGCCCGTCCGGATGCGGTGCGAGCCGGAAACCGGGCAAACACGGGTTCCTTGCGACAAGGAGTCCCGGTGGTGCCCTTGATGGGTCATCATCGAACTGGCAGCACACACCGGGCACTTGATGCCCGGGACCGGGCGGGGTGACCGAGCGGAGGCGGCGGGGTGCGCAATCGGGTGCGCGTGGCGGACGGACGGCATCTGATGGTCGAGCGTCAGGGGGATCCGCGCGGAAGACCGGTCTTCCTCCTGCACGGAATGCCGGGCAGCCGGCTCGGCCCTGCTCCCCGCGGGATGGTCCTCTACCAGCGCAAGATGCAGCTGATCGCCTACGACCGCCCGGGGTACGGAGGTTCCGACCGGCTGGCGGGACGCCGGGTGGTGGATGTCGTCGAGGACGTACGGGCGATCGCCGACTCGCTCGGTCTGGAGCGCTTCGCCGTGGTCGGCCGGTCCGGCGGCGCGCCGCACGCCCTGGCGTGCGCCGCGATGATGCCCGAGCGGGTCACCCGTACCGCCGCACTGGTCGGCCTGGCTCCCTGGGACGCCGAGGGGCTCGACTGGTTCGAGGGGATGGCCGCGTCGAACGTCCTCGCGTACTCCGCGGCCGCGGCCGATCCCGACGGGCTCGCGGAGTCCTTCATCAGCCGCTCGGCGGAGATCCGGCAGGACCCGGTCCGGCTCCTGGACGACCTGCGCCGGGAGCTGACCGACTCCGACCGGATCGTGGTCAACGACGCCGGGATCCGTACGATGCTGCTCGCCAACTACCGCGAGGGGCTGCGCACATCGGCGTACGGCTGGATCGACGACGCGATCGCGTTCTGCCGGCCGTGGGGTTTCGACCCGGCGGACATCAAGGGGCCCGTGATGCTGTGGCACGGCGAGAAGGACGTGTTCTCACCGGTCGGCCACTCCCGTTGGCTGGCGGAACAGATCCCGGGGGTCACCGCCGTGATGGAACCCGCGGCGGCGCACTTCGACGCACTGTCCGTGCTTCCCGAGGTGCTCAACTGGCTGCTGGACGACCGGGAGGCGCCGGTCTGCTGACCGATGGTCCGGGGTGCGGTGTCCGTTCGGGCACCGCACCCCGGGCCGTGGCAGGCACGGTCACACCGACATCGGCTCCAGTTCGCGCAGGAACCTCGTCTCGTCCCGCGCTATCCGGGTCAGCGGATGGTCGTCGCCGAGCTGGCGTGCCAGCTCGTCGCCCGTCTCCGCCCGCAGCCCCAGTGCCTCGTCCTTGCGCCCCATCGCATCGAGGGTGACCGCGAGGTTGGAGGTCATGGCCAGGGTCTCCGGGTGGTGCGCCCCGAGGACCTCCCTGAGCTGACCGGAGACCTTCCGCTCCGTCTCCAGCACGAGCTCGAGATCGCCGCGCTCGGCCGTCGCGTTGGCCAGGTTCATCACGCAGAACAGGGTGTTCGGGTGCTCGCGGCCGAACACCTCGCGCATCGAGGCGACCACCCGCGTCAGCAGCCTCTCCGACTCCTCCGGCGCACCGGACCCCAAGAGGTACACGCCGAGGTTGTTCTGCGCGGCAAGGGTGTACGGATGCTGCTCCCCCGGCACCTTCATGTACTGGTCGACGACCTCCTGAGCGGTGTTCCTGGCCTCGACCGCCTCGCCTGCCGCGAACAGGTCCGCCGCCAGGTTGAGGTCGCAGGCCAGCGATTCGGGGTTGGCCGAGGTGTACTTGCCCCGGTACCGGGCGCGGGTGGCCACCGTCAGCCTGCGGGCGTCCTCCAGCTGCCCGGCCCTGCGCAGGGAGACCGCGAGGCTCTTCGCGACGCTCAGAGTGGTCGGATAGGTCCGGCCGAGCGTGGACTTGAAGCTGTCGTAGGTACGGCTGAGCAGACCGACGGAGTCCTCGTACCGTCCGACCTCGCGCAGGTCACGGGCCAGGTTCATGGCGGAGGACAGGCTGTGCGGGTGCTCCTGTCCCAGCACCTCGGACCGCAGGTCGTAGCAGTCCTGGTCGATCTCCCTGGCCCGGGCGTACTGCCCGATGCTCCGCAGGTTCAGTGCCAGGTTGTTGGCCGCCGCCAGCGTCCTCGGGTGCCGTTCGTGGAAGATCTGCCCGAAGCCCTCATGGGCCTTGGTCGCCAGCTCGATCGCCTTGCCGTAGTCACCGAGCAGGCCCAGGTCGATGGCCAGACTGCTGGTGGTCATGTACGTGTGCGGGTGCTCCGGACCCAGCACCTCCCGCTGCCGCTGGAGGGTGAACTCGTCGAGCTCCTTGGCCTCCACGTACCGGCCGCGGGTGCGCAGGATGTTGGAGATGTGGAAGCAGAGGTACAGGTACTGCAGATCCTGCTCCCCCAGCATCTCCAGCCAGGTCTCGCGCAGTTCGTCGCCGAGCGTGGCCGCGGTCCTGACGTCTCCGCGCTTCCACAGGTAGCGCACCCGGTCGATCAGCAGCCTGCGGGTCTCCGGCTCCTTGCAGTTGCGCGCGTCGGACGGGCCGAGGTGCGGCCAGATCGAGGCGAAGCGGGGCCAGGTCTCCGGGTTGTCGATCGGCTCGTCGCTGTCGGGCCGTGCCCCGGCCAGGATCCGGTGCACGACATGCCGGGCCTCGCGCTGTTCCTCCTCGCTGAGCTGGGCCTTGATGACGGCCTGTACGAGGCGGTGGACCTGGATCGAGTTGGAGACCTGGTCGACCTTGGCGAGAGCGAACCGGCCGATCTCCCGGATGACCCGGCCCAGGACCAGCTTCTCCTGGAGCGAGGAGTCGTACGGCTTCAGCGCCTCGATCATCTCCTTGCTGTAGAGGAGGTCCGCGGAGATCGGCTCCGGGGCGAAGAAGGCACAGAGCTGGAGCAGCCGCACCGCTGCCGGCGAGCGCTCCTTGAGACGTTCGATGGAGATGTTCCAGGTGGCCGCGACGGGTTCCGGGTAACCCGCGGGCTGGTTGAGGGACAGCACCTGGGGGGCCTGTCGGGCCAGCTGCTCCAGGTAGGTCCCGATGGGGGTGGCGGTCTCCGCGATCCAGGCCGCGGCCTGTTCGACGGCCAGGGGCAGGTCACCGACGGCGGTGGCCACCTGGGCGGCGTCCTCCACGCTCAGCCCCGGGGCGCGGCGCTGGAGGTGTTCGATCGACTCCTCCCGCAGGAAGACGTCGACGGGCAGCGCGTCCCCGTGCTGGGACCACGCCTGGTTCCTCGAGGTGACCAGGATGTGGCCGGAGCCGCCCTGCGGGAAGTAGCGCCTGAGCCGCTCGGGGTCGTCCGCGTTGTCGAAGACCAGCAGCCAGCGGTCCGAGGGCACGCCGCGCCGCAGCAGGTCCACGGCCTCCTGCGAGGCCGTGGCCATGTCGTCGCCGCCCTGGGCGCCGAGCCGGACGGCGAGTTCGGCGAGGCTGGCCACCACGTCGTCGGACTGCTCGGACGATATCCACCACACCAGGTCGTAGTCCGCCATGAAGCGGTGCACGTACTCCAGTGCCACCTGGGTCTTGCCGACGCCGCCGAGCCCGTACAGCGTCTGCGGCTGCGGCAGCACGACGGCCATGCCGCCGCCGAGCTGGTCCCGCATCCGCTCCAGGACCAGTGAGCGGCCGGTGAAGCCGGGGTTGCGGGGCGGTGCGTTCCAGATCCTCGGCACCGTACCGGGGAAGCGGGGGCCCGGCGACGCTCCGTCGCCGAGCTGGACCGGCCTGTCCAGGGCGCGCATCAACGCGGTGGTGGCGTGGACCTCGTCCAGCCGGAACAGGTCGACCGGGTTGCGGTCGATGTACGGCGCCGAGAGGCGCACATCGGTGACCCTGAGCGGCAGCAGCTGACGCCGCCCGCCGCCGGGGTCCTCGGAGACCGCCCGGGTCCACAGGTCGACGGCCCGCTGGGACTTGAGGTAGGCGCTGGAGAGCAGCACGACGGTACGGGCCGCGGCCTCGGGCGTGCTGTGCAGGGCGTCCATGGTGGCGGGGTCGGCGGAGACGTCACGCGGGACCACCCGGAATCCGGCCCGGGTGAGGACCGATTCGATCCAGTCGGCCCACATGCGGTTCTCCGCCACGTAGCTGAGGAAGAGATCGGCCGGCATGGCGGGGCGGCGGCGGGTGAAGGCGTCGCGGATGCGCAGCCGTACCTCCTCGCCCACCGGCGGCATCGAGGTGATCTCCTGGGCGGTGACGACCGCGGTCAGCCGTTCGAAGGCGGACAGGAGCGAGTTGCTGAGTCCGGCCTCGTCACCGAAGGTGGCGAGGGTCTCCTCGTACGCGTAGTAGGGACGGTAAGGGATCTCCACCGCACCCCAGTAGGCGGTGAGTTCGTCGCCGGAGAGGTCCCGGGGCAGCCGGTCGAACTTCAGCCGGGCCAGGGCCCTGCCCGCGTCGGCCTTCTCCTTCTCGCCCTCGTCGATGCGCATCGGGACGGGGAAGATGGAGATGGGGCGGCCGGTGTAGCGCTCGGCGATCTGCCGGGCGACGGACGCCGCGCCGTCGATGGACTGGTCGCTGAGGGTGAAGCAGTCGACCAGCACGTCCGGGAGGTGGACGGTGCAGATGTCGGCGATGTCGCTGAGGCCGGTACGGCTGTCGATGAGGACGTAGTCGTAGTTGGCCTTCATGTCGTCGCGCAGGGCGTCGAAGAAGTGCCCGCCGCCCAGCCGGTCGTAGAAGTTGTCCCAGTCGAAGGTGGAGACGGTCGCGGAGTACTCGCGGTTCTGGCGGCCGGCGGAGACGAAGTCGAGCGTGCCGCCCTGCGGGAACTCCCAGCCGAGCGCCTCGGGGTTGAGCGAGACCGCGTGCGGCTGGATGCGGGCGTAGTCGCGGTGCCAGTCGTCCGCGCGCTGGGCGGGGTTGGTCGCAGCCCAGGCGTACTCGGTGATCAGGTCGATCACACCGGTGGTGGCACCGAGCGTCGACGGGTCGAGGAAGGGGTGGAAGAACCGGTGGAGCCCGGGGGCTTCCAGGTCCCAGTCGACGGCCAGCACCCGCTTGCCGTTCGCGGCGAGGATCCAGGCGGTGTTGGCCAGGGCCATGGTGCGCCCCGTGCCGCCCTTGTACGAGTAGAAAGTGACGATGCGCCCGTCACGACCGGCTGTCATACGTCCTCCGCATCCGTCGCAGGGTCGTGCATGTCGGGTATGAACTGCGTATTACCCATGGGCCCCATCAGTCGCGTCCGTTCGGTGTGCCGTCCGCCGGTCGCGGGCGGATAGACCGTGGCATGCCTCAGATACTGCTGAGCGGCCACCTCGACCACCTGGGGAAGGATCTGCCCGAACGCCTCCATGGTCGGTACCCCCTTGGCCGCCACCCGGCAGAAGGCCCGCCCCTGCCGCATCTTGGCGGGCATCGTCTGCTCGAGCTTCTCGGTCAGTTCGGCCTCGGCGGCTCTGCTCTGGTGGTCGTCGCGGCACCACGGCACGACCATGGTCACCCAGGGCCGGTTCTCCGCGTCGAAGGCCGCGAGCCGGCGCCGCCGGTCCTCGTCCTGCAGGGCCCAGCGGTCGACCAGGAGTATCTCCGGGGTGCTGGGCGGCTGCTTTCCCTCCAGTTGCCCGGACTCCTCGTCGAACGAGGTGATGACGGCCTGGTAGTTGAGGGAGCGGACCAGTTCCTCGGCGACGTAGGCCAGCGGTTTCGCGGCGGCCGGGTGATAAGGGTTCCAGTCGTGCGGGTTGTCGCCGTAGTAGTCCGGGTTGCGTCCCGCCGGCAGGTCGTGGCGTGTGGGCGCGGCGATGGTGATCTGCATGGGCCGGGGTGCTCCGACCCCGCTGCTGGGTGATCCGAAGGCGCTGGGGGCGAGGCGGTAGTCGACCGGCCTCCCGGTGTCGATCTGGACCGCGTCGGCGACGCTGACGATGCGTTTGGCCAGTTCGTAGACGGCCCGCTCGTATTCCTGGGCGAAGAGCCTGAGTTTGATCAGTCCGTAGAGCCCGTCACTGACGTAACGGTCCCCGAAATCACGGTGGTTGAACTGTAACCGCTCTGCTGATCCGGGCAGTTGGTTCGGCGGCACCGGAACCCAGAGCGCCGGAACGATCGCTTCGGCCGGCTGATTCGAGCGGGCCCGGTGGTGGATGGCGCGCTGCTCGAAGGCGTACCACTCCTTGCCGCACATCTCGCTGGCGAAATAGCGCGGCGAGAACAGCGGCACGAAGACACGGCAGGTGGCGAGCACCCCGCCCAGACGTTCCGACCAGCCCTCACCGGAACGTATCTCCCGGTCCATGAACCCCGCGGGCGCACCCGCGGGCAGATCGGTCATGGCCATCACGTGACCACAAAGATCTTGGAAAAGCCGTTCGACCCACATATCGGGGTCGGTTCCACCGCCGTACCCCGGTGTGTGCGCGTAACTCAGAAAGAAGTACGGCCGATGGTCCGCCGCTCGCTGCTGCGTCGATGCGTGCACACGACCCCCGTCCTGTGTGAGCACCCGCATCCCAGGACTTTGGAGAGGGTGCGAGCGAATTCATCATTCCGGAGCGGACCTTGCTCCACCCCCATGGCGTTCGGTCAATCAACGCCGCTTTTCAGTCATCCATACCCAGGTTCATCCGCTGCCTTCGTGATTCACAGCAATCCTGTGGCTATTCAGCCCACTTGTCCCGCGTTTCCTTCATCTCCTCCGTGAGCACTCCGACGAGACGCCTTCCCGCGACCGTGGGCTCGGCCGCTGTCCCGATCATGTCGAGTGCCTGTTCCACACCCTCCATGTAACGGGGATCAAAGGCGGCGATCGCCACCCGTTCATAGGTATCGGCCAGCAGCCGGGAAAACGGAACCAATTCCTCCGACCATGGCAGGCGATGTTCCCAGGCACCGTCCGACGCATAAAGATCGGTGATGTCGAGAATGGCCCGCAACGTGGTCCGCCGGAGTCCGCGCATCAGTCCGAGCGCCAGTTCCTTCGCGTCACCCGTGACCGGGAGTCCGATCGCCCCGTGGCCGGGGCGCCGCTCCTCGCTCCGCCCCGCGGTGAGCGGGGTCAGCGTCGTCAGGCCGGCTCCCGCCGCCGCGGCCGTGGCGGGCGCCGACGCCTCCAGCAGCCCCCAGGCCTCCGCGAGACCGGCACCCCACGCCTCGGCCTCGGCCTGTCCGAGCCGGGGCGCGGCCGGGGCGCGGAAGCAGTCCCGGTACGGGTCGAGGTCGTCGAGCACGAAGGGGGGCGTGCGGTCCTGGCGGAGGAGGCGCACCGGAAGCCAGTCGGGTTCGTCACCCGGGCTGTCCGTCACGATCCGCCACTCGGCCCCGCCGCCGTCCGGCCGCACCACGAACCCGTCGTCCGTGGCGCACACCCGGACCGTGCCGGCCTGTCCGGCCCCACCGGTCCGCAGCTCGCCGAGCGTGGGCAGATAGAGCCTGCCGTCCCGGTACGGAACCTGCGCCGCCAGAGGGAGACCCGCCCGTACCGCGGCTGCCGCGGCGTAGGCCGGGAACCTCAGGGCGTCGTCGACCGCTCCGGGCCGTCCCGCGTGCAGGCCCTCGATCACGTCCAGCAGCCAGGTCCGCGTGTACGGATGGGCCAGCACCCGGTCGAGTGCCGAGGCGCCCTCCTCGGACGACTCGAGCACCGCCGCCAGCTCCCAGGCCTCGTCCCACCGCGCCCCGCCGCGGCCGTCCAGCTCGGAATGGAGCCCGGCGAGCAGGGTGCGGGTCAGGTCCTGCTGCTCGGCGGCCAGTTCCCGCGGGTCGGTCACCGCCGGGGGGACCGTGAGGTGCGCGGTACGTGCCTCGATGCCGCGCACCAGCGCTTCCAGGTCATGGCAGTACACGGACGGGTTGTCGAAGTCGGTGGCCGAGCTGTAGCGGTGCGTGTAGAGCCCTCCACCGCACGAACGTACGACGGGGCAACGGCGGCACGTCTCGCTGACACCCGCCAGTCCGAGCTGCCTCGCCCGCACTCCGGGGTGGGCGGCGACGTCGTCGAAGGAGTGCGAGAAGACGTCGAATCCGGTGGCCGCCGCACCCTCGTACGCACTCTTGAGCGAATCCACCTGCTCCAGCTGGCCGTCGGTCTCGACGACCACCAGATCGGTGGGTGCGAGGCCCAGGGACTCGGTGAGGCTGGGGCCGCCGCTCAGGGTGGAGAGCACCGAGGAGAAGAGGCGCACCGGCAGGCGGTGTTCCGGATCCTGCTCCTGCCAGCGGTCGAAGACCGCGAGGAGCCAGTCGGCATAGGCGGTGGGCGAGCCGTCCGGTCGCAGCGGGGGCTCGTCCCAGGTGGCGTGCGGCAGAAGGAAGTCGACACGGGGCGGTTCGAGCTCGGCGAGCGCGTCGAACACGGCGACCGGGTCGTTCCGGATGTCGATGGTGCACAGGAGCCCGAGGTCCAGGTGGCGGTAGCGTTCCTGACGGAGCAGATCCACGGCTCTGAGAACCTGCGGATGGCTCGTACGCCCGTTGGCGAAGCGGCGGTGCCGGTCGTTCGCCGTGCGATCGCCGTCGAGCGAGATGCCGACCCTGACGTGGAACTCGTCGAAGAGGTCGAGGTAGCGGGGGCTGAGCTGGACACCGTTGGTGTGGATCCTGAGGTCCAGCTCAGCGACACCGTTCATCGCCGATGTGAGCTCCTCGCAGACACGACGCAGTTGCGCGGGCCCGGCCAGGAGTGGCTCTCCTCCATGCAGGATCACTGACATCGAATCGAGCGCATGCGCCGAGGCATGCTCGGCCAGTCGTCGAGCTGTCCATGAAATAGCTTCGTCAGAGATCGTTTTCGGGCGGGTACGCCAGCTCTGATCTGCGTGTTCATAGATATAGCAATGGTCACAGGCGAGATCGCACCTGCTGTGCACCTTCAGTACGATCTCGCGAAAAGGGACCAGGGGTCCTGTCATTGTCCCAGTCTAGCCACGCCAGGACCCCTCTCGGAGCTCGGAGCGGAAGCTTGGCTCAGAGCGCAGAGCTGAAGCTCGACGTCTGGACAGGACGACCCACGGGCGTGCCGAATACCCGGCCGAGCTTCCTGGATGCCTCGATGCTGCGTGCATCGATCTCGGCAAGCGCCACACGACTCTTCTTCGCGTGGTCGGAGGCAGAGGCGGGGGAGGTTTCGTAGGTCTTCACGGCCGTCCTTGAGGGTCCTTGGAGGGGGTGTTTTCGGACACCGACTCGGGCGTCGGAGTCCGCATATTCAGCACGACTTTACTCCCAACCAGCCCCTCTCACACGCCGCCCTGACGTGAAACCTTGCGGTAATGGAGCATTTCGGAGAAGGAAATGCCGGCCGGGGTTCGCCCACCTGGGTGATGAATGAATCCGCAGGCCAAAGCACCTGCGGCCGGGCCCGCTCCGGCGGCCGCCGCGGAGGCCACCGCTCCGCGGATCCCGCACGGACCGGGAACACTCCCGGTGTCGACTTCAGGACACTCCCAGGACAACACACGTTCACTTCCGACCCGTTCACCCGTCCGGTGGTTCCGGGTGACCGGTCATGCGCGTGAACGGTCTGCCCGGCCGCTCGCGGCGGGGACGACAGTCAGTCGAGCGGAGCGTGGACAACCCCTCGCGCACTCTTCATGCAGTCCCCGATGCGCTCATGGCTGTCGCCCACCACGTCGGTCACCCGCACGCGTACGTACAGCGCGTCGACCTTCTCGACGAATCTCTTCGAGAAGGCACCCACCAGCACCGTCTCGTAGCTTCCGGTCCCCACCAGGGGGAAGCCCCGGCCGAACTCGACGAGCTGGAAGTCCTCGGCCACGACCAGCCCGGCCGCGGTCAGTTCGGCCACGGCCTCGGAGACGTCGACCCACGGGGCGGCGCCGGACTCGGTCTCCCCCGCCAGCACCACCCGGCAGTCGAAGGCCTCGATCGCCGCGATGTGCTGACCGCCGTTCAGTATGCCCACCCGCCACGCCTGCGCGTCCGCCTTGAGGAGCCCCTTGGCCCAGGCTCCCCGCCAGCCCAGATAGGGCCGAACGGTGCGGGCGTACTGGGCCCTGGCCAGTACGGCACCGACCGCGACGGCCAGCAGGCTCCCCAGCGCCTCCATCTCGAGCAGCTGGAGACGCCACGGCCACTCGGTCCGCGCGTCGGCTGTCACATTGGCACGGACCGCCTCCCAGAACAGGACGAGGACCAGCAGCCCGAGCAGCACCAGCGGCGCGGTGAAGAGCAGGGGGCTCCGCCGGACCCTGCGCTGGGCCTCGGACGGCGGATCGTCAGGGCGTCGGCCTGCGTTGTTCACACTGTCTCCCCCCGTGGCAGGCGAGACCCGACTGCCACTCCCGCGGGTCAACTCGCCTGTATACATGCCCAGTTGTCAGACCCTCTCATAGAGCGGCGGATCTCACGAGAGCGTCCTGCGCGCACGGCCCGGCCGGGAGGCGCCATTGCAGTCAGCGGGGAGGCGACCCTACTCTCATGGCCCCGGCAGGCCTCGGCGCACGCGACCTCCTGAGCCCCGGGCAGCACACCCGGTCGGGCCCGCGGTCGGACCGGCCGTACGACCGACGGAGCATGCCCACAACTTCACACGGGGGTGAACATGACGGCGATTCCCGGGCCACTTCAGTCCATGGTCTTCCGGAGCGAGGACCTTCCGGAGCTCTTCCACCACACGGACGCCATCGCCATCGCACGCCAGCGGGAGGCGGTCAACACCACCCGCGGACAGCTGATCCTGCTCGTCCTCGGCACCGTTCCCGGTGCTCTGCCCTGGCATGTGGAGGTCGGCGACTCGTTCCAACTCATCGACTCCGTAGCCGTTCTGGCGTATCTCGGAGTCCTGGTCACGACGTATCTCGCCTCGCGGCGCAAGGCCAAGTCGCACTGGCAGCTCAACCGGTCGGCAGCGGAGTACATCAAGTCCAACTGCTGGCGCTACGCGGTCCACGGCTCGCCGTTCGACACCGGCACGCACCATCCGGAAGCCGTGTTCGCCAACCGGCTCGAGGACGGTCTCCAGGAGCTGAGGAAGGTGGGGTGGGACGACCCCCGGGAGGAGATGACGGACGGGGGCGGCGGACTCATCACCGAGTCCATGCGCGAGTTACGGGACAAGGCGTTCACGGTACGCAAGGAGACCTACATCCGGGACCGGCTGATCGAGCAGCGGCGCTGGTACCGCAGGCGCCGGCAGGTCTCCCGGCGGGGTGCGTTCGTCTGGTCGAGCACGATCGCCGCCCTGACACTGCCCGCCCTGGTCCTCGCCCTGCTGCAGGCGTTCGGCACCGCCGGGTCCTTCGCGCTGACGGGGTCGCTGTCCGCCGCCGCTGCCGCCTGTCTCGCCTGGAACGAGATGCGCCGCCATCACCCGCTGGTCTCCGCGCACTCGCTGGTGGAGGACGATCTGGAGAACATGCAGGCGGCGATGGAGACCACTCTGACGGAGCGGCAGTGGGCGGCCGCCGTCTTCGAGACCGAGCGGATCGTCTCCCCCGAGCACACGGACTGGCTGGTCAGGCACCGGATGTGAGTCCGCGCCAGGTACGTCCGCTCGGACGGCTCAGGCCCGCTCCACGCCGTCGCGCCAGATGACCGTGACCGGCCGGCCGAGGCTCCGGGCGTACGTCACGATGTCGCCGGTGCCGCCGAGGCCGCGTGCGGGCCGGCCGTCCCACACCGCGAGCAGCCGGTCGCAGTGGTCGGCGATGTAGGCGCCCGCCGCGTAGTAGGCCTCGTCGGTGGAGTGCGGGTAGTCCAGCCGGACCTCGCGGGCCGCCCGGGCCTTGAGCATCCGGTAGCGCGCGAGGTCGGCCTCGTCGGCGAAGCCCGCCTCGTAGTCCCCGCTGGGGATCACCACGGTCAGCTCCGCCCCGCAGGCCAGCGCGAGGTCGGCGAAGAGCTGGTCGGCTCCGACCGCCAGGCTGGAGAGGGCTTCCTTGGAGCCTTCGAGGCCGCACAGCGCCGCCCGCATCCCTTCCAGGACGTGCGCGTAGGCCTCCTGGGGGATGGATCGGTGACCGGTCACTCCGATGCGTTTCACGGACCTGGAACCCCCTGGGAGTCTGTGGGGGCCCGGAGGGCATCCCTCCGGACAGGCGCAGCGTCCGCCCCCGTGGTGCCTCTGCGACCGACCGTCCTGACATCCTCTCAAAAGCCGCGGACGGAAGGGGAGCCCCCGCCGGCAATCGGCGGGGGCTCTCAGGGGTACGGCCGTGCCCGGCGTGTCAGAACACGCTGACGCCGTAGGCGCTCAGCGCTTCGGTGACCGGCTGGAAGAAGGTCGTTCCGCCGGAGCTGCAGTTGCCGCTGCCGCCCGAGGTGAGACCGATCGCCCGGGTCCCCGAGTAGAGCGGGCCGCCGGAGTCGCCGGGCTCGGCGCACACGTTGGTGCGGATCATGCCGTAGACGATGTCCCCGCCGCCGTAGTTGACCGTGGCGTTGAGGCCGGTGACGGAGCCGCTGTGGATGCCGGTGGTGGAGCCGCGGCGGGTGACGGACATTCCGACCGTGGCGTTGGCGGCGCTCGTGATGTCCTGGCTGCCCACGGTGCCCGACTTGGTGACCGAGGTGTTGGTGTACCGCACGATGCCGTAGTCGTTGGTCGGGAAGCTGGAGCCCGAGGTGGTGCCGAGGACGGTGGTGTGCCCCGAGTTGGACCACCAGGTGCCGGCGCCGTCGGTGCAGTGCCCGGCCGTCAGGAAGTAGTAGGTGCTGCCGCTGCGGACGTTGAAGCCGAGGGAGCAGCGCCAGCTGGTGGCGTAGATGGCGTCGCCGCCGGAGATCAGCTTGCTGAACGTTCCGGGGGTGCGTTCGATGTCCAGGGCGCCCGCGTTGGCTCCGGCGGACTCCTTGATCCGGTTGATCTCCGCCTGCGAGACGGTGCTGTCCACCGTGACGACGAGGCGCTTGGTCGCGGGGTCGATGTTCCAGGCGGTACCGGCGATGTCGGCGCCGAGTACGGCGTCCTGGGCGGCGGTGAGCTGGTTGGCGCTGTACGTCCCGGTCGAGTTGGCGTTGGCCGCGGGGACGGCGAGTGCAGCGACGGCGACGAGGCCTGCGGAGACGGCGATGATCCTGCTGCGTCTCGCTGTGCCGCTGCGGGGGGTGGTGCGCTTGATCCTCACTTTTCGTTCCTCCCGAGGGGAATCGGGGGCCCGCCTGTGGGGTGGCCGGACCCGTGAGGCGCAGTCAGCGGGCGCGTCCGAATTCCGAAGGCGTTCGAATTCCGGATGATCCGTGCCCCTGACAAGCGCTGCTCGGGAGTATTGGGCGCGTCAACTCGCCGCGCAAGGGCGCCTTTCGGCCGCGGCGGGCGCACGGCGGGGACGGCCCCGGCAGCTCTGTGGCTGACGGGGCCGGATGGCAGGGCCGCTGCGTCGCCGGTGGGACGGATCAGGCGTCGATGCGGTTCCGCTCCCCCGCCGGGACCGCGACCGCGAGCGTGTTGCCGGGCGGCGGGAAGGGGCAGATGAAGTGGTCGGCGAAGGCGCAGGGAGGCAGCAGCGCACGGTTGAGGTCGACCCTGACCTTGCCGTCCGCGTCCGGCGCCTCGGGCCGCAGGAAGCGGAAGCGGTAGCTGCTGTCTCCGCTGGTGGCGTCGGCGAAGACGGCCCAGAGCGAGCCGTCGGGCTCGACCGCGACCTGGAGCGTGTGCTCCGCGCCGTCCAGCTGGAAGGCGACCTCGCCGCCGAGGCCCAGCCCCCGCTCGCGCCCGTCGGCGTTCGCCACCCGGACGGTGCGGTCGGAGCCGTACGGGCGGAAGGTGCCCTCCAGCGACCAGCGCGCGTCGTACGGGGTGGCGTCGATGGTGCGGAAGGAGTGCCGTGCGGGTGACTGCGGGTCGAAGTCCCGTACCGCCCACAGGCCTTCGCGGCTCAGTACGACCAGCCTGCGCTCGCCCTGCGCCACCCGGGACGTGTCGATCGGCCCGCGGTCCGCGCCCAGACGGACCTCGCCGTCCAGCGGCTTTCCGTCGACGGTCAGCCCGTCCTCGGCGGCGGCGGTGAGCACCACCTCGTCGCCGTCCTCGTGCCACTGCCCCGGCACGGCCGGAATTCGACCGTCCGGGTGGTCCGAGAGCCAGTGGGTGCCCGTGAGGGAGAGCGGGCCGTGCGGTGCCGCCACCGCGACGATGCGCTCCTCGTGCCACCGCTGCCAATCCTGGAAGTCCTGGCTGCCCTGCTGTACGTCCGTGCTCATGTGATCAACCTTTCCATACCGGCTCGGCCAGACCAAGGTGCGACCGGAGGGTGGAGCCGGTGTATTCGGAGCGAAAGGCTCCGCGTTCCTGGAGGAGCGGGACGACCCGGTCGACGAAGTCGTCGAGGCCGCCCGGTGTGAGATGCGGTACGAGGATGAAGCCGTCGGCCGCGTCGGTGGAGACGAACGTCTCCAGTTCGGCGGCCACCGACTGCGGGGAGCCGATGAAGGACTGCCGGGCCGTGGACTCGATGACCGTCTGACGGATGGACAGCCCCTTGGCTGCCGACAGGGCGCGCCACCTGGCGGCGACGGCCAGCGGATCGGCGACCCTGACCCTGCCCTTGACCAGCCCGGAATCGGGGTCCGGCTCGATGTCGGGCAGAGGGCCGTCGGGGTCGTACGAGGAGAGGTCGCGGCCCCAGACCTGTTCGAGGGCGAGAATGGCGTTCTGCGGGGAGACCTGCTGCCGGCGGATCTCGGCGGCGTTCTGCTGTGCCTCCGCGTCGGTGTCGCCGAGGACGACGGTGACTCCGGGCATGATCTTCAGGTCGTCGGGCTGCCTGCCGTACTTCGCCAGCCGCTCCTTGACGTCGGCGTAGAAGACCCGTCCCGCCTCCAGGGTGCCGTGCCGGGTGAAGATGACATCGGCGGCCGACGCGGCGAACTCCCGGCCTTCGTCGGAGTCCCCGGCCTGGATGACCACGGGGTGCCCCTGCGGGGAGCGGGGGACGGTGAACTCTCCGGAGACCTCGAAGTGCTGTCCGGAGTGCGCGAACGGACGGGACGTCCCGTCCGGTGTCCACGAGTCCCACAACTCCCGTGCGGTGGAGACGAATTCGGCGGCGCGGGTGTAGCGGTCCGCGCGGTCGAGGTAGCCGCCGCGGCGGAAGTTCTCCCCGGTGAAGGCGTCGGAGGAGGTCACGACGTTCCAGGCGGCGCGCCCGCCACTGAGGTGGTCGAGCGTGGCGAGGCGGCGGGCGAGTTCGTACGGCTCGTTGAAGGTGGCGTTGACCGTGGCCGCGAGCCCCAGCCGGTCGGTGACGGCGGCCAGGGCGTTCAGGACGGTGAGGGACTCCGGGCGGCCGACCACGTCCAGGTCGTGGATCCGGCCGTTGTGCTCGCGCAGGCGCAGCCCCTCGGCGAGGAAGAAGAAGTCGAACCGGCCGCGTTCCGCGGTTCTGGCCAGATGCTCGAACGAGGCGAAGTCGATCTGGCTCCGGGAGCGGGGATCCGCCCACACGGTGGTGCTGTTGACGCCGGGGAAGTGGGCGGCGAGGTGCATCTGCTTCATGAGGTCGCCCCCGCGGTCCTCGCGTGCGCGTAGCGGTTGGCCGGGCGGGCCAGGCGGAGGTGCTCGCGCAGTGTGCCCCCCGGGTAGAAGGTGCGGAAGAGGCTGCGGTGCTGGAGCAGGGCCACGGTGCCGTTGACGATCCTTTCGAGGTCGCGCTCGGGGGTGATGGGGGTGAGGTGGAAACCGTCGACGGCCCCGCCCCGGTGCCACTGGGTGATGAGTTCGGCGAGGTCGACCGGGCCGCCCCGGAAGTAGGTCCCCCGTCCGGCGAGCTGCGGACCGCTCTCCAGCCCCGGTTCCGGTGCCGTCTCCGCGTCCCCGAGGTCGACGGTGAGGGCGACCAGCACCCGCAGTGTGTCGGGATCGCGGCCGTGCGCCGCGGCGATGCGACGCACGTCCGCGCGGAGGGAGGCCGCCTGCTCGGGCGAGGTGGCCCGTACGTACACGACGTCGGCGTACCGCGCGGCGGACTCCCGGGCCGGGCCACCCGTGCCGTCGAAGACGGTGACGGGCCTGCCCTGCGGTGGCCGGGGCACGATGGCAGGGCCCCGTACGGAGAAGGTGCTGCCCTCGAAGTCGACGTAGTGCAGCTTGTCGCGGTCGATGAACCGGCCGGTGGCGACGTCCCGGATCTCCGCGTCGTCCTCCCAGCTGTCCCAGAGCCGGGCTCCGACGTCGGCCGTCTCGCCGGCCTCCTGCCACAGGGCGGCGGCGGGTGCTGCACCGCGCCGGCCGAACAGCCGGGCCTCCGCCTCGGTCGTCGACACGTCGGCGTGCCAGCCGGCCCGGCCGCCGCTGACCCAGTCGAGGGTGGCGACGGCGGACGAGACGTGGAAGGGCTCGGTGTGTGTGGTGGTGACGGTCGGTACGAGACCGATCCGGGTGGTGGCCGGGGCGACCCGGGCGAGCACGGCGAGTGCGTCCGGGCCGGGCCGGGCGAAGGAGTCGCCGAGGGTGACGAAGTCGAGCGCGCCCTGCTCGGCGAGGCGGGCGAGCGCGACGTGGGAGTCGGCGTCGTAACGCGGCGGACCGCCGATCTCGGCGGCCAGATGGAGTGGCCTGGTGGCAGACATTGCGGGACCTCTCGGGGTCAGTTCTTGGTCTTGGGGAGGCCGGGCGGGTTGATCTCCGACTTCTCGACGGCCTCGCTGGACAGCCCCCAGCGCTTCAGCACCTTGGCGTAGGAGCCGTCCTGGACGATGTGGTCGATCGCCGCGCCGTAGGCCTCGACCAGGCCGCTGTCCTTCTTCGTGGTGACGGCGATCTTCCCCTGGACCCCGTCACCGCCGCCGGAGAGCGTGCCGACGATCTCGGACTGGCCGGCCGCCGCGACGTGGTAGTTGGCCGAGGGGCTCGGGCCGAGGTAGGCGTCGATGCGGCCCGACTGCAGGGCCAGGTAGTAGTCGGTGTCCTTCTGGAAGTACTTGATCTCCACGGGCTTCCGGCCGGCCTTGACGTTCTGCTCGCTCCAGTCGACGAGGATCTTCTCCTGGTTGGTGCCGGAGGAGACGGAGATCGTCCTGCCCGCCACGTCCTCGGGGCCCTTCACCTTCCAGCCGGAACCCTTCTTGGCCTCGAAGGCGAGGTTGTCGAGCCGGTAGGTCGCGAAGTCGTACTTCTCCTTGCGCTCCTCGGTCACGGTGACGTTGGACAGGACCCCGTCGAACTTGGAGCTGTCGAGGCCGACGAAGAGGTTCTCCCAGGAGACCTCGTCGAACTGCGGCTTCAGCCCGAGCGTGTCGGCGATCAGGGTCGCTATGTCGATCTCGCTGCCGATCCGGGTCTTGTCGTCGGTCGCGTAGAAGCCGAGCGGGGGTGAGGCGTCGGCGCTCGCACCGAGGCGCAGCGTGCCGCGCTCGCGGACGGCGGCGGGCACCTTCGCGGCGATGGCGTCGACCTTCTTGCCCCTGATCCTGTTCTGGTCCGGCCCGATGTTGATCCCGGTGTCCTTCTCCCCCTCGGGGCGGACCACGTCGGTGGCGGCGTCGCTGGTGCCGCAGGCGGTGAGCAGGCCGGCGGCGGTGAGAGTGGCGAGGGCGACGGAGAGGGTGCGGCGGACGGACACGTGACTGCTCCTTGACTGCGGGGACACGGATTGCGGAGACACGGATTGCGGGGGCAGGACCTGCGAGGGAACGGACTGCGAGGGCATGGTTCAGAGGACCTTGGAGAGGAAGGCGCGAGTGCGTTCCTGGACGGGGCGGTCGAGTACGTCGGCGGGCGGCCCCTGCTCGACGATCCGCCCCTCGTCCATGAACACGACGGTGTCGGCGACCTCGCGGGCGAAGCCGATCTCGTGCGTGACGACGATCATCGTGGTGCCCTGGTGCGCCAGGTCCTTGATGACGTCGAGGACCTCGCCGACGAGTTCGGGGTCGAGCGCGGAGGTCGGCTCGTCGAAGAGCAGCAGCTTCGGTTCGAGGGCGAGCGCACGGGCGATGGCGACGCGCTGCTGCTGGCCGCCGGAGAGCTGTTTGGGGTAGGCCCCCGACTTGTCGGCGAGCCCGACCCGGGCGAGGAGGGCCTTGGCCGAGGCGACGGCGTCCTTGCGGGTGCGGCCGAGTGCTGCGACCGGGGCCTCGATGATGTTCTCGAGGACGGTCAGGTGCGGGAAGAGGTTGAAGTTCTGGAAGACGAAGCCGATCTGGGTGCGCTGGCGCAGCACCTCGCGTTCGCGGAGCTCGTACAGCTTGTTGCCGGACCGGCGGTAGCCGACCAGGGTGCCGTCGACGCTGATCCAGCCCTGGTCGACCTTCTCCAGGTGGTTGATGGTGCGCAGCAGGGTGGACTTCCCCGAGCCGGAGGGACCGAGGACGACGGTCACCTCTCCCGCCCGTACGGACAGGTCGATGCCGCGGAGCACTTCTTGGGAGCCGAAGCTCTTGTGCACGGCGCGTATCTCGACCATGGCGTCCGCGGTGTCGGCGGGTGCGTCCTTGGATACATCGGTGGGTGCGCTCATCGCACGGCCCCCTTGGCGTAGTGACGTTCGACGTAGTACTGGAGGACGGAGAGCACGGTGGTCAGGAGGATGTACCAGACCGTGGCGACCATCAGCAGGGGCACGACCCTGCCGTTGCGGCCGTAGACGACCTGGACCTGGTAGAAGAGTTCGCCGATCGCCATCACGGAGACGATCGAGGTGCCCTTGAAGAGGGAGATGATCTCGTTGGCCGCGTTCGGCAGGATGGAGCGCATCGCCTGCGGCAGCACGATCCGCCGCAGCTGCCGCAACCGGGGGATCCCGAGGGCGGCGGCGGCCTCCAACTGGCCGCTGTCCACGGCGAGTACGCCGCCCCGGACGATCTCCGCGGCGTACGCCGCCTGGTGCAGCGCGAGCCCGAGGACGGCCGCGCTCATCGCTCCGACGAGGTTCATGGTGTCGAAGGAGAAGAAGCCGGGCCCGAACGGGATGCCGAACTGCAGCTCCTTGTAGAGGTAGGCGAGGTTGAACCAGAACAGCAGCTGGACGATGAGCGGGATCGACCGGAACGCCCAGATGTAGGCGTACGCGACCGCCCTGAGGAACGGGCTGGCCGACAGCCTCATGAAGGCGAGGACGATGCCGAGCGCGAAGCCGAGGACCGTTCCGTAGAAGGTCAGCTGGAGGGTGACCCAGACCGCCTTGAGGATGGTCTCGGTCGTGAAGAACTGGGCGAAGACGTCCCATTCCCAGCCGGGGTTGGTGATCAGCCCGTTCAGGAACTGGGCGAGCAGCACCGCGGTGGCCGCGACGGCGACCCAGCGCCAGGGGTGGCGCAGTGGGACGACGGTCAGCTCGGCGAAGCCGGGCCCGTCGTGCGGGGGTGTTCGTACGGTCTCTTTGTCGATGGGTGGATCGCTGGTCAGCGGCATTCGGATTCCTTCGGCGACGTGTACGGGAGGAGATGCCGCACTCACGCGGTGCGGCGGTCACGACAGGAGAGGTCGCGCAGGAACGCGAGCGCCGTGCGGGCGGTGGCGTCGTTCTGCCGGAAGGCGGGGCCGCCGGTGCGCGGCCGGGTGAAGGCGCCGCTCGACCGTGCGGTGGTGTACGGGCCGAGGGCGAAGCGGCGCGGGTGCGGCCTGCCGTCGACGCCGAGGATCCGGCTGTCGCGGGCGTCCACGGAGAGCAGTCCCGTGTCGGTGCCGGCGGCCCCGTCCTCGTACAGTCCGCGCAGCAGTGTGCTGCGGGTGCGGTGCAGGGACGGGTCGGGGAGTCTGGCCTCGACCAGTGCCCGGGCCTCGGTGAACTCTCCGGGTACGGTCGCGCCGGAGGCCCGGAAGACGCCCCGCTCCTCGTCGGCCTCGACGGTGAGCCCGGCTCCGAGGA
Organism: Streptomyces sp. NBC_00683; assembly: GCF_036226745.1. Taxonomy (NCBI): domain Bacteria; kingdom Bacillati; phylum Actinomycetota; class Actinomycetes; order Kitasatosporales; family Streptomycetaceae; genus Streptomyces; species Streptomyces sp. NBC_00683. The sequence continues at coordinate 6,715,827 of NZ_CP109013.1, read as the reverse complement.
AGCGGACGACTCCGGCGCGGGACAGGGCGAGGAGCTGGCGCAGCCGGGGGCCGGGCGGTCCGGAGGCGAGGTAGCTGAAGAAGCTGTGCCACTTCTCGCCGATGTCGCCGAAGTGGATCAGCTGCCCGTAGACGGACAGCAGTCCGAGGAAGACGGCGAGATCGGGGCTGTTGGCGGGGTCGTGGCGGCGTGCCAGGTCAGCGGTGATGTAGTCGCGCAGCCCGTCCTGCAGGGTGTCGTACGAGGCGTGGCGCACGCCGTCCAGCGGGTGGTCGAGCGCCTCCAGGTCGAGCCGGTCGGCGGGGTCGGGGACGGCCGAGGAGACGAGTGCCTGGAGTTCGGCGCTGCCGGGCTCCGCGACGGCGTACTTCTCCTCGAAGTCGCCCCATTCGACGGTGGTGCGCTCGGGGTGGCTGGTGAAGAGCCGGTGGTAGTGGGCGTGGCCGAGCTCCTTGGTGACCAGCGGCCACAGATCGCGCCGGAAGTCCACGGGGCCGGGACCGTTCAGCAGTTCCTCCACCCGGCCGGGGCCGAAGTGGCGTGGCAGGGGCGGCCGTTCGCCCGTCCAGGTGTAGCCGATCTTCGAGTGGTACGGCACGCCGCGCCGCGATCCGACGTACAGGACGGGTTCCCGGCCGGAGGGGACGTAGGCCCCGTTCTCGTACCGTCCGCCGCGCCCCTCGGTCAGCAGGACCATCAGGTCGATGAAGGCGAGACCGAAGCCGCGGACGATGACCGGTTCGCCCGCGGGCAGGGCCGTCAGGTCGGTGTCGGCGGTGAAGTCCGGGGGCAGGTGGACCAGCCCGTGCCGTGCCGCGAAGTCGCCCAGTTCCCGCTGCTCCGGGTCGAGTTCGGCGTCGAGGTGGCCGACGGTGAGGACGACGAGGTCGGCGACGAGGGGCTCGGTGCGTCCGTCGAGCCAGACGCGCTGGCGGCCGTCGCGGGGGCCGGTGATCTGCCGTGCGCGGCCCAGGTGCTCATGGACGGTGATGCCCGGCGGGAGTGCGGCGAGCGCCTGCTCGTACACCCAGCGCAGATAGGCGCTCTGCAGTCGGCGGCTCGGGAAGTCCTGGGCGCCGAGCCCTCGTATCTCCTCCAGTATCGCGGGGGCGGTGCCGGTCGTGGTCCGCCCCTCGCGGACGTCGGCGGCCCAGGTGTGCAGGGCGGGGCCGGGGCGTACGGGGCCGTCCTGCTGCACGGTGTCGTCGGTGAACATGGTGACGTCCTCGGCCATGGAGTTCATCCAGAGCAGCGGGGACTGGTCCTGCCGCCATATCCGGCCGCCGCCGGGCGGGTACGGGTCGACGAGGTGGATGTCCAGGCGCAGGTCCTCGTACAGCTCGTCCGCGTTGGCGGCGATGCGTTCGATGACGCCGGTGCCGCGCGGTCCGCCGCCGATGATGACGAGGGTCGGTACGCCGCTCATCGGGCGTCTGCCGTGCCGCGCGCGTAGTGGCGTTCGACGTAGTACTGCCCGATGGACAGGAGGGAGGTGACGGCTATGTACCAGAGGGTGGCGACCAGCAGCAGCGGGATGACTTCGTAGGTGCGGTGGTAGACGAGCTGCACCGAGTAGAGCAGGTCCTGCACGGCGATGATGCTGACGATCGAGGTGCCCTTGAGCGTGCCGATCAGCATGTTCCCGGCGGGCGGGACGATGGAGCGCATGGCCTGCGGCAGCACGATCCGCCGGAGCCGGCGCCAGGGTCCCAGGCCGAGCGACTGGGCTGCCTCCAGCTGTCCGCGCTCGACGGAGAGGATGCCGCCGCGGACCACTTCGGCGGCGTACGCGGCCTCGTGGAGGGTGAGTCCGATGACGGCGACGGCGACGGGGCCGAGGATGTTGACCGTGCTGACGCCGAGGACCTCCGGGTACAGCGCGCCGATGTTGAACCAGAAGAGCAGCTGGACCAGGATCGGAGTGGACCTGAACAGCCAGATGTATCCCCAGCTGACGGCCTGCAGCACCCGGTTGCCGGAGAGCCTGAGCACGGCGAGGAGCGTCCCGAGGGCGAAGCCGAGCACCATCACGAGCGCGGTGAGCCACAGGGTGAGCCCGAGGCCGCGCAGTACGGAGGCGGTGGTGAGGTAGTCGCCGACGACGTCCCACTGGAACGCGTCGTTGCGGATGACCGAGGTCAACGCCCCCGCGAGAAGAATCAGGACGGCAACGGCCGCTGCCCACTGTCCTGTTCGTCGTACCGGGACGATGCGCGGGGCGGAGGCTTCGTCGTGCTGTGCGGGCGGGGCCGGAAGCGGCGGTGGGAGGGTATCTGTCTGCGCAGACATGCGAAGGCTCCGTGGATGCAGAGATCGAACACGGGATGTGCCTTCAGCAGAAACACAACGTGGACCGGGCCCCTCAGCGCCGGTCCGGTTCCGAGACAACCGCTGTCCGGGGCCAGTTGTCAAGCTTGTCCACACTGTGAGCCGTACGTCTCAGGGCAGTTGACGTGCAACCGGATGCCTGCTCCACTTGGGCCATGTATTCGCAGCAGTGGCTGGTCACCCGCTCCCACATCGACTTCGGTCGCGTGTGGTCCTCTTCCTGTTGAGCTGACCCCCTGCTTTCCGCTTCTCCCCGCTCGCGCCGCTGCCGGCGCTCGAGTTGATCTTCCGCGTGCCTTCACGTACACAACGCTGCTCCACCCTCCCCTCGTACAGCTGATCTCCCGCCCCGTGGCTCCGTGCTCCCACGCACCGGAGCACGGTCGACGAACCCGGAGAGTTTCCGTCATGCCCCGAACCCGGCACACCGCCGCCTTCGCCCTGATCACCGCTGCCGCGCTCACGCTCACCGCCTGCGGATCGGGTGACCCGGCGGCCTCCTCGGCCGGTACCGGCCCCGCGGGCAAGGGGAAGTTCTCCACGGCCGATGTCGTCTCGTCGGTGAAGAAGAACGAGGCTGCGGCGAAGCTGCTGCCCGCCGATGTACGCGACTCGGGCACCCTCACCATCGCCTCCAGCATCGGCACCCCGCCCGGAGCCTTCTACCTGGAGGACGGCAAGACCCTGACCGGCGCGGACATCGAGTTCGCGGACGCGGCGGCCAAGGCCCTCGGACTGAAGCTGAAGCGTGAGGTCGCCTCCTTCGAGGCGATCCTCCCGGCGCTCGGCAGCGGGAAGTACGACCTGGGTACCGGCAACTTCGGGGTGACCGACGAGCGCCTGAAGACGATCGACTTCGTGACGTACATCAACGACGGCCAGGGCTTCGCCGTCCGCGACGACAGCAAGCTGAAGGACGTCACCGACCTCACCCAGCTCTGCGGCCTGACCGTGGGCACCAGCGCCGGGACCACGTTCGAGGCGACGCTGGAGAAGAACAAGCACGTGTGCGCCGACGCGGGCAAGAAGGCGTACGACGTGAAGACGTACGCCGACCAGGCCGCCGTCTGGATCTCGCTCCAGCAGGGTCGCAGCGATGTCGTCATGTCGACCATCAACGGGTCGCGCTACGCCGTGTCCCAGCAGAAGGGGCTGCGCTTCCTCAGCGAGTTCAAGCGGCTCGATGTCGGCTTCGCCTTCAAGAAGGGCACCCCGCTGGCGCCCGCCTTCCAGGCGGCGGTCAACGGCCTCAAGACGGACGGGACCTACGACCGGATCCTGAACAAGTGGGGCACGAAGGGTTCGGCGATCGAGTCGTCGCAGATCTCGCCGCCCGAGATCAAGTGAGGACGGGCGCCCGCCCAGGGGCGGACAGCCCCACGCGCGCCCGCCTCACGTGAGGCCCCGGTGCGGCTGCCGGACCGCCCGGTTCAGCAGTCGCACCCGCAGTCGCAGCAGCCGCCGTCCTCCCCGCCGCAGCTGCAGCAGTTGCTGCAGCAGTCGCAGGCGTCGCAGCAGTCACCGCAGTCGCACTTCTGGCAGAGGCCTTCGCGTTCCTGCCCCGACCAGGGGTCGTGGAAGCTTCCGCAGCACATCTGGCAGGTGCAGGCGAGCCCCGCCCACACGAGGCAGCCGGCGATCAGGCCGCGCCGGTTGCGGGGCGGCTCGGGCGGGAGCGGCGGGCCGGGGGGACCGTACGGACCACCGGGTGTCGGCGCGTACGGGTTGCCGGGCGCCGGGCCGAAGGATCCCGTCGGCAGGTCCGGCTGATGCGAGCAGGAGGCCGAGCCGAAGGCCCGGTCCACCGAGCGCCGCAGCTCGTGCACCAGCAGCACGTGCGCCAGCTTGCTGTCGGTGAACTCCGCGTCGCGCAGCGCGAGGCGCATCCCGTGCAGCGCGTCGTCGCACAGCCGCCGGGCCTCGGAGAGCGGCGTGCCGGTGGCGGTGAGCGGGTTCCAGGCACCCGACGCCGCGTCAGTTTCCCGGTCCTCCACGGCATCCAGCAGATGGGCGAGCCGCCCGAAGAGCCGTCCGGCCTCGGCGAGCGGCGCGGCGTTCTGCGGCTTGTCCGCGAGTACGGCGGTGTGCGCGAAGGCCGCGGCCGTCGCCGTCTCGGTCGGTTCGGTGACCGTCAGCAGGGGTGTTCCCGGTCCGGCGAGCGACTCGATCCCGGTCTGCCGGTCGACCGCGTCGACCAGTACCGCCGTGTCGAACCCGAGCTCGGCGCCGGTACGGGCCCCGGCCCTGTCCCAGCCGGCGGCCACCCGGCGTGCCGCGGCGGCGACCGGACGCCGCTTCAACAGCCCGTCCCGGTCGGCCACGTGGTCGCGCACCTTCGCCGACGCCAGCACGAGCGAGACGGCGGCGGCGAGTCTGGCCCCCTCGCCGCGGGCGACCGGAGCCGTCCGCATCGAGCGCAGCGGGCAGGGGCCCGCGGTGCGCCGCTGTGCCGTGGTCCTTTCGGTCTGAGCCTCCGTCAGGACCGAGACGATCAGGCCGTCGTAGTTCGTGACGATCCGGGCGAACTGCCCGTGGTCGGCGCGAAGGGCGAGACACAGCCCGCAGAGATGGGCCATCCACTCCGTCCTGAGCCTCTCGGACAGCCGATGGGTGCAGGGCCTCACGATTCCGAACACGACGATCCCCCGGGAGCCGTTCACCTGATGTGCCGCGCTCGTGCACATGCGCGGCGTGCATCGTATCGAGTGACCCGTTCACCCGTACGTCCCCCATGTCACCCGTACGGACCGGAGCATCATATTTTCTTTCCGCGAGCGGCCTTACACAGGAGGAACCTTGACGAATCGCCACATCTTCTGCACCAGTACCGTCACGAATCCCCTGCGCGCCGACTATCCCCTTGGCGCAGTATCCGCATCATGGACGACCATAGGGACAGGAAAGAGATACGGACACCAAGGAACCGCGGTGAGAGGAGGCGTCCATGGGATCGGTGCGCAAGGCGAGTGCCTGGCTGGGCCTCGTAGAGGACAACGACGAGCGGTACTACGACGACGAGTACTCCGAGGATGCTGAGACCGGCACGAACCAGGCCTGGACGACCGACCCCCGCGTGCAGGTGGCTGCCGAGACGGCCGAGGACAGAGGCCGCCGGATCGCCACCGTCACCCCGGACAGCTTCCGGGACGCGCGCGGCATCGGCGAGCTCTTCCGGGACGGTGTGCCGGTGATCGTCAACCTCACGGCCATGGACCCCGCCGACGCCAAGCGCGTCGTGGACTTCGCCGCGGGTCTGACGTTCGGGCTGCGCGGCTCGATCGAGCGCGTGGCCACACGGGTCTTCCTCCTGACCCCTGCCGACACCCAGGTGGTGACCGGCGAAGCCGCCGGCCGGCCGGCCGACGGCTTCTTCAACCAGAGCTGAGCAGGGCGCTCGCCGGACAGATCCGGTTCACCGTCCGCCTTCTACCGGAAGGCGTCCAGACCGGTGAGCGCCTTGCCCAGCACCAGCTGGTGCATCTCCACGGTGCCCTCGTAGGTGAGCACCGACTCCAGATTCGTGGCGTGCCGCATCACCGGGTACTCCAGCGAGATCCCGTTGGCGCCGAGGATCGTGCGCGAGGTGCGGCAGATCTCGATGGCTTCCCGCACGTTGTTGAGCTTGCCGAAACTGACCTGCTCGGGACGGAGCCTGCCCGCGTCCATCCGGCGGCCCAGGTGGTGGGCGAGCAGGATGCCCTTGTGCAGTTCGACGGCCATATCGGCGAGCTTGGCCTGGGTCAGCTGGAAGCCGCCGATCGGCTTGCCGAACTGCTCCCGGGTCTTGGCGTAGTCCACGGCCGACTCGAAGCTGGCGCGCGCCGCGCCCATGGCCCCCCAGACGATGCCGTAGCGGGCATGGCTGAGACAGCTGAGCGGGCCGCGCAGACCGGTGACGCCGGGCAGTACGGCGTCGGCGGGCAGCCGTACTCCGTCAAGGACGAGCTCGCTGGTGACCGAGGCGCGCAGTGACCACTTGTGCCGGATCTCCGGCGCGGAGAATCCCGGGCTGTCCGTGGGCACCACGAAGCCACGGATTCCGGAGCCACCGTCGCCCTCGTCGGTCTGCGCCCAGACGACGGCGACCCCGGCGACCGATCCGTTGGTGATCCACATCTTGCGGCCGGTGAGGACCCAGTCGTCGCCGTCACGCTTGGCGTACGTCCGCATCCCGGCCGGGTCCGAGCCGTGGTCCGGCTCCGTGAGCCCGAAGCAGCCGATGATCTCGCCGGCCGCCATGCCGGGCAGCCACTGCTGCTTCTGCTCCTCGGACCCGAAGCGGTGGATCGCGTACATGGCGAGCGAGCCCTGGACGGAGACGAGGGAGCGGATCCCGGAGTCGGCCGCCTCCAGCTCCAGACAGGCCAGGCCGTACTGGACCGCGGTGGCTCCGGCACAGCCGTATCCCTGCAGGGACATGCCCAGGGCGCCGAGGGAGCCCAGTTCGCGGGCCAGCTCGCGGATGCCTGGGAGCTCGCCGTTCTCGTACCACTCGGCGATGTGCGGCAGGACGCGGTCGGTGGCCCAGCTGCGCACGGTGTCGCGGATCGCGAGGTCCTCCGGCTCGAGGAGATCGTCGATGCCGATGGGGTCGGCCGGGTCGAACGGCGGGAGTTTCGACGGCTTCACGGACATGGGAGTGCCTCCGGCGGCTCGCACGGTACTAAAACTAGCAGTGATAGTTATGGCGTCGCGCCGACGTTACGGCTCAGCGCGGCGCCCGTCCAGAGCTCGTGGCCTCGGCGGGTTCGCGCCGCGCGGGCAGTGCGAGCCGACGGCCCGGCCGCTTCTGCACCGGCAGCGCACGCGGCTCGGGGCGCGGCGCGGCGGCAGCCGGTTCGACCACGCGCGCCCGGCAGGCCTCCCTGGCCGGAGTGCAGTCCATGACCTTGGGCAGCCGCAGCGCCGCCAGTGCCCCGAGCAGCAGCAGTCCGGCGCTGACCAGCAGCGTGACGTGCAGACCCTGGACGAAGGCGTGCCGGGCCGTGTTCCGCAGCAGATCACCCATCGGTCCGCCCAGCTGGGCCGCCACCTGGTAGGCCTCGCCGAGCGAGTTCGAGGCGGCCGAACCGGCCGAGGCGGGCACGCCCTCCTCGTGGAGCCGTACCAGTCCGGGCGCGTAGGCCGCGTTCATGACACTGCCGAGCAGGGCGATCCCCAGTCCGGCGCCCAGCTGGTACGAGGTCTCGCCGATCGCCGCCGCGCCTCCGGCCCGTTCCGCGGGAGCCTCGCTGAGCATCGATTCGTACGCCCCGAAGAGCGTGGACTGCAGCCCGAAGCCCAGCAGCACGAAGCCGACGGTGAGCAGCGCCGGCCGGTCGTGCTGCCCCATCAGGGTCAGCAGGAGCACCGAGGCCGCCGTGAGCACGAAACCCCAGCCGACCATGCGGCGGGGACCGATCCGGCTCAGGGTGTACGAGCCCGTGGCGCCGGCCGCCATCGCGGCGAAGGTCAGCGGAAGGAGCCGCAGACCGGTTTCCAGCGGGCTGAGGTCCAGCACCAGCTGGAGGTACTGGACGGCGATCAGCTCCAGTCCGACCAGGGCCAGCATCGCGAGGACGATGCAGCCCACGGCGGTGGTGAAGGCCGGCCGGGAGAACATCGCGATGTCGATCAGCGGATGCGTACGGCGTTTCTGCCTGCGCACGAAGAACACCAGCAGCGCGGCTCCCGCAAGCAGCGGGGCGACACCGGCGAGGTCCAGCCCGCCACCGCCCATCCGCTTGACCCCGAGGACGACTCCGAGCACGCCCGCCGCGGCCATCAGGGCGCCGACCACGTCCCAGGGGCCGTCTCCGGCGCCGCGGGACTCGGGCAGCAGGAAGCGGCCGAGCGGAAGGATCATGGCCATCAGCGGGATGTTGATGAGGAAGACCGAACCCCACCAGTAGTGCTCGACGAGGAATCCGCCGACGACGGGTCCGGCGGCGGCACCCACGGCGGCGACCGCGGTCCATATCCCGATGGCCAGGGCGCGCTCGCGCCGGTCGGGGAAGACCTGGCGGAGTATCGACAGCGTCGCGGGCATGATCATCGCGCCGCCGACACCGAGCAGGGCACGCGCCGCTATCAGTACGGCGGGAGTATCGGCTGCCGCCGCCAGCGCGGAGGCGATCCCGAAGAGCGCGTAGCCGAACAGCAGGACACGCCGTCTGCCGATCCGGTCACCGAGCGTGCCGAAGAGAATCAGCAGCGAGGCGCAGACCAGCGGATAGGCGTCCACGATCCACAGCAGGCCGACGGCGCTGGGCCGCAGGTCCTCGGTGACGGCGGGGACGGCGACGTGCAGCACGGTCGCGTCGAGTGCGACCAGCAGCAGACTGAGGCAGAGGACGACCAGGACGACCCAGCGGTTGGCACCGCCGGCTGCTGCGCGCAGCCGGGTCACAGCCGTGGACGTCCCGCTCATATACGTACCTCCCAATGAGTCCCTCGCGCTCGGCAGACCTACCGGGGCCCCGGCTTTCGGCGTCCCTCAGGTCCGGCATCGACGGGCGAGTGAGCCGCCAGCGTACGCGAGTTCCACGTGGTCACACGTGGTCCACCTCATACCTTCGCCCGGCCCAGAGTGTGTCGTACGCCACTCCCGCCCCACCGGCGGGGCCGCATCCGCCGCCCGCCGCACCGGTGCGGGAGCGGCGCGGAGGCCGCCCCGCACGCCGTCCCCGGAGCCGCACCGCGCCTCCCCCGAATGGCCGGGCGAATGCATACGAAAGATGCGACGCACCATTACATCGATGATCAAACATTCCTACGAATTGCCGTCGGAGCGAATAGGCCGCACGGCTGATCGGATTCTTCTCAGCCCCCGGAATGGATACCGGTCTGAGACAAAGTCCACATCACATCGTCATCACAAAGAGCCGAGATCGGCCGGATCGCACACTCACTCGCTGTAACGTCCTTTGCGTGCGTACCGACATCTTTGCCCGGCTGGACCGGGAGCCGGAACCGCCGAAGATAGAGATCCCGCGGATGAGTCGTCACCGCATCGCTCTCTTCGGCGGGACTTTGGCGTTCTATCTCGCCATCGTCGTTGCCGTGCTGGTCTCGTCCTGGCTGGTGGCTCTCGACTGGAAGGTCATGCTGTTCCGGCCCTATCAGCAGTGGCCCGGGCTCCATGCCTTCCTCGACTACTACGTCGTGCTCGGCCAGCGTGGCCCCACGGCCGTGATGGTGGCCTCCTGGCTCGGCTGGCGCTCCTGGCGCCAGCACACGCTGCGCCCCCTGCTCACGCTGGGCGCCTCGCTGCTGCTGCTCAATGTGACGGTGGGGGCGGTCAAGCTCGGCCTGGGGCGGCTCGGCCCGCACTACGCCACCCAGATCGGCTCGGCGGAGCTCTTCGCAGGCGGCGATATATTTCCTTCGGGACACACCGCCAACGCCGTGGTGACCTGGGGAATCCTTGCCTACCTGGCCACCACGCCGCGCGCCAGGCGCTATCTGTCGGCCCTGTCGGCGTTCGTCTCGCTGGGCGTGGGGCTGACCACCGTCTACATCGGCACGCACTGGCTCAGTGACGTCCTGCTGGGCTGGGCCGCCGGTCTGCTGATCCTGCTGGCCCTGCCCTGGTTCGAGCCGCTGATCACGCGTACGGAGGTCTGGATCCTGTCGGTGCGCGAGCAGTGGCGCGCGCGGCGCAGGCTCCGGGACGCCGCCCCCGTGGCCCCGGGCGGCCCCTCCCCGGTGCTCCTGCCCCAGTCGCTGAGCACGCTCGGCGCCGAACACGCCGAGCGCGCCGAGGTCTGCGACTCCGCGCTCGACGCACCGGCGGCCGGCGGCCACACCGGCGCGGGCAACCGTGCGAGGGCGCATCCCCCGCACGCGGTCCGCTCGGAACGGACGCCGATCACCCCGGCCGGTTCACGCCGCCCGCCGCACGCGGACCGCGCCCCCCGGAGCGGCACGACTCCGGCACACCCGGTGACGGGCGGATCGGTCGCCCCCTGACCTGCGCGAACGGTGCGCACAGCCGCTTCCCTGTACGAGTTGTACGAGCGAAGGCCCCGACCGGAGTCCGGTCGGGGCCTTCGCTCGTACAACTCGTACAGAAGGGTTCAGCCCACCCAGCAGCGGGTCACGGTGGAGGCGTCGACCTCGAAGTTGATCCGCCCGCCGAGGAACTCCATGGTGATGAACGTGCCCGGCGCAAGGGCCCTCACCGTGCTCCAGCCGCGCGCTCTGGCCTGCCGTTCGGCGGCTTCGGCGTCGAGGCCGACATACGACTGGGGGGTGTCGTCCGGCTGGGCGGGAGGGGTCGGTATAGGTGCCATACCTCTCACCGTAGGCGGCCCGGCACCGTGACGGAAGCCGGGGCGGAAACAAGCGGCGATGCATCCCCACGTACCTCACCGGTCACGCTTGTGTCACAGGATCCCCACACCCGTTTACTTCGAACTGCTTCACCCGAACGAGCCGTCCAAGCGCACACAGTAAGAATGCGGGCTGTCCCGGGAATGACTATCCGGCGCCCTGGAAGGGAAATTGCGGGAGGAGATGCGGCACGAGGTCCGCATTCCCCCGGGCCTGCGGGGGCGGGCGTAAACAGTTTCGCCACCCAGAATTTGCGCGGCCTTATGCGGGTCTTATGAATCCCCCGCAGCCGCCCTCGCCCGCCCCCGCCCGTCGGCGCTATCCGGAATGAAACGATCCGGGATGCCGTGGCCAGAGCTCAGCCGGCCCGCCCCTTGCGCAGCGCGTCGGCCGCCTTGTAGCGCAGCGCATACGCCCCGTCCAGCACCGTGCCCCTGGAGCGGTGGACCACGGTGCGCAGCGCGCTCCGGGAACGGCCCCTCGCCCCTTGCGCGGCCAGCTCGGCGAAGAGTTTCTCGTGCCGTTCGGCGATCGGTGCCGGGTCGAACCGTGCGGAGGAGGCCCGTGCGGCCCGCCCCATCCGCCGCCTCAGCTCGTCGTCGTCGATCAGGGCGAGCAGGGCACGCGCGAACGCGTCGGTGTCCCCCACCGGCACGAGCCGCCCGTCCGTGCCGTCGTCGATGATCTCGGCCGGACCGTGCGGGCAGTCCGTGGCGACGACCGGCAGTCCGCAGCGCATCGCCTCGACGATGGTCATGCCGAACGACTCGCGCTCCGAGGTGACGGCGGCGATGGAGCCCTTGGGCCACTCCGCCTCCATCGGATGGACCGAGCCCATGAGGCGCACCCGGTCCTGGAGCCCGAGTCCGTCGATGAGTCCGCGCAGTGTCTTCTGCTCGTTGCCGGTCGCGTCGCCGCCGCCGTAGATCCGCAGCCGCCAGCCGGGGCGGGCCGCCGCGACCTCGGCGAAGGCCCGGACCAGCAGGTCGTACCGCTTCACCCGGTGCAGCCGTCCCGCCGCGACCACCCACTTGGCGTCGGACTCCGCGGGCGGGCCCGCGGGCTCCGGCACGCCGTTCGGGATGGCCTCGATCCGTACGCCGGGCAGCCGCAGCCTGTTCCGGTAGTCGCGGGCGTCGGCCCGGGTGACGGTGGTGACCGCGTCGAGCAGTCCGTACCGGTGGCCTATCTCCCGGCGCAGCCGGTAGCTGTGGCTGTCGAGGGTCAGGTGCTCCTGGCCGATGCGCACGGGCCCGCGCCGCGCCTGTGCGCTGATGTGGACGTTGAGGCCGGGGCGCGTACCGATGACGACGTCCGCCTCGATCGCGCCCAGATGGGCCGCGATCCGGGTGTCGGTGAGCCTGCTGTACTGCCGGTGCCTCGTGTCGCCGCGCGGGAACACCGAGGCGGGCCTGGCATGTTCCGCGGCGCCGCCCTCGTAGTACGGACTCTCCTTGCGCAGATCGACGAGGTGGCTCATCCGTACGCGGTCGGGCGCGCCCAGCGCGGGTCCGTCACGGTGCCGGAAGACGGACACGATCTCGACGTCGTGCTGCTCGGCCAAGGTCTGCGCGAGCGTGAAGGTGGTACGGATCGTTCCCCCGATGCCGTACGCGTTGTGGAGCAGAAATGAAATGTGCATTACGTAGTCGTTTCCCCTGATCGACTGGTCTGCAACGGACCTTACGTGGCGTCAGGAGCGGTCACAGGGCTCGCACAGGAGTCGTACAGAGTCGTAACAATTCGAACGAACGCCCGTGCATAGTGGATTCATCGGCGGAATACCGGACTCCGCATCAGTTTCCCGATCTGTCGATGTATCGGCCTGCCGACTCTCCCGCTTTCTCCTCCCGATTCGCGCGTGACCCCGGCCCCGGATCGCCCGTTGTCTCTTCATGAGCCGGGAACCGCCCGGCCCACGCACCGAGTTCGAGGAGCCACCCGTGCCGCGCATGCTCGACGTCAGCGAGGACGTACGCGCCGAGATCGGCGATGCCGAAGCCGACCGGCTGCTCGTCGGCGACAACGCCCCAGGCAGTTACGACTGCACCTCCTGCCGCACTCCCGGCGACTCCGACCAGGAGCGCACCAGCACGGTGCTGTTCATCGGCGAGGAGACCGCGGTGCTCGCGTTCGCCCACGCGACCTGCATCCCGTCGCAGGTGGTCCAGGTCGCCGAGGACCAGCTGCAGGGCGCCGTGCGATCCATCACCGGCAGCGAGCCACAGAACGCGGAGAGCCTCATGCCCCAGCAGGCCGTCCTCGGCATCACCAGCGGTCTCGTCCTCATCGAGGACGACCTCCGCCCGGCCCTGGTCGTCGAACCGACCGGCCCGATCGCCCGGCCCGGCACGGACGGCCTGGCGGGCGACCAGTTCCTCCAGCTGCTGCAGGAACAGGGCTTCCTGCACACGCCCGATCTGAACCGTCTGCCGGGTGTGCTCCCCGGCTGGTCGGTCCTGCTCGCCATGGGGCAGCTGCACGCCGTGCTGCAGCCGGGCGCCGGCGGCGGCAACCCGGTTGCCTGGTGGCAGGCCCATCAGCCGCTCCAGGTCACCGAGGGCTGGCGGGCGGCGGCGAACAAGTCGCAGACCGTGCTCGTCTTCGCCGCCCCGGCGGGCTCGATCGGCCAGCAGCCGCGCGAGGACCTGCTCCGCGACGCGCTGGACAAGGCCGCGGTCAACGGGCTCCTGGTCGCCGCGTCGATGCCGCTGGCCGGGACCTGATCGTGTCCGTGCTGCCTTCCCACACCCCCCGAACAGCGATTTCTCCGCCCGGCCCGCATCCGACGGGCGGTGAGGTCGTTGGCACCTACGTGCACTCATACGACCCTCCTCGCCAGCAGCAGACCCCGATCCCGGCCATGCGCCCGTCGCAGGACCCCTCGGGCGGCAAGTCCCCCACCCCGATCTACGACGCGCTGTACTCCGAGTACCGGCGGTCGTTCCGGGCGCTGCCTGGGGACCGGAGCGGTGAGGAGAACCTCGGCTTCAGAACGTTCGGTACCGGGATGTTCGGCAGCCGTGCACCGCTGGGCGGCCGCACGGCGAACGGGCAGGGCAGTCAGAGCACCCACACCGGGAACCTCGGGTCCTGGCAGCGGGTAGGACGGCATGCCGGGCAGGCCCGGCCCGCGGCGCTGCCGCCCGGGTCCGCGGACGCCTGACGGCACGACGAAGCCCCGGACCACTCGCACGGAGCGAGTGGTCCGGGGCTTCGTCGTGCCGTTACTTCTTGCGGCCGCGCTTCTCGCGCACCCGGACCGAGATGTGGAGCGGAGTCCCCTCGAATCCGAACTCCTCGCGCAGGCGGCGCTCGACGAAGCGGCGGTAGCCGTGCTCCAGGAAGCCGGAGGCGAAGAGCACGAACCGCGGCGGCTTCACGCCGGCCTGCGTTCCGAAGAGGATGCGGGGCTGCTTGCCGCCGCGGACCGGGTGCGGGTGGGAGGCGACGATCTCACCGAGGAAGGCGTTCAGCCGACCGGTCGGGATACGGGTCTCCCAGCCCTCGATCGCGGTCTCGATCGCCGGGACCAGCCGCTCCATGTGCCGGCCGGTGACGGCCGAGACGTTGACGCGGGGAGCCCAGGCGACCTGCGCGAGCTCCGTCTCGATCTCGCGCTCGAGGTAGTAGCGACGCTCCTCGTCGAGGGTGTCCCACTTGTTGAAGGCGAGCACGATCGCGCGGCCCGACTCGACGGCCATCGTGACGATCCGCTGGTCCTGCACGCTGATGGACTCGCTCGAGTCGATCAGGATGACGGCGACCTCGGCCTTCTCCACGGCGGCCGCGGTGCGCAGCGAGGCGTAGTAGTCCGCGCCCTCCTGGAGGTGCACCTTGCGGCGGATGCCGGCCGTGTCGATGAACTTCCAGGTGATGCCGCCGAGCTCGATCAGCTCGTCGACCGGGTCACGGGTGGTGCCGGCGAGCTCGTTGACGACGACACGGTCCTCGTTGGCGACCTTGTTCAGGAGCGAGGACTTGCCGACGTTCGGGCGGCCGATGAGCGCGATGCGGCGCGGACCGCCGAGGGCGGTGCCGAACGTCTGGGCCGGCGCCTCGGGCAGTGCCTCCAGCACGGCGTCGAGCATGTCGCCGGTGCCGCGGCCGTGCAGCGAGGAGACCGGGTGGGGCTGGCCGAGACCGAGCGACCAGAGCGCGGTCGCGTCCGCCTCGCCGCTCTGTCCGTCGACCTTGTTCGCGCACAGGACGACGGGCTTCTTGGCCTTGCGCAGCAGCCTGACGACGGCCTCGTCGGTGTCGGTCGCGCCGACCGTAGCGTCGACGACGAAGACGACCGCGTCGGCCGTCGAGATCGCGTACTCGGCCTGGGCGGCGACGGAGGCGTCGAGGCCCAGTACGTCCTGCTCCCAGCCGCCGGTGTCGACGAGCCTGAAGCGGCGGCCGGCCCATTCGGCCTCGTAGTTCACCCGGTCACGGGTGACGCCCGGCTTGTCCTGCACGACGGCCTCGCGGCGGCCGAGGATGCGGTTCACGAGGGTCGACTTGCCGACATTGGGGCGGCCGACGACGGCGAGGACGGGAAGCGGGCCGTGACCGGCCTCACCGATCGCGCCCTCGACCTCTTCGGGGTCGAACCCCTCCTGCGCGGCGAGCTCCATGAACTCCGCGTACTCGGCGTCGCCAAGTGCTCCGTGCTCGTGGTCCGAGCCGTCGGAGTGAATCTGGTCGTTCATGAAGTCCGTTCCCTCTTTGCATCATCATCGATGGGCCACGATCGCGCGGCCCACTACTCAAGTCTCGCAGGCCCTGCCGTCAAACCGCTGACGGCCGGGCCTGGCGCCCGGTGAGGCGCCTGGCGTTCTCCAGGTGCGCGGTCAGCTTCCCCTGGATACGAAGCGTCGCCTCGTCCAGCGCCTTCCTGGTGCGCCGTCCGCTGCCGTCGCCGGCCTGGAAGGCGTCGCCGAAGACGACGTCGACCCGGCTGCGCAGCGGGGGCAGTGCCGGTATCAGCCGTCCGCGGCCCTCGGTGCTTCCCAGGACCGCCACGGGGACGATCGGTGCCCCGCCGCGTACCGCGAAGTACGCGAGTCCTGCCCGCAGGGAGGCGAAGTCGCCCTCGCCCCTGGTGCCCTCGGGGAAGATCCCGAGGACCCCGCCGTTGTCCAGCACACCGAGGGCCTGGGTGATGGCGGTGCGGTCGACGGTCGTACGGTCCACCTTCAGCTGACCGATTCCGCGCAGGAACGGGTCGAGGGGGCCGACGAACGCCTCTTTCTTGATCAGGAAGTGGACGGGCCGGGGCGCGGTGCCCATCAGCATCGGTCCGTCGATGTTGTGCGCATGGTTCACCGCGAGTATGACGGGTCCGGCGGCGGGTACCCGCCACGCACCGAGGACTCGTGGCTTGAACAGCCCGTACATGAGCCCGATGCCGATGCCCCGTCCGACGGCCGCTCCGCGCAGTGCGGGTGCGGCAGTGGCTTCGGTCACTTCACGGCCTGCTTCTCCCCGACGAGGGTGACGACGCACTCGATGACCTGCTGAAGGGTCAGCTCGGTGGTGTCCACCTCGACGGCGTCGCCGGCCTTGGCCAGCGGCGAGGTCTTGCGGCCGGAGTCGGCTGCGTCCCGCTTGATCAGCGCCTCCTTGGTGGTGGCGAGATCGGAACCCTTGACCTCACCGCTGCGGCGGGCGGCGCGCGCCTCCGGGGAGGCGGTCAGGAAGATCTTGATGTCGGCGTCGGGCAGCACGGTCGTGCCGATGTCCCGGCCCTCGACGACGATGCCGCGCTCGGCCTCCGCGGCGATGGAGCGCTGCAGCTCGGTGATCAGGGTGCGCACCTCCGGGACGGCGCTGACGGCGCTGACCTTGGAGGTGACCTCCTGGGTGCGGATCGGGCCGGAGGCGTCCTCGCCGTCGACGGTGATCGTCGGGGCGGCCGGGTCCGTACCGGAGACGATGACCGGCTTGGCGGCGGCGGTGGCGATCTCGGACGGGTTCTGCACGTCGATGCCGTTGTTCAGCATCCACCACGTGATCGCCCGGTACTGGGCGCCGGTGTCCAGGTAGCTCAGGCCGAGCTGGGCGGCGACGGCCTTGGAGGTGCTCGACTTGCCGGTGCCGGAGGGTCCGTCGATGGCGACGATCACTGCGGCCGGTGCGGTCCGGGCGGCGGCGCTTACGGTTTCCACGGTGGTGGACACCTTCCTGGTACGCGGGGTGGGCGGAGCGGGGCCACGGGACGGCCTCCCCCAAGGTTACCGAGTGCGGGAAGGGCCCTTGCCCACCCCTGTCCCGCCGTCGCGCTACGGGCGGATCGACCAGCCCCGCTCGCTGAGCGCCGCGCTCAGTGCGGGCGCCGCGCTCGGCTCGACCATGAGCTGGACCAGACCGGCCTGCTGCCCGGTGGCGTGCTCGATGCGTACGTCCTCGATGTTGACCCCGGCCCGCCCCGCGTCGGCGAAGATCGCGGCCAGTTCACCGGGCCGGTCGCTGATGAGGACGGCCACGATCTCGTACGAGGCGGGGGCGGCGCCGTGCTTGCCCGGCACCCTCACCCGGCCGGCGTTGCCGCGCCGCAGGACGTCCTCGATGCCTTCGGTGCCCGCGCGGCGCTTGTCCTCGTCGGCGGACTGGAGGCCGCGCAGCGCCCGTACCGTCTCGTCCAGGTCGGTGGCGACGCCGGCCAGGACGTCGGCGACCGGGCCGGGGTTGGCGGAGAGGATCTCCACCCACATCCGGGGGTCGGAGGCGGCGATCCGGGTGACGTCCCTGATTCCCTGGCCGCACAGGCGTACGGCGGTCTCGTCGGCCTCCTCCAGGCGGGCCGCGACCATCGAGGAGATCAGCTGCGGGGTGTGGGAGACCAGGGCGACGGCGCGGTCGTGCGCGTCGGCGTCCATGACGACGGGGACCGCGCGGCAGAGCGCGACCAGTTCCAGGGCGAGGTTGAGGACCTCGGTGTCGGTGTCCCGGGTCGGGGTGAGGACCCAGGGGCGGCCCTCGAAGAGGTCGGCGGTGGCCGCGAGGGGGCCTGAGCGCTCCTTGCCGGCCATGGGGTGCGTACCGATGTACCCGGTGAGGTCGATGCCGCGCGCCTCCAGCTCCCGGCGCGGGCCGCCCTTGACGCTGGCGACGTCCAGGTAGCCGCGGGCGACACCGTCACGGATGGCGGTGGCCAGTACGGACGCGGTGTGCGCGGGCGGTACGGCGACGATCGCCAGGTCGACGGGGCCCTCGGGCGCCTCTTCCGTACCTGCCCCGAGCGCCGCCGCCGTCCCGGCCGACGTGGTGTCCCGGTCGACGAGGTGGACGTGGACACCCCGCCCCGCGAGAGCGAGGGCTGCGGAGGTGCCGACCAGGCCGGTTCCGATGACGACGGCTGTTCTCACTGGGCGATGTCCTTGCGGAGGGCGCCGGTGGCGCCGAGGTAGACGTGGCTGATCTCTGCTTTGGAGAGGTACGTCTCGACGTGCGCGAGTATGCGGACCACCCGGGGCATGGCCCCGGTGATGTCGAGCTCCTGGGCGCAGATCAGCGGTACGTCGACGATGCCGAGGCCGCGTGCGGCGGCGGCCGGGAAGTCGCTGTGCAGATCGGGGGTGGCGGTGAACCAGACGCTGATCAGGTCGTCGGCGACGATCTGGTTGCGCTCCAGGATCGCGGTGAGCAGCGCACCCACCTTCTCGTCCATGTGTCCGGCTTCGTCCCGCTCCAGCTGGACGGCGCCTCGGATCGCTCGTACCGCCACGTCGTAACCCCTTGCTTCTTCGATCTGCGTGCTCTTTCAGCCTAGAGGTGCGGCGGGACCCGCGGCCGCCGTGCTCTGTCCGTGAGACGCCGCCGCGGCGTGCACGGCGAGGAGGTTGCGCCAGATCCGTCCGGCGAGCTGCTCCGGGGTGGCGTCGGTCCGGTCGTGGACCCAGTCCGCGAGCATTCCGGTGAACAGTCCGGCCACGGCGCTCGCGGTGAGGTCGTGGCCGCTGCCACCGGGCCTGCGCCGCCGCAGCTCGTCGATGCTGCGCTGCCGCAGTTCCTGGTGCAGCAGGTCGCCGAGGGGGCCGCCGGGGCCGAGCAGGCTCCGGTAGACGGCGGCCCGGCGGCGCACGTCCGCGAGCAGGGCGACCAGCTCGTCCGGTGGAGCGTCGGGTCCCGGGGGTGTCCGGTCCCAGGCGTGGAGGGCGTCGACCGCCTCCCGTACGGGCCCGGCGCAGGCGTCCAGGGCCAGGGCGCGCAGATCGTCGTAGTGCAGATAGAAGGTGGCGCGCCCGACGCCCGCCCCGCGCACCACGTCCGCGACGCTGACCCGGTCCAGCGACCGCTCGGCACAGGCCTCCAGCAGCGCCTCCCGGAGCCTGCCGCGGGTCCGTGCGGTACGCGGGTCGCCGCTGCCGTCCGTCACCGCCGGCGCCATGGCGCTCAGCCCGCCGACAGGACGAGGGCGAGCGCGAGGGCTGCGGGCGCCGCCTGGACGTAGAGGATCTTGCGGCTGACGGTGGCCGCCCCGTACACCCCGGCGACGATCAGGCAGCTCAGAAAGAAGATCTGCGCCTGGTACGCGACGGGATCGCCCGCGATCAGGCTCCAGACCAGCCCGGCGGCCATGAATCCGTTGTAGAGCCCCTGGTTGGCGGCGAGGGTGGCGCTCTGCCCGGAGAACTCCTCGGTGGTGCCGAAGGCCTTCCGGCCGCGCGGGGTGTCCCAGAGGAACATCTCCAGGACGAGGAAGTAGGCGTGGATCAGCGCGACGAGCGCGACCAGCACCTGGGCGGCGGTCTGCATGGCGTGCGGCCTCCTGCGAGTAGATTTCCTGGACAACTGTACAGGAAGTAGCTCCCTCGCCACTCGCCCGGGCGCACCCGCCGCCCGGTTGCTTCGTCCGCGCGGCCCGCGGCGCCACGATGCCTCTCATCGACCACCACGCGAGGAGAGCCATGAACGCACGGCGAAGGACGGTCCTGACGGCGGGCGCCGCCGCACTGGTGACCGGCTGCGGCTCGTCCGGCGACGGGGACAGCGACGGGAGCACGGCCCCGGCCTCCGCCTCGGAGACCGGGAAGACCCCGGAGACCCCCAAGGCCTCGGGGACCTCGGCCGGGGAGCTGACCCGGACCTCCGACGTCCCGGTCGGCGGTGGCACGATCTTCAAGGACCGCAAGATCGTGGTGACCCAGCCGGAGGCGGGCGAGTTCAAGGCCTTCTCCGCCGTCTGCACCCACGCGGGCTGCATCGTCGCGTCGGTGAGCGACGGCACGATCAACTGCGCCTGCCACGGCAGCAAGTTCAGCATCACGGACGCCGCCGTCGAAGCCGGCCCCGCCACGCGCCCGCTGCCCCCGGAGCAGATCACCGTCGAGGGCGACAGCATCCGGCTCGGGTAGGCCGGTAGCCTCGCGCGCATGATCACCCCCGAGGCCGAGGCCCTCGTACGCGACCACACGGTCTACTCGTGTGTGATGGGCTCCCGCGCCTTCGGGCTGGCCACGGACGACAGCGACACGGACCGGCGCGGGATCTTCCTCGCCCCGACTCCGCTGTTCTGGCGCTTCACCAAGCCGCCGACGCATGTCGACGGACCGGATCGGGAGCAGTTCTCCTGGGAGCTGGAGCGCTTCTGCGAACTGGCGCTCCGGGCCAACCCCAATGTGCTGGAGTGCCTGCACTCACCGCTCGTGGAGCGGATCGACGACACCGGCCGCGAACTGCTCGGCCTGCGCGGGGCGTTCCTGTCCCGCCGGGCCCACGAGACGTTCGTCCGCTACGCGGTGGGCCAGCGCAGGAAGCTGGAGGCTGACGTCCGGCAGTACGGCGCACCGCGCTGGAAGCACGCCATGCACCTGCTGCGGCTGCTGGCGGCCGGCCGGGACCTGCTGCGGACGGGCCGGCTGACGATCGAGGTCGGCGACGCGCGCGAGGGGCTCCTCGCGGTGAAGCGGGGCGAGGTCCCGTGGTCCGAGGTGGAGCGCCGGATGAACCGCCTGGCCGAGGACAACGACGAGGCGGTCACCCGTTCACCCCTGCCCCCGGAGCCGGACCTGGAGCGTGTGGAGGCGTTCCTGGTCCGGGCCCGCAGGGCGTCGGCGGCCGGCTAGCCGAGCCGCGCGCGGACCACCAGGTCGTGCAGCGCGTCGAACCCCGAACCGGCGTCGGCCAGCCGTGATCCGGCCTGGGCCTCGTCGAGGACCGTGTGCAGTGCCTCGACGTCCCGCGCCGCCACCGCACCGTCCACGGTGTGGGCGCCGCCGTGCTCGGCCTCCGCCTTGGCCTCGATCAGGGAGGGCAGATACGCGGGTGCCACGACCTCCCCCAGCAGCGTCGGCAGGTGCGCCACCAGTTCACCGCTGCGCATGAGGTGGATGCCGGTGAGCAGGGCCCGGAACGTGTAGAGCAGCGGTTTCAGTTCACCGGTCTTCTCGAACAGCCGCCACTGGGTGCCGGCGAATCCTCGGTAGTGGTGGGCGTGGTTGCGGGTCAGCACGCTCGGCGCCAGTGCGGTCAGTTCCGTGTGCAGCACGGTGGTGTGCACGACCAGCGGGGACAGCAGCTGCTCCAGTACGTAGCCGTTGGGCTTCAGCATGAGGCGGACGAACTTGCGGAGATCGTGGGTGACGAGATCCATCTCGACACCGTCGCGGTCCCACATGCGCGAGCGCGTCTCCTCGGGGTCGCGCAGCCCGACGAGATCCTCCGCGGGAAGGACGTGGACCCCCCGCAGGTCCACGTCCGAGTCGCGGGAGGGGAAGCCGTACAGATGCGCGCCGGAGACGGTGGCGAACAGGAGGGGTCCGGGCTCCTCGGCGAGGACCGGGGCGAAGTCGGTGACCGGCAGCCCGGCCCGTAGGAGGGACGTCGTGTCGAGGTGCATGGATCAAGAGTCCCAGAGCGCACCGAGCGACAGCAGGTCGCTCCGGTACTCGATGCGTTCCGACCACTCCTTGGGCCAGGCCGCCGCCCCCAGATGCGCCCCGGCCAGCGCTCCCGTCAGGCAGCCCAGCGAGTCGGAGTCGCCCCGGGTGCAGGCGGCCCTGCGCAGTGCGGTGGCCGGTTCCTCCGGGAAGAGCAGGAAGCAGTGCAGGGCCGTGGCGAGGGCTTCCTCGGCGATCCAGCCGTCGCCGGTCGCCTCGCACGGGTCGGTCTCCGGGGAGGGGTGACGCAGCGCGTCCTGGACCTTGGCCAGGGCGGTCAGGCACTCGTCCCAGCCTCGGCCGATGTACTCCTCCGGCGAGGCGTCGCCCGCGTACCGCCAGAGGTCGCCGAGCCAGCGCTCCAGGTAGCGGCCCCTGCTCTCGAACGCGTAGCTGCGCAACTGTCCTACCAGGCCCATGGGTTCGGCCCCCTGCGCCAGCAGGAACACCGCGCGGGCCATCAGGTCGGAGGCGGCCAGGGCCGTGGGGTGGCCGTGGGTGAGGGCGGCCTGGAGCTGGGCCGCGCCGGAGCGCTGCTCCTCGCTGAGGCCGGGTACGAGCCCGACGGGTGCGACCCGCATGTTGGCGCCGCAGCCCTTGGAGCCTGTCTGGCTGGCCTCCTGCCAGGGCCGTTCGCTGTCGAGCATGCGGCAGGCCGTCATGCAGGTGCGGCCGGGGGCGCGGTTGTTGTCCGGGGAGTGGTACCAGTCGACGAACTCCTCCCGGACGGGGCGCACCAGCCGCAGCGGGGTGAGCAGTCCGCGGTCCATGGCGGTGCGTATGCCGCGCCCCAGGGCGAGTGTCATCTGGGTGTCGTCGCTGACGATCGCCGGCTTCGGGAGCCGCATCTGCCGCCACGGCCCGCACTTGGCGAGGATGGACGGCACGTTGTTGAACTCGGTCGGGAAGCCCAGCGCGTCACCGAGCGCGAGCCCGGTCAGCGCGCCCGAGGCCGCCTGTTTGGTGAGAATCCTTGTCGGGATCATGATGTCCGTCCTTCCGGGCGCAGGAGTGGAGGGTGCAGGGCGGTGGCGGCACCCGCCCGGTACAGAGCGGCCGGTTTCCCCCGTCCGCCGGTGCGGCGCGGCGGTCCGTCGACGGCCTCGACGAAGCCGGGCGTGGTCAGGACCTTGCGCCGGAAATTTGGCCGGTCGAGCTCGACGCCCCAGACGGTCTCGTAGACCTGCTGGAGGTCCCCGAGCGTGAACTCGGCCGGGCAGAAGGCCGTCGCCAGACAGGAGTACTCGAGCTTGGCGCCGATCCGGTCGTGCGCGTCGGCCAGGATGCCGTCGTGGTCGAAGGCGAGCGGCCCGGTTCCGCCGGTGTCCCACCACTGCGCCCGCGCCGCGTCCCCGCCGCCGCGCGGTTCGGGCAGGTCGGGCACGAGAGCGGCGTAGGCGACGGAGACGACCCGCATCCTGGGGTCGCGGTCCGGATCGCTGTAGGTGCGCAGCTGTTCCAGGTGGAAGGCGCTCACGGTGTTCTGGGTGAGGCCGGTCTCCTCGGCGAGTTCGCGGCGTGCCGCCTCCTCGGCGGATTCGCGGGGCAGCACGAATCCGCCGGGCAGCGCCCAGTGGCCCTTGTAGGGGTCCTCGCCCCGTTCCACGAGCAGCACGTGGAGCCTGCTTTCCCGGACGGTGAAGACCGCGAGGTCGACGGTGACGGCGAAGGGCGCGAAGGCATGGGGGTCGTATCCCTCGGGGACGGTGCTCATCGCTTCTCCGGGAGGGGTTCGGTGAAGTAGGGGCCGGAGGAGAGGAGTTCGTCGACGGCGGCGACCGCCGTGTCCAGCCGTGTCCGGTGCGACCCCGTGACCTCGATGAACTTGCGTCCCGTACGGGTGAGTTCGGCGCGGAAGCGGTCCGTCATCCAGGGCCGCAGCTCCTCGCCGTCGCGCAGTCCGTCGTCCTCGAAGGCGACGCCCTCATGATCGGTGAGCAGCCAGAGGTGGTGGGCGATCCGGTCGGCGGTCTTCTCCACGAGCGGGTTGCGGCCGCCGATGTACCTCTCGTGCCAGACGGTGGTGGCGAAGGAGTCCGTGTCGCAGAAGAGCACCGGGGAGCCGATCCGGGCGGCAGCCTCCTCGCGGGCGTTCTGGGTCTCGGCGATGAGGGGGAAGTCGTCCGTGGTGAAGGTGACGTCCTCCCACTGCGCGCCGGGCCATCGGCTGCGCAGGTCGGCCAGCTTCCGTTCGCTGAACTCCCGTCCGTACTCGGCGACGTACTGGGTGTGCGCCCATGTGCCGCCGCGCTGGCGGTAGTGCTCGGTCAGCGCGCGGGCCAGGGTCGTGGTTCCGGTGGACTCGGCGCCCAGGACGACGATCCGGCGGGTGAGCGCGGCCCGTACGGGGGGTTCGAGAAAGTCCCAGCTGCCGGCCGGGTCCGCGCGGACCGCGGTGCCGGAGACGGGGAAGACGGTGCGGCCGGGGTCGACGAGGACGGACCGGGCGCCGAAGCGGCGGGCGAGTTCGTCCCCGTACGACTCCGAGGTGAAGACGGCGTCGACCTGTTCGGGTACGGCCCCGGTGAACACGGCCATGTGCGCGTCCCAGATCAGCGGGTCGTTCAGGTCCATGGGGGTGTCGTCGACGGCACCCACCACCCGTACGTCCGGGTGCACTTCGCGCATCCAGGCGACCCGGTCGGCCAGGGGCACCGATTCGACGGAGGCCGCGCAGACCAGGACGGTGAGCCGCTCGCAGCGGTCCTGGGCGGTGCGGACGAGGTGGTGGTGGCCGGCGTGCGGCGGGTAGAACTTGCCGAGGACCAGACCGTGTCCGTAGCTCTTCATGCGGGCACCCGCTCCCGGCCCGGGGCTGCGACGAGGTCGCGGCTCCAGTTGCGCAGCCCGATGAGGCAGAGCGTGAGGAAGCCTGCGTACAGCAGGGAGGTGAGGTAGAGCTCCTTGTACGCGTACAGCGGGATGTAGACCACGTCGGCGGCGATCCACAGCCACCAGGACTCGACCCGCTTGCGGCACTGCCCGTACGTCGCCATGAGGGACAGCGAGGTCGTCAGGGCGTCCCAGAACGGCACGGTGGAGTCCGTGGCCCGGGACAGCAGCAGGGTGAGCCCGAGGGTCCCCATCGCCCCCGCCGCGAGCAGCCAGGCCCATTCGGTGCGCGTGGTTCCGCGCACCGGCAGGACGGTCGCACCTGGTCCACCCCCGTGGGTCCAGGTCCACCAGCCGTACGCGGCGAGGGCGATGAAGACGATCTGCAGGCCGGCGTCGGCGTACAGACCGGACTGGGCGAACAGCAGGATGAAGAACAGGTTGTTGGCGATGCCGATCGGCCAGTTGGCGAGGTGCTGGCGGGCAACGAGCCACACGCACAGCGCCCCGCTGCCGAAACCGAGCACCTCGGTCCAGCTGACCGGGGTGTCCAGGACCGTGAACAGGGGCTGCTGCAGGGGGTCGAGTATCTCCGCGAGTGTCACGCCGTGCCTTCTCTCTTCTTTATAGTCACTCTGACTATAAAGAAGAAACGGCGGCAGCAAAAGGCCCGCGGCCGATTCCTGTTCGAGAACGAACCAGGAACCGGCCGCGGGCCGTTCGGTGCGGGGCGCGGGTTACAGACCGACCTCGCGCATCAGCATGCCGACCTCGGTGTTGGTCAGGCGGCGCAGCCAGCCGGACTTCTGGTCGCCCAGCGGGATCGGCCCGAAGGACGTGCGCACGAGCCGCTCGACCGGGAAGCCGGCCTCGGCCAGCATCCGGCGGACGATGTGCTTGCGGCCCTCGTGGAGGGTCACCTCGACCAGGTAGTTCTTGCCGGTGTTCTCGACGACCCGGAAGTGGTCGGCGCGGGCGTACCCGTCCTCCAGCTGGATGCCATCCTTGAGCCGCTTGCCGAGGTCGCGCGGGAGCGGGCCCTGGATGGCGGCCAGGTAGATCTTCTTCACCCCGTACCCGGGGTGCGTGAGGCGGTGGGCCAGCTCACCGTGGTTGGTGAGCAGGATGATGCCCTCGGTCTCGGTGTCGAGCCGGCCGACGTGGAACAGTCGCGTCTCGCGGTTGTTGACGTAGTCGCCGAGGTTCTGGCGGCCGTCCGGGTCCCCCATCGTGGAGACCACACCTGCGGGCTTGTTCAGCGCGAAGAACAGGTGCGTCTGGGTCGCGACGGTCAGGCCGTCGACCTTGATCTCGTCCTTCTGCGGGTCGACACGCCTGCCCTGCTCGAGGACGATCTCGCCGTTGACCTCGACCCTGGCCTGCTCGATGAGCTCTTCGCACGCCCGGCGCGAGCCCATGCCGGCGCGGGCGAGGATCTTCTGCAGCCGCTCGCCCTCCTGCTCGGCGCCCGGGTGCGTCTTGGGCGTCTTGACGGCGGGCTTGTCCGCGTACCTGTCACGGTTGCGCTGCTCGATCTTGGCGTCGAGCTCGCGGGGGCGGGACGGAGCGCCCACGCGGCGTCCGCCCTTGGTCACGTTCTGTGCGGCCTTGGGGCCGCCCTTGGCCCCGCCGCGGGCCGCCGCGCCGCGGCCCTTGCGGGCGCCACCGTCGCCGCCCGGCTTGTCGGAGCCCACGTCGTAGCGGCGCTCCTCGGGGCGGGGCCGGCGGGGGCGCTGCTCCTGCTTGTCGTCGCGCGCGCCGTCACGCCCGCCGTCGGCCTTCGGTCCCCCGGCCTTGGGCCGGAAGGAGCCGCCCGAGCCGCCCCGGGGATTCCGGTTGCCGCCGCTCTTGCCGCTGCCGCTTCCGTTGCTGCTGCCACTGCTTCGCATCAAAATTCCGTCTTGTCGTCTGCGTGAGTTTCCGGGGTGTCCGGTGCGTCCGGATCGAACGACGGCACACCCTCTAGCGTCTCAGCCTCGATCGCGTCCGCCTCCGGGAGGAAGGGCGCGAGCTCCGGGAGCTCGTCCAGGCCTCGCAGGCCCATGCGCTCCAGAAAGTAGTTCGTCGTCCTGTACAGGATCGCACCTGTTTCGGGTTCCGCGCCCGCCTCCTCGACCAGACCCCTCTGGAGGAGGGTCCGCATGACGCCGTCGCAGTTGACTCCGCGCACCGCCGAGACCCTCGACCGGCTCACCGGCTGGCGGTAGGCGACCACCGCGAGCGTCTCCAGGGCCGCCTGCGTGAGCCGGGCGTGCTGTCCGTCCAGGACGAAGCCCTCGACCGCCTCCGCGTACTCCGGGCGGGTGTAGAAGCGCCAGCCTCCCGCGACGAGCCGCAGGTCGAAGCCGCGGCGCTGGACGGTGTACTCGTCCGCCAGCTCCCGCAGGGCGTCCGCGACGGCCCGGCGGGGGCGCTGGAGCACCTTGGCGAGGTGTTCCTCGGTGGCGGGCTCGTCGACGACCATGAGGACCGCCTCCAGCGCGGGCTTGAGGTCGAGCCCGGCGACTGTACCGCTGCGCCCGTCGTCTTCTGCGCTCATTCCCGTTCGCCCTCCTGTACCTCGTGCGCCTCTTGGTCGAACTCGTCCGTCACAAGGGCCTCGGCCCCTTCCCCGCCCGCCCAGCGCACGATGAGATCACCGAGCGCCTCCTCCTGGTCCAGGACGACCGCCTTCTCCCGGTAGAGCTCCAGGAGCGCCAGGAACCGGGCGACGACGGTGAGGGTGTCCGGTGCGTCCTCCGTGAGCGTCCGGAAGCTGAGCTCGCCCTCCGCGCGCAGCCGCGCCACCACGATCTCCCCCTGTTCACGCACGCTGACCAGCGGTGCGTGGATGTGGTCGACGTACACCTGCGGCTTGGGCTTCGGCTGCATCGCCTTCACCGCCAGCCTGGCGAAGCCGTCCGGGCCGATGCTGATGACGACCTCGGGCAGCAGCGCCGCGTGGTGGGGTTCGAGCCCGACGGTACGGGGGTAGCGGCGGGACTCGGACTCCAGCCGCTCACTGAAGATCTCGGCGATCCGCTTGTACGCCCGGTACTGCAGGAGCCGTGCGAAGAGCAGGTCCCGCGCCTCCAGGAGCGCGAGGTCCGCCTCGTCCTCCACCTCGGCGGTGGGAAGCAGCCGGGCGGCCTTCAGATCGAGCAGGGTCGCGGCGACGACGAGGAATTCGGTGGTCTGGTCGAGATCCCAGTCCGGGCCCATGGCCCGGATGTGTCCCATGAACTCGTCGGTGACCTTGGACAGCGCGACCTCGGTCACATCGAGCTTGTGCTTGGAGATCAGCTGGAGCAGAAGGTCGAAGGGGCCCTCGAAATTGACCAGCCGCACGGTGAACCGCTTGTCGTCGGCTGTCCCGGGAGCCGGATCCCCGTCGGGCGCCCCTTGATCCGGAGCCTGCGCCTCGGGGGGCTGCGGCACGCCTGTGGCGCCCTCACGGGGGTCACAGGCGCCCGGACCCTCCTCCGGGGCTCCCGGGGCCTCTCCGGCCTCCTGCGGCGCGCCTGCCGGCCCCGCGGGTGCCTCCGGCGCGTCCACCGGCCCGGCGGGTGCGGCCGGCGGGTCCGCGGGCCGGACACCCGGTCCGCGGCCGAGAGCACGGCGGGGCGGGCGGGCGGAGTCGTCGGCAGTCGGCATTGCGGTCCAGGGGTGCGGCGGAGGGACGGACGGGCGCTGGCCCGTGCACACGGGCCGGGCCGCCCGTGGGGCGGCCCGCTCCCCGGCAGGCTACCGGCGCCGCACCGGTCAGCGGCCCCGCAGCCTTCGTACGAGGATGCTCGCGTCGCCCCGCGACTCCAGGTCGGCGAGCACCACCGCGACCGCCTCACGGACGATGCGCCCGCGGTCGACCGCCAGCCCGTGCTCACCGCGCAGCACGAGGCGTGCGTGCTCGAGGTCCATCAGTTCCTCGGCCGACACGTAGACGGTGATCTTCTCGTCGTGGCGCTCACGACCGCTCGGCCTGCGGTTCGCGCCGCGGCCGGCGCCGCGACCGCGCTGCTGCTGGACGGCAGGAGGAGCCTCCTGCGGTGCGTTACCGCCGGGCCTGCCCGCAGCCGACCCGTTCCCGGCCCGTTCGCCCCCGTCGGCGCGGCTGCGGGAGCCGCCCCCGTCGGAGTCCGCCGCGGAGTGCTCCTCCCGGGACGGGGCGGCGGACGTGCCGCCCGCTCCCCCGGCGCCGCTCTGCCCGGCCGTGTCCGCGGCTGCCGAGGTGTCGCTCTCCCCGGCCGGCGCGGGCACGCGTGCCTCGCCGTTCGCCTTGCGTCGCCGGTCGGCGGGGGACGAGGCCTGAAGGCCCATTCCCCCGGTGGTGCGGAACAGCTCGTCGGCCCCCGGCAGACTCACTCGGCGTGACACCGGGCGAGCACCTCCCTGGCGAGCTGGCGATAGGCGGCTGCACCGACCGAGTTGGAGGCGTACGTGGTGATGGGCTCACCGGCGACCGTGGTCTCCGGGAAGCGCACCGTGCGCCCGATGACGGTGTGGTAGACGTGCTCGTCGAAGGCCTCGACCACGCGCGCGAGCACCTCACGGCTGTGCACCGTACGGGAGTCGTACATCGTGGCGAGGATGCCGTCGAGCTCGAGCTCCGGGTTGAGCCGCTCCTGGACCTTCTCGATGGTCTCGGTGAGCAGCGCCACCCCGCGCAGCGCGAAGAACTCGCACTCGAGCGGGACTATCACCTTGTGAGCCGCCGTCAGGGCGTTCACGGTGAGCAGGCCGAGCGAGGGCTGACAGTCGATCACGATGTAGTCGTAGTCGGCCATCAGCGGCTTGAGGGCACGCTGCAGCGTCGACTCCCTCGCCACCTCGCTCACCAGCTGCACTTCGGCGGCCGAGAGGTCGATGTTGCTCGGGAGCAGGTCCATGTTGGGTACGGCGGTCTTCAGCAGGACCTCGTCAGCCGCCATGCCCCGCTCCATGAGCAGGTTGTAGACCGTGAGGTCGAGCTCCATCGGGTTGACCCCGAGTCCGACCGACAGGGCACCCTGCGGGTCGAAGTCGACGAGCAGGACGCGTCGTCCGTACTCCGCGAGTGCGGCACCGAGGTTGATGGTCGACGTGGTCTTGCCGACACCACCCTTCTGGTTGCACATCGCGATGATCTTCGCGGGGCCGTGATCGGTCAGCGGACCGGGAATCGGGAAGTACGGCAGCGGCCGGCCGGTCGGGCCGATCCGCTCGCGGCGCTGGCGAGCGGCGTCGGGCGCGAGGGTGGCCGCGTACTCCGGATCGGGCTCGTACTCGGCATCGGGGTCGTAGAAGTGCCCCTCGGGCACCTCGGCGAAGTCGGCGAAGTGGGCTGTGTCTCGGCCACTTTCGTTGCCGGCCATGGCGTTCACGTGTAGGCCGTCCATCATCTGGGGGGCTGTCGTCATGTGCTGGTGGGTGGCGAAGGTGCGGACAGCGACGGAGCCGACAGCTTCGAGCCCGATCGGGCTCAGACCCCGTGCAGGCATCCCTGGTTGACCACCCCCGGGAGTAATTGTCGACTCATTCACAAGTCGTCTTACCTCCTTGGATGTGACCAGGAAACTTATCGATAGGTCAGCGTGGCACCATGCCGACGATTGGCGACTCTATGGCGTGTCACCGGTTCGCAGCAACACAATCCGCCGGACCCGGCCCGATGTGTCGGCAATCGAACACCCCTCTGTCAAGAGTGCACGGGGAGCGGAGCGCATCATTCACGGGGGTGCAAAACGGGTAGAGGGTTACGTCTCCGGCGAGTTGAACGGGGCCCGCGAAGGGCCCCGGCATGAGTCCGGCCGGACCTTGCTGGGCAAGGTCCGGCCGGACTCATGAGGTTGACGAACGGCGTTGACCGCTCAGCCGAGAAGCGCGCTCAGTTCGACGTGGTCAAGGCCGTGCGCCTCGGCCACCTCGCGGTAAACCACCTGTCCGTCATGGGTGTTGAGACCCTTGGCGAGTGCGGCGTCACGGCGCAGCGCGTCGGCCCAGCCGCGGTTCGCGAGCTCCAGGATGTACGGCAGCGTGGCGTTCGTGAGCGCGTAGGTGGACGTGTTCGGCACGGCGCCCGGCATGTTCGCGACGCAGTAGAAGACCGAGTTGTGAACCATGAAGGTCGGCTCGGCGTGCGTCGTCGGATGCGAGTCCTCGAAGCAGCCGCCCTGGTCGATTGCAATGTCGACAAGGACACTTCCGGGCTTCATCTTGGCGACCAGCTCGTTGGTGACGAGCTTCGGGGCCTTCGCGCCGGGGATGAGCACGGCGCCCACGACGAGGTCGGCCTCGATGACGGCCTTCTCGAGCTCGAGGGCGTTGGAGACGACCGTCCGCACCTTGGTGCCGAAGATCTTGTCGGCCTCGCGGAGCTTGTTGATGTCCCGGTCGAGCAGCGTGACGTGGAAGCCGAGACCGACGGCGATCTGCGTGGCGTTCCAGCCGGAGACGCCGCCGCCGATGACGACGGCCCTGGCCGAGCCCGTACCGGGGACGCCGCCGGGGAGCACACCGCGGCCGCCGACCGAGCGCATCAGGTGGTACGCGCCGACCTGCGGGGCGAGACGGCCCGCGACCTCGGACATGGGGGCGAGCAGCGGCAGCGCGCGGGTCGCGGTCTCGACCGTCTCGTAGGCGATCGCGGTCGTGCCCGACTCCAGCAGCGCGTCCGTGCACTCGCGGGAGGCGGCGAGGTGCAGGTACGTGAAGAGGGTCTGGCCCTTGCGGAGGCGGTGGTACTCCTCGGCGACCGGCTCCTTGACCTTGAGCAGCAGGTCGGCGGCGGCCCAGACCTCGTCGGCGGTGGACAGGATCTGCGCCCCGGCGGCGACGTACTCCTCGTCCGGGATGGAGGAGCCCTCGCCGGCGTGCTGCTCGACGAGCACCTGGTGGCCGTGACGGACGAGCTCATGCACTCCGGCGGGGGTGATCGCCACCCGGAACTCGTTGTTCTTGACTTCGCGGGGGATGCCGACCTTCACGTCGATCACGGTCCTTGGGCTCGGAGGATGGCTCGGACATGACGGGAGGTACCCGCATGAATCAAGCATAAATGGAGACACCGCAGTGATGCGCGGCAGAGCCATCATTAATGAAGGACTTCTCGCTGTCCAGCCTTACAAAGCATTAAGTTTCCGTCGAAGCACTACGGATTTCGTAGGCTGACCCTTCCTCCGTCAGTAATCTGTCGGCTGCGCCCCGGTGCAGCCTGGCCGCTGCGGGGTCACCGAGCCGGTCCAGCGTGTCCGCCAGCCTGAGCTCCAGCGCCGCCTGCAGCCGTACGTCACCCGCCCGTCGCGCCAGGTCGACCGCCTCGTGGCAGGTGTGCAGGGACTCCTGCGGCCTTCCCGCGTACTCCTGGACCCGCGCGGCCTCACTGAGCGCCCGTGCCTGGGCGGGCAGGTCACCGAGCCTGCGGTGGCCCGCGGCCGCGGCCCGCCAGTTGCGCAGGGCCTCGCCGTAGCGCCCGGCGTACGTGTGGACGGCCCCGAGCCGCCCGTACAGCCGCGCCTCGTCGGCCGGCTCGCCCTGAGTGAGCCGCTGCGCGAGGGCCCGGCCGTACCAGTCGGAGGCACGGTTGAAGTCCCCGAGCTCCGCGTAGGCGCCGCCCACGGATTCCATGGCGCGGCCGGTCGCGTACAGGTCGTTCGCCGCGCGTCCGGCGTCCAGCGCGGCCCGGTACCGGGTCAGCGCCGCCCGGGTACGGCCGGTTCCGGCGTCCAGGTCGGCGAGGTTGAGCAGGGCCGCGGCCTTCTCCCGGGGGAGGTCGCGGCGCTCGGCCACGTCCAGGACCAGACCGTGCAGCCCGTACAGGTCGGGCGCGGCGTCCTCGGTGCCCCGGTGCACGGCGAGCGCCCGGACGAGTGCGGCGACCAGCCTGCGGGCGAGGGTGTCCAGCTCCCCGTCCTCGACCGCGATCCGGGCGGAGGCCAGCAGGGCGGGCCGGCGGATCCGCAGCCACTCGGCGGCGGCCTCCGGGTTGGGGAAGCGCAGCGAGCGGGGCAGCCCGGCGAGCTTGCGGCGGGCCGGGGAACCCTCCGGATCGGTGACGGCCCGGCAGGACTGGAGCTGACGTACGGTCCGCTCCAGCATCCTGGCCCGTGCCAGCTGGATCTCGGCCGGCCGGTCCAGTTCCTCCAACAGGGCGCGCAGCAGCGGTGCGAGGCAGCCGGGGATCTCGTACTGGGGCAGGACCGCGCCGTTCGTCCGCAGGAGACCGAGCCGGACGAAGTCGTCCAGGGTGGTCTGGGCGGCCGAGACGGAACACCCTGCCAGTGCGGAGGCGGTGTGGGCGTCGGCCAGTCCGGCGGGGGCGAGCGCGAGCAGTCGCAGTATCCGGGCGGCGGTCTGCGGCAGCGACTCGTGGACCAGCCGGAAGGCACGGGCCAGCGGGCGGGCGCCGGTGGGCTGTTCGGCGTCGCCCGGCAGGTCGTGCAGCTGCTTGGTGACGTCGGCGACCGACGCGCCCGGGCGGGCCGCGAGCCAGCCGGCGACCAGCGTCAGGGCTGCGGGCTGTCCCGCGCACTCCTCCGTCAGGGTCTCGGCGGTGCGCGGATCCACGGTGATGCGGACCTGGCCGATGGTGCGGGCGAGGAGCTGTACGGCGGAGCCTGCGTCCATGCCCCCGATGGTGCACGGCCGGACGCCCGGGATGCCGGTGAGCGGGCCGGTGGAGGTGGCGACGACCAGGCAGTCCGGGTTGTCCGGCAGCAGCGGGTCGACCTGTTCGGCGTCCACGGCGTCGTCGAGCACGATCAGGGCGCGGCGTACGGCGAACGCCTCGCGGACCATCTCGGAGAGTTCGTCCTC
This sequence comes from Streptomyces sp. NBC_00683, assembly GCF_036226745.1. Lineage (NCBI taxonomy): Bacteria > Bacillati > Actinomycetota > Actinomycetes > Kitasatosporales > Streptomycetaceae > Streptomyces > Streptomyces sp. NBC_00683. The sequence continues at coordinate 6,682,717 of NZ_CP109013.1, read as the reverse complement.
GTCCGCGCCGGGCGGGGCGGCAATGGCGAGCAGGTCCAGGAGGTCGCGTGCGGTGCGCTCGACGGGGACGCGTTCGCCTCCGGGATCGGTGAGCGGGACCCGGAACACCCCGTCGGGGTAGTCGCCGGGTTCCGCGAGCCGGCGGGCGAGCTCGGCGGCGAGGGCGGTGCGTCCGGATCCGGGCCGTCCGGCGATCAGCAGGACCCTGGCGCGTGCGGCCTTCCGGCCGGCGAGTGTGTCCAGTCCCGCTCGCTCGATGTCCGCCTGAAGGGCTTTCAACTCCCGTTCACGGCCGAAGAAGTGGGGTGGCGTGGCATCGGACGGCTGCTCGGCCCCCGCCGTTCCCGCCGCACCGGCCGGACCGCTGGTGTCCACCGCCTGATCGGTCACGAGCCACGCTCCACTTCACTGCACGCGGTTGCCCGGCCGGAACTCCGGTCGGGGCCTTTTGAGCGTAGTTCAGTGGTGCGGACGATCACGGCCGAGCGCGGCGGACACGTCCCCCGATCGGATCAGCGTTTCCTACGATCGGATGCTGATTCGGACCTCGACGGCGGATCGCCGGGCCCGGACCGGCCGGTCCCGGACCGGCCCCGGACCTCTGAGGCCGGCTCGGACCTGGCGGGGACGGTTCAGACCTCGAACGGCCGGGCGGGCCACGGCGCCTCGGCCGGGCGCAGCGAGTCCACCCCGTCGCCCGCGAGCACCGCGGTGAGCGAGAGGACGCCCACCACGAGGCAGTTGTTGTGCAGGTCCCCCGCGAGCACCCCCTGCACGAGCTCCTGCAGCGGCACCCGGGCCTGCTCCATGTCGGCCTCCTCCTCGGAGACCTCGAAACGCTCGCCCTCGGCCTCGGAGAGGTTCCGGGCGAGGAAGATGCGTACGGCTTCGTCGCATCCGCCGGGCGTGGTGTAGACGTCGGTCAGCACCCGCCAGTCCTCGGCCTTGACGTGCGCCTCCTCGTACAGCTCCCGCTGCGCCGCGTGCAGCGGGTTCTCGCCGGGGATGTCGAGGAGCCCGGCGGGGATCTCCCACAGCTTGTGGCGCACCGGGTGCCGGTACTGCCGCAGGATCAGGACGCGGCCGGACTCGTCGAGTGCGAGGACGGCGACGGATCCGGGGTGGACCTGGTAGTCGCGGCGCGCGACGGTGCCGTCGGGCATCACCACGTCGTCGGTGCGGACGCTGGTCTTGTTACCGGTGAAGGGGGTCACCGTCGCGGTGACCTGCCACTCCTCGGGCGTGTCCTGGAAACCCATGTACGTCCTCCCACGAAAAACAGAAACCGGGGCACGCATCCACGAAGGATCCGTACCCCGGTCAACCGTATCGCCTCAGCCCTTGGCGCCGGTCCCCCGCGCTGCGGCCTGGCGTTCCACGGCCGCCTTCACCAGACCGGCGAAGAGCGGGTGCGGGCGGGTCGGGCGGGAACGCAGCTCCGGGTGCGCCTGGGTGGCGACCAGGTAGGGGTGCGCCTCGCGCGGGTACTCGACGTACTCGACGAGCTTGTTGTCCGGGGAGGTGCCGGAGAAGACCAGGCCGGCCTTCTTCTCGAGCTCCGTGCGGTAGGCGTTGTTGACCTCGTAGCGGTGGCGGTGGCGCTCCTCCACGTACGGCTGGCCGTCGTACGCCTCACGGACCACGGAGCCCTCGGCGAGCTTCGCCGGGTACAGGCCGAGCCGCATGGTGCCGCCGAGGTCGCCGGCGCCCTCGACGTAGGCGAGCTGCTCCTCCATCGTCGAGATGACGGGGTGGCCCGTGGCGGCGTCGAACTCGGTGGAGTTGGCGTCGGGGATTCCGGCGAGGTTGCGCGCGGCCTCGATCACGATGCACTGGAGGCCGAGGCAGAGGCCCAGCAGCGGCACCTTGTTCTCGCGGGCGTACTGGATGGCGCCGACCTTGCCGACCACACCGCGCTCGCCGAAGCCGCCGGGGATGCAGATGGCGTCGACGTCGGCGAGCTGCTTCTGCGCGCCGGCCGGTGTCTTGCAGTCGTCGGAGGCGACCCACTTGACCTTGACGCGGGCCTTGTTCGCGAAGCCGCCGGCCCGGATGGCCTCGGTGACCGAGAGGTAGGCGTCGGGCAGGTCGATGTACTTGCCGACCAGGGCGACGGTGACCTCGTGGTCGGGGTTGTGGACGCGGTCCAGCAGATCGCCCCACGTGGTCCAGTCGACGTCGCGGAAGGGCAGGTCGAGCTTGCGCACGACGTAGGCGTCGAGGCCCTCGGAGTGCAGCACCTTCGGGATGTCGTAGATCGACTTGGCGTCCGGACAGGCCACCACGGCGGCCTCGTCGACGTCGCACATCAGCGAGATCTTGCGCTTGATGGAGAGCGGTACGTCGCGGTCGGCGCGCAGCACGATGGCGTCCGGCTGGATACCGATGTTGCGCAGGGCGGCCACCGAGTGCTGGGTCGGCTTGGTCTTGAGCTCACCGGACGGGCCGATGTAGGGCAGCAGCGAGATGTGCACGACGAAGACGTTGTCGCGGCCGACCTCGTGGCGGACCTGGCGGACGGTCTCCAGGAACGGCAGCGACTCGATGTCGCCGACCGTGCCGCCGACCTCGGTGATGACGACGTCGACGTCCGCGGTGGCCATGCGGCGGATGCGGTGCTTGATCTCGTTGGTGATGTGCGGGATGACCTGGACGGTGTCGCCGAGGTACTCGCCGCGCCGCTCCTTGGCGATGACCTGCGAGTAGACCTGGCCGGTGGTGACGTTGGCCGATCCGTCGAGGTCGACGTCGAGGAAGCGCTCGTAGTGGCCGATGTCCAGGTCGGTCTCGGCGCCGTCGTTGGTGACGAACACCTCACCGTGCTGGAAGGGGTTCATCGTGCCGGGGTCGACGTTGAGGTAGGGGTCGAGCTTCTGCATGGTGACCCGCAGGCCACGTGCCTTGAGCAGGGCACCCAGGCTGGAGGCAGTCAGACCCTTGCCGAGGGAGGAGGCGACACCCCCGGTGACGAAGATGTGCTTGGTCGTCGTGGATGTGGGCTGCATAGCCAAAGGGGGCTCCCGTGGTCGCGATCGTGAGGTGCGTACCGGCGTGCCGTCCGGAGAATTCCGGAGGCGCCGTCGCTGCGGTTCGGGGGCCTCGTCCACTGTCGGGACGACCACCGGTCCACGGGCTACCAGGGTAACAGCGACCGGAGGAGGCTGCTTCCGGCCACACCTCTCACACTGGAGTCACAGAATCACCGCACGCCCCTCACGTCCCACCCGTTCGCCACGGACGGGCCGCGGAGAACTTTTGGACAGCGTCGCGCGGATCTTCCTGGTGCGTCGTATCCTGCTCGGACCACTCGCTGCCGAGTTGGCCGGCCAGCGGCTCCACCCCAGCCCGCTCACCCGTGCAAGAGCTCGTCGGTTCTATTACAACGACCCCTTGACCAGCAGTAAGCGCCCCACGGGGCGAATTGGCCGTTCGACTGGAGACGCACGTGGCCGGGCGCATCGAGGATTACGCACTCATCGGAGACATGCAGACCGCTGCCCTGGTCTGCCGGGACGGCACAGCAGACTGGCTGTGCCTCCCCCGCTTCGACTCGCACGCAGTTTTCGCCGGGCTCCTCGGTACCGAGGAACACGGCTTCTGGCGTCTGGGACCCGCACGCGCGGAAGGGGCAGAACCCCTCGCCGCGGACCGCCGCCGGTATCGCGGGGACTCGCTCGTCCTGGAATCGGAGTGGGACACCCCGCGCGGCACGGTCCGCGTGACCGATTTCATGCCGCCGCGTGACGGCGCCCCTCAGCTCATCCGGATCGTGGAGGGCGTCAGCGGCCGGGTGCAGGTGCGCTCGGAACTGCGGATGCGTTTCAGCTACGGGCGGGTCACCCCCTGGGTGCACAAGGTCGACGGCCGGACGGTCGCCGTGGCGGGCCCCGACTCGGTCTGGCTGGACACGCAGGCGGAGACGTACGGCCAGAACCTGACGACGTACTCCGATTTCACCGTCGCCCCCGGCGACCGGATCGCGTTCACGATCAGCTGGCAGCCCTCGCACCACGAGCCGCCCAGCCTGCCGGACCCCGAGGGTTCCCTCGAGGCGACCGAGAACTTCTGGCGCGAATGGGTCGACCAGTGCACGTACCACGGGCCCTACCGGGAAGCCGTGGTCCGCTCCCTGATCACCCTCAAGGCCCTCACGTACGCGCCCACCGGCGGCATCGTGGCGGCTCCGACCACCTCTCTGCCCGAGGAGATCGGGGGCGTTCGGAACTGGGACTACCGCTACACCTGGCTGCGGGACGCGGCGATCACGCTGTCCTCGCTGCTGCGCACCGGCTACCGCGAGGAGGCCCGCGCCTGGCGCGAGTGGCTGCTGCGGGCCGTCGCGGGCGACCCGGAGAACCTGCAGATCATGTACGGCATCGCGGGTGAGCGGGAGCTCGGCGAGGCGGAGCTGGACTGGCTTCCCGGCTACGAGAACTCCGGGCCGGTGCGGGTCGGGAACGGTGCGGCGAACCAGCTCCAGCTCGATGTGTACGGAGAGGTCACCGAGGCGCTGCACCTGGCGCACATGACGGGCCTGACCCGCAACGACTACGCGATGGGGCTCCAGCTCAAGCTGATCAGCTATCTGGAGAAGCACTGGGAGGAGCCCGACGAGGGCATCTGGGAGGTGCGCGGCCCCCGCCGGCACTTCGTGCACTCCAAGGTGATGGCCTGGGTCGCGGTCGACCGCACCATCAAGCTGATCGAGTCCGGGGACACGGACGGGCCGCTGGAGCGGTGGCTCCAGCTGCGCGAGGACATCCACCGCGATGTCTGCGAACGGGGCTACGACAAGGAACGCAACACCTTCACCCAGTCCTACGGGTCGAAGGAGCTGGACGCGTCCCTGCTGCTGATTCCGCAGATGGGCTTCCTGCCGCCCGACGACAAGCGGGTCATCGGCACGATCGAGGCGATCCAGCGGGAGCTGTCCACGGAGGACGGCTTCGTCCTGCGCTACCCCACCGCCGGTGAGCACGCGGGCGTGGACGGTCTGGAGGGCGACGAGGGTGCGTTCCTCGCCTGCTCGTTCTGGCTGGCTGACGACCTCGCGATGATCGGCCGGGTCGACGAGGCCCGCCAGCTCTTCGAGAGGCTGCTGTCCCTGCGCAACGACCTGGGGCTGCTGGCCGAGGAGTGGGACGCGCGGCTGCAGCGCCAGGTGGGGAACTTCCCGCAGGCGTTCAGCCATGTGCCGCTGATCGACACGGCGCTGCGGCTGACGGCCAGCGGGGCGTACGTCGGCTGAGGGGCGCGCCCGCAGACGTATGCGGGCGGTGTGACAGGACCCGGTGGAACGGCCGATCTCCGGGGCCGGGCCTACGATGGAAGGGTCCTGTCACTCCCTGCGAAGGGGGCATCATGACGCCCCGCAGCACCTTGCCCGACGCCGCTCTGAGCGGCCTGCGCACCGATCTCACCGGCGCCGTGCATGTGCCCGGGGATCCGGGTTACGACGAGGCCCGCGCCGTCTTCAACAGCATGATCGACCGCAGGCCGTCGGTGGTGGCGCAGTGTGACTCCGAGGCCGATGTGGCACGGGCGCTGCGTTTCGCGCGGGAGCACGGCCTGGAGGTCGCCGTGCGCGGAGGCGGTCACAGCGTCGCGGGCATGGCCCTGAGCGATGGCGGCCTGGTGGTGGATCTGCGCCGCATGAACAGTGTGGGTGTCGACCGGGAGACCCGTTCGGCCCGCGTCGGCGGCGGGGCCACCATGAGCGATCTGGACCGGGCGGCCCAGCCGTACGCCTTGGCGACCACCGGCGGCCGGGTCTCCACCACCGGGGTCGGCGGCTTCACGCTGGGCGGCGGATCCGGCTGGCTGGAACGCAAGTTCGGGCTGGCCTGCGACAATCTGCTGGCCGCCGATCTGGTCACCGCGGACGGGGGCAGCGTCCGCGCCACGCCCGACGAGAACCCGGAGCTCTTCTGGGCGCTGCACGGCGGCGGGGGAAACTTCGGCGTGGTCACCTCGCTCACCCTGCGGCTGCACGACCTGCCCGCGATGAGCATGGCGCTGATTCTCTTCCGGCCCGAGGACGGCCCCGGGGCCGTCCGTGTGTACCGGGATCTGATGGAGTCCGCGCCGGACGAAGCGGGTGGCGGCTGCCTGTACCTCACCGCCCCGCCCGAGGAGTTCGTGCCCGAACAGCTGGTGGGCACGCTGGTCTGCGCCATCGTGTTCACCTTCGCCGGGACGGAGGCGGAGCTTCGCGAGGCGGCGGCCCCGCTGCTCGCGCTCGGCCATGAGTCGGAGCTCGTGGCCGAACTCCCCTACGCGGAGCTCCAGTGCATGCTGGACGATCCGCCCGGCATGCGGAACTACTGGTCCGCCGAGTACCTGGACAGCTTCCCCGACGAGGCCGTGTCCGTCTTCTGCTCCACCGCGGGCGCGATGCCGGTTCCCTCCGGCTCTCAGCATGTGCTGTTCCCGATGGGCGGCGCGGTGGCGCGGGAGGGCGCCGACTATCCGGTCCCCTGGCGCTCGTCCCCGTGGGGCGTGCACCCGTTCGGGATCTGGGAGAGCGCGGCGGACGACGAGCAGGGGAAGCAGTGGGTGCGTGACGTGCGCGCGGGCGTCCGCCCCTGGGCGAACGGTGCGGTCTACCTCAACTTCATCGGGCGCGAGGGGCAGGATCGCGTCGTCGCCGGGGTGGGCGAGGAGAACTACGCCCGGCTGGCCGCCGTCAAGGCACGGTACGACCCCGGCAACGTCTTCCACCTGAACCACAACATCCGTCCCGCCGCAGCCGCGGTGTGACGTACCCCGCCGGGCCCGGGTAACTTCCTGACCGGGGCGATCGCCCCGTCGCACTTGAGCAGGAAGCACGAAGGTCGGAGTCAGTGGAGACACAGGGCGGAATCACCGTGCGGCAGGCGCTGGAGCTGCCGGGGCTGCGCGGCGGAGTCCCGGAGGTGCTGGCCGGGGCGGACCGGCTGGACCGTACGGTGCGCTGGGTGCACACGGGCGAGGTGCCGAACATCGCCTCCCTCCTCAAGGGCGGCGAGCTGCTGCTCACCACGGGTCTCGTGATGGGCTCCCGGCCCGCCGATCAGCGTGCCTTCGTGCGGCGGCTCGCCGACCGGGGCATCGCCGCCCTGGTGGTGGAGCTCGGACCCCGTTTCAGCCGGCTGCCTGCGGCGATCGTGGACACGGCACGGACGGCTGGGCTGCCGCTCGTACAGCTGCACCGCGAGGTGCCGTTCGTGTCGGTGACCGAGGAGATCCACACCGAGATCGTCAACGGTCACTACGCGCTGCTCCAGCGGGCCGAGGAGGTGCACCGGCGCTGCACGCAGGCGGTGCTCGGCGGCGGTGGGGTGCCGCAGGTGCTGGGCATCCTGGCGGACTTCACCGCCAACCCCGTCTTCCTGGAGACCCCGGACGGCCGGCTGCTGTACGCGGCGGGAACGGGGACCGGGGCGGTGGGAGCCGATCCGCTGCAGGTCTGGGAGGGACTGCGCGGCGGCCGTGCGGCCCGCGAGACACCGCCGGCCGGCGCGGTTCTGGTGGAGGTGCCCGGCGGAGGTTCCGGGACCGGTTCCGTACGGGCCCGGCTGGTGCTGCTCGCCGTCTCGGGACCGCTGGTGGCGGTGCACCGGATGGCGGCGGAGCGGGCCGCGGGCATCATCGCCGTCGTCCTGATGCAGGCGCGTCAGGACGAGGAGCTGGCGGCCCGGGGGCGCGGTGACTTCCTCACGGATCTCGCCGAGGGCAGGATCGCACCCGAGGACGCGCCCGCGCAGGCCAAGGTGCTGGGGTTCAAGCCGGGCGGGGACCCCTTGCTGCCGGTGGTGATGCGGATCGCTCCCGAGCTGTCGCCGTCGGGCAACTGGGCACTGCTGGCACGGGCGGTGCTGGAGGAGCTGTCGGCGGTGGGCGTACCCGTACTGCTCGGGGTGCGGCCCGTGGAGGGCAGAATCCCGTTGCTGCTGGCGCTGCGTCCGGAGACGGGGCGCGCGGCGGTCGCGGACCGGGTGGCGGCGGCGCTGCGGGCGGGCGTCGAGCGGGCGGGGCTCGAACGGGCCGGGGACCGTGCGCCGGTCGTGGTGGTCGGGGCGGCGGGCGGCTGGGCGGCGGCCGGTGCCGGGCTGCGGCACGCGGCGGAGGCGGCGACGGCCGCCCAGGGGCTCGGCGAGCTTCCCTGGTACGACGCACAGCGCCTCGACATCGATCTGCTGCTGTGGCGGTTGCGGGAGCACCCGGACCTGGCGTCCTTCGTGGACCGGACGATCGGGCCGCTGCGTGAGCACGACCGGACCTCCCGTCCCCCGCTGCTGCCCACGCTCGAGGCGTACATCGACCATGCGGGCCGCAAGGCGGAGGCGGCACGCGAGCTGCATCTGAACCGCCAGACGCTCTACAACCGGCTGGCCCGCATCGGGGAGCTGCTCGGCGCCGATCTGGACGACCCCCAGACGGTCCTGGCCCTGAGCCTGGCCCTGCGGGCCCGCCGCCACACGCCTTGAGCCCCGCACCTCCCGGGGCTCGCGCCCCAGGAACTCACCTGCGGACCGTGGCCAGGGGCTGCGCCAACTCGTCGTAGACGGACAGCACATGGGCGATCGTGTCGTCCTCGGTCGGCCACCCCGCGGCCTGTACGAGCCCGGCCGCGGCGAGCCGCTCGCGCTGTTCCCGGTCGCCGAGGAGCTGCACGACGGTGCGGGCGAGCGCTTCCGCGTCCCCGGGGGGTACCGGTTCGGCCGCACCGCCCGCGAGTTCGGCGGGCCCGCCGGTCATGGCCGCCACGAGGGGCACACCCAGCCGCAGCGCCTCGTGCGCCGTCGTCGGCGGGGGCGCCTCCCCGCCGCAGGTCAGCACGGCGAGGTCCGCGGCGGCGAGGATCTCGACGGTGTCGTCCCGGCTGCCGGCCAGCAGGACGGGCAGCTGTTCGTCGGTGATCCTGCGCTGCAGGGCAGCCCGCTCCTGCCCCTCACCGACGATCACCAGCAGGGGTACGGGGTCCAGTTCACGCCAGACGCGTGCGGCGTCCAGCAGTGTGCCGAAGCCGTGGTGCGGCAGGAGAGCGCCGACCGACACCAGCAACGGCCTTCCCACCGCGCCCAGTTCGACGCGCGCCTTGCCGTCGCGGCCGGTGACGGGAGAGGCGCCGGCCGGGATCGCGGCCGGTGCGAGGCGGGCGTCCCTGGCCCCCCGGCGGCGTGCGCGGTCGACGAGGTCCGACGACGTACCCAGCACAACGGCCGCCGCCCGGGCGGCCCTTCGCTCCAGCAGGTGCAGCAGCCGGCGGCGAGCGCCTTCGGTGCGGGCGCGGGCGCGCCAGGTCATGACCAGGGGCGTACTGCGGCCGCTGAGCGCGATCCCGGTCCGGACGGCGGCGTGCAGACCGTGCGCGTGGACCACGTCGGCATCGGCGCAGGCGGCGCGCAGGGCTGCGACGGCTGCGGGGTCGCTGCGCCGGGGTACCGCGACGAAGCGGGCTCCCGTCGCGGGGAAGTCATGGCTGCGGTCCACTCCGGCGGGGGCGCAGACCGTGACCTGCACCCCTCTGGCGACCAGACCTGCGGCGAGCGAGACGACATGAGCGCTGCTTCCGGCACCACCGCCCAGGACTTGGACCGTACGCAGCTGTGACACGTCGAATGGCTCCCGGAGCTCCGGAGTCGGCGGAATGTACAGACCAAGGATGCCAGTCCGTACGCACGTTCCGGGACTGACGAAACGTTGTTCCCGTCCTTGCGGCGACGGGCAGCCGGGCCGCCCCACCCGTACGAGTGAGATCGGCGGCCCGGAATTGACGCCAGAATCCCCTATCCGTCCGCCCGTGCCGTCGCCAGCAGCTCCTCGGCATGGGCACGGGCCGTCTCCGAGTCCTCCTGGCCGGCCAGCATCCGGGAGAGTTCGCGCACCCGGTCCTCGCCCTCCAGGACCGTGACACCACTGCTCGTCACCGAGCCGTCCACCGTCTTCTCCACCAGCAGCTGCCGGTCGGCGAAGGCGGCCACCTGGGGCAGGTGCGTCACCACCACGACCTGCGCTGACCTGGCCAGCTTGGCCAGCCGCCGGCCCACCTCCACGGCCGCCTTGCCGCCGACACCCGCGTCGACCTCGTCGAAGAGGTACGTCGGTACGGGGTCCGAACCCGCGAAGACCACCTCGACGGCCAGCATCACCCGGGACAGCTCACCGCCCGACGCCCCCTTGGCGATCGGCCGGGGCTGGGCCCCGGGGTGCGGTGCCAGCAGGAGTTCGACCTCGTCGGCGCCGGAGGGCCCGTAGAGCACGCTCCGCCCGCCGATGTCGATGCCGGACGCCTCGTCCGCCGCCTCCGTCTGCCGGATGGCGAAGGAGACCCGGGCGTGCGGCATCGCGAGCGACGCAAGTTCCTCCGTCACCGCCCCGGCGAAACGTGCGGCCGCTTCCGTACGCGCGTCGGTCAGCGCCTGCCCGAGCCCGGAGAGCTCGCTGCGCAGCGCGTCGCGCTCCGCCGTCAGTTCACCGATGCGGTCGTCGTCGCCCTCGAGCTCCGTCAGCCGGGCCGCACCTTCCTCGGCCCAGGCGAGCACGGCGGAGACGTCCTGACCGTACTTGCGGGTCAGCGCGGTCAGCGCCGAGCGCCGCTCCTCGACGGCGGCGAGCCGCCGCGGGTCGGCGTCCAGCTGGTCGGCGTACCCGGCGAGTTCCCCGGACACGTCGGCGAGCAGGATGGAGATCTCACCGATGCGGTCGGCGAGCGCGGCCAGCGCCGGGTCGTGGGCCCGCACGGCGTCCAGGGACCGGCCTGCCGCCGCGACGACGGTCGTGGCGTCCACGCCCTCCTGGTCCTCCGGGTCGCCCGCGAGCGCCCCGTGCGCGAGGGCAGCCGCGGAGGCGAGTGCCTCGGCGTGGCCGAGCCGCTCGGCCTCGGCGGCCAGTTCGGTGTCCTCCCCGGGCAGTGGCTCGACCGCGGCGACCTCGTTGAGGCCGAAACGCAGCAGATCCGCTTCCTGGGCCCGCTCCCTGGTACGCGTGGTGATCTCGTCGAGCTCCACGACGACGGCGCGCAGCCGCCGGTAGGCCGCCGCGTACTTGGTGTGCGGGCCGTCGACGCCGTCACCCGCGTACCGGTCGAGGGCCTGCCGCTGCCGCGCGGGCTTGAGCAGCCCCTGCTGGTCGGTCTGGCCGTGTACCGCCACGAGTTCGTCGGCGAGCTCGGCAAGGACCCCCACGGGCACGGATCTGCCCCCGAGGTGGGCGCGGGAGCGCCCCTCCGCCGAAACGGTACGGCTGATGAGCAGCGCCCCGTCCTCGATCTCGGCCCCGGCCTCCTGGGCGCGCAGCGCTGCCGCGTCGCCCTCGGACACCGTGATCCGCCCTTCGACGACCGCGGCCTTGGCCCCGATCCGTACCAGGGCAGGGTCGGCACGCCCCCCGAGCAACAGCCCCAGGCTGGTGACGACCATGGTCTTGCCCGCGCCGGTCTCGCCCGTCACCGCGGTGAAACCGGGTGACAGCTCGACCACCGCGTCGTCGATGACTCCGAGCGACCGTATCCGCATCTCCTCCAACACGGACATGACCTTACGAGGTCCGGACCCCGGTGCGCCAAGGGCCCCGGGTTCCGGTTCACTCTCCCGGGCCCCGGGACCGCTTCCCGCTCAGTGCGGCGCGCCGCGCCAGCCCTGTACCGGGAGCGCGAACTTGGCGACCAGGCGGTCCGTGAACGAGGCCTGGTGCAGCCGTGCCAGCCGTACGGGAACGGCACCGCGCCGCACCTCGACCCGGGCGCCCGCGGGCAGCTCGACGGTCCTGCGGCCGTCGCACCACAGCACCCCGTGCGGGGTGTGCGGCTGTACCTCGACGGCGAGTACCGAGTCGGGTGAGGTCACCAGCGGCTTGGCGAACAGCGCGTGGGCGCTGATCGGCACCATCAGCAGGGCCTCGACCTCGGGCCAGACGACGGGGCCGCCCGCCGAGAAGGCGTAGGCGGTCGAGCCGGTCGGCGTGGCGCAGACGATCCCGTCACAGCCGAAGCCGGTCACCGGCCGGCCGTCGATCTCGAGCACGACCTCCAGCATCCGCTCGGGCGAGACCTTCTGCACGGCTGCTTCGTTGAGCGCCCAGTCGGTGTGCACGATGTCGCCGTTGCTGTGGACGACGACGTCGAGCGTCATGCGCTCCTCGACCTGGTACGCCCGTGTGACGACCCGGTCGACGACCTTGTCGAGGTCGTCCCGCTCGGCCTCGGCGAGGAAGCCGACGCGCCCGAGGTTGACGCCCAGCATGGGTACGCCGGATGCCCGGGAGATCTCGGCGCCGCGCAGCAGCGTCCCGTCCCCGCCGAGCACGATCAGCAGTTCGCAGCCGTCCACGGCCGCGGGCGTGGCGTCCGTGACCGTCACCACGGACGGCGGAAGCGGCAGGTCCGCCGCCTCGACCGCCAGGACCCGGACGCCGAGGCCGTTGCGCAGCAGGCCCTGGACGACGAGCTCGGCGCTGCGGATCGCTGCCGGGCGGCCGGTGTGCGCCAGCAGGAAGACGGTTCGTGCCGCGTTCTCGGGTTGTGCCGCATGCGTCGTCAACGAGGCCCCTCCGCCACTGCACGGTCGACATCCGCGGGATCCAGTTCAGGAGCTCCGGCCCGCAGCCACAGAAAGTATTCGACATTTCCTGACGGCCCGGGCAGCGGGCTCGCCGTGACGCCCCGGACACCGAGGCCCAGGAGGCCGGCGCGGCGCGCCACCTCCCGTACCGCTTCGGCCCGCAGCTCGGGGCTGCGGACCACACCGCCGCTTCCGAGGCGCTCCTTGCCCACCTCGAACTGCGGCTTGACCATGAGGACCAGGTCCGCGTCGGGTGCCGCGCAGCGCGCCAGGGCGGGCAGCACGAGACCGAGCGGGATGAACGACAGATCGCCCACCACCAGGTCCACCGCCTTTCCGTCGAGCTGCTCCAGCGTCAGCTCCCGCACATTGGTACGGTCCTTGACGATGACGCGTTCATCGGACTGCAGGGACCACGCGAGCTGCCCGTAGCCGACGTCGACCGCGAGGACGTGCCCGACTCCGGCACGCAGCAGCACATCGGTGAAGCCGCCCGTGGACGCGCCGGCGTCCAGTGCCCGTCGTCCTTCGACCTTCAGCCCGAGGGGGACGAAGGCGGCGAGCGCGCCCGCGAGTTTGTGTCCGCCGCGCGAGACGTACTCGGGGTCGCTGTCGTCCTTCACGACGACGACGGCGGCGCTCGTCTCGACCTGGGTGGCGGGCTTGGTCGCGGTGTTGCCGCCGACGGTCACCCGCCCCGCAGCGATCAGCTGGCTCGCGTGTTCCCGCGAGCGCGCGAGCTTGCGGCGTACCAGCTCGGCGTCGAGGCGGCGACGTGCCACTCCTGCCACTTCTCGTTCAGCTCCTGTTGTTGTACGGGGGTGCGGGTGCGGGTCTGGCATCCAGCTCGGTCAGCGCGTCGCGCAGCCCACGGTGTACATCCTCGTACACCGCGGTGTGCCCGTCCGCCGGGAGGTGGTCCGCATCGGCCAGTCGCTCCAGCTGCGTATCGACCCCGGGATGCCCGGTGGCGGTGCGTGCGACACCGAGCGGGGCGGGCGGGGCGGGCTCGAAGGAGGGCGCGGGCGGCACGTCGGGCTGTGCTGCGGCCCCGTGTTCCGCGTCGCCCTCCTGCGCCGTCCCCGGCTCCGGCATCCAGTCGCTCATGCCCGGAACGCTACCCCGAACGGCTGGGGTACCGTCGGTGACGATGGCGACCATGGCGGAGTGCCGCAGCGCACTCGACACACTTTCCGGCAACCTGGCAGGGGCCGACGGCGACGTACGCAGTGCTGCTGCTCTCGACCGCTCGCTGAGCTGCCACATCAAGGATCTCGACGTCACGTTCGTCGGGCGGCTGGCGGGTGGCCGGATCCGGGTGCTCGACACGGTCGAGGGCCCGCCCCGCGAGAAGGCCGAGATCCGGCTCGCGATGACCGGGGACGATCTGGTGGCCATGGTGAACGGGGAGCTGAACTTCGCGAAGGCCTGGGGCTCGGGCCGGGTCCGGCTGGAGGCGGGCTTCCGCGATCTGCTGAAGCTCAAGTCCCTGCTGTAGGCCGTGCCCGTCAGGCCCCGGCGGTGGCCTTGGCGCCGGCCCGCTTCCGGCGGGCGGCCGGGACCACGAGCGGAGTTCCCGTCTCCGGGTCGTCGATGACCTGGCACGGCAGCCCGAAGACCTCCTCCACCAGCTCCGCCGTGACCACGTCGCCGGGGACGCCCTCGGCGACGATCTCGCCCCGGCGCATGGCGATGAGGTGGGTGGCGTACCGGGCGGCGTGGTTGAGATCGTGCAGCACGGCCACCAGCGTGCGGCCCTGTGTCTCGTGGAGTTCGGCGCACAGGTCGAGTACGTCGATCTGGTGCTGGATGTCGAGGTACGTCGTCGGCTCGTCGAGCAGGAGCAGCGGGGTCTGCTGGGCGAGCGCCATGGCGATCCAGACGCGCTGGCGCTGGCCGCCGGAGAGTTCGTCGACATAGCGGTCGGCGAGTTCGCCGACCCCCGTGGACGCCATGGACTCCACGACGATCCGTTCGTCCTCGGGAGACCACTGGCGCAGCAGCCCCTGGTGCGGGTACCGGCCGCGCGAGACGAGGTCGGCGACCGTGATGCCGTCGGGGGCTATGGAGGACTGGGGCAGCAGACCCAGGGTCCTGGCGACCTTCTTCGCGGGCATCCGGTGGATGGCCTGCCCGTCCAGCAGGACCTCGCCCCGGCTCGGCCTCAGCATCCGGGACAGCGCGCGCAGCAGGGTCGACTTGCCGCAGGCGTTGGGGCCGACGATCACGGTGAAGGAGTTGTCGGGGATCTCGACCGAGAGGTTCTCGGCGATGACACGCTGGTCGTAGCCGAGGGTCACCGAGTCTGCGGTGAGGCGCTGCATGGTCGTACTCCCGGAGTTGATGGGGTTCGTCTGCGAGGTGTCCGGTGCCGTCACCGGTGTACCGGGCTTCATATGCGTCCCGCCTTGCGCTCGGACACCAGCAGCCACAGCAGGTAGCAGCCGCCCAGCACACCGGTGACCACGCCCACCGGAAGCTGGCGGTCCCCGAAGGCGTTCATCGCGGTCCAGTCGGCGACGAGCAGCAGGGCCGCGCCCGTGCACGCCGCGGCGGCCAGGTTGGGGCCGGGCGAGCGGGTGAGCCTGCGGGCGACCTGCGGGGCACTCAGCGAGACGAAGACGATGGGGCCCGCCGCAGCCGTGGCGACGGCGACGAGGACCACGGCGCAGCCCAGCAGGACGAGCCGGGTGCGCTCCACCCGTACGCCCAGGGCGTGTGCGGCGTCGTCGCCCATCTCCAGCATGCGCAGGGCGCGTCCGTGGCCCAGGACCAGGGGGACGAGAACACCGCAGACCGCCAGCAGCGGCCACACCTGCGCCCAGTCCCGGCCGTCCAGTGAGCCGGTCATCCAGACGACCGCACGGGTGGCGTCGACGAGGTTGGCCTTGGTGATCAGGTAGTGGATGGCCGCGGTGAGCATCGCGGCCGCCCCGATGCCGACGAGGACGAGCCGGTAGCCGTGCACGCCCCGCTTCCAGGCCAGGAGGTAGACGGCGACACCGGTGAGCACGCCTCCGGCGACCGCCCCCGCGGCGACCTCGGTCGGCCCTCCGTGGAAGAGCACGATCACGGTGAGGGCGCCGACCGCGGAGCCCTGGCCGAAGCCGAGCACGTCGGGGCTGCCCAGCGGGTTGCGGGAGACGCTCTGGAAGACGGCACCGCCGACGCCGAGTGCGGCACCGACCAGGAGTCCGACCAGGACTCTCGGCAGGCGCAGGTCCGTGACGATGAACTCCTGCTGGAAGGTCCCGTTGCCGAACAGCGTGGTGAGGACCTCGCCCGGCGTCATGGAGTAGTCGCCGCTGCCGGTGAGCACCACGGCCGCCGCTGCCGCCACCAGGGCGAGCAGCACGATCACGACGAGCGCCCGGACGTCCACGCGGAAGGAGAAGCCGCCGGCGGTCCGTACGGCGCGGACCGACTTCGCGGTGTCCTGCGGGGCCTTCACAGCTGGGCCATCCTCTTGCGTCGTACGAGATGGATGAAGACGGGTCCGCCCAGCAGCGCTGTGACGATGCCGACCTGAAGTTCGGAGGGGCGTGCCATGACCCGGCCGACCACATCCGCGCCGAGCAGCAGCACGGGCGACAGCACGGCCGCGTACGGCAGGATCCACCGCATGTCGGGCCCCGTGATGGTGCGGACGAGGTGCGGGATCATCAACCCGATGAAGACAATCGGCCCGCAGGCGGCGGTGGCCGCCCCGCAGAGCAGGGTGACGGCCGCCATCGCCAGGACGCGGGTCCGGGTCAGATGGGCACCGAGCGCCTTGGCCGTGTCGTCGCCCATCTCCAGCGCGTTCAGCGGCCGGGCGATGAGGAGCGCCAGCAGCACACCGAGCGCGATGAACGGCCACACCTTGCCGACGGTCTCCATGTTGGCGGAGGCCAGCGAACCGACGGTCCAGAACCGGAGCCGGTCAAGCGCCGCCGCGTCCAGCAGCTGTACGGCGTTGACGTAGCCGAACAGCGCCGCGGTGACCGCCGTACCGGCGAGTGCGAGCCGCACCGGGTTCGCGGACCGGCTGCCGCCGAGCAGATACACCGCCACGGACACGATCGCGGCGCCGGCGAACGCGAACCAGACGTACCCGGTCAGCGAGGTGACGCCGAAGAAGCTGATCGCGGAGACGACCGCCGCGGCCGCGCCCGCGTTGACACCCAGCAGGCCGGGCTCGGCGAGCGGGTTACGGGTCAGGGCCTGCATCACCGCGCCGGAGAGGCCGAGTGCCGCCCCGACGATCAGCCCGAGCACGGTCCGCGGGACGCGCACGTCCCGTACGAGGACGTCGCCGTTGGTTCCCGAGTAGTGGAACAGGCCGTGCCAGACCTCGGACAGGGGCAGCGCCTTGGCCCCGATCGCGACACTCGCGAGGCAGACCAGGACCAGGACGCCCACGGCTGCCAGCAGACCTGCGGCACGCACCGCATGACGCGCGGGGCGCGTGGGCGTTTCCGGCGTGACCGCGGGGCCGACGCTCGATTCGGAGGGACTCTCAACCAACACCGGGTTAGGTTAGCCTACCCTCCAGTTGTCTCACCTGGCCGGATCGGCAGCCGTCTCCGACCGGGCGGCTACAGCCCGAGCCTGGCCACCGCCTTCTCCGCGTCGAGCCCGCATGCCCCTTCACCGGCATGCGTCCACGCCGCACCGCACAGGGCCCGCAGTCCGTCCAGCGGATCCCCGTCGCCCTCCAGCACCAGGGCGTCCCCCTGCGCCTCGGCCGTCCAGCCACCGCAGCGGGTCCGGCCGCCCTCCTCCGCCACCTCGGGCTGGCCGGTCAGCAGCCCTCGAAGGTCCCGGTCCACGTAGGTCGGCCGGTACTTCGGCTCGGCGGCCAGGAGCTGCGCCGCGTCGGTGACCCCGGTGAGCACCAGGAGCGAGTCGACACCGCCGTTGAACGCGCCCTCGATGTCCGTGTCCAGCCGGTCCCCGACGACCAGCGGCCTCTCGGCACCGGTCCGCAGGACCGTCTCCCGGTGCATCGGGGGCAACGGCTTGCCGGCGACCTGCGGCTCGGCACCGGTGGCGATGCGTACGACCTCCACCGCCGCACCGTTGCCCGGCGCTATGCCACGGGCGCCTGGAATCGTCAGGTCCGTATTGGACGCGAACCAGACGGCCCCGCGCGTGATCGCGTACGCCGCCTCGGCGAACCGCCCCCACGCCAGGTCGGGCCCGCCGTACCCCTGCGCCACCGCGACCGGCTCGTCGTCCGCCGACTCCACCGGCACCAGTCCCCGCTCGCGCAGCGCGACGCGCAGCCCTTCCCCGCCGACCACGAGCACCCGGGCCCCGGACGGCAGCTGATCGGCCATCAGCCGGGCCACCGCCTGCGCCGACGTGATCACATCGCCGGGCTCCGCCGGCACCCCGAGCTCCGTCAGATGCTCCGCCACCGCGTCGGGTGTGCGCAGGGCGTTGTTCGTGACGTACGCCAGCCGCATCCCGCCCTCACGCGCGGTGCCCAGCGATTCGACGGCGTGGACGATCGCATGCCCGCCCGCGTACACCACCCCGTCGAGATCGAGCAGAGCCGTGTCGTACGCCTCGCTCAGCGCCGCGCTGCTCCCGAGCGGCCGGGACCTGTACTGCTGACTCATATGTCTGTGCTCCTCTTTCCATGCCTCTGCCCCGATCATCGCGCATATAGGGAGCGCACATACGATGCACAAATGAACACATCAGGGCCCGCCGAGCAGGGACTGCGGCTGATCCCCTTCCGCGGGCTGCGGTACGTCCCCGAGCGGGTCGGCAGCCTTGCCGCGGTGACCTCACCGCCGTACGACGTCGTGGTCAGGCCCGACGGGCTGCACCACCTGGAGTCCGCGGACCCGCACAACATCGTGCGGCTGATCCTTCCGCAGGCCGGCACCGCCGCGGCACGCCATCAGCAGGCAGCCGAGACCCTGAAGCGCTGGCTCGCCGAGGGCGTTCTCGCCCCGGACCCGGCCCCCGCGCTCTACGTCTACGAGCAGCGGAGCGGCGAGGTCCTGCAGCGGGGCGTGATCGGGGCCCTGGCGCTCTCCCCGGCCGGCGAGGGCATCGTGCTCCCGCACGAAGACGTCATGGCCGATGTCGTGGAGGACCGCGCCGACCTGATGCGCACCGCGGCGGCCCACCTCGAACCGCTGCTGCTCAGCTACGTCAGCGACGGGGCGCGAGCGGGAGCGAACGCCGTCATCGAACGCGTGGTGGAGCGCCTCCCGCTGCTCACCACCACGACGGAGGACGGCTTCAGCCACCGCCTCTGGGCCGTCACCGACCCTGGCGAGCACGCGGAGATCCAGGCCGACCTCTCCCGCCGCCAGGCGCTGATCGCCGACGGCCACCATCGCTGGGCCACCTACCTCGGGCTCCAGAAGGAACAGCCCGCGCCGGGCCCCTGGGACTTCGGCCTGGTCCTCCTCGTCGACACGGCCCGCTATCCCCTGCAGGTCCGTGCCATCCACCGGCTGCTGCACCGTCTTCCGGTAGCCGAGGCAATCGAGGCCCTGGGCAGCAGCTTCCGGGTCAGGGAGATCGAGGGACCGCTCCCCCGGGCCCTCGACGCACTCACCGAGGCCGCAGCGGAGGGCAACGCCTTTCTGCTCGCGGGCGACGGCAGTTTCCACCTCGTCGACCGGCCGGACGGAGATCTCCTCGCCCGCACGGTCCGTGCCGACAGGCCGGCGGCCTGGCGCGCACTGGATGCGACCGTGCTGCACTCCACGCTCCTGGACCACGTCTGGAGGATTCCCGACGCCCCGGAGCACATCGCGTACATCCACGACACCGCGGCGGCGGTCGAGCAGGCGGAGCGGCACAATGCCACGGCGGTGCTGATGCACCCGGTCCGCGAGGACGTCGTCCGGGACCTGGCCAGACAAGGTGTCACCATGCCCCGCAAGTCGACCTCGTTCGGCCCCAAGCCGGCCACGGGACTCGTCCTGCGCAGTCTCGACACGGACTGAGGAACGGGCAGCAAACAGAAGAGGGCGGCACCCGTCATGGGTGCCGCCCTCTTCTTTCAGCCGTTCAGCGCTTACGCCTTCGCGGAACCCTCCGCGTCGTCGTCGTCGTCGACTTCCTCGATCTCCAGGTCGTCCTCGTCGTAGTACTCCTCGACGCCGTCGTCCTCGTCGTCCTGCTCCGCGGCGCCCGGCGCCTCGGCCTCGACCACGGCAGGGTGCTCGTCGTCCTCACCCATGGCGTCGACGAACTCCACACCGTCGAGCGCGGCGAGCCGGTCCGACGCATCGGTCGCGCCGTCCTTGTCGGCCTCGAGGGCCTTGCCGAACCACTCACGCGCCTCGTCCTCGCGCCCTGCTTCCAGGAGCGCGTCCGCGTACGCGTACCGCAGGCGCGGGGTCCACGAGTGGACGGCGCTGGAGGCGAGCTCGGGGCCCTGCAACGTGACGATTGCCGCGTCGATCTGCCCCATGTCCCTGCGTGCTCCGGCGGCGACCAGGCGCATCTCGACCTGGCCCGCCTTGTCCAGCTTCTGGACCTCGGGCCCGCCGGCCATGTCCATCGCCCGCTCGGGCCTGCCGAGTCCGCGCTCGCAGTCGGCCATGACGGGCCACAGGTCCACGGAGCCGGTCATGCGACGGGACGCCCGGAACTCGGCCAGTGCCTCCGCGTACTTCTGCGTGGCGTACGCGGCGAAGCCGGCAGCCTCACGCACCGCTGCGACACGCGAGGCCAGACGCAGTGCGATACGCGAGTACGCGTAGGCCTGCTCGGGGTCCTCGTCGAGGAGGCGGGCCACCATCACGAGGTTCCGTGCAACGTCCTCGGCCAGGGTCTTCGGCAGGCTGTACAGCTCCTGCCGGACATCCTTGTCGATCTCGTGGCCCGTGACGTCGTCCGGGATGGGAAGCCGCTTGATCGGCTCACGGTCGCGGTCGTCGCGGCCCTGGTAACCGCCGCGGTCATCGCGGCCCTGGTAGCCACCGCGGTCGTTGTCCCGACGGGGCGCACGGTCCCGGTCACGGCTCCTGTCGTCACGACCGCCACGGTCGTCGCGACGGAAGCCACCACCGGTGCTGCCGCCACCACGGCTGTCGTCACGACGGAAACCGCCGCCGGCGCTGCCGCCACGGCTGTCGTCGCGACGGGGGCCGCTGCTGGGACGGTCGTCACGACGCTCGAAGCCACCGCTCGGACGGCCGCCACGGTCGTCACGACGCTCGAAGCCACCACTGGGGCGACCCCCGCGGTCGTCACGCTGACCACCGCGGTACCCACCACGCTCGTCATCACGACGCGGGGCACGGTCATCACGACGGAAACCGCCGCCGGCGCTGCCACCGCGGTTGTCGTCGCGACGGGGGCCGCTGCTGGGACGGTCGTCACGACGCTCGAAGCCACCGCTCGGACGGCCGCCACGGTCGTCACGGCGCTCGAAGCCACCACTGGGGCGACCCCCGCGGTCGTCACGACGCTCGAAGCCACCACTGGGGCGACCCCCGCGGTCGTCACGCCGCTCGAAGCCACCACTGGGACGGCCACCGCGGTCGTCACGCTGACCACCGCGGTACCCACCACGCTCGTCATCACGACGCGGCGCACGGTCATCACGACGGAAACCGCCGCCGGCGCTGCCACCACGGCTGTCGTCACGGCGCGGGCCGCTGCTGGGACGGTCGTCACGGCGCGGAGCGCGGTCGTCACGCCGCTCGAAGCCACCACTGGGACGGCCACCGCGGTCGTCACGCTGACCACCGCGGTACCCACCACGCTCGTCATCACGACGCGGCGCACGGTCATCACGACGGAAACCGCCGCCGGCGCTGCCACCACGGCTGTCGTCACGGCGCGGGCCGCTGCTGGGACGGTCGTCACGGCGCGGAGCGCGGTCGTCACGCCGCTCGAAGCCACCACTGGGACGGCCGCCGCGGTCGTCACGCTGACCACCGCGGTACCCACCACGCTCGTCATCACGACGCGGCGCACGGTCATCACGACGGAAACCGCCGCCGGTGCTGCCACCACGGCTGTCGTCACGACGGAAACCGCCGCCGGTGTTGCCGCCACGGTTGTCGTCACGACGGGGGCCACTGCTGGGACGGTCATCACGACGCGGAGCCCGGTCGTCACGACGGAAGCCACCGCCGGCGCCGCCGCCACGGCTGTCGTCACGACGGAAACCGCCGCCGGTGCTGCCACCACGGCTGTCATCACGACGGAAGCCACCACCGGTGCTGCCACCACGGCTGTCGTCGCGGCGCGGGCCGCTGGAACGGTCGTTGGTGTCACGTCGAGGCGCGCCGGACCGGTCGTCACGACCGCCACGGAAACCGCCCCTGTCACCGCCGTCACGGCGACGCGGCTCGCGCTCCGGACGGTCGTCGGAAGAGTTGGTGGACATGGGGGTGACTCCTGTCATCGGGTACCACAGACATTCTCGCGCAGCCGACCATCCGACGCGCTTCGACAAAAAACAAAAGGACCCTTGGTCCCAGCATGAACGCTGGGACCAAGGGTCCTTGAAAGATTGTTCGGCGGCGTCCTACTCTCCCACAGGGTCCCCCCTGCAGTACCATCGGCGCTGAAAGGCTTAGCTTCCGGGTTCGGAATGTAACCGGGCGTTTCCCTAACGCAATGACCACCGAAACACTATCGGCCAACTCCGCAGTAAAAAGCAGAGTATCGGCACTTAGCGAACAAGCACACTTTTCAATTAAGTAGTGAAACTGTTCAACCAGCACGACTATTCGTGGCCTGGGAACAACACAGTGGACGCGAGCAACTGAGGACAAGCCCTCGGCCTATTAGTACCAGTCAGCTCCACCCGTTACCGGGCTTCCACATCTGGCCTATCAACCCAGTCGTCTACTGGGAGCCTTAACCACTCAAGGTGGTGGGAATACTCATCTCGAAGCAGGCTTCCCGCTTAGATGCTTTCAGCGGTTATCCTTTCCGAACGTAGCCAACCAGCCATGCCCTTGGCAGGACAACTGGCACACCAGAGGTTCGTCCGTCCCGGTCCTCTCGTACTAGGGACAGCCCTTCTCAATATTCCTACGCGCACAGCGGATAGGGACCGAACTGTCTCACGACGTTCTAAACCCAGCTCGCGTACCGCTTTAATGGGCGAACAGCCCAACCCTTGGGACCGACTCCAGCCCCAGGATGCGACGAGCCGACATCGAGGTGCCAAACCATCCCGTCGATATGGACTCTTGGGGAAGATCAGCCTGTTATCCCCGGGGTACCTTTTATCCGTTGAGCGACAGCGCTTCCACAAGCCACTGCCGGATCACTAGTCCCGACTTTCGTCCCTGCTCGACCCGTCGGTCTCACAGTCAAGCTCCCTTGTGCACTTACACTCAACACCTGATTGCCAACCAGGCTGAGGGAACCTTTGGGCGCCTCCGTTACTCTTTAGGAGGCAACCGCCCCAGTTAAACTACCCATCAGACACTGTCCCTGATCCGGATCACGGACCCAGGTTAGACATCCAGCACGACCAGAGTGGTATTTCAACGACGACTCCACAACCACTGGCGTGGCCGCTTCAAAGTCTCCCACCTATCCTACACAAGCCGAACCGAACACCAATATCAAACTATAGTAAAGGTCCCGGGGTCTTTCCGTCCTGCTGCGCGAAACGAGCATCTTTACTCGTAGTGCAATTTCACCGGGCCTATGGTTGAGACAGTCGAGAAGTCGTTACGCCATTCGTGCAGGTCGGAACTTACCCGACAAGGAATTTCGCTACCTTAGGATGGTTATAGTTACCACCGCCGTTTACTGGCGCTTAAGTTCTCAGCTTCGCACACCCGAAAGTGCACTAACCGGTCCCCTTAACGTTCCAGCACCGGGCAGGCGTCAGTCCGTATACATCGCCTTACGGCTTCGCACGGACCTGTGTTTTTAGTAAACAGTCGCTTCTCGCTGGTCTCTGCGGCCACCCCCAGCTCAGGAAGCAAGTTCCCTCACCAGTGATGGCCCCCCTTCTCCCGAAGTTACGGGGGCATTTTGCCGAGTTCCTTAACCATAGTTCACCCGAACGCCTCGGTATTCTCTACCTGACTACCTGAGTCGGTTTAGGGTACGGGCCGCCATGAAACTCGCTAGAGGCTTTTCTCGACAGCATAGGATCATCCACTTCACCACAATCGGCTCGGCATCAGGTCTCAGCCTTAATGTGTGACGGATTTACCTACCACACGGCCTACACCCTTACCCCGGGACTACCACCGCCCGGGCTGGACTACCTTCCTGCGTCACCCCATCGCTTACCTAGTACAAGTCTGGTTCATCGGCTCCACCACTACCCTCAACTCCGAAGAGATCGGGCCGGCTTCACGGACTTAGCATCGCCTGATTCAGTATTGGGCGTTTCAAAGCGGGTACCGGAATATCAACCGGTTGTCCATCGACTACGCCTGTCGGCCTCGCCTTAGGTCCCGACTTACCCTGGGCAGATCAGCTTGACCCAGGAACCCTTAGTCAATCGGCGCACACGTTTCTCACGTGTGTATCGCTACTCATGCCTGCATTCTCACTCGTGAACCGTCCACAACTCGCTTCCGCGGCTGCTTCACCCGGCACACGACGCTCCCCTACCCATCCACACGGGCGTTGGCCCTATATGTGTGAATGACACGACTTCGGCGGTACGCTTGAGCCCCGCTACATTGTCGGCGCGGAATCACTTGACCAGTGAGCTATTACGCACTCTTTCAAGGGTGGCTGCTTCTAAGCCAACCTCCTGGTTGTCTCTGCGACTCCACATCCTTTCCCACTTAGCGTACGCTTAGGGGCCTTAGTCGATGCTCTGGGCTGTTTCCCTCTCGACCATGGAGCTTATCCCCCACAGTCTCACTGCCGTGCTCTCACTTACCGGCATTCGGAGTTTGGCTAAGGTCAGTAACCCGGTAGGGCCCATCGCCTATCCAGTGCTCTACCTCCGGCAAGAAACACACGACGCTGCACCTAAATGCATTTCGGGGAGAACCAGCTATCACGGAGTTTGATTGGCCTTTCACCCCTAACCACAGGTCATCCCCCAGGTTTTCAACCCTGGTGGGTTCGGTCCTCCACGAAGTCTTACCTCCGCTTCAACCTGCCCATGGCTAGATCACTCCGCTTCGGGTCTTGAGCGCGCTACTAAATCGCCCTATTCGGACTCGCTTTCGCTACGGCTTCCCCACACGGGTTAACCTCGCAACACACCGCAAACTCGCAGGCTCATTCTTCAAAAGGCACGCAGTCACGACTGCTGTTCCGAAGAACAACAGCGACGCTCCCACGGCTTGTAGGCACACGGTTTCAGGTACTATTTCACTCCGCTCCCGCGGTACTTTTCACCATTCCCTCACGGTACTATCCGCTATCGGTCACCAGGGAATATTTAGGCTTAGCGGGTGGTCCCGCCAGATTCACACGGGATTTCTCGGGCCCCGTGCTACTTGGGTGTCTCTTAAACGAGCCGTTGATGTTTCAGCTACGGGGGTCTTACCCTCTACGCCGGACCTTTCGCATGTCCTTCGCCTACATCAACGGTTTCTGACTCGTCTCACAGTCGGCAGACTATGAAAAAGAGATCCCACAACCCCGTATGCGCAACCCCTGCCGGGTATCACACGCATACGGTTTGGCCTCATCCAGTTTCGCTCGCCACTACTCCCGGAATCACGGTTGTTTTCTCTTCCTGCGGGTACTGAGATGTTTCACTTCCCCGCGTTCCCTCCACACTGCCTATGTGTTCAGCAGTGGGTGACAGCCCATGACGACTGCCGGGTTTCCCCATTCGGAAACCCCCGGATCAAAGCTTGGTTGACAGCTCCCCGGGGACTATCGTGGCCTCCCACGTCCTTCATCGGTTCCTGGTGCCAAGGCATCCACCGTGCGCCCTTAAAAACTTGGCCACAGATGCTCGCGTCCACTGTGCAGTTCTCAAACAACGACCAGCCACCCATCACCCCGCCCTCACAGGCGAGTTCACTGGGGCCGGCAACCGAAGATCCAGACTCAACGAGCCCGTACCTTCAGATACCCAACAGCGTGCCCGACCCGACCGATCCTCTTCACTTTCCACGCCGAAGCAGTACTCGCAAAAACAACCTGTCGTGCCGAATAGTCAACGTTCCACCCATGAGCAACCACCGTCGAACATTTGCCGACGAAATGGTCTCTGGATTCCCCGAAGAGAATCTAGATGCTCCTTAGAAAGGAGGTGATCCAGCCGCACCTTCCGGTACGGCTACCTTGTTACGACTTCGTCCCAATCGCCAGTCCCACCTTCGACAGCTCCCTCCCACAAGGGGTTGGGCCACCGGCTTCGGGTGTTACCGACTTTCGTGACGTGACGGGCGGTGTGTACAAGGCCCGGGAACGTATTCACCGCAGCAATGCTGATCTGCGATTACTAGCAACTCCGACTTCATGGGGTCGAGTTGCAGACCCCAATCCGAACTGAGACCGGCTTTTTGAGATTCGCTCCGCCTCGCGGCATCGCAGCTCATTGTACCGGCCATTGTAGCACGTGTGCAGCCCAAGACATAAGGGGCATGATGACTTGACGTCGTCCCCACCTTCCTCCGAGTTGACCCCGGCAGTCTCCTGTGAGTCCCCATCACCCCGAAGGGCATGCTGGCAACACAGAACAAGGGTTGCGCTCGTTGCGGGACTTAACCCAACATCTCACGACACGAGCTGACGACAGCCATGCACCACCTGTATACCGACCACAAGGGGGGCACCATCTCTGATGCTTTCCAGTATATGTCAAGCCTTGGTAAGGTTCTTCGCGTTGCGTCGAATTAAGCCACATGCTCCGCTGCTTGTGCGGGCCCCCGTCAATTCCTTTGAGTTTTAGCCTTGCGGCCGTACTCCCCAGGCGGGGAACTTAATGCGTTAGCTGCGGCACCGACGACGTGGAATGTCGCCAACACCTAGTTCCCAACGTTTACGGCGTGGACTACCAGGGTATCTAATCCTGTTCGCTCCCCACGCTTTCGCTCCTCAGCGTCAGTAATGGCCCAGAGACCCGCCTTCGCCACCGGTGTTCCTCCTGATATCTGCGCATTTCACCGCTACACCAGGAATTCCGATCTCCCCTACCACACTCTAGCTAGCCCGTATCGAATGCAGACTCGGGGTTAAGCCCCGAGCTTTCACATCCGACGTGACAAGCCGCCTACGAGCTCTTTACGCCCAATAATTCCGGACAACGCTCGCACCCTACGTATTACCGCGGCTGCTGGCACGTAGTTAGCCGGTGCTTCTTCTGCAGGTACCGTCACTTGCGCTTCTTCCCTGCTGAAAGAGGTTTACAACCCGAAGGCCGTCATCCCTCACGCGGCGTCGCTGCATCAGGCTTTCGCCCATTGTGCAATATTCCCCACTGCTGCCTCCCGTAGGAGTCTGGGCCGTGTCTCAGTCCCAGTGTGGCCGGTCGCCCTCTCAGGCCGGCTACCCGTCGTCGCCTTGGTAGGCCATTACCCCACCAACAAGCTGATAGGCCGCGGGCTCATCCTTCACCGCCGGAGCTTTTAACCCCGTCCCATGCAGGACAGAGTGTTATCCGGTATTAGACCCCGTTTCCAGGGCTTGTCCCAGAGTGAAGGGCAGATTGCCCACGTGTTACTCACCCGTTCGCCACTAATCCACCCCGAAGGGCTTCATCGTTCGACTTGCATGTGTTAAGCACGCCGCCAGCGTTCGTCCTGAGCCAGGATCAAACTCTCCATGAATGTTTTCCCGTAATCGGGAGAGCACCATAAAAGAGCGGGACAACCAACCGGAATAGGGCTGGTCATCCACAGCGTCCTCGCTGATGTTGCCTACCCGCCACATGGGCCAGTAGGACTTCAAAGGAACCACCAACCCACCGAAGTGGGCCGGGGTATCAACAAATTTGGCGTTGACTTTTGGCACGCTGTTGAGTTCTCAAGGAACGGACGCTTCCTTCGGTCCCGTTTCACCGGGGCCCTCCGGGCGCTTCCCTTCGTTCTTGCGTTTCCGACTCTATCAGACTCTTTCGTGTCCGATTCCCTGTCGAAGCGGGGCCGCTTTCCAGTTCTTCGCTTTCGCGTTTCCCTTTCCGGCGATTCCAACTTTACCAGACTCTTTTTCGTTCCGTTTCCGGTCCGAATTTGATTCCGGTGGCCTGTGGACTGGCCTTTGCCTTTCGGCGTGTTCACTACGCTAGCCGATTTCCGTGGTGACTCATAATCGAGTCGTGGAGCAAATTTCGGCATGCCTAAATTGCGCCCGTCAGGGCGAATCGTAGGTAGTGGTTGGCCCTCTCCCGATGCTCCGACCCGGTCCGATGGACCGTGCCAACAACAACTGCATCCGTTCAAGCGGCTCGGACTACATTAGGCAACGGGCAGGGGCGAGTCAAGTTGTGCGGCGGCGTGGCGCATGGGCTCTGTAGGGGCTCACCGTGGGGTCGCCGTCGATCCAGAAGCGCCACGGCTGATGGGAACCGTCCCCGCCCACCCCGGTGCGCGGGCCGCTTCGCACCTGGTCACGGAGTGGCGGGGTGCCACGCAGCAAGGACAGGGGGCGGCGCGGTCCTTCGACGACATCGCTGCCGTTGAGCGTCCGGTCGACTCCGAGGGCAGTGGCCAGGCGCGCCGGCCCTTTGGCCAGTTCTCTGTCATGGCGGGCCGAGAACCGACGTTTGCGGGCCAACTCGGCACCCACGCCGATCTCGCCGGCCCGGAGCAGGACACCGCTCGCCGTACCCTCCGGGCCGCACACCAGGTTGAGGCAGTGCCACATCCCGTACGTGAAGTAGACGTACGAATGGCCCGGCGGGCCGAACATCACGCTGTTGCGTGGTGTGGGACCGCGGAAGGCGTGGGAGCCGGGATCGATCTCGCCCGCGTACGCCTCCACCTCGGTCAGCCGCAGCTCGATGGGGCCGTCCTCACCGGCGCGGACGAGTACGCGGCCCAGTAGGTCGGGGGCCACGTCGAGGACCGGACGGTCGAAGAAGTCCCGCGTCAGCGGCGTACGGTCCATGCCCTCGTTCATGGCGTCCGAGGGTACTGGGATCGCGGCTCCGGGAACCGGCTACGGTCGTGACGCGTATGTAGGGGTCAGGACCAAGGAGGAAAATCATGGGCTTCAAGCGGTTGCTCGCGAGCATGGGTGCCGGCGGTGCTTCGGTGGAAACCGAGCTCACCGAACTCAACGTCGTCCCCGGCGGGGTCGTTCAGGGCGAGGTGCGGATCCAGGGCGGTTCCGTCGACCAGCAGATCGAGGGACTTTCGGTCGGTCTGCAGGCCCGGGTCGAGGTCGAGGGCGCGGACCAGGAGACCAAGCAGGACATCGAGTTCACCAAGCTGCGTCTCGGCGGTGCCTTCGAGGTCAAGGCGGGCGCCGTTCACGTCGTGCCGTTCGGGCTCGAGATCCCTTGGGAGACCCCGATCACGACGTTCGCCGGACAGCACCTGCGCGGCATGAACATCGGGGTGACCACGGAGCTGGAGATCGCCCGTGCCCTGGACTCGGGTGACCTGGACCCGATCAATGTGCACCCCCTGCCTGCTCAGCAGGCCATCCTGGACGCCTTCGCGCAGCTCGGCTTCGGTTTCCGCAGCGCGGACATGGAGCGCGGCCACATCCGTGGCACGCGCCAGCGTCTGCCGTTCTACCAGGAGATCGAGTTCGTCCCGCCGCAGCAGTACCGCGGGCTCAACCAGGTCGAGCTGACGTTCGTCGCCGACGACCGCGAGATGGACGTCGTGCTGGAGATGGACAAGAAGCCGGGTCTCTTCAGCGAGGGCAGCGACTCCTACCGCGCGTTCAAGGTCGGCCACAACGACTTCCAGGGCACGGACTGGGCCGCGTACCTCAACCAGTGGCTCGCCCAGGTCGGCGGACAGCGCAACTGGCTCTGACGGGCTCTAGGGTCGGTGGGGAGAGACTTCACAGCCGACCACGAGAGGTGCTGACGTGACCGAGCCGAAGAGGGCGCCGTTGCCGCACGACTTCCATCCCGAGGTCCCCCCGTTCACCGTGGTGAGCAAGGACCTCGCGCCGGGAGCCGTGCTGGCGGACGCGCAGGTGTTCGCAGCGGGCAACACTTCGCCGCAGTTGCGGTGGGAGGGCTTCCCCGCGGGGACGAAGAGCTTCGCCGTGACGTGTTTCGACCCGGACGCCCCGACGGGCAGCGGGTTCTGGCACTGGGTGGTCTTCGACATCCCGGCTTCGGTCACGGAACTCCCGGCCGGCGCGGGGAGCGGCACGTTCGACGGGCTGCCTGCGGGCGCCGTCCAGGCCCGGAACGACTACGGGTCGAAGGACTTCGGAGGTGCCGCGCCGCCGGCTGGCGAGAACCACCGCTATGTCTTCACCGTGTACGCGGTGGACAGCGAGAAGCTCGGACCGGACAGTGACGCCTCGCCTGCCGTGGTGGGATTCAATCTGCGGTTCCACACCCTGGGACGGGCCCAGCTGATCGGTGAGTACACGTCTCCCGAAAGCTGAGGGTTCGCCTCCTGTTTGCCCTGCCCTGGTCTTGGAGAGATCAGGGCAGGGCATTTTTTATTGCGTTGTCCATCACGGCTCGCCCGGCCAGAGTTGATCCGGGCCAGCCAGGAGGCGGCCGGCACACGGGAGGTGGGCAGGATGCGGGACACACTGGTGCTCAACGCGAGCTTCGAGCCGCTGTCGACGGTGACACTCAACCGCGCGGTGGTGCTGATCCTGCAGGACAAGGCTGTCGTCGAGCAGTCGCACCCTGGACTCCGTATGCGTGGTGCGGCCGTCGACATCCCGGTGCCCGTGGTGATCAGGCTCTGCCGGTACGTACGGGTGCCCTTCCGAAGACACGCCCCGTGGTCCAGAAGGGGTGTGCTCATACGGGACCAGCACCGGTGCGCGTACTGCGGACGACGGGCCAGCACCGTCGACCACGTGGTGCCGCGTGCCCAGGGGGGTCAGGACACCTGGCTGAACACCGTGGCCTCGTGCGCCGAGGACAACCACCGCAAGGCGGCCCGGACGCCGGAGCAGGCGGACATGCCACTGCTCCGGAAGCCGTTCGTCCCCTCGCCCGCGGACGCGATGCTGCTCGCGCTCGGGGCCGGTGACCGGTCGGTGCTGCCGGAGTGGCTGGCGCGGTCCGCGGCGTAGCCCGCGAGGTTCACGGAAGCCCGTCTCCCCCGGGAGGCGGGCGTTTCCGTCAGCGGAGCAGCAGCTGGACGATCGCCGCGGTGCCGACGACGACGATGAGGGCGCGCAGGAAGCCCGGGCTGAGCTTGCGGCCGACCTTGGCGCCTATCTGGCCGCCGATCGCCGACCCCACGGCGATGAGGACGACGGCCGTCCAGTCGAAGTCCGCGACGAAGAGGAAGAAGAGTGCCGCGACGCTGTTGACGACGGCGGCGAGTACGTTCTTGACGGCGTTGAGGCGCTGCATCGTGTCGTCGAGCAGCATGCCCATCAGGGAGAGGTAGATGATGCCCTGGGCCGCCGTGAAGTAGCCGCCGTAGACGCTGGCGAGCATCAGTCCCGTGAACAGGAGCGGCCCGCCGTCGGGGTGGGCGGGGGCACCCGTGTGTGCGCGGCGGCGCTGGACGGCCTTGCTGATGCGGGGCTGCAGGATGACCAGTACGAGGGCGAGTGCCACCAGGACCGGGACGATCGTCTCGAACGCCGTGGAGGGCAGGGCCAGCAGGAGTGTGGCGCCGGTGAGGCCGCCGATGAGTGCGCCGATGCTCAGCTTGATGATGCGGCGGCGCTGGCCTGCGAGTTCGGCCCGGTAGCCGATGGCACCGCTGATCGAGCCCGGGATGAGACCGAGGGCGTTGGAGACGGTGGCGGTGACCGGCGGCAGGCCGGTGGCGAGCAGGACGGGGAAGGTGATCAACGTGCCTGAGCCGACGATCGTGTTGATCGTGCCCGCGCCGACTCCGGCCGCGAAGACCGCGAGAATTTCCCAGATGGACAAGGCCATCCCCTTCGATGGTCAGTGACGCCTCCCCGCCATGAAGGTCGAGGGGCCTCACTGATCATGCACGAAGGTCTTTCGCGGTCAGTCGACCGGGGGCTGCTCGCGGCGCTCCGGTCCCGTACTGAAGCCGGGGGCGCCGCTGCCGAGGTTGCCGAAGGCGCCGCTGAGGCCCTTGAGCGCGTCGCCGATCTCGCTGGGCACGATCCAGAGCTTGTTGGCGTCGCCCTCGGCGATCTTCGGAAGCATCTGGAGGTACTGGTAGGAGAGCAGCTTCTGGTCGGGGTCTCCGGCGTGGATGGCCTCGAAGACCGTACGAATGGCCTGGGACTCGCCTTCGGCGCGCAGGGCGGACGCCTTGGCCTCACCTTCGGCGCGCAGGATCGCGGACTGCTTCTCGCCCTCCGCGGTGAGGATGGCGGACTGCCTGATGCCTTCCGCGGTGAGGATCGCGGCGCGCTTGTCGCGGTCGGCGCGCATCTGCTTCTCCATCGAGTCCTGGATGGAGGTGGGCGGTTCGATGGCCTTGAGCTCGACGCGGTTGACGCGGATGCCCCACTTGCCGGTGGCTTCGTCGAGGACTCCGCGCAGGGCCGCGTTGATCTCCTCGCGGGAGGTCAGGGTCCGTTCGAGGTCCATGCCGCCGATGATGTTGCGGAGGGTGGTGACGGTGAGCTGCTCGATCGCCTGGATGTAGCTGGCGACCTCGTAGGTCGCGGCGCGGGCGTCGGTCACCTGGTAGTAGATGACGGTGTCGATGTTGACCACCAGGTTGTCCTGGGTGATCACCGGCTGGGGCGGGAAGGGAACGACCTGTTCGCGGAGGTCGATCCGGTTGCGGATCGAGTCGATGAACGGGACGACGATGTTCAGACCGGCGTTGAGGGTGCGGGTGTAACGGCCGAAGCGCTCCACGATGGCGGCACTGGCCTGTGGGATGACCTGGATCGTCTTGATCAGGGCGATGAAGACGAGCACCACCAGAATGATCAGGACGATGATGATCGGTTGCATCGTGTGCCTCGTGCCCTTCGGTTGCCGACGGATCGCGATGATCGAGGTCGAGTGCTCATGACGGTTGCATTCTCATGATGATCGACTTCGAGTTTGGCAGACTGCGGGCTGCCGCGTGACCGGTTCGCTCACATGACGACGGCCGTTGCACCGTCGATCTCGACGACATCGACCTGTTGTCCGGGTTCGAAGCTCTGATCGCTGTCGAGCGTACGCGCGGAC
The DNA here is from genome assembly GCF_036226745.1 of Streptomyces sp. NBC_00683. Classification (NCBI taxonomy): domain Bacteria; kingdom Bacillati; phylum Actinomycetota; class Actinomycetes; order Kitasatosporales; family Streptomycetaceae; genus Streptomyces; species Streptomyces sp. NBC_00683. The sequence continues at coordinate 6,650,035 of NZ_CP109013.1, read as the reverse complement.
CAGACCTCACCGGCCAGCTTGATGCGGCCGCCGCTGCCGTCCACCCGTTCCAGGACGACGGCTTGACGGCCTTTCAGCGCGTCGATGCCGGTGGCGTGGTGGGTCTGGCCGGCGCGATGCCTGGCGGCGATCGGGCGTACGACCGCGACCAGCGCCACGGAAACCAGGACGAAGACCAGCACTTGGGCGACGATGCCACCGCCGAGTGCGGCGACGACCGCCGCAGCCACGGCTCCGACGGCGAACATCCCGAACTCGGGCATCGCGGTCAGGACGAGAGGGATACCCAGTCCCACGGCGCCGATCAACCACCATACCCACGCGTCGATTTCCACGTGTTCATCGTAGGACCGCAGGTGCCCTCGCGGACAGGGCGCCGGGGGACGGCTGTTGTGCGGATCCTCAGGAGAGCGGGAGTCCGTGGGCGGTGTAGCGGTCGCCGGTGTGCTCGACGACGAGCGGCAGGCCGAAGCAGAGGGAGAGGTTGCGGGAGCTGAGCTCGGTCTCCATCGGGCCTGCGGCGAGCACCTTTCCCTGACGGATCATCAGGACGTGGGTGAAGCCGGGCGCGATCTCCTCGACATGGTGGGTGACCATGATCATGGAGGGGGCGTACTGGTCACGGGCGAGCCGGCCCAGGCGGCGGACCAGGTCCTCGCGGCCGCCGAGGTCGAGGCCCGCGGCGGGCTCGTCGAGCAGGAGCAGCTCGGGGTCGGTCATCATGGCGCGGGCGATCAGGGTCCGCTTGCGCTCGCCCTCGGAGAGGGTGCCGAACTTGCGGTCGAGGTAGTCGGTCATGCCCAGCCGGTCGAGGAAGGCGCGGGCGCGCTCCTCGTCGACGGCCTCGTAGTTCTCGTGCCAGGTGGCGGTCATGCCGTACGCGGCGGTGAGTACCGTCTGCAGCACGGTCTGGCGCTTGGGAAGCTTCTCGGCCATCGCGACGCCGGCGATCCCGATGCGGGGCCGGAGCTCGAAGACGTCGGTGCCGACGCCGCCGAGCTCCTCACCGAGGATCCTGGCCTTGCCGGTGCTCGGGAAGAGGTAGCTGGACGCAATGTTGAGCAGCGTGGTCTTGCCTGCGCCGTTCGGCCCGAGGATGACCCAGCGCTCCCCCTCCTTGACCGACCAGGAGACGTCGTCCACCAGAGCGCGTCCGTCGCGGACCACGGATACGTCCACCAGCTCCAGTACATCGCTCATGAGCGCGTTGTCTCCCCATGCAGTCTCGAGATCGTCGCGTGCCTGTGGGCACAGCTCCCAGGGAAAACCTACGCCACCCGAAGAGTGCTCCAGCCCTTAGGGCGGTTGCCTAGGCTGTCCCCATGCTTTCGGAACCACGCTCAGGGCGGCTGGCCGCATGGGGAAACGCACTTTTGGCCGGACTTGTGTCACCGGACGACGCTGCGCTCGCGATTGTCGGGGAGGACGCGGTGCACCGCGTCGAGGGCCTGCCGGGTGAGGCGGGGCCTGTCGGGCTCACGCTGGCGCTCGGCCGGCTGAGGGGGCTCGGCGCGACCGGGTTCCGGGTCGCGCTGCCGGTGCCCGGGCATCCGCTGGGGCTCAGCGGGCCGCCGGACTTCAACGCGCGGGCGCTGGACGCCGAGGAGGCGGTGGTCACGTCGGGGGCGCCGTACGGACTCGTGCCGGAGGTGAGTGAGGCGGGGCCTGCCGGGGACGTGCACGTCGAGGTGGTGTGGCGCTGTCTGCCGGTGCGGGAGGCGCCGCCGGCCGATGTGCCGTCGCTGGGCGAGGCGGAGCGGGAGCTGGCGGAGGCCCTGCGGGATGCGACGGCGGTGCTGTCCCGGCTGGACGTGGCCGGTTCCGGACCGGTGGCCGAGGCCGCGGTGGATGCGTACCGGGCACGGGCGGAGCGGGGCCGTGAGGTGCTGGCTCCGGGGTATCCGGCACGGGCGGTACGGGTGCTGGAACTGGCCCAGCGGGTGGGGCTGCTGATCTCGGTGGCCCATGAGAACGGGCACGGCGGCGCAGTGAGCTCCTCGGAGATCGCGGCTCGGGGTGAGGCGCTGCGGCCGGTGGAACGGGTGGCCCGGCGGGCGCAGGTCGCGGCGTACAACGCGTATGTGGAGGAGCGGGGGCGCTAGCTAGGGCCTCTCGTTCGGATCATGACGGGCTCGCGGGGCCCGGCCCGATCCGGACGGAAGTGGCCGCCCCGCGCGCAACCGCCGGACGGGCTCGAAAGGCCCGTCCGGCGGTGGGGTACGGCAGCGCGGATCAGCCGTTCAGGCCGAGGTTGCCGAAGGCGGGGTTGAGCAGGCCGATCACGTTGACCGTGTTGCCGACCACGTTCACCGGGACGTGCACGGGGACCTGGACGAGGTTGCCCGAGGCGACGCCCGGGGAGCCCACGGCCGCGCCGTGAGCACCGGCGCCGTTGTGGCCCGTGGCGGAGGCAGCCCCGGCACCGGCGGCGATGAGTCCACCGGCGATCATGGTGACGGCAGCGGCCTTCTTCAGGTTCTTCACTTCAGGATCCTCCTCGTATCACCGCGGCCGACCGCCGCAGCACGCCATGGAGAACGCCTCGGCGCCGCACAGGATGCGCCGTTCGAGTGACGTACACCCGACAGTATGAATCTCGGACTGGAGTGGAACCGTCCGCTTCCCCTCCCCCGGATCCCGGGCCCGTCAGCCTGCCGCCCCGTGCCGGACGGCCCAGAGTGCGGCCTGCGTCCTGTCCGACAGATCGAGCTTCATCAGGATGTTCGACACGTGCGTCTTGACCGTCTTCTCCGACAGGACCAGCGCCCGGGCGATCTCCCGGTTGGAGCGGCCGTCGGCGATCAGCCCGAGCACTTCCCGTTCCCGTTCGGTCAGGGTGCTCCCCCGGCCCGTACCGCTGCCGGCGTCCTCCTGGGCCAGGAGCGCGCCCGCGACCTCCGGCTGGAGCAGGACGTGGCCTGCGTGGACCGAACGGATGGCGCCGGCCAGCGCGTCCGGGTCGACGTCCTTGTACACGTACCCGGACGCGCCCGCGCGCAGGGCGGGAACGACCGTGCGCTGTTCGGTGAAGCTGGTGACGATCAGTACCTTCGCGGGATTCCCCAGCTCCCTGAGCTTGCGCAGGGCCTCGATCCCGTCCGTACCGGGCATCTTGATGTCCATCAGGACGACATCGGGCCGGAGCTCCTCGGTCCTGGCGACTCCCTCGGCCCCGTCGGAGGCTTCCCCGACGACCTCTATGTCGTCCTGGATCTCGAGGAACGTGCGCAGCCCCCGGCGGACGACCTGGTGGTCGTCGACCAGCAGCACCCTGATGATCTTGTCAGGCACAGGGGACCTCCATCTCGATCGTGGTGCCCTTGCCGGGCTCCGATGCAACGGTGAGCCTTCCCCCGACACTGTCCGCCCGGTGGCGCATCGAGACGAGGCCCAGATGGCGGCCCGCGTGCCGGACGGCATGGGCGTCGAAGCCGCGGCCGTCGTCGGTGATCCGCAGCACCGTGGCGGAGGTGTGCCGGCTGAGTGTGACGGCGACCTGTCCGGCGCCGGAGTGGCGGAGGGCGTTGTGCAGGGCCTCCTGGGCGACCCGGAGCAGCGCCTCCTCCTGGGCGGAGGGCATCGCCCGCACTCCGGCGCTCTCGAAGGTGACCCGGGCACTGTGCGCCCGGTCCAGCACCTGGATCTGGGTACGCAGCGTGGCGACGAGACCGTCCTCGTCCAGGGCGGCGGGGCGCAGCTCCACGACGGCCGCGCGCAGCTCGTCCACGGCTTCCGCGGCCAGGGCCGCGACCTGCTGGAGCTCGCCCTTGGCGCGGGCGGGGTCGCGGTCGACGAGCGCGGCGGCGGCCTGGGCGGTCAGCCGGAGCGAGAAGAGCTTCTGGCTGACCGCGTCGTGCAGCTCATGGGCGAGCCGCGAGCGCTCCTCGGCGATCGTGAGCTCGCGGCTGCGTTCGTACAGTCTGGCGTTGACCAGCGCGATCGCCGCGTGCTGGGCGAGGATCGCGAGGAGCTCCTCGTCCTCCTCCGTGAAGCCGCAGCTCCCCTCGGGCTTGGGGCAGCGCTTGTTGGCGAGGAAGAGTGCGCCGATGATCTCGTCGCCGTCCTGGATGGGCAGGCCCAGGAAGTCGGACATGTCCGGGTGGGCGTCGGGCCAGCCTTCGAAGCGGGGGTCCTTGCGGACGTCGGCGAGCCGCTCGGGCTTCGCCTCGTGGAGCATCGCGGCGAGGATGCCGTGCTGCCTGGGCAGCGGACCGATGGCCTTCCACTGTTCGTCGCTGACCCCGTCCACGACGAACTGGGCGAAGCCCCCGTGGTCGTCGGGGACGCCCAGGGCCGCGTACTCGGCGTCGAGCAGTTCGCGGGCGGAGGCGACGATCGTCTTGAGGACGTCCCGCATTTCGAGGTGCCGGCTCATGGCGAGCAGCGCGGCACTCACCGCGGCGAGGCCCGACGGTGGGCGATGACTCATGTCCTCACCGTACCGGCGGGCCCCCGGCGTCCGTATCGGGCTGAGGACGGCCGTCGGATGGGGCTCCGGGACTAGGCCGAAGTGCCTTGTGCCCCTGCGGCTCATGGACGAGGCGGCGGCAGGGGCCGTGTTCCTACGTTGGTGTGGTCGGAGCTTCACGAGGTTCGAGGGGACGGTTGCCATGCCGATCGCGATGATCACAGGTGCGTCGAAGGGGCTGGGGCGTGCGGTGGGGGCGGCGCTTGCTCAGCGGGGCTGGGACCTGGTCCTGGACGCCCGGACGGCCGGGGCGCTGCGGGAGACCGCGCAGGAGCTGGGCCGTCTGTACGGGACACGGGTGGTCGCCCTCGCCGGGGATGTCACGGACGGGGCGCACCGCAAGGCCCTGGTGGCCGCCGCCGGGGAGCTGGGCGGGCTGGATGTACTGGTGAGCAATGCGAGCGCCCTCGGTGCCGAACCGCTCGTACGGCTGGAGGGGCTGCCCCTGGCCGGGCTGCGGGAGGCGCTGGAGACGAATGTGGTGGCGGCGCTCGGTCTGGTGCAGGAGGCGTTGCCGCTGCTGAGGGCATCGGCGGCGGGGGCGGTGGTGACGGTGAGCTCGGACGCGGCTGCCGAGCCGTATCCGACGTGGGGCGGTTACGGGGCGTCCAAGGCCGCGCTCGACCAGCTGGCCGCGGTGCTGGGCGAGGAGGAACCGGGTCTGCGGGTGTGGGCCGTGGATCCGGGCGACATGGGGACGGACCTCTATACGGCGGCGGTGCCCGGGGACACGGAGCCGCGGCCGGGTCCGGAGAGCGTGGCGCCCGCGTTCGTCCGGCTGCTGGAGCGGCGGCCGGCCGGCGGGCGGTATGCGGCCGCGGCCCTGCTGGAGGAGACGGACCGGGGGCAGCGATGACGGCGCTGGATGCCCTGCGGGTGCCCCCCGAGCTGTCCGCCCGGGTCCCGGCCGAGCAGCGGGGTGCCGGGCGTGACGACGTGCGGCTGCTGGTGTCGCGGGGTACGGCGGTCTCGCACCGGGCGTTCCGGGACCTGCCCGGGGAGCTGCGGGCCGGGGACGTACTCGTGGTGAACACGTCGACGACGCTGGCGGCCGCCGTGAGCGGGCGCGTCGGCGGAGAGCGCGTCGTCGTGCACTTCTCGACCCGCGGGGAGGACGGCCGGTGGGCGGTGGAGCTGCGCAGCCCGGACGGGAACGGGACCACGCGGCCGCGCCCCGGCGGCCCGGCGGGAGCCGCTGTGCGGCTGCCGGGCGGGAACGCGCTGGTGCTGGACGAGCCGCTGGGGCCTCCTGCGGGCGCCCGGCTGTGGTGGGCACGGGCGCCGCGGGACGTACCCGGACTGCTGGGCCGGTACGGAAGGCCGATCCGGTACGCGTACACGGAGCGGGACCAGCCGCTGTCCGCGTACCAGACGGTGTTCGCCGTGCCCTCGCCCGACGGGGCGGGGTCGGCGGAGATGCCGAGTGCGGCGAGGCCGTTCACCGCGGGGCTGGTGGCGGCGCTGGTGAGCCGGGGGGTGCAGTTCGCCCCGCTGTCCCTTCATACGGGGGTGGCGTCGGCCGAGGTGCACGAGCCGCCCTATCCGGAGCGGTTCTCGGTGCCGCGTACGACGGCATGGCTGGTCAATGCGGCGCGGGCGGGTGGCGGCAGGGTCGTCGCCGTGGGGACGACGGCGGTGCGGGCCCTGGAATCGGCGGCGGGGGCGGACGGAGTGGTGCGGGGCGCCTCGGGCTGGACGGACCTGGTGGTGACGCCGCAGCGGGGCGTGCGGGTGGTGGACGGGCTGCTGACCGGATTGCACGAGCCGGAGGCCTCGCACCTGCTGATGCTGGAGGCGATAGCCGGGCGGGCCGTGCTGCAGCGCGGTTACACCCAGGCCCTGCGGCATCGGTACCTCTGGCACGAGTTCGGGGACGTCCACCTCCTCCTACCGGGTTCCGGAAGCTAACACTCCGCATTACAGGAGCAACGTTTCGTGAGCTCGAAGGGGTCCCCATGTGAGCCCAGGCATAGGGCCCACGTCACTTACGAAGATGAATAGTTGGAGCAAAACGGGCAATACTCCGGGCCTCAAACCGGACAAGGAGGTATGAACGACCCCCTGGTCCACTACTCAGCTTCGTACGTCACACCTTTGCCAGGCCGTTTTGCGGTCGCTAAGAATTGCACTCGTCCCCGACGGAGATGCGCACCGCCGCTTCCGTCTGCGTCCTCGCCGAGGACCCCCTGCAATTCGAAGAGGTACGACTGTATGTCCGTGTCCCGCATCTCCAGCCGTAGCCGTCGCCTGAACAAGGCGCAGAAGCTCTCCGTCGCGGGGGTCTCCACCCTGGCCGCCGCCGCTCTCGCTTTCTCCCTCGTCCCGGACAACGCCTCGGCGTCGACCGAGCCGCAGGCCATATCCGGTGCGCCGGTCGCCTTCGCCGGTGCCGCGCAGACCCAGAGCGTCCAGTCCAGCATCCTCGAGCAGCACTCCACCGCCGCGCAGCTGGTGAAGGCCGCCGACTCCGCCAAGGCCCAGGCCGCGGCCGCCGAGAAGAAGGCAGCCGCGAAGAACGAGGCGAAGGCCAAGGCCGTCGCCGAGGCCAAGAAGGACGCCGCAGCCAAGAAGAAGGCTGCCGCCAAGGCCAAGGCCGACGCGAAGAAGCGTTCCGCCAAGAAGGCCAGCCGTGCCGCCGACCGCAAGCCGGTCTACGCCAACAACCTGGACGGCTGGATTCGCGAGGCTCTCGCGATCATGGACAAGAAGAACATCCCCGGCACGTACGAGGGCCTGCACCGCAACATCATCCGCGAGTCCAGCGGTAACCCGCGCGCCATCAACGACTGGGACATCAACGCCATCAACGGCGTCCCGTCGAAGGGCCTGCTGCAGGTCATCAAGCCGACGTTCGACTTCTACCACGTGCCCGGCACCAAGCACGACCAGTACGACCCGGTCGCGAACATCACCGCTGCGGCCAACTACGCCGCGGACAAGTACGGCTCGATCGACAACGTCGACAGCGCGTACTGAGCCACGCACCGAGTCAGGCCTGGCATTTGAGGGCCCGCCGGTCCGCAGCGTCGCGTGACCGGCCGGCACATGCCGAAGGGCGGCACCCCACGGGGTTGCCGCCCTCGGGCGTTTCCGGGCCCGGTCGGGCCGGACGCGTTACTTGCGCATCACCTCGGGCTCGTGGCGCCGCAGCATCCGCGAGACCGCCACGAAGAGGACGGCGCTCATCACGAGCATCACCGTGATGTTGACCCCCCACTGGCCGGCCGAGTGCTCCCAGAGCGGGTCGAGGTCGGTCGGCTTCTTCGGGTCCCACGGCGGCATGAGATGGGCCATGTCCAGCGTGGTACCGGCTGCGGCCACCGCCCAGCGCGACGGCATCAGCCAGGCGAACTGCTCCAGGCCCGGGGAACCGTAGACCTGGAAGAGCACTCCGGTGAAGACGACCTGGACGATCGCGAACATGACGAGCAGCGGCATGGTCTTCTCGGCGGTCTTCACCAGCGCGGAGATCATCAGGCCGAACATCATCGACGTGAAGCCGAGCACGATGATCGACACGCAGATCTCCACGGCGGGCGGCATGAACAGGCCCTCGTCCGGAAGCTTCCGGGTGGAGAACCCGATCCCGCAGATGATCACGCCCTGGAAGGCGGTGATCACGCCGAGGACGATCACCTTGGAGAGCAGATAGGCGGAACGGGACAGACCGGTGGCCCGCTCCCGCTCGTAGATCACCCGTTCCTTGATCAGCTCTCGTACGGAGTTCGCCGCGGCGGCGAAGCACATGCCGACCGCGAGGATCAGCATGATCGTCCCGGCCTTGCCGTTGAACCGGGAGGGCGGATCGGGCTCCGCCAGGCCGAACTCCGCGGGGATGACGACGCTCACCACGCCGAGCACCGCCGGCAGGAGCACCATCAGGAGCAGGAAGCCCTTGTCCGACGCGATCACCGAGATGTAGCGGCGCATCAGCGTCCACAGCTGGGCCACCCAGCCGGAGGGCTTGGGGGGCCGGATCGACTGCGGCGGCGGCATGTGTACGGGCTGCGCGGCGACGGCGTCGATGTCCGCCGCGTACATCTGGTAGTGCTGCGAACCGCGCCAGCGGCCCGCCCAGTCGTAGTCGCGGTAGTTCTCGAACGCGGAGAAGACGTCGGCCCAGGTGCTGTAGCCGAAGAAGTTCAGCGCCTCCTCGGGCGGACCGAAGTAGGCCACGGATCCGCCGGGGGCCATCACCAGGAGCTTGTCGCAGATGGCCAGCTCGGCCACGGAGTGCGTGACGACGAGGACCGTACGGCCGTCGTCGGCGAGCCCGCGCAGCAACTGCATGACGTCGCGGTCCATGCCCGGGTCGAGGCCCGAGGTCGGCTCGTCCAGGAAGATCAGCGACGGCTTGGTCAGCAGCTCCAGGGCGACCGAGACGCGCTTGCGCTGGCCGCCGGAGAGCGAGGTGATCTTCTTGTCCTTGTGGATGTCGAGCTTGAGCTCGGCGAGGACCTCGTGGATCCGGGCGGTGCGCTCGGCCTCGGTGGTGTCCGCGGGGAAGCGCAGCTTGGCCGCGTACCGCAGAGCCCTGGTGACCGTGAGTTCCTTGTGCAGGATGTCGTCCTGCGGGACCAGTCCGATGCGCTGCCGCAGCTCGGCGAACTGCTTGTACAGGTTCCGGTTGTCGTAGAGGACGTCGCCCCGGTTGGCGGGCCGGTAGCCGGTGAGCGCCTTGAGCAGGGTGGACTTACCGGATCCGGACGGGCCGATGACGGCGATCAGGGACTTCTCCGGAACGCCGAACGAGACGTCCTTGAGGATGTCCTTCCCTCCGTCGACCGTCACCGTGAGGTGGCGGGCGGAGAAGGAGACCTCACCGGTGTCGACGAACTCTTCCAGCCGGTCCCCGACCAGCCGGAAGGTCGAGTGACCGACGCCGACGATGTCGTTCGGGCCGATGAGCGCGGAGCCGGACTTGCTGAGCGGCTGGCCGTTGACGTAGGTGCCGTTGTGGGATCCGAGGTCGCGGATCTCGAAGCGGCCGTCGGGCGTCGCACGGAATTCGGCGTGGAGGCGCGAGACCTGGAGGTCGGAGACGACCAGCTCGTTCTCCAGCGCACGGCCGATGCGCATGACCCGGCCGAGATCCAGCTGGTGGAACGTGGTCGGGCTCCGGTCCCCGTACACCGGCGGGGCCCCCGCGGCACCGCCGGGACCGCCCGCTCCGGGCACCCCGAGGCCCTGCTGGTGCGGGACCTGTGGCTGCTGCGGCTGCTGCCAGGCAGCCTGCTGCTGCTGTTGTGCGGGGTCGTGCCAGCCGGCCGCGCCCTGCGGGGGCTGCTGCGGCTGCACGGGCGCGGGCGCCTGCTGCGCCGCCGCGGCCTGGCCGCTGTGGACTCCGGCAGCCGCGGCAGCGCCGGTCAGGCTCAACCGCGGCCCGTCCGTGGCGTTGCCCAGGTGCACCGACGAGCCGGGGCCGATCTCCATCCGCTGGATCCGATGGCCCTGCACATAGGTGCCGTTGGTGCTGCCGTGGTCCTCGATGACCCAGCTGCGACCACCCCAGCTGATCGTGGCATGCCGCCAGGAGACCCTGGCGTCGTCGATCATCAGGTCGCCCTGCGGATCGCGTCCGAGGGTGTACGACCTGGACGGATCGAGCGTCCAGGTCCTTCCATTCAATTCCAGTACGAGTTCCGGCACTCCGCGCCCCACTAGTTGTCCCCCGAGTTACCCCCGTTGCAGGGAGTCTAGGGATGCTGAACATCGTGGGGAACTATTCCAGGAGCAGTCCCCGAACGGAAAGCCGGGCGGGTGAAGACAGCGCGTAGGCCTGTGGGGCACCTCGGCCGACTCGGGAGATATCGCATCGGAGCATGGCAACCGGGGCGGCCCGCGCCGGCACGGCGGTGCGGCCACTCGGGTCGGGGGTGCTGTCCGCCACTCGGGACGGGCTTCGGCGGCCGTGCGCCGGACCTATACGGTGGAACCACCATGAGCGCACCTCAGTCTCCCCGGTCTCCTGAGCCCCCCGAGCCCCTTCAGGGCACAGACGAACCCACTCTTCTCGTCAAGATCTTCGGGAAGGACCGTCCAGGCATCACCGCCGGACTCTTCGACACCCTGGCCGCCTACTCCGTCGACGTCGTGGACATCGAGCAGGTGGTCACCCGGGGCCGCATCGTCCTGTGCGCGCTCGTCACCTCGCCGGCATCGGGCGGTACGACCGAGGGCGACCTCCGGGCGACCGTCCACAGCTGGGCGGAGTCGCTGAAGCTGCAGGCCGAGATCATCTCCGGTACGGGTGACAACCGGCCCCGTGGCGACGGCCGTTCCCATGTGACCGTGCTGGGACACCCGCTGACCGCGGAGTCGACAGCGGCCATAGCTGCTCGGATCACGTCGACCGGCGGCAACATCGACCGTATCTTCCGGCTGGCGAAGTACCCGGTCACCGCAGTGGAGTTCGCGGTGTCGGGCACCGGGACGGAGGAGCTGCGGACCGCGCTGGCGACCGAGGCCGCCGGAATCGGCGTCGACATCGCCGTCGTGTCGGCCGGGCTCAGCCGCCGGGCGCAGCGGCTCGTCGTCATGGACGTGGACTCGACGCTCATCCAGGACGAGGTCATCGAGCTCTTCGCGGCCCATGCGGGCTGCGAGGACAAGGTCGCCGAGGTGACCGAGCAGGCGATGCGGGGCGAGCTCGACTTCGAGCAGTCGCTGCACGCACGTGTGGCGTTGCTGGCGGGGCTCGACGAGTCGGTGGTGGACAAGGTGCGGACCGAGGTCCGGCTGACCCCGGGTGCCCGCACCCTGATCCGTACGCTGAAGCGGCTCGGTTACCAAGTCGGCGTGGTCTCGGGCGGATTCACCCAGGTCACGGACGACCTCAAGGAACGTCTCGGGCTCGACTTCGCCTCCGCCAACACGCTGGAGGTCGTCGACGGCAAGCTCACGGGCCGGGTCGTGGGCGACATCGTGGACCGAGCGGGCAAGGCCCGGCTGCTGCGCAGCTTCGCCGAGCAGGCGGGGGTGCCGCTGGCGCAGACGGTGGCGATCGGGGACGGCGCGAACGATCTGGACATGCTGAACACGGCCGGTCTCGGCGTCGCGTTCAACGCCAAGCCGGTCGTACGCGAGGCGGCGCACACAGCGGTGAACGTCCCGTTCCTGGACACGGTCCTGTATCTGCTCGGCATCACCCGCGAGGAGGTGGAGGCGGCCGACGGCCTCGTCGACTGATCTCTCCGGACGCGTACGTACGAAGGGGCCCCGGCACATCGACAGTGCCGGGGCCCCTTCGTACGTACTGCTCAGTCGTTCGGCGTCCAGTACTCGACGAGCTTGCCCACGCCCTGCTCCAGGCCCTTCCAGGATCCGGAGAACTCGACGACGGCATAGGCGGCCGTCGGGAAGCCGTCCCTGGTCATCCGGGCGAGGGTCTCCCCCTCCGCCTGGCCGGACAGCGCGTCCGCCACACCGTGCATGCCGGGATTGTGGCCGATGACCAGCAGATTCCGCACATCGTCCGGGGTCTCGTTGAACAGCGCAATCAGTTCTCCGAGGGAGGCCTCGTACAGCCTCTCCTCGTACACGGTCCTGGGGCGCTGCGGGAATTCGTGGACCGCGAGCTTCCAGGTCTCGCGCGTCCTGGTGGCGGTCGAACACAGAGCCAGATCGAAGACGGTGCCGGAATCGGCGAGCCTGCGGCCGGCGACGGGGGCGTCCTTCCGTCCCCGTTCGGCCAGGGGCCGCTCATGGTCGGCCGCTTGCGACCATTCCGCTTTTGCGTGCCTGAGAAGGACGATCCTGCGAGGTGTATCGGCGCTCATACACCTCAGCTTCGCACGAAATGCGTGTCCGGGCGCAGGGTGTTGACGTGCTACCCCGTTGAGGGTGAATGACGCCGGGTGACCTGTGCGTGTCCGTCCGGGAGCGGTCAGGCGGTGAGCAGCTCCAGGATGCGCCCGAGCAGCCGTCCGATCGCGGGATCCCCGGTGGCGGCGTGCGCCTGGCCCGGTCCCACGATCAGCAGGAGGAGGGCGGCGAAGGCGACGGCGGGCAGCGCGACGGCCCACCACGGCAGCCGGATCTCGACGCTGTCCGGGGCCGGGCGGTGGGTCGGGGGTTGCGTACGGGCCGACATGTCCGCCTCCGTGGGTCCTCGGCACTGAATACCTAGAACCTACGGACCGCCGGGCGGCGGTCCCATCCGGTGACCCACCCACTCGACCCTGAACCTGGCCCCCTAGGGGAGGGTGGGGCTAGCACCACCCTCGCTCGCGCGAGGCCCTAGGAGGGCGAGGCGATCGTGGCGATGACGCTGATGACGACCCCGATGAGAAGCATCGCCCCGAGGACGAGGAGAAACTTCTTCTGGCCGTTCTGAGGATTCGGATCGAGCACTGGCATGCGTCCAGTCTCGCATCTCAGCATTCGTCCTCGATCGTCCGGTCCCGTCCTGCCAGCACTCCCGCCACCATCTGCGGAACCATGAGCCCCGCCATCAGGGCGATCGGCAGGCCCCAGCCGCCGCTGTGCTGGTAGAGCACGCCGACGAGCAGCGGGCCGGGGATCGAGAGCAGGTAGCCGGTGGACTGGGCGAAGGCGGAGAGCCTGACCACGCCCGCACCGGTGCGCGAGCGCATGCCGATCATGGTGAGCGCGAGCGGGAAGGCGCAGTTGGCGATGCCGAGCAGCAGTGCCCAGAGCCAGGCGCCGCCCGCGGGGGCGAGGTAGAGGCCCGCGTAGCCGATGAGGCCGCAGCCGCCCAGGACGAGGACGATCGGGCCCTGGTTCTTCAGACGGGCGGCCGCCCGGGGGATCACGAAGGCGAGGGGCACGCCCATGGCCATGGTCACGGCCAGCAGGACACCGGCGGTGCCTGCCGGGATCCCCGCGTCGCGGAAGATCTGCGGCATCCAGCCCATGGTGATGTACGCGGCCGTGGCCTGGAGGCCGAAGAAGCAGGCGAGTGCCCAGGAGGTGCGGCTGCGGGTGATCCTGAGGGCGGGGGCCTGCCGCCTGTGCTGTCCGGCCGGCTCCCCGTGGGCGCTGCCGCGGTCCCGTACGAGCGCCGCCCAGGGCAGGATCGCCGCGGCGGCGAGGGCGGCCCAGACAGCCAGCCCGGTCTTCCAACTGCCGCCCAGCGCGTCGGTCATGGGCACGGTGACGGCTGCCGCGAGCGCGGTGCCGAGGGCGAGGGCCATCGAGTAGAGGCCGGTCATGCTGCCGACGCGGTCCGGGAACCAGCGCTTGACGATGACGGGCATCAGGACGTTGCTGACGGCGATGCCCATCAGTGCGAGGGCGCTGGCGGCGAGGAACCCCGCGGTGCTGCCGACGAAGGGGCGGATCAGGAGGCCCGCCGTGATGGCGACCATTCCCGCGCAGACGACGGCGCCGGGCCCGAACCGGCGGGCGAGCCGCGGTGCCATGAAGCCGAAGAGCGCGAAGCAGAGGGGCGGTACGGAGGTGAGGACCCCGGCGACGCTGCCGCTCATGTGCAGCCCGTCCCGCACTTCCTCCAGGAGCGGGCCGAGGCTGGTGATGGCGGGCCGCAGGTTGAGCGCGGCGAGGACGAGGCCGACGACGACCAGGCGCAGCAGCCACGGGGCGGGCCCCGGTGCCGGGCCCGGGCCCGGCACCGGGGCGGCCGCCCGGGAGGCGGGGCCGCTCGGGATGGTCGCGCTCCGGTGGGAGGCGGGGCTCAGGGTCCGGGTTTCGTCGTCGGGCATGAGGCCCATCATAGAATCATGGGATGATTGATTGTCCACTCCGGGTCCCTCCCTCCTGAGAGAATTCCGGCACCGCTCCACACAGCACGACCAGACCCCGTTCCAAGGACCCGAGCAAGGAGCACCATGGCGCTGACGTCTCCGCGGCGTTCGGCTCTCGCCGACCAGGTGATTGCCCAGCTGAGAAATCAGATCACTTCGGGCGAGTGGCCCGTGGGCTCACGGATTCCCACCGAGCCCGAGCTGGTCGAGCAGCTGGGAGTCGCCCGCAACACCGTGCGCGAGGCGGTGCGCGCGCTGGCGCACAACGGCCTCCTGGACATCCGGCAGGGGTCGGGGACGTACGTCGTCGCCACCAGTGAGCTCGCCGGTGTGATGCACCGCCGCTTCGCCGACGCGGACCCGCGCCACGTCGCCGAGCTGCGCTCCACCCTGGAGTCCTCGGCGGCCCGGCTGGCCGCCGCCCGGCGCACGGACCGGGATCTGCGCCAGCTGGACGCGCTGATGGCCCGGCGCGAGGCGACCTGGGCCGCCGGGGACGCGGAGGCCTTCGTCGCCGCCGACGCGACGCTGCACCTCGCCGTGGTCGCCGCCTCGCACAACGACGTACTGACCGAGCTCTATGCCGACCTCAACGGCCTGCTCCGCGACTATCTGCGCGACGACGTGGGCCCGGAGCTGCGCCCCGAGGAGCACATGGACCACGCACGGCTGGTCGAGGCGATCCGGGCGGGCGACGCCGAGACGGCCGCCTCCGAGGCCGCCGGCCATGCGCTGAACTGCCTCAGGAACCGCGTCTGAGGCTGCGCGTACGGGGCTCCGAGGCCCTCGGTCACGGCCTGTGACTGACCCAGGCCGAGCCGACTTCCTTCCAGCACCGGTCCTCGAGGCGCACGGTCCGCCCCGGCTGGACCACGACGGCCTCGCTGTCCGCGTCGACGTCCCACCAGCGGCTGCACTCGGTGTGGAGCTGGACGTGGTCGGTGGTGGAGTCCGGGTTGTGGCAGTAGGCGACGACCCGGGAGCCGTCGACCGACGTACGGCATTCGGCGCCCGAGGGTTCGGGGGCCGGCGCGAGGGGTGCGGCGGCCCCGGATCCCGCCCGGTTCGCCGCGTTCACGGCGACCGGTGCGAGGAGACCGGCGACGGCAGCCGCTGCGGCCATGAGGGCCCAGGTTCGGCGACGTGTGGAGCGCAGCACAGCGATCTCCTCCCCACAGCCTGACCAAAAGTCCGGTTCCTCCACATTCTGCGGTGGATCGACCATCTTTTCGACCTGAGACGCACGACGGCCGCGTACCGGCCCCCTCGCGAGGGAGTTCGGTACGCGGCCGTGAGCGGTCCGCGGGACTCAGGCGCCCATCATGTGCACGCCACCGTCGACGTGGATGATCTCGCCCGTCGTCTTCGGGAAGAAGTCCGAGAGCAGCGCCACGACACCGCGGCCGGCCGGCGCCGGGTCGGCCATGTCCCACTCCAGCGGGGAGCGGTGGTTCCAGACGTCCGCGAGCTCGCCGAAGCCCGGGATGGACTTGGCGGCCATGGAAGCGAGCGGTCCGGCCGAGATCAGGTTGCAGCGGATGCTGTCCTTGCCCAGGTCACGGGCGAGGTAGCGGGAGGTCGCCTCCAGCGCGGCCTTGGCCGGGCCCATCCAGTCGTACTGGGGCCAGGCGAACTGCGCGTCGAAGGTGAGGCCGACGATCGAGCCGCCGTCGTTCATCAGGGGCTTGCAGGCCATGGCGAGGGACTTCAGCGAGAACGCCGAGACGTGCATCGCGGTGGCGACCGACTCGAACGGGGTGTTCAGGAAGTTCCCGCCGAGCGCGTCCTGCGGCGCGAAGCCGATGGAGTGCACGACGCCGTCCAGCGAACCGAGCTCCTCCTTGACCAGGCCCGCGAGCCGGTCCAGGTGCTCGTCGTTGGTCACGTCCAGCTCGATGACCTTGGCCGGCTTGGGCAGCTTCTTGGCGATGCGCTCGGTCAGTGTCGGCCGGGGGAACGCCGTCAGGATGACCTCGGCGCCCTGCTCCTGTGCCACCTTCGCGGTGTGGAACGCGATGGACGACTCCATCAGCACACCCGTGATGAGGATGCGCTTGCCGTCGAGAATTCCGCTCATGGTGATCAGTGACCCATGCCCAATCCGCCGTCAACGGGGATGACGGCTCCAGTGATGTACGACGCGTCGTCGGACGCGAGGAAGCGCACCGCGGCGGCGATCTCAGCGGGCTGCGCGTAGCGGCCGAGCGGCACCTGGGACACGATCCCCTTGCGCTGCTCATCGGTGAGCGCCTGGGTCATGTCGGTGTCGACAAACCCGGGTGCGACGACGTTGAACGTGATGTTGCGCGAGCCGAGCTCACGGGCCAGCGACCGGGCGAAGCCGACGAGGCCCGCCTTGGACGCCGCGTAGTTGGCCTGTCCCGCCGAACCGAGGAGGCCGACGACGGAGGAGATGAGGACGACGCGGCCCTTCTTCGCGCGCAGCATCGCGCGGTTGGCCCGCTTGACGACCCGGAAGGTACCGGTGAGGTTGGTGTCGAGTACCGACGTGAAGTCGTCCTCGGACATCCGCATCAGCAACTGGTCCTTGGTGATACCGGCGTTGGCGACCAGCACCTCCACGGGACCGTGCTTCTCCTCGATCTCCTTGTAGGCCTGCTCCACCTGCTCGGTGTCGGTGATGTCGCACCGGACCGCCAGGCAGCCCGCGTCGGTGAGCGCCTGGGGCGGCTCGCCGGAGCGGTAGGTGATCGCGACCTTGTCGCCGTTGTCGGCGAAGGCGCGGGCGATGGCGAGGCCGATGCCCCGGTTTCCTCCGGTGACGAGAACCGAGCGGCTCAACGGATCACCCTTTCCTTGGCGGTCTGGTACATCGAAAACCTATCGGTACCGTGCCGGATAACGAGAATCGTCCTGTGACAGCACCGCAGTGCCGCGACTGTCGGATCCCTACAGAACGAACCAGCGGGGGGCCGGACACGTTAAATCCGGCGCACCGGGGCCCCGGGACCCCCCATGATTCACTGCGGAGACATTTTCCAGAGGTGGAGAAGGGGAGGCCCGCGTGGCCCACGAGGTAGATCAGTCGTTTCTGGCCCTGCCACTGCGTGCCCTCGCCGACGCGGCGCTCGCCCGCGCGCGTGCGCTCGGCGCGGTGCACGCCGACTTCCGGTTCGAGCGGGTACGGGGCGCCACCTGGCGGCTGCGGGACGCCCGGCCCTCCGGGACCTCGGACACCACCGACCTCGGTTACGCGGTGCGGGTGGTGCACGGCGGTGCGTGGGGGTTCGCGTCCGGGGTGGACCTGACGATGGACGCCGCGGCGAAGGTGGCCTCGCAGGCCGTCGCCATGGCGAAGCTGTCGGCGAAGGTGATCGCGTCGGCGGGGTCCGACGAGCGTGTCGAGCTGGCGGGCGAGCCCGTGCACGGTGAGCGGAGCTGGGTCTCGGCGTACGAGATCGACCCCTTCTCCGTACCGGACGAGGAGAAGGCCGGGCTGCTCGCGGAGTGGAGCTCGCGGCTGCTGGCGGCGGACGGGGTCGCGCACGTGGACGCGTCGCTGATGACCGTCCACGAGAACAAGTTCTACGCGGACACGGCGGGGACCGTCACCACGCAGCAGCGCGTGCGCGTGCATCCGCAGCTGACCGCGGTGGCCGTGGACTCCACGACCGGCGAGTTCGACTCGATGCGGACCATCGCACCACCGGTGGGCCGGGGTTGGGAGTACCTCACCGGCACCGGCTGGGACTGGAACGCCGAACTGGAGCGGATCCCGGGGCTGCTGGCCGAGAAGATGCGGGCGCCGAGCGTCGAGGCGGGGACGTACGACCTGGTCGTCGACCCGTCCAACCTGTGGCTGACCATCCACGAGTCGATCGGCCACGCCACCGAGCTGGACCGGGCGCTGGGCTACGAGGCGGCGTACGCCGGTACCTCGTTCGCCACGTTCGACCAGCTGGGGAAGCTGGCGTACGGCTCCCCCGTGATGAACGTGACGGGCGACCGCACCGCCGAGCACGGGCTCGCCACGATCGGGTACGACGACGAGGGCGTCGAGGCGCAGTCGTGGGACCTGGTCAAGGACGGGACGCT
Source organism: Streptomyces sp. NBC_00683 (assembly GCF_036226745.1). Lineage (NCBI taxonomy): Bacteria > Bacillati > Actinomycetota > Actinomycetes > Kitasatosporales > Streptomycetaceae > Streptomyces > Streptomyces sp. NBC_00683. Next base: position 6,631,786 of record NZ_CP109013.1, on the reverse strand, counting down.
GGTGGGCTACCAGACGGACCGGCGGATCGCGAAGCTGACGGGTCTCGGCCGGTCCAACGGGTGCGCGTACGCGGACTCGCCGGGCCACGTCCCCGTACAGCGCATGGCGAACGTGTCGCTGCAGCCGGATCCGGGCGGGCTCTCCACGGAGGACCTGATCGGCGGGGTGGAGCGCGGGATCTACGTGGTCGGCGACCGGTCCTGGTCGATCGACATGCAGCGCTACAACTTCCAGTTCACCGGGCAGCGGTTCTTCCGCATCGAGAACGGCAGGCTGGCCGGCCAGCTGCGGGACGTCGCGTACCAGGCGACGACCACGGACTTCTGGGGCTCGATGGAGAAGGTCGGCGGGCCGCAGACCTACGTCCTGGGCGGCGCGTTCAACTGCGGCAAGGCCCAGCCGGGCCAGGTCGCGGCCGTCTCGCACGGCTGTCCCTCCGCCCTCTTCCGAGGCGTGAACATCCTCAACACGACGCAGGAGGCCGGGCGATGAGCCGCGTCAGCAAGCCGTACGAGATCGTCGAGCGCGCACTCGAGCTGTCCACCACCGACGGCTGTGTGGTCATCGCGGACGAGAACTCCTCCGCCAATCTGCGCTGGGCCGGCAACGCGCTCACCACGAACGGGGTGACGCGCGGCCGGACCCTGACCGTGATCGCGACCGTGGACGGCGCCCGCGGGACGGCCTCCGGCGTGGTGTCCCGTTCCGCCGTCACCACCGACGACCTGGAACCGCTCGTACGGGCCGCCGAGGCCGCCGCGCGCGGGGCCGGGCCCGCGGAGGACGCGCAGCCGCTCGTCTCCGGGGTGCCGGTGTCCGCCGCCTTCACGGACGCCCCCGCCGAGACCGGCTCCGATGTCTTCGCCGCCTTCGCCCCGGCGCTCGGTGACGCCTTCGCCCGCGCCCGCTCCGGCGGCCGTGAGCTGTACGGCTTCGCCAACCACGAGATGACCTCGACCTACCTCGGTACGTCGACGGGGCTGCGGCTGCGCCACGACCAGCCGAACGGGACGCTGGAGCTGAACGCCAAGTCGCCCGACCGGACCCGGTCCGCCTGGGCGGGGCGGGCGACCCGGGACTTCACGGACGTCGACCCGGCGGTCCTGGACGCGGAGCTCGCGCAGCGGCTCGGCTGGGCCGAGCGCCGGATCGAGCTGCCCGCCGGCCGGTACGAGACGCTGCTGCCGCCGACCGCGGTGGCCGACCTGCTGATCTACCAGTTCTGGTCGTCGAGCGCCCGGGACGCCACGGAGGGCCGGACCGTCTTCTCCAGGCCGGGAGGCGGCACGCGGCTCGGCGAGAAGCTCTCCGCCCTGCCGCTGACCCTGCGCAGCGACCCGCACGAGCCGGGCCTGGAGTCCGCGCCGTTCGTGATCGCCCACGCGTCCGGCGACGACGCCTCCGTCTTCGACAACGGGCTTCCGCTGGCGCCCACGGACTGGGTCAGGGAGGGCAAGCTGGAGCGGCTGACCACGACACGGCACTCCGCGGGGCTCACGGACCTGCCGCTGGCCCCCACCGTGGACAACCTGGTGCTGGACGGCGGCGGCAAGCGCTCGCTGGAGGAGATGGTGGCCGCCACGACCGGCCGGGCTCTGCTGCTGACCTGCATGTGGTACATCCGGGAGGTGGATCCGGCGACGCTGCTGCTGACCGGCCTGACCCGGGACGGGGTCTATCTGGTGGAGGACGGGGAGGTCCTCGGCGAGGTGAACAACTTCCGGTTCAACGAGTCGCCGGTCGATCTGCTGTCCCGGGCGTCCGAGGCGGGCCGCACGGAGAAGACGCTGCCGCGCGAGTGGGGCGACTACTTCACCCGGGCCGCCATGCCCGCGCTGCGGATCCCCGATTTCCACATGAGCTCGGTCAGCCGGGGCGTCTGACCGTCCTAGACTGAACCGCGTATTCCATCGACCCCATCTCGACCCATCTCGACCCCTCAAGGAGCGAAAAGACCGTGACGGACATCGTCGACGAGCTGAAGTGGCGTGGGCTGTTCGCCCAGTCCACCGACGAGGACGCACTGCGCAAGGCTCTCGCGGACGGCCCGGTCACGTTCTATTGCGGGTTCGACCCGACCGCGGCGAGTCTGCACGTCGGACATCTGGTGCAGGTCCTCACCATGCGCCGGCTCCAGCAGGCCGGGCTGAAGCCGCTCGCCCTGGTCGGCGGGGCCACCGGCCAGATCGGTGACCCGCGGCCGACCGCGGAGCGCACGCTGAACGACCCGGAGACCATTGCCGCGTGGGTCCAGCGGCTGCGCGGGCAGATCGAGCCCTTCCTCACCTTCGAGGGTCCGAACGCCGCGACGATGGTGAACAACCTGGACTGGACCGCGGGCCTGTCCGCGATCGAGTTCCTGCGGGACATCGGCAAGCACTTCCGGGTCAACAAGATGCTCACCAAGGACTCGGTCGCCCGTCGGCTGGAGTCCCAGGAGGGCATCAGCTACACGGAGTTCAGCTACCAGCTGCTGCAGGGCATGGACTTCCTGGAGCTGTACCGGCGCTACGGCTGCACCCTCCAGCAGGGCGGCAGCGACCAGTGGGGCAACCTCACGGCGGGGATCGACCTGATCCACCGCGTGGAACCGGCTGCCACCGTGCACGCGCTGGCGACCCCGCTGATGGTGAAGGCGGACGGCACCAAGTTCGGCAAGTCCGAGAGCGGGGCCGTCTGGCTCGACCCGGAGATGACGACGCCGTACGCCTTCTACCAGTTCTGGCTGAATGTGGACGACCGGGACATCTCCACGTACATGCGCATCCTCAGCTTCAAGAGCCGTGAGGAGCTCGAGGAACTGGAGCAGCTCACCGCGGAGCGCCCGCAGGCCCGTTCGGCCCAGCGTGCGCTGGCCGAGGAGCTGACGACGCTGGTGCACGGCGGCGCACAGTGCGCGGCGGTCATCGCGGCGTCGAAGGCGCTGTTCGGCCAGGGCGATCTCGGCGAGCTGGACGGGGCGACGCTGGGCGCCGCTCTGTCCGAGGTGCCGCACGCCGAGGTCACCGAGCTCGGCCCGGTGGTCGACCTCCTGGTCGAGGTCGGTCTGGCGCCGAGCAAGTCGGCCGCCCGCCGCACGGTCAAGGAGGGCGGGGCCTACGTGAACAACGTGAAGGTCACCGACGGCGAGGCCGCCCCGGCCCGCGAGGAGCTGCTGCACGGGCGCTGGCTGGTGCTTCGCCGGGGCAAGAAGAACCTGGCGGCCGTCGAGGTCACGGCCGGCTGATCCGGCCGACGGCACCCACGGCACAGCACGGCGGCCGGTCACGCGTGACGCGTGGCCGGCCGCCGTGCTGTGCCGCCGGACGGGAGGCCGTGGGTCAGGTCCGCTGTTTGCTGCGGCTGCTCCGGATCGACTGCCAGATCATGTCTCCGACTCCGACGACGGCCACGGCGCCGATCAGCTGCAGCAGGTGGCGCATCCAGTCGATGCCCTTGGTCTCGTTGACACCGATCCAGGTCGCGACGGCGTTGCCCAGGACGCTGCCGATGATGCCGAACACGGTCGTCAGCCAGAGGGGGATGTCCTGTTTGCCCGGCAGGATCGCCCGGGCGATCACGCCCAGCACCAGACCCACGATGATTGCCCACAACCAGCTCATATCGCCTCCTCGTGCGGCGCGGTGTGCGCACGTTCGGCCAGTCTCGGCCCATGGGGCATACGCCGCATGCCGGACGGGTCCGTACGTGGCGCGGCGGTACGGATGCGGACGGACGGGACATGCCCCGGTCTCGAACCCGGCGGATGCCGGGCGTACCGTAGGAGCGGCCCGGTCCGGGATTGCCCGGCACAGCGATCTGGTGGTGGAACATGGCGCGCAAGCGGAGCGACACGGAGGTCTTCCGGATCACCGGAGCCCGCCAGGGACTTGCCGACGACGTGCGCGGCAGGCAGCGGCGCTACATCATCTCGATGTCCGTGCGGACCGTCTCGGTGGTGCTCGCCGCAACGCTGTGGAACGTCGAGAGGCATGTGGCCGTGGTGGCCCTCGCGCTGGGCGTCCTGCTCCCCTATGTCGCGGTGGTCATCGCCAACGCCGGTCGCGAGAACGCCCCTTCGCTTCCCTCGACGTTCGTGCCCGCACCCATGCGGCCCGCTCTCGGCACCGCCCCCGCGGCGGGTCCCCCGGAGCCGGACCCCGAGGCCGGGCAGCCGGGCAGCACCGGAAACGCGCGCGCGAACGAGTGAGCCGGCAGGCCGGGAAAGCTCAATAAAAGCTCAGATCAATCATGAAGTTCCGGTGCACCGCACCCCGGTCCCCGTGACATACTTCGTACGCGCTCCGCATCCCCCGTCGGAGCGACGGACCGACGCCGGGCAGCTCCCCCCGTGGCTGCTCGGCGTCGCCTTTTCTCCGGCGGGGATGCGTCGACGAGGCCCTTAGGGTTGAGGTCGTGAACTTTCCCGAGACTTCCGCCGAGAGCGCCACCGGTGCGCCTGTCTGTTCCGCCAAGGGCTGCCGCGACGATGCCGTGTGGGTGCTCGCCTGGAACAACCCGAAGCTGCACACCCCGGAGCGGCGCAAGACCTGGCTGGCCTGTGACGAGCACCGGGAGCACCTCTCCTCCTTCCTCGGGGTACGAGGATTCCTGAAGGATGTCGTGCCCCTCGCGGAGTGGGAGTCCTCAGCCGCCGATCGCTGACATCGGCCGGTCGGGCTGCAGGAAGGCCGGGTCGTCGAGTCCGGAGCCCGCCTTCTTGCCCCACATCGCGAGCTTCCAGATCCTCGCGATCTCCTCGTCCGGCGCGTCCGAGCGCAGGGCGCCGCGCAGGTCCGTCTCCTCGCGTGCGAACAGGCAGGTGCGGACCTGGCCGTCGGCGGTGAGCCTGGTGCGGTCGCAGGCCCGGCAGAACGGCCTGGTCACGGAGGCGATGACACCGACGCGGTGCGGGCCGCCGTCCACGGTCCAGCGCTCGGCGGGGGCGGATCCGCGCGCGTCATCACCTTCGGCGGTGAGGGCGAAGCGGGTGCGCAGCGACTCCAGGATGTCACCGGCCGTGATCATTCCGTCGCGCTTCCAGCCGTGCTGGGCATCGAGCGGCATCTGTTCGATGAAGCGGAGCTCGTAGTCGTGCTCGACGGCCCAGGCGAGGAGATCGGGGGCCTCGTCGTCATTGAGTCCTGGCATCAGGACCGTGTTGACCTTGACCGGGGTGAGTCCGGCGTCGCGGGCGGCCTCGAGTCCGTCCAGCACGTCCTTGTGCCGGTCACGGCGGGTGAGGGTCTTGAAGACGTCGGGGCGCAGGGTGTCCAGGGAGACGTTGACCCGGTCCAGGCCTGCGGCCTTCAGGGCCGCGGCGGTCCGCTTGAGTCCGATGCCGTTGGTCGTGAGCGACATCCTGGGGCGGGGTTCCAGGGCGGCGCACTGCTCGACGATGGAGACGAGCCCGGGGCGCAGCAGCGGCTCGCCGCCGGTGAAGCGGACTTCGCGGATGCCGAGGTCGGTGACGGCGATGCGGATGAGCCTGACGATCTCGTCGTCGCTCAGCAGTTCCTGCTTGGCCAGCCACTGCAGGCCTTCTTCGGGCATGCAGTAGGTGCAGCGCAGGTTGCACTTGTCGGTCAGTGAAACTCGCAGGTCCGTGGCGACCCTGCCGTAGGTGTCGATGAGCACTGTGGGCCCCCTCCCCCGGTGATGTCCGCGGTTGCGGTCTGACTCCTCCGAGACTACGCGAGACCTGTGACATCGAGGGTGCCCGATTGACACGAGGTGCGGCGGGGCCCCGTCGTAGATCTCTACGACGGGGCCCCGACGGGGTGCGGCGCGTGTCAGTGGGCGCCGACGCCGGTGAGGGACTTGACCTCGAGTTCGGCGTACTTGCCCGCGTCCGGCTCCTCCTTGGAGAGGAGCGAGCCGATCCAGCCGAGCAGGAAGCCCAGCGGGATGGAGACGAGGCCCGGGTTCTCCAGGGGGAACCAGGCGAAGTCGACGTCCGGGAACATCGAGGTGGCCTTCCCGGAGACGACCGGGGAGAACAGCACCAGGAAGACGGACGAGAAGAGTCCGCCGTAGATGGACCACAGGGCGCCCTGGGTGGTGAACCGCTTCCAGAAGAGGCTGTAGAGGATGGTCGGCAGGTTGGCCGACGCGGCGACGGCGAAGGCCAGGGCGACGAGTCCCGCCACGTTGAGGTCGCGGGCCATCGCGCCGAGCGCGATGGAGACGACGCCGATGGCGACGGTGGCCCACTTCGCGGCGCGCATCTCCTCCTTCTCCGTGGCCTTCCCCTTGCGGATGACGTTGGCGTAGATGTCGTGGGCGAAGGAGGACGAGGACGCGAGGGTGAGGCCGGCGACGACGGCGAGGATCGTGGCGAAGGCGACGGCCGAGATCACGGCGAGCATGATCGCGCCGCCCGTGGTGCCGACCCCGCCGAGGTACTCGGCGAGCTGCGGTGCCGCCGCGTTGCCCGCGGGGTTCTTCGCCTTGATCTCCTCCGGTCCGATGAGTGCCGCGGCGCCGAAGCCGAGGGCGATCGTCATCAGGTAGAAGGAGCCGATGATGCCGATGGCCCAGTTGACGGACTTACGGGCGGCCTTGGAGGTCGGCACCGTGTAGAAGCGGATCAGGATGTGCGGCAGCCCGGCGGTGCCCAGGACCAGCGCGATGCCGAGGGAGATGAAGTCCAGCTTGGTGATCGCGTCCGCGCCGTACTTGAGGCCGGGCTCCAGGAACGCCTTCGCGTCGCCCTGCTGGCCGGCGAGGCTCTTCTCGGCCGCGGTGCCCAGCAGGTCGGAGATGTTGAAGTTGAACTTCCACAGCACCATGAACGTCATCAGCAGGGCGCCCGCGATGAGCAGCACGGCCTTGACCATCTGCACCCAGGTGGTGCCCTTCATGCCGCCGATGGTGACGTAGAGGATCATCAGCACGCCGACCAGCGCGACGATGACGATCTTGCCCGTGTCGCTGGTGATACCGAGCAGCAGCGAGACGAGGACGCCCGCGCCCGCCATCTGCGCCAGCAGGTAGAAGATCGACACGACGATGGTGGAGGTGCCCGCGGCGGTACGGACCGGCCGCTGCCGCATCCGGTACGCGAGGACGTCGCCCATGGTGTAGCGGCCGGAGTTGCGCAGCGGTTCCGCGACGAGCAGCAGGGCCACGAGCCAGGCGACGAGGAAGCCGATGGAGTAGAGGAAACCGTCGTACCCGAAGAGCGCGATGGCACCGGCGATGCCGAGGAAGGACGCCGCGGACATGTAGTCGCCGGAGACGGCGAGGCCGTTCTGGAAGGCGGTGAACTGGCGTCCGCCCGCGTAGAAGTCGGAGGCGCTCTTGGTCTGCCGGCCCGCCCAGACGGTGATGGCCAGGGTCGCTGCGACGAAGACCGCGAAGAGGCTGATGATCAGCGGCCGGTGCTCGGTCGTGGACGAGGCGGCGAGCTGGATCGCGGAGTGCGAGTGGTATACGGCGCTCATGCGTCGGCCTCCATACGGGACTTGATGGCCTCCGCCTTGGGGTCGAGCTTCGCCGAGGCGTGGCGCGAGTAGAGCCAGGCGATGAGGAACGTGGTGGCGAACTGGGCGAGGCCGAAGACGAAGGCCACGTTGAAGTTGGCGACGACGACGGTTCCCATGAAGTCGCCGGCGTAGCTGGACAGCAGCACGTACAGCAGATACCAGGCGATGAAGCCGACGGTCAGCGGAAAGGCGAAGGAGCGCTGTGAGCGGCGCAGTTCGGCGAACTCCGCGCTCTTCTGCACCTCGAGGAATGCCTCGGTCGTGGGCTGGGCGGGACTGGTGTCCTTCGTGCCCGGGGGCGGCGGTGCATCGGTAGCCACGGATTCTCCTCGCGACGCGGGTGCGGTGGTCTCGGCAGTGGTTTTCACAGGGAGTCCTCTGTGTGGTGGGGGGGGGTTGGTGTGCGACTCCCTGACAACGGCACGGAGAGCACGGCGAAGCGGTTCACTGCAGATTCACCGTTCTCGGACCCGCCCCCGCGGATGCGCCTCCCCGAGATCACACCTCGAACTCACTTGCCCTTATTCATTGATGCGGCGGCATGATCGGAGATAACTTCACTCGTTATGTACCCGGCCGGACACGCCGTGTGTCCGGCCGCAGGCACGGATGATGTGGAGAACCCATGGCTCATCTGGCATCCAGACGGACACGCGCACTCACGCTGCCCGTCGGACTGGCCCTCACGGCCTCGCTCGGTTTCCTCCCGGGAACCGCGACGGCCGCTCCGGCCCAGGAGCCGACCGCGGCGGTGTCGACCGACGGCCCGAAGCTGTCGTACGTCGTGAACACCCGGGCCGGTCACGGCACCGTCAAGCAGGTGAGGAAGGCGATAGCCAAGGCCGGCGGCACCGTCGTGACGTCGTACGACAGGATCGGCGTCATCGTCGTCCACTCGCAGAACCCGGACTTCGGCCCGACGATCCGCAAGGCCAAGGGCGTTCAGTCGGCGGGGTCCACGCGCACCAACCCGATCGTCCCGCAGGCCACCAAGGACATCGGGGTCGAGCAGCCGCTCACCGCCGCACAGGCCGAGGCCGCCGCGGCCGACGCGAAGGCCGGCCAGGACCCGCTGGAGCCCCTGCAGTGGGACCTGCCCGCCATCAAGGCGGACAAGGCGCACGAGAAGTCGCTCGGCAGCAGCAAGGTCACGGTCGCCGTCATCGACACGGGTGTGGACGACACGCACCCGGACCTGGCGCCCAACTTCGACCGCGCGGCATCGGTGAACTGTGTGTCCGGCGCGCCGGACACGACGGACGGTGCCTGGCGGCCCGCCGCCGGTGAGAGCGACCACGGCACGCACGTCGCGGGCACCATAGCCGCGGCGAAGAACGGTGTCGGTGTCACCGGCATAGCCCCCGGCGTGAAGGTCTCCGGCATCAAGGTGTCCACGCCGGCCGGCTTCTTCTACACCGAGGCCGTCGTCTGCGGCTTCGTCTGGGCCGCCGAGCACGGCGTCGATGTGACCAACAACAGCTATTACACCGACCCTTGGCTGTTCAACTGCAAGAACGACCCCGACCAGGGTGCCCTGGTCGAGGCGGTCACCCGCGCCACCCGCTACGCGGAGGGCAAGGGCGTCGTCAATGTCGCCGCGGCCGGCAACTCCGACCACGACCTGGCCCTCGACGCCATCGAGGACTCGACGAGCCCGAACGACACGACGACGGTCACGCGCACGGTCGACCCGAGCGAGTGCCCCGACATCCCGACCATGCTGCCGGGTGTCGTGACGGTCTCCGCCACGGGTGCCAAGGGACTGAAGTCCTCGTACTCGAACTACGGTCTCGGCGTCATCGACGTCGCTGCCCCCGGCGGCGACTCGACGGTCTACCAGACGCCCGCACCGCCGGCCACCAGCGGACTGATCCTGTCCACGCTGCCCGGCGGCAGGTTCGGCTACAAGGCCGGTACGTCCATGGCGTCCCCGCATGTCGCGGGCGTCGCGGCCCTGATCAAGTCGACCCACCCGTACGCCTCGGCGCGCGCGGTGAAGGCACTGCTGACGCACCAGGCGGACGCCACGGCCTGTGGCGCCCCGTACGACATCAACGGTGACGGAACGGTCGACGCGGTCTGCGAGGGCGGCACGAACTACAACGGCTTCTACGGAGCCGGTGTCGTGGACGCGCTCGACGCGGTCCGCCGGTAACACCTGCGGCACGGCGTGAGGAGGGGCCGGGGACAGCTGTCCCCGGCCCCTCCTGCCGCTTCGGGCCGCGGCTACGGCTTGATGAGCACCTTGAGGGCCGTGCGCTCGTCCATCGCCTTGTAGCCGCCGGGCACCCCGTCCAGGCCGATGCTCAGGTCGAAGACGGGAGAGGGGTCGATCGTGCCGTCCAGCACGTCGGGGAGCAGTTCCGGAATGTACGTGCGCACGGGGGCGACGCCGCCGCGCAGCGCGATGTTCCGGTCGAACATGACGTCGAGGTCGAGTCCGGTGCCGCTGCCGTGCGGGACGCCGACGTAGCCGATGGAGCCGCCGTCGCGGACGATGCCGATGGCCGTGCGCATCGACTGCTCGGTGCCGACCGCCTCGATGACCCCGTGGGTGCCCTCGCCCCGGGTCAGTTCACGCACGGCGGCGACGGCGGCCTCGCCGCGCTCGGCGACGACGTCCGTGGCTCCGAAGCGGCGGGCGATGTCGGTACGGGCCTCGTGGCGGCCGAGCGCGATGATCCGCTCGGCCCCGAGCCGCTTGGCGGCCATGACACCGCACAGGCCGACCGCACCGTCACCGACGACCGCGACGGTGCTGCCGGGCTTCACCTCGGCGCCGATCGCGGCGTGGTGCCCGGTGCCGAGGACGTCGGAGAGTGCCAGGAGCGCGGTGAGGAGCCGGTCGTCGGAGGCGGCTGCCGCCGGGAGCTTGACGAGGGTGCCGTCGGCGAACGGGACCCGCACGGCCTCGCCCTGGCCGCCGTCCGATCCGACCGATCCCCAGAAGCCGCCCTGGGCGCAGGACGTGGTGAGGCCCTCGGCGCAGTAGGCGCACGTGCCGTCGGACCAGACGAAGGGGGCGACGACGAGGTCGCCGACGGCGAAGCCGTTGACCGCGGAGCCCGCCTCCTCGACGATGCCGAGGAATTCGTGGCCGATGCGCTGGCCGGGCTGCCGGGCCGACTCGCCGCGGTAGGCCCACAGGTCACTGCCGCAGATACAGGCGCGCAGGACCCGCAGGACCACGTCGGTCGGCTGCTGGACCGTCGGGTCGGGCACCTCCTCGACGCGGATGTCGTGGGGGGCATGGATCACGGTGGCGCGCATGCGTGGGGGTCCTCGCTGGTCTCAGATGCTGATACTCCCCTCACGGTACGCCCCACGGGCCGGGCCGGTGGAACCACCTGGGCCCGCGAGCGCTCCCGTGGTGAGCAGGTACTGCGCGGCCAGATAGGTCAGCATGATCCAGAAGTCGTGGACGGGCAGCTGCGGCCAGTCGGCGATGCCGGTCGCGATGAGCGCGTCGGAGAGCAGGAAGAGCGCGCCGCCGAGTGCCGCGTACCGGCCGAGGATGCCGGCCCGCCAGGCCATGGTGGTGAGGAGCAGGCTGTAGCCGGTCAGCGGGATCCGCAGGTCCGCGGGCAGGCCTGGCCAGAGCAGGACGAGGAAGACCACGAGGACGGCGGCGTACGCGAGGCCGGCGGGCAGGGAGGCCCGGGCACGCCCGAAGAGCCACAGGTAGCAGATGTGGCCCGCGGCGAAGGAGCCCATCCCGGCGAGGAAGGCCGCCTCCGCGTCGGGCATCAGCAGCACGTCCCCGCCCCAGCCGAGGAGCAGCGCGGCGATGAGCAGCCGGGGGCCTCCCCGGGCGGCGGCGTAGGCGGCGAGCAGGGGCATCAGGAGTGGCTTGGTGACCAGGTGGGCGGTCTCGATGCCGGCGAGGAGCCCGGCCAGGTGGAGGGCGGCGACGGCGAGGAAGGCCGCGAGCAGCGGGCGGACGAGGCGGGGCGCGCCGGGGCGGGGGCTCATCCGGTGCGCTCGGCGGAGGTGCGCGGCTGTACGGGGGCGGCTGTGGGGACGGCTGCGGGGGCCCGGCCCGCGGGCTGCCAGCCCGGACCGCGGAAGACCCGTCCCGCCCGCTCGCTCCAGGTGTCCGCCGCCCGTACGTCACGCGCTATGGCCGCGTACTCGTGGGTCGCGACGCGGAGCGGGTTGTTGGTGGCGATGTTCTTGGTGAGGCCGAAGACGGGACGTTCGGTCTCCGCGGTGAAGGAGCCGAAGAGCCGGTCCCAGAGGATCAGGATCCCCCCGAAGTTCCGGTCGAGGTAGCCGCCCTGGGAGGCGTGGTGCACCCGGTGGTGCGAGGGCGTGTTGAGTACGTACTCGAAGGGGCGGGGCAGCTTGTCGATCCGTTCGGTGTGGACCCAGAACTGGTAGACGAGGTTCGCCGAGGAGCAGAAGGCGAGCGCCGCCGGGTGGACACCGCAGGCGATGAGCGGGACGTAGAACGGCCAGACGGTCAGCGAGGTCCAGGGCTGGCGCAGGGCGGTGGTGAGGTTGAACTTCCGGCTGGAGTGGTGGACCACGTGGCAGGCCCAGAGGATCCGTATGACGTGGTGGCCGCGGTGGGACCAGTAGTAGAAGAAGTCCTGGGCGAGCAGCATCAGCAGGACCGTCCACCACAGGACGGGAATGCGCAGCGGGGTCAGCTCGTACACCGCGGCGTAGATCGCGACGATGGGGATCTTCCACAGCAGGTCGAAGGCCAGGCTGCCGAGGCCCATGGTGACGCTGGTGGCGGCGTCCTTGGCGTCGTACCCGGCGGCGTCCTCGTCCGGGTGAAGCCGGTGGACCACCATTTCGAGGACGGTGAGCAGGACGAAGGCCGGGATCGACCACAGCACGACATCGGGCAGGTTCGGCTCCATGCGAGCACCGTAGAGCTGCCGGACGGCCGGGGGCTAGACGTTGTTACCCACAAGTATGCGAGACGAGATGTCAGCAGCTGTTGGCGGGTTCCGCCAAGTGCCGCCCCGTCTCAGATCCCCGCAGCCCCCAGCAACGCCCCCGCACCGTAGGTCACCGCCATCGCCACCGCTCCCCCGCCCATGTTCCGCAGCACCGCACGCCCCACCGCCGCGTCACCGAGCCGCGCGCTCCACCAGCCGGTGAGCGCCAGGGCCGCGAGTACCGACACCACCGTGACCGCCAGCCGCACCGAGGGGGGCGGCAGCACGATCGCCAGCAGGGGCAGCAGCGCGCCCACCGTGAACGCCAGGAAGCTCGCACCCGCCGCATGCCACGGGTTCGTCAGCTCGTCCGGGTCGATGCCGAGCTCGACCTCCGCGTGGGCGCGCAGCGCATCGCGCTCCGTGAGCTGGACGGCCGCCTCGCGGGCCACCTTCGCGCTCAGCCCTTTCGCCTCCAACAGGCCGGTCAGTTCGACGAGTTCGGCCTCCGGCGTCTCCTCCAGCTCACGCTTCTCCGTCGCCAGCGCCGCCTTCTCGGAATCGCGCTGGGTGGACACCGACACGTACTCGCCGGCCGCCATCGACATGGACCCCGCGAGCAGCCCGGCCAGACCCGCCGTCAGCAGGGCGGCCCTGTCGTCCGTCGCTCCGGCGACACCGACGACGAGGCCCGCGGTGGAGACCACACCGTCGTTGGCGCCGAGGACCGCGGCCCGCAGCCAGTTGAGCCGGGTACCAAGTCCGTTTTGATGGGGTTCGTCGTGAGTCTGCGTCTGTGTGTCCGTCACCTCGGGAGGGTCTCACCGCAGGGTCGCCCGCCGCACCCCGACCCGCCCGTCCGCCGACTCGGCCAACTGCTCGGCACCCGCTCCGGGTTCGCCGTCCGGGGGCGCCCGAATAGGGCACTGTCGGTCGCGGCCCGTATTCTCTGTGACCATGCTCGACGACCGCCAGACCGCAGCGCCGTGGCCGACCGCCTACCCCCAGGGGTACGCGGTCGTCGACGTGGAGACAACGGGACTCGCCCGCGACGACCGGATAGTGTCCGCGGCCGTCTACCGCCTGGACGCCCTGGGCGACGTCGAGGACCACTGGTACACGCTGGTGAACCCCCAGAGAGATCCGGGGCCCGTCTGGATCCATGGTCTGACCAGCGACGTCCTGGAGAGCGCACCGCTCTTCCCCGAGGTGGCCGCGCAGCTGTCCGAGCGGCTCGCCGGCCGGGTGCTCGTCGCGCACAACGCGGCGTTCGACTGGTCGATGCTCGCCCGGGAGTACGCGCGCGCATCGGTCGTCGCGCCCGTCGAGCAGCGGCTGTGCACCATCGCGCTCTCCAAGGAGCTCCGGCTCCCCCTCCCCAACCACAAGCTGGAGTCGCTCGCCGCGCACTTCGGCGTGGTGCAGCAGCGGGCACACCACGCGCTGGACGATGCCCGGGTGCTCGCCGAGGCCTTCCGGCCGAGTCTGCACGCGGCGGCCCGGGACGGGATGCGGCTGCCCCTGCTGGAGTGCCGGCCGCTGACCGAGTGGTCCGACTCCCCCGTCACCCCGCGCATCGGCTACCAGGCATCGCACGGCCAGGGCAGCTGGCGGCCCTCGCGCAAGCGCCCCGCGTGCCCGTACCCGAATCCGGGGCGGTACGAGTCGGACAAACCCCTCATGCAGGGGATGCGGGTGGCGTTCTCCGGAGACACCTCGATCGACCGCGAGCTGCTGGAGGACCGCGCCGTGGAAGCGGGCCTGCACGTCGCGACCAGCGTCTCCCGGCTCACGAGCCTGCTCGTCAGCAACGACCCGGACGCGGCGACGTCGAAGACGGTGAAGGCGAAGTCGTTCGGCACCCCGATCCTGGAGGAGAGCGCCTTCACGCATCTGCTGCGGGACGTGGCACCGGCGCGCTCGCGGGTCCTGCCGCCGCCGTCATCGGAGTGAACCGGGCGCGACTCGCCCACCACCCGCTCGCCCGCCGCCGCCCTCTCGTCCGACCCTGTGGCGCATGGCACGTTGCGAGGTTTGCGGAAACGACTACGGGATGTCCTTCGAGGTGCACGCGCAGGGCGCGGTGCATGTCTTCGACTGCTTCTCCTGCGCCATCCACCGCATGGCGCCCATCTGTGAGCACTGCCGGGTCCAGGTGATCGGCCAGGGCGTCGAGGTCGACGGCCACTGGTACTGCGGCGGGCACTGCGCCCGGGCCGAGGGGAGGGCGGGCATCGTGGACAAAGTATGACGGGCCGCCCCGCCGGCCCGGGGACCCCTGCGTGCTGCACCCCATGACCCCGGTTGTACGGTCATGGGGTGTACCGCTTCCTGTTGACCCGGCAGTGGGTGATTCTCACCCTCCTCGTCCTCGTCCTGATTCCCACGATGGTCGAGCTCGGTTTCTGGCAGCTGCACCGGCATCAGCACCGGGTCGCACAGAATGCGCTGATCACGCAGAACCTCGAGGCGAAGCCGGTCCCGGTCTCCCGCCTCACCTCCCCCGGACACACCGTTCCCCGTTCCGACTACTGGCGCGCGGTGACGGCCACCGGCACGTTCGACACCGCGCACGAGGTGGTCGTACGGCGCCGCACCAACAAGGACGAGCGCATCGGTTTCCACGTCCTGACCCCGCTGGACCTCAAGGGCGGCGGCACCGTCCTGGTCAACCGCGGGTGGGTTCCCGCCGCCGACAGCCAGCAGGCCTTCCCGGAGGTCCCGGCCCCGCCCCGGGGAGAGGTCACCGTCACCGGCAGGCTGAAGGCCGACGAGACCACGGGCGCCAGCGGCATCAAGGACCTGGCGGGTCTGCCCGACCGCCAGGTGATGCTCGTCAACAGCGCCCAGCAGTCGCAGCTGCTCGGCAGGCCCGTCCTGGGCGGATATCTCGAACTGACCGCTCCCGGACCGGCCGACGGCACCCCCGAGATGATCCCCGCCCCCGACGACAGCTCCATCGGCTCGCACATGGCCTATGCCGTCCAGTGGTGGCTCTTCGCCGCCGGCGTGCCCGTCGGCTGGGTCATCCTCGTACGGCGGGAGAAGCACGACCGCGAACAGGCCGCGCGGGAGAGCGAGACGGCCGGGGAGCCCGCACCCGTCTCCGTGTAGCGCGTCACGGCGGTGTGTTGGGCCCGGCAGGGCTGCTTAACGGGGCCCAGGTTCGGGAAGACGCCAGAGCGTGACCCCACGTATCGAGGACTACGCACTCATCGGCGATCTACAGACCGCCGCCCTGGTCGGCAGGAACGGTTCTGTCGACTGGCTGTGCCTGCCCCGCTTCGACTCGGGCGCCTGCTTCGCCGCCCTTCTGGGCGACGAGGACAACGGCCACTGGCGCATCGCCCCCCAGGGCACGAGCAGCGCCGACACCTGCACCCGGCGCGCGTACGTGGCCGACTCCCTGGTCCTGGAGACGTTCTGGGAGACCAGGACCGGCACGGTCAAGGTCATCGACTTCATGCCGCAGCGCGACAAGGCGCCCGACATCATGCGCATCGTCGAGGGGGTCAGCGGCAGTGTCGACATGAGCTCCGTCCTGCGGCTGCGCTTCGACTTCGGTTCCGTGGTGCCGTGGATGCGCCGCTCGCACGGCCACCGGGTGGCCGTCGCCGGGCCCGACTCCGTCTGGCTGCGCAGTGAGCCGCCGGTCAAGACCTGGGGCCAGCAGTTCAGCACCTGCTCCTCGTTCACCGTCTCCGAGGGGGAGAAGGTGGCGTTCGTCCTCACCTGGCATCCCTCGCACGCCCCGCGTCCGAAGCTGATCGATCCGCACAAGGCGCTGAAGCACACCCTCACCGACTGGGCGAAGTGGGCGGCGCGCTGTACCTACCAGGGCAGGCACCGGGAAGCCGTGCTCCGCTCCCTGATCACCCTGAAGGCGCTCACCTACGCGCCCACCGGCGGAATCGTCGCGGCCCTCACCACCTCACTGCCGGAGGAGATCGGCGGCGTACGGAACTGGGACTACCGCTACTGCTGGCTGCGGGACTCCACCCTCACACTGGCCGCGATGGTCGCGGCCGGCTACCTGGAGGAGGCCGCGGCCTGGCGGGACTGGCTGCTGCGGGCCGTCGCCGGTGACCCGGCGGACCTGCAGATCATGTACGGCCTCTCGGGTGAGCGCAGACTCCCCGAGTCCGAGCTTCCGTGGCTGAGCGGTTACGAGCACTCCCAGCCGGTGCGTACGGGCAACGCGGCGGTCCGGCAGCGGCAGCTCGATGTGTACGGCGAGGTCATCGACTCGCTCCGGGTGGCCCACGAGGCCGGACTCGACAACAAGCCGCACGCCTGGAACCTGCAGCTCAGTCTGCTCGGCTTCCTGGAGTCCACCTGGCGCGAACCGGACGAGGGCCTGTGGGAGATCCGCGGGCAGCGCCGCCACTTCGTGCACTCCAAGGTCATGGCCTGGGTGGCCGCCGACCGCGCGGTGCTCAGCCTGGAGGAGAACCCCGAACTGCCGGGCGACGCGGACCGCTGGCGGGCGATGCGGGACGCCGTGCACGCGGAGGTCTGCGAGAAGGGCTACGACCCCGTACGCAATACGTTCACCCAGTACTACGGCTCCCAGGAGCTCGACGCCGCCACGCTGCTCATCGTGCGGACCGGCTTCCTGCCTGCCGACGACCCACGGGTCATCGGCACGGTCGATGCCGTACGGAACGGGCTCGCCCGGGACGGTCTGATCCGCCGCTACAGCACCGAGGGACCTTCCGTGGACGGTCTGCCCGGCGACGAGGGGGCGTTCATCGCCTGCTCGTTCTGGCTGGTGGACGCACTGCTGCGGATCGGCAGGACGGACGACGCCGAGGAGCTGTTCGAACGGCTGCTGTCGCTGCGCAACGACGTGGGGCTGCTGGCCGAGGAGTACGACACGGTGGCCGGGCGCCAGCTCGGCAACTACCCGCAGGCGTTCAGCCATATCGGGCTGGTCAACAGCGCGGTCGACCTCGCCCGGCACGACGCGGCAGGATAGGGCCATGGATCTTGGACTGAAGGACCGCGTCTACATCGTCACCGGTGCGACCCGTGGGCTGGGCCGTGCGACCGCGCACGCACTGGCCGCCGACGGCGCGAAGGTGATCATCTCCGGCCGGGACGAGAAGGGGGTCGCGGCGGCCGCCGCGGACCTGGGGCCCGGCGCCCTCGGCCTCGTCGCCGACAACGCCGACCCGACAGCCGCGCAACGGCTGGTGGACGCCGCGAAGGAGAATTTCGGCAGGCTCGACGGCATTCTCATCAGCGTCGGCGGACCCGCACCCGGCTTCGCCGCCGACAACACGGACGATCAGTGGCAGACCGCGTTCGAGTCGGTCTTCCTCGGTGCCGTACGACTGGCCCGTACGGCGGCTGCCGCGCTGGGCGAGGGCGGCGTCATCGGCTTCGTACTGTCCGCGTCGGTGCACGAGCCGATTGCCGGGCTCACCATCTCCAACGGCCTGCGCCCCGGCCTCGCCGGCTTCGCCAAGTCCCTCGCCGACGAGCTGGGCCCGCAGGGGATCCGGGTCGTCGGGGTGCTGCCGTCCCGGATCGACACGGACCGGGTGCGTGAGCTGGACGCCCTGTCCGGTGACGCGGAGGCGTCCCGCAGGGCCAACGAGGCGCGCATCCCGCTGCGCCGCTACGGCACCCCGGAGGAGTTCGGGAGGACCTCGGCCTTCCTGCTCTCCCCTGCCGCCTCGTATCTGACGGGCATCATGGTGCCCGTCGACGGCGGCGCCCGGCACGGCTTCTGACGGTCCGGAACCGACGGCGCCGTCAGCTCACCCGCTCCGCACGGTGCTTGACCGCCTTGAGCCGCACCTCGGCGGGCAGCTCGTCCAGGCCCGCCGAGGTGCGCGCATGGGCCAGCGCCTCGTCGGCGAGACCTCGCAGTGCCTGGTCCGGAGCGGCGTGCGGCTCCAGCAGAAGACGGATCCGGGCCTGCGGGGCGGTGCGCCGGCCGGTCAGCATGACCTTGGCGTCGGACACCCCGTCCAGGGTGCGTGCCTCGCTGCCGAGCACGCCCTCCATGGCCCTGCCCCGCAGGAGCGCGCCCTGGCCGTCGCCGCTGTCGACGAGCACTTCGGCGAGGCGGCCGCGGCGCAGCTGGGCGAGCAGCCACCACAGGGCGAGGACCACCAGGACGGCCAGTCCCGCGATGACGGCCGGCCACCACCAGCCCTCGTCCCGCCAGCGGTCCCGGTCGCCCTGACTGAGCAGCACGTCGTCCTTGCCGTCGAAGGGCCACCAGGAGGGCACGGACACACCGAGCCCCGTCGCCAGGACGGCCCCGCCCACGACGAGGAGGACCAGCCCGGCGAGAGCGAGCAGCACCCGGTTGACGGTTCCGATCACGCGGTTCACCCCTTCTTCGCCGCCCTGCGGACGTGAACGGACAGGCGCGGCGGCCTGGCCAGGCCCAGCTCCTTGATTCCCGCGCCCAGCGCGGTGTCCAGGTCGTTGCGGACGTCGTCGAGTTCACGGAAGTGCGACACGGCGCGCACGGCCACCTTGCGGCGTCCCGTCCTGACCCGTACGGACTGCACACCGGACACCTCCACGGCCCGGTCGCGCAGGACCAGGCCGGCGGCCTTCCGGTCGAGTGCGGCACGGATTGCGGTGTGGTCCCTGCGCATCGGCAGCAGCGCGCGCAGTCCGGGTGTGAGAGCCAGCCAGAGCAGCCACAGGCCGATGGCCGCTGCCGCCCCGGAGCCCACCAGCACCCAGACGTCGTCGAGGTGACGGGTCGCCAGTTCGTCGGCGAGCGAGCGCCGCCACCGCATGGCCGGGTGGCCGGTCCGTACCGCCGCGATGTCGTAGAGCAGGAGCCCGGCGCCGCCGAGGACCACCAGGCCGACGAGCGTGGCGGGGATCCGGCGCTCGGACCGGAACCGGCCGGCGTGACCGCCGGGCTGGTCGGGTACGGGAGCGGGATCGTAGGAGGAACCTGACGCGGACTGGTCCATGTCGAGTACGCCCGTGGGTGCCGCGGACTCCGCGGCGGGCAGGCGCTGTGTGCTGTTCTCCGGATCCTGGGGCTCGCTCATCGAATGCTCCCCTCCGGCATGGCGCCCGCTCCTGCGGGATGCAGCCGCTCGACCTGCACCGCTACTTCGGGCACCTCCATGCCCGCCAGTGCTTCTACCCGCTCGGTGACCCGGCGACGCACCGCCCCGCACTGGCGGCCGATGTCACTGGGGTAGCCGAGCTCAAGACTGACCCGCACCCGGGCGGAGTCCCGGTGCACGGTGACCGTGGCGCTCGGCGGCGCGCCGTCCTTGGGAGGCTTGTCGACCGCCTCCTTCGCCGCCTGCGCGGCGATCTTCGCGACGACCCGGTCGGCGATCCGGGTCTCCCCGCGCTCCGCGGCAGCGACCCGGTCTGTCACCGCCGTCACCGTCGCCGGTCGCCGCGATCGCGACTGCGGAAGAAGTCGCCGGGTTCAAGGTCGCCGTCCAGGAACCGGCCGGCGATGAAGCCGACCGCGCCCAGGGCGGCCACCAGGAGAAAGGCCCCGAACCCGCCGAAGTATCCGGCGAAACCGAGCGCCATGCCGGCCAACAGGCCGGCCACAGCCATGCTCATCGTGCGCTCCTCAACTGCCTCATGGGGAAGGGAGGTCTACTGCAGACGTGGCTCGGGCTCGGACTCGTCCTCCTCGTCGGGCAGTTTGACATCGCTGACCGCGATGTTGACCTCGACGACTTCGAGGCCGGTCATGCGCTCCACGGCCGCGACGACGTTCTCACGCACATCGCGGGCCACGTCGGCGATCGATACGCCGTAGTCGACGACGATCTCCAGGTCGAGAGCGGTCTGGGACTCGCCGACCTCCGCCTTGACTCCGCGGGTCACGGACTTGCCTCCGCCCGGGACCCGGTCGCGTACCGCTCCGAAGGTCCGGGAGAAGCCGCTGCCCATCGCGTGGACGCCGACGACATCGCGCGCGGCCATTCCGGCGATCTTCTCGACCACACCGTCGGCGATCGTCGTGCGGCCGCGGGTGGCGGCGGCTCCCCCGCCGCGCTTGGTCAGCGGATTCTTCCTGCCGTCGTCCCCGCCGGGCACACCGCCGGGGTTGTCGGGCCGGTTCCGCTGTGGGGTCTCGGTCATCGCCGCTCTTCCCTTCGGGGCAGGATCTGACTTCCGTCGCCCACATTAAGTGTGCTTTCCCCGTCCCGCGCCGTGGATGCGGCAGGCTGGGGCAATGACAACGGCTGACAGCCCGCACCGGGCCGACGGATGGACCGCTGCGGTACGGCAACGGCTGGACCTCGGCCGGTTACTCCCTCTGGGCGGCCCGGCCGACGGGAGCTGGATCGCGGAACGGGCGGCGGCGGCCGTGCTGCGGGAGGCCGCGACCGGCTCGGGGGCCGTGCTGGGGCGGCTCAGGATCGCCGGGTCCGACGCGGACAGCGCGCCGGAGCCGGTGGTGCCCCCTCCGCCCAGCGCCCTGCCGCCGGGGCCGCTGCGGATCGAGGCGGGCTTCTCCACGACGGCGCAGCGTCCGCTTCATGTCACCGCGGACGCGCTCCGCTCCGCGTTGCTCGTCGCGGCGTCCGCACGACTGGGCCTGGACGTCACCGAGGTGGACCTTCGGGTGACGGAGCTGCTGGACGAGGAGCCCGAGCCCGCCGCGGTACCGCAGGCCGGGGTGCGTGCGGCCGAGCCGGACGGCGTGGCGGGGACCGCGGCCGCCGGGGTGCCCGGGGTGGTCTCGCTGACGCGGGTGCTGGGCAGCGCGGTGCACACGGGTGCGGATCATGTCCGGGTGGAGCTGGCGACGGCCGGGGACCATCGTGCGCTCGATGTGGCGCAGGCCGTGCGCGAGGCGGTGGCCTTTGCCGTGGAGGGCAGGCCGTCCGTCGCCGTACTGGTCACGGCCGTGGTGGAGCAGAGCTGACCCCGCCCCGGTGCAGGGACGGGGTCGGGGTCGGGCGGCTCAGTCGGTGACGCCGGCGAGGTCACGCAGTCGGCGGCCCTGTGCGGCGCGCTCGGCGGTGCGCTGCTCCTCGTACGTGCGGGAGACGGCGCCGCTGAGCAGGGCCTTGGTCTCGACGACCGCGTCGCGCGGGGCGGCGAGCAGGGCGGCGGCCAGGTCGCGGGCTGCCGCGTCCAGCTGGTCGGCGGGGACCACGAGGTTGGCGAGGCCGGTGCGCTCGGCCTCCTCGGCGTGCACGAAGCGGCCGGTGGCGCAGATCTCGAGCGCGCGGGCGTACCCCACGAGGTTCACCAGGGGGTGGGTGCCCGTGAGGTCGGGGACGAGACCGAGGCCGGTCTCGCGCATGGCGAACTGCACGTCCTCGGCGGCGATCCGGAGGTCGCAGGCGAGGGCGAGCTGGAAGCCGGCGCCGATCGCGTGGCCCTGGACGGCCGCGATCGACACGATGTCGTTGCGGCGCCACCAGGTGAACCCCTCCTGGTACTCGGCGATGGTCGCGTCGAGGTCGGCCTCGGAGCCACGCGCCATGTCGAGGAAGGACGGCTCACCGTCGAACCCCTCGGGGGTGAACGCCTGCCGGTCGAGGCCCGCGGAGAAGGACTTGCCCTCGCCACGCAGCACGACGACCCGCACGTTGCCGGGCAGTACTCGTCCGGCCTCTGCCAACGCCCGCCACAGAGCGGGAGACTGAGCGTTGCGCTTGGCCGGGTTGGTGAGCGTCACCGTGGCAACCGCGTCATCGACGGTGAGCCGTACGCCGTCCTTGTCGAGCACAGAGTCGAGCGAGGTCATGGGGCGCCTCCGGATCGGGTGCAGTCAGCACTTACTGGCAAGTACTGAACAGTAACCACCCGGACGACCTGACGATCGGCCGGGTGGCCACCCGGTGTTCCGGTGAGCCCCGGGGGTCGGCACACGCCTGCCCCCGGACCGCTGCCCGCCGTCAGGCCGTAGCGGCCTTCTTGCCTCGAGTAGCTCCGCCGCGTCCCCGCAGCGTCACTCCGGACTCACTGAGCATCCGGTGGACGAACCCGTAGGAGCGGCCGGTTTCCTCGGCCAGCGCCCGGATGCTCGCACCGGAGTCGTACTTCTTCTTCAGGTCTGCCGCGAGCTTGTCGCGCGCGGCGCCGGTTACCCGGCTGCCCTTCTTCAGAGTCTCGGCCACCCGTGCCTCCTCAAGGAAGTGCGCTCTGGACTCTCATGATCACCCCTCCTGGGCTTCCTGGCCACCCATTCGGCAAGGTCCGTCCGACAGGTTTCCTGGTCCTGAAGCGGGGAGACACAAGTGGAATCCAGCATTCCGAGGGGTCGTGGAGACCCACGGGGCGGCCGTCAGGAAGAACGGCCAGGTCAGGGCCGTACGGGGTGAGTCGCCCCAAATGGGTGCCCCTGGCAGGCATCTGCCGGGCGCCGCGCCGGGGTACGAGACCCGCTCACCCAGATGATGGATCACACGTAGGCCGAATGATCCAGACGCAGTGGATCGACGGATTCACGGCGGGACCGGGCCGGGACGACCGGTCCCCCGGGATCAGGCCAGGGCGACCAGGTCGCGGTAGTCCGCACCCCAGAGGTCCTCGACCCCGTCGGGCAGCAGGATGATCCGCTCCGGCTGGAGCGCCTCGACGGCGCCCTCGTCGTGGGTGACGAGCACGACGGCGCCCTTGTACGTGCGCAGCGCGCCGAGGATCTCCTCGCGGCTGGCCGGGTCGAGGTTGTTCGTCGGCTCGTCGAGGAGCAGCACGTTGGCGGAGGAGACGACCAGGGTCGCCAGGGCGAGCCGGGTCTTCTCACCGCCGGAGAGCACTCCCGCGGGCTTGTCGACGTCGTCGCCGGAGAAGAGGAAGGAGCCGAGCGTCTTGCGGACCGCGACGAGGTCGAGGTCGGGCGCCGCGGAGCGCATGTTCTCCAGGACGGTGCGGTCCGGGTCGAGGGTCTCGTGCTCCTGGGCGTAGTAGCCGAGCTTGAGCCCGTGCCCCTCGATGATGTCGCCGGTGTCGGGCTTCTCGGCGCCGCCGAGGAGGCGCAGCAGCGTGGTCTTGCCCGCACCGTTGAGGCCGAGGATGACGACGCGGGAGCCCTTGTCGATGGCGAGGTCGACGTCGGTGAAGATCTCGAGCGACCCGTACGACTTGGAGAGGCCTTCCGCCATCAGCGGGGTCTTGCCGCAGGGCGAAGGGTCGGGGAAGCGCAGCTTGGCGACCTTGTCGGAGACCCGGACGGCCTCCAGTCCCGAGAGCAGCCGGTCGGCGCGCTTGGCCATGTTCTGCGCGGCGACGGTCTTGGTGGCCTTGGCGCGCATCTTGTCGGCCTGCGCGTTCAGTGTGGCGGCCTTCTTCTCGGCGTTCTGGCGCTCGCGCTTGCGGCGCTTCTCGTCCGCCTCGCGCTGCTGCTGGTAGAGCTTCCAGCCCATGTTGTAGACGTCGATCTGCGCGCGGTTGGCGTCGAGGTAGAAGACCTTGTTGACCACCGTCTCGACGAGCTCGACATCGTGGGAGATCACGATGAAGCCGCCGCGGTAGGTCTTGAGGTAGTCGCGCAGCCAGACGATCGAGTCCGCGTCCAGGTGGTTGGTGGGCTCGTCGAGGAGCAGGGTGTCGGCGTCCGAGAACAGGATGCGGGCGAGCTCGACACGGCGGCGCTGACCACCGGAGAGCGTGTGCAGGGGCTGGCCGAGCACCCGGTCGGGCAGGCTGAGCGCGGCGGCGATGGTGGCGGCCTCGGCCTCGGCGGCGTATCCGCCCTTGGTGAGGAACTCCGTCTCCAGGCGTTCGTACTTCTTCATCGCCTTCTCGCGGGTGGCGCCCTGGCCGTTGGCCATCCGCTCCTCGTTCTCCCGCATCTTGCGCAGGATCTCGTCGAGTCCGCGGGCGGAGAGGATCCGGTCGCGGGCCAGGACCTCGAGGTCGCCGGTGCGCGGGTCCTGCGGGAGGTAGCCGACCTCACCGGAGCGCGTGATGGTGCCGCCGGCCGGGGTTCCTTCACCGGCGAGGCACTTGGTGAGAGTGGTCTTGCCCGCTCCGTTACGGCCGACCAGACCGATGCGGTCGCCCTTGGCGATGCGGAAGGAGGCGGACTCGATGAGGATGCGGGCGCCGGCGCGCAGCTCGATGCCGGAAGCGGTGATCACGGAAAAACTCCAGGGCGGTATGGACGGCGGAGGGACGGTAACGGACTCACGACTCGACGCCGTCTAATGCACAAGGAGAATTGCCATGGAGCTCATTCTACTGGCGGTGTCCACCTGGTTTTCCGCGTGCTTCCCGCCTGACACCCCCTGACCACGGCGCGTCACATAAAAGGGCATCCCCTACCGAACTGTCCGATACTCGGCGCAGGACGGCAAGGGTGCCGTGCCGCGGCCGGAGCAGAGGTGGTGCGCCCCATGCAGTTCGACGACGACGCCGACCTGGACACATCCGAGGTCCAGGATGTGCGCGGCAGCCGGATCCCGGGCGGCAGGGCCACCATGGGCGGCGGCATCGTCGGCATCATCGCGCTGGTCCTGGGGCTCTTCTTCGGCGTCGGCCCGGACCAGCTCGGGCTCTCCTCGGGCGACCCCGACACGACCGCGACCGCGTCGTCCGCCGCCCAGGTCCAGCAGAGCTGCCTGACGGGCGAGGACGCGAACACCAAGGACGACTGCCGGACCGTGGCGGTGGTCAACAGCGTGCAGGACTACTGGCGGCAGGAATTCGCGCGGAGCGGCGAGACGTACACGCCGGCGCGGACCGTCCTGTTCAGCGACCGGATCGGCACCGCGTGCGGGTCGGCCACCTCGGCGGTCGGGCCGTTCTACTGCCCCGGTGACCGGCAGGTCTATCTGGACCTGGGGTTCTTCGACGAACTGCGCACGACGTTCGGATCGAGCGGCGGACCGTTCGCCGAGGCGTACGTCGTCGCCCACGAGTACGGCCACCACGTGCAGAACCAGCTGGGCACGCTGGCCAGGGCGCAGGACGGCCGGCAGGGCGCCGACAGCAATTCCGTGAAGGTGGAGCTGCAGGCGGACTGCTACGCCGGGGTGTGGGCGAACCACGCGACCACCACTCCCGCCGAGTCGGGGCGCCCCCTGATCACCGAGCTGACGGAGGCCGACATCCGGGACGGCCTGGACGCCGCGGCGGCGGTCGGCGACGACCGGATCCAGGAGAGGTTCCAGGGGAGCGTGAACCCGGAGTCGTGGACGCACGGCTCGTCGGAGCAGCGCCGGCAGTGGTTCACCACCGGGTTCCGTACCGGGGACCCGAGCCGCTGCAACACCTTCCGCTGAACCGCCGCCCCTACGGCGCGCACTGTCGGTGCCCGGTGGAAGACTGAGACGCAGATCACAGCAAACCGGTGGGAACGGCTGGAAGAAGGTGAGCGCGATGGCAGGCGCGGGCGGTGTACCGACGATCTACCCGACGGTTCTGTACGACGACGCGAAGGCCGCGATCAGAACGCTGACCCAGGCCCTGGGTTTCACGGAGGATGCGGTGTACGAGGGGAAGGACGGCAGCGTCCTGCACGCCGAGCTGTCCTGCGGCAACGGCAGGGTGATGCTCGGCTCCAAGGGGGGCGAGGGCGTGTTCGCCAAGGCGATGGCGGGGGCGGGACCTGCGGGGGTGTACGTCGTCGTGGACGAGGTGGACGAGCACCACGCGCGGGCCGTGGAGCACGGCGTGGAGATCCTGATGCCGCCCACCGACCAGGACTACGGCTCGCGTGACTACATGGCGCGGGACGCGGAGGGCAACGTCTGGAGCTTCGGGACGTACGCCCCGGGGTCGGCGGGCTGACCGCCTCCCCCGGGGTTTCGCGCTCCGCGCTCAGGCGCCGCCGGTGTGCACCTGGAAGGCCGCCCGGCGTACGGCCTTGGCGAGGGCCGGGTCGGGGTGGGCGGCGGCCAGGGCGACCAGCACCTGCACGGTGCGCGGGTGTCCGACCGCACGGACCTCGTCGAGCAGGGCCGGGACAGTGCCCTGGACGGCGGAGTCGAGATGGCGGACCAGCAGTCCGGTCTCGCCGTGATCCGCGACCGCCGCGGCGGTGTCGATCCAGAGCCAGGTGGCTTCCTCGCGGCTGAGGACGTCCTGGGCGTCGTCCGGGTCGGCACCCTCGTACTCGGCGAGCCAGAGCAGGGCGTACGGACGCAGCGGCGGTTCGCTGACGACGGTGCGCACCACGGGCTCCGCGGGAGCACCGACGACACGCAGCGCCTCGAAGGCGAGACCGCGCAGCAGGGCGTCCTCGCCGCGGGCGACGGCGAGCAGTTCGGTCACCGCGCTGCCGACGGTCCGGGCGGCGAGCCAGGCCCGGTATTCGACGCGGGCGGGCCCGGGGGTGAGCCGGGCGCAGCCGAGCAGCATGTCGGCGGCGGACTGCTCGATGTTCCCGGCCGGGCTCTGGGCGGCGACGCAGATCTGTTCGAGCTTGACCCAGACCGCCCAGTTGCCGAGAGGGGTGAGCGTGGCATGTCCGGCTCCGAGCGTCAGCGCTCCGACGGCGGCGAGGCCTTCGAGGGCCCAGTCGAGCAGGAGCGCGTTCAGGTCCTCGGGCTGCCCGGTCGCGGGGCTGCCGGGGGCGGACTGCTGCGGCGGCCCGTACGGCACCTCGCACCGCTCCTCGTGGAGTTCCGCGACGCGCTGGCCGAGGAGGTCGAGGAGGGCGGGCACGGTGACGGGGCCGGCGGAGAGCTGCAGGAGCGAGAGCACCTGGGGCACCGCCTCGACGGCTTCGGCGACCGCGGTGGCCTCGATGCCTTCGGGTGCGGCGTGGACGAGCGACCAGGCGTCGAAGAGCGCCACCCAGCCGCGGAGCACGGCGGAGTCGTCCCGGTCCCAGGCGCGCAGCCTCCAGCCGGGTCGCGCGGTGTCGCCGTGGAGTTCGATCAGCCCGGCCAGCCTGGCCCGGTCCCAGCCGGTCTGTATCTGGGCGGGCGACAGTTCCAGCGCCGCCGCGGCCCGTTCCAGGGCCTGGGTGGCGAGCGGGGCCGCCCCCGGGCTCGCGCCGTCGGCGGCCCAGTGGGCGATACGGACGGCGTGGGCGAGCACGGCCCTGGCCTGGCGTGCCAGTTCCGCAGGAGGAGGTGTGCCCTCGGGTGGGCGGGGGGCCGGCCTGGTGCGCCGGGTGGTCACGGCCTTGCGGGCGGTGGCAAGGGGTCGCGGGCGGACAAGTCGCAGCCTGGAGTCGCGCGGGGTACGGGACGTCACGGGAGCAGTCTTGCCTCTGACGGCCCGAAAGCCCAAACGGAAGCCGGATCCCATGGCTACGGGAAGGTTTCGGTCCCGGTCACCAACCGGGCCGATCCACCCCATCAGCTCACATCAGGGGCGTGAGGAAGCGCCTGAGGGCCTCTTCGTAGCGTGCCGGACCGGCATTCCACATCGCCGCATGCGGAGCCTGCGTCACGGGGTGCAGAGTGACCAGGTCGGGACGCAGTGCGGCCAGTTCCCGGGACGGCTGCCAGGGCGCGAGGGTGTCGTCGGGGCCGTGGAAGATCAGCGTGGGGGCGTGCAGGGCGGTCGGCACGGAGGTGTCCAGGAGCGGGGCGCCGCGCAGTCCGGTCTGGCCCTGGGCGGCCCGGACGGCGAGGGGCAGGAGTGCGGCGGGGATGCCGTGGGCGACGGCCAGGGCACGGAAGGTGACCTTCCAGTCCAGGACCGGGGAGTCCAGGACGAGACCGCTGATGCGGTCGCGGAGTGCGGAGTTGACGGCGGCGTGCAGGGCCATGGTGGCGCCGGTGGACCAGCCGTGCATGACGACGCGCTCGGCCCCGTAGCGCACGGCGTGGCGGATGGCCGCGTCGAGGTCGCGCCACTCGGACTCCCCGAGGTGGCCGAGCCCGTCCGGCGAGCGGGGTGCGCCGGCGTCGCCGCGGTAGGCGATGTCGAGCACCGGGAACTGCTGCTCCTGCAGGAATCCCGTCACGTTCAGGGGGTGTTCGCGGGTGGTGCCGAGGCCGTGCACGGTGATCACCCAGGTGTCGCGGGCGCCGGGGAGGAACCAGGCGGGCAGGGCGCCCAGCTCGCCGGGCACCTCGACCTCCTTGTACGCGAGGCCGAGTGCGCCGAGCGGGTCGCCGCTGTGGAGCACGGGGGTGAGGCGGACCTTGGCGCCCGGTTCGAGGCTGCCCCGGGTGACGCGTTCCAGCGTGCGCACGACGGTGTCGGCGGAGTCGTGCGGCGCCTGCTCGACGACCGGGCCGACGATCGCGTGGACGTCGCGGCCCACCAGTCCGTACGTGCCGGGCCGCAGCGCGGCGAAGGAGCGGGTCAGAGTGACCTGCCCGGGCGCCGTGGCGTGCACGGTGAGTCTGCGGTCTCCGGGGAAGGGGCGTGGCGACGGGGCCCCGAGGGCGGCGTCGCTGGCGTACCGGCCGGCCGCGACCGCTGCCGCTCCGACGCCGAGGATCGTGGAGACGGCTGCTGCCGTCGCTGTTGCCGGGCGCACGGCTCCAGTGTCCTGGGCCTCGGCGCAGGCTGCCAGTGGGACGGGGCCGTCCGGTGCCGGCCCCGGGCTCAGCCGGGCTGGCCGTACCCCTTCAGGGCGTCCTGTACGTCGCTCAGCTGGGCGCGGGAGAGCAGTGACGGGTGGCGGCCGGGCACGGAGCTCGCGGTGAGCCAGAGCCTGCACATCCATTCGAGCTGGGCGGTGCGGTCGTACGCCTCGTCGAGGGTGTCCCCGTAGGTGACCGTTCCGTGGTTCTGCAGCAGGCAGCCGCTGCGGTCGCGCAGGGCGGTGAGCATGTTCCCGGCAAGCTCCCGCGTCCCGTACCGGGCGTAGGCGGCGGTGCGGACGGGGCCGCCGAGCATGGCGGCGGCGTAGTGCACCAGCGGGACCTCTTCGACGAGGGTGGAGACGGCCGTGGCGTGGACCGCGTGCGTGTGCACGACGGCGGCGGCGTCGCTGTTGCTGTAGACGGCGAGGTGGAGGGGGAGCTCGCTGGTCGGGGTCATGGTCCCGAGGACCTGGCGCCCTTCGAGGTCGACGCCGACCGCGTCCCCGGGGCCCAGCCGGTCGTAGGGCACTCCGCTGGGGGTGACCAGGACGATTCCGCCGGCCCGCGCCGACACGTTGCCCGAGGTGCCGACGACCAGTCCGTCCGCGGCCGTCCTGCGGGCCGTCGCGACGACGCCGCCCCATGCCCGCTCGATCGCGTCCCGGTCCTGATCGTTCATGCGGCGATCCTAGGGTCTCGCGTTCGGATCACGCCGGGTTGGCGGAGGCCCGCCGGGGCCTGTCGGGCGAAGCCGTCGCGGAGTACGTGACCGACGTCTCCCCAATGGGGCAAATGCGGCAGACCGGAGGTGCGCCGGAACCCGGCGAAGGCCGGTTCCCGCACCGCCGCGGGCCGGCGCGGCCGCCCCCGACGCACACAAGCGGAATGGCTGTTCGCGCTTGGAGTCACCGCACCGCCCTGCCCAGTTCATCTTCCGTTCACCCAGGTTGCTTACGTTCCTACAGCCACTGACGTCGAACGATTGCCTGGGTAAATGGAACACATCACGCTGCTGCTCGCGATCGTGATCGTGACAGCTCTCGTGTTCGATTTCACGAACGGTTTCCACGACACCGCCAACGCGATGGCCACCACCATCTCGACCGGCGCCCTCAAGCCCAAGACAGCGGTGGCCATGTCCGCCGTTCTCAACCTCGTCGGCGCGTTCCTGTCGGTGGAGGTCGCCAAGACGATCTCCGGCGGGATCATCAATGAGAACGGCCTCAGAACCGAGGTCATCTTCGCGGCGCTCGTCGGCGCCATCCTGTGGAATCTGCTGACCTGGCTGGTCGGCCTGCCCTCCAGTTCCTCCCACGCACTCTTCGGCGGCCTCATCGGCGCCGCGGTGATGTCGGCAGGCTGGTCCTCGATCAACGGCGGCACCGTCGTGACGAAGGTCCTCCTGCCCGCGATCGCGGCACCCCTCGTCGCCGGTCTGGCCGCACTGCTGGCCACGAAGCTGACGTACCGCCTCAACCGGAAGATCACCGACGAGGCGCAGCTGAAGTCGACCGCCAAGGGCTACCGGGCCGGACAGATCGCCTCGGCGGGTCTCGTCTCGCTCGCCCACGGCACCAACGACGCCCAGAAGACGATGGGCATCATCACCCTGGCCCTGGTCACCGGTGGCGTGCTCGCCCCCGGCTCCAACCCGCCGGTCTGGGTCATCGCCTCCGCCGGTATCGCCATCGCGATGGGCACCTACCTCGGCGGCTGGCGCATCATCCGCACCATGGGCAGCGGCCTCACCGAGCTCAAGCCGCCGCAGGGCTTCGCCGCCCAGACCAGTGCGGCCACGGTCATCCTGGCCTCCTCGCACCTCGGCTTCTCCCTCTCCACCACCCAGTCCTGCTCCGGTGCCGTGATGGGCGCCGGTCTGGGACGCAAGGGGGGCGTGGTCCGCTGGTCCACCGCCACCCGCATGTTCATCGCCTGGGGCCTGACCCTGCCGGCCGCCGGTCTGGTCGGTGCGGGCGCGGAGTTCCTCACCAAACAGGGCCCCTGGGGTGTCGGCGTGGTCGCCGTGCTCCTCGTCGCGGGCTCCGGTGCCATCTGGCTGCTGTCGCGCCGCAAGCCGGTCGACCACACCAACGTCAACGCGACGGACGCCGAGCCCGCGGGCGTCGTCACCACCGCCATCGCGGCCGTCAGCCCGCCGCCCGTCGGCTCCGGCGTCCCGGACCTCAAGACCACCATCCCGGCCCCGGCCCCGACGGCCGGATCCCCGGCCGACCCGGCCCGACCGGCCACGGTGTAAGGACAGATCCGTATGAACATCGACTGGGCAGCTCTCGCCTCCGTCTTCGGTGTCAGCCTCGTGGTCACCGTCGCACTGGTCGGCCTCTTCACTCTCGGCATCATCGGCCTCTCCAAGCAGGCCTCGGCGGTGCAGTCCGGCGGATCTCTCAC
Source organism: Streptomyces sp. NBC_00683 (assembly GCF_036226745.1). NCBI lineage: Bacteria > Bacillati > Actinomycetota > Actinomycetes > Kitasatosporales > Streptomycetaceae > Streptomyces > Streptomyces sp. NBC_00683. The sequence goes on along the minus strand of NZ_CP109013.1, from coordinate 6,600,609 downwards.
GCTGGCACGCACCGGCGCGTACGCCTGCTTCGGGCTGTGCGCGGCGGCGGTCGCCTACGGGATCTATCTGATCGTCGTCTGACCACCCCGGCGCTGCGCCGCCGTCTCCTCGCATCGGGCCGGACACACCACGTGTGTGTCCGGCCCGATGTGCGTCTGCGCACACTGCACTCCCGCAGGTCAACGGCAGGTTGACGGGCCTTCACGGGGCGTGGTGGACTGCCGGTGCCATTTACGGCGACAGGAGAGGAAGCCGGTGCGAATCCGGCGCGGTCCCGCCACTGTCACCGGGGAGCAGGCCCCCACACGGAAGTCACGGTCCGACACGGACTGGAAGGCCGGGGGAACTGCGGATCCGGAAGCCAGGAGACTCTCGTCGCCGGTCACGTCGAACCAGGGCGCGGACCCTGAGTTAAGGACATCTGCCATGCCTGGCTGCCGTGCGTCGGTCCCTGTGTCACCCGCTCCGAAGGTCCTTCGAGGCGCGACGGCCGGCTGAACCGTGCGAGCCGACCGCATCTTCGCGTACGGCGCCACCGCCGGCCTGATCGGCGACCTGCTGCTCGGTGACCCCCGGCGGGGCCACCCCGTGGCCGCCTTCGGGCAGGCCGCGGCAGGCGTCGAGAGCCGGCTGTGGCGCGATCACCGCGGCTGGGGCGCCCTGCACGCGCTGGTCTGCGCCGGGGGCGCCGCGGGCGCCGCCGCACTGGCCGCCCGTGCCGTACGGAACCGTCCCGCCGCGGCCGTGGCGCTGACCGCCGCCGCCACCTGGTCCGTCATCGGGGGTACGTCGCTGGGCCGCGAGGCCCGCGCCATCGGCGGTGCGCTCGCCGCCGGTGACATCGAGGTGGCCCGGGAGCGGCTGCCGCACCTCTGCGGCCGTGACCCCGAGTCCCTCGACGGACCGCAGATCGCCCGCGCGGTGGTGGAGTCGGTCGCCGAGAACACCTCCGACGCCGTCGTCGGCGCTCTGGTGTGGGGCGCCATCGGCGGTGTCCCCGGCCTGGTCGCGTTCCGGGCCGTCAACACCCTCGACGCCATGGTCGGCCACAGGTCGCCGCGCCACCGGCGCTACGGCTGGGCATCGGCCCGCCTCGACGACCTCGCCGGCTGGCCCGGTGCCCGCCTCACCGCCGTGCTCGCCGTGGCCGCCGGCGGCCGTCCGCGCGAGGCCGTACGGACCTGGCGGGCCGACGCGGGAAAGCACCCGAGCCCCAACGCGGGCCCGGTGGAGGCCTCGTTCGCGGGTGCGCTCGGCGTGCGCCTCGGCGGGACCCTCGCGTACGGCGGGCGGGTCGAGCACCGGCCCGTGCTCAACGGGGAGAGCGGCCGGGACGTGCGGGTGGCGGATATCGAACGCGCGGTGCGGCTGTCGCGCCGGGTGAGTGTGCTGGCCCTCGGCGTGTGTGCGGCCGCGCGGCTGGCCTCGGGAAGGAGGGGCCGGGCATGAGCGGCGGACAGGGCGGCGGGCTGCTGGTCGCGGGAACGACCTCGGACGCGGGCAAGAGCGTCGTCACGGCGGGAATCTGCCGGTGGCTGGTGCGCCGGGGGGTGAAGGTCGCGCCGTTCAAGGCGCAGAACATGTCGCTGAACTCGTTCGTCACCCGCGAGGGTGCGGAGATCGGCCGCGCCCAGGCGATGCAGGCGCAGGCCGCCCGCGTGGAGCCGAGCGTGCTCATGAATCCGGTGCTGCTCAAGCCCGGCGGTGACCGCTCCAGTCAGGTCGTCCTGATGGGGAAGCCGGTCGGCGAGATGAGCGCGCGCGGCTACCACGGCGGGCGCCAGGAATCGCTGCTGGGGACGGTCGTGGACTGCCTGGAGCAGCTCCGGGGCACGTATGACGCCGTGATCTGCGAGGGGGCGGGCAGTCCGGCCGAGATCAATCTGCGGCGCACGGACATCGTGAACATGGGCATCGCGCGTGCCGCCCGCTTCCCGGTGCTGGTCGTCGGGGACATCGACCGCGGCGGGGTGTTCGCTTCGTTCTTCGGTACGACGGCGCTGCTGGGCGCCGAGGACCAGTCACTGGTCGCCGGGTACCTCGTCAACAAGTTCCGCGGCGATGTGTCGCTGCTGGAGCCCGGCCTGGACATGCTGTTCGAGCTCACCGGGCGCCGTACGTACGGGGTGCTGCCGTTCGCCCACGGCCTCGGTATCGACGAGGAGGACGGGCTGCGGGTGTCGATGCGCGGCGCCGTCCGGGAGTCGGTCGTCGCGCCGCCGCACGGGCAGGACGTCCTGAGGGTCGCGGTGTGCGCCGTGCCGCTGATGTCGAACTTCACCGATGTGGACGCGCTGGCGGCCGAACCGGGTGTGGTGGTCCGGTTCGTGGACCGGGCCGAGGAGCTGGCCGACGCGGACCTGGTGATCGTGCCCGGTACGCGCGGCACGGTGAAGGCGCTGGCGTGGCTGCGCGAGCGGGGACTGGCCGACGCGCTGCTGCGGCGGGCAGCCGAGGGGCTTCCGGTGCTCGGGATCTGCGGCGGGTTCCAGGTGCTCGGTGAGTCGATCGAGGACGAGGTGGAGTCGCGGGCGGGGCTGGTCGACGGGCTGGGGCTGCTGCCGGTGCGGATCCGGTTCGGCCGGGAGAAGGTACTGGGCCGGCCTGTCGGGTCGGCGCTCGGAGAGCCCGTGGAGGGATACGAGATCCATCACGGGGTCGCCGAGGTGCGCGGCGGCGAACCGTTCCTGGACGGGTGCCGGGTGGGCGCCGTGTGGGGGACGCACTGGCACGGGTCGCTGGAGAGCGATGCGTTCAGGCGCCGGTTCCTGGCGGAGGTGGCGCGGGCGGCCGGGCGGCGGTTCGTGGCGGCTCCGGACACGAGCTTCTCGGAGCTGCGGGAGGAACAGCTGGACCGGCTGGGGGATCTGATCGAGGAGCACGCGGACACGGATGCGCTGTGGCGGCTGATCGAGGAGGGGGCGCCGGCGGCGCTGCCGTTCGTGCCGCCGGGGGCGCCGCGGGGGGCGGGGGCTTCCGTCCCTTCCCCGGGCCGGGGCCTCGCCCCGGACGCGGAGCGAACGCCTGATGTGGCTGGACCAGTTGTGCATGTGACAGAGGAGGCACCGTGAGTACCCCGTATCCCTTCACCGCCATCGTCGGACAGGACGATCTGCGGCTCGGGCTGTTGCTGAACGCCGTCAGTCCGGCCGTCGGCGGCGTCCTCGTCCGGGGCGAGAAGGGCACCGCCAAGTCCACCGCCGTGCGGGCGCTCGCTGCGCTCATGCCTGAGGTGTCCGTGGTCTCCGGGTGCCGGTTCTCCTGCGATCCGGTCGCGCCAGACCCGGCGTGTCCCGACGGTCCGCACGAGGCAGGGACCGGCGTGTCGCGTGCGGCGCGGACAGTGGAGCTGCCCGTCGGCGCGTCCGAGGACCGGCTCGTGGGTGCGCTGGACATCGAGCGGGCGCTCTCGGAGGGGGTGAAGGCCTTCGAACCGGGGCTCCTCGCCGATGCGCACCGCGGGATCCTGTACGTGGACGAGGTCAATCTGCTCCATGACCACCTGGTGGACCTGCTGCTCGACGCGGCGGCCATGGGTGCCTCGTACGTCGAGCGCGAAGGCGTCTCCGTACGGCATGCGGCGCGGTTCCTGCTGGTCGGGACGATGAACCCCGAAGAGGGCGAGCTGCGCCCGCAGTTGCTGGACCGCTTCGGGCTGACCGTCGAGGTGGCCGCCTCCCGCGACACCGACCAGCGGGTCGAGGTCGTACGGCGGCGGCTCGCGTACGACGACGATCCGGACGGGTTCGCCGCCCGGTGGGCGCAGGAGGAGGGCGCGTTGCGGGCACGGATCGCCGCCGCGCGTGTCCTGTTGCCCGAAGTGGTGCTCGGGGACGGCGTGTTGCGGCAGATCGCGGCGACGTGCGCGGCCTTCGAGGTGGACGGGATGCGTGCCGACATCGTCATGGCCCGCACCGCTACGGCGCTTGCCGCGTGGGCGGGGCGCGACGAGGTCACCGCCGAGGACGTGCGGCAGGCCGCGCTCCTGGCGCTCCCCCACCGGCGGCGGCGCAACCCCTTCGACGCGCCCGGGCTGGACGAGGACAAGCTGGACGACACCCTCAGGGACGCGGCCGACGACGCGGACGGGGGCGACGACGATCCGGATCCCGACGGGCCGGGTGGCGGCGGGCTGCCCCCTCAGGGCGGCGGTCCCGACGCGGAGGGCGGTCCCGGCACGGAGAGCGGTCCGGGCACGGAGAGCGGTCCCGGGGAGGAGAGCGGCCCCGGAACCGGCCGTCCCGACGCGCCCGCGCCGGCCGGCGGCGGGGAGCAGCAGCCGGTACGTGCCTCGGAGCCGTTCCGCACGAAGATGCTCAGCGTGCCCGGTCTCGGCGAGGGCGCGGCCGGGCGGCGGTCCCGGGCGCGTACCGAGCACGGGCGGACGACGGGGGCGCTGCGGCCCCAGGGGGCGCTGACGAAGCTGCACCTCGCGGCGACCGTGCAGGCGGCGGCGCCGCATCAGCGGGCGCGGGGGCGGTCCGGCCGGGGGCTCGTCGTACGGCGTGACGATCTGCGGCAGGCGACGCGGGAGGGGCGCGAGGGGAACCTGGTGCTCTTCGTGGTGGACGCCTCGGGGTCGATGGCGGCCCGGCAGCGGATGAGCGCCGTGAAGGGTGCCGTGATGTCGCTGCTGCTGGACGCCTACCAGCGGCGCGACAAGGTGGGCCTGGTGACGTTCCGCGGCAAGGACGCCGAGGTCGTGCTGCCGCCCACCTCGTCGGTGGACGCGGCGGCGGCGCGGCTGGAGTCGCTGCCGACCGGCGGGCGCACCCCGCTGGCCGCGGGGCTGCTGAGGGCGCACGACGTCCTGCGGGTGGAGCGGATGCGCGATCCGTCCCGGCGGCCGCTGCTCGTCGTGGTGACGGACGGCCGGGCGACCGGTGGTCCGGACCCGGTGGCGCTGGCCGCACGGGCCGGCCGGCTGCATGCCGCCGAGGGCACGGCGTCCGTCGTCGTGGACTGCGAGTCGGGGTTCGTGCGCCTCGGGCTCGCCGCACAGCTCGCCCGGGACCTGGGGGGCAGCGCGGTCACGCTCGACGAACTGCGCGCCGACTCGATCGCCGGGCTGGTCAAGGATGTTCAAGCAGCCGGGAGGGCCGCGTAATGCCACAGGGACAGCCTGTATCGGTGCCGGACGACGGGCTGACGACGCGTCAGCGACGCAATCGTCCGCTCCTCTTCGTCCACACGGGCATCGGCAAGGGCAAGTCGACGGCGGCCTTCGGGCTCGCCCTGCGGGCCTGGAACCAGGGATGGCCGATCGGGGTGTTCCAGTTCGTGAAGTCGGCGAAGTGGAAGGTCGGCGAGGAGAACGCGCTGAAGGTGCTCGGGGCGAGCGGCGAGGGCGGCACCGTCGACTGGCACAAGATGGGCGAGGGCTGGTCGTGGGTCCAGCGTGGCCTCCACGGCGACAACTCCGACAACGAGGAGAAGGCCCGCGAGGGCTGGGAGCAGGTCAAGCGCGACCTGGCGGCCCAGACGTACAAGCTGTACGTGCTGGACGAGTTCGCCTATCCGATGCACTGGGGCTGGATCGACACCGACGAGGTCGTCGAGGTGATGCGCGACCGTCCGGGGACGCAGCATGTCGTGATCACCGGGCGCAACGCCCCCGCGAAGCTGATCGAGGCAGCCGATCTGGTGACCGACATGTCGAAGGTCAAGCACCCGATGGACGCCGGTCAGAAGGGCCAGAGGGGCATCGAGTGGTGAGTGTTCCTCGTCTGGTCATTGCCGCGCCGGCCTCCAACACCGGCAAGACCACGGTCGCGACGGGCCTGATGGCGGCCTTCGCGGGCCGCGGCCTCGCCGTGTCCCCGCACAAGGTGGGCCCGGACTACATCGACCCGGGATACCACGCGCTGGCCACCGGCCGTCCGGGGCGCAACCTGGATGCGTACATGTGCGGTACGGAGCTGATCGCCCCGCTGTTCGCGCACGGTGCCGCCGGTGCCGACCTGGCGGTCGTCGAGGGCGTGATGGGGCTGTACGACGGCGCTTCGGGGCAGGGTGAACTCGCCTCCACGGCCCAGGTGTCGAAGCTCCTGCGGGCTCCCGTCGTGCTCGTCGTCGACGCCTCCTCGCAGTCCCGTTCGGTCGCTGCCCTCGTGCACGGTTTCGCGTCCTGGGATCCGGAGGTGCGGATCGGCGGGGTGATCCTCAACAAGGTGGCGTCCGACCGGCACGAGGCCCTCCTGCGGGAGGCGCTCGAGGAGACGGGCCTGCCGGTGCTGGGGGCACTGCGGCGGGCGCCGCAGGTGGTGACGCCTTCACGCCATCTGGGTCTGGTTCCGGTGGCGGAGCGGCAGACCGAGGCCGTCGACGCCGTACGGGCGATGGCGGACCGGGTACGGGCGGGCTGCGACCTGGACGCCCTGCTGGCGCTGGCCCGTTCGGCGCCCGCGCTGCCCGACGGGGTGTGGGAGCCGGAGCGGCATTCCGTCGAGGGGGTGCGGCCGGTGGTGGCCGTGGCGGGCGGGGCCGCGTTCACGTTCGCGTACGCGGAGCATGCCGAGCTGCTGACAGCCGCCGGAGCGGATGTGGTGGTCTTCGACCCGTTGCACGACGAGAAGCTGCCCGCGGGGACGGCGGGACTGGTCATCGGTGGCGGCTTCCCCGAGATGTACGCGCCGCAGCTGTCGGCCAACGAACCGCTGCGCAGGTCGGTGACCGAACTGGCCCTGTCCGGCGCCCCGGTGGCGGCGGAGTGCGCGGGGCTGCTGTATCTGGCGCGTGAGCTGGACGGGCGTCCCATGTGCGGGGTGCTGGACGCCTCGGCCCGGATGTCCGAGCGGCTGACGCTCGGCTACCGGCAGGCGGTCGCGGTGTCCGACAGTGTGCTGGCGGCGGCGGGAACCCGGCTGCGCGGGCACGAGTTCCACCGGACGGTGCTGGAGCCGGGCGCCGGTGCCACCCCCGCCTGGGGCATGCACCAGCCGGAACGGCGGGTGGAGGGCTTCGTCCAGCGGGGTGTGCACGCGAGCTATCTGCATACGCACTGGGCGGCGTCACCCGGGGTGGCCCGGCGCTTCGTGGAGCACTGCCGGGCATGAGCAGCACGGCGAGGCTACTCCGCGATGCCGACGACCAGCCAGATGAAGCCCACTCCCGCGACGGTGCACAGCAGCGTGGAGCGGGCCGGGTGGTCGTGGTGGGCCTCGGGCAGGATCTCGGCGGCGGCGAGGTAGAGGAGCGCCCCGCCGAAGAAGCCGAGATAGCAGCCGAGCAGTTCCTCCGGAAGGGTGAACAGCAGGGTGGTCGCCGCGCCCACGATCGGGGCCAGGGCGTCCGCGTACAGCATCAGGAGGGCCTTGCGGCGGGCGTTCCCGTAGAGGCTGGTGATCGTGTACGTGTTGAATCCGTCGGCGAAGTCGTGGGTGATGACGGCGAGTGCGACGGCGGCGCCCATGCCGCCGCCGACCTGGAAGGCGGCGCCGAGCGCGATGCCGTCCATCAGGCTGTGTCCCACCATCGCGGCCGCGGCCGTCATCCCGACCTGCGGCACTCTCTCCTCGCCCGCACCATGTGCCGCCTGGCGTACGGCCAGTGAACGCTCCACGACATGGGCCACCAGGAAGCCGCCCACGAAGAGCAGCAGCGCGGCGGGGACGCCGAAGACCGCTCCGCCCGCGGCATCCACCGCCTCGGGCAGCAGATCGAGACCGACGACGCCGAGCATCAGTCCGCCGGCGAGGCCGAGCACCAGGTGACGGCGGTCGGTGACGCGTTGAGCGACCCAGCCGCCGGCCAGGGTCATCAGGAACGCGCCGAGCGCGACGAACACCGCCATGGGCCCTTGCTAGCCGATCGACCCCCGGGCCCGCATCTCAGGCAGCCCTGAACCACCCCTTCGAACAAGGATTCAGCCCATGAACCGGACCGCGCTCGTCGTCGGCGTCGGTGCCCGCCGGGGCGTCACGGCCGACGAGGTCATCGGGCTGATCCTTCAGACGTTGCGCGCGGCCGGGCTGCGGGCCGCCGATGTGGTGGAGCTGGCAACGCTCGACACGAGGGCGGACGAACCGGGGATCACGGATGCGGCGGCACGGCTCGGGGTGCGGGTGCGCTCGTATCCCGCCGCGGTGCTGGCCGCCGTCCGCGTACCGAACCCCTCGGGGGCGCCGCGGGACGCCGTGGGGACACCGTCGGTCGCGGAGGCTGCCGCGCTCTCCGGCGCGGATGAACTCCTCGTACCGAAGCGGAAGTCGGCCTCGGTGACCTGCGCGGTGGCGCGCCGACTGCTTTCTGTCGGCACCCCGGCGTCGACGAATGGCGCTGAGCCGTTCACCATGGCTGCCATGCCCCCCACGAAGCACATCGACAGCGCCGGGCCGGACCTGCGGCACCACGGCGACGCGGAAGTACGCGGCCTGGATCTGACCGACCTCGCCGTGAACGTACGGACCGGTACGCCCCCGGACTGGCTGCGGGAGCGGATAGCCGCGTCACTGGTCTCGCTGGCCGCCTATCCGGACGGGCGTTCAGCACGGGCGGCGGTGGCCGCGCGGCACGGACTGCCCGAGGAGCGTGTCCTGCTCACGGCGGGTGCGGCCGAGGCCTTCGTGCTGATCGCACGGGCGTTGCCGGCCCGGCGGCCGGTCGTCGTGCACCCGCAGTTCACCGAGCCGGAGGCGGCGCTGCGCGCGGCCGGGCACGAGGTGGGGCGGGTGGTGCTGCGTCCGGAGGACGGCTTCCGGCTGGATCCGGCGGCGGTGCCCGAGGACGCCGATCTGGTGGTCGTCGGCAATCCGACCAACCCGACGTCCGTGCTCCATCCCGCGGGTGTGCTGGAGCAACTGGCGCGGCCCGGGCGGACGCTGGTGGTCGACGAGGCGTTCATGGACGCCGTTCCGGGCGAACGGGAGGCACTGTGCGGGCGCGAGGACGTCCCCGGGCTCGTCGTGCTGCGGAGCCTGACCAAGACCTGGGGCCTTGCGGGGCTGCGGATCGGCTACGTGCTCGCGGACCCGGCGACGCTGGCTCTGCTGCAGGAGGCGCAGCCGCTGTGGCCGGTGTCCTCCCCCGCCCTGGCGGCGGCGGAGGCCTGCATGGAGCCGCGTGCGCTGGTGGAGGCGGCCGATGCGGCGGACCGTGTCGTGGTGGACCGGGCGCATCTGCTGGCCGGGCTCGCGGAGTTCAGTGAGGTGCAGGTGATGGAGCCGGCGGCGGGGCCGTTCGTTCTCCTGCGGGTGGACCGGGCGGACGAGGTGAGGGAGCGGCTGCGCTCACGGGGGTTCGCCGCGCGGCGTGGTGACACGTTCCCCGGGCTGGGCAGCGAGTGGCTGCGGCTGGCCGTGCGCGACCGTGTGACGACCAACAGATTCCTCCAGGCGCTCGACCTGGCGCTGCAGGGGCTGCCCCGGAGAGCGGCCGGCTGACGGACCCACGGGGCGGGAAGCGGTGTTCCGTCACACGAACGCCGCTTCCCGCCCCTCCCCCACGTCCCCCTCGGGTGGTTCAGCTCCGGGCGCGCCTGCGGGCGACGACCGTGGCACCGGCGCCGGCCGCCAGCAGAAGGGCCGAGCCGGCTGCGATGTACGGGGTCGAGGAGCTGGATCCGGTCTCGGCGAGGTCGCCGCTGCCGGATGCCTGGACCGGGTCGGAGCCGGTCTGGGGCTTCACGTCGACGGCATCGCCCTTGTCGCCCGTGCTGCCGGTGCTGCCGGTGTCACCGGATCCGCCGGTCGAGCCGCCGCTTCCGGAGGAGCCGGCGGTGGAGCCGCCGTCCTGCGAACCACCACTGCTCGAACCACCGCTGTCCGAACCGCCACCGTCCGAACCGCCGCTGCTCGAACCGCCGTTGTCCGAACCGCCGTTGTCCGAACCGCCGTCACTGGCGCCGCCGTCCCCCGAGCCGCCACCGCCCTTCGGCGTCCTGCACGTGGCCTCGGCGAGTGTGACCTCTCCCTGCACATCGGCCACGTTGAGCTTGCCCGGGTTCACGGACACCCGCAGCTGAAGCGCCGTCGCGGCGGCCGTGCGCGAGGTGGTGCTGGTCTTCGACAGGTCGAGGGTCACCTCGCCGACGCCCGGCACCTCGACCTGCGTCCGACCGCCCGAGGTCAGCCTGATCCGCTTGCCGAGCACCGAGACGTGCCCCAGTACGTTCGACTCCGCGACCGGCTTCCTCCCCACCTCGCAGACCGCCTTGGAGGTGACCTTCTGGACTTCGATGAGCGAGAGCAGCGGCAGTCCTGGTACGTGCACCCGGGCCTTCACGAGGTTGGTGTAGCCCTCGGCCCTGTGCTTGTCGACGGTCGCTTTCGCGGTGGCCACGTCGGCCTTCAGCACATGGACGGGGCGCCCCCGCTCCGCTCCGTCGAGCTCCACGCTGAGCGCGGTCTCCTCGGCACTCGCCGGTGCCTGCACCTCGTTCAGCGTGGCCTTGAGCGGCACCTCGACCGACTTGTTCAGGAGCGAGACGTCCAGTGCGGCCCGGAGTACGACCGCGCTCGCCTTTCCGCGGCCGTCGGCCGGGGTGGCCGGCGCCGTTCCGGTGGCGGCCTGCGCGGGGACGGCGACCAGCAGTGCGACGGGCGCGGCGGCGACGGCCAGGGCAGCCAGGCGGAAGGTGTTGCTGTTCAAAATGGTGGAACCCCCACAAGAGACTTGGAGCCCTCCGGCGCCGTCAATGGGGGACATCGCGTGCGCCGGGGACCTCGACTCCGTGAATCTTTACGCACAGAGGGTGAACTGACAGACACCTGGCGTCAGTTCACTCCAAAGGGGGTTTTTCGCGTACACCTTCGAATATTCCGGCACAGGAGTTCCCCGGAGTCACTCGTTTCGCCCAGCGCGGCGGCGCGCTCACCGGACGGCCGGAAGAACGCAACGAGGTGCTTCAACGAGTGGGCGGCCACCGGGTCACTGCCGGTCAACCCGGCGCCTCCCCGACCGGTCAGCCGACCACCCGCCCGTTGAGCACCACCCGCCGCGGGTCCGCCAGCACGCGCACGTCCGCCCGCGGGTCCTCGTCGTACACGACCAGGTCCGCCGGAGCACCCTCCTCCAGCACCGGCCGGCCGAGCCACTTCCGGGCGCCCCAGGCCGTCGCGGAGAGGGCTTCGACGGGCGGGATGCCCGCCTTCACCAGTTCGGCGACCTCCCCCGCCACCAGGCCGTGGGCCAGCGAGCCGCCCGCGTCCGTGCCGACGAAGACCGGGATGCCCGCGTCGTACGCCGCGCGCACGGTGTCGTAGCGACGCTCGTACAGCTGCCGCATGTGGGCCGACCACTGGGGGAACTTGGCCTCGCCGCCCGCAGCGAGGTCGGGGAACGTGGCGATGTTGACCAGCGTCGGGACGATCGCGACGCCACGCTCCGCGAAGAGCGGAATGGTGTCCTCGGTCAGCCCCGTCGCATGCTCGATGCAGTCGATCCCCGCCTCCACCAGGTCGCGCAGGGCGGCCTCGGCGAAGCAGTGAGCGGTGACCCTGGCCCCCAGGCGGTGCGCCTCGGCGATGGCGGCCTCGACCTCGGCGCGCGGCCAGCAGGCGGTCAGGTCGCCGGCGTCGCGGTCGATCCAGTCGCCGACCAGCTTCACCCAGCCGTCCCCGCGCCTCGCCTCCCGCGCGACGTACGCGACCAGGTCACCGGGCTCGATCTCGTGGGCGTAGTTCCTGATGTACCGGCGGGTCCTGGCGATGTGACGGCCCGCTCTGATGATCTTCGGCAGGTCCTCCCGGTCGTCGATCCACCGGGTGTCGGAGGGTGATCCGGCGTCCCGGATGAGCAGCGTGCCCGCCTCCCGGTCGCTGAGGGCCTGCTTCTCGCTGGTCGCCGCGTCGACGGGTCCGTGGCGGTCGAGGCCGACATGGCAGTGCGCGTCGACGAGACCGGGCAGGGCCCAGCCGCTGACGGTCACCGCGTCGTCCGCGCCGGGCGGCCGCTCGTAGGTGATCCGCCCGTCGACGGCCCAGAGACCGTCCCTGACGTCGTCGGGGCCGACGAGCACCCGCCCCTTGATCCGCAGCACCGGCGCCACCTCGTGATCACTCATGGCTGCACTGTACGAGGCGGTGGACAAGGGCCTCCAGGAGGCGCTGGGTACCCTCGAAGCACCGCCGACCGCAGCTGGACCGATCCGAAGAGAGCACCACCGTGACGCACCCCCTCCTCGACCTTCCCCCGCTCACCGCAGCGCATTTCGCGGCGATCGAGCGTCGGGTGGCCGACCTCCTCGCCACCGAGCAGGACGTCGTGATCATGCAGGGCGAGGCGTTGCTGCCCCTCGAAGGCTGCATCCGGGGCGGGGCCGGGGCCGGTTCGACCGCGCTGAACATCGTCACGGGTCCTTACGGCCAGACCTTCGGCAACTGGCTGCGGGACTGCGGCGCCGATGTCGTCGATCTCGCGGTGCCGTTCCACACGGCGGTCACCGCCGAGCAGGTCGCGCAGTCGCTGGCCGCGCGCCCGGAGATCGACTTCGTGTCGCTGGTGCACGCCGAGGCCGCGACGGGCAACACCAATCCGGTCGCGGAGATCGGCGAGGCGGTCCGGGCCCACGGTGCGCTGTTCATGCTGGACGCCGTCGCGTCCGTGGGGGCGGAGCCGCTGTTGCCGGACGCCTGGGGTGTGGATCTGTGTGTCATCGGCGCCCAGAAGGCGATGGGCGGCCCGGCCGGGGTCTCGGCGGTGTCGGTGAGCGGGCGTGCCTGGGAGCGGATCGCGGCCAACCCGAAGGCTCCGCGGCACTCGTACCTCTCCCTCCTGGACTGGAAGACGCGCTGGATCGACGGTGGGCGCAAGGCGCTGCTGCACGCGCCCGCACAGTTGGAGATGCTGGCGCTGGAGGCTTGTCTGGAGCGGATCGAGGCCGAGGGCCTGGACTCCCTGATGGCCCGGCACGCCTCGGCGGCGGCGGCGACCCGGGCGGGCGCCCTGGCGCTCGGCGGCGGGCTGGAGCCGTACGTCCACGATGCCCGCGAGGCGGCGCCGGTCGCCACGACGCTGCGCGCCCCCGAGGGCGTCGACGCCTCCGTCCTGGTCGAGCGGGCGCTCGCCGCCGATCCTTCGCTGCCCCTGATCGCGGGCGGCGGCGCGCTGTCCAAGGAGATGATCCGGGTCAACCACTACGGCGTGGACGCGACGCGGGGCTCGGTCCTGTCCTCGCTCGCCGCCCTGGGTGCCGCGCTGGACGGCGCCGGACGCACGACCGACCCGGAGGCTGCCCGCAAGGCCGTATCGGAAACCTGGCCGGGGAACTGAATTCACCCGGACCAATAATCGGGCGCCTCAATCGATGAATAAGGGGAGCTGCTTTATCAGGAGCAGCTCCCCGCATTCTTCTGCCCGCTTTCCTCGCACCTAAACACCCCAGTTCCCACATGGCCCGGCCGCGTAATCCGGATGCGTGTCACGAGAGTTACGACCCTGTGACCGACTCCACAGAGAGGCCGTTATGCCGGATAAATTCCGGTCAAATGGTGAGAAAACGTCCCCCGATCCGGCCTGGATCGCGCCCGCGTGATAACACATCGACACCTCCCGCCCAACCCCCTACGTCGATGCAATTTTGATTTTTGCTGGGTAAATTCAATTCGCATGACCGCAGCACCAGCAGACTTTGCACGTGCCCGAAGCGAATTCCTCAGAATCGACACCCCGCGAGTGGAGGACGGAGCAGCGATCTGGCGAATTGCCCGCGACTCCGAGGTCCTGGACCTCAACTCCTCGTACAGCTACCTGCTGTGGTGCCGTGACTTCGCGGCGACCTCCGTGGTCGCCCGCGACGAGAACGGCGACCCCGTCGCCTTCGTTACGGGATACATCCGCCCCGACCGCCCCGAGACGCTCGTCGTCTGGCAGGTGGCCGTCGACCGGGCCCACCGCGGGAAGGGACTGGCTGCCACGCTGCTGGACGCCCTGATCGCCCGCGTGGCCGCCGCCCAGGGCCTGGCCTCGGTCGAGACGACCGTCACTCCGGACAACACCGCGTCCGACCGCCTGTTCACCTCCTTCGCGCAGCGCCACGACGTTCCCCTGGAGCACGAGGTGCTCTTCGACGGCGAACTGTTCCCGGAGGGAACACACCTGCCGGAGGTCCTTTACCGCATCGGCCCGCTCCACGCGTAGGGCCTGACCCGCCCCCCGCCCCGGGCATGCCTCACCCGCCGCCCGTCACACCCCCCTCGAGCAGGAGATTCGCTGTGACCATCACCCCGCCCGCCCTGAGTGTCTTCGAGACCCTGGAGTCGGAAGTACGGAGCTACTGCCGCGGTTGGCCCGCAGTCTTCGACCGCGCGCAGGGCGCCCGGCTGACGGACGAGGACGGACACTCGTACCTCGACTTCTTCGCCGGTGCCGGATCCCTCAACTACGGCCACAACAACCCGGTGCTGAAGCGCGCGCTGATCGACTACATCGAGCGCGACGGCATCACCCACGGTCTCGACATGGCCACGACGGCCAAACGCGCCTTCCTGGAGACCTTCCAGAACGTGATCCTGCGTCCCCGTGACCTGCCGTACAAGGTGATGTTCCCCGGCCCGACCGGCACCAACGCCGTCGAGTCGGCGCTGAAGCTCGCCCGCAAGGTCAAGGGCCGCGAGTCCGTCGTCTCGTTCACCAACGCCTTCCACGGCATGTCGCTCGGCTCGCTCGCCGTGACCGGCAACGCCTTCAAGCGTGCGGGCGCCGGCATCCCGCTGGTGCACGGCACCCCGATGCCGTTCGACAACTACTTCGACGGCCAGGTCCCCGACTTCCTGTGGTTCGAGCGGCTCCTGGAGGACCAGGGCTCCGGGCTCAACAAGCCCGCCGCCGTGATCGTGGAGACCGTGCAGGGCGAGGGCGGCATCAACGTCGCCCGCGCCGAGTGGCTCCGCGCGCTCCAGGACCTGTGCCACCGCCAGGACATGCTCCTGATCGTCGACGACATCCAGATGGGCTGCGGGCGTACCGGCGGCTTCTTCTCCTTCGAGGAGGCCGGCATCGTCCCGGACATCGTCACGCTGTCGAAGTCCATCAGCGGCTACGGCATGCCGATGGCGCTCTGCCTGTTCAAGCCCGAGCTGGACATCTGGGAGCCGGGCGAGCACAACGGCACCTTCCGCGGCAACAACCCGGCCTTCGTCACGGCCGCCGCCGCGCTCGACGCCTACTGGGCGGACGGCCAGATGGAGAAGCAGACCCTGGCACGCGGCGAGCAGGTGGAGCGGGCGCTGCTCGCGATCTGCGACGAGAACCCTCAGCTCGGCGGTCACTTCCGCGGTCGCGGCCTGGTCTGGGGCCTTGAGTTCCCCGACGCCTCGCGCGCCTCCGCCGTCTGCGCCCGCGCCTTCGAGCTGGGTCTGCTGCTGGAGACCTCGGGCCCGCAGAGCGAGGTCGTGAAGCTGCTTCCGTCGCTGACCATCACCCCCGAAGAGCTGGACGAGGGCCTGCGCACGCTGGCCCGGTCCGTCCGTGAGACCGCCTGACCGGGGTACGCCCCCGGGGCAGGCACATCTGAGCAGTACAGAAGAGAAAGGCACCATCCCACCGTGATCGTCCGATCGTTCAGTGACATCGAGAACACCGACCGGCATGTGAAGGCCGCCTCCGGCACCTGGGAGAGCAAGCGCATCGTGCTCGCCAAGGAGAAGGTGGGCTTCTCGCTCCACGAAACCGTGCTGTACGCGGGCACGGAGACGTCCATGTGGTACGCGAACCACATCGAGGCCGTGCTGTGCACCGAGGGCGAGGCCGAGCTCACCAATGACGAGACCGGCGAGAAGCACTGGATCTCCCCGGGAACGATGTACCTGCTGAACGGGCACGAGCACCACACGCTGCGGCCCAAGACCGACTTCCGCTGCGTGTGCGTCTTCAACCCCCCCGTCACCGGACGGGAGGACCATGACGAGAACGGTGTCTATCCGCTGCTGACAGAGGAGGGCTGAACCCCATGACCACCGAAGTACGCGCCGACCTGTACCCCTCGCGCGGCGCCGCCGAGATGACCACTCCCCGCCAGGACCCGGTCATCTGGTCCGCGCCGGGCGCACCCGGTCCCGTCGCCGCGAAGGACCTCCAGGGCTTCGAGCAGGACGGCTTCCTCACCGTCGACCAGATCATCACGGACGACGAGGTGGCCGGCTACCACGCCGAGCTGGAACGGCTGATCGCCGATCCCGCGGTCCGTGCCGACGAGCGCTCGATCATCGAGCCGAAGTCGCAGAGCGTGCGGTCCGTCTTCGAGGTCCACAAGCTCAGTGAGGTCTTCGCCCGGCTCGTGAGCGACGAGCGCGTGGTGGGCAGGGCCCGTCAGATCCTCGGCTCGGACGTGTACGTCCACCAGTCCCGGATCAATGTGAAGCCGGGCTTCGGTGCTTCGGGCTTCTACTGGCACTCGGACTTCGAGACCTGGCACGCCGAGGACGGTCTGCCGAACATGCGGACCGTGTCCGTCTCGATCGCGCTGACCGAGAACCACGACACCAACGGCGGGCTGATGATCATGCCCGGTTCGCACAAGTCGTTCCTCGGCTGCGCGGGCGAGACGCCGAAGGACAACTACAAGAGGTCCCTGCAGATGCAGGACGCCGGCACCCCGTCCGACGAGGCGCTGACGAAGATGGCCGACCGGCACGGCATCAAGCTCTTCACGGGCAGGGCCGGTTCGGCGACCTGGTTCGACTGCAACTGCATGCACGGCTCGGGGGACAACATCACCCCGTACGCGCGCAGCAATGTCTTCATCGTGTTCAACAGCGTGGAGAACACGGCCGAGGAGCCCTTCGCGGCTCCGATCCGCCGCCCGGAGTTCATCGGGGCGCGCGACTTCACGCCGGTGAAGTAGGGACGTACGACGGTCGGTGGGGGCGGGACGCATCGCGTTCCGCCCCCACTCGCGTTCTCCACTCACGGAGGTAGCGGTCCACGTCGATGCGCATGTGCGGGCGCTTCTCGCCCCACCTGGCCCCCACCGCGCTCAGTTCCGCGGCGACCGTCGCGCGCATCCGGCCCCGCGACGGCAGGCGCCGGCTCGGGCTCCGTCCGGGCGGCAACCTTCCTGCCAGGTGCGGCGACCAGGAGACGTACCGGTCCCTCCACGACGATGACGACGAGGTCGCTATGCCCCGATCCATCCATGCTTCCCACCGTCGCCGCCGCGGCCGCATGTTCGCGGGAGGGGTGCTCGCCACCACGCTCACCGTGACCGCGGGTGTGCTGGCGGTCGGCCCGTCGGCCGGTGCGGCGGAGGAGGTCTCCGCACCCGCCAACAAGGCCACCGCGGCACTGGCCGCCGCACGCGTGGCCGAGAAGCTGGATCGCGGCCTGGTCGCCGTGCCCGCGAGCGGTGGCGTGCTGGTCACCTGGCGGATGCTCGGCAGCGACGCGGAGAGTGTCTCCTTCAAGCTGTACCGCGGCTCGACACTGATCGCGGAGACCGGCAAGACCAACTTCCTGGACACGGGCGGCAGTTCCACCTCCGCGTACGAGGTCCGCGCCCTGGTGAACGGCGTCGAGCAGCCCGGCGAGAAGGCGGGGGTCTGGGCCTCGGGCCGTCTCGACATCCCCCTCGACAAGCCTGCGGGCGGAACCACCCGCGACGGCGTCGCCTACACCTACGCCGCCAACGACGCGTCCACCGCGGACCTGGACGGCGACGGCGCCTATGAACTGGTGCTGAAGTGGGTTCCGTCCAATGCCACCGACGTGGCCAACTCCGGCACGTGCACCGGGCCGACTCTCTACGACGCGTACGAGCTGAGCGGCAAGCGGCTGTGGCGGGTCAACCTCGGGACGAATGTGCGCAGCGGCTCGCACTACGACTCGTTCCAGGTGTACGACTACGACGGCGACGGCAGGGCCGAGGTGGCCGCGCGCACCTCGGACGGTTCCAAGGACTCCGCGGGCACCGTCATCGGCGACGCGTCGGCCTCGCACCTCGCGGCGAACTGCGCGGTGCTGAGCGGCCCCGAGTACCTGTCCGTCTTCAACGGGCAGACCGGCAGGGTGATGGACTCCGTGCCCTTCGAGCCCGCTCGAGGCGCCGTCTCGGACTGGGGCGACACCTGGGGCAACCGGGAAGGGCGGCTGCTCTCCGCGACCGCGTACCTCAACGGTTCCTCGCCCAGCATGATCTTCAGCCGGGGCATCTACGAGCGCATCGCGATCGCCGCGTACGACTGGAACGGCACCGACCTGAGCCGCCGCTGGACGTTCGACACCAACAGCTCCACCAACTACGGCAAGGGCTTCGACCAGCAGGGCAACCACAACCTCGCGGTCGCCGACGTGGACGCGGACGGCAGGGACGAGATCGTCTACGGCGCCATGGCCGTCGACGACAACGGGAGCGGGCTGTGGACCACCGAGCTCGGGCACGGCGACGCACTGCACGTGGGTGACCTGGACCCGTCCCGGCCCGGCCTCGAATCCTTCAACGTGCACGAGCACACCGACTCCGCCTACGGCTACGAGATGCATGACGCGAGGACCGGCCAGATCCTGTGGGGCACCAAGACCGGCACGGACGTCGGGCGGGGCATCTGCGCGGACCTGACCCGCACTCACGCCGGTGCCGAGTGCTGGTCGAGCGGCGGCGGGCTCTACGCGGCCAACGGTACGAAGATCAGCGACGCGGTCCCGACGTTCAGCGGCGGGGCCTCGTACAACTCCGCCATCTGGTGGGACGGCGACGCCAACCGTGAGCTCCTCGACCACCGCTGGTCGGGCACGGCGGGTGTCGGCTACGGCCAGGTGCTGAAGTACACCGGCTCCACCGAACTGACCCGCATCTGGTACGACCAGGACGCCAAGTCCAACAACTGGACCAAGGGCAGCCCCGCCCTCTCCGCCGACCTCCTCGGCGACTGGCGCGAGGAAATGCTCTGGCGCAACACGGACTCCACGGCGCTGCGGCTGTACACCACACCGCACCCCACCGAGTTCCGGCTGCCCACACTGATGAGTGACCCCGTGTACCGGCTCGGGATCGCCTGGCAGAACACCGGATACAACCAGCCGCCGCAGGTCAGCTACTACCTCGGCACGAAGTAGCGGACACCTCTCCCTCAACCCCCTTCGGGGGGAAGCGGTGCCTGGACAGCGGCGCGTACCCGGTGGATGTGCGCCGGGGCCAGTGGCTCGTCGAGATGACGAGCCCGTAGGACCGCCGTCCGGGCACCGCCCATCGGAGCCCGTCAAGTAGCCCCCGATGCCCAAGAATTGGCCCACCCCGGGCGTTCATGAATGGCCCACGATCTTGGGGCACCCGAAGCCTAGGGTTTCCCGGGTCAGTGACGTTGAGCGGCTCTCCGGGCCGCTCCGGCCCGGGAGTCGCATGTCCATACGGTTGCTGCCGCCCCCAGGCGCACCCCGGACCCTCGCCGCCGCCCAGCTGAGCAACTCCATCGGCGACGGCATGTACTACACCTGCTCGGCGCTGTACTTCACCCAGATCGTCGGCCTGTCACCGGCCCGGCTCGGCCTCGGGCTGACGATCGCCTGGGCCGTCGGCTCCCTGGCCGGGGTGCCCCTGGGCCATCTCGCCGACCGGCGCGGGCCACGCACACCCGCGGTCCTCCTGGCCCTGGCCACCGCCGCGCTCGTCGCCTCGTTCCTGGTCATCCACTCGTTCGTACCGTTCCTGCTGGTTTCCTGCCTGTACGCAACCGCCCAGTCGGGCCTCTCGGCGGTCCGCCAGGCCCTGCTCGCGGGCCTGGTCTCCCCCGTCGAACGCACCGGCGTCCTCGCCCACATGCAGTCCACCCTGAACGCGGGCCTCGCCGTGGGCGCGGCGGTCGGCGGCCTGGCCCTGAGCAACGGGACACGCCACGCCTATCTGGCCGTCTTCGCCCTCGACGCGATCGGCTTCCTGGCCTGCGCGCTGATCCTGCTGCGCCTGCCCGCCGTGCGGCCGGCCCCTCGGCGTACGGGCGACGAACCCCGCCTCGCCGTACTGAGGGACCGCCCCTACGCCGTCGTCACGCTCATCAACACGGTCCTGCTGTTGCGACTGCCCCTGCTCAGCCTCGCCATCCCGCTGTGGATCGCCAACCGCTTCCCTCAACTCGCCTGGCTGGCCTCGGGGCTCTTCGTCCTCAACACCGTTGCCGTGATGCTCTTCCAGGTACGGACTGCGAGCCGGGTCAGCGATCTGCGCTCCGCCAACCGCACCGTGCGCCGCGCGGGCGTCATCCTGCTCGCCTCGTGCGCCGTCTTCGCCGTCTCGGCCGCTCGCCTGCCGGCCTGGGCCACCGTGGCGGTCCTGGTCGCCGGTGCGACGCTCCAGGTCATCGGGGAGATGAAGCAGTCCGCCGGGTCCTGGCAGATCGCCTTCGACCTGGCCCCGCCCCACCGGACCGGTCAGTACCAGGGCTTCTTCGGCACCGGCGTGGCCGTGGCCCGCACCCTAGGACCGACGCTGGTCACCGCGCTCTTGCTGACCTGGGGTGTTCCCGGCTGGCTCCTGCTCGGCGGCCTCTTCCTCGCCGCCGGCTACGCGATGGGTCCGGCGGTGCGCCGGGCGGAGGGCAACCGGCCCGGGGCCGGACGGGAGACCGGCGCACCACAGACGCTCAGCGGGGCGGCATCCCCGTGAGGTGATGCGTGTGCCCGGGTCGCTCGTCGGGGCCGGGCGCTCCGACGCACACAGGGATATTCAATCCGCTGGACCGCGGGCCCGGTTGCCGAGGAGAGTGGCGCCCTATGACTTCTCTCGTACAGCACATCACCATCGACTGTTCCGACGCCTACAAGCTCGCCGTCTTCTGGGCCGGAGTCCTCGACTCGGCCGTGTCCGACGACGACGAGCCCGGTGACCCCGAGGCGCTCGTCGAGACGCCTCGTGCCGCACTGCTCTTCGTCACGGTTCCCGAACCCAAACGCGCCAAGAACCGCGTCCACCTCGATCTGCGCCCCGACGACCGCAGCCGTGACGCGGAGGTCGAGCGGCTGCTCGCTCTCGGTGCCACGCTGGTCGCCGACCACCGCAAGCCCAACGGGCGGGGCTGGGCGACGATGGCCGACCCCGAGGGCAACGAGTTCTGCGTGGAGTGCAGCGCCGCCGAGCGCGCGGCGCTGAGCGGGACCCGGATGCCGGTCACCGCGGACGACGTGGCACGGGCCGTGCACCTCGCGGTCGACGTCCTCAAGGAATCCCCGGCGGACAACTGGCAGGTACCGGCCGGATCGTTGGAGTGGAGCTGCTGGGAGACCGTCGAGCACCTGAGCGACGACCTCTTCGCGTACGCGGTCCAGCTCGGCCCCAGGAAGCCGCCGACCGACACCGAGGTGCCCTACCGGTGGGCGGCGGAGCGCGAGGGCGGCCCGGCGAACTCGATCTTCGCGGACCCGGCGGCCGGGTCCGCCGGGCTGCTGCAGACCCTGGAGGCGAGCGGCGCCCTGCTCACGGCGATGGTGCGGACGACTCCGGCGGACGTCCGTTCGCACCACGTGTTCGGGCTCTCCGACGCGGAGGGCTTCGCCGCGATGGGCATCGTGGAGACCCTCGTGCACACCCACGACGTCGCCGAGGGCCTGTCCCTGTCCTGGGCGCCGCCCGCGGATCTGTGCGACCGGGTGCTGGCCCGGCTCTTCCCCGGTGCGCCGGACGACGAGGACCGGTGGGCCGTCCTGCTCTGGTCCACCGGCCGCGCCGATCTGCCGGGCCGCGACCGTGTCAGCTCGTGGAAGTGGCACGGCGCGCCCCTGTAGCCACTACCGGTGCGAGAACCAGCTCGCCGCCGGGAGCAGCTTCCCGTCGTAGTCGAACACCGCCTGGTTCTCCCACGCGTTGCCCGACGAGGGGTCGGCCGGGTCCCAGCCGCTGCCGGTGACCGCGGTCCAGGCCGGCTCCCAGTAGACGGCGCCGAGCCCGCGGCCGTTCGGGACGGCCTCGACGACGTTCATGACGTCGCGGAGGTTGGCGGCCTGGCCGGCCGGCGTCGCCGGGTAGCCGGTGACCAGCTGGGAGGCGGTGGCCACGTTGTTCTCCAGGCCGTCGTCGTCCGCGAGCGTGTGGGCGTACGCGGTCTCGGCGACGAGCACCGGCTTTCCGTACCGGGAGGCGGTGTCGTCGAGGTTGGTCTGCAGCTCGGACAGCGAGCCGTGCCAGTAGCCGTAGTAGGAAAGGGCGATGACGTCGAAGGGGACGCCCTGCGACACGGCGTTGTCGAACCACCAGCGGGTGCCGGCGTTGTCGCCGCCCTTGGCGAGGTGCAGTGCCACCTTCGTACCGGAGGAGACGGCCTTCGCGGCGTTGGCTCCGGAGGTCAGGAGGCCGCCCAGCTGGGACCAGTTGTCCGTGGACCCCTCGGGCCACAGCATTCCGGCGTTGGTCTCGTTGCCGATCTGCACCATGTCGGCGGTGGTGCCCTGGGCCTTCAGCGCGTTCAGCACGTCGTACGTGTGGTTGTAGACGTCGGTGCGGAGCTGGCTGTAGCTGTGGCCGGCCCAGGCGGCGGGCTTGACCTGCTTGCCGGGGTCGGCCCAGGCGTCGGAGTAGTGGAAGTCGATGAGCGTCTTCATGCCGAGTGCCTTGGCGCGCTTGGCCATGGCGAGCACACGGGCCTTGTTGTTGTAGCCGTCGGCCGGGTTCACCCAGACCTTGAGGCGCACGTAGTTCATCCCGGAGTTCTTGAGGATGGTCATCGCGTCGCCGGCCGTACCGCTCGCGTTGCGGTACACCGCGCCGTGCGCCTCGTTCTTCGGGAGGGTGGAGAGGTCGCCGCCCTTGACGCTCAGCCCGGTGGTGCCCTGGGTGAACGTGATGTCGTCGAAGTTGGCCCACTCCCCCGCGTGCGCGTCGGAGTTGAGGCTGATCGTGCAGGCCCCTCCGGTCACCTTGACGGAGGTGACGAGCCGGATCCAGGCGCCGTCGGCCGTGGGCGGCAGGTCGGTGCGCTGCTCTGCGCCGCCGCAGTTGCGCAGGGCTATGTAGGCGGAGTTCTGGCCGCCGCCCGAACGGACCCAGGCGCTGAGGGTGTACGTACCGTCGGTGAGGCCGGAGAGGTACTGGTAGGTCTCGACCTTGTACGCCGAGGCGGACCAGTGGCTGAGCCTGGTGCTGCCGGCGTGGCCGCCCGCCTCGGTGAAGGAGGCGGCGGACTGCCCGCCCGCCGAGTAGGTCGACCAGCCGGTGCTGCCCGATTCGAAACCGGGGTTGGCGGGGGTGGTGGCCGCGTGGGCGGCCTGGGCGGGGAGGGCGGCGAACAGCAGGCCGGAGAGTGCGGCCACCGTTCCTGCGGCTCTGCGGGTGTGCGTCGTTCCGTACATCGTCGATGTCCCTTCGACAGTTGTGCGGGTTAACGGGGGATGTGTGTGCGGGTCCTGCGGGGGTTCTCGGTGCGCCTCAGCCGTCGAGCCGTACGACGCGCACCGCGCCCGCCGGGACGGCGAGGGAGTGCGCGGCGGGCTCGCCGGTGAGGAGTTCGGTGCCGGGGGCGTCCAGCGCCACCTCGGTGTCGGTGCCGGTGTGGTTGATCGCGAAGAGGTACGTGCCGTTGTCCCCGGTGCGCCGTACGACCTCGACGTCATGGGTGAGGCCGGTGCGCGGTGCGATGGCGGCGTCGGCGCAGGCACGGTCGAGGACGGCGTCCAGGTGGGGGCCGGAGAGCCGGGTGGAGACGTACCAGGCGGTGCCCTTGCCGAGCCGGTTGCGGGTGACGGCGGGGCGGCCGGCCGGGATGCCGTCGGCGTACGACCAGACGGTCTCGGCGCCGCGTGGGATCACCACGTCCGTCCAGAGGTCCCCGGTCAGTTCCGGTCCTTCGGGCGCGCCCTCGGGAGTGATCAGGCGGACCGTTTCGCCTTCGCCGAGCGGGGAGAACTCCTCGATCGTCAGGCCCAGGACGTCCCGCAGCGCGCCCGGGTAGGGGCCGGGGTGCACGGCGTCGTTGGTGTCGACGATGCCGGAGAAGTACGAGACGACGAGGGTGCCGCCGTTCTCGACGTAGCGGCGCAGGTTGCGGCCGGTCTCCTCGGTGGCGAGGTAGAGGGCGGGGACGACGACGAGGGGGTACGCGGACAGGTCGGCGTCCGGGTGCGCGAAGTCGACGGTGAGGTGGCGGTCGTAGAGCGAGGCGTAGAACGTGTCGGCGCGCTCGCGGGCGTCGTGCTCCTCGCTGGGGCGCCACTCCAGGGCCTGCGCCCACCAGGACTGCCAGTCCCAGAGCATCGCGGCGTCGGCGACGGTACGGGTGCCCCGGATGCCCTCCAGCAGGCCGAGGCCGGCGCCGAGCGCCGTCACCTCGCGCCAGACGCGGGAGTCGGTGCCGGCCTGCGGGACCATCGCGGAGTGGAACTTCTCGGCGCCGCGCCGGGACTGGCGCCACTGGAAGAACATCGCACCCTCGGAGCCTCGGGCGACGTGGGCGAGGCTGTTGCGGGCCATTTCGCCGGGGCGCTTGGCGGGGTTGCGGGGCTGCCAGTTGACGCCGCTGGTGGAGTGCTCCAGGAGCAGCCAGGGGGCGCCGCCCGCCACCGAGCGGGTGAGGTCGGCGGCCATGGCGAGGTTGACGTGGGTGCGGCGGCCGTCGGTGATCAGGTAGTGGTCGTTGGTGACGATGTCGACCTCGCGGCCCCAGGCCCAGTAGTCGACCGAGTCGCACTGGCTGAGGGCCGTCATGAAGTTGGTGGTGACGGGGACGCCGGGGGCGAGCCGGTGCAGGATGTCGCGTTCGGCGGTGAAGTTCTCGCGCATGGTGGCGTCGGCGAAGCGGGCGTAGTCCAGCTGCTGGGCGGGGTTGCCCACCGTGGGGGTGGTGCGGGGCGGTTCGATCTCGTCGAGGGTGCGGTAGCGCTGGCCCCAGAAGTTGGTGCCCCAGGCCTCGTTGACCGCTTCGACGGAGCCGTGCCGGCCGGTGAGCCAGCGGCGGAAGTGGGCGGCGCAGTTGTCGCAGTAGCAGGCGCTGACGGGGACGCCGTACTCGTTGTGGACGTGCCACATCGCGAGCGCCGGGTGGTTCGCGTACCGGCGGGCGAGCTGTTCGGTGATGTTCGCGGCGGCCGCACGGTACGGGGCCGAGCTGTGGCAGATCGCGCCGCGTGATCCGAAGGCGTAGCGGACCCCGTCGCGGCTGACCGGGAGGGCCTCGGGGTGGGCGCGGTAGAACCAGGCGGGCGGGGCGACGGTGGGGGTGCCGAGGTCGGCGCGGATGCCGTTGACGTGCAGCAGGTCCAGGAGGCGGTCGAGCCATCCGAAGTCGTAGCTGCCCGGTTCGGGTTCCAGCAGCGCCCAGGAGAAGATCCCGACGCTGACCATGGTGACGCCGGCTTCCCGCATCAGGCGCACGTCCTCGTGCCAGACCTCCTCGGGCCACTGCTCGGGGTTGTAGTCGCCGCCGAAGGCCAGCTTGTGCAGACCGAGCGGGGTGGCAGCGGACGCTGAGTGCGGCATGGACGTCTCCTGGCTCTTTGGAACAACTTCTGGGAACGTGCACACACACTCGTGGCGACGCAGGGCCAACATAACCGCACAGCAACAACCATTGACAAGTGTCGGTTTCGTTTCTCTACTGTGAACGCTCACAGCGTCCGATCGGCCGGTCAGCCGATGCGCCCGCCCGTCTCGTCAGGGGAGAAACCATGAAATACCGCTCTGTCGCGGTGACCACCGCCGCCGCACTCGCCGCCGGCGCCCTGCTCTCGGGCTGCGGCTCCTCGGACGACGGGGGCGACGAGCCGGCCGCCTCCGGACCCGCCTCGCTGACCTACTGGGCCTGGGCTCCCGGCCTGGACAAGGTCGCGGACATCTGGAACAAGGGCCCGGGCAAGGAAGCCGGCATCACGGTCACGGTGAAGAAGCAGGCGTCGGGCGACGACCTCGTCACCAAGATCATCACGGCGGCCAAGGCGCACAAGGCCCCCGACCTGGTCCAGGCCGAGTACCAGGCGCTTCCCACCCTGGTCTCCAACGACGTCCTCGCCGACATATCCAAGGAGGCGGGCGACGCGAAGAGCGCCTTCGCGGACGGGGTCTGGCAGCAGACCACCCTGGGCTCCGACGCCCTGTACGCCCTGCCGCAGGACTCGGGCCCGCTGATGTTCTACTACCGCCAGGACCTCTTCAAGCAGTACGGCCTGACCGTGCCCACCACCTGGGACGAGTTCGCCGAGACCGCCCGCGCGCTGAAGAAGAAGGCGCCGGACAAGGACCTCACGACCTTCTCCTCCAACGACTCCGGCCTCTTCGCGGGCCTCGCCCAGCAGGCCGGCGCCAAGTGGTGGACCACCGGCGGCGACAAGTGGAAGGTCGCGATCGACGACCCCGCCACGCAGAAGGTCGCCGACTTCTGGGGCGGCCTCGTCAAGGAGGGCGCCATCGACAACCAGCCGATGTACACCCCGGCCTGGAACAAGGCGCTCAACACCGGCAAGCAGGTGGCCTGGGTCAGCGCCGTCTGGGCACCGGGCACCCTGACCACCGCGGCACCGGAGACGAAGGGCAAGTGGGCGATGGCCCCGCTCCCCCAGTGGACGGCCGGCGAGAACGTCACCGGCAGCTGGGGCGGATCCTCCACCGCGGTCACCAACGACTCCAAGAACAAGAAGGCCGCGGCCACCTTCGCGAAGTGGCTGAACACGGACCCGGCCGCGCTCGCCGCGCTCGTCAAGGAGAGCGGCATCTACCCCGCCGCGACGGCCGCCCAGACCGGTGGGGCGCTCGCCCAGGCCCCGGACTACTTCTCCAACCAGCCCGACTTCTACACCGAGGCCGCCAAGATCGCCCAGGGCACCGCCCCGGCAGCCTGGGGCCCGAACGTGAACGTCGCGTACACCGCGTTCAAGGACAACTTCGCGCAGGCCGCCAAGACCAAGTCGGACTTCGGTCCCGCGCTGACCGCGATGCAGGACGCCACCGTCGCCGATCTCAAGAAGCAGGGCTTCGGAGTCTCCGAGTGACACGCGCACCCCGCAGGAGGCCGTACGGGGTCAAGAGCGCCCCGTACGCCTTCCTGATACCCGCAACAGTCCTCTTCCTTCTCTTCTTCGCCCTGCCCATCGGGTACGCGCTGTACCTCAGCTTCCGCAGGACCGAGGTCAAGGGGCTCGGCCTGGGCAAGGGCGCCCGGGACGAGATCTGGGCCGGACTGGCCAACTACACCGACGCGCTCTCCGACTCGGAGCTGTTGCACGGAGCACTGCGCATCCTCGGGTACGGCGCGATCGTCGTCCCGGTGATGCTGGGGCTCGCCCTGCTGTTCGCCCTGCTGCTGGACACCGAACGGGTCCGGCTGCGCGGCTTCACCCGGCTGGCGATCTTCCTGCCGTACGCGATCCCGGGTGTCATCGCGGCGCTGATGTGGGGCTTCCTCTACCTGCCCGACGTCAGTCCCTTCCTCTACCTGCTCGACAAGGCGGGGCTGCCGCAGCCGGACCTCCTGGACGGCGGCCCGCTGTACCTCTCCCTGGCGAACATCGCGGTGTGGGGCGGCACCGGCTTCAACATGATCGTGATCTACACGTCGCTGCGGGCCATCCCCGTCGAGATCTTCGAGGCCGCGCGCCTCGACGGCTGCTCGCAGCTGCAGATCGCGCTGCGGATCAAGATCCCGATGGTGGCGCCCTCACTGATCCTGACCTTCTTCTTCTCGATCATCGCGACGCTCCAGGTGTTCAGCGAGCCCACCACGCTGAAGCCGCTGACCAACTCGCTCTCCACCACCTGGAGTCCGCTGATGAAGGTCTACCAGGACGCCTTCGTCAACAACGACATCTACGCGGCGGCGGCGCAGGCGGTCATCATCGCCCTGGCCACGCTGGCCCTGTCCTTCGGCTTCCTCAAGGCGGCCAACTCCCGTACGAAGCAGGGAGACTCCCGATGAGTACGCAGTCCCTTGCCACCGGCCCCCGCCGTTTCCCGCTCGTCCCGACGGCCGCGCTGCTCCTCGGCGCCCTGTACTGCCTGCTGCCCGTCCTGTGGGTCCTGGTCGCCTCGACCAAGTCCGGCAGCGAGCTGTTCTCCACCTTCACCTTCCTGCCCGGCTCCGGCTTCTCCGACAACGTCGCCGACCTCACGGAGTACCGCGACGGCGTGTACTGGAAGTGGATGGCCAACTCCGCCTTCTACGCCGGGGTGGGCGCCCTGCTGTCCACGGCGGTGTCCGCGGTCTCCGGGTACGCGCTGGCCGTGTACCGCTTCCGCGGGAAGGAGACCGTCTTCAACATCCTGCTGGCCGGGGTGCTGATGCCGCCGGTGATCCTCGCCGTGCCGCAGTACCTGCTGCTCGCCAAGGCGGACATGACCGACTCGTACCTGTCGGTGCTGCTGCCGGTGATCCTCTCCCCGTACGGCGTCTACCTGGCCCGCATCTACGCCGCGGCGGCCGTGCCCGCCGATGTGGTCGAGGCCGGGCGCATGGACGGCGGCGGCGAGTGGCGGATCTTCCGGACCATCGCGCTGCCGATGATGCTGCCGGGACTGGTGACGGTGTTCCTGTTCCAGTTCGTGGCGGTCTGGAACAACTTCCTGCTCCCCTACATCATGCTCGGCGACGACGAGAAGTTCCCGGTGACCCTGGGTCTCTACACGCTGCTGCAGCAGGGCGCGACCACCCCCGCGCTCTACACCCTGGTCATCACCGGGGCGCTGCTGGCGATCATTCCGCTGATCGCCCTGTTCCTCGTGATCCAGCGGTTCTGGAGCCTCGACCTGCTCTCCGGCGCCGTAAAGTCCTGACAGCTCCTCAACAGGGCTTCCCTTGATGAAAGATCAAGCAAAATGAGCCGCACAGAACAGAACGGCGCGGGACGGCGCCGGCCGCCGACGATCCACGATGTCGCGCGGGAGGCCGGAGTATCCCGGGGCACGGTCTCCCGCGTGCTCAACGGCGGCCACAACGTCAGCCCCGCCGCCCTCGACGCGGTCAACTCCGCCATACACAAGACCGGGTACACCGTGAACCGGCATGCCCGGTCGCTGATCACCGGTCGTTCCGACTCCGTGGCGTTCCTGCTGACCGAGCCGCAGGAGCGGTTCTTCGAGGACCCGAACTTCAACGTCCTGCTGCGCGGCTGCACCACAGCGCTCGCCGCGCACGACATCCCGCTGCTGCTGATGATCGCGGGAACGGAGGCGGAGCGCCGCCGGAACATGCGGTACATCGCCGGTCACGTGGACGGGGTGCTGCTGGTTTCCAGCCACTCCGGCGACCCGGTCGCCGCCCAGCTGCACGAGGCGGGCGTGCCGCTGGTCGCCTGCGGGAAGCCGCTCGGGCAGGGCTCGAAGGTCAGCTACGTGGCGGCGGCCGACCGGGACGGCGCACGGGACATGGTGCGGTTCCTGTACGAGTCCGGGCGCCGCCGGATCGCCACCGTCACCGGCCCGCTGGACACCCCCGGCGGCGTGGAGCGGCTGGCGGGTTACCGCGAGACGCTCGCCGAATGCGGGCTGTCCTTCGACGAGGCGCTGGTCGTGCCGGGCGACTACAGCCGTGCGGGCGGTCAGGCCGCGGCATCGCTCCTGCTGGAGCGCGCACCGGACATCGACGCGGTGTTCGTGGCGTCCGACCTGATGGCGCAGGGGGTGCTGACCGCCATGGAGCAGGCGGGCCGACGCGTCCCGCAGGACATCGCGGTCGGCGGTTTCGACGACTCGCCCGCGGCGCTCGCGGCCCGTCCCGCACTGACGACGGTCCGCCAGCCCTGGGACCGGATCAGCTCCGAGATGGTTCGGGTGCTGCTGGCGCAGATCGGCGGGGAGGATCCGGCCGCGGTCATCCTGCCCACCGAACTGGTCCGCCGGGAGTCGGCGTGACGCCGTCGAGCGGGCCCTGCACCTCTCGGTGATCACGCGTCGCCCCTGACGGGTTCGCCCGTCAGGGGCCGAAGTACGCGGTGCGGCAGCCGGTCGGTTACCGGTCCTGCAGCGCCGGGTAGTCGGTGTAGCCCTTGGCCTCGCCGCCGAAGAATGTCGACGGGTCCGGAGTGTTGAACGGCCCGCCGGCCTTCAGCCGGGCCGGCAGGTCCGGGTTGGCGAGGAACAGCACGCCGTAGGAGATGAGGTCCGCGATCCCGTCGTCGATCACCGTGTGGTGCTCCGGTCCGGTCGGCCCGTCGGTGAGCACGTTGAGGACCACGGTTCCGGAGAACTGCTTGCGCAGCGCGAGCGTCAGCTCACGGATCTCGACCTGCTCCAGGATGTGCAGGTAGGCGAGCCCGAGCGGTTCGAGCTCCGCGACGAGCGCGGTGTAGACGGCGTCGGGGGCGGGCTCCTCGATGCCGTTGTACGGGTTTCCGGGCGAGATGCGCAGCCCGGTGCGCTCCGCGCCGATCTCTGCGACGACGGCCTTGGCGACCTCGACGGCGAACCGGATGCGGGCCTGCTCGGAACCGCCCCACTCGTCGGTGCGCAGGTTGGTGTTCGGTGCGAGGAACTGGTGGATCAGGTAGCCGTTGGCGCCGTGCAGCTCGACCCCGTCGAACCCTGCGTCGACGGCGTTGCGGGCGGCCGTGACGAAGTCCCCGATGGTCGCCCGGATCTCGGCGTCGGTCAGCTCACGCGGCTCGACGAAGTCCTTCGGGCCCACCTGGGTGTAGACCTGGCCGGGCGCCGCGACCGGGGAGGGGGCGACCGGGGTGAGTCCGTCCGGCAGCAGTACGGGGTGGCCGATCCGGCCCGCGTGCATGATCTGGGCGAAGATGCGCCCGCCGGCCTCGTGGACGGAGTCGGTGACCCTGCGCCACGAGGCGACCTGCTCGGCACTGTGTAGTCCGGGGGTGCTGGGGTAGCCCTGGCCCACCACCGACGGCTGGATGCCCTCGGTGATGATCAGTCCGGCCGAGGCCCGCTGGGTGTAGTACTCGACGACGAGATCGGTGGCCGTACCGCCGTCACCGGCCCGGCTGCGGGTCATCGGCGCGAGCGCGATGCGGTTGGCGAGCTGCGTACCGGAGAGGTCGATGGGGTCGAACACGGTGGTCATGGGAGCTCCCGGGGGATTTACATGGTCGGCCAAGTAATTATCTCCGCGCCACTGTAACCCATTAATTGGCCGACCAAGGTAAAGTTCATGGAGACGTCATGGACCAGCGACGTCGCGGACCAGCCAACGGAAACGACAGGGCAGCACCACCGCCCCGAGGAGTCCCGATGAAGGCCGACAGCACGGCCCCCGCAGATCCCGTCTGTGCCGAGGCGCTGCCCAGCGCCGCCCGCGGCGGGCCCGTCAGCCATGCCGTTTCGCGCATCGCCAGGCTGCACCGGATCGCGGCGGGCAGGCTGCTCAAGGGGCTCGGCCTCTATCCCGGCCAGGAACTCCTGATGATGCATCTGTGGGACGGCGGGGCTGTCCGCCAGTCGGAGCTCATCAAGGCCGTGGACCTCGACCCGTCCACCGTCACCAAGATGCTCCAGCGGCTCGACCAGGCCGGGCACGTGCGCCGCCGCCCCGACCCGGACGACCGGCGGGCCGTCCTGGTCGAGGCCACCGTGGACAGCTGCGGGCTCCACGCCTCGGTGCGGGACGCCTGGTCCAGCCTGGAGGAGCACACGCTCGCGGGACTGGACCCGGCGGAGCGCACGGAGCTGGCCAGGCTCCTGGCCAAGGTCGAGGCGAACCTCTGCCAGGAGACCGAGGGGTGTCCCGGCCCGGAGTGACCGGTTCGGGACGGCCGTTTCAGCCCGAGAGCACGTCCAGCGCACGGTCCACGTCGGCCTCGGTGTTGTACAGGTGGAACGCCACTCGTAGATTCCCCGCCCGGTCCGAGACCATGACCCCCGCCCGCGTCAGCTCGGCCAGACGGCTGCCGAGTCCCGGCACGGCGACGATGGCCGACTCCCCCGGTACCGCCTCGTGCCCGATCCCGGCCAGTCCGTCGCGGAAGAGGGCTGCGAGCCCGGTGGCATGGGCGTACAGCGCGTCGACTCCGACCTCCGCCAGCAGCTCCAGGGAGCGCTCCGCGCCGTGGTACGCGAGGAAGGCGGCCGGTTCGTCGAAGCGCCGTGCGGTGACGGCCAGTTGCCCGACCGGCCCGTACGTGCTGTTCCAGCGGTCCTCGGCCGAGACCCAGCCCGCGTACAGCACGGGGATCGTTTCCTGCGCCTCCTCGGTCACGGTCAGGAACGACGCGCCCCGGGGGCACAGCAGGAACTTGAAGCCTCCCGTGACCGTGTAGTCGTACGCCCCGGCGTCCAGCGGCAGCCAGCCCGCGGACTGGCTGGCGTCGAGCAGGGTCCGCGCGCCGTGCGCATCGGCCGCCGCCCGGACGGCGTCCAGGTCGGCGACCCTGCCGTCGGCGGACTGGACGGCGGAGAAGGCGACGAGCGCGGTCTCCGGCCGTACGGACTCGGCCAGCTCCCCCAGCGGGACGTACCGCATCTTCAGGTCACCGCGGACGGCGAACGGGCTGACGACCGAGCTGAACTCGCCCTCCGGGGCGAGGACCTCGGAGCCCGGCGCCAGCGAGGCCGCGACCAGCCCCACATGGGCGGCGACGGAGCTGCCGGTGGCGACCCGGTCGGGAGCGACACCGGCGAGCCGGGCGAAGCCGGCCCGGGCGGCGTCCACCGACTCGAAGCTGCCGGCACCGGCCCGGCGGCCCGTGGCGTTGTCGTCGGCCAGTTCCTTGACCGCCTCGACGGTCCGGCGGGGCAGCAGACCGCAGCTGGACGTGTTGAGGTAGGTGGTCTCCGGTGCGAACTCGGCGGCTGTGACCTGGTGAATCGTAGACGTCTCCATGCGTCCACCCTGTCCGCCCCTCAACCCCTCGTCAATCACGAAGAGTTGAGGGGCAGACCCAAGAAGTGCTTATGCGTGCCCGTCGGAGGCGCCCTGGGGGACCTCGCAGGCCCCGTCCGCGTCGCAGGCCTCGGCGTCGCCGCCGAGGGTGGTGAGCGCGCTGACCGGACGGTCCTTCCACGCCCGCTCCAGCGCCTGGACGAAGACCTCCGAGGGCTGGCCGCCGGAGATTCCGTAGCGCCGGTCGAACACGAAGAACGGCACCGCGTTGGCGCCCAGCTCGGCCGCCTCACGCTCGTCGGCCCGCACCTCGTCGGCGTACGCCTCGGGGTCGGCGAGCACCGCCAGCGACTCCTCCCGGTCGAGCCCCGCCTCCACGGCGAGGTCGGCCAGCACCGCGTCGTCGAAGACCGAGCGCTCCTCGGCGAAGTTCGCCCGGTAGGCGAGGCTCAGCAGCTCGTCCTGGCGACCGCGCGCCTTGGCCAGGTGCAGCAGCCGGTGGATGTCGAAGGTGCTGCCGTGGTCACGCCCCTCGGAGCGGTAGCCGAGCCCTTCGGACTGCGCGTTCGCCGCGACATTCGCCTCCATGCCGCGGGCCTCCTCGGGGGTGCGCCCGTACTTCTGCGCCAGCATGTCGATCACCTTCTCGGTGTCGCCCTTGGCACGCCCGGGGTCGAGCTCGAAGGAGCGGTGCACCACCTCGACCTCGTCACGGTGGGCGAACTCGGCCAGGCCCTTCTCGAAGCGCGCCTTCCCGATGTAGCACCAGGGGCAGGCGATGTCGCTCCAGATCTCGACGCGCATGACTCTTCTTCTCTCCAGCTCTGCCGTACGGGTGCGGAGCCACCCTCCGCCGCCCGTTCAACGTTCAACGGCGACGGCTGATTCCCGGTATCCATTGGGCCGGAACCTGACCTGATTGCTTCCTGGCCTGTCCGCATGACACCTGAGACCGAGAGCGTCCTGACCGCTCTGCGCGATGCGCGGCGACTCCTCCTCATCACCGTGCGGGACATCACCGACACGCAGGTCGCGGAGCGTTCCACCGCGAGCGAGCTGACGCTCGGAGGCATCCTCAACCACCTCACCCAGGGCGAGCGGGTCTGGACGCACATCATGACCGACACCAGCGGCCGGACCCCGGACGGGATGTGGGACATGACCCAGTACCTGGCACCTGAGGGCGCAACCGTCGACAGCCTGCGCGCCGCCTATGCCGAATCCGCGCGTGCCACGGACGAGGCGTACGCGAAGGCGGATCCGGACGCGGAGGTACGCCTGCCGGAGGCGCCCTGGGAGCCGGGCGTCGTGCACCACTGGCCGGTGCGCCGGATCCTGCTGCACCTCCTCCAGGAGACGGCCCAGCACGCCGGGCACGCGGACATCATCCGGGAGTCGCTCGACGGCGCGAGCAGCACGGCCCGCCGGTGACGGCGCCGCGCGGTCCCGGTGGCGTCGCGGTCACCCGACCCGCGCGGCGACAACCCGCGCACAGTCCAGGGACTCCGTGTGCGTGGTGTCCACCTCGAGGTCGTAGACCACGCCCCGGTGGACCGTCTCCGCCTGCAGGGCGGCCATCCCCTGGGCCCGGTCCCCGCGGGCGACCTCGCGGGCCGCGGCGACCTCACCCTCGCACCTGACGCCGACCCACAGCACGTCCAGTCCGCCCAGGGCCTTCCGCCACCGCTCCTGGGACGCCGCTCCGCCGAGGAAGACGTCGTCGACGATGACCCGGGCGCCCGCGCGGGCCATCGCGGCGACCCCCTCCATCCACGCCGCTTCCAGCTCCCGGAACTGCGAGCCGACATTCACCGCGCCGTCCGCGGCGAATTCGATTCCCGCGTCCGACGTCTGCATGGATGCGGGCATCGCCTCGATCAGCGAGTCGACCGCGGCGGCGAGCCACGGATCCCGCAGTACCGCCTGCAGACACCGGACGATCCCGGACTTGCCCGAGCTGGACCCGCCGTTGAGCACAATCACCTGAGTTGCCATCCTGGCACGGTAGAGGCAGTCCCTTCTCGAACCCACTGGGGTCGTCCCGTACTCAGGTGATGGGATCAAGCCCCAGGGGCGGTACGGAGCCGGAGAACGGCCGCGAACGGCACGAGTGTTAGCTTCTTCGCCATGGCGGGACACCAGGACGAGACCAGGGCGGCCTACGACGGGGTCGTCGAGCTCTATGCGTCGATGTTCGCCAATCGACTGGACACGCAGCCGTTCTCACGGAACATGATCGGCACGTTCGCCGAGCTGGTTCGCGGGACGGGGAACCCGCGGGCAGCCGACATCGGGTGCGGGCCTGGACATCTGACGGCCATGTTGCACGAACTGGGGCTGGACGCCTTCGGGCTCGACCTCTCCCCGGGCATGGTCGACCACGCCCGGCGGGCCCATCCGGCGCTGCGGTTCGATGAGGCGCCGATGGAGGCCCTGCCGGTCGAGGACGGCGCGCTCGGCGGCGTGCTGGCCCACTACTCGGTGATCCATACTCCGCCTGGGGAATTGCCCGCGCTGCTCGCCGAGCAGGTACGTGTTCTGGCACCAGGGGGCCTGTTCCTGGTCTCGTTCTTCGCGACCGACGGACCGGCGCCGGTCCGCTTCGACCACAAGGTGACGCCCGCCTACAGCTGGCCGGTGGACCGGTTCGCAGAGTTGCTGGCCGGGGCCGGGCTCGTCACGTTCGCCCGGCTGATCCACGACCCGGCCTCCGAGCGAGGCTTCCTCGACGCCCACTTGCTGGCCCGCCGTCCCTAAGGGCGTACGCACGATTGCCCTGGGCCGCTGAGCCTACGACCCCTCCGAACCCTCCGTGAACGCGGTGGCGTGGTCGGCGGCCCACTGGCGAAACGTTCGCGGCGCCGTCCCGAGGATGTCGGCCACCGCAGTGGTGACGTACGCGGGCTGTCCGACCGCCGCGCTCCACGCAGCGAGCAGCATGTCGACAACCGAACTGGGCGCTGTGCCCTCGCACAGGCTTCGGAACTCATCCGGCGTCATCTCCTCGAATGCGATCCGGCGCCCCAGGGCGTCACCGATGACGTCCACCTGCGCGGCTTGGGTCAGTGATTCGGGGCCCGTAAGGACGTAGTCGCCTCCGACGTATCCGCCCCGATAGAGCGTCCGCGCCGCGACGGCCGCGACGTCGCGGTCGTCGACCGGTGCCGACTCGGCAGCACCGTAAGGCCACCGGACGACCTCGCCGGCCCGGATCGCGGGCGCCCACCAGGCCAGCGCGTTCGACGCGAACATCCCCGGCCGGATGATCGTCGACTCGAGTCCGGTGGCCGCGATGAGCCGCTCGATGTCGGCGTGCAGCACAGCCATGGGATTGGGCTGCTGGAAGAGGGGGTGCGGCGTCTGATGCGGGGAGGAGAGGAGGACGACCCGCCGCACGTGGGCTGCCAGCCGCTCGACGACTGCCTCGGCGGTCCGAGGCGGGGCGGTCCAGACGAGGAAGACCGCACCGGCGCCGTTCAATGCCCGGTCGAGCGTCTCGGGCACGGTGAGGTCGCCGGTGAAGACCTCGACCTTCGCCGGCAGCGTCGCCGCGGCCTCGGAGCGACGGGTGAGGGCGCGGACCGGCACGCCTGCGTCGAGGAGTTGGTCGATGACGACGCGGCCGACCCGGCCCGTCGCCCCGGTTACGAGCACGGGAGGAATGTCCATCTGGTTCATGCCGCCCATAAAAACGTTACTCGGTTAAAAACTCAACCTGGTAATGAATGTTACGGTGGTCTGATGAGCGAGTCGACGGGACTGCGGGCCCGCAAGAAGGAGCGGACGCGCGACGCCATCGGCGACGCGGCCGTCTCGCTGTTCCTGGAGCACGGCTTCGACCGCGTCTCGGTCAACGACATCGCCGCGGCGGCCGAGATCTCCAAGCCCACCCTCTTCCGGTACTTCCCCACCAAGGAAGACCTGGTGCTGCACCGGTTCGCGGACCACCAAGGAGAGGCGGCACGCGTCGTACGTGACCGCAGGTCCGGCATCAAGCCGGTGACGGCGCTGCACCGGCACTTCCAGGCCGGCCTCGATCGGTACGACCCCGTCACCGGCCTCAACGATCATCCCGAGGTGGTGGCGTTCCATCGACTGGTGTTCACCACGCCGAGCCTGGCGGGACGGCTCACGCGGTACCAGCTCGAGGATGAGGAGGCACTGGCGGACGCCCTCGGCGAAGGCATCCAGGCGCGCCTGCGGGCCGCCCAGGTGCTCGCGGTCCAACGGGTGCTCTCCCGGACCAACTGGCAGAAGATCGCCGACGGCCGAACCGCCCACGACGTTCACCCCGAGGCCGTAGCCGACGCCGACCAGGCATTCAACCAACTGCGGTGACGGGCGACACTCCCAGTCGAAGAAGGTTCCGCAGGCTGGTGCACGCGTTGCCACCGGCCCAGTCAGGCCACTTTCGCGCACTCGAAGCGATTTTCCGCCTGGTGACCACCTTCCCGCGATCATCCCTTGACCTCAATCGAACTTGAGGTCCAACGATGGTGTCCATGACTACACCATCCACGTCACGCGCGGCAGACCTCGAAGCGATCAGCCGGCTCGTCGCCACCGTCGAGCACTCACAGGTGAACAAGGACCCCGAGGAGTTCCTCGGCCTCTTCCACCCGGACGCGATCTGGACGACCGGCCACGGCAAGGTCCTCATCGGCCTCGACGCGATCTCGGAATTCACCCGCAAGGTGCTTCCCTCCTCGGACTGGGACGGCAGGGTCACCTACGAGGTCGCCCACGTACTGTTCATCCGCCCCGACGTCGCGGCGGTAAAGGTCCGTCAGCGCTACCTGACCCCGGACGATGAGAGCGAGGGCGCTCCCCTCTACGTCATCTCCAAGCAGGACGACGGCCGTTGGCTGCTGACCGCCTGCCAGAACACCCCGGTCGTCACCTGATTCCGATCTCCGCCCAGACCGTCTTCCCCGAGGGCGGGAACGGCCTCACGCCCCAGTCCGCGGCGAGCGCGTCGACGACGACCAGCCCGCACCCCCCGCCGGACCGGGCGAGGGCCCGTTCACCACGCGGGTCCGTGACCTCGATGCGCAGCCGCGCACCCGGCAGGAGTACGAGGCCGAGCCGGAAGCCCCGCCCCTCCAGCCGCCCGTGCCGCACGGCGTTGGCCGCCAGTTCGGCGACGACGAGTGCGGCCGCGTCGATGGGTTCGCCGCCGCGCGGCCACCCCCATGCGGCGAGCTGCTCCACGGCGAGCAGCCGGGCGAGGCGCGCACCCCGCCGGGTGGCGCTCAGCAGCTGGGTGAACTGCGGTGCGGGTGTTACCGGTTGGCGCATGCCTGTGTGTACGGATTCGCTCTTCACACCACTCAGCGTGGCCGGGTGACCGTACGCTGACCAGGAGTGACTACGGTACGCAGCGTGCGTGTACCGGTGCGAGTGGTGATCGGTACCGGTCGTCCGCCGTGCGGCACGCGGGACGAACGGGGCCGGCGATGGGGCTGACGGACGCGATCGGGGAGAACGACGACTCGGAGGGCGCGGCGGACCTGTTCCGGGTGGTCGGCCGCCAGGTCCGGCTGCTCCGTGAACGGGCGGGACTCACCCAGCGGGAACTCGGTGAGCGGCTCGGCTACAGCGAGGACCTGGTCCGCTCACTGGAGTGCGGACGCAGGACGCCGCAACCGGAGTTCCTGGACGCGGCGGACGACGCGCTGGGTGCGGGCGGGCTGCTGCGGGCCGCGACGGAGGACGTCACCCGGGCGAAGGCCAGGGCGCGGGTGAAGCATCCGGCGTGGTTCCGGGACTACGCGCGGTTGGAGGCGGATGCGGTGGAGGTCCATGAGTACGGCAGCCATGTCGTGCCGGGCCTTCTGCAGACCGAGGACCACGCGCGGGCCCTTTTCGCTATGCGCAAGCCGCTCCTGGACGATGCGACCATCGAACTTCGGGTCGCCTCACGCATGGATCGTCAGGAGCTCCTGACTCGATGGCCTGCACCGATCCTGACGTGCATCATCGAAGAGGCCGTGCTGCGTCGGCCGATCGGCGGTTCTACGGTGCACAGGGCGCAGCTGGAGAAGCTGCTCGATCTGGGCCGGCTGAGGAGCCTGGAGCTTCAGGTCATGCCGACCGACCGGGTGCAGCATGCCGGTATGGGTGGGCCGTTCATTCTTCTGACACCCAAAGGGCGACCTCAGGTGGCGTACCTGGAGGTTCAGAACATCAGCCGTCTGGTCACCGATCCGGACGAAGTCCGTATCCTGGCCGCACGCTACGGCAGCATCAGGGCACAGGCGCTCAACCCGTCCGAATCCCTCGCTGTCATCAAGGAGTTGCTGGGAGCGGCATGAGTGACATCGGCGCTGTGGACATGACGGCATCCCTCACGTGGGCCAAGAGCACCTACAGCTCCAACGAAGGGGGAGCGTGCGTCGAGGTCACCTCCAGCGGCCCCGCCGTCCTCGTGCGCGACTCGAAGGACGTCACCCGCCCCCACCTGACGGTCTCCCCCGCCCACTGGGCCCGCTTCGTGCGGTTCGCGGCCGACCGCTGAGGGGTGCGCCGCCCGTGTCCGGGCCGCGCACCCCTCACTCACCCGTCGCGGGTCAGATCTTGCCGGCTCCCGCGCCCGCGGTCACCGAGGCCGCGACGGACGAGGCGGGCTCGGCCGTATAGGAGTACGGCGGCGTGGTGAACGAGCCCGTCTGGGAGATCTCGGTGGCCGCGCCGCCGAGATCGTTGCCCCGCTGGACGACGTAGCCGTCCTCGTCGCTGCTGCGGCTGGTCGTGATGGCGACCTTCGTGTTGCGGAAGACGTTGTTCTCGACCAGCATCTGCGCACCCATACGGGAGTGCACGGCGGTGTCCGCGCCCTCGACGTAGTTGTCGTAGAAGTGGCCGGTGCCGAAGCGGAGGCTCGGGATGCGGGAGAAGACGTTCTGGAAGTGGTTGTGGTGGTACGTCACGCGCAGATGGCCCTTGTCCTCGCTCTCGTTGCTGTCGCTGTGCCCGACGAGGCTTCCCTTGAAGTGGTTCTTGAAGGTGTTCCAGGACACGGTGACGTTGTCCGAGGCGTGCGTGATGTCCAGCAGGCCGTCGTAGTAGTCCTTGTCGTGGTCCCGGTCCGCGGAGAAGGAGTTGTGGTCGATCCAGACCTTGGTGGAGTTCTGGACGGTGATGCCGTCGGAGGGGGCGAGCGGCTTGCTGATGTTCAGGTTGCGGATGACGATGTTCGACTCGCTCTTGAGGCGCAGGCCGCCGCCGGTGAATCCGGAGGACGAACCGACGCCGAGCACGGTGGTGTTGGAACCGATGTCGACCTGGCCGCTGAGCGAGATGAGACCGCTCACCTTGACCGTCTTGGCGGTGTCGCCGGTGACGGCCGTCTTGAACGCGGCGAGGCTGCTGACGGTCACCGCGGAGGCGCTGCCGCCGCCGGTGGTGCCCGCGCCGAAGCCCACGGGGCTGGACTCGGCGGCGCCTGCGGAGTTGGGGAGCACCGCGACGGTGAGCGCTGCGACGGTGGAGGCGGCGGCCAGCGCCGTGATACGGCTTCGGCGGCTGCGGAGATGGGTGCGCATGGGGGGCCCTTTCTCGGTACGACTGAGTGCGGGGTGCACTCATGGGTCGCCGCAGGTGGCGCTCAGGTTGCCGGGTCGGGCAGATTAATTCACGTACGTGGAGCCGGACTTGGATATGTGACCCAGGTCGGCTCCCGCTGACGTCCGAAGAAGCATCCGTAGGAGGAGGGCACATTGGAACGGCACGGAAACGTTCTCGCGTTGCTGGACGCCGCAGGCACGTTCTTCAAGCGGGAACGGCTCGCTTTTCCCGGGGCGGGCGAACGTGACTGGGAACGCGCCGCGTCCCTCGATCCGGGCGCACGGGGGCCGGACGGCACGTGGCGGCTGAACTTCTGGTGTTTCGCGATCGAGCGGCCCGGCGGGCGCTGGGTCCTCGTCGACGCGGGTGTCGGGCCGGCCGAGGGTCCGGGCGCCCCGTGGTGCCCGGTACCCGGCCGACTGCCGGAGGCGCTCGCCGAGGCAGGGATCGCACCCGGGGACGTGGAGTCCGTCGTGCTGACCCATCTGCACGAGGATCATGTGGGCTGGTCGACGACGGCGGCCGGGGACCCCATGTTCCCCCGGGCCCGGTACGTCGTCCAGCACGCGGAGACGGCCGCCCTCGACCGGTCGGACCCCGTGTGGAAGTGGGTCGTCGAGCCGCTCCGCGCCACGGGACAGCTCGACGAGGTCCGCGGGGAGCACCGGCTCGGGAGGGGGCTGACCCTCCTCCCCACGCCCGGACACACTCCGGGCCACCAGTCCGTCCTGGTCGAGCAGCCGGGCGGCCGGGACGTCGTCGTCACCGGTGACGCGCTGGTGCACGCCGTCCAGTTGGGCAATCCGGCCGTCGCCTACGCCCACGAGCGCGACCCGGTCACCGCCCGCGCCTCCCGCGAAGCACTGCTGGAGCGGGCCGCGGCGCACCGCGCCCTGCTGGCCCCCGCCCACCTGACTCCGGCGTTCGTCGCACCGTAGGGGCCCGCCCGGGCTACCTCTGGCTCACGCTGCAGAGAACGCGCCCACCCCCCGGCCGGGGCCGGGAGGGGTGGGCGCGCCGCTGACCGTCAGCTGCCGTCGCGCAGGTCGCCGAGGCCGGCCGGCCGGTACGCGATCCGGTCGAAGGCCACCTCGCAGCCCTCGCCCGTGGGCGCCTGGGCCAGGAAGCCTGCCAGTACCGGCGCCTGCTCCGTCCCGAGGGCGAAGACGCGGACGAAGGTCCACTTCTCGCCGTCCTCGGAGGCGTGGAAGGCGAACGCCTTGCCGGTGCGGCTGAGCCGCAGCCACACGGTGTCACCGTCCACGACGAAGGAGTTGGCGTCGTCGGAGTGGCCGCGGGTGACGACCGTGCAGATGGTGGGGCGTTCCGGGGAGAGCTCGAAGCAGAGCTTCGCCCACTCCCGTTCACCGGCGTGCAGATAGAGCACGCCCGCGTCGAACGCCCCCGCGAAGCCCACCTTCACCCGGGCGGCCAGCTGGAAGTCGCCCTCCGGCACGGCACCCAGCAGGCGCGGGGCGTCGGAGGCGGGTTCCAGGGCGTCGCCGCCCGGCGGGACGAAGCGGTCCTGGCGGGCGCCCGCCCGGCCGGTCAGCACGCCGTCCTCGTACCCCCAGGCCCCCTCCGGGCCGAACGGCTCCAGCGGGAAGGGCACTTCGGGGAGGTGCACGGTCATACGCGGCGCCCGTCGACCCGGCGGGGCAGGCCCTGCGGGTTGTCCTCGCGCAGCTCCGGCGGGAGCAGCGCCTCGGGCGTCGACTGGTAGCTGACCGGGCGCAGCCAGCGCTCGATCGCTGTCGCGCCGACGGAGGTCGAGGTGGAGGTGGTGGCCGGGTACGGGCCGCCGTGGTGCTGGGCGGGGGCGACGGCGACGCCGGTCGGCCAGCCGTTGACCAGGACGCGTCCGGCCAGCGGGGTGAGCGCCGCGAGCAGACCGGCGGCACTGCCGTCGGCCTCCTCGGTGGCGATCTGGAGGGTGGCCGTGAGGTTGCCGGGGAGGCGGGAGAGGACGGCGGTGATCTCGTCCTCGGAGTCGTAGCGTGCGACGACGGTGACCGGGCCGAAGCACTCCTCCAGCAGCGCGTCGTGCGGGCCTTCGGCGGCCAGCCGCTGGGCGGGGACGGTCAGGAAGCCCGCGGAGACGGTGTGCTCGCTGCCCGCGCCGGGGGTGACGGGGGCCTCCACGTCCGCGAGTGCCGCCCTCTCGGCCACTCCCGCGACGAAGGCGTCCCGCATCCGGTGGTCGAGCATGACGCCCGCACCGGTGTCGCTGACCGTCTCGGTGAGGGACTTCAGCAGTCGGTCACCGGCCTCGCCGAACGGGGCGAAGACGAAACCGGGCTTGGTGCAGAACTGCCCCGCGCCCATGGTCATGGAGCCGCCGAGCCCTGCACCAATCTGCTCGCCGCGCTCCGCGGCGGCCGCGGCGGTGACGACGACGGGGTTGAGGGAGCCGAGCTCGCCGTGGAAGGGGATCGGGGTGGGCCGGGCCGCCGCGGCGTCGAAGAGTGCCCGGCCGCCGCGGATCGAGCCGGTGAAGCCGGCGGCGGTGACGAGAGGGTGCTTGACCAGCTCGACGCCCGCGTCGAAGCCGTGCACCACGGTCAGGACGTCCTCGGGCAGGCCGTTCTGCGCGGCGGCCCTGCGCAGGAGCGAGGCGCAGAGTTCGGAGGTGGCGGGGTGGTCGGGGTGCGCCTTGACGACGACCGGGCAGCCCGCGGCGAGCGCGCTCGCGGTGTCGCCGCCGGGGACGGAGAAGGCGAGCGGGAAGTTGCTGGCCGCGTAGACGGCGACGACACCGAGCGGGATCTTGTAGCGGCGCAGGTCCGGCCAGGGCGGGGTCCTGCTGCCGTCCTCGTGGTCGATGTGGATGTCGAGGAAGGACCCCTCCTCGACGACCTCCGCGAAGGCCCGCAACTGGGCTGCGGTGCGGGCGAGTTCGCCGGTGAGCCGGGCCGGGCCGAGCGCGGTCTCCGCGTCGGCGGCCTCGATGACGTGCTCCCCCGCACCGGCGAGCAGATCGGCCGCGGTACGCAGGAACGCGGCGCGCACCGTGCGGTCGGCCAACGTGTCGCGCACGGCATGCGCGGCCCGGACCGCGCGGTCGACCTCCTCCGCTGTAGCCTCCACCGCAACCTGCTCACGCGGGTTCCCGGTTCGGGGGTCGACGCTCCAGACTGGTGCTGCTGCCACCGTGTTTCCTTCCGGTCCACTGCCACACATCAGGAGTTGTTCGGTATTCTGAACAGAGTTCCTGATCGTGAATATGTAGGGGACTCTATTTCCGGGCGTTCCGTGTTGGCAAGAAGTCGCAGCGTTGCGCAGGTAGTACAAGAAGGCTGGAAGGGGCATAGGGCGATGTCGGTTGCCGAGTCCGGTGGGACACAGGTCAAGTCTGCGGTACGGACGGTGGAGCTCCTCGAATACTTCGCGGGGCGCCCCGGTATGCACTCACTGGCCGCCGTGCAGGAGGCCGTCGGATACCCCAAGTCCAGCCTCTACATGCTGCTGCGCACGCTGGTGGAGCTGGGCTGGGTCGAGACCGACGCGACGGGCACGCGGTACGGGATCGGGGTGCGGGCCCTGCTCGTCGGCACCTCGTACATCGACGGGGACGAGGTGGTCGCCGCCGCCCGTCCCACCCTGGACCGGCTCTCCGACGACACCACGGAGACCATCCACCTGGCCCGTCTGGACGGGACGAACGTGGTGTACCTCGCCACCCGGCAGTCCCAGCACTACCTGCGCCCGTTCACCCGCGTCGGCCGCCGGCTGCCCGCCCACTCCACCTCGCTCGGCAAGGCGCTGCTGGCCACCCACAGCGACGAGCAGGTCCGCAAGATGCTGCCCGAGACGCTGCCCGCGCTGACGGAGCACACCCTCACCGACCGCGAGAAGCTGATCGAGGAACTGCGCCTCATCCGCGAGCAGGGGTACGCGGTGGACCGCGAGGAGAACACGCTGGGCCTGCGCTGCTTCGGGGTCGCGATCCCGTACCGCACCCCGGCGCGCGACGCGATCAGCTGCTCGGTGCCCGTCGCCCGGCTCACGCCCGCGCACGAACAGATGGTCAAGGACGCCCTGTTCGACGCCCGCGACCGGCTGACCCTCGCGACCCGGAGGCTCTGACCCGTGCGCCTCGAACTGCGCGAGGTACGGGACGGCGACCTGCCCCTGTTCTTCGCCTTCATGAGCGACCCGGAGGCGACCCGGATGGCGGCCTTCACCAGCGCCGACCCCTCCGACCGGGCCATGTTCGACGCCCACTGGCAGCGCATCCGCGCCTCGGACACGGTGACCATACGCACGGTGCTCGCCGACGACGTGGTGGTAGGCAGCGTGGGGGTGTACGGGCCGCCGGCCGAGCGTGAGGTGACCTACTGGCTGGACAGGGCGCAGTGGGGCCGGGGGCTGGCGACCGCCGCGCTGCGCGCCCTGCTCGACACCGTGCCCGAGCGTCCCCTGCACGCGCGCGCCGCTGCCGACAACACCGGTTCGGTGCGGGTGCTGCAGAAGTGCGGTTTCGTCCTGACCGGCACCGACCGGGGCTACGCCCAGGCCAGGGGCGAGGAGACCGACGAGGTGCTCCTGCGGCTGGACGCCTGACACACCTGGGCCGACCGCCGGAGCAGCTGAGAAAACGGTGAGAAGGGACACGAACGGGAACGTCCCGGGCTCCCCCGCTCGTCCCTCCAGCGGGA
Source organism: Streptomyces sp. NBC_00683 (assembly GCF_036226745.1). Taxonomy (NCBI): domain Bacteria; kingdom Bacillati; phylum Actinomycetota; class Actinomycetes; order Kitasatosporales; family Streptomycetaceae; genus Streptomyces; species Streptomyces sp. NBC_00683. Next base: position 6,555,775 of record NZ_CP109013.1, on the reverse strand, counting down.
TGAACAAGACAATCAGGCGCGCTTCGGTCTTCTGCCTGCTCATGGTTCTCGCCCTGCTGGTGCGGGCGACCTGGGTGCAGGCGTACGAGGCCCGGGCGCTCGCAGACGACGAGCACAACCGGCGGAACACGATCGCGCAGTACGCGCAGCCGCTCGGTGACATCATCGTGGCCGGTTCCCCGGTCACCGGTTCGAAGGAGACCACGGGCGGCGACCTCCGCTACAAGCGGACCTACACCCAGGGCGAGCTGTACGCGGCGGTCACGGGCTACAGCTCACAGGCCTACGGCGCCACGCAGCTCGAAGGCATCTACAGCGATGTGCTCGACGGCACCGACAACCGGCTCAAGGATCCCGCCGCGGTCCTCACAGGCGAGCAGACCGCCCCGGGACAGGTGCTGACGACCATCGACCCGGACGTCCAAAAGGCGGCCTTCGAGGCGCTCGGCGACGACCGGGGCGCAGCCGTCGCGATGGATCCGGAGACCGGCCGGATCCTCGGCATGGTCTCCTCCCCGTCGTACGACCCGTCCGGCATCAGCGGGACGACCGACGGGGACGCCTGGCAGAAACTGCTCGACGACAAGAGCAAGCCCCTGGTCAACCGGGCGCTGCGGCAGCCGCTCCCGCCCGGCTCGACCTTCAAGCTGGTGGTGGCGTCGGCGGCCCTGGAGAACGGCCTGTACGACTCGGTCGACGAGCCGACGGACAGCCCCGACCCGTACACGCTGCCGGGCACGACGACGGTCCTGTCGAACGAGAACCCCTCGGCCCCCTGCGAGAACGCCACGCTGCGCACCGCGCTCCAGTACTCCTGCAACAACGTCTTCGCGAAGGTGGCCGCCGACCTCGGGCAGGACAAGCTGAAGGCGATGGCGGACGCGTTCGGATTCGACACCGAGAAGCTGGACGTGCCGGTGCGGGCCGCCGAGAGCGTGTACCCGACGGGCATGGACAAGGCGCAGACCGCGCTGACCGGCATCGGCCAGTTCGAGGTGACGGCGACGCCGATGCAGATGGCCATGGTCTCGGCGGCCCTCTCGAACGGCGGTGAGCTGGCCGCCCCGCACATGGTCTCCGAGGTGACGGACGCCGGCGGATCCACGCTGCAGGAGTTCGAGGACGGCGACACCGAGCGGGTCGTGTCGGAGTCCACGGCGGAGCAGCTGCGCAGTGCGATGGTCACCGTCGTGGAGGAGGGCACGGGCACCAACGCCCGGATCGACGGCGCGGAGGTGGGCGGCAAGACGGGTACGGCGCAGAACGGCGTGGACAACAGCAACACCCCGTACGCCTGGTTCACCTCGTACGCGAAGGACGACTCCACCGGCAAGCAGGTCGCGGTCGCGGTGGTCGTCGAGGACTCGGGGGCGGCCCGCTCGGAGGTCAGCGGCAACGGCCTGGCGGCGCCGATCGCGCAGAAGATGATGAAGGCGGCGCTCAAGGGCTGACACACGGTGGGTTCCGGCAGCGGCCGGAACCCACCGTGACCGCTACTTCACCCCGAGCAGCTGCTCGATCGGGTCGATGGCGAAGTACACCGCGAACAGCGCCGAGGTGCCCCACAGCAGCCAGTGCACCTCGCGCGCCTTGCCGAGGAACGCCTTGATGACGACGTACGCGACGAAGCCGGCGCCGATGCCATTGGTGATGGAGTACGTGAACGGCATCACGGCGATGGTCAGGAAGGCCGGGATGGCCAGCTCGAAGCGGTCCCAGTCGATGTGCTTGACCTGGGTCATCATCAGGAAGCCGACCGCGATCAGCGCAGGCGCCGCGGCCTGCATCGGCACGATGGTCAGGATCGGGGTGAGGAACAGGGCGAGCCCGAACAGGCCGCCGGTGACCAGGTTGGCGAACCCGGTGCGTGCGCCCTCGCCGACGCCCGCGGCCGACTCGATGTAGGTCGTGGCGGAAGAGGCGGACGCCGCGCCACCCGCGACGGCAGCCGCGCCGTCGATGAGCAGGACCCGGCCGAGGCCCGGGACCTGGCCGCGCTCGTCGAGCAGTCCGGCCTCGGCCGTGACGCCGACGACGGTGCCCATGGTGTCGAAGAAGTCCGACAGGATCAGGGTGAAGACCAGGAGCACCACGGTCAGCACGCTCACCTGCCCGAAGGAGCCGAACAGGTCGAAGTTGCCGAGGAGCCCGAAGTCCGGCGATGCGACGATCTCGTCAGGCATCTGGGGCACGGTCAGACCCCAGGACTTGACCTCGGCGAACTCGTTGACCAGAACGGCGACCACGGTCATCAGGAGGATGCTGATGAGGATCGCGCCCTTGACCTTGCGGGCGAGCAGCACGATCGTCAGAAGCAACCCGGCGCAGAAGACCAGCATGGGCCAGCCGCTCAGCGTGCCGGTGCCGAGCTGGACCGGCACGGTGGTCTGGGCGACATCCGGGATGCGTGTGACGAATCCGGCGTCGACGAAGCCGATGAAGGCGATGAACAGGCCGATACCGACGCTGATGGCTTGCTTGAGCGGCTGCGGAATGGCGTGCATCACCGCTTCTCGCAGACCCGTCAGGACGAGAACGCAGATCAGCAGGCCCTCGAGCACGATGAGACCCATCGCGTCGTCCCAGCTCATGAGAGGCGCGATCTGGAAGGCGACGACTGCGTTGAGTCCGAGCCCGGCGGCCAGAGCCAGCGGCAGATTGCCACCCACACCCATGATCACTGTCATCACGGCGGCCACCAGAGCCGTGGCCGTGACGAGTTGGACCGCATCGAGTTGGTCGCCGAACTTGTCCTTGGCGCTGCCCAGGATGATCGGATTGAGCACGAGAATGTACGCCATCGTGAAGAACGTGGCGAACCCGCCGCGTATCTCCCTCGCGTACGTCGAACCGCGCTCCGTGATGCGGAAGTAGCGATCCACCGCCGATCCGGATCCGGATCCTGATCCTGGCCCTGCGGCAGGCGTTCTGGCGGAATCCGCCTTGCCGGTCGCGCTGGTCTGCATGGTTTCTCCTGTTGTCTACGGATGGGCGCGAGGAGTGCACACCCCCAAGCGCGCGGGACGGCACGGCACGGAGGGGTCAACGCCCTGGTGGGATACGCCGATAGCCGCACAGCGGACGTCACGGACGAACGCACACGCGACGACGGGACGCGTGTGCGGATCATACGCGCGCCACAGGAGTGCCTGATTCCCTTATGGAAACAGGGAGTTACAGGATCTTCAGGTGCTCGGTACGCGTCATTCCGGTACTGCTTCTTGTTAATTTCTCCAAAATCGAGCCAGTAGGTTTCCACCAAATCCGACAACTGGCGATACAGGCCAATGGGCAGCATGACGATCGCCCCCTACCCTGTGCCCGTGCAGCATCACTCCTCAGCCGACCCGGCGCCCCCCTTCAACGCGCGTGCCTCTCGGGCCATGCGTGAGAGTTTGGGCATGGCTCCCGGGCATGTGGCCTACGGCATGCGCGCCTCATACGGGATGACCCACGTCACCGCGGATCACATCACCGCCTGGGAGCGCGGCACCTCCTTACCATCGGCATCCGAACTCGCGGCGCTGGCCGGGGCGTTGTGGTGTTCGCCGAGTCAACTCATCGGGGCGCCACGGAACTTGCGGGAGCACCGACTCGCGCGCGGGCTCGCCGTCGAGGACATAGCCCGCGCCACCGGACTGGATGTTCACGCCTACCACCACATGGAGTCGACCGGGGAGTGGACCGGCACCAGCCGCCAGTCCGTGGCACTCGCGGGGGTCCTCGCGCTCAACCCCCGGGACTTCATCACGGTGACCGGGCTGGACGGTGAACTGACGCAGATGCTGCACGACGCGGTCGGCACTCGCTGGCAGGCCCACACCCGCCCGATCGCCCGCCTGCTGTCCATGGACCGCCGCGAGCTGTCGGGCCCGTTGCGCGAGATGCACCAGGAGTACCAGGCGCTGATGACCGCGACCCTGAGCAGGGCCGGCGGTTCGTCCGCCTCGGGCGAGGCGGGCCAGCGCTACCTGGAGGAGATCCTGGACCACTTCTGGTCGAAACTCCCGCCCGCGGGTGCGGGTAGTTGACCTTGGTCCACAGGGTTCACGTTTTCGCCGTGTTACGTCTTACTAGGTTGTGCACCGTGTCGAAGCGCTTCCGCGGTGCGCTGGTACGCTCACGCACCGCGCCCGCGCTCCGCGGACCGGAACGGGAACGTATGCAGCCAACAGCCTGAGCGCACGGAATCGGATGCAGGGAGAACGTACCCGTGGGCACAGTCGTCGACGATGCTGCCGCCGCCGAGTTCCATGCGTTCTTCGAGGCGCACTATGCCGAACTCGCCCGGCTCGCCCATCTGCTGACCGGTGAGGCCGACGCGGCGGACGATCTGGCGGCCGATGCGCTCATGGCGCTCTGGCACCGGTGGGACCGGGTCAGGGGCGCCGACCACCCCGTCGCGTACGCGCGCGGGGTCGTCGCCAACCTGGCCCGTACGCGCATCCGCAGCGCCGTGCGTGAGCGCCGCAGGATCGCACTGTTCTGGGCGCCGCGCGGGTCCGGTGACGGATACGCCGTGGACGGCCCCGATGTGTCGGCGGTGGTGGACGTGCAGGGGGCTCTGCGGAGCCTGCCGTTCCGTAAGCGGGCGTGCGTGGTGCTGCGGCACGCCTTCGACCTGTCCGAACGGGACACCTCGCTGGTGCTGGGGATATCGGTCGGTACGGTGAAGAGCCAGACCTCGCGCGGTGTGGCGGAGCTGCAACGGCTGCTGGGCCCCGAAGCCCCCGCGGCGCAGAAGCAGGTGGCCGCCGCGGGGCAGCGCACCGGAGGAAGGCACTGATGGACGACGACCTGCGTGAGCGGCTGCGCCACGCCGCCGCCTCGCACCGCCCCGACCGGGAGCGGATGCTGGCCCGGATCGAGCGGAGCATGGCCGAGGAGCCGCCGGTCCGTCTCCCCCTGCGCACCCCGCACGCCCCGAAGCCGTGGCTCCGGGTCGTGGGCGCGACGGTGGCGGTGTGCGGGGTCCTGGCGGCCGGCGCGATCGCCGTGACCTCGGCGGGGCAGGGCGAGCAGGGCACGGGACAGCCGGGGCAGCAGGTGGCCGGTGAACCCGTGTCACCCGCGCCGGAGCCGTGGCCCTCCGCGCGGGGCGGTGCGCTGCCCGCCGAGAACGGGCCGCTGTGGTCGGACGGTTCGGTCGACCCCCACAGCAACAGGTACTGGGCGCAGAGCAATGTGACGCTCAGGACCACGCAGCCGCTGACCGAGCTCGCCGTCGAGCTCCGGGTCGCCCTGAACGGCGGGGTGGGCACCACCGGTTCCTGGCGGTCCCTTCCGGAGGAGGACTTCGTGGCCTCCGCGCAGCAGGAGGACGGCTTCCTCGTCTACCGGTGGACGCTGAAGCCGGGACGGAACGTGCAGGTGGGCACGCACACCTTCGCGGCGCAGTACAACCACGCCGAAGGCGTCCGGAGCGCGGGACGGGACGACTACACGGCGCGGGCCCGTGCGGCCGGCGGACCGGCCTCGGTGGGGGGCGGCTTCACCGTCGGCCGCTGAGGCACCCGGGCCGGACGGGGCGGGTGGTGCGGGGAAAGAGCGCCGGAAAATGATCCGTACACGGCAACCCTTCCGTGCGCCGGTGGCGACCAAGGAGCGCAACACTCCCCCACCACCGAGGAACGGAACACCGAACATGAGGGAACGAGCCGCACTCCGGCACACCCATCGGCGCCGTCCCGGCCGCCGCCGCATGGCAGCCGCGCTGACCGCGGCGCTGGGTCTCACCGGCGCCGCCCTGGCCACCAACGTGATGCTCCAGCCTGCCGGCGCCGCCGCCGCGGTGCCCGCCTGGCCCACCGCCCAGGGCAGCCAGGCCGTCTCGTCGACCATCGAGGTCTCAGGAACGTACGACGGCGGCCTGAAGCGCTTCTACGGGAGCGGCGACCTCGGCGACGGAGGCCAGGACGAGGGCCAGGACCCGATCTTCAAGCTGAAGGACGGGGCGACGCTGAAGAACGTCATTCTCGGCTCACCCGCCGCGGACGGCATTCACTGCTCCGGCAGTTGCACGCTCCAGAACGTCTGGTGGGAGGACGTCGGCGAGGACGCCGCGTCCTTCAAGGGCACGTCGACCGGCTCCGTGTACACGGTGTACGGCGGCGGCGCCCGAAAGGCCTCCGACAAGGTCTTCCAGTTCAACGGCGCCGGCAAGCTGGTCATCACGAAGTTCCAGGTCGCCGACTTCGGCAAGCTCGTCCGGTCCTGCGGCAACTGCTCCACGCAGTACAAGCGCGACATCATCGTCAACGACGTGGATGTGACCGTGCCGGGGAAGTCCCTGGTCGGCATCAACACCAACTACGGGGACACCGCCGCGCTGCGCTCGGTCCGCATCCACGGCGACAGCAGCAAGAAGATCAAGCCCTGTGTCCGCTACACGGGCAACAACACGGGTGCCGAGCCGAAGGAGACCGGCAGCGGCCCCGACGGCACGTACTGCCGCTACTCCTCGTCGGACATCAGTTACGACTAGGGTCACCGTTCACAAGGGCCAGGGTTCGGCGCGGACAGCGCCGGGCCCTGGCCGTGTTCCCCGCGGTCACACGCGGGGCCGCCAGTCGCCGAGGTAGTCGGCGGGGGTGTGCGCGCGGGCCTCCGACGCTGCGAGCTGGGGGCGGTTGCCGGGGACGGTGACGCGGGCGCCGGGGCCGGTGTTGCGGTACTCGGCGAAGCGCTGGTCCTGCCAGGGGAAGCCGGCGGACATGGTGGCGTAGGGCGTGACGGCGTCGATGCCCGCGCCGAGGTGGCTGTCGCGGACGGTCAGCATCGGCCGTGCGGTGAGATCGGACGAGGGCACCCAGGGGCGGGCCAGTTTGTAGTACGCGTCGGGGGCGGTGCTGGTGACCCGGGAGCGCAGGACCAGGTAGCCGTGCGGGTTGGCACCGGGGGTGCTGGGCGCGAAGACGAAGCCGTACGGGGCCGAAGCGAGGTCGGTACGGGTCAGGGTGCGGAAGTGGCAGCGGTCGTACACGGCGGTGGCGCGGCCGAACACGAAGTCGACGTCGCCCTCCACGTAGCAGTCGCGGTAGTACTGGCGGGCGAACGCGGTCAGGGAGAGCGAGTCGGCGTACAGGGTGTCCTGGTGGCCGAGGAAGCGGCAGCCGTAGAACGCCGAACGGTCGCCCTGGACCTTGATGGCGACGGCCTGGGTTCCGGTGTACTCGGGGTTGTCGGAGCGCAGCCAGTCGTTGGCGAAGGTCAGGTCGCGGGCGGTGAAGTCGGCGGCCTGGACCGTGACGGTGGCCGATCCGCTGGTGCCGTAGGTGCCCGAGCCGTCGGGCTTGGGGGTGCCGGCCGCGTTGTTGTGGACGATGACGGTGTCGCGCGGGTCGCCGCTCGCCCCGATGAGGGTGAGGCCGGCCCGGTCCGCCGGGACGGTGACCGTTCCGCGGTAGGTGCCGGGGGCGAGCACCAGGGTGTACCCGGTGCCGGCGGCCGCGGCCACGGCGGACCGGACGTCGGTGTGGTCGCCCCGGCCCTGCGGGTCGACGTAGAGGGTGCGGGGGTCCGGGCGGTCGGCCGGTGAGCCGTGGCGGCCGAACGGGCGGACCTGCGCGGGCCGGGCGTGTGCGGTGGGGGCGCCGACGGCGAGGGCGGCGCCCGCGCCGGCGAGCAGTGACAGCGCGCTGCGTCTGCTGGTCATGGCGGTACTCCTGACGTGGGAGGCGGGGAAAGTGAGTGGCCGGAGCGGCTCTCTCCGGGGTGGTGGGGAGAGTGCGGTGCCGCTCCGGCCGGTTCGGATGTGCGTCGTCAGCGGCCCGAGACCTTGCCCGCTCCGGCCTTGAGTGCGACGAGCACGGGGACGACGAGCGGGTGGTCGACCTTCGTGCGCAGCTCGGGCGTCCAGCCGGCGCCCACGGTGAGCTGCTCGGCGGGTACGCCCGCGTTGTGCACGGCGATCAGGTCGGTCTTGCGCCCGTTGACGTAGTTGTCGTCCGCGGTGAGGGAGGACTCGGACCACTTCTTGAGGACGGTGGCCTTGTCGAAGCCGCTGCCGAGGCTGAACGCGTTGTGCTCGGCGACGAGCTTGGATTCGAATCCGATGCCGTACGAGTAGCCGTAGGCGCTGCCCTTGGTGGCGACGAAGTGGTTGTTGTACGAGTCGACCTGGCCGAAGCGGACGCGGGGCGCGCGCTCCTTCACGTCCTTGAAGAGGTTGTGGTGCAGCGTGACGCGGAGCTTGCCGCGGTCGGTCGCACCTGCGCCGTCGCTGTTGCCGATGAGCATGGTCTTGTCGTGGTCCTTGAGGACGTTCCACGACACGGTGACGAGGTCGGCGCCGCGGACGATGTCGAAGAGCCCGTCGTGCTGCTGGAACACCTGGCCGAAGTACAGGGGCTGGTCGGCGTCGGGCCGGTCACCGTCGCTGAAGGTGTTGTGGTCGACCCAGACGTGGGTGGAACCGTAGACGACGAGGTTGTCGTACTCGGAGTTCCAGGCGCCCTTGTCCCCGTCGGTGGGGTCCCACTGGGGGAAGCAGTCGTAGGTGTCCTCGAAGGCGATGTTGCGGATGATGACGTTGGAGACGCCCTTCACCTGCAGGCTGGCGCCGATGATCGTCGCGTCGTCGCCGACGCCGACGAGGGTGGTGTTGGAGGGGACGTTCACGTTGACCGCGGCCGCCTGCAGCTTCGCGGAGGCCACCCGGGCGTCCTCCAGCGGACCCGACGGGACCTCGGCCGTGCCCCAGACCGCGGGGTCGTAGGCCGCGAGGTACTTCTCCAGGGTGTAGCCGTCCTGCTCGTAGTCCGCGCAGCCGATCGGGGTGCCGTTGACGTCGGAGTTGCCGTGGACGGTGCCGGCGATTCTGATGATCTTGGGGGCGTCGCCCGCGTCCTGGAAGGCCGCGATGAGCTCGGCTCTGTTCGTGACGGTGTAGATGTGGTCGGGAGTGGCCTGCGAGCCGCCCGTGGTGGAGCCGTCGGCCGCGGCCCAGCCGTCGCCTGCGGGAAGTACGGCGCGCTCGATCCCGTTGCCGTGGTGGTGCGGGGCCGCCTGGGCGGGGACGCTCACGGCGAGGGCCAGCGAGGCGCAGCCGAGCACCACGGCGGTGGCACGGGCATGAGTGATGCGTGCGGGCATGGCGAATCCTTAGCTGTCGTACGGGAGAAGGAAGAAGGTGGTGGTGAAGCGGTTCAGGCCTGCGGCCAGCTGATCCACTCGACGGGGACCGGGTCGTCGAGACGGCGCAGGTCCCGTGGGGCGAGCACGCGTTCCGCGCCGAGGGCACGGGCGGTCGCCCTGGCCACGTCGATCGCGCCCGCGGGCCGGAAGTGGGTGTTGTCCTGCTTGCCGTCCGGGTAGTTCGGGGACTCCCCCGGCTCCAGCCAGTTGAAGTAGGGCTCGGTCCCGTCCGGGCCGAGTTCCTGCCAGCGGGCGAGGGAGAGCGCCTGGAGGTCGAGCAGCGGCACGCCCTCCTCGGCGGCCAGGGCGCGCATGGCGGCGGGATATTCGCCGTGGGTGGGCCGGGCGGTGCCGTCGGCGGCGAACCGGCGTCGCTCCACCGGGGTCAGCAGCACGGGCTCCGCGCGGCGGGCCCGCGCGCCCTTCACGTACTGGCGCAGGTACTCCTGGTACGTGGTGTACGGGTCGGTGCCGCGGGCCGGGTCCTCCGTCTTCTCGTCGTTGTGCCCGAACTGGATGAGGACGAGATCGCCGGGCAGGACGCCTTCCAGGAGGGCGGTCAGACGGCCCTCGTCGATGAAGCTCTTGGAACTGCGGCCGTTCATCGCGTGGTTGGCGACGGTGAGTCCACGGCCGAGGAAGAAGGGGAGGGCCATGCCCCACCCGGTCTCGGGTGCGGCGTCGGCGTACTTCTGGGCGGCCGTGGAGTCGCCCGCGATGTGGAGCGTCCTGGACCGTGGCCTGCCCCCGCCGCCGTGTGCGAGCGCGGGGGTGGCGGTGAGTGCGAGCGGCAGCGCGAGGAGCGCGGCTGCCGTCCGCCTGCGGGTGAGTGACACAGCGGGACTGCCTCTCTCGTACGACTGACTCGTACGACGTACCTGACGTGCTCGACGTACCTGACGTACCTGACGTGCAAGGCCTGACGTACAAGGGGAGAGGGACCGGCGGCGGGGCGCGACCCGGACCGCCGCCGGTCCCCGGTCATCGGGTACCGGCCGTGGCGAGACGGTCGGATCAGTGGCCCAGGTCCTTCCACTCCTTCTGGGCGGTGTTCAGCTCCTCGGCGATCTTGTCCAGGAACTGCTTGGCCGTGACCTTGCCGAGCAGCAGCTTCTGGAACTCCGGCTCGTTGTCCGCCTTGCTGATGTTGTTCCAGTCGGGCAGGTAGTACGGCAGCTGGACGATCTTGGTGGAGCCGTCGGTGAGCGCCTTGGCGGCGAGCGCCGTCGGCTCGGTCTTGGAGATCCAGGGGTCCTTGGCCGCGTCGGTGTTGGCCGGGATGGCACCCGCGGCCTCGTTCCACTTGCTGTTCGACTCGTGCGAGGCGGCGAACTCGATGAACTTCCAGGCCGCCGTCTTGTTGTCGCTCGCCCGGAACAGGCCGAGTCCGTCGACCGGGTTGGAGACCTGGACCCGGGTGCCGCCCGCGCCGATCGGTGCGGGGATGCCGGCGAACTTGTCCGCCCCCAGTGCCTTCAGGTGGTCCTGGTAGGAGCCGAGGTTGTGGCTGAGCATGCCGATGGTGCCGGTGTCCCACTGGGCGACCATCTTGGTGAAGTCGTTGTTGACGTCGGCGGAGGGCGTCGTCTTCTTGAAGAGGGCGGCGTACTTCTCCAGCGCGGCGACGTTCTTGGGGTCGTTGAGCGTCGTCTTGTCGCCGGCCCAGAAGTCCGTGATGCCGGACTGGCCGTAGACCGCGTCCAGGGCCTGCGCGATGGAGCCGGCGCCGCCGCGGATGGTGTAGCCGAACTTGTTGTTCTTCGCGTCGGTGAGCTTGTCGGCCGCCGTGTAGAAGTTGTCCCAGGTGGTGGGCGCCTCGAGGTTCGCCGCCTTGAACAGGTCGGTGCGGTACCAGAGCGCACCGTTGTTCGCGGAGGTCGGCACGCTGTACAGGTCGTCGCCCCGGCCTCCCGCGGTCTTGACGCTGTCGACCATGCCCTCGACCAGCTTGCCGTTCAGCGACGACTCCTTGATCCGGTCGGTGACCGGCACAAGGGCTTCCTGCGACACGATGTTGGCGAGGTACGCGGTTCCGACGCCGCCGACGTCGGGCAGGCCTCCGCCCGCGATCGCCGTGTCGTACTTGGACTGGACGTCGGCGATCGGGATCGGGACGTACTTGACCTTGATGTCCGGGTACTTCTTCTCGAAGTCCTTGATGATCTCGGTCCAGATGGCGGTGCGCGGGCCACCGTTGTTGTCCCAGAAGGTGATCTCGCCCTTGCCGCTGCCTTCGTTGCCGGTTCCACTGCCGTCGTCACCGCACGCGGTGGCCGTCAGGGCGAGTGCCGCCGTGAGGGACATCGCGGCCATGGCGCGCCCCCGCTGCGTCTTGGAGATGGTCATCGTCGGCTCTTCTCTCTCGGTTCTGTCGGTGAAATCGCTGGTGTCGCAGGTGCTGTGCGTTACGTCAGTGGGGGGCGGCCGTGGGGGTGGTCTGTGGTGTGTGCGGTCAGCCGCTGGTACGGAATGCGGTGAAGGCAGCCGTTCCGGCGGGGCCGGTCCCGGCCGGTGCGGTGGCGAAGAGGCCGAGCAGGGCGCCCACCCAGCGCCAGGGTGTGGCGGCGAAGACCTGGCCCGAGGGCCGGAATCCGTCACCGGTGTCGGCGAAGAAGCGGCAGCGGGCCCCCGTGCTGACCTCGATGCTGAGCCTGACCCGTCCCTCGGGGGCCGCGCGGGAGTGTTCGGCGTCCCGCTCGTGTTCGGCAACGGACTCGGCGTAGCGGTGGACGAGCCGGGCCGTCCCGTCCTCCCCGGCCTCCAGCCCGATCCAGCTGAACGCGTCGCCCAGGACCGCGAGTCCGGCGTTGGCACCGGGTTCCCGGCTGTTCAGCGCGAGGTCGACCTCGACTCTGAACTCCTCGGCAGGCAGCCGCTGGACCAGGACGTTGGACAGGGCCCGCAGATCGTGCGCGTACGCGGTCCGTACGCAGCTGAGCCGCAGCCCGTCCCCGGCGTGCTCGACCGTCCAGCCGGGCCGGGGGCTCGCCGTCCACTGCCACTGCCTGCCGTACCGCCCGCCGGGGAAGCCGTCGCTGGAGGCCGGTGCCTCCACGGGCTGTTCGGGCGCGTTCGGCTTGGTGTGCACGGCGACGGGTTCTCCCTCGTGGCCGATGACCGGCCAGCCGTCGCCGTCGGCGGGCCAGCTCATGGGCTGGAGGTGGACCACCCGCCCGTAGGCCCCGCGGGACTGGAAGTGCAGGAACCAGTGGGAGGAGGGACCGCCTTCCGCGGTCTGCACCCAGGCGCCCTGGTGCGGCCCGTTGACGTCGGTTCCGCCCTGGGCCAGGACGACCTTCTCCTCGTACGGGCCGAAGAACTCCCGCGACCGGAAGGCACCCTGCCAGCCCGTCTCCACCCCGCCGGCCGGGGCGAAGATCCAGAAGTACCCGTCGTGGCGGTAGAGCTTGGGCCCTTCCAGGGTGAACCAGCCGGGGATCGTGTCGGCGTCGACGAGGGTCTTGCCTTCGTCGAGCAGTTCGCGTCCGTCGGGGCTCATCCGGTGGCCGGTGAGCCGGTTCTTGATGCCGGAGCGGGACTTGGCCCAGGCGTGCACGAGGTAGGCCTCGCCGGTCTCCTCGTCCCACAGGGGGCAGGCGTCGATCAGTCCTTTGCCGGCCTTGACGAGGTGCGGGGCGCTCCACGGGCCGCGGATGTCCTCGGCGTTGATCTGCTGGATCCCGTGGTCGGGGTCGCCCCAGAAGATCCAGAAGCGTCCGGCGTGGTGCCGCAGCGAGGGGGCCCACACCCCGCAGTCGTGGCGGGGAACCGCGAAGTCGGCGGCCGGTTCGAGGCGTTCGAGCGCATGGCCGATGAGTGACCAGTTGACGAGGTCGCGCGAGTGCAGCAGGGGCAGTCCGGGGACCCGGCCGAAGCTGGACGCGGTGAGGTAGTAGTCGTCGCCGACCCGTACGACGTCCGGGTCGGACCAGTCGGAGTTCAGGACGGGGTTGCGGTACGTACCGTTGCCGAGGTCCGCGGTCCAGGCTCTGCTCATGCGGTCGCCACCTTGCGGACGTAGCCGGCGGCGGTCTCCCGGTCGAGCGTGCCGTCGGCTATGACGGTGACCACCCGGCGTACGACGGTGGCGCCGGCCGCGACGGGGAGCCGCCGGTCAGCGGCGAGGGAGGATCCGACGCCCGGGTACTCGGTGGTCCGTACGAACCACGGGTCGCGCCGGGTCTCGTCGGTCGCCCCGGCGAAGACGAGGGTCCAGCCGTCGCCGGTCAGCGCCAGCCAGTCGGCGGCCCTGCCGTGCACCGCCTCCTCGCCGTCGAGGGTGCCGCTGAACACACCGGGCGCGGTGGGTTCCTTGGGGGCGCGCCAGAAGAAGCCGCCGTATCCGGCGCCGGGCCGGCCGTTGGTGGCGGGGCTGCCGATGGAGAGGTCCGTGCTGCCGCGGTTGGTCAGCGAGAAGGAGAAGTCCAGCGCCCAGGCGGTGTCGGTGAGTTCATGGACGGCGACCGTGCGGTGCTCGCGCAGCAGCTCGGTGCCGTCGGCCTCCCAGCTGAGCTCCTCCACGAAGCCGTCCGGGTCGCGGAGCTTCCAGCCGAGGTGGCGCTGGACCCCGTGGTTGTCGAGCTCGGTGGGGCCCTGGTCGCGGACGAAGGTGCGCCCGCCCCAGAAGTTGTGCCCGGCCACGTCGGGGACGGCGACGGAGGCGCCCAGGTGGTGGATGTGGTCGGCGGGGCGTTCCTCGGTGACGGGGGTGCCCGCCAGGGTGGTGACGGGGTGGAGGTAGGGGCGGCTGTCCGTCCCGGGCCGGTAGCTGTAGCGGCCTACGGGGCGTCCGGCGCAGCTGAGGAGTGCGGTGGTCACGGTGTGCTCACCTCGCTGGGTTGCGCCCAGGGGGCGCCTAGTTCGGAGAAGAGGGTGAGGGTGTCGGCCCCCGCGGCGACCATGGCGTCGATGCCGCGCACGATGCGCCGCACCCCGCCACCGGTCTCGGCGGGCCGGGTGACCCAGGCGCCGGCGGGCAGCGCGGTGGGTTCGGGGGCGGTGCGCACGGCCTCGACGACCCGCATGAACGCGCCGGTGCGGTGGGGCGGTACGAGCAGGTCGGTGCCCCGCACCAGGTGGTCGACGAGGTTCTCCAGGAGGTCGGTCCGCCCGTGCACGGCTTCCTCGGGACCGTGTCCCGCGCGCTGGACGAGGACCCGGTCCTGCTTGTACCAGAAGGTGATGCGCCCCCGGTCGCCGTGGACGATCACGTAGGGCTCCCCGGCCTCTTCGGCGCAGAGGGTGACCGCGGCGGTGACCGGCAGCCCGTCGGTGGTGGTGACGCGGACGCAGCTGGTGTCGTCCGCCTCGATGTCGTGGGCCCGGAACAGCTCGGTCTCGATGGACGCCACGTCCTCGGCGGTGCCCCGGTCGGCGAGTTCGAGCGCCGTGGCGAGGGCGTGTGCCAGCGGGTTGGTGAGCACACCGTCGACCACGTCCGTGCCGCCCAGGGTGCGGCGGCCGGCCCAGGGCGCCCGCCGGAAGTAGGCGTCGTCGCGGACCCAGGCACCGGCGGCGCCGATGCCGCGTACGTTCCCGATGGCTCCGGAGCGTACGAGTTCCTTGATGGCGGGCACGGCGTGCGAGCCGAAGGACTGGAAGCCGACCTGGCAGGCGATGCCGGCTTCCCGTACACCGTCGGCCATGCGGGCGTAGTCGGCCCAGGTCGCGGCGGGCGGCTTCTCCAGGAGGAGGTGGACGCCGCGGGCCGCCGCCGTCAGGGCCAGCGCGGTGTGGGTCGGGATGGGGGTGCAGATGATGGCGGCGCGGGCCCCGGTGGAGTCGAGGAGCGCACCGAAGTCGGCGGACTGCTCGGGCATCTCTCCGGCGAACGCGTCGAGTTCGCCGTCGGTCAGCGGGTTCAGTTCGCAGATCCCGGCCAGCCTGACGAGGCCCTGGTGCTGGAGGCGGCGGATGTTGGCGAGGTGCCAGCGGCCGTGGCCCCGGGCGCCGGCCAGGACGATGGTCAGCGGTGTCGTGGTCATCCGGCCCTCCCCGCTCCGGCCTCGCGGGCGACGTCGGCGGCGGCGCGTTCGGCGCTGTCGACCGGGCCGTGCAGGGTGGGTGTCCAGCCGGTGTCGGTGGCGAGATCGGTCTCGCTGCCGGAGTTGTAGGCGTTGTAGATGGAGACCAGGTCGACGGGGAAGCCGTTGAACACGGTGCCGCGCTGGGTGAGGGCACTGCCGTTCCAGCTCTTCAGCAGGTCGGCGACCTCTACGTGGCCGGGGCTCTCGAAGGAGTTGTTCTCGGCGACGATCCGGGACTCGGTCGAGACGCCGAGGGAGTAGCGGTAGTCGCCCTCCCCGGGGATGACGTAGCGGTTGTTGTAGAGGTGGACCTGGCCGAAGCGGACGCGGGGCGCGCGCTGCACGACGGAGTGGAACTCGTTGTGGTGCAGGGTGACGCGGAGCTTGCCGCGGTCGGTGGTGACGCCGTCGCCGTTGCCGATGAGGATCGCCTTGTCGTGGTCGGCGAACCGGCTCCAGGAGACGGTGACGAGGTCGGCGCCGTTGGTGATGTCGAGGAGCCCGTCGTGGCGCAGGAAGTTGCGTCCGAAGTAGGTCGGTTCGCGGTCGTCCGGGTGGCCCTTGTCGCTCGCGGTGACGTGGTCGACCCAGACGTGGGTGGCGCCGCGCAGCCACAGGGTGTCGTACGCGGTCTTCCAGTCGCCGAGTCCGCCGGTGTTGGGCTGCCAGGCCGGGAAGCAGTCGTAGGCGTCGCGGAGTTCGAGGTTGCGGACGATGACGTTGTCGGCGTCCTTGACCTGGAGGCTCGCGCCCTTGAGTACGCCGCTGCGGCCCACGCCGACGAGCGTGGTGTTGGAGCCGATGAGCAGCTCCACGCGTTCGGCCTGGCGGGCGGCGGACGCCTTGCGGGCGTCCTCCTGCGGCCCCGCGGGCTTGGCGCCGCCCCAGGTACGGGGGTCGTAGGCGGCGAGGTACGCGTCGAGGGCGTAGCCGTCGGTGGCGTAGTCGGCGCAGTCCAGCCGCCGTCCCCGGTCGTCGGTGTTCGCGTCGATGGTCCCGGCGACACGGATGATCTTGGGTACGGAGCTGCCGCCGTCCAGCGCGGCGACGAGCTGGGCCCTGGTGCGCACGGTGAAGACGTGGGCGTCGTCGGCGGCCGAGCCACCGGTGGTCCCGGTACCTTCGGCGGCCCAGCCGTCGTCGGCGGCGAGGACCTCCCGGCCGAGGTCGCGGTCCGCGGCGGGCGGCTGCGCCGCCGGTGCCGGGGTGGCGGCCTCGGCGCCCGGCTGGAGGGCCAGGCTGCCGAGGAGCAGGGCGAGCGCGGCGGCGGCGCGGCGCGCGGCGCGGGGGCGGAGGTGTGGGGTCATGTCCGTCAGCCCTTCACTGCGCCGGCGCTGAAGCCGGTGATCAGCCACTTCTGGATGAAGGCGAAGACGATCACCACGGGCACCGCGGCGATGACACCGCCCGCGGCCAGCGCCCCCAGGTCGACGCTGTCGGCGCCGATCAGGGTGTTCAGGCCGACCGGGATCGTCTGCTTGTCCTGCTCGCTGAGGAACATCAGGGCGAACAGGAAGTGGTTCCAGCTGTGGACGAAGGCGAAGGAGCCGACGGCGATCAGTCCGGGTCGCAGCAGCGGCAGGACGACCGCGCAGAAGGCCCTGAAGCGCGAGCAGCCGTCCACCCAGGCGGCCTCCTCCAGGGAGACCGGCACGTTCTTGATGAAGCCGCTGATCAGGATGATCGACAGGGGCAGCTGGAAGACGGTCTCCGCGATGACGACGCTCCCGAGGGAGTTGATCATCTGGAGGTTCTTGAAGATCTCGAAGAGCGGTACGAGCATCAGCGCGCCCGGGATGAACTGCGAGCAGAGCAGCGCCAGCATGAACGCGCTCTTGATCTTGAAGTTGAACCGGGCCAGGGCATAGCCGCCGGCGAGCGCGACCAGGGTCGTGGCGAACAGCGTGCAGACGCCGACGATCATGCTGTTCTGGAAGAAGAGCGCGAAGCTCCGCTCGTTCCAGACCTTGGAGAAGTGCTCTCCCGTCATCGGCCAGGGCACCAGCGAGGTGGAGCCGGCGGGCCGTACGGCGAACAGGAACATCCAGTAGAACGGGATGAGCGTGAAGAGCAGGTAGATGCCGAGCGGCACGTAGATCTGCCAGCGCGGTACGTCGTCGAAGGCACGCTCGCGCTTGGGTCGGCGGGTCGAGGAGGGCGGCGGGGCGCTGTGTCGCACAGACCGTCCCGGTGCGCTGTTCTTCTCTGCGAGTGCGGCAGTCACTTGTGGTCGCCTCCGAACTTGCTCAGGCGCAGATAGACGATCGAGCAGAAGAGGAGGATCACGAAGGCGACGGTGGTGAGCGCCGAGGCGTAGCCGAAGTCGTGGCCCTCGATACCGGTATTGGCCACATAGAGCGGCAGGGTGGTGGTTTCGCCGGCCGGTCCGCCGCCGGTGAGGGTGTAGAGGAGGTCGACGTTGTTGAACTCCCAGACACCGCGCAGCAGCGTGGCGAGGATGATCGCGTCCCGCAGGTGCGGGAGGGTGATGTGGAAGAACTGCCGCAGCCTGCCCGCGCCGTCGACCGATGCCGCCTCGTACAGCTCCTTCGAGACGGACTGCAGGTCGGCGAGGATGAGGATGGCGAAGAAGGGGACACCGCGCCAGAGTTCGGAGATGGTCGCCGCCCAGAAGACGGTCCCGGTGTCGGAGAGCACCGAGGTGCCGTACTCGCCGATTCCGGCGTCCGCGAGATAGCGGCTGAAGCCGGTCGAGGAGTTGTAGAGCAGGATCCAGATGGTGCTGGTCAGCACCCCGGAGACGGCCCAGGGCGAGAAGACCATGGCGCGCGAGATGCCGCGGCCGATGAAGCTCTGGTTGACGATCAGCGCGAGTGCGAGACCGAGTGCGAGCTGCAACGTGACCTGGGTGAAGACCCATTGGGCGCTGAAGCCGAGCGTCGGCCAGAACTGCTCGTCCTCGGTGAAGATGCGGGTGAAGTTGTCGAAACCGGCGAAGCCGTTCCGCCACGGCTTGGTGACGTTGTAGTTCTGCAGGCTGTAGTAGAAGACGCTGATCACCGGATAGGCGATGAAGCCCAGCATCAGCAGGCCCGCGGGCGCTATCAGCAGATACGGCAGGCGGCGGGGGCTCGCCGAGCGGCGCCGGGGCACCTTGGGCGGCGGTGTGGCCACGGCTGCGGATTGGGCCATGACACGTCTCCGATCTCTGGGAAGTGCTGGATGTGCCGTGCGGTGGTGCTTGTGCTGTGCGGTGGTGCGTGTGCCGTGCAAGCGCTTACCGCATGTCGTTCGGTGTACCGAACGGATCGGTGCGCGGAATTCTCTTCGCCCGGTTTCAGCCCGCGTACGGGTCGGGCACGTCTCCCTGCCTGGCCAGGAACGCGAAGTCGCATCCGGTGTCGGCCTGGGTGATCTGGTCCTGGTAGAGCGCCCCGTAGCCGCGCCCGTACCGTGCGGGCGGCGGTGTCCACCGGGCCCTGCGCAGCTCCAGCTCATCGTCGGGAACATCGAGGTGGAGCAGCCGCGCCTCGACGTCCAGGGTGATCAGGTCACCGGTGCGCACCAGGGCGAGCGGCCCGCCGACGAACGACTCGGGCGCGATGTGCAGCACGCACGCCCCGTAACTGGTGCCGCTCATCCGGGCGTCGGAGATCCGCACCATGTCCCGTACACCCTGCTTCAGCAGGTAGTCCGGGATCGGCAGCATGCCGTACTCGGGCATGCCTGGACCGCCCTTGGGCCCGGCGTTGCGCAGCACCAGCACATGGTCCGGAGTGAGGGCCAGGGCCGGGTCGTTGATGGTGCGCTGCATCTCCTTGTAGTCGTCGAAGACGACCGCGGGACCGGTGTGGCGCAGCAGGTGGGGCTCGGCGGCGATGTGCTTGATGACCGCGCCGTCGGGGCAGAGGTTGCCGCGCAGCACCGCCACGCCGCCCTCCTCGACCAGGGGGTTGTCCCGCTCCCGGATGACGTCGGAGTTGTGCACCAGCGCCCCGTCGAGCTGTTCGCGCAGCGTGGTGTGCGAGACGGTGGGACGGTCCAGATGCAGTACGTCGGTGAGCCGGGCCAGGAATCCGGGCAGTCCGCCGGCGAAGTGGAAGTCCTCCATCAGGTACTTGCCGCCGGGCCGGAGGTTGGCGAGGACCGGGACGGTGCGGGCGATGCGGTCGAAGTCGTCCAGGGTGAGCTTCACCCCGGACCGGCCCGCCATCGCGGTGAGGTGGATGACGGCGTTGGTGGAGCCGCCGAGCGCGAGAACGGTGGCGACGGCGTCCTCGTACGCGTCGGCGGTGAGGATCTTCGACAACGTGAGCTGCTGCCAGACCAGTTCGACGATCCTGAGCCCGGACTGCGCCGCCATCCGGTCGTGACCGGAGTCGACGGCCGGGATGGACGAGGCGCCCGGAACCGTGACGCCCAGCGCCTCGGCGGCGGCCGTCAGGGTCGACGCGGTGCCCATCGTCATGCAGTGGCCGGGCGAACGGGCGAGCCCGTTCTCCAGCTCGGCCATTTCGCAGTCACCGATGAGCCCGGCCCGCTTGTCGTCCCAGTACTTCCACATGTCCGTACCCGAGCCGAGCACTTCGTTGCGCCAGTGGCCCGGCAGCATCGGCCCGGCGGGCACGAACACGGTCGGCAGGTCGACGGAGGCCGCGCCCATGAGGAGCGCGGGCGTCGACTTGTCGCAGCCGCCCAGCAGCACGGCGCCGTCGACGGGGTAGGAGCGCAGCAGCTCCTCCGTCTCCATCGCGAGCATGTTGCGGTAGAGCATCGGAGTCGGCTTCTGGAAGGTCTCCGAGAGTGTGGAGACCGGGAACTCGAGCGGGAAGCCGCCCGCCTGCCAGACGCCCCGCTTGACGGCCTGCGCGCGGTCGCGCAGGTGGACGTGGCAGGGGTTGATGTCGGACCAGGTGTTGAGGATCGCGATGACCGGCTTGCCCAGGTGCTCCTCGGGGAGGTAGCCGAGCTGGCGGGTGCGGGCGCGGTGGCTGAACGAACGGAGCCCGTCCGTTCCGTACCACTGGTGGCTGCGCAGCTCCTCGGGAGTGATGCGCGTGCCCTCGGTACCTGTCATATGGACCACCCCGCCACCAGGTCGGCGACCTCGGCGCGCTGCGCCTCGGGCAGGACCCTGCTCGGTGCGCGGACGTCGCGGCGGCAGAGCCCGAGCGCGGCCAGGGCCTCCTTGACGACGGTCACGTTGTTGGCGGACTGCCGGTCGGCGCGCAGGTCCTCGAAGCGGCGGATCTGCTCCCAGACCTTCATCGCCGCCGCGTAGTCGCCCGCCCTCAGTGCCCCCAGCATGGCCAGCGAGACACCGGGGGCGACATTGACGAGGCCGGAGGTGAATCCGGTGGCGCCGGTGGCGAAGTAGGAGGGTGCGTACAGCTCGGCGAGTCCCGCGACCCAGACGAAGCGTTCCAGGCCGGCGTCCCGGGCGAAGGCGCCGAAGCGTGCGGCGTCCGGGACGGCGTACTTCACGCCGATGACGTTGGGGCAGCTGTCCGCGAGTTCGGCGAGGCGGTCGCCGGCGAGGAGCGGATTGCGGATGTACGGGACGACTCCGAGCTCCGGAACGGCCTCGGCGATGGCCCGGTGGTAGTCGATCCAGCCTTCCTGCGAGATGTAGGGGTGCACGGGCTGGTGCACCATCACCATCTCGGCGCCGGAGTCCCTGGCGTGCTCGGCGGCGGCCACGGCGGTCGGTACGTCGTGTCCGACGCCCACGAGGACGGTGGCACGGCCGCCCGCCTCGTCGATGGTGAGCTCGGTGACGGCGCGCCGCTCGTCGGGGGTCAGCGCGTAGAACTCCCCGGTGTTGCCGTTCGGGGTGACGATGCGGACGCCACCGTCGAGGAGCCGTCGCAGCAGGGCGCGGTGCGCCGTCGTGTCGATGCTCCCGTCCTCGGCGAACGGGGTCACCGGGATCGCCACAACGTCTGCGAGGGCCGCCTTCAGCGGGGTGAGGTCCATGCGGACTGGCCTTTCGTCGAGGTGCTGGTGGTTGAGCTCCAGCTGGTTGTTCACGCCGCGTCACCCCCGTCTTCGTCGTCGGGGAAGGCGCGGCGCACGAACGACGCGATGTGGTCGTGCAGAGCCCCGGCCGCCGCCGCCGCGTCGTCCGCGAGGGCGAGCCGCAGGATCTCCCGGTGTTCGGCCGCCTCCCGCTCCCACGAGGGGATGGCCGTCCAAGCGACGGTCGACACGAGGGCGGCCTGGTCACGGATCTCGTCGAGCATCCGGGAGAGCAGCGGGTTGCCGCAGGGCAGGTAGAGCGCGCGGTGGAAGTCCCGGTTCGCGAGCGACCTGTCGGCCTTGTCGACCGCCGAGTCGGAGCGCTCCAGGGCCTCCTGTGCCGCGTCGAGCGAGGCCTTGCGGGTGATGGAGCGGCGCAGCGCCTCGGGCTCCAGGAGCAGGCGCACGTCGTACACCTCCCGCGCCATGGTCGCGTCGACGAGTCGCACGGTGGCGCCCTTGTACTGGCTCATGACGACGAGCCCCGTACCGGCGAGCGTCTTCAGCGCCTCACGTACAGGAGTCTTCGACACCCCGAACTGCGCGGCGAGCTCCGTCTCGACGAGCGCCTGCCCCGGTCTCAGCTGCGCTGTCAGGATGGCGTGCTTGATCGCCTCCAGCACGTACTGGGTCCGGGAGGGGATCGGGGTGGGCGCAAAGGTCATGGGTGAAGGGCTCTCGCATCTCGCGTATCGCGTCTCATATATGACGTACGAAGTACGACGCGATGAAGTTAGAGCGGTCGCGAATGTTTCGTCAACGCTTCTGACAGAAGATGTTTCGACGCATCTCTAGGGCTTCTGCCCGATGTCCGGAGGCGTCCTTAGTCGCCAGCATGGCCCCGTTGGCGTGGCCAGGGGGCGAGTGCGCAGGTCACGGTGGTGCGAGGGCGGGCGGTGCCGTGGGCAGAGTGGTATGCGATCGGACGGCCCTGCTCGTTCTGGCAGGGGTGCTCGTCTCCGGATTCGGTACGTCCGCGATGTGGCTCACCGCCGGGATCTGGGTCAAGTCGCTCACCGGTTCGGACAGCCTGGCGGCCCTGACCGTGTTCGCGATGTGGGCCCCGGTGCTCGCCGGCCCCGCACTCGGCGCGCTCGCCGATCTGCTGCCCCGCAGACAGCTGTTGATCTGGGTGAATCTGGCCATGGCGGGGCTCATGACCTCGCTGCTCGTGGTCGATTCGGCCGGCCGGGTCTGGGTGCTCTTCGCCGTTCTGTTCGTCTACGGGGTGAGTGGCGTCCTGCTGGACGCGGCCGAGGCGGCGCTGGTCGCCCGGGCGGTGGACGCGCGGCTGCTGGGGGACTTCAACGGGCTGCGGACCATGGCGAACGAGGGCATGAAACTGCTCGCGCCGCTGGCGGGCGCGGGCCTGTTCGCGCGGTACGGCGGCGGGCCGGTGGCGCTCCTGGACGCGCTGACGTTCGCCCTGGCCGCGCTGGTGTTCGCGCAGTTGCGGGTACGGGAGCCCGACAGGGCGGGGCGGGTGTCACGGCGGGGTGGCACGGCGGCGGGCATACGGCTGCTGCGCGGCTCGCAGGCGCTGCGGCCACTGGTGTACGCCGGGGCGCTGACGATGCTGGTGGCCGGACTCAACGGCGCTGCGGTGTACGCCGTCGTCGATGATGTGCTCGGCCGCTCCCCCGCCTACGCAGGGGTGCTGTACGCGGTCCAGGGCGCCGGTTCGGTGGCGGCGGGGCTGCTGGCCGGGCCGCTGCTCCGGCGCATGCCGGAGCGGGTCTTCGCGGCGGCGGGGACCGCCGTGTTCGCGGTGGCGGTGGGGGCGCGGGCACTGCCCTGCGAGCCGGTGGCCCTGGTGGCGAGCGCGGCCATCGGTCTCGGTCTGCCGTGTGTGCTGATCGCCGCGATGACGGCCGTGCAGCGGGAGACCCCGGACGCGGTGCTCGGCCGCACGGCCGCGGCGGCCAACTCGCTGATGACGGTGCCGAACGCGGTGGCCCTGGCGCTCGGGGCGGGGCTGGTCGCGGTGGTGGACGTCACCGTGCTGCTGCCGCTGACCGCGGTGGCCGGACTGGGTACGGCGGCATGGCTGGGCACGGGCCGGTGGGGGCGGCTGACGGGCGCCCCCACCGGTCCGCTTCCTTCATCGACCGATGCGTGAGAGTGCGTCGGCGACGGTCTCGAGATCCGGCCCGGAGGCCAGTCCGGCGTGGTACAGGCGCAGTTCGGTGGCGCCGAGCGAGAGTGCGTGCGCCGCGTCCCGCTCCAGCGTTCCGGGGCTGCCGCCCATGCCGGTGACCACACCGAAGTTGGCGGCCCGCACTCCGGACAGCCCGGCGAACGGGCCGAGCACCGCTTCGCGCGCCGCGTCGTCGCCGGTGCAGGGCAGCACCACGCCGTCCGCGGTGGACAGGATGTGCGCGGCGTCGACTCCGACGTTGGCGCCCGTGCGGTACGGGGCGGGGTCGGCGTGCAGCAGGACCTGGAAGTCCCGGCCCTCCGCGGCCTGCCGCACCGCGGCGACGGCCGACTCCTGGAGCGTCCGGGCCACCTGGCCGCGCCACCGCAGGGTGGCATCGGCGAGGCCGGCCCCCAGCAGCTTCTCGACGCCGGACCAGCCGGTCTCCCTGGAGCCTGAGCCGGATCCTGCCCAGACCGGCTCCAGGGCCCGCCGTACCGCCGCACCCAGTTCGTCGGCGTCCAGCCCCTGCCCGCCGTAACCGGCACGGCACGCGGCGCAGAAGCAGAGCGACATCAGGTACTGCGCCGCGTCCCCGAGGCCCACACCCGCGACCTTGTCGTGTGCGTGCAGATGGGCGAAGCCGTACCAGCCGCAGGACTCCAGTTCGGTGCCGTGCGCCCCGGGGCGTACCGCCGCCTCCGCCGCCAGGTCCACCAGGTAGGTGTGGACGGCGGGCTGCGCGATGCACGGTGCCCAGGGGTAGCGGTCGCCGTAGGCGTTGACCACGGAGGTGTCCGGATGCTCGGCGCCCAGGCGGGAGTTGTGCGCGAGGACGACCCAGGAGTGCACCTGGAGACCGGCGTCGGCCAGGGCCTCGGCCGCCTCGGCGTACGGGTCCTCGCCCGCCACCCAGGTCTGTCCGTAGGGCCGCAGCTCGCGCCCCGCCCAGCGCGCCGGGTCCGGCGGGTAGAGCACGGCGGCGTGCTCGGCCGTGACGATCCGGCGTCCGGGGTGACGCGAGGTCAGGGCCCGGGTCGAGTGGTATGCGGAGGCGAGCGTCACCTGCTGGACACCGAGGTCCCGGACGCGTGTGGCCGCGTCCGGGTCCCCGACGACGTCCCAGGGGTAGAGGAAGGCGGAGGTCTTCACCCGCGCCCCTCCTGCCCGGCCCCGTGCTTCTCCAGCAGGGCACGGCCGTTCGCGATGATCACGGTCAGTTCCTCGACGTGCTCGGCGGGCGGCTCGGTGAGCGGGGTGCGCACCTCTCCGACCTCCAGGCCCTCGAGCCGGACGCCCGCCTTCACCAAGGACACCGCGTAACCGCGCCCCTTGGCGCGCAGTTCGACGAGCGGCCGGTAGAAGTGGTCGAGCAGCGCGTTCACCAGGTCGTCGTCGCCGGATTCCATGGCCCGGTAGAAGGCGAGGGCGATGTCGGGTGCGAAGGCGAACACCGCGGAGGAGTAGAGGGTGACGCCGATGCCGCGGTAGGCGAGCCCGGTGAGTTCGGCGGTGGGCAGGCCGTTGAAGTACAGGAAGTCCTGGCCGGGCAGGCCGGTGCGTACGGCGCTGACGATGCGCTGCATCAGGTCGAGGTCGCCGAAGCCGTCCTTGAGGCCGATGATCCCGGGGGTCTGCGCGAGGGCGAGGACGGTCTCCGGGGTGAAGACCGCGTTGTCGCGCTGGTAGACGATCGTCTCCAGGCCGGTGGCCGCGGCGAGCGCGGTGTAGTGGCCCAGTAGGCCTTCCTGGCCGGCGACGACGAGGTACGGGGGCATGGCGAGGAGTCCGTCCGCTCCCGCGTCCTCGGCGAGCTTCGCGTACTGGATCGCGAGCGCGGTGCCGTAGCCGGCGCCCGCGACGACGGGTACCTGTCCGGCGGTCTCCTCGACGGCCGCGGCGACGACGATCCGGAACTCCTCCGGCGTCAGCGCGTGGAACTCGCCGGTGCCGCAGCAGGCGAAGACCGCTGCGGCGCCGGCGTCGATGCCGGCGCGCACATGCGCACGGAAGGCGTCGAGGTCCACGGTGCCGTCCGGCCCGTAGGCGGTGACGGGGAAGAAGAGCGGCCCGGCGACATCGGTGAGTCGGGCGGCAAGGGGGGCTGAGGTCACGGGCGCTCCCTGAGCAGATTCAGGCGTGCACAATTCTGATCGGTGTCCATATTTCTGAACGGCGCCACGCTAAGGCAGCCGCGCGGCGCAGGTCAAGACGAGAACGCCCAACCTGGACACGGAGCAGCTCACTCCGGGCCACACTTGACGTGATCCGCCAGGACTTCTTAGCTTGTCCATGCATGTGAATGTCGTCCATGGATTTGACGCATCGCGCTGATGTGTCATGCCTGCGTGCCGCGCGTACCTTGCTGTCCGTACACACCGCACGGCACGTCCGCGTACGCCGCGCCCCCGTCCTGTGCCCGCACCGAGGAGATTTCCGTATGCCCGCTCCCCGCACCGTCCTGCTCACCGGCGCCGCCGGCGGCCTCGGCACCCTCATGCGGGGACTGCTGCCCGCATACGGCTATGAACTGCGCCTCTTCGACGTCATCCCCATCGAGGGCGAACCGGACGCGATCACCGCCGACCTCGGCGGCAAGGAGGCCCTGCGGGAAGCCGTACGGGGCGTCGACGCGATCATCCATCTCGCGGGCATCTCCCTGGAAGCGTCCTTCGACAAGATTCTGCGCTCCAACATCGAGGGCACCTACAACCTCTACGAGGCCGCACGCGAGGAGGGCGTCGGGCGCATCGTGTTCGCCTCCTCCAACCACGCCATCGGCTACACCCCGCGCCCCCTGCCCGGCGACCCGCTGATCCCGATCGGCACCGCACGCCGCCCCGACACCTTCTACGGTCTGTCGAAGTCCTTCGGCGAGGACCTCGCGCAGCTCTACTGGGACAAGTACGGCGTCGAGACCGTCTCGGTGCGCATCGGCTCCTGCTTCATGGAGCCGACATCGGTCCGGATGCTGTCGGTCTGGATGAGCCCCGGCGACGGCGCGCGGCTCTTCCACGCCGCGCTCACCGCCGAGGACGTGCGCCACACGGTGATCTACGGCTCCTCCGACAACACCCGCCTGTGGTGGGACCTGACGACGGCCAAGTCCCTCGGGTACGAGCCGCAGGACGACTCCGAGCAGTACGCGGACAAGCTCGTCGCCGAACACGGGGAGCTGGACCCGGAGAACCCGGACCACGCCCACATCGGCGGCCACTTCGTCACGGACCCGCCGATGTGGCCGTACTAGTCCCGGCACGGCTCCGTCGGCCGGGCCCCGGAAAATCGCGCGACGGCGCACTCGGGGCGCGGGCACCATGGGGCGCATGCCGAGACCTTCCGGATTCCTGTACGAGCAGCACGCCGACGCGAGCGTCACGATCACCCATCACGGCCGCCCTGCGGGCACCCTGCGCGGCGGCCGTGCGGAGAAGTTCCTCGCCGAGGTGACGTCCGGCGACGCCCAGCTGGTCATGGCGCGCTGGACGGGCGCGTACAAGCACGGCAACGAACGCGCGGCCCGCAACCACCCCCGGAACCGGTCCGTGGGCGGGCGCTGAGCCGTACGGAGCAAGTCCCCGAAGGTAAGGGAACGGCAAAGCCGGGTCATTCGTTAGCCCGTGCATGACCGCAATGACCCCCGGCTCGAACATCCCTCTCTCCGCCGCCCGCGTGGCGGTGGACGTCGCCGCCCCGGTGCGGCTCGACGTCTCGGGCCTGCTGCTCACCGCCGACGGCAAGGTGCGCTCCGACGACGACTTCATCTTCTACAACCAGCCCTCCGGCCCGGGCGTGACGTACCGCTCGGGCGGCGGCTCCGCGCCCGACGCGATCGTGGTGGACACCTCCGCGGTCCCTCCGGGCATCGAGAAGATCGTCGTCACCGCGAGCCCCGACGCCGCGGGCCAGACCTTCCAGGGGGTCGAGCCCACCGCGACCGTGCGCAACGCGGACGACGGCAGCGCGCTCGCCACCTTCACCCCGCCCCAGCTGGGCGCGGAGACGGCGCTGGTGGTCATCGAGATCTACCTGCGCAACGGCGCCTGGAAGGCCCGCGCCGTGGGCCAGGGCTATGCGAACGGCCTGGCGGGCATCGCCACGGACTTCGGCGTGTCGGTCGAGGAGCCGGCAGCGCCCGCCGCCCCGGTCGCGCCGGCCGCACCGGTGAACGTCCAGCCTGCTCCGCCCGCTCCCCCGGCGCAGGCCCCCGTGGACCCGCGGATCGCTCCGCCCGCCCCGCCTGCGCCGCCGGCCGCCCCGCCCGCCCCCGCCGCCTCCGGCAAGATCAACCTCGACAAGGGCCGGGTCAGCCTCCAGAAGAACCAGACGGTTTCCCTGGTCAAGGGCGGCAGGCCGCTGCTGTCCCAGGTCAAGATGGGCCTCGGCTGGGAGCCCGCGTTCCGCGGCAAGGACATCGACCTCGACGCCTCGGTGATCGCCTTCGGTCCCAACCGCAATCACCTGGACAGCTGCTACTTCGGCAAGCTCTCCATCCTCAACGGCGCCATCCAGCACTCCGGCGACAACCTCACGGGTGAGGGCGCGGGTGACGACGAGGTGATCGTCGTGGACCTCGGCCGGATCCCCGCCGACGCGACCGGTCTGGTCTTCACGGTCAACTCGTTCACCGGCCAGAAGTTCACCGAGGTCGCCAAGGCCTACTGCCGGCTGATCGACGCGGCGACCGGCGAGGAACTGGTGCGCTTCGACCTGACGGGCGCGGAGCCGCAGACCGGCGTCATGATGGCGAAGCTGATCAAGCAGTTCACCGGCGAGTGGGAGATGACCGGCATGGGCGAGTTCGTGAAGTCGCGGACCGTTCGCGGCATGGTGAAGCCCGCCGCGAAGGCGCTGTAGGCCGCAGCAGCCCGCACACCCCTGGAACGGCTTCCGGGGCACCCGACGGATTTCTCCTCAGGTGCCCCGGATCCGGAGAGTCTCCGGTCGGACGCTGTAGGTGCTCGTCCTCCCTCTCAGAGCTTGGTCAGCTTGGAGTACGGGCTCAGGATCCTCCCCTGTCGCCCCGAGAAGTCGATGAGCACTGCGTCGTTGTCGCCCTCGACAGCAAGGACTCGGCCGAGTCCGAACTGGTCGTGCGACACCCTGTCGCCCACATCGAAGCATTCGACCGGTGGGGCCGCCTGGGCCGGGCGGTTGAAGGGACTGGAAGGCAGGTGACGCCGGGATCCGGCTGACTGTTTCATTACGTTGAGTATGCGCCTTGGGAGCGCCCGACGCCATGCCCGACCACTCCCGGGGCCGCAGTAGTGCCGGATTCGTAATCAGCCGTTCCACGGCCAGTCGGCGCTCCTGCCCGCTTCCAGCAGGGGCACCATCCGGAATGCCGCGTCGGAAAGACCCCCGAAGGTGTGGCGGTTATCGCTCCCCGACGGGCCGTGCCCGATCCGGTACCCGGCGAGGTTCCAGGTGTAGACCGGAACGGTCGGCGGGATCCCCTCGGCGACGTCCCCGTAGTGCGTGAACGAGGCCTGCTCATCGGTGACGATCAGCACCCGCTCGTGCTTCCTGTAGTGCCTGCGCACGGCCTCCACGGTGTTGGTTCCGCCCAGGCTGTGGAAGCGCTCCAGGATCTTCAGGACCGACTCGCCCCGGCGGTGGGACACCGGCGCACTGCTCGTGCCAAACTCCACCAGGTCGGCGTCCGCGGCCCGCAGTGCCAGGGCCGTACCGAAGACGGCCGCGGCGTCGGCCCGGTTCAGCTGCGAGCGGTCCGAGAGCGGCGCCCACATGGAACCGGAACGGTCCACGAGGATCAGGGTGCGGCCGGGCAGCGCCGGAATGTTCGCCAGCGAGTGCCCGAGCGCCTGCTCCAGCGGGTAGGCCCAGCGCAGCGAGGGCGCGTGCTGGTAGGCCGCGAGGTAGCGGAAGGGGAACTGCCGGGAAGCCTCGACCGCCGCCGGGTCGGAGATCCTCGCCGCCACCTCGGCCGCGACCGCGTCGGAGACCCCGGCCTCGTCGAAGTTCCGCAGGTTGCGTACGAGCGCCATCGCCCCCATGGAGGGAATGACCGCCTCCCAGACCGCGGCGTCCATCGGACCCTGCAGCCAGCCCGCGAGTGCCTCCCAGGTCATGCCGGCGGCGGCCAGCCGGTCCGCCCCACCGGGTCCTGTGACGACGCCGCGACGCTCTGCGACCGGCAGGTCCATCAGTGCCCGGTGGGCGGTCAGGACGCGGTTCGAGACGGGCGGAACGGCGTCCTCGGGGTGGTGCCTGCGGTCCAGCGCGTACCGGAACAGCTCGCCCTGCCAGGCCTTGGCCGGGTCGGGCGCGGCGTGCACCAGGTTGAGGATGTCGCCGAAGCGGTACCCCTTGGACGCGGTGTCGTACTTCAGCAGCGCCTTGCCGCTGTAGAGCCGGCGTACGGCGTCGGCGATGCCGCGCTTGACGGGCTTGGGCACGGCACGGCCGTACCGCGAGGTCCAGTAGCCGAGCAGCTCACCGGGCTCGTCCGCACGCAGCAGCACCGAGTCCACGACCTGCCGGTTGGACGGGCCGTCCACGGCGCCCGCGTCGAGCCGGGCCTTCACGTACTCGGCGGCGCCGACGATCGACGCCGTACGCATCCCGCCCTCGCGGCGCAGCCAGTGCAGCAGCCCCGCGGTCCACTGCGGGTCCTCGACGGCGAGCTTCCGCACCAGCGTCGCGAAGCGGCTGTCGCGCTCGTCGCCGCCCTCGTGGAAGGTCTGCTGCGACACGAAGTTCGCGACCGCGAGGAGGAAGAGCTCGGAACGGCTGTCCCGGAGGTGTCCGACGGCGCCCTGGTGGTTGCGCGCGGTGCGCCCGGTGGACTTCACGGGCGAGGTGACGCGGGGCCTGATGAGACGGGTATTGAAGCGTGCCATGTGAATTCCCCCCGAATTCATGGGAGAAGGCACAGCGAAAAGGGGTGCCCGAGTTCAGGAGTCGGCGACGGGCTCATGTCTGATGCTCTGTCCGATTGAGCTACCGGCCGTGGCCGGACGGGATTCGAACCCGCAACCTTCAGATCCCGGAAGTATCCGTTGCCTGCGCACCGGGCACCCCGACGCTTGTGCCTCCCGAGGTCAGGACGGCTGCGGCGTGATTTCTGGGAGAGAAGTAGCCGCTGCCTTCGCACCGGGAGGTGCATGGCCCTGACTCTAGGAGAACAACTGCGCGGCACGCGAGGGAATTTCCCCGACGTGCCGCGCACCGGCCGATGTCAGTGCCGGTTCGGCTGACGCTTCCACGGGCCCGTGATGGCGAGCATGATTCCGGGCGTCTGGATATTGGCGAACAGTGTCTTTCCGTCCGGCGAGAAGGTGACACCGGTGAATTCGCTGTACGAGGGGTCGTCCTCGGTGCCCGCGTTCAGGTCGTTGCGTGCGATCGGGTACGTGCGGCCGCTGTCCGTGGCACCGAAGAGGTGCTGGATGCCTTCGCCGTCCTCGGAGATGACCAGACCGCCGTACGGGGACACGGTGATGTTGTCCGGGCCGTCGAGGGCGCCGTCCTTGGACGGGTCGGGGTTGACGCCGAGGAGCACCTTCAGGGTGAGCGTGCGGCGCTTGGGGTCGTAGAACCAGACCTGGCCGTCGTGCTGGGCGGGGCTCTCGCTCCGGGCGAACGAGGAGACGAGGTAGGCGCCGCCGTCTCCCCACCACATGCCCTCGAGCTTGCGGGCGCGGGTGACCTGGGTGTTGTCGAACTGCTTGCGCACGGGGACGGTCTTCGCGTCACGGTCGGGTACGTCGACCCAGTCCACACCGTAGACCGTGCCGATCTTCGTGGCCCGGGAGAGGTCGTCGACGAACGCGCCGTTCTTGTCGAAGCACTTGGTGGCCTGCAGGACACCCGCGTCGTCGGCGAGGGTGCGCAGCTTGCCGCGGCCGTGCTTGAAGCCGTGCGGCGGGACCCAGCGGTAGAGCAGGCCGTTGGGGCCCGACGCGTCCTCCGTCAGATAGGCGTGGCCGAACTTGGGGTCGATGACGACGGCCTCGTGGGCGTACCGGCCGAACGCCTTGATCGGGCGCGGGTCGCGGTTGGCGCGCCTGTCGTAGGGGTCGACCTCGAAGACGTAGCCGTGGTCCTTGAGCAGACCGTTCTTGCCGGCCTTGTCCTCGGTCTCCTCACAGGTGAGCCAGGTGCCCCAGGAGGTGCTGCCGCCCGCGCAGTTGGTCGACGTACCGGCGATGCCGACCCACTCGGCTGTACGTCCGTCGCGGCGGGTCTCCACGACGGTGCAGCCACCGGCCGCGACCGGGTCGTAGACGAAGCCCTCGATGAGCGGGACGGGGTGCTCCCAGCCGGCCCTGGTACCGCTCAGCTCATGGTTGTTGACGAGGAGGGTGACACCGCGCGGGCCCTCGAAGGCGGCGGTGCCGTCGTGGTTGGAGGGGGTGGATTCGCCGCTCTCCAGCTTGGTGACACCGCTGTGCGTGACGATGCGGTACGAGAATCCGGCGGGCAGCGCGAGGATGCCCTTCGGGTCGGGGAGCAGCGGGCCGTAGCCCAGCTCCTTGCTGTGTCCGTGCCCGTGGTCGTCGTGGTCGTTGCCGTGTCCGTGCCGTGCGTCCTCGGCGGCCAGGGCGCCCGGTGCGGTGGCCAGCGCGCCGACGGTGCCGGTGAGGGCGATACCGGCACCGGTGAGGGCGGACTGTCTGGTGAATTCCCTGCGCGTGAACGACATCACGGACTCCTGGTACGACGTGGCCGGGTGGTTGGCGCGATCACACTCCCCCTCCCGCACCAACACCAGTTGAACGCCGCACGACTTCGAGCGGGCCCTGACACCAAGCCCGTCCGGCGTTTGAGGACAAACCCGACACCTGGCCGTATCCCGGCCGCCCTCCGCTGGCCGAAAAGGCTCCCGCTCAGTTCCCGCCGCGCGACCGCGCCTTGAAGGCGGCCTTGCGTGCGGCCTTCGCCGTCTTCCTGTCGCGGTGCAGCCGTCCGATCGCCTCGAGCACATCGGCCGTCGCGGGGTGGTCCACCCGCCACGCCTCGTCGAAGAAGCCGCTGTGCTGACCGGAGAGCCCCTCGACCAGTTCCTGGAGCTCGTCCATGTCGCCGTCGGCGTCCAGTTGCGCGGCGATGGTGTCGACGGCGAGCCAGAAGATCATCGACTCCGGCGGGGCGGGCACGTCCGCCGCGCCCCGTTCGGCGAGCCAGACCCGGGCGAGCCCGCCGAGCTCCGGGTCGCCGAGCACCGCACGCACCGCGGGTTCGGCCTCCGGGCCGACCAGGGCGAGGGCCTGCTGGCAGTGGAGCCTGCGCAGCGGGCCTCCCTGGTCCGCGCCGCGTGCCGCGACCAGCAGCTCGGCCGCGGCGGACACCGCTCCGTCCGCTCCGTGCCGCGCGAGCCACAGCTCGACCTCGGCACGGGAGGCGTCCTCGGGGTAGTACGCGATGCCGTCGAGGAGCACGTCGGCGCCCTTGTCCGCGAGGTCACCGACCGCGGGTGCGTCCACACCGGCCTCCAGCATCCGCTCCCGGATGCCGTAGAAGCCGAGCGGCGTCAGCTTCACCAGCCCGTACCGGGTGACGTCCTCGTCGTCGGCGGGCGGCTCCGCCTCCTCGCCCTCCTCGGCCAGCAACGCCTCGTCCACGGGCCGGTATTCGACGATCCCGATGGGCTCGAGCAGCCGGAACTGGTCGTCGAGCCGCATCATCGCCTCCGACACCTGTTCCAGGACGTCGTCGGTGGGCTCGCCCATGTCGTCGGGCACGACCATGGAAGCGGCGAGGGCGGGCAACGGCACGGGGCCCTCGCCCGGTCCGCCCTCGGAGAGGCTCAGCAGATAGAGGTTGCCGAGCACGCCGTCGAGGAATTCGGCCTCGACGTCCGGGTCCCAGTCCAGGGCCTCGAAGTCGACGCTGCCGTCCTCACGGATGAGGTCGGCGAAGTCGTCGAACGCCGGCGCGATGGCGTCCGCGTGCACGGCCTCCAGACCGTCGAGCCAGATGGCGAGAACGTCCTGGGGGGATCCGGCGGTCAGCAGCGCCAGGTTCCCGCCGGCGGTGACGGTGCCCTCCGCTCCGTCGTCCGGCTTGCCGTCCTCGTCCTGCGGGTCCTCGACGTCCACGAGCCCCGCGTCGACAGCGAGGCGCCACGCCTCGCTGGCGGACGCGGCCCCGTCCTCGTCGCCGGTCAGACCGAGGTGCTCCGCCGCCGCGGGCAGCTGCGCTTCGACGAGCTCGCCACCGGCGCCGACCCGGGTCTCGGGTCCGGCCCAGCGGGCGAGCCGGACGGCGCGCGCGAGCAGCGGAGCGGCCAGCGCGTCCCGTGCCAGCTCGGCCTCGGTGTGCAGCCGCACCGGCGGCAGGGAGGGGCGCTCTGCGGACATCTGGGGGTTCTCCTCGGGCGTGCTCGGGATATGTGCGGGGCGGAGCCGTTGCGCGGGCCCGGACCCGTTGCGCCGCGGCCCCCGTGCGTACGGGCGGATCCCGTTGCGCACGGCGCGGGCCCTTGCGTACGGGCCAGGCGCCGCAGCCCCAGCGTAGACGCATTTCGTCCCGAGCCGCCCGGTTCTGCTACAGGCCCGCTCCGAGGCTGAGCGCCGGGGTGTAGCGGTGCACACCGCCGCCGGTCACACCCGGGTAGTTCTGGACCCGCTTCCACTGCGGTGTCGGGGATCCGACGCCGTCGCCGGCCGAGGCGAGGGCGTCGACGTGGGCCTGCGCGGTCTCCCACTCGGCGTAGTTGAGTACGCGGTCGCCCTCCGTGCCGAGGTGGAAGTGCGCCGCGATGCCGCCGGGTGCCGGCACCGGATCGGTGCCCAACGCCTCGAACACCGCGTCCACCCAGTCCCGTTGGCGGGCCGGGTCCGGTCCGTCGAACTCGACGTCGACGATCACGACGCAGCCCGGTTCACGGTTGTCTCCCCCTTTGGCCCCCGACCGGTACAGCTCGAACGTGTGCAGCCCGATCCGCTCGATTCCGGGGACGGCCGCGTCGATCTCGGCATTGCGCGTGTCACGGCCGCCGCGCACGAAGTCCTGGTAGGCCTCCTCGCCGGTCCACTGCGAGTAGTGGAGCAGCGTCCTGCCGTCCTCCCCGGTGTGCACGGTGTACGAGAGCAGGCCCGGGTGCGGCCAGTCACGGCCGGCCCATGCCGAGCGCACGGCTTCGACCGTCTGCCGCTGCCGCTCGGGGGAACCGGTGTCCCAGGTGCTGACCTTGACGAGGCGCGCGTCGGAACGCGTGATCTCGGGGCGGGAGTTGACCTGTGTGGTCGGCATGGCGGTGATCCTCTCCGGGCGCACTCCTGCGGTGCGCAGCCGATTACCACCCTCGTACGTCAAGCGCGCTCGAGGTCAAGGGTGGCTGATCCCCCGCCCGGGTGCTCGTGCCAGACTGCGCACCTGTGAACCTCCGACCGGCGACGCGCCACGATCTCCCTGCAGTTCTCGCACTTCTCGCGGACGAGGACCGGGTGGTGGACCCTGCGTCGGTCGTCGTCGACGCGGCATACGAGACGGCCTTCGCGGCCATCGACAGCGATCCCCGGAACGAGATGCTGGTCCTGGCGGACGGCAACGGGGTGCTGGGGTGCCTGCAGATGACGTACATCCCCGGTCTCGGGAAGCACGGAGCCGAGCGTGCGCTGGTCGAGGCGGTGCGGATCAGGGCCGACCTGCGGGGCGGCGGTCTGGGGCGCGACCTCATGCGGCAGGCCGTTGAGCGAGCCCGGCTGCGGGGCTGCGCGCTCGTGCAGCTGACCAGCGGCAGGCAGCGGACGGACGCCCACAGGTTCTACGAGTCGTTGGGCTTCGCCCGCAGCCACGAGGGCTTCAAGCTCTCCCTCTGACTCCGGCCGCCCCCCGGCTCATTCCGGCAGTTCGGTGCGCCACGCAGTCGTGTTCAGCTCGTCCATCAGGCGCAGGTCGTGGCCCTCCAGCGGGAAGACGCGGGCTCCCGTGTCGGGGGCGGGAGCGATCTCCAGGGCGTCCCCCTCGATGAGGTCGCCGCCCTCCTTGGTGGAGACCCAGGCCAGGACCGACCTGACGGTTCCGCCCGGCTTCAGCGTGACGCCCTTCGCTCCTTGGTCGTTGCCGAACATCGAGCCGCCCGCGTTCACGGGGACGGGAATCCGCTCGCCGTCCTCACCCAGCGCCCGGACGGACGGATAGCCGTTCACGCTGTAGGGCTTCGTACCGCAGTTCACGAGCGTGAGGGTGACGGCCCGGTGGAACATCGCGGTCTGTACGGGGCCCACATCGACCCGGACCCCGGAGGCGGGGCAGTCCGCCGTCGGCGCGTCGGTGCTCGGAGCGCCCTGGGCCGGCGCGTCCGCCGAGACGGAAGGTGCCGGAAGCGGCTCGGCACGCACCCCGCCGGTCTGCGCCCGTTCGGTGCTCGACGCGCTCGGTGTCCGGCCGGGCTCCCCCTCGCCCGCCGGGACGAGGAAGCCGGAACAGCCCGGGAGTGCCAGCGCGCCGGCCATGATCACGACCGCCGACATCGTTTTCCGTACCCGCATACCCGTGTACCCCACCCCTGGAACGGTCTGCCGTCTATCTGTTCGATCATGCCAGACGGTGAGTTCAGCGCCGCTTCACCATCACCCCAAGCAGAACTAAGTGGACCTGCACGGACCGCCGCGCGGAGACTTCCGGCATGACAGCCACCCCGGCCAGGCCCTTCGGCCGCGCCCTCTGCGCCATGATCACTCCGTTCACCCCCGCCGGTGACCTGGACCTGGTCACCGCCCGCGAGCACGCCCGGGGCCTGATCGCGGAAGGCTGCGACGGCCTCGTACTGAGCGGCACCACGGGCGAGTCCCCGACCACCACCGACGAGGAGAAGACCGCCCTGCTGCGGGCGGTCCGCGAGGCGGTCGGCGACGGCGTCCCGCTCCTCGCGGGGGTCGGGAGCTCCGACACCCGGCACACCGTCCGGCTGGCCCAGGAGGCGGAGGCGGCCGGCGCGGACGGGCTGCTGGTGGTCACCCCGTACTACAGCCGCCCCCCGCAGGCCGCCGTGGAAGCGCACTTCGTCCGGGTCGCCGAGGTCACGGGCGTTCCCCTGATGCTGTACGACATCCCGGGCCGCACGGGGACGAGGATCGAACCGCGGACCCTGCTGCGGCTGGCGGAGCACCCGCGCATCGTGGCGGTCAAGGACTGCGCGTACGACCTGCTCGGGGCGACGAAGGTGATGGCGCGCACCCGGCTGGCCTACTACTCGGGCTGCGAGGAGATGAACCTTCCGCTGTACGCGGTCGGCGGCGCCGGCTACGTCAGTACGGTGGCGAACGTGGCGCCGCGCCGGATGCGGGCCGTCCTGGACGCTTTCGACGCCGGTGACACCGCGGAGGCGGCCCGCCTGAACGGGCTCACCATCGGGCTGGTCGAGGCCATGATGTGCGCCGGACTGCCCGGCACGGTCACCGCGAAGGCACTGCTCGACGCGGGCCCGGTCCGCGAACCGCTGCAGCCCGCCGGCCGCGAGGCGACCGACGGGCTGCGCAGGGTGTACGAGGAACTTCTCGCCGTTACCGACTAGTTGTGGCTGTGCAGTACGTCGTTGAGGCCGCCCCAGACCGCGTTGTTCGGGCGGGCCTCGACGGCGCCGGAGACCGAGTTGCGGCGGAAGAGGATGTTCGAGGCACCGGAGAGCTCCCGGGCCTTGACGACCTGCCCGTCCGGCAGCGTGACCCGGGTGCCGGCCGTGACGTACAGCCCGGCCTCGACGACGCACTCGTCGCCGAGCGCGATCCCGATGCCGGCCTCGGCACCGATGAGGCAGCGCTGCCCGATGACGATGCGCTCCTTGCCGCCGCCGGACAGGGTGCCCATGGTGGACGCGCCGCCGCCGATGTCGGAGCCGTCACCGACGACGACACCCGCGGAGATGCGGCCCTCGACCATGGAGGTGCCGAGCGTGCCGGCGTTGAAGTTGACGAAGCCCTCGTGCATCACGGTCGTACCGGCGGCCAGGTGCGCCCCGAGGCGGACCCGGTCGGCGTCGGCGATCCGTACGCCCTTGGGTGCGACGTAGTCCGTCATCCGGGGGAACTTGTCCACCGAGGTGACCTGGAGGTGCAGGCCCTCCGCGCGGGCGTTGAGCCGCACCTTCTCCAGGTCGTCGACGGCCACGGGGCCGAGCGAGGTCCAGGCGACGTTGGCGAGGAAGCCGAAGATGCCGTCGAGGTTCTGCCCGTGGGGCTGGACGAGGCGGTGCGAGAGCAGGTGCAGCCGCAGGTAGGTGTCGTGCGCGTCGAGCGGCTTGTCGTCGAGCGAGGAGATGACCGTGGCGACGGCGACGACCTCCACCCCCCGACGGGCGTCCACGCCGATGGCCCTGGCCGCGCCCTCGCCGAGCCGGTTCACCGCCTCGTCGGTGCCGAGGCGCTGCGTGCCGGCCGGCCCGGGGTCGGCGACGAGCTCGGGGGCGGGGAACCAGGTGTCGAGGACGGTGCCGTCACCGGCGATGGTGGCGAGGCCGGCGGCGACGGCGCCGGTGGTGCGGGCGGAGCCCTGGGAAGTCGTGTCGGTCATGCACAGAACCTAACCGGCCGGGCGGTGCGCGGGCGAACCGGTCTCAGGACGGGAAGACCTCCCGGCCTGCCCCGGCGCACCCCCGGCCGACGGGGTCGCCACCCCCGGCGGGCCGGGAGGCGGGCAGGTGCGCGGCGCCGTGGAGACGCCGCTTGCGGGGCCCATCCGCCGTGCCGCCAGCACGGCCACCCCCGCGCCGCACGCCACGGCTGCGCAGACCGGCCAGAGCAGGGCGGGCGAGGCCACGTAGAGCGCGCCGCCGAGGGGTGGCGCCAGGACCTGGCCGCTGATGGACGCACCCGCGTACAGGCTCTGGAAGCGGCCCTGCGCGTGGGCGGGTGCCTGGTCGGCCACGTAGGCCGTGGCCGTCGTCTTGTAGAGGACCTCGCCCGCGGTCAGTGACAGCATCATCGTCACGGCGAACAGCACCCCGGCCCCGGGGATCAGCACCGCGTAGCCGAGCCCGACCAGGAGCAGGCCGGCACCCACGATGCCCAGCGGCGCCCGGCCGCGCAGTACGTGCGCGGCGGGCAGTTCGAGACAGAGGATGACGCCGCCGTTGATGGCGATCAGCCAGCCGTAGAACTGGGCGTCGAAGCCGTGGTCGGCGAGGAAGACCGGCAGCGTGGAGTACTGCTGCCGGTACACGAGGTCGACGCAGACGATCGCGGCGAGCAGGACGATCACCGCCGGTCTGGCGCGCAGTTCCGGCCACAGGCCCGGTGCACCGGGGTCGTGCGCGGGCTTGGTGTGCGCGGTACCTCGCGTGGGCAGGACGGCGGCCGCGTAGGCGGCGAAGAGCAGAGTGCCCAGACCGTCGGCGAGGAACAGCCAGCCGTACGAGTACCGGTCGGCGATCAGCGCACCGAGCGGCGGGCCCACGATGAAGCCGCCGTTCGACGCGAAGCGGGTGAGGGCGAAGCTCTGGCGCCGCCCGCCCTCGGGCACGGAGACCGCGACGAGTGCGGCGTCGGCTGCGCGCACGACGCCCGACGCGTACTGGGCGAGCGGCAGCACCGCGTACAGCGCGGCGACGGGCAGCACGGGCAGGGTGACGAGCGCGGCGCCACTCGCGCAGGCGCCGGCCAGGAGCATCCGGCGATGGCCGTACCGGTCCCCGAACCAGCCGCCGGTGAAGTTCCCGGCGACCAGACCGATACCGCCGATGCCGCTGATCACCCCGGCCTGCGCGACGGACAGGCCGCGCGGTCCGGTGAGGTAGATGAAGAGGTACACGAACGTGAAGCTGACGACGGCGTTGAGGAAAGCGCCGAATGCCAGGAGCCGTACCGTCCTCGGTACGCCGCGCAGCATGCCCATCCCGTGCCCCCCGAGTGAGTTCCTTTTGGGAACGGACTATGGCAGCATGATCTGCGCAGGTCAACCGAGTAGGAAGGCGGGCCGTCATGCCCCAGCGCACCAGCCTGGCCGACGCCGACTGCGCGATCGCCCAGGCGCTCGACGTCGTGGGCGACTGGTGGACCCTGCTGATCGTTCGTGACACGGCACGCGGGGTGCACCGCTTCGACGCCCTCCAGCAGGAGCTGGGCGTGTCCCGCAAGGTGCTCACCGAGCGGCTGCACCTGCTGACGGACGCCGGGGTCCTGGCCCGCGAGCCGTACCAGGACCGGCCGGTCCGCCACGAATACCGGCTCACCCCGCGCGGGCGGGCACTGCTGCCCGTGCTGATCGCACTCCAGGACTGGGGCGACGCGTGGGTGCTGGGAGAAGGGGAGACGATGGCCACGACCGAGGAGGGCTCGAAGGAGGCCGCCCGGGTGCGGTCGCTGGTGGGCACCCGGCTGCCCGAGCTGGAACTGCTCGACTTCGACGGCGAGTTGCGCGACCCCGTCGCCGGCACCCCGTACACCGTCCTGTACTGCTTCCCCGGCGCGTACGCCCGGAAGGACGCCTACCCGCCCGGCTGGTCCGGGATCCCGGGCGCGAGCGGCTGCACCCTCGAATCGTGCACCTACCGCGACCAGCTGGCCGAGTTCACCGCAGCCGGCGCGACCGTGCACGGGGTGTCCACCCAACGCCCCGACGAGCAGCGGGCATTCGCCGACAAGGAGGGGCTGCGCTTCCCGCTGCTCTCCGATGCCGCGCTGACACTGACGGCCGCTCTGCGGCTGCCGACCTTCCGCGCGTCGGGCGTCAGCAGGCTGAAGCGGCTGACACTGGTGGTGGACAGGGAGCGGGCGGTCGTCGAGGCGCTCTACCCGATCACCGACATCGAGGAGAGCGTGCGGGCCGCTCTGGCGGCCGTCCGGCGCCAGTGATCAGCGCGCTGCACCGTCCACGATCCTGGCCAGCATCTCCCGCGCGTACTCCGGGTCGAAGTCGCTCCCGGCGAGGAGCACCTGCAGGCTGATCCCGTCCAGCAGGGCAACCAAGGCCCGCGCGGTGGCCGGATCGGTGCGGTCGACCAGCAGGCGGCTGACGCCGTCGGTCCACTCCGCGGCGACGGGCCGCAGGGCGGGCCGGCGCAGGGCGGCCAGATACAGCTCGTACTCCAGCTCCAGGGGGCCGCGCCCGCCCTCGAACCACTCCGTCAGCAGCCGCGTCAGCTCGTCGGCGAGATCGGCGTCCGGGTCCGCGAGGTACGCGCTCTCCCGCGCGACCCGGGCGAAGTTGTCGTTGCACCGGCGCAGCGCCGCGATCAGCAGTTCGTCGAGCGAGGCGAAGTGGTACGTCGTCGAGCCGAGCGGAACGTCGGCCTCGGCGGCCACGGAGCGGTGGCTGAGGCCCGCGATGCCCCGGTCCGCGACGACGCGGATCGCCGCGTCGATGATGCGGTCGCGCCGCTCGGGGTCGTGACGGCGCACCATCAGTGGGCACCGCCGAGGTTGAGCACCACGACCCCCGCGATGATGAGCGCGATGCCGGCCAGCTTGGCCGCCCCCGCGGACTCGCCCATCCACAGGATCCCGATGGCGGCGACGGCCGCCGTGCCCGCACCCGCCCAGATGGCATAGGCGGTGCCGACGGAGAGCGTCTTGAGGGTCTGGGCGAGCAGCGCGAACGCCAGCACGTAGCCCACGACCGTGATGAGCGAGGGCCACAGCCGGGTGAAGCCCTCGCTGTACTTCATGGCCGTCGTCCCGGCCACCTCGGCGGCGATCGCGACGGCCAGCAGTCCGTATCCCATGCGTACGAGTGTACACATCGTTGCGTACGACCGTACACAACGGCGTGGGGTGTCCTCCCCGGACGCACCGCCGCCACGGGACGCTACGGTGTCCCGACCGGTCGTACCGGATGATGAATGCACGACAACAACACAACGGAGTAGCAGTGGCGCAGGACGCAGGGTGGGGCGGCGGCGCGCACGGGGGCGCACCGTACGGCGGATTTCCGTACGGGGGGCCTCCGGGGGCGCCGGGATGGGGCGGCTGGGTTCCGCCGTCGAAGCCGGGGGTGATACCGCTCGCGCCTCTCAGGCTCGGGGATGTGCTCAACGGCGCGTTCTCGACGATGGGCAAGTACTGGAAGCAGCTGTTCGGCCTGGGCGCCGCCCTGTACGGCGGCGCGGCACTGCTGATGGCGGCGGCGGTGGCCATCGCCTACTCCGCCGTCGCTGATCCGCTGGAACGGGTGGTCTCGCTCGACTACGAGGAGGAGGCCGCCTCGTCGGACGTCGTCTCGCTCGTGACCGCGGTGGGCGTCCTCGCGGTGCTGGGGATCATCACGATGATGATCGTCTCGGGCCTGATGTACGCGGCGGTCCCCACGGTGCTGCAGGAGGCGGTACTGGGCAGGCCCATCGAGTTCTCCACGGTGTGGCGCCGGGCGTGGTCCCATCTCGCCCCGGTGATCGGCACGTTGATCCTCACGGCGCTGATCGTTGCCGTACCCGTGACGCTGATCATGGTGGCCTTCGTCGGGGTGATCATCGCGGCGGTCACCCTGGAGAGCGGCTCCGGCGCCGCCACGGCCATGACGGTCGGTATCCTCGGCGCCCTGGCGACCGGGCCGCTGGCCGCCTGGCTCTGGGTCAAGTTCTGCCTGGCACCGGCGATCGTGGTCTTCGAGGGCCAGCGCCCGGTGGCCGCCCTGCGCCGCTCCGCCCAGCTGGTACGCGGCGACTGGTGGCGGATCTTCGGCATCACGCTGCTCGTCTACATCATGGCCGCGACGGCCGGCTACTTCATCCAGATGCCGTTCTCGATCCTCGGCATGTTCCCCGGCATCATCAGCACGTCCTCGCTGGACGACGACCCGAGCCCCGCGGCGATCGTGGTCGCGATGAGCGGCTACTTCGTCGCGACGATGCTGGGGCAGATGGTCAGCCAGATCATCTCGACGACGTTCCCGCAGCTGGTGACCGGTCTGCTGTACGTGGACCGGCGGATACGGACGGAGGACCTGGGCCCGGTGCTGGCCGAGGCGGCCGGCGTACCTCAGCAGGGCGGGGTCCCGTACGGAGCGCAACCCGGCCAGGCCCCGTACGGAGGGCAGCAGGGCGAAGCCCCCTACGGCCCCCCGCAGTAGGACCGGCTCAGTCCACCAGGGAGTTCTTCGGGCGCAGTACGCAGAACTCGTTGCCCTCGGGGTCGGCCAGCACCACCCAGGTCACGTCCTCGCCCTGCCCCACGTCAACCCGCCGGGCACCGAGCGCGATGATCCGCTCGACCTCGACGGCCTGGTCGTCGGGGACCAGATCGATGTGCAGCCGGTTCTTGACCGTCTTCCCCTCCGGTACGGGGAGGAAGCACATGCCCGGCATCGCGAACTCGTCGGCACCGATGACGATCTCGTCCTCGTCCTCGAACAGGACCTGCCAGTCCATGACGCGGCACCAGAAGCGCGCCAGCGACGGCAGATCGTGGGCGTCGACGGCGAGGTGGTAAAAGCGAACGGCCATGCCCGCCAGTCTGCCTGGCGTGCATGGCCGTTCGTCGTACCGAAACGGGGCGACGACTGGACTCAGACGTTGAAGCCCAGGGCGCGAAGCTGCTCGCGGCCGTCGTCGGTGATCTTGTCAGGACCCCACGGCGGCATCCAGACCCAGTTGATCCGCAGCTCGTTGACGATGCCGTCCGTCGCGGACTTCGCCTGGTCCTCGATGACATCGGTCAGCGGGCAGGCCGCGGACGTCAGAGTCATGTCGAGGGTGGCGATGTTGGCGTCGTCGATGTGGATGCCGTAGATCAGGCCGAGGTTGACGACGTCGATGCCCAGCTCGGGGTCGACCACGTCGTACAGCGCCTCGCGGACCTCCTCCTCGGAGGCCGGCTTGGTGGTAAGAGTCTCGTTCTCGCTCATGCCGTCTTCCCTTCGGACAGCGCCTGCGCCGTCGCGTCCTTCCACGCCATCCAGCTCAGCAGCGCGCACTTGACCCGGGCCGGGTACTTGGAGACACCGGCGAACGCGACCGCGTCCTCCAGCACCTCCTCCATCGCATCGTCCGGCTCCAGCTGGCCCTTGGACTGCATCAGCTCCAGGAAGGTCTCCTGGATCTTCTGCGCCTCGCCGAGCTGCTTGCCGACCAGCAGCTCGTTGAGCACGGAAGCGCTGGCCTGGCTGATGGAGCAGCCCTGGCCCTCGTAGCTGACGTCGGTGATGGTCTCGCCGTCGTACTTCACGCGGAGCGTGATCTCGTCGCCGCACGTCGGGTTGACGTGATGCACCTCGGCGTCGCCCTCCCGCAGGCCGCGCCCGTGGGGGTGCTTGTAGTGGTCCAGGATCACTTCCTGGTACATGGAGTCAAGCTTCACCAGTCAACCCTCGCCATTAACCGAAAAAGTTCCGCACGTGCTCCAGGCCGTCCACCAGGGCGTCGACCTCGGCGGGCGTGGAGTACAGATAGAACGACGCTCGCGTCGTCGCAGGAATTCCGTACCGCAGGCATACCGGCCGTGCGCAGTGGTGTCCGACCCGGACCGCGATGCCCTGCTCGTCGAGTACCTGGCCCACGTCGTGCGGGTGGATGTCCCCGAGCGTGAAGGAGATCGTCGCGCCGCGGTCCTCGGCCGTCGCAGGACCGATGATCCTGAGGTCGGGGACCTCCAGGAGCCGCTTCACCGCGTACTCCGTGATCGCCTGCTCATGGCGGTGGATGTTCTCCATGCCGATGGCCGAGAGGTAGTCCACGGCCGCACCGAGGCCGACGGCCTGCGCGATCGGGGGCGTACCGGCCTCGAACTTGTGCGGCGCCGGAGCGTACGTCGACGAGTGCATCGACACGGTCTCGATCATCTCGCCGCCACCGAGGAACGGCGGCAGGTCCTCCAGGAGCTCCTGCCGTCCCCAGAGCACGCCGA
The DNA here is from genome assembly GCF_036226745.1 of Streptomyces sp. NBC_00683. NCBI lineage: Bacteria > Bacillati > Actinomycetota > Actinomycetes > Kitasatosporales > Streptomycetaceae > Streptomyces > Streptomyces sp. NBC_00683. The sequence continues at coordinate 6,511,754 of NZ_CP109013.1, read as the reverse complement.
TGCCGGTCGGACCGACCATCTTGTGGCCGGTGAAGGCCACGAAGTCGGCCTGCAGCGCCTGCACGTCGAGCACCATGTGCGGGGCTGCCTGCGAGGCGTCGATGCAGACCAGCGCGCCGACCTGCTGCGCGCGACGGATGATCTTCTCGACCGGGTTGATCGTGCCCATGATGTTGGAGACCAGCGTGAAGGAGACGATCTTCGTCTTCTCCGTGATGATCTCGTCGATGTTGGACAGGTCCAGCCGGCCGTCGTCCGTGATGCCGAACCACTTCAGCTTCGCGCCCGTGCGCTGCGAGAGCAGCTGCCACGGCACGATGTTGGAGTGGTGCTCCATCTCCGTGGTGACGATCTCCGTGTCGCTGTCGACCCGGTAGGGCTCGTCCGCCCAGCCGAGCATGTTGGCGACGAGGTTCAGCGACTCCGAGGCGTTCTTGGTGAAGATCACCTCGTTGCGGCTGGGTGCGTTGATGAAGGCCGCGACCTTGTCGCGAGCGCCTTCGTACAGCGCGGTGGCCTCCTCCGCGATCGTGTACACACCGCGGTGGACGTTGGCGTTGTGCCGCTCGTAGTACTCGTTGAGCGCGTCGAGGACCTGGCGCGGCTTCTGCGAGGTTGCCGCGCTGTCCAGGTAAACGATCTTCTTGCCGTCGTGGACCGTGCGGTCCAGGATCGGGAAGTCCTTGCGGATCGCCTCGGTGTCGAGGAGGCCGGAGAGCCCCTGTCGGGCGTCAGTCACGCGGAAGCGCCACCCTTCGTGTAGGCCTCGTAGCCCTCGTTCTCCAGCGTGTCCGCGAGCTCGGCGCCACCGGAGGCGGCGATCCGGCCGTTGGCGAAGACATGCACGTAGTCGGGCTTGATGTACTTGAGGATGCGTGTGTAGTGCGTGATCAGCAGGGTGCCGACCTCACCGGTCTCGCGGACCCGGTTGACGCCCTCGGAGACGGTCTTCAGCGCGTCGACGTCCAGGCCGGAGTCGGTCTCGTCGAGGATCGCGATCTTCGGCTTGAGGAGCTCCAGCTGGAGGATCTCGTGGCGCTTCTTCTCACCGCCGGAGAAGCCCTCGTTGACGTTGCGCTCGGCGAAGGCGGGGTCCATCTGGAGCCCGGCCATCGTCTCCTTGACCTCCTTCACCCACGTACGCAGCTTGGGCGCCTCGCCGCGGACGGCGGTGGCGGAGGTGCGCAGGAAGTTGGAGACCGAGACACCGGGGATCTCGACCGGGTACTGCATGGCGAGGAACAGGCCCGCGCGGGCGCGCTCGTCCACGGACATCTCCAGGACGTCCTCGCCGTCCAGGGTCACCGTGCCGCTCGTGATCGTGTACTTGGGGTGACCCGCGAGCGAGTAGGCGAGGGTCGACTTGCCGGACCCGTTGGGGCCCATGATGGCGTGGGTCTCGCCCTGCTTCACGGTCAGGTCGACGCCCTTGAGGATCTCCTTCGTGGCGTTGTCGGCCTCGACGGAGACGTGCAGGTCGCGGATTTCAAGCGTTGCCATGGGTGACTCAGGACTCCTGGGTGACGGAGACGAGCACATCGTCCCCTTGGATCTTTACGGGGTATACGGGGACGGGGCGCGTCGCGGGAAGACCGGACGGCTTGCCGGTGCGGAGGTCGAAACTCGATCCGTGCAGCCAGCACTCGATCGAGCAGTCCTCGACCTCGCCCTCCGACAGCGAGACGTTCGCGTGCGAGCAGATGTCGTTGATCGCGAACACCTCGCCCTCGGTGCGGACGACGGACACCGGCGTGCCGTCGAGCTCCACCCGCTTCGGGGTGTCGTCCTCCAGCTCGCTCAGCGCACAGGCTTTGACGAAGGCCATCAGACCGACGCCTTCAGCTCGGTCTCGATCTTGTCGAGGAGACGGGCTTCGACGTCGGGCAGGCCGATCTGCTGGACGAGCTCGGCGAAGAAGCCGCGCACGACGAGTCGGCGGGCCTCCTCGGCCGGGATACCCCGGGACTGCAGGTAGAACAGCTGCTCGTCGTCGAAGCGGCCGGTCGCCGAGGCGTGTCCGGCGCCGACGATCTCGCCGGTCTCGATCTCCAGGTTCGGTACGGAGTCGACCCGGGCACCGTCGGTGAGAACCAGGTTGCGGTTCATCTCGTACGTGTCGGTGCCCTCGGCGGCGGCCTGGATGAGGACGTCACCGATCCACACGGCGTGCGCGCCGTCGCCCTGGAGCGCGCCCTTGTAGGCGACGTTCGACTTGCAGTGCGGGGCGTTGTGGTCGACCAGGAGGCGGTGCTCCTGGTGCTGGCCCTTGTCGGTGAAGTACAGACCGAAGAGCTCCGCCTCGCCGCCGGTGGAGGCGTAGGCGACCCGCGGGTGGAGGCGGACCACGTCGCCGCCGAAGGTGACGACGATGGACTTGAAGGAGGCGTCCCGGCCGATCAGCGCGTTGTGCTGACCGAGGTGGACGGCGTTCTCGTCCCAGTCCTGGACGGAGACGACGGTGAGCTTCGCCCCGTCACCCAGGACGTAGTCGACGTTGGCGGCGAGCACCGCGTCACCGGTGTGGTCGATGACGACGACTGCCTCGGCGAAGGCCCCCAGCTCGATGACCTGGTGGCCGTAGGCCACACCGCCCTGGCCGTGCACGGCGATCCGGATCGGCTCGGTGAGCACGGCCTCCTTGGCGACCGTGACGACCGAGGCCTGCTGGAAGGACGAGTACGCCTGGGCGGCGACCCGGTCCACGGGCGTGCCGGCCCTGCCGAGCCGCGCGTCGTCGCGGCCGACCGTCTCGACCGTGACGCCGGAGGGCGCCTCGATCACGACCTTGACCCCGTCACCGGTGGCGACGGCGGTGCCGTCGTGCAGTCCGCGCAGCCGCTCCAGCGGCGTGAACCGCCACTCCTCCTCGCGGCCGTGCGGGACCGGGAAGTCCGCGACGTCGAAGGACGGGGGGGCGCTCATGCGCGTGGCGACGGTGGACTCGGCCGCCACCGCGATGGACCCGGCGGTGGTGGAGCCCGCCGGAATGTTCTGAGCCTCAGCCATGGCTGTCGTAGTGCTCGCTTTCTCAGTCAAATGTCAGGGGGATCCGGTCGGCGGGCCTGCTAGCCGACCGAGCCCTCCATCTGCAGCTCGATCAGCCGGTTGAGCTCCAGGGCGTACTCCATGGGCAGCTCCTTGGCGATCGGCTCGACGAATCCGCGCACGATCATCGCCATGGCCTCGAACTCGGTCATGCCGCGGCTCATCAGGTAGAAGAGCTGGTCCTCGGAGACCTTGGAGACGGTCGCCTCGTGACCCATCGACACGTCGTCCTCGCGGACGTCGACGTACGGGTAGGTGTCCGAGCGCGAGATGGTGTCGACGAGCAGTGCGTCGCACAGCACGTTCGACTTGGCGCCGGGGGCGCCCTCACCGATCTCGATCAGTCCGCGGTAGGAGGTACGGCCGCCGCCTCGTGCCACCGACTTGGAGACGATGTTGGAGGAGGTGTTCGGGGCCATGTGCACCATCTTGGCGCCGGCGTCCTGGTGCTGGCCCTCGCCCGCGAAGGCGATGGACAGGGTCTCGCCCTTGGCGTGCTCGCCCATCAGGTAGATGGCCGGGTACTTCATGGTGACCTTGGAGCCGATGTTGCCGTCGACCCACTCCATGGTCGCGCCCTCGTACGCCACGGCGCGCTTGGTGACGAGGTTGTACACGTTGTTCGACCAGTTCTGGATGGTCGTGTAGCGGCAGCGGCCGCCCTTCTTCACGATGATCTCGACGACCGCGGAGTGCAGGGAGTCCGAGGAGTAGATCGGCGCGGTGCAGCCCTCGACGTAGTGGACGTAGGCGTCCTCGTCGACGATGATCAGCGTCCGCTCGAACTGGCCCATGTTCTCCGTGTTGATACGGAAGTAGGCCTGGAGCGGGATCTCCACGTGCACGCCCTTCGGCACGTAGATGAAGGAGCCGCCGGACCACACGGCCGAGTTCAGCGAGGCGAACTTGTTGTCACCGACGGGGATGACGGTGCCGAAGTACTCCTGGAAGAGCTCCGGGTGCTCCTTCAGCGCGGTGTCGGTGTCCATGAAGATGACACCCTGCGCCTCGAGCTCCTCGTTGATCTGGTGGTAGACCACCTCGGACTCGTACTGCGCGGCGACACCGGCGACCAGGCGCTGCTTCTCCGCCTCGGGGATGCCGAGCTTGTCGTACGTGTTCTTGATGTCCTCGGGCAGGTCCTCCCAGGACTCCGCCTGCTTCTCCGTGGACCGCACGAAGTACTTGATGTTGTCGAAGTCGATGCCCGACAGGTCCGAGCCCCAGTTCGGCATGGGCTTCTTGCCGAACAGCTTCAGGCCCTTGAGACGGAGCTTCAGCATCCACTCCGGCTCGTTCTTCTTCTCCGAGATGTCGCGGACGACAGCTTCGGACAGGCCGCGCTTCGCCGCCGCGCCTGCCGCGTCGGAGTCGGCCCAGCCGAATTCGTACGTGCCCAGGCCATCGAGCTCAGGGTGGGCAGTCTCCGTAGGGAGCGTCATGCGGGGTTCCTCCCGGCCGTACTTGCAGATGCTGATGTGGTGGTCTGTGGTGCTGCGGGGCTGCTGCGCGGAACGAACGTCGTGCACACCCCGTCGCCGTGGGCGAGGGTGGCCAGACGCTGTACATGCGTCCCGAGCAGGCTGGAGAAGAATTCCGTCTCCGCCTCGCACAGCTGCGGGAACTGCTCGGCGACATGCGCCACCGGGCAGTGGTGCTGGCACAGCTGCTCGCCCTGCTGGGGGCCCGGCGCGCTGCGCGCCGTAGCAGCGTACCCGTCGGCCGACAAGGCCTTGGCCAGCGCCTCTGTGCGTGCCTCGGGGGCCACGGCGTCGACCGCGGCGCGGTACGCCTCCCACTGGGCCGCCATCCGCGCGCGGGCGAAGGCGACGAGCGCCTCGTCCCCGCCCGTTTCGGCGATCCAGCGCAGGGCGTCGGCGGCGAGCTCGTCGTAGGACTGGTCGAAGGCGTCCCTGCCGCAGTCGGTCAGGGCGAACACCTTGGCCGGACGGCCACGGGTGCGTGCTCCGTACACCCGCTGTTCGCGGGCCTCGACGACGTCGTCGGAGACGAGGGCGTCGAGATGGCGGCGTACGGCGGCCTGGGTCAGGCCGACGCGCTTCGCCAGATCGGCGGCGGTGGACGGGCCGTGATCCAGGATGGAGCGCGCGACCCGGTTGCGCGTCGAGCGCTCACCGGTCGCGAGTTCCTCCTGAGGAGCCTCGCCAACGTATTTCACAACGCCATTGTTGCGTAATTCATCCGGGCCTGACAACCCACCCCCGGACCGGGCGCGGTGCGCTTCATCACTTAGGCGAACCTAAGTTGACCTGCGGAAATGATGATCTCCAGCAAGGCTTCGCAGGTGGGAGGTCCAGACCACGGGCAGCGGCCGGGCCTGCGGAAACGCGGGACCGGCCCCCGGCGGAAGAAGGTCCGCCGGGGGCCGGTCGAGTGATTGCGGGCCGGTCAGCCCGCCGCGAGGTCGGACCGCTCGGTCACTCTGATCGAGTTGACCAGCGTCCTGCCCTCATTGGCCACGAACCGGAGGTTCAGCTGGCCGTCGGTGACCGTGACGGTGAACGCACGGTCGTGCGCGGTGTACCGCCCGGCCTCCAGCGCCAGGTCGAGGTTGGGCACGACCTGTGCCCCCTCGGCCATCACGTCGAAGACCCGGTCGGTCGGATCGTTGGAGGCGAGCTCGGCGAAGCCCAGCTCGATCCGGTACGTGCCCGAGGGCAGCCCGTCGAAGCGGTACTCGTACATGCCCTGCCGCGCCGTCGCGTAGCGTGCCGGGTCGTCGGTCGCCGAGACGGTCCTCGACGTGGTGACCCGCGAGGTGCTCCCGAGATACCCGTAGGCGCCCGCGGTGTAGGCCGGGTCGACCGTCCAGGTGTCACCGAGCGTGTCGACGGCCGAGCTCCTGGCGCCGGTGTCCAGCGCCGTCTGGTACGCCGGGACGACGACGCTCACCGGGATCTCGACCACCGGCGCACGGCCGCTGCCGCTGGTGAGCACCAGGGTCGCGGTGAGAACCGTGCCGGGCGTGGCGCCGCTCGTGTCGAAGGCGAGCGGAACGGATGCCTCCGCGCCCCGGGCGAGCGTGCCCTCGGCGGAGGACAGCCCGAGCCAGCCCGCGTCCTGCTTCTCGGTCACGGCGTAGGCCGACTCCGTACCGGCGTTCGCCAGGTCCAGCGTCCGGGTACGGGACTGCCCGGCCGGAACGACCAGTTTCACGGTGTCCTGCGCGGACCGCACCAGCGGTGTGCCGAGCGCCGTCGTGGTGTACGCGACGTCTCCCGCCTTCGCGTCGACCGGTGCGGAGGCGGTCGCGTAGCGGTCGGCCGAGACCTCCACGGTGTACTCCCCCGCGGCCGGCTGCAGCGCGTACGTGCCGTTGCCCGCCGTGGTCACGCTCTCCCCGGCGACGGTGACGGTGGCACCGGCCAGCGGCTCGTTGTCGTTGGCGTCGACGACCTTGCCTGCCACGACGCCGCGGGCCTTGGCACCGAAGGACAGGGTGGTGCCGTCCGTGATGACCGGGGCGTTGAAGGAGTAGAGGAGCGCGTCCGTGCCCGTGGCGTTCTCCAGGCCCACCGTCGCGGTGGCACCGTTGCCCGGCACGCTCTTGTAGTGGTACGAGACCGAGCCGTCCTCGCCGATCACGGCGGAGAACGTGGCGCGCGTGCCGCCGGTCACGACCAGGGCGTCCCGCCACTCGACGACGGCCCTGCGGTGCGGCGCGGTGCCGGTGACCGCCCAGTACACGCCTCCCGAGGCGTCGACCGTCATGTTGTCCCACAGCGGGTAGAGCGCCCCGTTGGGGGTCCCGGTGGTCGGCAGCGTGGCGTTGGTGCTGCTGGTGGACGAGGTACCGAACGCCAGCACACCCTCCAGGGTCGCGGTCGCCGTCGTGTAGCCCTTGCCGTACAACGCGAACGTGAACGGCAGGCTGAAGGAGGCCGCACCCGAGGTGGTGGAGGTGTAGGTCAGCTTCTCGGTGCCGGCCGGGAAGTCGGCGGCGCTCTCGGTGCTGCAGGAGTAGCCGAAGGTGTCGGTCCGGTCGTCCAGGGCGATGTCCTGGGTGAGGTCGGCGGCGATGTCGACCGTGAGCGAGGTCGCGGTGGCACAGGCGCCCGCCGGGGTGACCGTCAGGGTGTACGAGCCCTGCGGGAGCGTGAGGCTGTACGAGCCGTCGGCCCCGGCCGTCGTGGTGACCGGGGTTCCCTGGGCCGCGACGACGGCGCCTGCCTCGGCGCCCGCGGAGCTGGTGACCTTGCCCGACAGGGTGGCCGCGGGCGCCGGGGCCAGCGGGAAGTCCTTGACCGCCGCACCGTTCTCGACGACGGTCACCGCACCCTTCGCCGGGACGTACCCGAACTTGGCGACGGAGACCTCGTAGTCGCCGACCATCAGCTTGGGCAGCGCGTAGGCGCCGTCCGCCGCGGTCGTCGCGGTCGCGCGCATCGGCCCCTCGAAGGTGACGACGGCGTCGGCGACGGCCGCGCCGCCGGAGGTGACGCTGCCGCTGACGGCTCCGAGCGCTCCGCGCGGGGTGGCGTTGACCGCCTCGAAGGCGTCGAGCCGGCCCTCGCCGAAGACGTTGTTGCGGGCGGGCGTGCCGCCGCACTGGTCGGCGGCGGTGTCGATGGCGGTGGAGTCGAGCAGCGCCTCCGTGGCCGCGACGTCACCGGCGATGGCGGGCGAGGCCGCCCACATCAGGGCGACGGTCGCCGCGGTGTGCGGGGAGGCCATCGACGTACCGGAGATCGTGTTGTAGCCGCCGCCCGCCCAGGAGGAGCGGACGTTGACTCCCGGCGCCGCGAGGTCGGGCTTGATCTCCGCGTTCTCGCCGGTTCCGCGGGCGGAGAAGGAGGCGATGGCGTTGTTGATGTCGAACGCGCCCGAGGAGTAGGAGTTGGTGTACGAGCCGGGGCTGCCCGAGGTGGTGCAGCTGGGGCCGTTGTTGCCGTTGGAGAAGGCCGGGAAGATGCCGGCGTCCCTCCAGGACTGGACGGTGTCCCGGTACCAGGCGTCGTAGACGTTGGCGCCCCAGGAGTTGTTCACCACGTCGGGTGCCAGCTCCGGGCGCGGGTTGGCGCCGGCGGAGTCGGTGGGGGCGACGACCCACTGGCCGGAGGCGAGCAGGGTGTCCCGGGCGCAGGAGCTGGTCGCGCAGCCCTTTGCGGCGATCCACTTGGCGCCCGGAGCGACGCCGATGCCGTCGGCGCCCACCATGGTGCCCATGGTGTGCGTGCCGTGGCCGTTGTTGTCGCACGGTGCGGCCGTGGCGCAGACCGAGGCCGGGTCGAACCAGTTGTAGTCGTGGCTGTACGTGCCGTCGGCCTTGGTGCCGCGGTAGGCGGCCTGGAGCGCCGGGTGGTCGAACTGGACGCCGGAGTCGATGTTGGCGACGACGATGCCCTCGCCCTTGACGCCGAAGCCGCTCCACACCTTGGGCGCGTTGATCCGGTCGATGTTCCACTCGACGGCGTCGACCTCGGGCTCGCCGGTGCCGGGCAGCGGGTCGGGAATCGTGACCGGGTCGTCGGCCTCGATGGTGGCCACGTCGGAACGGGCGGCGATCTTCTCGGCGAGTGCCTTGTCGCCGGTGATCTGCACGGTGTTGGCGATCCAGAACGACTTGTACCGCGCTCCGGCGTCCTTGGCCAGTGCGATGACCCCGGCCTGGGACTTCTTGGCGAACGCGGTCTTCGTTTCGAGAACGGCGCGGGCCTTGGCCGTCTTGCCCTTCGCCTTGTGAGCGGACGTGACATCCGCTTCCGCCTTCAGGCCGACCCAGAAGGTCACCTCGTCCTGCACGGCGAACTGCTTGAGCAGCTCGCCCTCGGACTTGGCCTGGTACGCGGACTGCGGCGCCGGCTCGGTCTCCCTGGCCTGGGCCGGGGATGCGCTGATCAGGAGCGGTATCGCGGTCGCTGCCGCGGTGAGGAGTGCGGCGGCGGACCGCCGTCTGAGACGCGTGGAACGTCTGGTCACGAGCTCTCCTTCAGGAACAGGCGGGGATCGCCCGCCGTAGGGGATGAAGGAACAGGCGCGGGTGCCACTCACAACTGCCGCTGCCCGTGTGCGCGTGGGGGGCGCAGCAACCGCGTGAGCTCAGGAAGGAGCATGGGGGACGTGACGCAGGACACGGAAGGGGGCAGCGGGGCGCCTGGGGCGTCATTGGCCGAGCTTTGAGGTGTACCGAGGTATCGCCCAGGGAAGTACGCCCGGCTCCCGGAGGGGACTCCCGGCCCCGGCCCGGCCCCACATTGGCCAATTCGCGCTCCACGGGACCCAGGCCCCGGGGTCCTTCGGTCACTGCCTAGACTTACCGGCCATGAGCAGCGAGCCCGTCGTACAGGTCAAGGCCCTGGTAAAGCGCTACGGCACCAAGACCGCAGTGGACGGCCTCGACCTGGAGGTCCGGGCGGGCGCGGTGACCGCGGTCCTCGGCCCCAACGGCGCCGGCAAGACCACCACCGTCGAGACCTGCGAGGGCTACCGCAGGCCGGACGACGGGACCGTGCGGGTCCTCGGCCTCGACCCGGTCGCCGACGCGGCCGCACTCCGTCCCCGCATCGGCGTGATGCTGCAGTCCGGCGGCGTCTACTCCGGTGCGCGCGCCGACGAGATGCTCAAGCACATGGCGAAGCTGCACGCCCACCCGCTGGACGTCGGCATGCTCATCGAACGTCTGGGGCTCGGCAGCTGCGGCCGGACCAGCTACCGCCGGCTCTCCGGTGGCCAGCAGCAGCGCCTCGCCCTGGCGATGGCCGTCGTCGGCCGGCCCGAGCTGGTCTTCCTGGACGAACCGACCGCGGGCCTCGACCCGCAGGCACGCCGCTCCACCTGGGATCTGATCCGGGAGCTGCGCACCGACGGCGTGTCGGTCGTCCTCACCACCCACTTCATGGACGAGGCCGAGGAACTCGCCGATGACATCGCCGTCATCGACGCGGGCCGGGTCATCGCCCAGGGCAGCCCGGAGCAGCTGCGCCGCGGCGGCGCCGAGAACACCCTGCGCTTCACCGGCCGTCCCGGGCTGGATCTCGCCTCGCTCCTGAAGGCCCTGCCCGACGGCACCGAGGCGGCCGAGCTCACCACGGGCGCGTACCGCATCACCGGGAGGATCGACCCGGAGCTGCTGGCCACCGTCACCTCCTGGTGCGCCCAGCACGGCGTGATGCCGGACGGCATCGCGGTGGAGCGGCACACCCTCGAGGACGTCTTCCTCGAACTGACCGGCAAGGAGCTGCGCGCATGAGCGCCGGTACGTACACCCCACGCCCCGGCGCCGCCCCGCTGCCGCGCATGATCGCCGCGCAGGCCGCGCTGGAGACGCGGATGCTGCTGCGCAACGGCGAGCAGCTGCTGCTGACGGTGGTCATTCCGACGCTGCTGCTGGTGCTGTTCAGCGCGGTCGACATCGTCGACACGGGCGCGGGCGAGCCGGTCGACTTCCTGGCGCCCGGCATTCTCGCGCTCGCGGTGATGTCCACGGCCTTCACCGGCCAGGCCATCGCGACGGGGTTCGAGCGGCGCTACGGGGTACTCAAGCGACTGGGCGCCTCACCGCTGCCGCGCTGGGGCCTGATGGCCGCGAAGACCCTCGCGGTGCTGGTCACCGAGGTGCTGCAGATCGTCCTGCTCACGGTGATCGCCTTCGCGCTGGGCTGGTCCCCCGAGGGCAGCCCGTTCGCCGTCCTGCTGCTCCTGGTGCTGGGCACCGTGGCCTTCTCCGGCCTCGGGCTGCTGATGGCGGGGACGCTGAAGGCCGAGGCGACCCTCGCGGCGGCCAACCTGGTCTTCCTGCTGCTGCTGGTCGGCGGCGGGGTCATCGTGCCGCTGGACAGGTTCCCGGACGCGGCGCAGTCGGTCCTCGGGCTGCTGCCGATCTCGGCGCTCTCGGACGGCCTCAGGGACGTCCTCCAGCACGGCGCCCCGATGCCGTGGGGCGACCTGGGAATCCTCGCGGTGTGGGCGGTGCTCGGGCTGGGCGCGGCGGCGAAGTTCTTCCGCTGGGAGTGAGCATGCGGTGACATACCGCTGATGTCGCGAGACGTCCGGGAATGACCACCACCCCTCGTGAAAACGTGCACAAGCCGTTGCCTACGATGGTGCGCGTGGAAACCCCCCTCTCCTACATCGCCAAGCGCTGGACGCCGTCCGTGACGACGGCCCGGCGTGCCGCACTGTCCGCAGTCGTCATGACGGTCTTCATCATCGTCACCGGCGGTGCCGTCCGGCTGACCGGTTCCGGTCTGGGCTGCGACACCTGGCCCAAGTGCACGGACGACAGCCTCTTCGCCACGCCGGAGCAGGGCCTGCACGGCGCCATCGAATTCGGCAACCGCATGCTCACGTACGTCCTCTCGGCCGCGGTCGGCTGGGCGATCGTCGCGGCGCGCTCCCTGAAGCCCCGCCGGCGCGGTCTGACCCGGCTCGCCTGGTCGCAGTTCTGGCTCGTGATGGGGAACGCCGTCATCGGCGGTATCACGGTCTGGGCGGGCCTCAACCCGTGGTCGGTGGCCGGCCACTTCCTGCTCGCCAACTGCCTGCTCACCGTGGCCGTCCTCACCTGGGTGCGGATCGGTGAGGGCGACGGCCCCCGCCGCCCGCGCGCCCCGAAGCCGGTGCGCACCCTGTCCTGGGCGATCGTGGCGGCCTCGGTGGTCCTGATCGTGCTCGGCACCACGGTGACCGGCTCGGGCAAGCACGCCGGGGACAGCAGCGACGTACCGCGCATGCCGTGGGACTGGTCCGCCGCGGCCCATGTCCACGCCGTCGCCGCCTGGGTGGTCTGCGCCCTGGCGATCGCGATGTGGCTGGCCCTGCGGATCGTGGACGCCCCAGCCGACACCCGGGCGCGCTCCCGGGACCTGCTGATCGTCCTGGTGGCGCAGGGCACCATCGGGTACGTCCAGTACTTCAGCGACGTCCCCGAGATCCTGGTCGGCCTCCACATGCTCGGCTCGGGCCTGATGTGGATCGCCGTGCTGCGACTGCTGCTGTCGCTGCGCGAGCGCCCGGTGGCGACGGCCACCGTTCCCGCCCCGGCGGCCGGACAGCGGCCTGAGCACACGCCCGTGGCCTGACCCGAGCAGAAACGGCCTCCGCCGTCGCACCCGAGCGGGTGCGACGGCGGAGGCCGTTGCCGTGTGCGGGTTCAGCCGTTCGACGGGCCGCCGAGCTGGATACCGGCCATCCGGGTCCACTCGTACGGTCCTGTGCGGATCTTGGAGGCGAAGTCGCCGTCGAAGCTCTCGTGCATCGTGATCCCGGACTTCTGCGCCGCGCTGTCGGCCACCGCGTACGAGGGGGCGACGAGGTCGCCCCAGCCGCCGTCCTGCCCGACGAGGACGATGCGGGTGCCCGACTGCCCTATGTGGGCGAGGTGGCCCTCGGCTCCGCCGTGCGCCTTGGCGAACACACCGATCTGCTTGGCCAGCTTCGCCGCCCTGCGCTCCGCGCGGGCCGCCTGCTTGCCGTCCACCTGCTGGGTCTCTGCCGTCTCTGCCATGTCAAGGATGCTACCGAGGGGTAGATCGACTGGCGACGGGCGGGCCACGTGGCCTGTGCCACGTGGCCCGCCCGTCGGCGGGAAGTCAGATGCGCGGAGCTACCGCAGGAAGGGATCCACCGCGATGGCGACGAACAGGAGGGAGACGTAGGTGATGGACCAGTGGAACAGCCGCATCTCCTTGAGCTTGCCTCCGGTCACCCCGGCCCTGGCCCGGTTCTGCAGGCCGTGCGCCTCCCAGAGCCAGAAGCCGCCGGCCAGCAGGGCGACCGCCGTGTAGAACCAGCCGGTGTAGCCCAGTGGGGTGAGGAGCAGCGAGACGCCGACCATCACCCAGCTGTAGACGACGATCTGGCGGGCCACCACCCGGTTGGAGGCGACGACCGGGAGCATCGGGACGCCGACCCGGGCGTAGTCCTCCTTCACCTTCATCGACAGCGGCCAGTAGTGCGGCGGCGTCCAGAAGAAGATGACGGCGAAAAGAATGACCGCGGCCCAGGACATCGAATTGGTCACGGCGGACCAGCCGATGAGTACGGGCATGCAGCCGGCGATTCCGCCCCAGACGATGTTCTGCGAGGTCCGGCGCTTGAGCAGCATCGTGTAGACGACGACGTAGAACAGAAGTGCGCCGAGCGAGAGCGCGGCCGAGAGCCAGTTGACGAGCAGGCCGAACCAGACCGTGGAAATCACCCCGAGGGCGATTCCGAAGACCAGGCACTCGCGCGGGCTCACCATGCCGGTGACCAGCGGCCTCTGGGACGTACGGTCCATCAGCGCGTCGATGTCACGGTCGATATACATGTTGAGCGCATTGGCACCGCCCGCGGAGAGATATCCGCCGATGGTGGTGGTGACTACGAGCCATAGGTCGGGCACGCCTTGAGCGGCAAGAAACATCACCGGAACGGTGGTGATCAACAGCAACTCGATGATGCGCGGCTTGGTAAGTGCCACGAATGCCTTGATGCGGGCCCCGAACGGGCGATGGCCCACTGGGCTCGGAGTCAAGGCGACCCCTGCGGGTCGGGACTCGACGGCCGTCACGCACACCCCTGACAGAGAAATCCCAGCAAGCTCCAGGCATGAAGGCCCGGTAAAGACTTGCGCGAACCAGACCACTGTAGACGTTGCGGATACGCCCCTCTTCGCGGGGGTGGGGTCGTGTTGGGGTGGCGCAGAAGTGAACGGTGGCGCTCATACGGGAGGCGAACTCCGCAGGTCGCCCGCACTGTGGAAAGGGCAGAAGTGAGGCCTTGTTCCGGGGGTAGGCTCGGCAATGCCCGGTGCGGTATCAGCCACCGGTTTACAAACAGTGGAGAGGAGCCCTGACTCAGGGTGAGCACCAAGCCGACCACCACAGACCTCCAGTGGACCGAATTGGACCAGCGGGCCGTGGACACTGTCCGCGTCCTCGCCGCGGACGCCGTACAGAAGGTCGGAAACGGCCACCCGGGTACGGCGATGAGCCTGGCTCCTGCCGCGTACACCCTCTTCCAGAAGGTGATGCGCCATGACCCGGCGGACGCGGACTGGACCGGCCGCGACCGGTTCGTCCTTTCCGCGGGCCACTCCAGCCTGACGCTCTACATCCAGCTCTACCTGGCCGGTTACGGCCTCGAGCTGGACGACCTCAAGGCCTTCCGCACCTGGGGCTCCAAGACGCCCGGCCACCCGGAGTACGGCCACACCACCGGTGTCGAGACGACGACCGGCCCGCTCGGCCAGGGTGTCGCCAACGCCGTGGGCATGGCGATGGCCTCCCGTTACGAGCGCGGCCTGTTCGACCCGGAGGCGGCCCCCGGCACCTCCCCGTTCGACCACACGATCTGGGTCATCGCCGGTGACGGCTGCCTCCAGGAGGGCATCTCCGCCGAGGCGTCCTCGCTGGCCGGCCACCAGAAGCTCGGCAACCTGGTGCTCCTGTGGGACGACAACCACATCTCGATCGAGGGCGACACGGAGACCGCGGTCTCCGAGGACACCCTCAAGCGGTACGAGTCCTACGGCTGGCACGTCCAGCGCGTCGACCAGTCGCCCAGCGGCGACCTGGACCCCGAGGGCCTCTACCGGGCGCTGCTGGCCGCCAAGGCCGAGACCGAGCGCCCGTCGTTCATCGCGGCCCGCTCGATCATCGCCTGGCCCGCCCCGAACGCCCAGAACACCGAGGCCGCGCACGGCTCGGCGCTCGGCGACGAGGAGATCGCGGCCACCAAGCGGGTGCTCGGCTTCGACCCGGAGAAGACCTTCGAGGTCTCCGACGAGGTCATCTCGCACACCCGTGAGGCACTGGACCGCGGCCGCGAGGCCAAGGCCGAGTGGGAGAAGTCCTTCGCGGCGTGGCGCACGGCCAGCCCGGAGCGCGCCGCCGAGTTCGACCGCATCTCCGCGGGCGAGCTGCCCGAGGGCTGGGAGGACAAGCTCCCCCTCTTCGAGGCGGGCCACGGTGTCGCCACCCGTGCGGCCTCCGGCAAGGTCCTGCAGGCGCTCGGCGGGGTCATCCCCGAGCTGTGGGGCGGCTCGGCCGACCTGGCCGGCTCGAACAACACCACGATCGACAAGACGTCGTCGTTCCTCCCGGCAGGCAACCCGCTGCCCGAGGCCGACCCGTACGGCCGGACGATCCACTTCGGCATCCGCGAGCACGCGATGGCCGCGGCCATGAACGGCATCGCGCTGCACGGCAACACCCGTATCTACGGCGGCACCTTCCTGGTGTTCTCCGACTACATGCGCAACGCCGTGCGCCTGTCCGCGCTGATGCACCTGCCGGTGACGTACGTGTGGACGCACGACTCGGTCGGCCTCGGTGAGGACGGTCCGACCCACCAGCCGGTCGAGCACATCGCCTCGCTGCGCGCCATCCCGGGCCTCAACGTCGTCCGCCCGGCCGACGCCAACGAGACCACGATCGCCTGGCGCGAGATCCTGCGCCGCTACACCAAGGTGTTCGGCAAGGGCGCCCCGCACGGTCTGGCGCTGACCCGCCAGGGTGTGCCGACGTACGCGGCGAACGAGAACGCGGCCAAGGGCGGCTACGTCCTGTTCGAGGCCGAGGGCGGTGAGCCGCAGGCGGTTCTGATCGGTACGGGCTCCGAGGTCCAGCTGGCCGTCGAGGCGCGGGACGAGCTCCAGGCGGCCGGTGTACCGACCCGTGTGGTCTCGATGCCGTGTGTCGAGTGGTTCGAGGAGCAGGACCAGGAGTACAAGGACAGCGTGCTGCCGCCGTCCGTCAAGGCCCGTGTCGCCGTCGAGGCCGGCATCGGTCTGACCTGGCACCGGTACGTGGGTGACGCGGGCCGGATCGTCTCGCTGGAGCACTTCGGTGCCTCGGCCGACGCCAAGGTCCTCTTCCGCGAGTTCGGCTTCACCGCCGGCCACGTGGCCGCCGCCGCCCGGGAATCTATCGCCGCCACCGCGCGCTGACCCGGTTATACGACTAGTAGGAGATGCAATTCTCATGACAGACGCACTCAAGCGCCTCTCCGACGAGGGCGTGGCGATCTGGCTCGATGACCTGTCCCGTACACGGATCACTTCCGGCAACCTGGCCGAGCTGATCGACCAGAGCCACGTCGTGGGTGTCACGACCAACCCGTCGATCTTCCAGAAGGCGATCTCCGAGGGCCACGGTTACGACCAGCAGCTCACCGACCTCGCCACCCGCAAGGTCACGGTCGACGAGGCCATCCGCATGATCACGACGGCCGACGTCCGCGACGCCGCCGACATCCTGCGCCCCGTCTTCGACGCCACCGACGGCCAGGACGGCCGGGTCTCCATCGAGGTCGACCCGCGCCTGGCCCACCGCACGGCGGCCACCGTCGCCGAGGCCAAGCAGCTGGCCTGGCTGGTGGACCGGCCGAACACGCTCATCAAGATCCCCGCGACGAAGGCCGGCCTGCCGGCGATCACCGAGGTCATCGGCAAGGGCATCAGCGTCAACGTGACGCTGATCTTCTCGCTGGAGCGCTACCGCGAGGTCATGGACGCCTACCTGGCGGGCCTGGAGAAGGCGAAGGCCGCGGGCCTGGACCTCTCCAAGATCCACTCGGTGGCCTCGTTCTTCGTGTCCCGTGTGGACAGCGAGATCGACAAGCGCCTGGACGCCGTGGGCACCGACGAGGCGAAGGCACTGAAGGGCAAGGCCGCTCTGGCCAACGCCCGCCTCGCCTACGAGGCGTACGAGGAGGTCTTCTCCTCCGACCGCTGGGCGGCCCTCGACAAGGCCCGCGCCAACAAGCAGCGTCCCCTGTGGGCCTCCACGGGCGTGAAGGACCCCGCGTACAAGGACACCCTGTACGTGGACGACCTGGTCGCCCCCGGCACGGTGAACACCATGCCCGAGGGCACGCTGAACGCCACGGCGGACCACGGACAGATCACGGGCAACACCATCGCCGGCACCTACGAGCAGGCACGTGCCGAGCTCGACGCCGTCGGGAAGCTCGGGGTCAGCTACGACGACGTCGTCCAGCTCCTCGAGGACGAGGGCGTCGAGAAGTTCGAGGCTGCCTGGATCGACCTGCTCAACTCCACCGAGGCCGAGCTCAAGCGCCTCGCTCCTTCGGAGGGCTGACCACCTTGTCTGGTGTTCCCGGAGTGAACCCGCTCCGTGACGCACAGGACCGACGGCTCCCGCGTATCGCGGGGCCGTCGGGCCTGGTGATCTTTGGCGTCACGGGCGATTTGTCCCGTAAAAAGCTGATGCCCGCCGTCTACGACCTGGCCAACCGCGGCCTGCTGCCGCCGGGCTTCTCGCTCATCGGTTTCGCACGCCGCGAGTGGCAGGACGAGGACTTCGCCCAGGAGGTCCACGACGCCGTCAAGCAGCACGCGCGTACGCCGTTCCGTGAAGAGGTCTGGCAGCAGCTCATCCAGGGGATGCGCTTCGTCCAGGGCAACTTCGACGACGACGACGCCTTCGAGACCCTGAAGGCCACGATCCAGGAGCTCGACAAGGCACAGGGCACGGGAGGCAACTTCGCCTTCTACCTGTCCGTACCGCCGAAGTTCTTCCCCAAGGTCGTCCAGCAGCTCAAGAAGCACGGGCTCGCGGACCAGAAGGAGGGCTCCTGGCGGCGTGCCGTCATCGAGAAGCCGTTCGGGCACGACCTCACCAGCGCGCAGGAGCTCAACCAGCTCGTGCACGATGTGTTCCCGCCGAACGAGGTCTTCCGTATCGACCACTACCTCGGCAAGGAGACGGTCCAGAACATCCTGGCGCTGCGCTTCGCCAACACGATGTTCGAGCCGATCTGGAACAGGTCGTACGTCGACCACGTCCAGATCACGATGGCCGAGGACATCGGCATCGGCGGCCGGGCCGGCTACTACGACGGCATCGGCGCAGCCCGTGACGTCATCCAGAACCACCTGCTCCAGCTGCTGGCGCTGACCGCGATGGAGGAGCCCGGCTCCTTCCACCCGAAGGCCCTGGTCGCCGAGAAGCTCAAGGTGCTCACGGCGGTGGAGCTGCCGGACGACCTGGGCAAGCACACCGTGCGCGGCCAGTACGCGCACGCGTGGCAGGGCGGCGAGGAAGTCCCCGGCTATCTGGAGGAGGACGGTATCGACCCCAAGTCGAAGACCGACACCTTCGCCGCGATCAAGCTGACGATCAACAACCGCCGCTGGGCGGGCGTGCCGTTCTACCTCCGTACCGGAAAGCGGCTCGGCCGCCGGGTCACGGAGATCGCGGTCGTCTTCAAGCGCGCCCCGTACCTGCCCTTCGAGTCCGGTGCGACGGAGGAGCTGGGCAGCAACGCCCTGGTCATCCGGGTGCAGCCGGACGAGGGCGTCACGGTGCGGTTCGGCTCCAAGGTGCCCGGTACCTCCATGGAGGTACGGGACGTCACGATGGACTTCGCGTACGGCGAGTCCTTCACGGAGTCCAGCCCGGAGGCGTACGAGCGGCTCCTCCTGGATGTCCTGCTCGGCGACGCCAACCTCTTCCCGCGCCACCAGGAGGTCGAGCTCTCCTGGAACATCCTCGACCCGATCGAGGAGTACTGGGACAAGCACGGCAAGCCCGCCCAGTACGCGGCCGGCACCTGGGGTCCGGCCGAAGCCGACGAGATGCTCGCACGCGACGGACGGAGCTGGCGCCGGCCATGAAGATCGATCTCACGGAAACCACGTCCAGCAAGATCAACCAGGCCCTGGTGTCGGCCCGCCGTTCGCTCGGCACCCCGGCCATCGGAATGGTGCTCACCCTCGTCGTCGTCACCGACGAGGAGAACGCCTACGACGCCCTCCGGGCGGCGGCCGACTCCTCGCGCGAGCACCCCTCGCGGATCATCGCGGTGATCAAGCGGATCAGCCGTTCGCCGCGCAGCCGGCGTGACGCCCGCCTCGACGCCGAGGTGCGGGTCGGTTCCGACTCGGGCTCCGGCGAGACCGTCGTCCTGCGTCTGCACGGCGAGCTGGCCAATCACGCCCAGTCGGTCGTCCTGCCGCTGCTGCTGCCGGACGCCCCGGTCGTGGTGTGGTGGCCCGAGGACGCCCCGGCGGACCCGGCGAAGGACCCGCTGGGTGCACTGGCCCAGCGCCGTATCACCGACACGTACTCGGCCGAGCACCCGCTCGACGAGCTCGCGGTGCGTGCGGCGACGTACCAACCGGGTGACACCGACCTGGCGTGGACCCGCATCACGCCGTGGCGCTCGATGCTGGCGGCCGCGCTCGACCAGCAGCCCGCCCAGGTCGTCTCCGCGACGGTCGAGGGCGAGTCGGACAACCCGAGCTGCGAACTGCTGGCCATGTGGCTCGCGGACCGGCTCGGTGTCCCGGTGGAGCGCACCCTGTCCGCCGGTCCCGGTCTGACGGCCGTCCGGCTGGAGACCAAGAACGGTGTCATCGTTCTGGACCGGGCCGACGGCTCGCTGGCCACGCTCTCCATGGTGGGCCAGCCGGACCGTGCGGTGGCGCTGAAGCGGCGGGAGACCGCCGAGCTCCTCGCGGAGGAGCTGCGGCGGCTGGACCCGGACAACATCTACGAGGCCACGGTGAAGTTCGGCGTGGAGCGTCTCGGCGGTCCCGCCGAGGCGTCCTCGGTCGGTGCCGGGCACAAGCCGTCGTCCCCGGCCGGTGCCGCGGCCCCGGCCGCGAAGAAGGCCGCGGCCAAGAAGGCGGCCTCGAAGTGAGTGCTCCGCAGCTCGTCGTGCACCGCGACAAGGAGCTGATGGCCCAGGCCGCGGCGGCCCGGCTGATCACGAAGATCGTGGACGCCCAGGCCGCACGCGGATCGGCCTCCGTGGTCCTCACCGGCGGGCGCAACGGCAACGGCCTGCTGGCCGCGCTCGCCGGTTCGCCCGCGCGGGACGCGATCGACTGGTCGCGGCTCGACCTGTGGTGGGGCGACGAGCGGTTCCTGCCCGAGGGCGATCCGGAGCGCAACGTCACGCAGGCCCGTGAGGCCCTGCTGGACGCGGTGGCCCTGGACCCGTCCCGGGTGCACGCGATGCCCGCCTCGGACGGTCCGTTCGGCGGCGACGCGGATGCCGCCGCCGCGGGGTACGCCGCCGAGCTGGCCGCCGCGGCGGGCCCGGAGGACCACGGGCCCGTACCGACGTTCGACGTGCTGATGCTGGGCGTCGGCCCGGACACGCATGTGGCGTCGCTCTTCCCGGAGCTGCCGGCGGTACGGGAGACCGAGCGCACCGTCGTCGGTGTGCACGGGGCCCCCAAGCCGCCGCCCACCCGGGTCTCGCTCACGCTGCCGGCCATCCGGGCGGCGCGTGAGGTGTGGCTCCTGGCGGCGGGTGAGGACAAGGCCGAGGCGGCGGAGATCGCGCTGTCCGGTGCCGGGGAGATCCAGGCCCCGGCGGCGGGCGCGTACGGCCGCAGCCGCACGCTGTGGCTGCTGGACGCGGCGGCGGCCTCGCGGCTGCCGCGTGCGCTGTACCCGCCCGCCTCCGCGTAGGCACAGGTCGTCGGAGGCCCGGTTCCGCTCCCAGGAGCGGGCCGGGCTTCTGTCGTGCCAGGGTGGCGCCATGGTGCGAATCGGGACTGTGGTGATGGGCGCGTCGGACGTACGGCGCGCGGCGGACTTCTGGATGGCGGCGCTCGGCTACGTGGAGCGTGAGCCGCTCGAGGACGACTGGGTGGTGCTGGTCCCGGCCGAGGGGCACGGCGCCGGACTGGCCCTGGGGCGGAGCGAGTCACCCGTGCAGGAGGTGCCGCGCGTCCACCTCGATCTGTACACCGATGAGCAGGACGCCGAGGTGGCGCGGCTGACGGGGCTGGGGGCGCAGCCGGTGGCGTGGGAGCTCTATCCGCCGGATCCGGACTTCGTGGTTCTCGCGGACACGGAGGGCAACCGCTTCTGCGTCATCGATACGACGCACGGCTGACCCGTACCGCTCAGCTGCGCTCCAGGAACGGCTCCAGCAGGCCGGGCACGGCCTCCGCGGCGAAGGTGAGGCCTTCGGAGGCGTCGGTGTCGTGCGCGGTGTACGCACCGGCTCCGGCTGCCGTCGTGGCGGTGACACTCAGCAGTCCGGCCCGGCGCTGGAAGCAGGACTGCTTCACCGTCCAGCCGATCACCCCGGTCCGCTGCAGGGCCGCCGTGGACCGCCGGACGGTACCGGACCGGGTCACGAGGTAGTCGCCGCTGACGGTGTGCCCCAGTGCCCGGTACGCGTCGAGGGCAAGCAGTACGGCGAGGGGAAGGAACACCACGGCACAGGCCAGCGCGATCCACAGCAGTACGGGCGTGAGTACGGCGCCCAGAACCGCCAGGGTCAGCACGGGGACCGCGACGGCCCCCAGCGCGCGGCGCAGCCGCCTGCTCCGGGCCGCGCGGGGGTGGGCGGTCAGCGGGGCACCGGTCGGGGTCCTTCTCTCGCGCAGGACCTCGGCCGCTATCACCTCGGCCAGCGGGCGGGGCGCGGCCGGGAGCAGGGTGTTGTGGTCGGCGCCCTGCGATTCCTCGTCCTTGGCCAGCCCCGTGGTGATCGCGTCGACCCGCGCGGCGCCGAACAGCCGCACGCCGAGCGGTTCCACCAGGTCCACTCCGCGCAGCCGGCGTTCCTCGACGGAGAGGGAGCGGGAGGTCAGCAGCCCCCGCCGCACCCGCAGGGTCCCGCCGGGTTCGCGTTCCAGGCGGTAGTTCCACCACATCTCGACCCAGAGGCCGAGTGCCCCGACGACACCGGCGGCCAGGGCGGCCCCCGCCATGACCACGATCGCCCAGACCAGCGGGGTGTCGAGGAAGCGGTCGGCGACCCAGTCGATCACCTCGCCCTGCACCCCCGCCCACTCGCTGATCTGCAGCAGCCCGCCGACCGCGGCACCGCCCAGCGCGGGAGCGACGAAGGAGACCGGTGCGTAGCGGATCCAGCGCGGGTCGAGCGTGGCCAGTTCGCCCTCGCGGTGCGTACCGGAACCTGGCTCCGCGGCACGGTCGAGGAGTTCGTGGCGCAGCCGCTCCCCCTCGGCCCGGGTGACGGGGTCGAGTTCCAGGGTGGATTCGCTGCCGGCCTGTTCACCGGTGCCGATGCGCACCGTGACCAGACCGAGGAGCCGCAGCTGGACGGGGGCGGTGAGGTCGACGCTGCGGATCCGTGTCCGGTCCAGTGAGCGCCGTTTGACCAGCAGAAGTCCGGTGTGCAGATCGACGCGTTCGGGGCCGATGCGGTAGCGGGTGCGCCGCCACCGCACGTAGTCACCGGCGGCGGCGCACCCGATCAGGACGGCGGCCCCGGCCAACGCCCAGCCGACGGCTCGCGCGTATCCGAACCGGCCGGACAGACCGAGGACGACCGGTACGGCTGCGCCGGCCGCGACTCCTGCCGTGACGAGCGCGGTGACCAGCACCGTGCGCGGGTGGATCCGCCGCCACCGGGGGTCCTCGGCCGCGGCGGTGCTCACGTGGCGTCCCCGGGGGTGGCCTGCGTGACCCTGGTCAGCCGTTCGACGAGCTCGGCCGCGACCTCGTGGCCGAGGCCCTCGATCCGCACGGCCCCCTTGGCCGACGCGGTGGTGACCGTGACCGTGGCCAGTCCGAAGAGCTGCTCCAGCGGGCCCCGCACGGTGTCCACGGTCTGGATGCGGGACATCGGCGCGATCCGCCACTCCTGCAGGAAGACACCGGTCCGTACATAGACCGCGTCGTCGGTGACCTCCCACCGATGGGTGCGGAACCACCAGAGGGGGAAGAGGACGGCGCACAGCAGGCCGAGGACCGCCAGCGCCGCCGCGGGCACCAGCAGCCAGGACCTGGCCGGGGCGATGAAGGCTCCCAGCAGTCCCAGCACGGCCACCGGAGCGGCCGTCAGCAGCAGCCACTGGGCCCGCCACCAGCCGACGGCCCGCGGAGCCGGTGTGTTCCGCGGCGGCCTGAGTACTACCGTCCCCGCCCCCCTGCCCATCGGCTCAGCGACCCCGCAGCGTGCGGTACGCGGAGACGAGGGCGGCGGTGGAGCTGTCGAGCTCCTCCGCGCCGGTGCCGTCGGTCAGGACCGGCTCGATCTTCCTGGCGAGGACCTTGCCGAGCTCGACGCCCCACTGGTCGAAGGAGTCGATGTTCCAGACGGCGCCCTGGACGAAGACCTTGTGCTCGTACAGGGCGATCAGCTGGCCGAGCACCGACGGGGTGAGCCGGTCGGCGAGGATCGTGGTCGTCGGGTGGTTGCCGCGGAACGTCTTGTGCGGAACGAGTTCCTCGGCGACGCCCTCCGCGCGGACCTCGTCGGGCGTCTTGCCGAAGGCGAGGGCCTGGGTCTGGGCGAAGAAGTTGGCCATCAGCAGGTCGTGCTGGGCGATCAGGCCGGGCAGCAGGTCGCCGACGGGCGCGGCGAAGCCGATGAAGTCCGCCGGGATGACCTTCGTGCCCTGGTGGATCAGCTGGTAGTAGGCGTGCTGGCCGTTGGTGCCGGGGGTGCCCCAGACGACCGGGCCGGTCTGCCAGTCGACCGGATCGCCGTCCCGGTCCACGGACTTGCCGTTGGACTCCATGTCCAGCTGCTGCAAGTACGCGGTGAACTTGGACAGGTAGTGGCTGTAGGGCAGCACGGCGTGGGACTGGGCGTCGAAGAACGCGCCGTACCAGACACCCAGCAGACCCAGCAGGAGCGGAGCGTTCTCCTCGGCGGGCGCGGTGCGGAAGTGCTCGTCGACGAGGTGGAAGCCGTCGAGCATCTCGCGGAACCGGTCCGGACCGATGGCGATCATCAGCGAGAGACCGATCGCCGAGTCGTAGGAGTAGCGGCCGCCGACCCAGTCCCAGAACTCGAACATGTTGGCCGTGTCGATACCGAAGTCCGCGACCTTGTCCGCGTTGGTCGACAGCGCCACGAAGTGCTTGGCGACGGCGTCCTGACCGGCCCTCAGCTCGGTCAGCAGCCAGTCGCGGGCGGAGGTGGCGTTGGTGATGGTCTCGATCGTGGTGAAGGTCTTGGACGCGACGATGAACAGCGTCTCCGCCGGGTCGAGTCCCTGTACGGCCTCGTGCAGGTCCGCACCGTCGACGTTGGACACGAAGCGGACGGTGAGCGAGCGGTCCGTGAAGGAGCGCAGCACCTCGTACGCCATGGCGGGGCCGAGGTCGGAGCCGCCGATGCCGATGTTCACGATGTTCTTGATGGGCTTGCCGGTGTGACCGGTCCACTCGCCCGCCCTGACCCGGTCGGAGAAGGCGGCCATCTTGTCGAGGACGGCGTGCACGGCCGGCACCACGTTCTCGCCGTCGACCTCGATCACGGCGTCGCGCGGGGCGCGGAGCGCGGTGTGCAGGACGGCGCGGTCCTCGGTGGTGTTGATCTTGTCGCCGCGGAACATCGCGTCCCGCAGCCCGGCGACGTCCGTGGCGGCGGCGAGCTCGCGCAGCAGGCCCAGCGTCTCGTCGGTGACCAGGTGCTTGGAGTAATCGATGTGGAGGTCGCCGACCCGGAGGGTGTACGCGCTCCCGCGGTCAGGCGCGTCCGCGAAAAGCTGACGCAGACCGGTGCCGCCGAACTCCTCACGGTGCTTGCCGAGAGCCGTCCACTCGGGCGTCTGATTGAGCTTCGTTCGGCTTTGTGCGTTCATCCGGGAAATCGCCCACTTCTTCTCGTACCTGCAACATCCCCGCTGCCCCACCAACCTAATTGATGTGAAGGGCGCGACGGGGCAGCAGCGGGCTGCGGGACGACATACGGATTCCGGCCGGGCACCCGTGGGGTGACCGGCCGGTGAACAGCTCTCAGATTTCGCCGCGGAGTTTCGCGAGGGCTTCGGCGAGGATCGCTTCGCCGTCCGCGTCACTGCGCCGCTCGCGCACGTACGCCAGGTGCGTCTTGTACGGCTCGGTGCGCGGGGGCGCCGGCGGATTGTCCCGGTCCTGGCCGGCCGGGAAGCCGCACCGCGGGCAGTCCCAGGTCTCCGGTACCTGCGCGTCATGGGCGAAGCTCGGCTGCGTCTCGTGCTCGTTCGAGCACCAGAAGGAGATGCGGAGGCGCGGCGCGGACTCGCCGCGCTCGGCCTCCCCCATCGGCCCCGCTCCGACCCGGCTTCCCCGGATCGCGTTGCCACTTGCCACGGTCGTAACTCCCTGCGTGATGGTGCTCGAAGATGCCCCAGTCTACGTAAGGCCCAACGCGCGTCCAGTAGAAGGAGTTACACCCTCACCGGGAATCGCGAACGACGGGTCAGCTGTCCAGCTTGATGAGCAGACCAAGGACGACAATGCACGCGAACCAGGCCAGACCAACCACAACGGTAATGCGGTCGAGGTTACGCTCGGCGACCGACGAGCCGCCCACGGACGACTGCATTCCGCCACCGAACATGTCGGAGAGGCCGCCGCCCTTTCCCTTGTGCATCAGCACCAGCAGCATCAGCAGCAGGCTGAAGACGATCAGGGCGATCTCGAACGCCAAAATCACGGCTGGTCCCTACTTTCCGGAATCTTTAGGACTGCATGTACGAACAGCGGGGGCCTGAGGGGGATACCCCTCTCGGCCCCCGCAAGGGTACGACGGATCGGCGCTACCGCATACTCACTGGTCGCGGAAGCGGACGATCTTGACGAACTCGTCGGCGTCCAGGGCGGCGCCGCCGATGAGCGCACCGTCCACGTCGGGCTGCGCCATGATGGCCGCGACGTTGCCGGACTTCACCGAGCCGCCGTACTGGATACGGACGGCGTCGGCCAGCTCCTGCGAGTACAGCTCGGCGAGGCGGCGGCGGATCGCACCGCAGACCTCCTGGGCGTCCTCGGGGGTGGCGACCTCGCCGGTCCCGATGGCCCAGACCGGCTCGTACGCGATGACGATGGACTCGGCCTGCTCGGCCGGGACGTCCTTCAGGGCACCGTCGAGCTGCGCGAGGGTGTGGGAGACCTGCTCACCGGCCTTGCGGATGTCCAGGCCCTCACCGACGCAGAGGATCGGCGTCAGACCGTGCTTGTAGGCGGCCTTCACCTTGGCGTTGCAGATCTCGTCGTTCTCGCCGTGGTACTGGCGGCGCTCGCTGTGGCCGACGGCCACGTACGTGCACTTCAGCTTGGCGAGCATCGGGCCGGAGATCTCACCGGTGTACGCGCCGGAGTCGTGCGCGGAGATGTCCTGGGCGCCGTACTTGATCTTCAGCTTGTCGCCGTCGATCAGGGTCTGCACGGAGCGCAGGTCGGTGAAGGGCGGCAGGACGGCGACCTCTACGGCGTCGTAGTCCTTGTCGGCCAGCGCGAAGGCGAGCTTCTGGGTGTGGGCGATGGCCTCGAGGTGGTTGAGGTTCATCTTCCAGTTGCCCGCCATCAGCGGGGTGCGGGTGCTCATTAAGGGTCAGTCCTCCAGTGCGGCGAGGCCGGGAAGCGTCTTGCCCTCGAGGTATTCGAGGCTGGCGCCGCCACCGGTCGAGATATGGCCGAATGCGTTCTCGTCGAAGCCCAGGATGCGGACGGCGGCTGCGGAGTCCCCGCCGCCGACGACGCTGAAGGCCGAGGAGTCGACGAGGGCCTGGGCGACCGCCCTGGTGCCCTCGGCGTAGTCGGGGTGCTCGAAGACGCCCATCGGGCCGTTCCAGAAGACGGTGGCCGCGTCGGCGAGCTTCGAGGCGTAGAGCTTGTTGGTCTCCGGGCCGTTGTCCAGGCCCATCACGCCGGCCGGAATGGCGTCGGCGGCGACGGTGGTGGGATTGCCCGGGGTCTTGGCCTTGAGGTCCGGGAACTGCGCGGAGACGACGACGTCGACGGGGAGCACGAACTCCACGCCCTTCTCCTCGGCGCGCTTGAGGTAGCCGAGCACCGCCGGGATCTGGTCCTCCTGGAGGAGGGAGCTGCCGACCTCGTGGCCCTGGGCCTTGAGGAAGGTGTAGGCCATGCCGCCGCCGATGAGGATGCGGTCGGCCTTCTCCAGCAGGTGGTCGATCACGCCGAGCTTGTCGGAGACCTTGGAGCCGCCGAGGACCACGGCGTAGGGGCGCGTGACGTCCTCGGTGAGCTTCTTGAGGACGCCGACCTCGGTGGCGATCAGGCCGCCGGCCGCGTGCGGGAGCCGGGCCGGAAGGTCGAAGACCGAGGCGTGCTTGCGGTGGACGGCACCGAAGCCGTCGCCCACGTACACGTCGGCGAGCTCGGCGAGCTGATCGGCGAAGGCGCCGCGCTCGGCGTCGTCCTTCGACGTCTCGCCGGCGTTGAAGCGGAGGTTCTCGATGACGGCGACCTGGCCGTCGGTGAGAGCGGCGACCGTGGCGCGGGCGGACTCGCCGACGGTGTCGGTCGCGAAGGCGACCTCGGCACCGAGCAGCTCACCGAGGCGCGCGGCGGCGGGAGCCAGCGAGAACGCCGGGTCCGGGGCGCCCTTGGGGCGGCCGAGGTGCGAGGCGACGACGACCCGCGCGCCGGCTTCGGCGAGCCTGGCGACCGTCGGCTGGACGGCGCGGATGCGGCCGTCGTCGGTGATCGTGGTGCCGTCGAGCGGCACGTTGAGGTCGGCGCGGACGAATACCCGCTTGCCGGCGACCCCTTCGGCGAGAAGTTCGTCGATCGTCTTCATCTTGTTCGCGGTACTCCTTGGAAGGACGGATGAGCACGCAAGGGGCTCGGACGGCGCCACGTTGCGCCGCCCGAGCCCCTTACTCACATCGAGATGCCTGCCGATCCGAGGATCAGAGCTGCTCGCCGACGAAGACCGTCAGGTCGACGAGGCGGTTGGAGTAACCCCACTCGTTGTCGTACCAGCCGAGGATCTTCACCGACGTACCCTCCTGGACCATGGTCAGGGAGGAGTCGAAGGTGCAGGAGGACGGGTCGCCGACGATGTCCGAGGACACGATCGGGTCCTCGGTGTAGGTCAGGAAACCCTTGAGGTCGCCGTCGTCGGAGGCCTTCTTGAACGCGGCGTTGACCTCGTCCTTGGTGACCTCGCGCTGCAGCGTCACGACGAGGTCGGTAGCGGAACCGGTCGGGACCGGGACGCGCATCGCGATGCCGTCGAGCTTGCCCGCGAGCTGCGGCAGGACCAGAGCGGTCGCCTTGGCGGCGCCGGTCGTGGTCGGAATGATGTTCTCGGCCGCGGCGCGGGCGCGACGCAGGTCCGAGTGCGGGAAGTCCAGGATCCGCTGGTCGTTGGTGTACGCGTGGACCGTCGTCATCAGGCCCTTGACGATGCCGAAGTTCTCGTCCAGAACCTTGGCCATCGGCGCCACACAGTTGGTGGTGCAGGAGGCGTTGGAGATGACGTGGTGGTTGGCCGCGTCGTACTTGTCCTGGTTGACGCCCATCACGATGGTGATGTCCTCGTCCTTGGCCGGAGCCGAGATGAGGACCTTCTTGGCGCCACCCGCGATGTGCTTGGCGGCGTCGGCCTTCTTGGTGAAGATGCCGGTCGACTCGATGACGATGTCGACGCCCAGCTGACCCCAGGGGATGTCGGCAGGGTTGCGCTCCGAGAGCACCTTGATGGTGTGACCGTCGACGGTGATGGTGTCGGCGGTGTGGCTCACCTCTGCCTTGAGACGACCCAGAATGGTGTCGTACTTCAGCAGGTGGGCCGTGGTCGCAGTGTCACCCAGGTCGTTGACAGCCACGATCTCGATGTCCGCACCCTGCTCCAGCAGCGCGCGGAAGTAGTTACGACCGATGCGGCCAAAGCCGTTGATGCCTACGCGGATCGTCACGAACCGATCTCCTCGTTAGGTACGCCGGTTTTCGACGCCGGCGAGTTGTATGGGATGTCCCCGACCGCCTCCGACCCTACCTCTCCGAGGGCCCGGTAGTGACATCGAGTAGGCGCGGAACGGACAGCGAGGCCCGTACTCCCGAGTAGGAATACGGACCTCCGGTACTGCCGCAATCGCACGGGCGGGGCGCCGGCCCCACCCGTGCGACGGTTACGGAGCGTCAACGCCCCAGACTTCTCAGCGCCTTTCCGATCAGCTGCTTCCGCTCGGCCGCACCGGCCACGTGTTCCAGGCCGAAGCCGAGCAGCACGGTGTCACGGGTCGTGACGGCGGCCTGCGAATGGAACAGCGGTCCGGAACGGGTCCAGTCGGCCGTGTTCTGCGGGCTGCCGGCCGGTGCCCCGGGAGTGCTCCAGGGGCCGAGGGCGGTCTCGAAGCCCTCGGTGTCCCGGGGCGTCCCGCCGACGACGAGCTCGGTGTCGTCCACGAAGACCCCGATGCCGCCCGAGCCCGGGTCGGTGACGTAGGAGACCGAGAGCTCGACCTGCTCGCCCGCGTACGCGCCGAGGTCCACGGAGACCTCCTGCCAGCCGTTGGAGCTGCCCGTGAACCGGTTCCAGCTGCCGGTGGTCCCGGTTCCGGTGCAGGCGTCGCCGCCGACGGTCAGGTAGTGGGTGAGGAAGGGGTGGAGCTGGGCGTAGTAGCCCTCCTCGCAGTCCGTGGGCAGGCCGGTGTCGGTGCCGCCGTTGGCGTCGGGCAGGGTCGTCCAGTCGTCCTGGCCCACGGTGCGGGCCTCGATGACGACATTGTCGTACCCCTCCTCGGTGTCGTAGCTGAGCTGGAACCGCAGACCCGGGTCGTCCGCCGCGGTGGTGCCCGTCAGGTCGACGGTGCGGGAGAGCCTCTTGTAGGAGTCGTCCTGGTGGGTGGCGGCGGCGAACCAGGAGCCCCCGTACGGCTCGAAGGGTGTGCGGACCCCCGGGTAGTCACCCGCCGCGGCGCTGCGGAACTGCGGGAACTCCTCCGGGTCCAGCGTGTCGGAGGTGACGGTGTACGCGCCCGCCGCCTCCAGTGCGTTGTCCGGGACGTCGCCGAGCGTTCCCGTCGCCCCGGACAGCCGTCCGGAGCCCGCGAAGGAGGGCGGTGACTTCAGCCCGACCCTGTTGTACGCGCCGAGGTAGTACTGCGAGAAGTCGTCGGTGCCTCCGGCGCCGGTGACGGTCCCGCCCGCCTGCTCGCCGGCGTTGATCAGCTTGCCGCCCTCGTTGACGTAGGAGCGGACCGCGAGCATGGTCGCGGCGGCCGGGCGCCGGTCGCCGGTGTACCAGAGGACGGTGCGGAAGTGGCTGAGCACCCCGAGGGCGTGCGGGGCGCCGTTCGCGGCGACGTCCCAGACGGCCGCTCCGTGGCCGTTGGCCGCGAGCGCCCCGGTGTACGCGGCGGTGTGCCGGGCGGGGGCGCCCTCCTCGGCGATCACCAGGGTGTCGCCGCGCGGCCGGTCGGCGACGGTGTAGGTGAAGGGGGTGCTGGAGGTGCGCTTGCCGGCTGTCGTGCGGCCGGTGAACCAGACCGTGACGGTGTCGCCCTCGTCGGCGTCCTCGACCTCGGCGCGGTACTGGTCGAAGTGGAGGTTGTCCTCGCCGCCGTAGGTCTCGCCGCCCTCCCAGGCCTTGAGCCGCTCGGTGTGCGTACGGCCGCCGTCGATGCGGTAGTTGAGGCGCTTGTCGCGGACGGACTTGCGGGCGGTCACCGCCACTTCCTGGTCGCCGCCGCGGGCGTAGGAGGTGGTGAAGGCGTCAGGGGTGAAGTCGGGCGCTTCGATGCCGACCGGGGAGACCGGCCGGTCGGGGTGCGCGGCGGACTCGGCGACCGCGAGCGCGAACGGGACGTTCTTGGCGAACTCCTGCTGGATCAGCTTCTCGTCGTCCGGGAAGCGGAAGACCGAGCCGCAGTCGGCCGGTTCCCACGCGTCGTCGGGGTCGACCCGGGAGGCGGTCGCGCACGTCGACATCTCCGGCGTGAACATCATCATCCTGTTGACGTTGGCCGCGTGTCCGTCGGCCTCGCCGTTGGTGACGTACAGCTCGGAGGAGACCTGTGGGCGGTATCCCGGGACGGCGGACTTCTCGGGCGTTCCGGCGAGTGCCTTGTAGACGATGTCGTCGGGGGTGTCCGTGGCGACCTGCCAGCCCACTCCGTACAGCAACAGCTGTGCGGCGGAGTGGTAGTTGATCCCGTACTGGAAGCCGATGCGCTTCTGGAAGGCGTCCAGCGCCCTGGTCTCCGGCTCGGAGGCGGGCGCGGTGCCGCGGAAGGTCTCGTCGCCCGGGTCCGGCGACGAACCCTCGTTGTCGTAGCCCCACTTGTAGCGGAAGTTGCGGTTGAGGTCGACGCCGTCACCGGGGGTGATGGAGCCGTCGCCGTTGTTGTCGCGGAGGTTCTTGCGCCAGTCCCGTTCGCCGGTGAACGTGTAGTCGTAGCCGTCGGGGTTGGCGGAGAGCACGAACCACAGTTCGGTGGTGTCGACGATCCTCGTGATCCGCGGGTCCTTGCCGTACCCGTCGAGGTAGTGGTGCATCAGCCGGCGGGTCATCTCCGGGGTGATCCACTCCCGGGCGTGCTGGTTGGACATGTACAGCGTGGCGGGCCTGGAGCCGTCCTTGGCCTTCTTGGCGCCCTTGGTGAGCTTCAGGGCCAGGATGTCCTGGCCACGGACGGTCCTGCCGATGCTGACGACCTTGGTGAGGCCGGGGTTGGCCTGTGCGGTCGCGAGGATCTCCTTCTGCAGGCCGTTCTCGCCGCTGTACGGGCGGAAGACGCCGTCGCCGGCCGCCGCGACCCGCTTCGAGGCCTTGGCGGAGAGCGTGTGCTCGGTGACCTCGACGCCCTTGCCGCGCAGGTCATCGGCCTGCCGGTCGGTGAGGTAGAGCTCGACGGTGGCCGAGCCCCGGTCGGGCACCCGCTCACTCAGCTCGTGACTGTCGGTGCCCGCCTCGGCCAGCAGCGGCAGCTGAGCCGCGGAGACCTCCGCGTGCCAGACACCCAGACCGTCCTCACCGCCGCCCCTCCCCTGGTCCGCCTGGGCAACGGGTACCGCCAGTCCGGCCATCAGCAATGAAGCCGCGGCGAGGATCGCTCGCGCTCTGCGTCTCATGAGCCCCCCATGCAGTTGTCTGTCACTTCCGTCCGCCCGGTGGGCGGACAGAGGACAGGTTCGTGATGGTCCATGGCCATGTCAATAGGGCATCGTTGCGGCACAAAAAGCGTGTACCGGGCATGCATGCGGGTCGCGTGAGGGCTGTCCCGGCAATGCCGTCGCCGACGCCCTCGGGAGGTGCGCCGGCGACGGAAGGTGTGCGGACGCTCAGCCGACGAGACCGTCGGCCAGCTCCTCACTGAGGGTGGATTCCGTGCCCGGGATACCGAGGTCCTGGGCCCGCTTGTCCGCCATCGCCAGCAGCCGCCGGATCCGGCCCGCGACCGCGTCCTTGGTCAGCGGCGGGTCGGCGAGGGCACCCAGCTCCTCCAGGGAGGCCTGCTTGTGCTCCATGCGCAGCCGTCCGGCCGCCGCGAGGTGCTCCGGGACCTCCTCGCCCAGGATCTCCAGCGCACGCCCCACACGGGCACCTGCGGCCACCGCGGCCCGGGCGGAGCGGCGGAGGTTGGCGTCGTCGAAGTTGGCGAGCCGGTTGGCTGTGGCGCGGACCTCGCGCCGCATCCGGCGCTCCTCCCAGGCCAGCACCGACTCATGGGCGCCGAGGCGGGTCAGCAGCGCGCCGATGGCGTCACCGTCCCGGACGACGACGCGGTCCACCCCGCGGACCTCACGGGCCTTGGCCGCGATCGAGAGCCTGCGGGCGGCGCCGACCAGGGCGAGGGCGGCCTCCGGGCCGGGGCAGGTCACCTCCAGCGAGGAGGAGCGGCCGGGCTCGGTGAGCGAACCGTGGGCCAGGAAGGCCCCGCGCCAGGCGGCCTCGGCATCGCAGGTGGCCCCCGAGACGACCTGCGGGGGCAGTCCGCGGATCGGCCGGCCTCGGCCGTCCACCAGCCCGGTCTGGCGGGCCAGCTGATCGCCGCCCGCCACGACGCGTACGACATAGCGGGAGCCCCGGCGCAGTCCGCCGGGAGCCATCACGATCAGCTCCGAGCTGTGCCCGAAGATCTCCAGGATGTCCCGCTTCAGCCGGCGCGCCGCCATCGCGGTGTCGAGCTCGGCCTCGATCACAATCCGGCCGCTCACCAGGTGCAGCCCGCCCGCGAATCGAAGAATCGCCGAGACCTCTGCTTTTCTGCAGCAGGTCCGGGTCACGGGAAGCCGAGAGATTTCGTCCTTCACCGCTGGCGTCATCGCCATGGGCCGATCCTTCCATGCATCCGAAAAATACGGTCGTACGCGGCAGCCAACAGCTCCGGATCGTGAATCGGAACACCGTCGGGCGAGGCCACCGGGGCCAGCTCGACCGCGGCTCCGAGCCGCTTGGCGGCGTCGGCGAGGGACTCACGGTCGGGCACGGCAGCCTCGTCGGCCAGCACCACGTCCAAGGCGAGTTTAGGGGCGTGTCGTCCCAAAACCTCCAAATGACGCTGCGGTGAGAAGCCTTCTGTTTCACCGGGTTGCGGTGCGAGGTTCAGCGAGAGGACCTTTCGGGCCTTCGTGGAGACCAGCGCGTCGAGCAGTTCGGGCACCAGCAGGTGCGGGATCACGGAGGAGAACCACGACCCCGGGCCGAGGACCACCCAGTCCGCGTCGAGGACGGCCGCTACCGCTTCCGGGACCGCCGGCGGGTCGGCGGGCACCACGTGGACGGACTGCACCTCACCGGGGGTGAGCGCCACGGTGGCCTGTCCCCGCACGGTCACTATGTCCTCGGGACGCTCCGGGTCGTGACCCCGTACGAGCGCCTGGAGCTCCAGGGGTACGGCGGACATGGGCAGCACCCTGCCGTGCGCGCCGAGCAGCTTGCCGACCAGGTCGAGCGCCTGCACGTGGTCGCCCAGCTGTTCCCAGAGGGCGACGATCAGCAGGTTGCCCACCGCGTGCTCGTGCAGGTCGCCCTTGGACTCGAAGCGGTGCTGGATGACCTGGGCCCAGGTCTGGCCCCATTCGTCGTCCCCGCACAGCGCGGCCAGCGCCTTGCGCAGGTCACCGGGCGGCAGGACGCCCAGCTCCTCGCGGAGCCGGCCACTGGAGCCCCCGTCGTCTGCGACGGTGACGACGGCCGTGAGATCACCGGTGATCCGGCGCAGCGCCGTGAGCGACGCCGACAGACCCATACCGCCGCCGAGGGCGACGACCTTGGGCTGCGCGCCCCGCTTGCGGCCGGAGAGCGCGGAGGTGGCTCTGCTCAGCCTGCGCAGGCGCAGATTGCGACTGGTCACTCGCGCCCCATGTCCCGGTGTACGAGCACGGTCTCGATACCCTCCGTGGCCAGCCGGGCCGCCAGCTTCTCCGACATGGCCACGGAACGGTGCTTGCCGCCCGTACAGCCGACGGCGATGGTCACATAGCGCTTGCCCTCGCGGCGGTAGCCCGCGGCGATCAGCTGGAGCAGCTCCGTGTACTGGTTGAGGAACTCCTTGGCGCCGGGCTGGTCGAAGACGTAGTCGGAGACCTCCTCGTTGAGCCCGGTGAAGGGACGCAGCTCGGGGACCCAGTGCGGGTTCGGCAGGAAGCGGCAGTCGACGACGAGGTCGGCGTCGACGGGCAGGCCGTACTTGAAGCCGAACGACATCACCGTGGCCCGCAGCTCCGGCTCCTCGTCGCCGGCGAACTGGGCGTCCATCTTGGCCCGCAGCTCGTGCACGTTGAGGCTGGAGGTGTCGATCACCAGGTCGGCGTCGCCCCGCAGCTCGCGCAGCAGATCCCGCTCGGCGGCGATGCCGTCGACGATCCGGCCGTCGCCCTGGAGGGGGTGCGGACGGCGGACCGACTCGAACCGGCGCACGAGTGCGTCGTCGGAGGACTCCAGGAAGACGATCCGCCGGGTGACGTGCTTGGCCTCCAGGTCCGCGAGGGACTGGCGGAGGTTGTCGAAGAAGCGGCGGCCCCGTACGTCGACGACGACGGCGATACGGGCGACGTTGCCCTGCGACCGGGCCCCGAGCTCCACCATCGTGGGGATCAGCTCGGGCGGGAGGTTGTCGACGACGAACCAGCCGAGGTCCTCCAGACACTTGGCGGCGGTGCTGCGCCCGGCGCCCGACATACCCGAGATGATCACCAGCTCGGGGATGGCCGGCACGGCGGCCTCGGCCTTCTCCTTGGTGCTTCCCGTACTCACGTCTGCTGCTCCGTCTGCTCGGTCGTTCTGGCGTTCATGCGCGTGCTCGGTCATGACGTGCTGCCCCCGTCGTCCTCTTCCATGATCTCTCCTGTGGCCGTGTTCACGGCGGGCGCGGCCGGGGCTGCCGTGGCGAGGGCCGCGGCCACTGATTCCGCTGTCCTGCGGCCTATCCCCGGAACCTCGCAGATCTCGTCGATTGTCGCCTGCCTCAGCTTCTTGACGGAGCCGAAATGCTTGATCAGCGCCTGCTTGCGGGTCTCACCGAGACCGGCGACGTCGTCCAGCGGGCTGCTGCGGATGCGCTTGGCCCGCTTGGCGCGCTGATAGGTGATCGCGAAGCGGTGGGCCTCGTCGCGGATGCGCTGGAGGAGGTAGAGGCCTTCGCTGGACCGAGGCAGGACCACCGGGTCGTCGTCATCGGGCAGCCAGACCTCTTCGAGGCGCTTGGCGAGGCCGCAGACCGCGATGTCGTCGATGCCCAGCTCGTCCAGGGCACGCTTGGCCGCGGCGACCTGGGGCTGCCCGCCGTCGACGACGACGAGCTGCGGCGGGTAGGCGAACCGCTTGGGACGGCCGTCGTCCTCGCGGGGCTCCTCACGGGGCTCTTCACCGGGCTCTTCACCGGGCACGGCGGGGGCATCGGCCAGGGCGGTGGGTACACCCCCGGCGGCGCCCGCGGGCGCAGGTGACCCGGGTGCGGGCCCCACGGACGCGGGTGACCCGGGTGCCGGTACGGGGCCCGTCGCGGCCGGGGTCTCCTCCCACTCCCCCGTGCGCTCCTTCTCCTGGAGGTAGCGCTTGAAGCGGCGTCCGATGACCTCGTGCATCGACCGGACGTCGTCCTGGCCCTCGAAGCCCTTGATCTGGAAACGGCGGTACTCGCTCTTGCGTGCGAGTCCGTCCTCGAAGACCACCATGGAGGCGACCACGTCGTCACCCTGCAGATGCGAGATGTCGAAGCACTCGACCCGCAGCGGTGCCGTGTCCAGGCCGAGAGCCTCGGCGATCTCCTCCAGGGCCCGGGAGCGGGTCGTGAGGTCGGAGGCGCGTTTGGTCTTGTGCAGCCCCAGGGCCTGCTGGGCGTTGCGCTGGACCGTGACCATCAGGTCCTTCTTGTCGCCCCGCTGCGGGATGCGCAGGCTGACCTGGGAGCCCCGGCGGTCCGCGAGCCACTGGGAGACGGCTTCCGGGTCCTCGGGGAGCGCCGGGACGAGGACCTCCTTGGGGACGGAGTCGCCCGTCTCCTCCCCGTACAGCTGCTGGAGCGCGTGCTCGACCAGGCCCGCCGTGTCGACGGCCTCGACCTTGTCGGTGACCCAGCCGCGCTGGCCGCGCACCCTTCCGCCGCGGACGTGGAAGATCTGGACGGCGGCCTCGAGCTCGTCCTCGGCCACCGCGATCAGGTCGGCGTCGGTGGCGTCGGCGAGGACGACGGCGCTCTTCTCCATGGCCCGCTTGAGCGCCTCGGCGTCGTCGCGCAGCCGGGCAGCCCTCTCGTACTCCATCTCCTCGGCCGCCTGCATCATGTCCTTCTCCAGGCGGCGGATGTACGTACCCGTCCGTCCGGCCATGAAGTCGCAGAAGTCCTCGGCCAGTTCGCGGTGTTCGTCGGGGCTGACCCTGCCGACGCACGGGGCCGAGCACTTGCCGATGTAGCCGAGGAGGCAGGGGCGGCCGGTCCTGGCGGCGTTCTTGAACACCCCTGCGGAGCAGGTGCGCACGGGGAAGACCCGGAGCATGAGGTCGACCGTCTCCCGGATCGCCCAGGCGTGACCGTACGGACCGAAGTAGCGCACGCCCTTCTTCTTGGCGCCGCGCATGACCTGCACGCGCGGGAACTCCTCGTTGAGCGTGACCGCGAGGTAGGGATAGCTCTTGTCGTCGCGGTACTTGACGTTGAACCGGGGGTCGTACTCCTTGATCCAGGAGTACTCCAGCTGGAGCGCCTCGACCTCGGTGGAGACTACCGTCCATTCAACGGAGGCGGCCGTGGTGACCATCGTGCGCGTGCGCGGGTGGAGGCCGGCCAGGTCCTGGAAGTAGTTCGCCAGGCGCTGGCGCAGGTTCTTGGCCTTCCCGACGTAGATCACCCGGCGGTGCTCGTCGCGGAATTTGTAGACCCCCGGGGAGTCGGGGATCTGTCCCGGCTTGGGGCGGTAGCTGGAGGGGTCTGCCATGTCTCACACCCTACTTGCGGGCGGTGACAGCGCGGCATTCTCGCAGGGGATCCGCCCTCCGGCGAGCGCGGGGACCGGGAGCCGTCCAGGGTGCGCCCGGCGGAGGTCCGGGGGCGGTCCGCCGCTCGCGGTCAGGCCTCGGGGCCCGCGACCAGCTTTCCGCCCTCGACCTTCACCGGGACTGCGGGCAGCGGCACGGTGGCCGGGCCGTGCAGCGCCTTGCCGGTCGTCATGTCGAACCGGCTGCCGTGGCACGGGCAGTTACCCTCGTTGCCCTCGACCTTGTCCAGGAGGCAGCCCGCGTGGGTGCACTGCGCGCTGAACGCCTTGTACTGGCCCTTCGCCGGGCAGCTCACGACGAGCCGCTGCTCCCGGTAGAGCTTCGCCCCGCCGACCGGGACCTCGTCGGCGGCGCCGAGGTCGACGGGCGCGGTGGGCGTCGGCGTCTGTGCGTGGCCGAGCTTCGAGTCGGTCGAGCAGGCGGCCACTCCCAGCCCGGCGGCACCGGCGAGAGCGGCGCCCTTCAGTACGGTACGGCGGGCGGCGGGCAGGCCGGACATGCGGTCTCCACTGGTCGGGGGGACAGAGAGCCGCCGTTTCCGCCCCGGGGCACCGGATGCCCACGGACATCGGGCCCAGGCCGCACCTGAAGGCATCGGCGACAGACCCGACGATACCGGCGGAGAACGCCGCCCCTTCGACCGGCCCCGCCCGGACCACGGACGGCGAAGGCCGGGACCGGGTCGGGACCGGCCGGGGGCCGGGACGGCACCGAGGCGGCCCCCGGGGTGCCGGGGGCCGCCTCGTCCGGACGGTGTCAGGCCTTCCGCGTGCGGGTGGCCTTCTTCTTCGGTGCGGGCTCCTCGGCCGCGGCCTTCTTGGCAGTCCTGGCCGTGGCCGTCCTGCGGGCCGGGGCCGCCTTCGCGGCGACCGCCTTCTTCGCGGCCGTCCTGCGCGCCGGCTTGCGGGCGGCGGGCACCGTGGCCGCACTGATCCGGTCCGCTCCCAGGACGGTCTGGAGAAACTTCCCGGTGTGGCTGGCAGGCACCGAGGCGACATGCTCCGGGGAGCCTTCGGCGATGACCAGGCCGCCGCCCTTGCCGCCCTCGGGGCCCATGTCGATGACCCAGTCGGCGGTCTTGATGACATCGAGGTTGTGCTCGATGACGATCACCGAGTTGCCCTTGTCGACCAGGCCGGAGAGCACCGTGATGAGCTTGCTGATGTCCTCGAAGTGCAGACCGGTCGTCGGCTCGTCCAGGACGTAGACCGTGCGGCCGGTGGAGCGCTTCTGCAGCTCGCTCGCCAGCTTCACCCGCTGCGCCTCACCGCCGGAGAGTGTCGGCGCGGACTGGCCGAGCCTGACGTATCCGAGGCCGACCTCGTTGAGCGTGCGGAGGTGGCGGGCGATCGTCGGGACGGCCTCGAAGAACTCCAGGCCCTCCTCGATCGGCATGTCCAGCACCTCGGCGATGGACTTGCCCTTGTAGTGGACCTCCAGCGTCTCCCGGTTGTACCGCGCTCCGTGGCAGACCTCGCACGGGACGTACACATCGGGCAGGAAGTTCATCTCGATCTTGATCGTGCCGTCGCCGGAGCAGTTCTCGCAGCGGCCGCCCTTGACGTTGAAGGAGAAGCGGCCCGGCAGATAGCCGCGCACCTTCGCCTCCATCGTCTCGGCGAACAGCCTGCGGACATGGTCGAAGACTCCGGTGTACGTGGCCGGGTTGGACCGGGGCGTACGGCCGATCGGCGACTGGTCGACGTGCACCACCTTGTCGACGAGGTCGTCGCCCTCGACGCGGGTGTGCCGCCCGGGTACCGACTTGGCCCCGTTGAGCTCGCGGGCCAGGTGGGTGTACAGGATGTCGTTGACCAGGGTCGACTTCCCGGAACCGGAGACACCGGTGACCGCGGTGAGGACACCCAGCGGGAAGGACACGTCGATGTCCTGGAGGTTGTTCTCCCGGGCGCCGTGCACCGTGAGCAGGCGCGTCGGGTCGACGGGGCGCCGGATGTCGGGCATCGCGATGGACTTCTTGCCGGACAGGTACTGCCCGGTGACCGACGCCTTGTTCGCCAGCAGGTCCTTGAGCGAGCCGGAGTGGACGACCTTGCCGCCGTGCTCACCGGCTCCGGGGCCGATGTCGACGACCCAGTCGGCCACCTTGATGGTGTCCTCGTCGTGCTCGACGACGATGAGCGTGTTGCCCATGTCGCGCAGCCGGACCAGGGTCTCGATCAGCCGGTGGTTGTCGCGCTGGTGCAGCCCGATGGACGGCTCGTCCAGCACGTACAGCACGCCGACGAGTCCGGAGCCGATCTGGGTGGCGAGCCGGATGCGCTGGGCCTCGCCACCGGACAGCGTTCCCGCGGCACGGTTCAGCGAGAGGTAGTCGAGGCCGACGTCGACGAGGAACTTCAGCCGCTCGTTGACCTCCTTGAGCACCCGCTCGGCGATCTTCTTGTCGCGGGCGTTCAGCTTGAGGCGGCCGAGGAACTCGGCGCACTCGCTGATCGACATCGCGGCGACCTGGGCGATGGACTTCTCCATCACCGTCACCGCGAGCACGATCGGCTTGAGCCGGGTGCCCTCACAGGTCGGGCAGGGCACCTCACGCATGTAGCCCTCGAAGCGCTCCCGGCTGGAGTCGCTCTCGGCCTCGGAGTGCCGCCGCTTGACGAACTGCACCGCACCCTCGAAGGCGGGGGTGGTGTAGGCGCGCTCACGCCCGTAGCGGTTGCGGTAGCGCACCTCGGTCTGGATCTTGTGGCCGTGCAGCAGTGCCTTCCTGGCACGCTGCGGCAGCCCTGCCCAGGGGATGTCCGTACGGAATCCGAGCGCTTCGGCGAGTGCGTTGATCTGGCGCCCGAAGTACTCCTTGGTGTGGCCGTGCGACCAGGGGTGGATCGCGCCCTCGTCGAGCGACTTGTCCTCGTCCGGGACGATCAGCTCCGGGTCCACCTCCATGCGCGTACCGATGCCCGTGCAGTCCGGGCAGGCGCCGAAGGGCGAGTTGAAGGAGAAGGAGCGCGGCTCGAGCTCCTCGAAGGACAGGTCGTCGTACGGGCAGTAGAGGTGCTCGGAGAACATCCGCTCACGCTCGGGGTCGTCCTCCGGGAGGTCGACGAAGTCGAGTACGACCATGCCTCCGGAGAGGCCGAGCGCGGTCTCGACCGAGTCGGTCAGCCGGCGCTTGGCGCTGTCCTTCACCGTGAGGCGGTCGATGACCACCTCGATGGTGTGCTTCTCCTGCTTCTTCAGCGTGGGCGGCTCGGAGAGCTGGATCGTCGCGCCGTCGACCCGGGCCCTGCTGTAGCCCTTGGTCTGCAGATCGGCGAAGAGGTCGACGAACTCGCCCTTGCGCTCGCGCACCAGCGGGGAGAGCACCTGGAAGCGGCTGCCCTCGGGCAGGCCGAGGACCTTGTCGACGATGGCTTGGGGCGACTGGCGGGAGATGGGCCTGGCGCACTCGGGGCAGTGCGGCTTGCCGATCCTGGCGAAGAGCAGCCGGAGGTAGTCGTAGACCTCGGTGATGGTGCCGACCGTCGAGCGCGGGTTGCGCGAGGTCGACTTCTGGTCGATGGAGACGGCGGGCGACAGACCTTCGATGAAGTCGACGTCCGGCTTGTCCATCTGGCCGAGGAACTGCCGTGCGTACGAGGAGAGCGACTCCACGTAGCGCCGCTGCCCCTCGGCGAAGATCGTGTCGAACGCGAGCGAGGACTTGCCCGACCCGGAGAGCCCGGTGAAGACGATGAGGGAGTCACGGGGGAGGTCGAGCGAGACGTTCTTCAGGTTGTGCTCGCGCGCGCCACGGACGATGAGACGGTCGGCCACGCCGGTCCGCACCTTTCTGGAGAGAAGTGGGGGAACTGAGCCCCTGTCCCAGGGTATGGGGGGCGCCACAGCGATGTAGGGAGTTTCGACTCCGAGCGTATAG
Organism: Streptomyces sp. NBC_00683; assembly: GCF_036226745.1. Taxonomy (NCBI): domain Bacteria; kingdom Bacillati; phylum Actinomycetota; class Actinomycetes; order Kitasatosporales; family Streptomycetaceae; genus Streptomyces; species Streptomyces sp. NBC_00683. Next base: position 6,470,737 of record NZ_CP109013.1, on the reverse strand, counting down.
CACGCGCATTCGATTTACGGACGGCTGATGACTCCTTCACCCGAATGAGTGGCGAGGCTAGGCTCGGCCTCATGATTGATCATGTGCACGACCTGGACGCTGTACGTGAAGCGACCGAACGGCTCCTGAGCGCGACGGGCAAACTGGACAACGCCGCCGTCGCCGAGCCGTCACGGCTGCCGGGCTGGAGCAGAGGACATGTCCTCGCCCACCTGTCACGTAACGCCGACGCCCTCGTAAATGTTCTCCAGGGCCGCCCCATGTACGCGAGCAGCGAAACCCGGGACGCCGACATCGACCGCGACGCGCCCCGCCCACTCGCCGAGCAGCTCGCCGACCTGCGCGGCAGCGGGGACGGCTTCCTGGCGGCTGCCGGGGCGCCCGCCGACTGGTCCCGCACGATCACGATGCGCAACGGCGTGACGGACTCCGCCTCCCGGGTCCCGTTCCGCCGCTGGGTCGAGATCGAGCTGCACCATGTCGACCTGGGGATCGGCTACGAGCTGGAGGACCTTCCGGAGGAGTTCGTGATCCGGGAGAACGACTTCCTGGCGGAGCGGTTCGCCGGGCATTCCGCCGTGCCGCCCACGACGGCGGTGACTGCGGACGGCAGCCTCTGGACCACCGGCGGGGGCGCGGACGCCGGACCGGTCGTGGTCCGGGGCAGCGCGACCGACATCCTCGGCTGGCTCTGCGGGCGCCGCGACGGCTCCGGGCTCACCGCGGAAGGCGGCCCCCTTCCCGTACTGCCCCCGCTATAGGCTGAGACGTATGACGTACAGCGGAGCGGTCAAGGTCGGCGGACCTGCGAATGTGCACGAGCTGACGGATCTGATGATCTCCAAGGTCGCTGTGGGCCCGATGAACAACAACGCCTATCTGCTGCGCTGCCGGGCGACCGGCGAGCAGCTCCTGATCGACGCGGCGAACGAGGCCGGGACCCTGCTGCAGCTGATCGGCGACGACTCGATCACCTCGGTCGTCACCACGCATCAGCACGGTGACCACTGGCAGGCCCTGGGCGAGGTCGTGGCGGCCACCGGGGCGCGCACGTACGCGGGACGGTACGACGCCGAGGGCATTCCGGTCCCCACCGATGTACTCGTCGAGGACGGGGACACGATCCGGGTGGGCCGGGTCGCGCTGACCGCCCGCCATCTGGCCGGCCACACCCCGGGCTCCATCGCGCTGGTCTACGACGACCCGCACGGGGCGCCGCACCTGTTCACGGGGGACTGCCTCTTCCCCGGCGGGGTCGGCAATACGCGCAAGGACCCGGAGGCGTTCGCGAGCCTGCTCCACGATGTGGAGACCAAGCTCTTCGACCCGCTGCCCGACGAGACCTGGGTCTATCCGGGGCACGGACACGACACCACGCTCGGCGCCGAGCGGCCTCATCTGCCGGAGTGGCGCGAGCGCGGCTGGTGACACCGGCGGCCGGGTGCCTGTTGGCCCCGGCCGCCGATTCGTCCGCTGATCGTGCGTCTACCGGCTCTGCTTCCGCCGGTCCTGCTTCCGGTCTACTTCTGGGCGCCGATGCTCTTGCTCTCCTCGTCGGACGCCTCCGCCTTCTCGGCCTCCGCCGCCGCCGTCTTCTTGTTGGCGATCAGGCTGGTGATCGTGGTGACCACCAGGACGCCGCAGATGAAGGCGAGGGAGAACGGGATGGAGATCTCGGGGACGTGCACCCCGGACTCGTGGAGTGCGTGCAGCACCAGCTTGACGCCGATGAAGCCGAGGATCACCGAGAGCCCGTAGCTGAGGTGGACCAGCTTCTTCAGCAGACCGCCGATGAGGAAGTACAGCTGACGCAGGCCCATCAGAGCGAACGCGTTGGCGGTGAAGACAATGTACGGGTCCTGGGTCAGCCCGAAGATCGCGGGGATGGAGTCCAGCGCGAACAGCACATCGGTGGTGCCGATGGCGAGCATGACCACCATGAGCGGGGTCATGACGCGCTTGCCGTTGTTGCGGATGAAGAGCTTCGTCCCGTGGTACCTGTCGGCGACACCGAAGCGGTGCTCGATCGACTTCAGGAGACGGTTCTCCTCGAACTCGTCCTCCTCGTCGCCTGCCCGCGCCTCCTGGATGAGCTTCCAGGCGGTGTAGATCAGGAACGCGCCGAAGATGTAGAAGACCCACGAGAAGTTGGCGATGACCGCGGCGCCGGCCGCGATGAAGATCGTTCGGAGCACCAGCGCGATCAGCACACCGACGAGCAGCACCCGCTGCTGGAGGTGTGAGGGCACCGAGAACTTCGCCATGATCAGGACGAAGACGAAGAGATTGTCGACGCTGAGCGATTTCTCGGTGATGTAACCGGCGAAGAATTCGCCCGAGGCCTGGGTCTCGCCGAGGACCAGCAGGCCGAGCCCGAAGAGCGCGGCCAGCACGATCCAGACGATGGTCCAGATTCCGGCTTCCTTGGTCGACACGTCATGGGGCTTGCGCCCGATGAAGAAGTCGACGGAGATGAGGGCGACGAGACCAAGAATGGTCAACGTCCAAACGGTCCATGAAACGTCCACTGCGCCTCCGGCAGTTCGCTACGGCTATAGATCAGCGTCGTCGCTGCCGGAGGTCTCTTCCACCCAGGGTGCGCGGGTTGCGCACGGGGCCGACGCCCCGGGACCGGTCACAGTCCGTACTGACGGGAACGTCGCGATCGGGAGTACTCCCCTCCGCCCAAAGAACAGTACAGGAACTCCCAAGAAAAGGTAAAGTCCCAGGCAAGGGGGCGCCAAAAGGGCTGGTCATGCCGCTTTACGGAGTCTCCCCGGGGGCGCCCGGAATCAGCGATAGCCGTTACGCCGGGCGGCGGCCACGAGCGCGAGCACCTGCTCCAGGACGCGGCTGCCCTGCGGCGGCCTCAGCGGCTCGTACGTCCAGGCGTGGCCCACCCACGGATCGGCCAGATGGTCGTCGGCGACCGGGGTGATCCGCAGCAGCGACCGCCACAGCGGATCGAGCACGGGACCGTAGGCACGCGCGTCCTCGCGGTCGGCCACCATCAGCAGGTGCACGCCCACGGCGGGCCCCTCGTCGGCCAGATAGCGCAGCTGTGTGACCGCCCGGTCGTCGAAACCGTGCGGGAAGTCGTTGACGATCAGCAGCTGCTCGCCCGTGTCCAGGTCCGGCGGGAGCGAGTCGGCGGCACCGGCCCTGATGGCCATCTGCACCAGGTCGACGCGTCGCGTCAGCCGGGCGAGCACCGAAGCCACTCCCCCGGCACCGGCGGCGGGCGGCTCCGCGAGGACCCCGGAGCCGACCAGGGGCGCCAGCGCACCGGCCGCGGAGCCTGCGGGGTCGATGACATGCACCGAGAACTCGTCCGCGGGATAGACGGCGAGCATCCGGGCGGCCAGGGCGACCGCGGTTTCCATGCCCAGCCGGCGCAACTGGTCGCTGTCCGCCAGAGCGGAGGCCTCGGACGCCGTACGGCCGCTGTCGACCCAAATCCCTCGTTCCAGCGGCAGCCGCACCAGCAGCGGGATGTGCAGGTCGGTGCGCTCGGGCAGGTGGAGGTCGCCGATGCGCAGCGCCATCGGGATCTCCATCGGCACCCGGTAGGCGTGCCAGACGGGATTGCCCCAGCCCGCGTACGCGGCGGGGAGCGCGGGCTCGACCACGGCGGACTCGGCGGCCAGCTGGGCGAGATCGCGGTCCAGCGCCTCACGCGCCCGCGCGGTCAGCTCGTCGCGCTTGGCCCGGGCCTCCTCACGGGCCCGGTCACCGGTGCCGCCGATGCGGCTGCGCGGGTCGGACAGTGCCCTGTCGAGCTCCTGGTCCATCCGGGACTCGGCGAAGTCGACCGCGCTGCGGTAGGCGGCGGTGGCCCGGGCCAGGTCCTCGAACATGCCCCAGATCTGGTTGTAGAGGCGCTCGTCCATGGACCAGCCGGTGGCGTCACCGGCGACGGGCTGGGCGGGCTGTCCCGGTGCGGCGGGAGGGGCCACCGGAGGGGGCGGGGGCGGTGCGGTGGTCTGGCGGCGCGGATGCGCGTAGTCGATCGGGCCGCCCGTCGTGGGGTCGGCCACCGGCGGGGACGGTTCACCGACGGGCTCGGAACCCCGGGTGTGGGGCTGACCGCCGCCCGTGGGCGGAACGGGGCCGGCCGGGTGACGTACGCGCCCCCCGTCCGCGGTGCGCGGCGGCGGGGGCGTCACGGAGCGGGCCAGGCCGGAGGCGACCGCCTCCTGTATCGAGCGCGCCAGCTCAGCGGCCTGTGCCACGCCCTGGTCGGCGAGCATCTCGGCGAGCCCGGCGGCGTATCCCTGGCCGACGGCACGGACCTTCCAGACCCCCTGCCGGCGGTAGAGCTCCAGTGCCGTCACGGCGGACTCGGCGTCCAGGCCCGTCAGGGTGAAAGTGGCGATCTCGGTGCCGTCGAGTCCGGTGACGGCGACGAACGGCGCGGCGACCGCACCGAACCGGACGGGCCTGCCCGCCCCCAGGGGAAGGGCCAGGAGCACGGTGACGCGGTGCACCGCGTCGGGGAGCGCCTCCAGGTCGACTGCGAGCCGGTGGTCGGCCGCTGCCTGCCTGGACACCTCGAGTCCGGGCAGCTGGGGCGATCCGGGGTGGGCGATCCACTCGACGCCGTGGACCGTGCCCTGCTCGTCCCCGAGCGTGGCACCGGCCACGACGGGTGAGCCCGCCGACACCCTGATCTCCAGACGGGTCTGGGGCAACGTGTGATTCTGCCCCCGGACCAGCTCGGCCGTCATTGCCCTGTCCCCTCGACGTTCGGTGTGGTGCCCTGCCATGGGCGCAGCTCCCGGCGGCGGTTGCCTCCGGGAGCTGCTCGTACTGACGTCGGACCGCGGTCCGGTCCTGCTACAGGTGCGGCAGGATGGACGGCATCAGGTCCTGGAAGGTCCGACCGTTGGCCGGGTTTCCGAGGGCGGTCATCTGCCATCCGCTGCCCGCACGGTGCACCTTGGCCATGATCTGGGCCGTGTACTGGCCGCCGCCGTCGAGCGTGTAGCGGGCGAGCTCCTGGCCGTTCGTCTCGTCGACGATGCGGCAGAAGGCGTTCTGCACTTCCTGGAACGTCTGGCCGGTGAAGGAGTTCACCGTGAAGACGATCTGGTCGATGTGGACCGGGACCCGCTGCAGGTCGACGAGGATCGCCTCGTCGTCGCCCCCCGAGCCGGCGCCGCCGACCAGGTTGTCGCCGGTGTGCTTGACCGAGCCGTCGTCGCTGACGAGGTGACGGAAGAACACGACGTCCACGGGCTGCTTGTCGGCGAAGAGCACCGCCGAGGCGTCCAGGTCGATCTCCCGGGTGCGCGAGCCGAACAGACCGCGGCGCGGAGCCGCCTGCCAGCCGAGCCCCATCCGTACCGCGGTCAGGGTCCCCCCGTCGCTCTTCTGCAGGCTGATGGCCTGACCCTTGGTCATATTGACCGTCACGCGCTGTCCCCTCTCCGCTTGCCCCGCAACCGTCCGTGTGCGGTTTCCCCGCACCCTACGCAGTCCACTCAGGGCGGAAGCAGGTAAGGGCCGTTTTTGTGTCGTTCTTGCAACACACCAGGTGCACGCCGGTCAGGCCAGTCCCGCCTCCCTCATCTGGCGCAGCTCCTTCTTCAACTCACCCACCTCGTCGCGCAGTCGGGCCGCCACCTCGAACTGCAGGTCCGCGGCGGCCGCCCGCATCCGGTCCGTCATCTCCTCGATGATCCCGGCGAGCTCCGTGGCGGGCCGGTCGGTGACCGCCGCGCCACCCCCCTTGGCCTTGCCGGCCGAGGCCTTTCCACCGAGCGCGGGCACGGGGGCCTTGGCACCCTTGCCCTGCCGGTAGCCGGTGCCGAGGAGCTGCTCGGTGTCGACTTCCTCGCGGGCGATGGTCGCGACGATGTCGTTGATCTTCTTGCGGAGCGGCTGCGGGTCGAGCCCGCGCTCGGTGTTGTACGCGATCTGCTTCTCACGGCGGCGGTTGGTCTCGTCGATCGCCTGAGCCATCGCCGGAGTGATCTTGTCCGCGTACATATGGACCTGTCCGGACACGTTACGGGCGGCACGGCCGATGGTCTGGATCAGAGAGGTGCCGGACCGCAGGAAGCCCTGCTTGTCCGCGTCGAGGATGGCCACGAGTGACACCTCGGGAAGGTCGAGGCCCTCGCGCAGCAGGTTGATACCGACCAGCACGTCGTACTCGCCGGAGCGCAGTTCGCGCAGCAGCTCGATGCGGCGCAGCGTGTCGACGTCGCTGTGCAGGTAGCGGACCTGGATGCCGAGCTCGAGGAAGTAGTCGGTGAGGTCCTCGGACATCTTCTTGGTGAGGGTGGTGACCAGGACCCGCTCGTCCTTCTCGGTCCGCTTGCGGATCTCGTGCACCAGGTCGTCGATCTGGCCCTCGGTGGGCTTGACGACGACCTCGGGGTCGACGAGCCCGGTGGGCCGGATGATCTGCTCCACGAATCCGTCGCCCCGGGAGAGCTCGTACTTCCCCGGGGTGGCGGACAGGTAGACGGTCTGGTTGATCCGGCCCAGGAACTCCTCCCATTTCAGCGGGCGGTTGTCCAGGGCGGAGGGCAGCCGGAAGCCGTGGTCGACGAGCGTCCTCTTCCGGGAGGCGTCGCCCTCGTACATCGCACCGATCTGCGGCACCGTGACGTGCGACTCGTCGAGGACGAGGAGGAAGTCCTCGGGGAAGTAGTCCAGGAGGGTGTTGGGCGCGGTACCCGGATCACGGCCGTCGAAGTGCATCGAGTAGTTCTCCACGCCGGAGCAGGTGCCGATCTGGCGGAGCATCTCGATGTCGTACGTCGTGCGCATGCGCAGCCGCTGGGCCTCCAGCATCTTGCCCTGCTTCTCCAGCTCCGCGAGGCGCTGCTGGAGCTCGGCCTCGATGCCGCCGACCGCCTTCTCCATGCGCTCGGGGCCGGCCACGTAGTGGCTGGCGGGAAAGACGTGGAGCGATTCGTCCTCGCTGATGACCTCGCCGGTGAGCGGGTGGAGGGTGGAGAGCGCCTCGATCTCGTCGCCGAACATCTCGATCCGGACGGCGAGCTCCTCGTACACCGGGAAGATCTCGATGGTGTCGCCGCGCACCCGGAAGGTGCCGCGGGCGAACGCCAGGTCGTTGCGGGTGTACTGGATCTCGACGAAGCGGCGCAGCAGCTGGTCGCGGTCGATCTCGTCGCCGACCTTGAGCTGGACCATCCGGTCCACGTACTCCTGCGGTGTGCCGAGGCCGTAGATGCAGGAGACGGAGGCGACCACGACGACGTCGCGCCGGGTCAGCAGTGAGTTCGTGGCGGAGTGGCGCAGCCGCTCGACCTCCTCGTTGATCGAGGAGTCCTTCTCGATGTAGGTGTCCGACTGCGGGACGTACGCCTCGGGCTGGTAGTAGTCGTAGTACGAGACGAAGTACTCGACGGCGTTGTTCGGGAGGAGCTCGCGGAACTCGTTGGCCAGCTGGGCGGCGAGCGTCTTGTTGGGTGCCATCACCAGGGTCGGCCGCTGCAGCTTCTCGATCATCCACGCGGTCGTCGCCGACTTGCCGGTGCCGGTCGCGCCGAGCAGGACGACGTCCTTCTCGGCGCCGCGGACACGCCGCTCCAGCTCGGCGATGGCCGCGGGCTGGTCACCGCTGGGCTGGTAGGGACTGATGACCTCGAAAGGCGCCATCGAACGTTCGATCTTCGAAACGGGCCGCATGCAACCACCGTACGACCCGCCACCGACAACGGCGCCGGATCAGCGATTCCGCGGCTGCCGGTACTCCCTGCGGACCTCGGTCCCGTACGGCGTGTGCCGCCGCTGGACGGGGATGCCGGGGACCTGCCCGGCGCTGCGCGGGCGGTCACCGGGCCGGCGGTCCGGCCCGTCGGGAGCGCCCATCACCACCAGCGGGTCGAACAGCACGACCACTCCGGCGAGGAGCAGGAAGCAGCCCGGCCCGATCAGCATCGGCAGGAGCAGCGAGGCAGGTGTGTCGCCTGCCTGCGTCCCCTGGGCCACGGCCGGGTGCAGATGCACGCTGAGCGCGGCCATTCCCGTGTAGTGCATTCCGCTCACGGCGACGCCCATCACCAGGCTCGCGCCGAGGCTGGGCAGGAAACCGTGGATGGAGACGGCGGCCCACAGCGAGGCGGTCGCGGCCACCACGGCGATGACGACGGAGAGGGAGACGGTGACCGTGTCGTACGCGAACTGTCCCTCGAACCGCATTCCGGCCATGCCGAGGTAGTGCATCGAGGCCACGCCGAGACCCGTGATCGTGCCGCCGGTGACCAGTGCCATGCGCGTGGCTCCCCGGTAGCCGACGATGAAGATCCCGATACCGACCATCACGATCGCCACGGCGAGGCTGGCGAAGGTGAGCGGCCTGTCGTAGCTGACCGGTGCCTCCTCGACCGAGAAGCCCAGCATCGCGACGAAGTGCATCGTCCAGATGCCGGAGCCTATGGAGGTGGCACCCAGAGCCAGCCAGCCCGCCTTGAAGGAGCGTTCGGTGCGCAGGGACCGTGCGGTGCAGCGCAGCCCGAGAGCTGCGCCGAGGCACGCCATGAGGAATGCCACGACCGGGGTCAGGAGGCCGTAGCTGAAACCGTCGACTGTGCCCTGCATGCTGGTACGCCCTTCGCGGAAGCCCGGGTTCGGGGGTGACCCTAAAGGGCGAGGCCCGGCAGGCAAACATAAGAGGGGCATTTTATCCGGCTTGGAGCCGGGCCACGATCCGGTAGCGAACAATCCGTTCACATTGTGGTCATCGTCTTCCTGTCGTCCGTTGGGTACCGGCTGGGAGTCTCTGCATGTCCACACCCTGACGCGAGGAGCACACGTGTCCGTACGCACCGCAACCGCCTCCGCCGCTGTCGCCGCTCTGCTCGGCGGCTGTGCCCTGCTGCCCGCCGCCCAGGCGCAGGCGGCGGGCGCGAAGGACGGCCCGGTCGTCTTCGCCCACCGCGGCGCCTCCGCCTACGCCCCGGAGAACACCCTGGCGGCCGTGGACGCGGCCGACCGTCTGGGCATCGACTGGGTGGAGAACGATGTGCAGCTCACCAAGGACGGTGTGCTGGTCGTCGTGCACGACACCACCCTCGGGCGGACCACCGACGCCGAGCAGGTCTTCCCCAGCCGGGCCCCCTGGGCGGTCAAGGACTTCACCGCTGCCGAGATCGCGAAGCTCGACGCGGGCAGCTGGTTCGGCGCCGCGTACGCGGGGGCACGGGTGCCGACGCTCACCCAGTATCTGCACCGTGTCGAGCGCAACCGCCAGAAGCTCCTCCTGGAGATCAAGAGCCCGGAGACCTACCCGGGAATCGAGAAGGAGACCCTGCGGATCCTGCGCGAGGAGGGGTGGCTGGACCGCGGTCACGTCAAGCACCGGCTGATCGTCCAGAGCTTCGGTGCAGAGAGTGTGAAAGCTGTCCACGATCGGCGTCCCGACGTCGTCACCGGCTTCCTCGGCACCCCCGCGGTGGCAGATCTGCCGTCGTACGCGGCCTTCACCGACCAGATCAATCCGTCGTACACGACGATCGGCGCCGACTACGTCGCCGCGGTCCAGAAGCTGAAGGGCCCCCACGGGAAGCCGCTCCAGGTGAACACCTGGACGGTCAACGACGCGGCGAACGCGGCGAAGGTGGCCGGCTTCGGTGTCGACGGCATCATCACCAACAACCCCGACATCGTGCGGGACGCCACCCGCTGAGGGATCCGCGGGGCCGTGGCAGGGCGTTGTCAGTGGCCGGCCGTACGGTGGTCGCATGGACAGCAACGAGCAGAGCGTGGAGTGGTCCGTCGTGCAGAGCGACATCGGGCCGCTCCTGCTCGCCGCGACCGGCACGGGCCTGGTGAACGTGGTCTTCCATGCGCGCCCCGCCGTCCGGGACAAGGCGCTCGGGCACATATGGACGCGGCTGGGCGCGGAGCCCGTACAGGCACCCGGCTCCGCGCGGCTCGCCGAGCCCGAGCGCCAGCTCGCCGCGTATTTCGCGGGCGGGCTGCGCGCGTTCTCGCTGGACCTGGACTGGTCGCTGACCTCCGGTTTCAACCGCGAGGTGCTCCGCGAGCTGGCAGCCGGCGTGCCCTACGGCACCGTCGTCGGATACGGGGACCTGGCCGGGCGGGTGGGGCAGCCGGGGGCCGCCCAGGCCGTCGGGGCGGCGATGGGATCCAATCCGCTGCCGGTGGTGGTGCCGTGCCACCGCGTGGTGGAGAGCGACGGAGGGCTCGGCGGCTTCGGCGGCGGGCTGGAGACCAAGCGGCAGCTGCTGGCGCTCGAGGGGGTCCTTCCGCAGCCGCTGTTCTGAGGACCGTCCGGCGCGGTTCCGCCCGGGCAATTCCGGGCCGGAAACCGGATGTCGCACGGGCACACGAACTGGCACACTTCGGCGGTGACAGAAGCCCTCCCCACCTCCCGGATCACGGCTGCGGACGTGCCCGCGCTGCAGCGCAGGACCTCCGCCGTACTCATCGGCAGCCAGATACTCGGCGGCCTCGGCGTGGCTATCGGTATCGCCCTGGCACCGGTCCTGGCGGCGGAGGTGAGCGGCTCCGACGCCCTGTCCGGGCTCGCCCCGACCGCCTCGGTGGCGGGTACCGCGCTGCTGTCACTGCCTCTGGCCGCCCTGATGACCTCACGGGGCAGGCGCCCCGGACTCGTTCTCGCCTATCTGATCGGGGCGGTGGGCGCGTCTTTGGTCGTGACCGCCGCCGTGGTGGGCAGCTTCCCGCTGCTGCTCGTCGGCATGGCCGGTTTCGGCGCCGGTTCGTCGGCCAATCTCCAGGCCAGGTTCGCCGCAGCCGATCTGGCCGAGCCGGACCGCCGCGGGCGGGCGATCTCCAACGTCGTCTGGGCCACCACGATCGGTTCGGTCCTCGGCCCCAACATCTCGGCACCCGCCGGCCATGTCTTCCGCGGCACCTCAGTGCCCGAGACGGCCGGTCCGTTCGCCTGGGCCGCCGCCATCTTCCTGCTCACCGGTGCCGTGGTCGCCGTGCTGCTGCGCCCCGATCCGCTGCTCACCGCCCGCGCGCTCGCCCCGCAGGAGACCGGGACCACCCAGCAGCGCTCCCTGCGGGCGGGCATCGCGGCGGTGCGGGCCTCCCCGATGGCCCGTCTCGCGCTGGTGACCATCGCGGTGTCGCACACCACCATGGTCTCGATCATGGTCATGACCCCGGTCCACCTCGGGCACCACGGCGCGGACATCCAGCTGATCGGGCTGGTCATCAGCGGTCATATCGCGGGCATGTACGCGTTCTCGCCCATCATGGGCTGGCTCGCCGACCGGGTGGGGAGGCTGTCCGTGATCGGGCTTGCCGTCGGCCTGCTGTGCTGCGGCGCGGTGCTGGCCGGTACATCGGGCGCGGGACACGGCCGGACCGCCGCGGGCCTGTTCGTCCTGGGCCTCGGCTGGTCGGCCGGTCTGGTCGCCGGTTCGGCGCTGCTCACCGACTCCGTGCCGCAGGCCGCCCGCGCCGCGGTGCAGGGACTCTCGGACCTCACGATGAACACGGCGGCGGGCGTCGGCGGCGCGGTCGCCGGAGTGATCGTCTCCCGGCTGAGCTACGGCTGGCTGAACACGGCCGCCGCCTGCCTGCTGCTGCCCCTGGCCGCGCTCGCCCTGCGCCGGACCCTGAACCGGCGGTCCCCGGTGTCCGGGAAGGCCTGAGAGACCGACGGCTCCCCGCCCCGTCCGGGTTTGCGGGCGCCGTGCCTGCGACAGGGATGGGGCATGCATCGGAACCCATCGGCATCCACGTCGCAGGAAACCGGCCGCCACGCCCCCGTGCTCTCCACCGAGGTGCGCGACGCTCTCGCCGACCGCCGCCCCGTCGTCGCCCTGGAGTCGACGATCATCGCCCACGGTCTGCCACGCCCCCGCAACCTCCAGGTCGCAAAGGAGCTGGAGGAGCTCGTACGCAAGGAGGGGGCCGTGCCCGCCACGGTCGCCGTGCTCGACGGCCGGGCCCATGTGGGTCTGACGGACGACCGGTTGGAGCGGGTGGCCGGGGACCCGGCGATGCGGAAGCTGGGCCACCGCGACCTCGCGCCCGCGCTCGCCCAGGGAGCGAGCGGGGCGACGACCGTGTCCGCGACCGCGTTCCTGGCGGCGCGGGCGGGGCTGAACGTCTTCGCGACCGGAGGGCTCGGCGGCGTACACCGGGAGTGGACCGAGACGCAGGACGAGTCCGCGGATCTGCGGCTGCTTGCCAGGACCGGCATCACCGTGGTCTGCGCGGGCGTGAAGTCGATCCTGGACGTGCCGGCCACGCTCCAGCGCCTCGAGACGCTCGGCGTCGGCGTGCTCGGTTACGGGACGGAGTACTTCCCCGGCTTCTACCTGAGCAGTTCGGGCGAGCCCGTCGACTGGACGGTCCGCACACCGCGGGAGGTGGTGGACGTGATGCGTGCCCGGGAGGAGCTCGGGGGTCCCGCCGCCGCGCTGATCGTCGCCAACCCCGTACCGGAGGAGGAGCAGTTGGACCCCGAGGTGCACGACCGGGTGCTCGCGCAGGCTCTGGACGCCTGCCGGGAGCGCGGGATCGTGGGGCAGGCCGTCACCCCGTTCCTGCTGGAGTACCTGATGCGGGAGACCGGCGGAGCGTCCCTTGAAGCGAATCTGGCCGCCGTGCGCGGGAACGTGCAACTGGCCGCGCGGATCGCGGCAGCGGCGGCGGCGCGGTGACCGAGGGCGGCCTTCTCGTCGTCGGCGATGTGGTCACCGATGTCGTCGTCCGGCACGGCTCGGCCGTGGTCCACGGTACGGACACGCCTGCGCGGATCAGCACGCTGCCGGGCGGGGCGGGCGCCAACGTCGCGTGCTGGGCCGTTCGTTCGGGATGCCGGGACGCGCGACTGCTGGCGCGGGCCGGGGCCGATTCGGAGGCCTGGCACCGGAGTGCGCTGGAACGTGCGGGGGTGCGTCCGCTGCTGTCCGTGGACGAGGAGGCGCCGACCGGCACGGTGGTGGCCCTGGTCGACTCCTCGGCCGAGCGCACCTTCCTCACCGACAGCGGCGCGGTCCTGCGCCTCTCCCCCGACGACTGGTCGGCGTCCTTACTGGACGGCGTCGCCCGGCTCCACCTCTCCGGCTATCTCCTCTTCGCGGCGACGAGCCGTGCGACGGCGCAGCTGGCCCTGCGGGAGGCCAGGCGGCGGGGCATCCCGGTGAGTGTGGACCCGGCGTCGGCGGGCTTCCTCGCCGTTCTGGGCGCCGGCGCCTTCCTGGACCTGGTCGAGGGCGTGGACCTGCTGCTGCCCAACGCGGACGAGGCCCGGGAGCTGACCGGCCTGCCGGACCCGGCCGACGCGGCGGCCAAGCTGAGCCGTCACGCCGGGCGGGTCGCCGTCACCCTCGGGGACCGGGGCGTCCTGCTGGCGGCCGGGGGCATGGTGACCGCACGGGTACCCGCCCCGGCCGTACCCGATCCGATCGACTCGACGGGCGCGGGCGACGCCTTCACCGGCGGTTTCCTCGCCGCCCTCATCGCCGGGGCGGACGGTGCCGCGGCAGCTGCGGCCGGCTGCCGGGCCGGGGCCGAGGCGGTCGCGACGGTCGGCGGGCGCCCGGGGCCTCGGCCGGCGTAGTGGCTACGCGCCGATGCCGGTCCAGGCGGGGTGGTGCGGGTCGTCGGCCCGCACCACCGCGTCCGCGCGGTCGGCGGGCGCCACCTCGTCCTCGTACCGCGCGAAGGCGGGCAGCGTCCACCGCTCGCTCTCCTCGGTGCGCCGTCGCAGCGCACCGGGCGAGAGGCGCAGGTGAACGGCGAGGTCGAAGGGGAACCACTGCCCGAGGAGCAGCGGCCCGTGCATGATCAGCACCCCGCCCTCGGGCAGCACCCGGTACGGGCTGCGGGTGGCCCGGTCCGTCACGGGGTCCCAGAGGTCGGGCAGCACCCGTCCGCTTCCGCCGGGCTCCAGCGGACGGAACACCTCGCGCCACAGCGCGTTGGTGTCGAACCAGCTGTCGGCGTAGGAGTCGGGGTCCTCCTTGCCGTACTCGTAGCGCAGACTCGCCGGCCGCAGGAACCCTCCGGTGGAGACGGTGAGCACCGCACGGCCGCGCGCCCGCAGTTCCTCGGCGAGGCGTCCGGCGGGCTCACCGGGGCGGGCGGCCGAGGCTCCGTCGACACCGATTCTGAGCCAGGGCCCGCCGTCGGCCGGTTTCAGGCCGTCGGCGTGCGCGGCCAGCGCTTCGGCCAGGCGTTCCCAGGTGATCGGTTCGAATCGCACGCATCCATCATCACCCGGCCGCGCCCCCTGCCGTACGGGAGCGCGCCCGCCCCGGTGCCGGACCTACTTCGCCGCCGGGCAGTCCACCGCGTCGGCGTCGTCGGAGAGTTGACTGCCCTCGGGAAGCAGATAGGTCACCCACAGCACCACGGGTACCGTCCCTAGGTTGCGCCCGATGTGCCGGTGCTTGGTTCCGGACGGCTCGATGAACGCCGTTCCCGCGGGTGTCACCTCGACCGAGCAGTCGTCGAGGGTCCGGGTCAGCGTCCCGGACTGGACGACGGCGATCAGCTGGCCCGCGTGGGTGTGCCAGCCGGTGGAGCCGCCGGGCGCCACGGTGATGGTCCGGACGGTCACATCCGTGCGGCCCTTGGGGGTCTTCACCTTCAGCTTGCCCTCGGACGTGCCCTTGGCGACGACGGTGCCGCTCACACCGCTGCCGGGCGTCGCGACCGCGGCTGCCGGGACGAGACCGAGCGCGGTCACACAGGCGCCCACGAGCATGACCTTGCGCAGCGTGCCCCGCTGCTTCGTGCCGACCCTGCTGCCGAACTCCATGGACATCTCCCTCGTCCCGCCGGACCGGATGAACGAACCCACGCTACGCGCGAGTCGGGCTGCCGTCACCGGTGGCGCGGCTGTCATCCCCCGCGGAGTTCGGCGGCGAGCGGGCCTTCCCCGTGCACCTCGGCCCGGCCCTCCGCGACCGCTTCGGCCAGTGTCAGTTCGCCGCGCCCCAGCGCCAGGCAGAGCTCGGCGTCGAGCACGATGCGGGCGTCGGGGTACGGGGCGGGGCCGTACCCGTACGCATCGTCCCCCTGGGTGTCCCCGCCGGTGCGGATGTGGAACTCCCCCTCCTCCAGCCGGACTTCGACCACGCCCGCGTGCTCGGTCCCGTCCAGCGCGCGCAGCAGCGGCAGGGCGAACCAGTGGGCACGGACGGCGTCGGTGGGGCGGCGCTCGGCGAGTGCGGGCGTGCCCCACCGGGCGAGCGCGCTGAGGACCGGGAGCAGTCCGCGGCCGTGTTCGGTCAGTTCGTAGACCGAAGCGGCGGCGGGCGGAGGCAGCCGCCGGCGCACGGCCAGGCCGCTCTGCTCCATGTCCTTGAGCCGGGAGGCGAGCACGTCCGTGCTGACTCCGGGCAGGTCGGCGTGCAGATCCGTGTACCTGCGCGGGCCGGCCAGCAGTTCACGGACAATCAGCAGCGTCCACCGGTCGCCCACGGAGTCGAGGGCCCGGGCGGCGGCACAGAACTGGTCGTAACTCCGGCGGCGGACGGGGCGTGTTGGCGGCTGCTGACGTGGCATGCGACGCAGTCTAGACATGTTGTTGGACTTTCCAAGCTCCAACTTGGTAAAACCAAGTAACACAGTTCAGGGTCGGGGAGGGCACAGCATGGAGTTCCGGCAGTCCAGCAAGCTCAACGAGGTCTGTTACGAGATCCGGGGCCCTGTCATCGAGGAGGCCAACGCCCTCGAGGAGGCGGGCCACAGCGTGCTCCGCCTCAACACGGGCAATCCGGCGCTCTTCGGGTTCGAGGCCCCCGAGGAGATCGTCCAGGACATGATCCGGATGCTCCCGCAGGCACACGGCTACACCGATTCGCGCGGCATCCTCTCCGCCCGCCGGGCCGTGGCGCAGCGCTACCAGTCGATGGGCCTCGTCGACGTCGACGTCGACGACATCTTCCTCGGCAACGGCGTCTCCGAGCTGATCTCCATGTCCGTACAGGCACTTCTGGAGGACGGCGACGAGATCCTCGTCCCGAGCCCCGACTACCCGCTGTGGACCGCCGTCACCACACTCGCGGGCGGCAAGGCCGTGCACTACACCTGCGACGAGGCCGCGGACTGGAATCCGGACATCGCGGACATGGCCTCGAAGATCACCGACCGCACCAGGGCCATGGTCATCATCAACCCGAACAACCCGACGGGTGCCGTCTATCCCCGCGAGATCCTCGAAGGCATGCTCGATCTGGCGCGCAGGCACGGGCTGATGGTGTTCGCCGACGAGATCTACGACCAGATCCTCTACGACGACGCCGAGCACCACTCCGTGGCGGTCCTGGCTCCTGATCTGCTCTGCCTCACCTTCAGCGGGCTGTCCAAGACGTACCGCGTGGCAGGATTCCGCTCCGGCTGGATGGTGGTGTCGGGCCCGCAGCAGCACGCCCGCAACTACCTGGAGGGGCTCACCATGCTCGCCTCCATGCGGCTGTGCCCCAACGCCCCCGCCCAGTACGCGATCCAGGCGGCGCTCGGCGGCCGGCAGTCGATCGGGGCGCTCGTCGCCCCCGGGGGCAGGCTCCACGAGCAGCGCAACCGGGCCTGGGAGCGGCTGAACGAGATCCCGGGGGTGTCGTGCGTGAAGCCGAAGGGCGCCCTGTACGCCTTCCCTCGCATCGACCCGAAGGTCCACAACATCGTCGACGACGAGCGGTTCGTCCTGGACCTGCTACTGCGGGAGAAGATCCAGGTGGTTCAGGGCACGGGCTTCAACTGGCCGCGCCCCGACCACTTCCGGATCCTGACCCTCCCGCACGCCGACGTCCTCGACGCGGCGATCAGCCGCATCGGCCGCTTCCTGAACGGATACCGCCAGTGATCTGCGCCGGCTGCCGGACCCCCGTCCACACACAGTTCGCGTCGCCCGGCCTGGTGGGCGCGATCGTGGAGGGCGGGCTCGATCCGGCCGAGGACCCGGGCTGGGCGGACTCCGGCGCCGCCTCGCCCGCCGAGTACGCGCGCTGGGCAGGCCACCTGTGCGGGATGACCTGCCTGCGCATGGCGCTCGGCCCCGACGCTCCGACCCTGTTCGCGCTGCGCGACGGCGCAATCGAGTACGGCGCGTACACGGAGGACGCCGAGGGAGTGATCCGCGGCCTGGTCTACGCTCCGTTCGCCGCGTACGTGACCGAGGCGCACGGCCTCGACGCGACCGTCCACCGCCACCTGTCCCCCGCCGGGATCCTCGGACTGCTGGACGACGGCCGAAGCGTGATGGCGTCCGTGCACTACGGAATCCGGCACCCGGAACTGCCGGCCCCGGGGCGGGGCGGGCATCTGGTCCTGCTGACCTCGCGCACCGCGGACGGATCGGGAGTGCACTTCCACAACCCGTCGGGGACGACGGCGGACACACGCGCGGCCGAGCTGCCGCTGCCGGTCTTCGAACGCTTCTTCGCGGGCCGCGGGGTGTCGTTGCCCGGGGTCACGACCACGGGTGCGGTGGCGCCGTAGCACCTCACCCTTACGGGTGGTCCGGCCCGGATTCCGGTGTCCTGCCGCGCCGTTGCGACGGCCGCGTGCCACGGTGAGCGCCGTTCCGGCATCCGACCGCCCCGTGGGAGATCACCTTGCTGCGTCTGCGCAACCGTCCGAAGCCGGAAACCGAGCGACCCGCGCGGCGCACCGCACTCGTGGCGGGCGTGGCCGCCTGCGCCGTACTCGCCACGGGCGCGCCGATCGCGTACGCCGCACTCGGCGGCGAGGCACCGGCGGCGGGGCGGGCGACGGCCGCCAGGGGCGCCGAGTACGTGGAGACCCGGCTGTTCTTCGGTACGGAACGCCCCGACGGCGGACCGGACGTGACCGACCCGCAGTTCCTTGCCTTCATCGACCGGTATGTCACGCCGGACTTCCCGAGCGGCCTCACGATCCAGGACGGCCGTGGGCAGTGGCGCGACTCCAACGGGGTGATCGAGCGGGAGCGTTCGTACGAACTGATCCTGCTCTACCCGGCGTCGGAGGCGCGCCTGCGCGACCCGCGGATCGAGCGGATCCGCGCCGCGTACGAGAAGGCCTACGCCCAGGACTCGGTGGCCCGGCTCGACGAACGCACCCTCGCCGATTTCTGAGCCCCGGGGCCTCGTCCGCACCGCCGCCGCCTACCGTTGCCCCGGAACGACGGACGAGCACGGGAGCGACGCACATGGGCGCGGCAATACGCCACTTCACAGCCACCGGACCGGGCGGCCAGGTCTTCACGGTGAACATCGAACGCGACTTCCGGTACGACCCGTACCGCGACTTCCTCGTGTGCGCGCACTGCGACTGGTCGCCGTCGCTGCTGACCACGAGGAAGATCATCGACATGGCCGGGGAGCATCTGGCCACCGCTCACGGTGCCGACCGCGGACTGGCGCAGCAGGAGAACGAATCGTTCCGCAAGGCCCGTTGGGTGATGCTGCCGCTGTGCGCGGTCCTGGTGATCGGACTGCTCGCCTACTACGCACAGAGCTGACGGTGCATCAGCCCCGCAGGGCGGTGAGCGCGCCCACCGGGTCGGTGTCCGGGGTGGCGCGGGGCCACCAGTCGTCCGCACCCGGGTCCGATTCGTAGCCGTACCAGCGGCCGTCGTGACCGAAGCGGAGCTGGAGGGTGCCCCCGGCATTGGTCAGGTGGTTGCGCCAGGGCTGGAAGCGCGGGAAGTCGGCCGCCGCGAGGGCGGGGCGGGCCCGGTCGAACGGGCCCGCCGGCGGGTCCCAGGGGCTCTCCAGGACCGCGAGGCCCTCCGCGCCGCCCTGCCGCCAGGCGGCGACCGCGCGGGCCAGGTCGGTGGTGCTGCGGCCGGTGGCGTAGGCGAGTTCGCGGTAGAGCGCCCGGGTGGTCGCCGTGAGCCCCGCGGTGGGCCGGGACGCGGCGATGCGCACCGCGTCCTGCCAGGTGCTGAGCCCGGCGATCGGATCGTCCCCTGTGGTCAGGAGCGCGTGGGCGCGGGCGGCCGCGTCCGAGGCGAGGTGGTCCAGGGACAGCGGGTCATGGGCACCGGGCAGGTCCGGGTAGGACGGCGGCTGCCCGGGATACGGCGGCACGGGCAGCGGTGCCGGGAGCGGCGGCAGGAAGCGACCGGCCAGGGCCTCGTCCGCCGGGAGCGAGGGCATCGCGGGGGTGGCGGGGCGCTCCCGGGCGGAGTGCTCGGCGTTGCGGCGGCCGAGCTCGTCGAGGAGTTCCCGCTCGCCCCGGCCGCGCATCAGCAGCAGGACGAAGGGGTCGCTGTCCAGGAGCCGTGCCGTCTGGAAGCAGAGCGCCGCCACGTGCTTGCACGGCCAGCCACGGTCCGGGCAGGAGCAGTCCGGGTCGAGGTCACCGGCGGCGGGCAGCAGCCTGATGCCGGTCTCCCCCGCCGTGTCGACCAGGGAGTGCGGCATGTCCTTGTCGAGCAGCGCGGACAGATGCCCGGGCCGCGCCGCGACGGCGTCCAGGAAGGTGTCCCAGTCGGAGGCCGAGAACGTACGCAGGCGCAGCTCCGCGCGGTACGGGCGGGGGCGGCTGCCGTGGACGTAGGCGATGACCCGGCCGGGGGTCACGGTGATCGCGGCGACATGGCCGCCGTCGGCGTACGTACGGCCGCGGGCGAGCCGCCCCTCGTCCATCGACAGGGACTCCAGGGCGTCCACCCAGGCCCGGCCCCACCAGCTGTCCGCGAAGGGTTCCGCGGTGTCGGAGGCGCGGGCGGGCACCGCCTCGAAGGTGCGCCGCAGGTCGTCGGGGCCGGGGCGCGCCGTGGGACGGGAGGCTGCGGCCGGGCTCATGCCGTCCTCCGGAGCGATACGAGGTCGGCCAGGTCGCGGTCGCTGAGCTCGGTCAGAGCGGCCTCGCCTGATCCGAGCACCGCATCGGCGAGGGCGCGCTTGGACTCCAGCAGTTCACTGATCCGGTCCTCGACGGTGCCCTCCGCGATGAGCCGGTGCACCTGCACGGGCTGCGTCTGGCCGATGCGGTACGCACGGTCGGTGGCCTGCTCCTCGACCGCGGGATTCCACCAGCGGTCGTAGTGGATGACGTGTGCGGCGCGGGTGAGGTTCAGCCCGGTGCCGGCCGCCTTGAGGGACAGCAGGAAGACGGGGACCTCGGCGGACTGGAAGCGGTCCACCATCCGCTCCCGCTCGGGCACCGGGGTACCGCCGTGCAGGAGCTGGGAGGGGACGGAGCGGGAGGCCAGGTGGGCGGAGAGGAGGCGGGCCATCGACACGTACTGGGTGAAGATCAGGACGGAGGCGCCCTCGGAGAGGATCGTGTCGAGGAGCTCGTCGAGCAGGGCGAGCTTGCCCGAGCGTCCGGTGAGCCGGGTCGGCTCCTCCTTCAGGTACTGCGCGGGGTGGTTGCAGATCTGCTTGAGCGACCCGAGCAGCTTCATGATCAGCCCGCGGCGGGCGATGCCCTCGGACTGCTCGATGAACGCCATGGTCTCCCGCACGGCCGCCTCGTAGAGCGTGGCCTGCTCGCGGGTGAGGGAGACGGGGTGGTCGGTCTCCGTCTTGGGCGGCAGCTCGGGCGCGATGCCGGGGTCCGACTTCTTGCGGCGCAGGAGGAAGGGGCGGACCAGCCGGGAGAGCCGCTCGACCGCCTCCTCGTTGCCCAGGCCCGCCGCGGTGCCGGTGTTCTCGACGATCCGGGCGTGCCGGGACCGGAACGCCTTGAGCGGGCCGAGCAGCCCGGGGGTGGTCCAGTCGAGCAGCGCCCAGAGCTCGGAGAGGTTGTTCTCGACGGGGGTGCCGGTCAGCGCGACGCGGGCCGGGGCGGGGATGGTGCGCAGCGCCTTGGCCGTGGAGGAGTGCGGATTCTTCACGTGCTGCGCCTCGTCGGCGACGACCAGCCCCCAGGTGTGTTCGGCGAGCCGGTCCGCGCTGGAGCGCATCGTGCCGTAGGTCGTGAGGACGAAGCCGCCGTCCGGGTCGGTGAGCGTGCGGTCGGTGCCGTGGAAGCGGCGCACGGGGACGCCGGGCGCGAAGCGGTTGATCTCGCGGTGCCAGTTGCCGAGGAGGGAGGCGGGACAGACGACGAGGGTGGGGGCGGCGTGGGCGCGGTGCAGGTGGAGGGCGATGACGGTGATGGTCTTGCCCAGGCCCATGTCGTCGGCGAGGCAGCCGCCCAGGCCGAGCGAGGTCATCCGGTCCAGCCAGGCCAGGCCGCGCAGCTGGTAGTCGCGGAGGGTGGCGTCGAGGCCGGGCGGCGGTGGGAGGGTGGCGTCCTCGTCGAGGATGCGCGAGCGGAGTGCCGCGAGCGCTCCGGCCGGCACCGCCTCGACCTGTTCGCCGTCGACCTCCGCGCTGCCGGTCAGGGCGACGGCCAGCGCGTCCACCGGGTCCAGCAGACCGAGCTCCCGCTTGCGCGCCTTGCGTACGAGCGCGGGGTCCACGACCACCCACTGGTCGCGCAGCCGCACCACCGGGCGGTGGGCCTCGGCCAGCGTGTCCATCTCGGCCTCGGTGAGCTGCTCGTCGCCCAGGGACAGCTGCCAGTTGAACGCGAAGAGGTGCTCGGCGTCGAAGAACGAGGTGCCGTCGGTGGCCGATCCCGGCGCGGGCCGGACGACGGCCGCGGCGGTGAGCGAGCGGGCGAGCTCCCGGGGCCAGTGGACGGCGACCCCGGCCGCCGCCAGCCGTGGTCCCGCTTCGCCGATCAGCTCGTACAGCTCGTCCTCGGTGAGCGCGAGCACGTCGGGGACGGGCTGGTCCAGCAGCCGCTCCAGAGGGGGCCAGATCCGGGCGGCCCGGCGCAGGGCGAGCACCGCGTCGATCCTCGCCCGCGGCCCGAACGGCTCCCCTGCCCCGCCGCTCCACAACGTCGCCGCATCGGTGACGTACGTCGGGTCGGCCAGGCTGTGCACCTGCGTGATGGCCGCGGCGGCGTGGCGGGCGGCTGCCGGGGATCCGTCCGCGTCCGTCCCGGCGGTGGGGCCGGTGGTGTCGAAGAGTTCGTGGACGGACAGGTCGAGCCGGAGGGAGACGCGCACCCCCGCGTCGAGTCCGGCGGCCACCTCGACGGCCCAGGCGCGGGCGCCGGGCAGCTGCTGGGCCTCGCGCGCGGCGAACGGCGCGCCCATCGCGTGGCCCGCGGCGGGGGTCCGGGGCAGGGTGTCCGCCACGGCGTCGAGGAAGGCTCCGAGCAGCGCCAGGGGGTCCGGGACCCGCAGCGGTGTGCCGTCCAGCGGGACCGCGTGCCCCTCGGGGGGCATCGAGGCGGCGACCGCCCGGAGATGGGCGATGTCCTCCGCGTCACGGGGCCCGGCCCGCCATGCGTCGTGGTCGTCGGCTGTCAGACCGGGCAGGAGCCTGCCGCGCGCCACCAGGGTGAGCGCGTGCAGCGCGGCCGCGCCCCAGGCGCGCGTGGCGGGGTGGGTGGAGGCCCGGTGCCGGGCGCGGGCGAGGAGCGGCACGGCATCCGCGAGGGACAGCAGCACCGCGGGCACCGTGCGCCGGGACGCGCCCGCGCCGTGCAGCCCGACGACCGTCAGCTCCGTGACGGTGTACGGCGGATCCCCGCTGTCGCCCGGCGGCCCGTCGGCAACGGCGCAGGGGCTACCCCCCTCGGGGTCCCAGAAGGCGATCCGGCCGTCCCGGGGCAGCGCGGCCGGCAGGAAGACCGCCGCGTACCGCACGAGCCGGTCGGCGGCCGGGACCGTGGTCTGCTGTGCCATGTCCACCGCCCCTCCCGCCTCGGTCCGAGTGCCTGACGTCCTGTCTTCGCGAGTCTAGGCGGGGGGTACGACAGCGCCCGCCCCGCACGTGTCTCCAGGCTGCGGGGCGGGCGTCCGCGTCAGTGGCGGGCGAGGGGCTCGGTGTGCGCCCCGCCGGGCTGCCGCTCCTCCGCGGGGTCCGGCGGCGCGGTTCCGGGGCCGGGCGGAGCGGGAGGATCGGTCGCCGGGAGGCGTGCGGCCCGTGACCCGGCCTGTGCGAGGTCCTCGCCCCGCGCACGGGACTCGGTCCGCGCTGGGGACTCGCCCCGCGGGGAGGACCCGTCGTACCCGGACGGCGGCGCGGGTTCCGGCACGGCCTGGGGAACGGACGGCGGCACGGACGGGCTCTGCGGCTGCTGCACCTCCGCGGGCGGCTGCCCCTGCTGCGCGCGCTCCAGGAAGCGGAGCAGCTCGACGGGGAACGGCAGCACCAGCGTGGAGTTCTTCTCGGCGGCCACCGCGACCACGGTCTGCAGCAGCCTGAGCTGCAGCGCCGCCGGCTGGCTGGACATCTCCTGGGCCGCCTGGGCCAGCTTCTTCGAGGCCTGCAGTTCCGCGTCGGCGTTGATGACCCGCGCACGCCGCTCACGGTCGGCCTCGGCCTGCCGGGCCATGGACCGCTTCATGGTCTCCGGCAGCGACACGTCCTTGATCTCGACCCGGTCGATCTGCACACCCCAGCCGACCGACGGGCTGTCGATCATCAGTTCCAGTCCTTGGTTCAGCTTCTCCCGGTTGGACAGCAGATCGTCCAGGTCGCTCTTACCGATGATCGACCGGAGGGACGTCTGCGCCATCTGCGAGACCGCGAACCGGTAGTCCTCCACCGCGATCACCGCGCTCGCCGGGTCCACGACCTTGAAGTAGATGACGGCGTCCACACGGACCGTCACGTTGTCCCGCGTGATCCCGTCCTGTGCGGGCACCGGCATCGTCACGATCTGCATGTTCACCTTGCGGAGCCGGTCCACACCCGGAACGATCATGGTGAATCCCGGCGGTCGCACACGGTCGTGGAGCCTGCCGAGCCGGAGCACCACTCCGCGTTCGTACTGCTTGACCACCCGGGCCGCGGCCATCCCGTACACCGCCGCGCCCGAGACGACCGCCACCGCTGCGATCACCAGCTCCTGGACCATCACGGCCCCCTGCGTCCGAGAGTGCGTTCCAGCACCCATCCATCACGCCCTATTACCACGGTATGCCCGGTATGTGCACCCGTCGAACCTCTGTCCGGGTGTCAGTGGCCCGGCCGGCCGCGCACCGGATGCCGGGGCTCCGCGGAACAGGCAGGGTGACCAGCACCAGCACGTCTCCGTGCCGTACCGATGAGCCGGACGAGCAGACGAGGACCCGCCCATGTCCGTCACCGCGACCGCGACCGCCACCGACCGCCGCCGACGCCGCCGACACACCGGCGTCGCAGTCGGCGCGGCCCTGCTCACCCTCGGCCTCACGGGCTGCTCCGGCCTCGGGCGTACCGCGGTCGGACCGGTCATCTACACCACCGAGCGGGACAGGGTCGTCAGCGTGAACAGCCCTTCGGCGAACGGCTGCCACCGGTTGGCGCCCGCGGGCGCCAACGAGGTCGCCAACAGGACCCTGATCGACATC
The DNA here is from genome assembly GCF_036226745.1 of Streptomyces sp. NBC_00683. Taxonomy (NCBI): domain Bacteria; kingdom Bacillati; phylum Actinomycetota; class Actinomycetes; order Kitasatosporales; family Streptomycetaceae; genus Streptomyces; species Streptomyces sp. NBC_00683. The sequence continues at coordinate 6,446,466 of NZ_CP109013.1, read as the reverse complement.
ATCCTGTACCGCACCCGCGACTGCACCGGCGGTGGCACCACCTACGTCGCCACCACGCTGACCGACGCGAACTCCCCGCGCAGCCTGCCCTGGCGCAGCTACAGGTTCGTTCACTGACCGCGGCGCCCCGTACGGCCGCGCCCCCGGACCAGCGCGACCAGCTCCGCCGTCCGCTCCCTGCGGTCCCGGGCGATCAGGACGACCACGGCGATCAGGAGCGCGGGCATGACCGCGTTCGGCGGGTCCAGGAGCGTCAGCTGCACGATCGACGCCCCGGCGAGCAGCCCGGCGAAGGCCATGGCGGCCACCCCGGACAGCAGGGGGATCAGGAGGGCGACTGCGCCGGCCAGCTCCAGGCCGCCGATCGTGTACATCGCGCCGCTGCTCCAGCCCATGCGGTCGAAGGACTCCACGGCGGACTCATGGGCGACGAGCTTGGGCACCGCGCTCAGTCCGAAGAACAGTGCGAGGACGATCCGGGCCGCCGTCAGGGCGACGGCAGCCCGGCTGCGGCGCGGCGGCACGACGGCCGGTGTGGCGGGGGAAACGGCGGCGGCGTCGGTTTTTGACATGGGGGTCTCCTCTGGGGGCGTCGTGGATGACGTGCGCCGGTGCGGGGGCGGACCTGCCGCTTCGCCTTCCCGGCGCTTACAGAGGGGTAGACCCTGCCGGGGTCCGGAACTCATCGCGTTCCGGACCACTGATTCGCTTTCTTCGAGGGCTACTTGGGTCGGGCGAGCACCCAGACACCGTCATCGGTGAGATAGCGGTCGACGGCCAGTCCGGCCGCTTCGAGACAGGCTTCGAACTGCTCCACGGACAGGGCCCGTGACCGGAACGTCTGGGTCCACCGCGCGTCCTCGAACACGTACTCGGCACGCACCTCGCTCACCCCGTCGCCCAGGGGCTCCGCCGACACGATGCGTATGGTGCAGCCCGCGGCCCGGTCCTCCCGTTCCCGCGGCAGATCGGTGTGGTAGTCGGCACCCTCCCGCTGGAGGAGGACGACGCCGCCGTCCTTGACGTACCTGCGGCAGGTCCGCAGCAGCCCCTCCCGGACGCGGTGATCACTCGTGTGCACCAGGAACGACGCGAGCAGGACCACGTCGAACCTCTCGTCGCCGAGGTCCAGCGACTCGATGGGGCTCCGCACCGTGCGTGCGCCTTCGATGTGGTCCAGCATCCGCGCCGACTCGTCCACAGCGGTCACCGCGAAGCCACGTTCGACCAGGGGGTGCGTCACCCGGCCCGCCCCGCAGCCGAGTTCGAGAATGCTCGCTCCGGCGGGCACGGCCGCCTCGATCACATCCGGTTCGTTTCCGGCGGACAGCCGCGCGTACAGCTCGACCGCGCAGCCGTCCGGTGTGATGGAGCCCGGCCCCGTACCCGAATGTCCCTCACGTATCAGTCGTCCGCTCATACCTGGCCGAACGCACGGCAGCCGGGCCCCGTTCCCCGGGCCGTTGCGGACGGTGCCCCGTCAGTACTGCGGGTAGCGGCCGTCCGGCCACACCACCGGCTGCTCGAGCTCCATGCACAGATCGTCGGCGAGCTCCGCGATCACGGCCCTGCCCTCCGTCAGGGCGAGCCAGGAGGCCGGCAGCGCCACGTCCCCGTGGTGCGCGCCGAGCAGATTGCCGCAGACCGAGCCCGTGGAGTCGCTGTCGCCCGAGTGGTTGACGGAGAGCAGCAGCGCCTCGGCCACGTCGTCCGGTCCCGGCAGCACCAGCGCGCAGTGGACGGCGATGGCGAGGGCCTCCTCGGCGACCCACCCCGCGCCCAGTGACTCCACCCGCTCGGCGGTCGGCCGTCCGCGGGCGGCCAGGTCGACGGCGGCACGCAGCGCGGCCGTCGTCTCCTCGTGACCGCGGTGGCGGGCCAGCAGGTCCATGGCCCGCAGGACGGCGCCCGCCGGGGAGTCGCCCTCCAGCAGGTGCGCGACGATCGCGGCGAGCGCTCCTGCCGCGTACGCCCCGGTGGGATGGCCGTGGGTGATCTGCGCGCACCGGGCGGCCAGTTCGAAGGCCTTCGGCGCGTCCGCTCCGAGCAGCCCGAAGGGTGCCGACCTCATCACCGTGCCGCACCCCTTGGAGTGCGGGTTGACGGGACCTTGCACGTCGAGCGGTGTGTCGGCGCCGGGGACGTGACCGGCCGCGAGCCCTGTCAGACAGGCGTTGCCGGGTGCCCGGCGCGCGTACAGCCAGGGCTGCTGCCTGAGCCATCCGGTCCGTACGGTGTTCTCCCCGCCCCGTGTCGGCGGGGCGGGATGGTTCTGGGTGTCGAGCCAGCGCAGGTAGGCATTGCGTACGAGGGCGGTCTCCGAGCCGCCGACCCCCTTCGACCTGGCCCTGGCATGGGCCCTGATCAGCCCTTCGACCGTGAACAGCGTCATCTGGGTGTCGTCCGTGATCCGTCCGACGACCCCGTCCGCGTCCGCGACGGGCTCCCGCACGCCCCGCTCCCCGTAGGCACGGCGGATGCCGCCGAGCGAGAGGAACTCGACCGGGTTGCCCAGCGCGTCCCCGACAGCGCCGCCCAGCAGGGCGCCGCGCACCCGGGCGCGGCGGGCGACGACGTCACCCCACGACGTCTTTCCCCCGGTGGCGTTCCCCTGTTCCCTGGCGTCCACGGTCCGCTCCCCCTCATCCGTCCGGCATCGGTTTCCGTACGCCGCACCGCGGGTTCATGCTGGGAGGAGAGGCGATGCCGATGCGTACCGGGAGTGAACCGTCCACCGCGCGCAGTCCCCTGCGGATGCGACTCTGGCTGAGTCTATGGGGCATGATCTGGGCAGTTTTCGGCCTGACGGCCTTCGTGCTGACCGGACGCGCCGGCTGGGCGGCGGCGTGCGGCGTGCTTCTCGTGGTGACGGTCACGGACTTCTGCTTCGTCGTCCGCCACATCCGCCAGGGCTCGCACTACCAGCCGGGCAGGGACGTCCCGCCGTACGAGCCCGACCGCGGCGAGCGGGGCGGGCTCGGCCGCTGAACCCGGATGGGCGGGTCAGGGGCGCTCGTCGAAGCGGGCTGCCTTCAGATACTCCGGATTCGGGTCGAGCGCTGCCGCCAGCCGGAAGTGGCGGGTGGCCTGGTCCTCACGGCCGGCGCGCTGGAAGGTGCGGGCCAGGGCGAAGTGCGCGAAGGCGTTGTCCGGCTCCCGCTCCAGGACCAGCTCGAACTCGAGCTCGGCCGGGCGGAGTTGCGCGGCGGCGAAGAAGGCGCGGGCACGCAGCAGGCGGGCCGCCGTGTTCTCCGGATGGGCGGCTATCACCGAGTCGAGCAGTTTCACCGCACCCCTCGGATCCCGCGCGGCAAGGAGCTGCTCCGCCGCGCGGAAATCGATGACATGGGTTTCCGGGTTTCGCTCGGGCATGCCGGCATCCTTCCCCTGCTTCAACGTCCGGGGCACTTCAACGTCCCGCCGGATCCCGGTATTCCGCGCCCGGCGCGGCTCAGCCCCGCTCTGCCCGCGCGGTCAGTTCCGACCAGAGGGTGCGGACCTGCGGCTCCAGGGCCTCCAACGGCCCGTCGTTGTCGACGACCCGGTCGGCGACGGCCTTTCGCTCCTCGCGTGTGGCCTGTGCGGCCATCCTGGCGCGCGCGTCGGACTCCGTCATCCCGCGCAGCGTGACGAGCCGGTCGAGCTGCGTCCCGGGGGTGGCGTCCACGACCACGACCAGGTCGTAGAGCGGGGCGAGGCCGTTCTCGGTGAGGAGGGGGACATCGTGGACGACCACGGCGTCGGGTCCGGCCGCCCGCTCCAGCTCCGCGGACCGGGCACCGACGAGCGGGTGGACGATGGCGTTCAGTGCGGCCAGGCGCTCGGGGTCCGCGAAGACGATCGCGCCGAGTGCGGGCCGGTCCAGCGTGCCGTCCGGGGTGAGGATCCCGGGCCCGAAGGCCTCGACGACGGCGTCGAGCCCGGGCGTGCCGGGCTCGACGACCTCACGCGCGATCCTGTCGGCGTCGATCAGTACGGCTCCGTAGCTCACGAGCAGCCGTGACACTTCGCTCTTGCCGGCGCCGATCCCGCCGGTCAGGCCCACTTTCAGCATGCGCCGAGCCTAGAGGTGTCCTACGGGCGGCAGGGAGCCGCCCTCAGGACTCGCCTTCGCGCTCGGCCAGGAAACGTTCGAACTCGAGGCCGATCTCGTCCGCCGACGGCAGGTCGACCGGCTCCGCGACGAGATTGCCACGCGTTTCGGAGCCCGCCACCGCGTCGTACTGGTGCTCGAGCCCCTCGACGAGCGAGACGAGCTCCTCGTCGCCCTGGCCGATCTGCCGGTCGATCTCCGTCTGGGTGCGGTGTGCCTCCGTACGCAGACTGTGCGCGATGCTCGGCAGGACGAGGCCGGTCGCGGCGGTGATCGCCTCGAGCGCGGTGAGTGCCGCGTCCGGGTACGAGGACCGGGCGACGTAGTGCGGGACATGGGCGGCGACGCCGAGGACGTCGTGGCCCGATTCCATCAGCCGGTACTCGACGAGGGCCTCGGCGGAGCCGGGGACCTGTGCCTCGTCGAACGGGCTGCGGTGACCGGGCATGAGGTCGGTGCGGTTGCCGTGCGGGGTGATTCCGACCGGGCGGGTGTGCGGGACGCCCATCGGGATGCCGTGGAAGTTGACCGCGAGGCGGACGCCGAGCCGCTCGACGATCTGCTCGACCGCGGCGGCGAACCGCTCCCACTCCACATCCGGCTCGGGGCCGGACAGCAGCAGGAACGGTGCGCCCGTCGCGTCCTGGACCACGCGCACGTCCAGCGTCGGAACCTCGAAGGCCGTCCAGCGGTCCCGCTTGAAGGTGAGCAGCGGGCGCCGTGCGCGGTAGTCCACGAGCCTGTCGTGGTCGAAGCGGGCCACGATCTGGTGCGGCAGGGTCTCGAGCAGGCCGTCGACGATCTGCTCGCCGGTCTCGCCCGCGTCGATGTATCCGTCGAAGTGGTAGAGCATGACCAGGCCGGCCGACTCCTGGGCGAGCGCCATGTCGACGACGGCCAGGCCCTTCGGCTCCCATTCGTACAAACTCTGCGGATCAGGCACGGTTACCGCTCCTCCTCGTGTTCCTCGACAAGAACACCCCGCACGGCACCGGCATTCCCGCGCGCGCCCCTTTCGCGGTTGTTACGTCAGAACACGGCTGTGGAGCGCGGTGACCGCCTTCCGTGCGGATGTGAAGGCACCGTGCTGCCAGGCGTCCGTGTGGCTGAGGTAGTCACCGGCGAAGTAGACGTGCCCTGCGGCCTCGTTGAGCGGTGCGAACGCCGGGGCGTCGGGGCCTCCGGAGAGCGAGTGCCAGGCGGCCTCCAGGTAGGGGGTCTGGCGCCAGTGGTGGGAGAACGACGAGGAGAGTTCCGTGCGGTACTTCTCGCCGTGGATCTTGACGCCCTGGGCGACGGCGCGCGCCTCACGCTCACGCGGGGCGAGCGCGGCGTACGAGTCGGCCTGGGAGCCGTAGTTGTAGTACCCGATGACGAGTCCCCGGTCCCCGTTGTGACCGTAGGACGGGTACCAGATGTGGGACAGGTCCAGGTCCGTCTCCGTGATGCCGCCGTAGATCCGGTGGTCGCTCTCCCACCAGCGGCTGCGGTACTCCAGCCCGATCTTTCCGGCCGAGGACGGCTTGCACGCCTCCAGGGCGGTCTGGACCGCGGGGCCGAGGTTGTGAGCGGTCTTGGCGAGGATGTTGGGCGGCAGTGCGGCGATGCAGTAGTCGGCGTCGATGGTCCGGGTGCGTCCTGACTGGGTGTAGGTCACGGTGACGCCGTGCGCCGTGTCGGTGATGTCGGTGACCGCGGCGCCCGTCCTGATCCGGCGCTCCCCGACGGCCCGGGTGAGTGCGGCCGGTATCCGGTCCATGCCGCCGACCGGCTGGAACATCAGCATGGCCTGGTCGTACTCGAACTCGAAGGAGAAGTACCGGCCGACACCGCTCGCGAACACCTCGGACGCGGTGGGTACGGAGCCGAGCTCCTCGCCCGGGGTGCCGGCCGCCGCCGGGTCGACGCGGTAGCCGCGGCGCGGGCTTCCGGTGTAGTCGAGGCTGTCGCCGATGTCCCCGAAGTCCTTGAGGAACTCCAGGAGCCGCTCCTGGTCCTCGACGGTGATCTGCCGGTCGAGGGCGCCCTTGTCGGTGGCCTTCGCAAGGAGTTCGGCGACATAGCCGTACATATCGGCCTTCGCGGTGCGGTAGCGCACGGGGGCCTTCATGCCCGCTGTTTCGTTGTATATATAGGCATTGGCGTTCACGTTGGTGAACACCTCGATGGGTACACCGAGTTCACGGCAGTAGTCGAGGGTGACCATCCACTGCGGGATCCGGCCGGGGCCGGCGTTCATGTACTGCCCGTCGTGGAAAGCGGCGGTCTGCTTGTTGCCGTAGGTGTCGACGGTCGAATCCCCGCCGCGCACGGTGAAGTTACGACCGCCCGTGCGGCCCCGGGCCTCCAGGACCGTACAGTCGTAGCCCGCCTTTCCCAGCTCGTACGCGGCGGCCAGGCCGGCGATGCCTCCGCCGACCACGACGACCTTCGCCGCCGCCCTCCCCTTGAGGTTGAAGTCCCCTTTGCTCGGCGCCCGGAAGGCGGGTTCACGGCCTGCGGCCTGGGCTGTGGGCGCGAGACCGAGCGCCCCCATGGTGGCGAACATCGCGCCCGCGCCGCCGGTGATGCCGACGTTGCGCAGGAAACTCCGACGGCTGGCACCGGCCGCCACGGGGGAAGTCTGCGCGTCGCGCGAGGTGTTCGACGTGTATGTCATGTCCTGGCTCACCTTCGTTCCTGAGGTTGCCGGGATCTTGGCAAGCGCTTGTTACAGGCCATCAGTTACTCGTGTATCCCGCAGGTTTCCCTCCGTTCACCACCGGACGGGCAATGGTCCAGACCTTGACATGGCCACATCCCATCCCTAGCGTCACTGGGCAGTAGATTCAGAAACTCGCCCCATGTTCATGTACGAGAACACCCTTTGCGGGAACCTCTGAACCCTTCGACGGGAAGGCACCCCCATGCGCACCCGCACACTGCTCCCCACCCTGCTGGCCGCCGCGCTCGCCGCCGGAGGCCTGTCCCTCGCCTCCGCCGGCAGCGCGTCGGCGGAGGCGGTCATCGACGTGACCACAGCGGCCCAGCTCAAGGCGGCACTCACGGCCGCGGCTCCCGGCGATACGATCCGGCTTGCCGACGGCACGTACACGGGCAACTTCAAGGCGACCGTCGCCGCCACCTCCTCCGCCCGGATCACCCTCACCGGCTCCGACAAGGCGGTCCTCACCGCCGGCGGCGGCTACGGACTGCACCTCAACGGAGCGTCCTACTGGACCGTGCGGGGCATCACCGTCACCGGCGGCCAGAAGGGGATCATGGCCGACGCCGCCACCGGTGTCGTCATCGACGGTGTGACCGTGCACGACCTCGACATGGAAGGCGTCCACTTCCGTAAGTCCAGCAGGGACGGCGTCATCAAGAACTCCCGGATCTACGACACGGGGCACGACGGGCGCGGCATGGGCGAGGGCGTGTACGTCGGGTCCGCGGGCGATCTCTCCGACCGCAGCGACGCGGTGCAGATCCTCGACAACACCATCGGGCCCGGCGTCGGCGGCGAGAACATCGACATCAAGGAAGGCACGACCGGGGCGCGGATCATCGGCAACACCTTCGACGGCAGCGGGCTGACCGGTGCCAACTACGACGACTCCTGGGTCGACGTGAAGGGGAACGACGTCCTGGTCCAGGGCAACAGGGGCTCCCGTACGACGAACAAAGGGTACGAGACGCACACCCAGCAGAGCGGCTGGGGCTGCGGCACGGTGTTCCGCGACAACGCCTCGGACCTGACCGGTGCCACCGGTGACAAGCAGCTCGCCGTCAACGTCACCAACCAGAGCTCCACCTGCGGCACGACCGTCCACAGTGACAACACGGTCACCGGCGGCAAGGGGCTGACGAACATCGCCGTCACCCCGTAGGGCCCTTGTCGGGCCGGCCCCCGGGCCCGTTGTGTTCGCGGATACGAGTAAGGCCCGCCCCCCGAAGGGAGCGGGCCTTACCGACAAGCTCTACAGCTCTACGGCCGATGAGCGACTGGGGTCAGAGCGTCAGCTCTGGCCACCGGCCAGCTTCTCGCGCAGGGCAGCCAGCGCCTCGTCCGACGCCAGGGCGCCGGAGTTGTCGTCGGACTCCGAGGAGTACGAGCCGCCGCCACCGCTGCCGCCGGAGGCAGCCGGGACGCCGGCGGCCGGGGCAGCAGCGCCCTCGGCAGCAGCGGCCTCGTCGGCCTCGCGGGACTTGATGACCTGGGCCTGGTGCTGCTCGAAGCGCGTCTGCGCCTCGGCGTACTGGGTCTCCCAGACCTCGCGCTGAGCCTCGAAGCCCTCGAGCCAGTCGTTGGTCTCGGGGTCGAAGCCCTCGGGGTAGATGTAGTTGCCCTGGTCGTCGTACGACGCGGCCATGCCGTACAGCGTCGGGTCGAACTCGACCGAAGCCGGGTCGCCACCGAAGGCCTCGTTGGCCTGCTTCAGCGAGAGGCTGATGCGACGGCGCTCGAGGTCGATGTCGATGACCTTGACGAAGATCTCGTCGTTGACCTGGACGACCTGCTCCGGGATCTCCACGTGGCGCTCGGCCAGCTCGGAGATGTGGACCAGGCCCTCGATGCCCTCGTCGACGCGAACGAACGCACCGAACGGAACGAGCTTGGTGACCTTACCGGGGACGACCTGCCCGATCTGGTGCGTACGGGCGAACTGCTGCCACGGGTCTTCCTGCGTCGCCTTGAGCGACAGGGAGACACGCTCGCGGTCCATGTCCACGTCGAGAACCTCGACGGTGACTTCCTGGCCGACCTCGACAACCTCGGAGGGGTGGTCGATGTGCTTCCAGGAGAGCTCCGAGACGTGCACGAGACCGTCGACGCCACCCAGGTCCACGAAGGCACCGAAGTTGACGATCGAGGAGACGACGCCGGAGCGGACCTGACCCTTCTGCAGGGTCGTGAGGAACGTCTGGCGCACCTCGGACTGGGTCTGCTCGAGCCAGGCGCGGCGGGACAGGACCACGTTGTTGCGGTTCTTGTCCAGCTCGATGATCTTGGCCTCGAGCTCCTTGCCCACGTAGGGCTGGAGGTCGCGGACACGACGCATCTCGACGAGGGACGCCGGCAGGAAGCCACGGAGGCCGATGTCGAGGATGAGACCACCCTTGACGACCTCGATGACGGTACCGGTGACGATGCCGTCTTCTTCCTTGATCTTCTCGATGGTGCCCCAGGCACGCTCGTACTGAGCGCGCTTCTTCGAGAGGATCAGGCGGCCTTCCTTGTCCTCCTTCTGGAGAACCAGGGCCTCGATCTCGTCGCCGACCTTGACGACCTCGTTCGGGTCGACGTCGTGCTTGATCGAGAGCTCGCGGCTCGGGATGACGCCTTCGGTCTTGTAACCGATGTCGAGGAGAACCTCGTCCCGGTCAACCTTGACGATGACGCCGTCAACGATGTCGCCATCGTTGAAGTACTTGATCGTCTCGTCGATCGCCGCGAGGAACGCGTCCGCGTCGCCGATGTCGTTGACCGCAACCTGCGGAGTGGTGGCGGTGGTCTCGGTGCTGCTCGTCATGTGGGAAAGGGCTCCGGTACGGACAGAGAGTCGAAGTTACTGCTACGCCGTAAGCCCGTATCGCCTCTGAAGACTCCGGACAGCTTTGAAAGCACCCGACCGGATTCCGGAAGGCGCCTCGACAACCGAGGGGACATACGACAGACGCGAGCGCGGCCTGCTAGGTCTGAAGCGCGCAGGCTCGCGGCGCAACTTGTAGCATACGGGGGCAGCCGGAAGCGGTCAATGCGCGAAGGCGCACACGCGGGGCACAACGCCCCATTCCCGGCACAACTCATGTTGTCCGAGGCCACATCGGCCACGGCACCGTTCCGCACGCACGCGGCCGTACTCACCCGTACAGCCCGATCGGGCACCGTGTGCGGCGGGTGAAGGCAAACTACAACGACGGGCACGATGAGCCAAGAGATCCGCGGGTCCGAACCTGAAGCGACCCGCCGGGAGGCCGGGGAATCGGAGAGCAGCCGGGCAAGTCGCGGCTGGTGGGACCGGAACGCCGACGAGTACCAGAGCGACCACGGGGCCTTCCTGGGGGACGACCGCTTCATCTGGGGTCCGGAGGGCCTGGACGAGGCCGAGGCGGGCCTGCTGGGCCCCGCCGCCGGGCTGAAGGGCCTGGACATCCTGGAGATCGGTGCCGGCGCGGCCCAGTGCTCGCGCTGGCTGGCCGCACAGGGCGCCCGCCCGGTGGCCCTGGACCTCTCGCACCGCCAGCTCCAGCACGCGCTGCGGATCGGCGACGACGTCCCCCTCGTGGAGGCCGACGCGGGCAGGCTCCCGTTCCGGGACGGCTCCTTCGACCTGGCCTGTTCCGCCTACGGGGCGGTGCCCTTCGTCGCGGACCCCGGACAGGTGTTCCGTGAGGTGCACCGGGTGCTGAGGCCCGGGGGCCGCTGGGTCTTCTCGGTGACGCACCCGGTCCGCTGGGCGTTTCCCGACGAGCCGGGCCCCGAGGGGCTCTCGGTCGCCGCCTCCTACTTCGACCGGGTCCCGTACGTGGAGCAGGACGAGCAGGGCGACGCCGTGTACGTGGAGCACCACAGGACACTCGGCGACAGGGTGCGCGACGTGGTGGCGGGCGGTTTCCGGCTGACGGACCTGGTGGAGCCCGAGTGGCCCGCCTGGAACAACCAGGAGTGGGGCGGCTGGTCCCCCCTGCGCGGCAACCTCATCCCCGGGACCGCGATCTTCGTGTGCGAGCGGGACCGCCGGACCTGGTGAGGGGCGGGCGTACGAGACTGGGGGCGTGATCCGTACCGACGCCCTCGGCCAGTTGCCCGTACGCACCGCTGTGCCCGCTCTGGAGCGGGCACTCGACGACCGGGGGGTCGCGGTGCTCTGCGCACCGCCCGGGACCGGCAAGACGACCCTCGTGCCCCTGGTGCTCGCCGGCCTCACCGGCGGCGGTCCGGTGCGCCGGGTGGTGGTCGCCGAGCCCCGGCGGATCGCGGCCCGGGCGGCGGCACGGCGGATGGCCTGGCTGATCGGCGAGCAGCCGGGCGGCCGGGTCGGCTTCACCGTGCGCGGGGAACGGGTGGTGGGGCGCGACACGGTGGTCGAGGTCGTGACCACCGGGGTGCTGCTCCAGCGGCTGCAGCGCGACCAGGAGCTGGCCGGCGTCGATGTCGTGATCATCGACGAGTGCCACGAGCGCCATCTGGACGCCGACACGGTCGCCGCGTTCCTCCTCGACGTGCGGGCGGCCATCAGGCCGGACCTGCGACTGGTCGCGGCGTCGGCGACGACGGACGCGGAGGGCTGGGCCCGTCTGCTGGGCGGCGCTCCCGTGATCGAGGCACAGGGGGTGTCCCATCCGGTCGAGGTGGTGTGGGCGCCGCCGCCCGGGTCCGTGCGTCCGCCGCACGGCATGAGGGTCGATCCGGCACTGCTGACGCACGTGGCCGCCGTGGTGCGCCGCGCGCTCGCCGAGCGTGACGGCGACGTGCTGTGCTTCCTGCCCGGGGTCGGGGAGATCGGCCGGGTGGCCGGGCAGCTCGCGGGCGTGGGTGCCGAGGTGCTCCAGGTGCACGGCCGGGCACCCGCGGCCGTGCAGGACGCGGTGCTCGCCGGGTCGTCGCAGGGGCGCCGGGTGGTCCTCGCGACATCGGTGGCGGAGTCGTCGCTGACGGTGCCGGGGGTGCGGGTCGTCGTGGACTGCGGGCTGGCCAGGGAGCCGCGTACCGACCATGCGCGGGGTCTGAGCGCGCTCACGACCGTACGGGCGTCCCAGGCGGCCGGACGGCAGCGCGCGGGCCGGGCGGGGCGCGAGGCGCCGGGCGCCGTGTACCGCTGCTGGGAGCAGGCCGAGGACGGGCGGCTCGCCCGGTTCCCGTCCCCCGAGATCAAGGTGGCCGATCTGGCCGCGTTCGCACTGCAGGCGGCGTGCTGGGGCGATCCCGACGCCTCGGGGCTCGCGCTGCTGGATCCGCCGCCGGCCGGGGCGATGGGCGCGGCACGGGAGGTCCTGACCGCGGTGGGCGCGGTGGACGCGTCGGGGCGGGTGACGGACCGGGGTGTGCGGATGTCCCGCCTGGGTCTGCACCCGCGCCTCGCGCGGGCCCTGCTGGACGGTGCGGACGAGGTGGGCGGGCGCCGTGCCGCGGAGGTCGTGGCGCTGCTGAGCGAGGAACCGCCGCGGGAGTACGGGGACGATCTGGCGGCCGCGCTGCGCACCGCGCGGCGGGGCGGCGACGGTTACGCGGCCCGCTGGCGGCAGGAGGTGCGGCGGCTGTCGTCCTCGCTCGGCAGGGCCGCAGGCCCGGGTACGGGGTCGGACGACGCGGCCGCGGGACTCGTGGCGGCGCTGGCGTTCCCCGAGCGGGTGGCACGGGCCAGGGGCGAGGGGGCGTTCCTGATGGCGTCGGGGACCGGGGCGGAGCTCCGGGACGGCTCACGGCTGCGCAGCGCACCGTGGCTGGCCGTCGCGGTCGCCGACCGGCCCGCACACTCGGCGTCCGCCCGGGTGCGTCTGGCGGCGGTCGTCGACGAGGACACCGCGCGGCTGGCGGCCGGGCATCTGCGGTTCTCCGGCGAGGAGGTCCGCTGGGTGGACGGCGATGTGGTGGCCCGTTCCGTGGAGCGGCTGGGGGCCGTAGAGCTGTCGGTGCGCGCACTGAAGCAGCCGGCGCCCGAACTGGTGCGCGGTGCCCTGCTGGACGGTCTGCGGCGCGAGGGCACGGGGCTGCTGCGGTGGACCCGGGACAGCGAGCAGCTGCGGCTTCGGCTCGCGTTCCTGCACCGGGAGCTGGGGGCTCCCTGGCCCGATGTGTCGGACGGCGCGCTGCTGTCGCGTACCGAGGAGTGGCTGGAGCCCGAGCTGTCGCGGGCCAGGCGCCGCTCGGACCTCGCGCGGATCGACGCCGGGCAGGCGCTGCGGCGGCTGCTGCCGTGGGCGACGGGCGATGCCGCCCGGCTCGACGAGCTGGCCCCGGAGCGGATCGCGGTGCCGAGCGGGTCGCGGATCAGGGTGGAGTACGGCGGCGAGCAGCCGGTCCTCGCGGTGAAGCTCCAGGAGCTGTTCGGGCTGCGGGAGACGCCCCGGGTGGCCGGGGTGCCCGTCCTGGTCCATCTGCTCTCCCCCGCCGGGCGGCCCGCGGCGGTGACGGCGGATCTGGCGTCGTTCTGGCGGGAGGGGTACAAGGCGGTACGGGCCGAGCTGCGCGGCCGGTACCCGAAGCACCCGTGGCCCGAGGACCCGACGACGGTGGAGGCGACGCGCTTCACCTCGGCGCGGCTGCGGCGCGAGTAGAACCTGGTCCGGCACGCGGCCGCCCCCCTGCCGCGGGTGCGGCAGGGGGGCGGCTGTGCTCGCGGTACGGGTCAGGCGGCGGGCGCCTCGGCAGCGGATGCCTCGACCTTGAGTTCGACGACGAGCGTGGCGCCGCTCGCGGTCGTGAGACGCAGCAGGAACGTGCCCGCCGTGTCGTCGGCGTAGATCTTCGGGAGCTTCAGGACTCCGTCGGCGCCGGTCTTCAGGTCCGTCAGGGTCCTGACCGCGTTGCCGTCCGCGTCCTTGAAGTGGGGACCCTTGTCGTTCTCGGCGGGCGTCTCCCCGCCGGTGATCATCGTGGCGGTGACGGCGGTGCCCGCCACCGCGATGCCCTTGTACGTCGCCTTGACCTCGACGGTGTCGGCGAACTCGGTGCCGGGGGCGGCCGTCAGGGCCTTCTCGTCGGTCCGGGCGATCGTGTCGGCCTGCCGGGCGGCGACGGCCGCCGTGTAGGTGAGGACGCGCGGCTTGTTGGTGCCCGCCACGGCCGTCACCTTGAACTCACCGGTCTTCTCACCCGCGTTGAGGACGGGCGCGGTGGCGATGCCGTCCGCCGCGGTGGGCAGCGTGACCGTGCTCCGCCCGCCGGAGAAGCGGGTGTCGGTGTCGCCGGTGATCGTGAAGGTGACCGAGGCCTTGGCGAGCGGCGACCCGAGCGTGTTCCTGGCCCGCACCTTGACGCGTTCGGCGAACGCCTCGCCCGCCGTGGCGGCGAGGGGGCCGGTGCCCGCGTTCTCGAGGCTGCCCAGCGTCCGGGACGGCGTGGGGGTGGGCGACGGCTCGGGGGGCGGCGTCGGCGTGGGGCTGGGCGAACCGCTGCCGCCCGGCTTGGGCGGGGTCGGGGAGGGGCTCGGGGTCGCACCGCTGCCGCCCGTCCCTGACGGGGAGGGGCTGGGGTCCGGCGACGAGCCGGCGCCGGAGCCGCTGGTGTTGCCCGAGGGGAGGACGCCCGTGCCGTCGGGGACCTCGTGGGTGCCGCGCTTGTAGAACTCGAACCAGGAGCGAACCGTCCGCAGGTACTCCTGCGAGTGGTTGTAGCTCAGCACCGCCCGGTCGAGGTCCGCCGCGACGGCCAGGTTCCGGGTGCCCGCGCAGAGGTAGCGCCCGGCGGCCAGTGCCGCGTCGTAGATGTTGTTGGGGTCCTTGCGTCCGTCGCCGTTCCCGTCCTGGCCCCAGGTGGCCCAGGTCTGCGGGATGAACTGCATCGGGCCGACCGCACGGTCGTGGGTGGAGTCGCCGTCGTACGCTCCGCCGTCGGTGTCCTTGATCAGCGCGAAGCCCTGGCCGTTGAGGGCCGGGCCGAGGATCGGGGAGAACGTGGTGCCGTTGGCGTCGACCTTGCCGCCGCGTGCCTGGCCGGACTCGACCTTGCCGATCGCCGCGAGGAGTTGCCAGGGCAGCCGGCAGGCCGCGTCGGTGCCCGCGAGGTCCTGCTCGGCCTTCTTGTACGCCGCCAGGATCGAGGCCGGTATGCCCGCTTCCGCACTGCCCGTGACCGGTAGATTCACGGACGAACCGGGCTTGTTGGGCGTGTTGAGCGGCGGCAGGTCCGTGTAGTACGGCGAGTTGCCGGTGGCCGCGCTGTCGCCGGGCGATGCGGAACCGGACGCCGCCGGGTCACCGCCGCCGTCGGCGAGCGGGGCACCGGGAGCCTGCGAAGCGGAGAGGGCCGCAACAGCGGCTGCCGCCACCGCGGTCGTGGTGGCCCCCCTGCGAAGCCGTCGGCCGAATTGCGCTGCCATACGTTCTGGTCCCTCCCCGTCGACGGCTGTTCGCGCTCTCCCCAGCGCGGGACTCAGGCGACCCTACGGCAACTTGTGCCGCCCGAACACTGGCACATGACCGGTTCTTACCGACTTTTCACGAAGCCGCCGACACCTTGCACGGGAGGTTCGGGCAGGTGACGGGGGCTCACGCATACTTGCCGTCATGCCGTTCACCCTCAGCCATGCCGCAGCCGTACTGCCGGGCATCCGCAGGTCCGGGACGGGCCGTGGCCCGCTGTCCGCCTCAGCGCTCGTCGCGGGTTCGTTCGCACCCGACATGCCCTACTTCGCGGACACGGCCATTCCCGGGGCGATGGAATTCGGCGCGGTCACCCACGCGGTGTGGGGTGTGTTCACGGTGGACGTGGCCATCGCCTCGGCCCTGGTCGCACTCTGGCTGCTGCTGCGCGAACCGCTCGTCGCGCTCCTGCCCACGGCGTGGCAGGGGCGCGTGCACACCTTCGTACGGGGCCGGCGACGGGAACCCGGCACGCCGCCGACCGTGTCCGAAGTTCTGTGGTTCGTCCGGTCCGCGGTCATCGGGGCGGGCACCCATGTCGTGTGGGACGCCTTCACCCATCACGACCGGTGGGGCACCGAACTCGTTCCCGTGCTCAACCGCAGCATCGGCGGCTTCCCGGTGTTCCAGGTCGTCCAGTACGGGAGTTCGGCCGTGGCCCTGACGGTCCTGGCCTGGTTCACGTACACGGGCCTGCGCCGGACAGGACCGGCGGCCGTCCCGGAGTCCGTACCGGTCCTCGGCCGGACGGAGCGCCGGTGGGCGGGCGTCCTGCTCGCCGTGTGCGTGCTGCTCGGTGTCGTCCACCGGTGTGCCCGCTGGTACGCCTACTTCGGACAGATCAACACCCCGCTCGACATCATCCCGACCGCGTGCTTCGGGGCCGGAGCAGGTCTGGCGGTCGGACTCGTGCTGTACGGGGCGTGGATGCGGCTGCGGGCACCGCGCCGCCCCCGGCCCCCGGACAGGCCCGGAACACGGACCCGCCCGGCGAACGAGGACGCGCGCTGAAGGGGCCGCCTTCGAGGAGGACCCACCCCTCGAAGGCGGCCCGTTCCGGGCGGCGGACGCCTCAGTGCGCAGCCGTCTCCCAGTCCGTGCCGACACCCACGGAGACGTCCAGCGGCGCACGGAGCTCGACCGCCGTGGACATCTCCCGGCGCAGGATCTCCTCGACCTGCTCCCGCTCGCCCTTCGCGATCTCCAGGACGATTTCGTCGTGGACCTGGAGCAGCATCCGCGACGTCAGCTTCGCCTCCGTCAGCGCACGGTCCACGTGCAGCATCGCGACCTTCACGATGTCGGCGGCCGTCCCCTGGATCGGGGCGTTGAGCGCCATCCGCTCAGCCGTCTCGCGCCGCTGACGGTTGTCGCTGTTCAGGTCCGGGAGGTAGCGGCGCCGGCCGAAGACCGTCTCCGTGTACCCGGTGGACCTGGCTTCCTCCACGACCCGGTGAAGGTAGTCGCGCACCCCGCCGAACCGCAGGAAGTAGGTGTCCATCAGACCGCGCGCCTCACCGGCCTCGATGTTCAGCTGCTGGGAGAGTCCGAACGCGGAGAGCCCGTAGGCCAGCCCGTACGACATCGCCTTGATCTTGCGGCGCATCTCCGCGTCGACGGCCGACTTCTCGACACCGAACACCTGCGAGGCGACCGTCGTGTGCAGGTCCTCGCCGGAGGTGAACGCCTCGATCAGACCGGCGTCCTCGGAGAGATGGGCCATCACCCGCAGCTCGATCTGGCTGTAGTCCGCCGTCATCAGCGTCTCGAAACCCTCGCCGACGACGAAGCCCCGGCGGATCGCCCGCCCCTCGTCCGTACGGACGGGGATGTTCTGCAGGTTGGGGTCGGTGGAGGAGAGCCGGCCCGTCGCCGCGACCGTCTGGTTGAACGTGGTGTGGATACGGCCGTCCGCACCGATCGTCTTGATCAGGCCTTCGACCGTGACCCGCAGCTTCGCCTGCTCACGGTGGCGCAGCATGATGACCGGCAGCTCGTGCTCGGTCTGCGCGGCCAGCCACGCCAGCGCGTCCGCGTCGGTCGTGTAGCCCGTCTTCGTCTTCTTCGTCTTCGGCAGGGCCAGCTCGCCGAAGAGCACTTCCTGGAGCTGCTTGGGCGAGCCGAGGTTGAACTCACGGCCCACCGCGGCGTGCGCCTCCTTCACCGCCTGCTGCACCGCACCGGCGAACTGCTGCTCCATGCCCTCCAGATGGGCCCGGTCGGCGGCGATGCCGTGCCGCTCCAGCCGGGCCAGCATGATCGAGGTGGGCAGCTCCATGTCGTACAGCAGCTCGGTGGCACCGACCTCCTTCAGGCGCGTCGTGAACGCGTCCCCGAGGTCCAGCACCGCGCGGGCCTGCGCCATCAGGGCATCGGCCTCCGCACGGTCGTCGGCGCCGAAGGCCAGTTGCCCGTCGGATGCGGGGGCCGGGGCCAGCTCACGGCCGAGGTACTCCACGGCCAGCGCGTCCAGCGCGAAGGAGCGGCGGCCGGGCTTGACGAGATAGGCGGCGAGCGCGGTGTCCATGGCGATGCCGTCCAGCCGCCAGCCCTGCTCCGGGAAGACCCGCAGGGCGTTCTTGGCGTTGTGCAGGACCTTCGGGCGCTCCGGGTCCGCGAGCCAGGCGGCCAGAGCCCGCTCGTCGGCCTCGTCGAGCTCGGCCGGGTCCAGCCAGGCGGCGGCCCCGTCAGCGGCTGCGAGCGCGACCTCCGTGACCGTGCCGGTGCCCAGCGACCAGGTGTCGACGGTCATCACGCCGAGCGGCTGCCCGCCATGGGCCTCCAGCCACGGGGCGACCTCACCCGAGCCCAGGACCGCTCCGTCCAGCTCGATGCCGGCCGCGGGCTCCGGCGGACCGGCCTCCTCCGCACCCGGGTCGACGGCGAGCAGCCGCTCGCGCAGGCTCGGGTTGCGGATCTCCAGAACGTCCAGCACACCCGTGACGGCCGTGCGGTCGTACGGAGCACGCTCGAGCTCGGCCGGGACCTTCGGCAGCTCCACGTCACGGACCATCTCGGTCAGCACGCGGTTCATCTTCACCGCGTCCAGGTGGTCCCGGAAGTTCTGGCCGGCCTTGCCCTTGACCTCGTCGGCCCGCTCGACCAGCGCCGCGAACGACCCGAACTCGTTGATCCACTTGGCAGCCGTCTTCTCACCCACACCAGGGATCCCCGGAAGGTTGTCCGAGGGGTCACCGCGCAGCGCCGCGAAATCCGGATACTGCCCCGGCGTGAGCCCGTACTTCTCCTGGACCTTCTCCGGGGTGAAGCGCGTCAGCTCCGAGACGCCCTTCGTCGGGTAGAGCACCGTCACGTTGTCCGTGATCAGCTGGAACGAGTCCCGGTCGCCCGTGACGATCAGCACCTCGAAGCCCGCCGCCTCGGCCTGTGTGGCCAGCGTCGCGATGACGTCGTCCGCCTCGAACCCGTCCACCGCGAACCGGTCCGCGTGCATCGCGTCCAGGAGCTCGCCGATCAGCTCGACCTGCCCCTTGAACTCGTCGGGGGTCTTGGAACGGTTCGCCTTGTACTCGGGGAACTCCTGCGCACGCCACGTCTTGCGGGACACGTCGAACGCGACCGCGAAGTGCGTGGGCGCCTCGTCGCGCAGCGTGTTCGCCAGCATCGACATGAAGCCGTACACGGCGTTCGTCGGCTGCCCCGTCGCCGTCGTGAAATTCTCCGCGGGCAGGGCGAAGAACGCCCGGTACGCCAGGGAGTGCCCGTCCATCAGGAGCAGGCGCGGTCGGTTGTCTGCCGTCTTCTTCGATGCCGTCTCAGCCACGCCCCCGATCCTGCCACGGACCACCGACAATCCGGACCGGCCGCCGCTCGTCTCCCGGTCGAGCACAGCTCGAGCGCCCTGCGCCGCGCGCCCCGCCCGATACCGCAGCGCCCCGGCCGCCCTCCGGGCGCCCCGGCGGCCGTGCGTGACAGGATCAAAAGACAGTCGCATCGCCACCAGGGAAGACGTGACAGGACGCCACGACGCGTACGCGCGGGTCGCGGGTTCGCAAGCGCTCGAAGGGGAGCACCATGGCCACCAAGCCCCCGACCGGTGACCCGGTCCAGGACGCGCCGCAGGTCGAAGCGGTCCAGCACGCGGCCGCGGGACTGCCCGCCGTCGCCCACAGCCTGCGCGTCGCCCAGCAGCAGATGGGGATGCGCCGCACCGCGCAGACCCTCCTCAAGGTGAACCAGAAGGACGGCTTCGACTGCCCCGGCTGCGCCTGGCCCGAGGGCGACAAGCGGCACACCGCCGAATTCTGCGAGAACGGCGCCAAGGCCGTCGCCGAGGAAGCGACCCTGCGCCGCGTCACCCCCGACTTCTTCGCCGCACACCCCGTCGCCGACCTGGCCACCCGCAGCGGCTACTGGCTCGGCCAGCAGGGCCGCATCACGCAGCCCATGTACCTGCCCGAGGGCGCCGACCGGTACGAGGCCGTGACCTGGGAGCGCGCCTTCCGGATCATCGCCGAGGAACTCACCGCGCTCGGCTCCCCCGACGAGGCGCTCTTCTACACCTCGGGCCGCACCAGCAACGAGGCGGCGTTCCTGCTCCAGCTCTTCGCCCGCGAGTTCGGCACCAACAACCTGCCGGACTGCTCCAACATGTGCCACGAGTCGTCCGGATCCGCACTCACCGAGACCATCGGCATCGGCAAGGGCAGCGTCAGCCTGGAGGACCTCCACCACGCCGACCTGATCATCGTCGCCGGGCAGAACCCGGGCACCAACCACCCCCGGATGCTCTCCGCCCTCGAACGGGCCAAGGCCGCCGGAGCGAAGATCATCTCGGTGAACCCCCTGCCCGAAGCCGGCATGGAACGGTTCAAGAACCCGCAGACCGCCCGCGGCATGATCAGGGGCGCCGCCCTCAACGACCTCTTCCTGCAGATCCGAATAGGCGGCGACCAGGCCCTCTTCCGCCTGCTCAACAAGCTGATCCTCGACACCGGAGGGGCCGTCGACACCGACTTCGTCGCCCGGCACACCCACGGATACGAGGACTTCGCCGAAGCGGCCCGCGCCGCCGACTGGGCCCAGACACTCACCGCCACCGGCCTGGACCGCGCCGACATCGAGCAGGCGCTCGCCATGGTCCTCGCCTCCGAGCGCACCATCGTCTGCTGGGCCATGGGCCTCACCCAGCACAAGCACTCCGTGCCGACCATCCGCGAAGTCGTCAACTTCCTCCTGCTGCGCGGCAACATCGGCAGGCCCGGCGCCGGCGTCTGCCCCGTGCGCGGCCACTCCAACGTCCAGGGCGACCGCACCATGGGCATCTTCGAACGGCCCTCCGCCGCCTTCCTGGACGCCCTGGACAGGGAATTCGCCATCACCTCGCCGCGCCACCACGGCTACGACGTCGTACGGTCCATCCAGGCGCTGCGCGACGGCGAGGCCAAGGTCTTCTTCGCCATGGGCGGCAACTTCGTCGCCGCCACACCCGACACCACCGTCACCGAAGCGGCGATGCGCCGCGCACGGCTCACCGTGCACGTGTCGACCAAGCTCAACCGCTCCCACGCGGTGACGGGCACCCGCGCCCTGATCCTGCCCACCCTGGGCCGCACCGACAAGGACGTCCAGGCCGGGCAGAAGCAGTTCGTCACCGTCGAGGACTCCATGGGCCTGGTCCACTCCTCCCGCGGCAACCTCACGCCCGCGAGCCCCCACCTGCTCTCCGAGCCGGCGATCGTCGCCCGCCTGGCCCGCGCCGTCCTCGGCCCCGCCTCCACGACACCCTGGGAGGAGTTCGAGAAGGACTACGGGACGATCCGGGACCGCATCTCACGCGTCGTCCCCGGCTTCGAGGACTTCAACGCCCGCGTCGCACGCCCGGGCGGCTTCGCGCTCCCCCACGCCCCCCGCGACGAGCGCCGCTTCCCCACCGCCACGGGCAAGGCCAACTTCACCGCCGCGCCCGTCGAGTACCCCGAGCTCCCCGAAGGCAGGCTGCTGCTGCAGACCCTGCGCTCCCACGACCAGTACAACACCACGATCTACGGCCTCGACGACCGCTACCGCGGCATCAAGGGCGGCAGGCGCATCGTGATGGTCAACCCCGAGGACGCCCGCGCCCTGGGGCTCGCCGACGGCTCGTACACCGACCTCGTCAGCGAGTGGAAGGACGGCGCCGAGCGCCGCGCACCGGGCTTCCGCGTCGTCCACTACCCGACCGCGCGCGGGTGCGCCGCCGCGTACTACCCCGAGACCAACGTGCTCGTCCCGCTCGGCGCCACCGCCGACACCAGCAACACCCCGGCCAGCAAGTCCGTCGTCATCCGTTTCGAGAAGGCCTGAGAAACCTGGACCCACCAGCGGCTAAGCGTTCGCTCAGCCGTCTGATAAGAACAGTGCACACAGCAACGAACGACCGCAGACGAACGGAGCCGGACCCATGGGCGAGCACATCGCACCCACGTTCCCCCAGGAGATCATCGACGAGTACGCCGCACTCGGCGTCGACCTCCCCGCCCTCTTCTCCGCCGGACACCTCGGCGAGCGTATGGGCGTGCAGATCGTCGAGGCCTCCGCCGAGCGCGTCGTGGGCACCATGCCCGTGGAAGGCAACACCCAGCCCTACGGGCTGCTCCACGGTGGCGCCTCCGCCGTCCTCGCCGAGACGCTCGGCTCCATCGGCACCATGCTCCACGGCGGCGCCACCAAGATTGCCGTCGGCGTCGACCTGAACTGCACCCACCACCGAGGGGTCCGCAGCGGCCTCGTCACGGGCGTCGCCACCCCCGTACACCGCGGCCGTTCCACCGCCACGTACGAGATCGTCATCACCGACGAGCAGGACAAGCGCGTCTGCACCGCCCGCCTCACCTGCCTGCTCCGCGACATGCCCCGGCCCGCCGCCGACTGAACCGGCCGCCACAACCCCCCTGCCCGGCCCGGAAATCGCACCGCATTCCGGACCGGGCAGACCCATATCCGGAGCAGGGCAGAGACGTTGACCACCACTCTCGGTCAACACCCTTGACCGCGCCACGCGTTCCATGAGCCACTTCAGCAGCCACAGCGGTCACCGCAGCAAATCGAACACATCACCCAGATGTAACACTGCGTAACAGGTGTGCAATACACGAAAAATACCGCGCGCCGCGTCCCCGGTCCGGAGGGACAGCCTCGCCGCGCCCCTTGCGCCCCGATTCGTGCGACAGCACCAAGATCGGGTCAAGCGCCTTAGCAGAGCTGCACGTTCTCAGCATGCGGTCACTTCGCAAGCCGTAAATGTCCACACTGCGCCCACCAACCCTTCCCCATGGCATAACAAGACAGTCACATCATTAGCGGACCTGTCCCGCACCCCCTCACCTGCCCTTAGAGTCACGGCCAGTCACCGCGCCGCCGGGCGCGTCTGCTGCACAGCCTTTTAAACCACCAGAACGGCCCGGCGATCGTCACGGCACCTCAGCAGAGGAGGCCGCGCCAGGGAAAGGACCTTTCGTGCGACACCGTTCTTTGCTTATCCTCACCGCAGTGCTCACCACAGGAGCACTCACCCTCACCGCCTGCGGGTCGCGCGACGACGACAAGAAGAGCAGCGGCAGCGGCGACACCCAGACCGTCGTCATCGGCCTGGACGCTCCCCTCACCGGCGACCTCTCCGCACTGGGCCTCGGCATCAAGAACTCCGCCGACCTCGCTGTGAAGACCGCCAACAAGGACAAGACCGTCCCTGGCATCAAGTTCGAGATCCAGCCCCTCGACGACCAGGCACAGCCCTCCGTCGGCCAGCAGAACGCCCAGAAGTTCATCGGCAACAAGGACGTCCTCGGAGTCGTCGGCCCCCTGAACTCCGGCGTCGCCCAGTCGATGCAGAAGCCCTTCACGGACGCCAAGCTCACCCAGGTCTCCCCCGCCAACACCGGCACCGAGCTGACCCAGGGCAACGACTGGAAGACGGGCAACAAGAAGCGCCCCTACGCGGCCTACTTCCGCACCGCCACCACGGACGCGATCCAGGGCGCCTTCGCCGCGAACTACCTCTTCAAGACGGCCAAGGTCAAGGACGTCTACCTCATCGACGACCAGAAGCCCTACGGAGCCGGCCTCGCCGCCTCCTTCAAGGCGACGTTCACGGAGCTCGGCGGCAAGATCGTCGGCACCGACCACGTCAACCCCGACGACCGTGACTTCAACTCCGTCGTCACCAAGGTCAAGGGCTCCGGCGCCAAGGCCGTCTACTACGGCGGCGAGTACCCCGCCGGCGCACCCCTGAGCCAGCAGCTCAAGGACAGCGTCCAGATCCCGCTCATGGGCGGCGACGGCATGTACAGCGCCGACTTCATCAAGCTCAACAAGAAGGCCGAAGGCGACATCGCCACCTCCGTCGGCAAGCCCGTCGAAGAGCTCGACTCCGCCAAGAAGTTTATCGCGGACTACAAGACGGCCGGCTACAAGGACGCCTACGAGGCGTACGGCGGCGGCACCTACGACGCCACCTGGGCGATCATCGAGGCCGTCAAGGCAGTCGTCGCCGCCAATGACGGCAAGCTCCCCGACGACGCCCGCGCCAAGGTCCTCGAGGCCATGGCCAAGGTCAGCTTCGAAGGCGTCACCGGCCCCGTCGCCTTCGACGAGTACGGCGACACCACCAACACCCTCATGACCGCCTACCAGGTAACCGGCGGCAAGTGGGTCTCCAAGCTCAGCGAGGCCGTGAAGTAGGTCCGCAAGGACCCTCGATCACACATAGCAACCAGACCGCGCGGGAGCGCTACGAGCGCTCCCGCGCGGTGCCATATCCGAACCACTCGACGGAGGCCCTGCGGTGAACGAACTGCCGCAACAGCTGGCCAATGGACTCATCCTCGGCGCGATGTACGGTCTCATCGCGATCGGTTACACGATGGTCTACGGAATCATCCAGCTCATCAACTTCGCACACGGCGAGATCTTCATGATCGGGGGCTTCGGAGCCCTCACGGTCTACCTCGGGCTTCCGTCCGGACTCTCCCTGCTGGCTGCGATACCCCTCATGATCGCCGGCGGAGTCCTGTGCTCCGTCGCCGTCAGCGTCGCCGCTGAACGCTTCGCCTACCGGCCACTGCGCAGCGCGCCACGTCTCGCCCCCCTCATCACCGCAATCGGCCTCTCCCTGGCACTCCAGCAGGCCGTATGGATGTGGTACCCCGACGCCACGAAGGACCGCTCCTTCCCCCAGTTCAAGGGTGAAGCGATCGAAATCTTCGGCGCCAACATCCAGCGCGGAGATCTCTTCGTCCTCATCGCAGCCCCCGTGTGCATGCTCGCCCTGGGCTTCTTCGTCTCCAAAACCCGCGCCGGACGCGGAATGCAGGCAACCTCCCAGGACCCCGACACCGCCAAGCTCATGGGCATCAACACCGACCGCATCATCGTCATGGCATTCGCCATCGGTGCCGCGTTCGCAGCCGTCGCCGCCGTCGCCTACGGGCTCAAGAACGGCCAGATCGGCTTCCGCATGGGCTTCATCATGGGCCTGAAAGCCTTCACCGCAGCCGTACTCGGCGGCATCGGCAACATCTACGGAGCCATGCTCGGCGGAGTCGTCCTCGGCGTCGCCGAATCCCTCGCCACCGGCTACATGAGCGAGGTCCCCGGCATGGAACTCTTCGGCGGCGGAGCCTGGAAGGACGTCTGGGCATTCGTCCTCCTCATCCTCGTCCTCCTCATCCGACCCCAGGGCCTACTCGGCGAACGCGTCGCGGATCGGGCGTGATACCGATGACAACCAACACCACGCCCCAGACCGGCGCACTCCTCGCGCTGCCCACCGCGGCAGCCCGCACCCTCACCGTCGCGGGCGCAGCCGTCGCACTCGTCGGCACCTTCCTCGCCTGGACCTGGACCGACGAATTCCCCGGCGACCTCACCGTCACCGGATACCCCGGCGGCCTCCAGGTCCTCACCCTGATCAGCGCAGCACTCACCCTGCTCTTCGCGCTCTCCGGGTACGGCATCCGCGGCCTGCGCTGGCTCACCCCCGGCGGCACCAACAGCCCCACCCGGCTCGCCGCACTCGGAACCCTCGGCGTCACCGGCTACGCCATCGGCGCGATCTCCGTCAAGCTCGGCGGAGTCGTCAACCTGGAACCCGGCGCCTGGATCAGCGGCATCGGCGCGATCATCGCCGTCATCGCCGCACTCGGACTCCCCAGCGACCAGCCCATCGAGCACACCACCAGGCCCAACACCCTGGACCGGTTCCTCAACAGCCTCCGCGCCCCCTCACCGGACCGCGCCAAGGCACTCCCCTCCTGGGCCGAGATCCTCATCATCGCCGGAGCATTCGGCGTCGCGCTGTACGTCTTCACCTACGGCATCGACACCGAATACGCCGAACTCTTCATCGGCTACATCATCGCCGTGGCCTTCGGCTTCACCGCACTCACCCGAGCCGGGCTCATCGCCCGGATCACCGCACTCACGGCCAAACACCGCAACGTCACCCTCGCCGCCGCACTCGTCGCAGCGTTCTGCTTCCCCTTCACCCAGCAGAACGAGGAATACGCCCTCATCGGCGCCAACATCCTCATCTTCGCGACCGTCGCACTCGGCCTGAACGTCGTCGTCGGCCTCGCCGGCCTCCTCGACCTCGGATACGTCGCATTCCTCGGCGTCGGCGCCTACGCCGCCGCCCTGGTCTCCGGCTCCCCGCTGTCACCCGTCGGCGTCCAGTTCCCCTTCTGGGCAGCAGTCCTCACCGGCGCCGCAGCCTCACTCGTCTTCGGCGTCGTCATCGGCGCCCCGACACTCCGGCTGCGCGGCGACTACCTCGCCATCGTCACCCTCGGATTCGGTGAAATCTTCCGGCTCACCGTCAACGCCCTCAACGGCGTCAGCGGCCCCGACCTCACCAACGGCTCCCAGGGCATCCCCAGCATCCCCGACCTCACCCTCTTCGGGTTCGACTTCGGGATCAGCCACGACATCGGCGGCTTCACCCTCGGCAGGTCCGCCAACTACTACCTGCTGATGCTCGTCTTCACCGCCGTCGTCGTCATGGTGTTCCGCCGCTCCGGCGAATCCCGCATCGGCCGCGCCTGGGTCGCCATCCGCGAAGACGAAACCGCAGCCACCGCCATGGGCATCAACGCCTTCCGGCTCAAGCTGCTCGCCTTCGCCCTCGGCGCCACCCTCGCCGGACTCGCGGGAACCGTCCAGGCACACGTCTCCTACACGGTCACCCCCGAGCAGTACCAGTTCGCCGGCTCCGTACCGCCCAACTCCGCATTCCTCCTCGCCGCCGTCATCCTCGGCGGCATGGGAACCCTCAGCGGACCCCTCGTCGGCGCCGCACTGCTCTACCTCATCCCGGCCAAGCTGCAGTTCATGCAGGACTACCAGCTGTTCCTCTTCGGTCTCGCGCTCATCCTCCTGATGCGCTTCCGCCCCGAAGGCCTGGTCGCCGACCGCAGGAAGCAGCTCGAATTCCACGAGACCGGCCAGCTCGACGTGCCGCCGGACATCCCACTCACCGACACAGCCGCCGGCACCACGAAGGCGGGGGCGTGACCACCATGACGACAACAGCCACACCCACCACCGGCACCGCGGTCCTCGACGCCAGCGGCGTCACCATGCGCTTCGGCGGCCTCACCGCCGTACGCAACGTCGACCTCACCGTCAACGCAGGCGAGATCGTCGGCCTCATCGGCCCCAACGGAGCCGGCAAGACCACCTTCTTCAACTGCCTCACCGGCCTCTACGTCCCCACCGAGGGCAAGGTCAGCTACAAGGGCACCGTCCTGCCGCCCAAGCCCCACCTCGTCACCCAGGCAGGCATCGCCCGCACCTTCCAGAACATCCGGCTCTTCGCCAACATGACCGTCCTGGAAAACGTCCTCGTCGGACGCCACACCAGGACCAAAGAAGGCCTCTGGTCCGCACTGCTGCGCCTCCCCGGCTACAAGAAGGCCGAGAACGCCAGCCGCGAACGGTGCATGGAACTCCTCGAGTTCATCGGCCTCCAGGACAAGGCCGACCACCTCGCGCGCAACCTCCCCTACGGAGACCAGCGCAAGCTCGAAATCGCCCGCGCACTCGCCAGCGACCCCGGTCTCCTCCTCCTGGACGAGCCCACCGCCGGCATGAACCCCCAGGAAACCCGCGTCACCGAAGAGCTCATCTTCGCGATCCGGGACCAGGGCATCGCCGTACTCGTCATCGAGCACGACATGCGGTTCATCTTCAACCTCTGCGACCGCGTCTCCGTCCTCGTCCAGGGCGAGAAGCTCGTCGAAGGCACCGCCGAAGTCGTCCAGGGCGACGAACGCGTCATCGCCGCCTACCTCGGCACCCCCTTCGAAGGCGCCCCCGGCGCCGAAGAAGTCGCCGAGGTCGAAGCCGCCGAAGCGGAAGCCTCGGCCGCGGCCGACGCCACCGCGAAGACGGTCACGCCGGAACCGGACACCACCCCGGAAGCCGAAAGCACCACGGAAACCGACACCTCCGCGGACGCCGAAAGCACCCCGGAAACCGAAGGCACCACGGACGCAGACAGCGCACCCGAGGCCGACACCACCCGCACCGAGGAGGAGGACACCCGATGACCGCACTGCTCGAGGTCGAGGACCTCCGCGTCGCCTACGGCAAGATCGAAGCCGTCAAGGGCATCTCCTTCAGCGTCGAGGCCGGCCAGGTCGTCACCCTCATCGGCACCAACGGTGCGGGCAAGACCACCACCCTGCGCACCCTGTCCGGACTCCTCAAGCCGACCAGCGGACGCATCACCTTCGACGGCAAGCCGCTCGCCGACATCCCCGCACACAAGATCGTCTCCCTGGGCCTCGCCCACTCCCCCGAGGGACGCCACATCTTCCCCCGGCTGACGATCACCGAGAACCTCCTCCTCGGCGCCTACCTCCGCAACGACAAGGCAGGCATCGAGAAGGACATCCAGCGCGCCTACGACCTCTTCCCCATCCTCGGGGAACGCCGCAAGCAGGCCGCAGGAACCCTCTCCGGCGGCGAGCAGCAGATGCTCGCCATGGGACGCGCACTCATGTCCCAGCCCAAGCTGCTCATGCTCGACGAGCCGTCCATGGGACTCTCGCCGATCATGATGCAGAAGATCATGGAGACCATCGTCGAGCTCAAGGCGGCAGGCACCACGATCCTGCTCGTCGAGCAGAACGCCCAGGCGGCCCTCTCCCTCGCGGACCAGGGCCACGTCATGGAGGTCGGCAAGGTCGTCCTCTCGGGCACCGGCGCGGACCTCCTCCACGACGAGTCGGTCCGCAAGGCCTACCTCGGCGAGGACTGACACCCTCCGCACCCGCACACGAAGGAGGCCCGCACCCCGATCGATCCGGGGTGCGGGCCTCCTTCGTATGTCCCTACGGGGCTTACTCGGCCGCCTTCTTCTTCTCCTCGGCGTCCTCGATCAGCGCCTCGGCGAGCTGCTGCATGGAGAGCCGGCGGTCCATCGACGTCTTCTGGATCCACCGGAACGCGGCGGGCTCGGAGAGGCCGTAATCCGTCTGCAGAATGCTCTTCGCCCGGTCCACCAGCTTCCGGGTCTCCAGCCGCTGCGAGAGGTCGGCGACCTCGTTCTCCAGCGCCTTCAGCTCCGAGAAACGGGACACGGCCATCTCGATGGCCGGCACGACGTCGCTCTTGCTGAACGGCTTCACCAGGTACGCCATCGCACCGGCGTCCCTGGCCCGCTCGACGAGGTCGCGCTGCGAGAACGCGGTGAGCATCAGCACGGGGGCGATGGACTCCTCCGTGATCTTCTCGGCAGCGGAGATCCCGTCGAGGACCGGCATCTTCACATCGAGGATGACCAGGTCCGGCTTGTGCTCCCGGGCGAGCTCGATGGCCTGCTGGCCGTCGCCGGCCTCACCGACGACCGAGTAGCCCTCCTCCTCCAGCATCTCCTTGAGGTCGAGACGGATGAGCGCCTCGTCCTCGGCGATGACGACACGGGTCGTCAGCGGCGGGACGTGCGACTTGTCGTCGTCGGCGGCGTCTACGGGCTGGGGCGACTCGGGGGTGGTCACGGGGCTCCTTGGTCAAGACAGGGGTGCAGCTCCCAAGAGCCTACCTAGTTGCGGTATGTTTGAGGCACGGAGGGTCCCGCGGATCCTTCGTTTCGAAGGGGCCCCGGTAGCCCAGCGGCAGAGGCCATGGATTCAAAACCCATACAGCGTCGGTTCGAATCCGACTCGGGGCACTTCTCCTTCGTTTCCAAGGTTGATTCGCATGTTGGCGATCTTCACCCCTCCCGGTGAACGCTCCTTCGAATCTGGTGCACGCCAGCGAAGGCCGCAGAAGACTCCACTTCATGGGACAGCACAATCCATCGATACGTGACGAAGCGCTTGCCCTTCTGAGGGGCGGGACCACAAATCGAGTAGTTGCAGAACTCCTCAATGTGCCTCGCGGAACAATCGGCTGGTGGCTCCACGAGGACCGCAAGCGCCGTGGCGTGGAGTACGTGCAGGCCACCGACTGCCCGGTGTGCACCGGCCGGGACGTCGACCGCGTCGCGTACGCATATCTCCTGGGGCTCTACCTCGGAGACGGCCACATCATCGCCAAGCCGAAGCAGAACCACCTGTCGATCTTCTGTGGTGAAACATGGGCCGGCCTGATCGATGAGGCGGAGTCGGCCATGCGTCGGGTGATGCCCATGCCGCGCACCGGACGGCGCCACAGGAGCGGCTGCGTCGAGGTCAAGTCCTATACGAAACACTGGACATGCGTCTTCCCGCAGCACGGACCCGGCAAGAAGCACGAACGCCGCATCATCCTCGAACCGTGGCAGCAGGAAATCGTCGACGCGCACCCCTGGGACTTCATCCGCGGCCTCATCCACTCCGACGGCTGCCGGAACATGAACTGGACGACCCGGATGGTCGGCGGCGTACGGAAGCGGTACGAGTATCCGCGGTACTGGTTCACCAACGTCTCGGACGACATCCGGGAGCTGTACACGGACACCCTCGACAAGCTCGGCATCGAGTGGACGCACTGCACCCGCGCGGGCAAGAAGTACAACATCTCCGTCGCCCGACGGGCATCCGTCGCGCTCATGGATGCTCACGTCGGGCCGAAATACTGAGCCGAGTCCGCCCCTACTTCGGGCTGTCGTCCTCGCCGATGTGGTGCACCCGCACCAGGTTCGTCGAGCCCGCGACTCCGGGCGGGGAGCCGGCCGTGATCACGACGACGTCCCCCTTCTGGCACCGCCCGATCCGCAGCAGCTCCTCGTCCACCTGCGCCACCATCGCGTCCGTCGAGTCCACGTGCGGCCCGAGGAACGTCTCCACGCCCCACGTGAGGTTCAGCTGGGCGCGGGTGGCCTCGTCCGGGGTGAAGGCCAGGAGCGGGATCGGGGAGCGGTAGCGGGAGAGCCGCTTGACCGTGTCGCCGCTCTGGGTGAAGGCGACCAGGAATTTGGCGCCGAGGAAGTCGCCCATCTCGGCTGCCGCGCGGGCGACCGCGCCGCCCTGGGTGCGGGGCTTGTTGCGGTCGGTGAGGGGCGGGAGGCCCTTGGCGAGGATGTCCTCCTCGGCCGCTTCGACGATGCGGGCCATCGTGCGGACGGTTTCGATCGGGTACTTGCCGACGCTGGTCTCGCCGGAGAGCATCACCGCGTCCGTGCCGTCGATGACGGCGTTGGCGACGTCGGAGGCTTCGGCGCGGGTGGGGCGTGAGTTGTCGATCATCGAGTCGAGCATCTGGGTGGCGACGATGACCGGCTTGGCGTTGCGCTTGGCGAGTTTGATGGCGCGCTTCTGGACGATCGGGACCTGTTCCAGGGGCATTTCGACGCCGAGGTCTCCGCGGGCGACCATGATGCCGTCGAAGGCGGCGACGATGTCGTCGATGTTGTCGACGGCCTGGGGCTTTTCGACCTTGGCGATGACGGGGAGGCGGCGGTCCTCCTCGTCCATGATGCGGTGGACGTCGTGGATGTCGCGTCCGCTGCGTACGAAGGAGAGGGCGATGATGTCGGCGCCGGTGCGCAGGGCCCAGCGGAGGTCGTCGATGTCCTTTTCGGAGAGTGCGGGGACGGAGACGGCGACGCCGGGGAGGTTGAGTCCTTTGTGGTCGGAGACCATGCCGCCTTCGATGACGGTGGTGTGGACGCGTGGTCCGTCGACCTGGGTGACTTCGAGGGTGACGCGGCCGTCGTCGACGAGGATGCGTTCGCCTGTGGTGACGTCGGCGGCGAGGCCGTCGTAGGTGGTTCCGCAGGTGTGGCGGTCGCCTTCTACGGTTTCGACGGTGATGGTGAAGTCGTCGCCGCGTTCAAGGAGTACGGGGCCTTCGGTGAAGCGTCCGAGGCGGATCTTCGGGCCTTGAAGGTCGGCGAGGATTCCGACGCTGCGTCCGGTCTCTTCGGATGCTTTGCGTACGTGGTGGTATCGCTGCTCGTGTTCGGCGTAGGTGCCGTGGCTGAGGTTGAGGCGGGCAATGTCCATTCCCGCTTCGACGAGTGCCTTGATCTGCTCGTATGTGTCGGTTGCGGGTCCCAGGGTACAAACGATTTTCGCTCGGCGCATGGTTCGAGCCTAGACCTTACCTACGGGTAGGTAATTGTCCCTGCGTGACTCCCCAACAACCTTTGGGTGAAAGCTTATTGACAAGTGTTGAATTGTGCAGCGGGTCGCTCTGATGAGCGTGTTCGGGTGCGGTGCCGGGGGTGCGCGCGGGTGGGTGGCCGGGTGGGTGTGCGCCGTGGTCATCAGATCGAAACCTGCGTGGGGTGTTGCGGGGCACGGTGGCTGGGCCAGAATCTACGCGCGTTGTTCAATTGAACGAGGAG
Source organism: Streptomyces sp. NBC_00683 (assembly GCF_036226745.1). Taxonomy (NCBI): domain Bacteria; kingdom Bacillati; phylum Actinomycetota; class Actinomycetes; order Kitasatosporales; family Streptomycetaceae; genus Streptomyces; species Streptomyces sp. NBC_00683. The sequence goes on along the minus strand of NZ_CP109013.1, from coordinate 6,414,532 downwards.
TCAGGAATGCCGTTGAACCGTAGGAACTTTCTGGGCCGGTCGGCTGCCGCGGGTGCGGGTGTGGCGCTGGCGGGCGGGGCCGTTGCCGGTCCTGCCGGGGCCGCGGAGTCGAAGGGGCACGGGCACGGCCGCCCGGCCAAGCGGTACTCGTTCACCGTGATGGGGACGACGGACCTGCACGGCAACGTCTTCAACTGGGACTACTTCACGGACAAGGAGTTCGACGACAAGGCGCACAACGATGTGGGCCTGGCGAAGATCTCGACGTTGGTGGAGCAGATCCGCGAGGAGCGCGGGCGCGGGAACACGCTGCTGATCGATGCGGGTGACACGATCCAGGGCACCCAGCTGTCGTACTACTACGCGAAGATCGATCCGATCACTGCGAAGCGTGGTCCGGTGCATCCGATGGCGCAGGCGATGAACAAGATCGGGTACGACGCGGCGGCGCTCGGCAACCATGAGTTCAATTACGGCATTCCGGTGCTGCGGAAGTTCGAGGAGCAGTGTGATTTCCCGCTGCTGGGTGCGAACGCGCTGGATGCGAAGACGTTGCGGCCGGCGTTCGCCCCGTATGTGATCAAGCGTTTGCGTACGCCGCACGGGCCGGATGTGCGGGTGGCGGTGCTGGGGTTGACGAATCCTGGTATCGCGATCTGGGACAAGGCGAATGTGGGCGGGAAGATGGTGTTCCCGGGGCTTGAGGAGCAGGCGGCGAAGTGGGTGCCGAAGCTTCGTTCGATGGGTGCGGATGTGGTGATCGTTTCGGCGCATTCGGGTTCGTCGGGTACGTCGTCGTACGGGGATCAGCTGCCGTACGTGGAGAACGCGGCGGGTCTGGTGGCGGAGCAGGTTCCGGGTATTGACGCGATCCTGGTGGGTCATGCGCACTCGGAGATTCCTGAGTACTTCGTGACGAACAAGGAGACGGGTAAGCAGGTCGTTCTTTCGGAGCCGTTGAAGTGGGGGCAGCGGTTGACGTTGTTCGACTTCGACCTGGTGTGGGAGAAGGGCCGCTGGTCGGTGGAGAAGGTCGGCGCCGAGGTGCTGAACTCGAACACGGTGGCGGAGGACCCGCGGATCACGTCGTTGCTCGGGGATGAGCACACGAAGGTGGTGGCCTATGTGAATCAGGTCATCGGTTCGTCGGTGGTGGCGATGACGACGGTGGAGGCTCCGTGGAAGGACGAGCCGATCATCGATCTGATCAACCAGGTGCAGGCGGACACGGTGAAGGCGGCGTTGGCTTCGGGCGAGTATGCGGCGTTGCCGGTGCTGTCGCAGGCGTCGTGCTTCTCGCGTACGGCGGGGATCCCGGCCGGTCAGGTGACGATCAAGGATGCGGCGGGGCTGTATCCGTTCGAGAACACGCTTGAGGCGCGTTTGGTGACGGGTGCGCAGCTGAAGGATTATCTGGAGTATTCGGCGCGGTATTACGTGCAGACGGCGGCGGGTGGTCCGGTGGACACGTCGAAGCTGACGAATGCGGGCGGTACGCCGGATTACAACTATGACGCGGTGTCGGGGGTGTCGTACGACATCGACATCGCGAAGCCTGCGGGTTCGCGGATTGTGGGGCTGTCGTTCGAGGGGCAGGCGGTTGATCCGGCTGCGCAGTTCGTGCTGGCGGTGAACAACTACCGGGCGAGCGGTGGGGGCAATTTCCCGCATGTGCCGGGTGCGAAGCAGCTGTGGGCGAATTCGGACGAGATCCGGAACACGATCATCGGGTGGGTGCAGGCGAAGGGTTCGGTGGATCCGGCGGAGTTCGCGTCGGTGGGCTGGCGTCTGACGCGGGACGGTGTGCCGGTGTTCTGACCGGGTTGTTCTGACCCGCTTGCTGTGGGGCGGCCGTTCTCCTTCGGGAGGGCGGCCGCCTTCGTGTGTCCGGGGGCGGCCGGGTTCGGGCGGTTGCGGGGGTCAGTGGCCCTGTACGAGGGGGGTGAGTGCGGGGCCCTGTTGGGGGATTTTCGGTGCGGGGTGGGGGGTGAGGCCGAAGGTGGTGAAGGCGGTGCGGTGCGGGAGGGGGTAGGGGGTGGTGCCTGTGAGGTCGTTGAGGATCGTGGCGCTGCGCCAGGCGGCGAGTCCGAGGTCGGGGGCGCCGACTCCGTGGGTGTGGCGTTCGGCGTTCTGTACGTAGATGTGGCCGGTGATGGCGGGGTCGAGGCCGAGGCGGTAGGTGTCGTCGATGTGGGGGCGTCGGGAGGCGTCGCGGTGGATGTGGGGGGTGAGGCCGGTGAGGAGGGTGTCGAGGGGGCGTTCGCGGTAGCCGGTGGCGAGGACGACGGCGTCGGTGGTGAGCCTGGTGCGGGTGTGTTGCTGGGTGTGTTCGAGGTGGAGTTCGATGCGGGTGCCGGAGAGTCGGCCGGCGGTGCGTACGTGGACGCCGGGGGTGAGGGTGGCGTCGGGCCAGCCGCCGTGGAGGGTGCGTCGGTAGAGCTCGTCGTGGATGGCGGTGATGGTGTCGGTGTCGATGCCTTTGTGGAGTTGCCATTGGCTGGGGACGAGTGTGTCGCGTACGGCTTCGGGGAGTGCGTGGAAGTAGCGGGTGTAGTCGGGGGTGAAGTGTTCGAGGCCGAGTTTTGAGTACTCCATGGGGGCGAAGGCCTGGGTGCGGGCGAGCCAGTGGAGCTTTTCGGCTCCTCGGGGGCGGGCGCGGAGGAGGTCGAGGAAGATTTCGGCGCCTGACTGGCCGGATCCGATGACGGTGACGTGGTCGGCGTCGAGGAGTTTCTGTCGGTGGTGGAGGTAGTCGGCGGAGTGGATGACGGGGATGTTGGGGGCTTCGGCGAGGGGGCGCAGGGGTTCGGGGATGAAGGGTTCGGTGCCGACGCCGAGGGCGATGTGGCGGGTGTGGGCGCGGCCGAGTGCTTCTGCTTCGCCGTCGTTGTCGAGTTGGGTGTAGTCGACTTCGAAGTGGGCTTGGTCGGGGTTCCAGCGGATGGCGTCGACCTGGTGGCTGAAGTGGAGTGCGGGGAGTTGTTCGCTGACCCATCGGCAGTAGGCGTCGTATTCGGTGCGTTGGATGTGGAAGCGCTCGGCGAAGTAGAAGGGGTAGAGGCGGTTCTGGGTGCGGAGGTAGTTGAGGAAGGTCCAGGGGTTGGTGGGGTCGGCGAGGGTGACGAGGTCGGCGAGGAAGGGGACTTGGAGGGTGGCGCCGTCGATGAGGAGGCCGGGGTGCCAGTGGAAGGCGGGGCGTTGTTCGTAGAAGGCGGTGGTGGGGCGGGGGTGGTCGGGGGTGGTGGGGATGGTGTGGGCGAGGGCGGCGAGGGAGAGGTTGAAGGGGCCGATGCCGATGCCGATGAGGTCGTGCGGCTGGTCGGGGGTGGGCCGGTCTGTCATCGGGGGGTGCTGCCTTCCGTGAGGCCGGTGACGGCGTGGGTGACGAGGTCGGTGAGTCGGTGGAGGTCGTCGGGGGTGGTGTGGGGGTTGAGGAGGGTGGCTTTGAGCCAGAGGCGGTTGTCGGCGTGGGCGCGGCCGAGTACGGCGTGGCCTTGGGTGAGGAGGGTGCGGCGGATGGTGGCGACGGTGGTGTCGTCGGCGTCGGTGGGGCGGAAGAGGACGGTGCTGATGGTGGGGCGGGCGTAGAGGTCGAGGTGGGGGGTTGCGGTGATGATGTCGGCGAGGTGGTGGGCGGCGGCGAGGGTGCGGTCGATGAGGTCGGCGAGTCCGTCGCGGCCGAGTGCCTGGAGGGTGACGGCGATCTTGAGGGCGTCGGGGCGTCGGGTGGTGCGCAGGGAGCGGCCGAGGAGGTCGGGGAGGCCTGCGTCGGTGTCGTCGTCGGCGTTGAGGTAGGGGGCTTGGTGGTGGAGGGCGTCGAGGTCGTGGTGGTGGGGGACGGCGAGGATGCCGGCGGAGGCGGGTTGCCAGCCGAGTTTGTGCAGGTCGAGGGTGACGCTGTGGGCGCGGTGGAGGCTTTGGACGAGGTGGCGGTGGGTGGGGCTGAGGAGGAGTGGGCCGCCGTAGGCGGCGTCGATGTGGAGTTCGGCGCCGTGGGTTGTCGTGAGGTCGGCGATGGCGTCGAGGGGGTCGATCTGGCCGGTGTCGGTGGTGCCGGCGGTGGCGGTGACGAGGAGGGGGCCTTGGTGTCGGGTGAGGGCGTCGTGGAGGGCTGGGAGGTCCATGACGCCGGTGGGGGCGGGGATGACGACGGGGGCGGGGAGGCCTAGGAGCCAGGCGGCGCGGGTGATGCTGTGGTGGGCGTTGGCGGCGCAGATGGTCTGTACGGGGCCGTGGCGTTCGCGGGCGAGGAGGAGTGCGAGTTGGTTGGCTTCGGTGCCGCCGGTGGTGATGAGGGCGTCGGGGTGGGGGGTGTGGGGGTAGATCTCGGCGGCGAGTGTGCTGGTGAGGGTGGTTTCGAGGGCTGAGGCGGCGGGGGCCTGGTCCCAGGAGTCCATGGAGGGGTTGAGTGCTGATGCGGCGAGGTCGGCTGCTGCTGCGACGGCGAGGGGCGGGGTGTGCAGGTGGGCGGCGCAGTGGGGGTGTGCGGGGTCTGCGGCGCCTTCGGTGAGTGCGGTGACGAGGGTGCGCAGGGCGTGGTGGGGGCCGGTGCCGTGGTCGGGGATGAGTGGGCCGGTGGTGTGGTGGGTGTGGGGGGTGACGGTGTCGGGGCCGCCGGCGGGGAGGGGGCCGTTGCGGTGGGCCGCGCCGTCGTGGAGTGCGGTGAGCACGGTGTCGAGGAGGGGGCGCAGGTGGGTGGGGCCTGCGGTGCCTCCGGCGAGGGGCGGGATGGGCATGGTCGGTGTGGTCCTTCGGGTGCGCGGGGGCGGACGTACCAGCTTGTCCGGGTTTCTGGAACCCCGGCCGAGGAGACCGACGATCTGACCCCGAAAGGGGTATTGCTCCGTGGTGTGGGTGGGGTGTGCGGGGTGGGGCTGCTATAGGAGTGCGTTGTTCGCATGGCTGTGCCCGGCCCCTGTTGGTTCGGGGGCCGGGCACGGGTGGTGGTGGGTCAGTGGGCGTTGCGTACGGCGAGGGCGCGGCGCAGGTCGTCGAGCTGGTCGGTGAGTTTGCGGCGGAGGGCGGGGATGAGGGCCTTGTCGTCGAGGGCGTCGGTGCCGAGGCGGAGGCTGTCGGCGTCGACGTGGTGGGCGGGGAAGGCGTGGCGGCCTGCTGCTTCGGCGATGGCGGGGCCGCGGCGTAGGGCGAGTGCGGTGGCGTCGGGGTAGTAGCGGGCGACGTAGTCCTGGAGGAGTTCGCCCTGTTCGGGTTGCCAGAAGCCTTGGGCGGTGGCGGTGAAGAGGTAGTTGGACAGGGTGTCGTCGGTGAACATGGCGTGCCAGGCGGCGGCTTTTGCCTCGGGGGTGGGGAGGGCGGCGCGGCAGCGGGCGGCGCCTTCCTGGCCGGTGGCGCTGGGGTCCTGGGCGAGTTCGGCGTCGATGGCGTTTTCGTCGGTGGCGCCGAGGACGGCGAGGCGGGTGAGGATGCGCCAGCGCAGTTCGGGGTCGAGTTCGGGTCCGCCGGGGACGGTGCCGTCGGCCAGCCAGTCCTGGATGGTGTCGGGCTGGGTGGCGGCGTCGATGAAGTGGCGTACGGCGGTGAGGCGGAGGCCGGGGTCGGCGCCGGCGGGCGGGTTGTTGTCGGGGTGGTGTTCCCAGTCCTTGGCGGTGAGGCCTTCGGTGCGGCGGAGCAGGTCGCGGCAGAGGGAGGTGAGGGTGGCGAGTGCGGCGGGGCGGTCGTGGGGGGTGAGGTAGCGGTCGGCGATCTGGGTGGCGGCGAAGCCGAGGACGCCGTTGACGAGGGCGAGGTCGGTTTCGTGGGGGAGGTGGGTGCGGGCGGTGGTGAGGTAGGTGGTGGGGTGGAGTTCGCCGTCGCGGACCATGTCGCGTGCGGTGTTCCAGATGAGGGCGCGGGTGAGGGCGTCGGGGATGCCGGAGAGGCTGCTGAGGGCGGTGTCCCAGGAGGCGGGGTCGAGGCGGATCTTGGCGTAGGTGAGGTCGTTGTCGTTGAGGACGACGAGGGCGGGGCGTCGGCCGGGCAGGGTGGTGGGTTCGCCGGTGTGCGGGATGTCGAGGTCGAAGCGGTCGCGCAGGACGAGTTCGGCGGCGCCGGACCGGGTGTCGAGGGTGTGGTCGTAGGTGCCGACGGCGATGCGGTGGGGGCGGTTGCCGTGGTGGTCGACGGTGAGGGTCCAGGCGCGGTCGGTGTCTTCGGCGTGGGCGGTGAGGGTGTCGATGCCGGTGGTGCGGAGCCAGGTGTCGGCCCAGGCGTGGACGTCGCGGTCGGTGGCGGATGCGAGGTTGTCGATGAAGTCGGCGAGGGTGGCGTTGGCGAATTTGTGCCGGGCGAAGTGGGTGTTGATTCCGGCGAGGAAGTCTTTTTCGCCGAGCCAGGTGACGAGTTGGCGCAGGGCGGATGCGCCCTTGGCGTAGGAGATGCCGTCGAAGTTGAGCAGGGCGGATGCGGTGTCGGGGACGGCGTCGGGGTCGGGTGCGACGGGGTGGGTGGAGGGGCGTTGGTCCGCGTCGTAGCCCCAGCCCTTGCGGGCGACGCCGAAGTCGACCCAGGTGTCGGTGAAGCGGGTGGCTTCGGTGAGGGTCTGGTAGCCCATGTATTCGGCGAAGGACTCGTTGAGCCAGATGTCGTCCCACCAGGTGAGGGTGACGAGGTCGCCGAACCACATGTGGGCCATTTCGTGGGCGATGACCATGGCGCGGGTCTGGCGTTCGGCGTCGGTGACCGCGGAGCGGTAGATGAATTCGTCGCGGAAGGTGACGAGTCCGGGGTTCTCCATGGCGCCGGCGTTGAATTCGGGGACGAAGGCCTGGTCGTAGGAGTCGAAGGGGTAGGGCTCGTCGAACTTCTCGTGGTAGCGGTCGTAGCAGTCGCGGGTGATGGAGAGGATCTCGTCGGCGTCTGCGTCGAGGTGGGGTGCGAGGGAGCGGCGGCAGTGGATGCCGAAGGGCAGGCCGGCGTGTTCGGTGGTCACGGTGTGCCAGGGGCCTGCGGCGACGGCGACGAGGTAGGTGGAGATCGGTGGGGTGGCGGCGATGCTCCAGCGGCCTCGGGTGGTCTGGTGGGCGGTGCCGTTTCCGAGGACGGTCCAGTTCTCGGGTGCGGTGACGGTGATGTCGAAGACGGATTTGAGGTCGGGTTGGTCGAAGGCGGCGAAGACGCGTTGGACGTCTTCCATGAAGAGCTGGGTGTAGACGTAGGTTTCGCCGTCGGCGGGGTCGGTGAAGCGGTGCATGCCTTCGCCGGTGCGGGAGTAGCGCATGGTGGCGTCGATGCGCAGTTCGTGGGTTCCCGCGGTGAGCCGGTCGAGGGGGTAGCGGTTCTCGGTGAGGCGTGCGGGGTCCAGGGGCTGTCCGTCGAGGCTGAGCGAGCGCAGGTTCTGGGGCTTGACCTCGACGAAGGTGTCTCCGGCCGCGTGGGCGGTGAACTGGATGACGGTACGGGAGTCGAAGGTGTCCTCGCCTGTGGTGAGGTCGAGGTCGACCGTGTACCGGTGTACGTCGAGGAGCTGGGCTCGGGTCTGCGCTTCGTTGCGCGTCAGTACGGACATGCCGCCCATGCTGCCGTACGGCCGGTGGGGCGTGCAGTGGGGTTCTCGCAGGGCTGACGGCGGGGTGTCAGAGGCCGGTGGCGGGGGTGTCCCCGGCTGATTCCTCCGCGATGCGTTCGTGGTGCCGGATGACTTCGGCCACGATGAAGTTCAGGAGTTTCTCGGCGAACGCGGGGTCGAGTTTGGCGCTCTCGGCGAGTTGCCGCAGCCGGGCGATCTGGCGGGCTTCGCGGGCGGGGTCGGCGGGCGGCAGGTGGTGTTCGGCCTTGAGGTGGCCGACCTGCTGGGTGGCTTTGAACCGTTCGGCGAGCATGTGGACGACTGCGGCGTCGATGTTGTCGATGCTTTCGCGCAGCCGGTTCAGTTCGGCGCGTACGGACTCGTCGATGTCGCTCGTGGTCATGGGCAACGAGCTTAGACGCACCTACTGGGCGGTGATCGTGGGTGGGTGGTCCGGGTCGGGGATCCGGTCGCTCCAGCCGCCGGGGACGCTGCGGCCCTGTTGTTCGCGGAAGCGGACGGGGGCTGTGCCGACGCGGCGGGCGAAGAGGCGGGAGAAGTAGGCGGGGTCGTCGTATCCGACGCGGCGGGCGACTGCGGCGACGGGGAGGTCGGTGGCGGCGAGGAGTTCCTTGGCGCGGCCGAGCCGGATGGTCAGCAGGTAGTCCTTGGGGCTGCATCCTGCTCCGCGTCGTACCGCGGTGCGCAGTTCGGCGGGTGTCATGCCGTGCCGGGCGGCGTGTTCGGCGACGGAGAGCGGCTGGAAGGCGTCGCGTGCCAGGGCCTGGAGTACCGGGGAGCCGTCGGGGCCTATGTCTGCGCGGGCTCGGCGCAGGGCTACGAGGAGTTCGTGGACGGCGGCGCCCGTCTCGACTTCGAGCAGGGGGTTGCCGCGGCGTGCGGCGCGGACGATGCGGCCGATGGCGGCGCGTGGTCCTGCGGTGTCGGAGAGCGGGACGAGGGGGCGGTCCGCTTCGATGTAGCCGAGTTCGGTGTAGGTGGTGGTGGCGGGACCGGTGAAGTCGACGAAGCTTTCGTCCCAGCCGGTGGGGTCGGCGCCGTAGTGGTGCGGGGTGCCGGGGGTGAGCCAGATGAGGCTGGGTGCTTTGACGGTCTGGCGTCGGCCGTCCGTTCCGCTGTACCAGCCGCTGCCCGAGGTGATGACGACGGCGACGTGGTGGTCGAGGGTGCGGGGGCCGACGGTGGGCAGGGCGCCGTGCTGCAGGCCGACGCCGAGGCAGGCCAGTCCCAGGCGGTGGTGCAGTGCGCTGGGTGTGAAGAAGCGCATCCAGGTGTGGTACATCGGCTCTCCACCTCCCTGTCGGGTGTTGTGTCCAAACAGCAGTGATCTTTCTCCATGGACCGGCCGGGCGCCAGAGGCCGAAGCTGGTGGCCGGCGAGGATCCGTATACAGGAGCGTACGAGCACCATGATTGATTTCACCGTGGGGGACGACCATTTCCGGCTGGACGGGGAGCCGGTGCGGCTGTTGTCGGGGGCGTTGCACTATTTCCGGGTGCATGAGGCGCAGTGGGATCACCGGCTGTCGATGCTGCGGGCGATGGGCCTCAACTGTGTCGAGACGTATGTGCCGTGGAATCTCCATGAGCCGCGTCCCGGCGAGTTCCGTGATGTGGGGGCGCTGGGCCGGTTCCTGGACGCGGTGGACCGGGCGGGGCTGATGGCGATCGTGCGTCCGGGGCCGTACATCTGTGCCGAGTGGGAGAACGGTGGGCTGCCGGTCTGGGTGACGGGGCGGTTCGGCCGGCGGGTGCGGACCCGGGATGCGCAGTACACGGCGGTGGTGGAGCGCTGGTTCGGGGAGCTGCTTCCACAGGTGGTGCGGCGCCAGGTCAACCGCGGCGGTCCGGTGATCATGGTGCAGGCGGAGAACGAGTACGGGAGTTACGGTTCGGACCGGGTGCATCTGGAGGAGCTGGCGGGGTTGCTGCGCCGGTGCGGGGTGACGGTGCCGCTGTTCACTTCCGACGGGCCCGAGGACCACATGCTGACGGGTGGTTCGGTGCCGGGTCTGCTGGCTACGGGGAATTTCGGTTCGGGGGCGCGTGGGGCGTTCGAGGTGATGCGCCGGCACCGGCGGCGGGGGCCGCTGATGTGCATGGAGTTCTGGTGCGGCTGGTTCGATCACTGGGGTGCCGGGCCTGTCGTGCGGGATCCGGCGGAGACCGCGGATGCGTTGCGCGAGATCCTTCAGTGCGGTGCTTCGGTCAATATCTACATGGCGCACGGCGGTACGAATTTCGCGGGCTGGGCGGGTGCCAATCGTGGTGGTCCGTTGCAGGACCAGGAGTTCTTGCCGACGGTGACGTCGTACGACTACGACGCTCCGGTCGATGAGTACGGGCGGCCCACGGAGAAGTTCCGGCTGTTGCGGGAGGTGCTGGCCGAGTATGCGGTCGGTCCTCTTGCGGAGTTGCCGCCGGAGCCGGTGGGGCTTTCCCCGGTGCGGGTCGAGCTGACGCAGGGGGTTGCGCTGGCCGGGGTGCTGGAGGGGCTGGGCGATCCGGAGACGGCCGAGTCGGGTGTTCCGCCGACGTTCGAGGATCTCGGTGTGGACCGGGGCCTGGTGCGTTACCGGGTCGGCGTGCCGGGGCCGCGGCAGCCGTATCCGCTGGGTGCGGTGGGTCTGCGGGACCGGGCGGTGGTGTACGTGGACGGGGTGCGGGCGGGTGTGCTCACCGAGGAGCACCCTGTCCTGGTCGAGCCGGTCGCGGGGCCCGCGGAGGTCGAGCTGTGGGTGGAGTCGTTGGGCCGGGTGAACTACGGTCCGCGGCTGGGTGAGCAGAAGGGCATCACGGTCGGGGTGGTCCACGAGCGGCAGTATCTGCACGGGGTGCGGGCCCGGGCGCTGCGGCTGGACGCGTTCGACGATGCGGGTGCGGTGGCCGGGCTGCGGTTCGGGAGTGTCGGGGAGGCCGGGCGGACGGGTCTGTTCCGGGGGTTCTTCGAGGTGACGGGCGCTGCGGAGACCGGTCATGCGGGGCTCGAACTGCCGGGCTGGACACGGGGGTTCGTGTGGGTGAACGGCTTCTGCCTGGGGCGCTACTGGTCGGCGGGGCCGCAGCGGACGCTGTACGTTCCGGGGCCGGTGCTCCGCGAGGGCGCCAACGAGGTGTGGGTGCTGGAGCTGGAGGACGCCGGGGAGCCGTTCGTGGAGCTGGGCCCGGGGGCACCCGTCAGGACGGGCACCCCCGGGGACGGTCAGCGGTGACTGCGGGTCAGAGGCCTGCCGCCGCGGACGCGATGGCGGTGGCGAAGGTCGAGACCTGGGTGTAGACACCGGGGTAGCCGGCGCGTGCGCAGCCTTCGCCCCAGCTGACGATGCCTATCTGGATCCAGGCTCCGGCGTTGTCCTTGCGGAACATGGGGCCGCCGGAGTCGCCCTGGCAGGTGTCGACACCGCCGGTGTCGACGAGTCCGGCGCAGATCTCCTCGCTGGGGACGAGGTCGCTGCCGTAGGCCTGCTGGCAGACGGAGTCGGAGACGTACGGCACGGTTGCCTTGAGCAGGTAGCGCTGCTGGCCGCCGCCTTCGGTGGCGGCTCCCCAGCCGGCGATGGTGAAGTTGCCCGTGTTGTACGCGGTGGTGGTGGCGATCTTCAGGGTGGGCAGGTTGATCGGCTTGGCGAGCTTGATGAGTGCCCAGTCCTTGCCCACGCCGTTGTAGCCGGGTGCCTGGAGGACCTTGGTGGACTTGACCTTGACGGCGCTCGAGGACTGGAGGTCGACGACGCCGGCGGTGGCGGTGATCGAGGTGTTGTTGCCGGAGCCGCTCACACAGTGGGCGGCGGTGAGCACGATGGTCTGGGTGTAGAGCGCGCCGCCACAGCCCATGGAGAGCCGGACCATGAAGGGGAACTCACCCTGTGCGGCGCGGGTTCCGCCGACGACGGGGTTGGGGGCCGCGGTGGCGCCGGAGGGCTGGAGGCTGATGGCGGCGAGGACCACCGCGGCGATGACGGAGCATCTTTTCAGGGTGCGCAGAAGCTGCTTCAACGGAGTGCCTGCTTTCGGTGGGGGGTTCGGTGGGGGTGTGCTGTGCAGGCGTGCGGGTGTGCAGGTCCAGGTCAGGGGCACAGCCGACACAGCTATCGGCATGCTCCCGACAAGAACGCTCCGATTATCGGGAAGCGATCACCGCTCCCACAAGGCGGACTTTCCAGCCAAGATCATCAGGCTGCCCGCGGGTCCCTCCCCCGCGGCTCGGCCTACAGTGAAGGTCCGTTGAGCGTCATTGATGGGGGTTCGGACGTGAGAGACGGCAGTAACGGCAGCAGTGGCAGTCCGGTCGTCCACGGGTTTCCGCATCTGGACACCGTCCGGTCCGCGATCACCGCGCTCTACCGGCGGATCTCCTACGACGGCGTACACAGCTACGCCACGAGCCTCGTCCCCGCCGACGCCGCGTTCGCCGACGCGGACGATCTGCACCTCGGCTCCCAGCGCGTGGCGCACGCCCTCGTGGAGCACCTGCATCTGCCCCAGGCACGGATGATCGTCGGCTTCCGGGAGATGGAGCATGCCGCGAGCGTCGAACTCGCCGCGGGCCCGGAGTACTTCATCGAGCTCAACGACCGGTTCAGGACGCACCGCAGGGACATCGGGGCAGCGCTCGCACACGAGATCACGCATGTCCTGCTGCACCGCCTGGGCCTCGAGTTCCCCGGCACCCGCGACAACGAGATCCTCACCGACACGGTGACGGCCTACCTCGGCGCGGGCTGGCTCCTGCTGGACGCCTTCCGGGAGGACGCCACATCGAGCCAGAAGCTCGGCTACCTCACACCGGAGGAGTTCGGGTACGTGCTCGCCAAGCGTGCGCTCGTCTTCGGCGAGGACCCCTCCGTGTGGTTCACCAGCCCGCAGGCGTACGCGGCTTACACCAAGGGCAGGGCCCAGGCCCTGCGGGACCTCGACCGGCCACCGCTGACGGCCGCGGGATGGGCGGGCCGCCGCCGCTACGCCAAGGACCGCCGTGGCGCCCGGGACAACCCCGGCACCGGGCCCGGCCCGGACGTTCCCTACACCTTCGAGCACGGTGACGCGGGCTTGCGGGTCGCCTTCGCCTGCCCGACCTGCAACCAGCGCATCCGGGTCCCGGTCCGCGGCCGGGTACGGGCCAGGTGCGGGCTGTGCCGCACGGTCCTGGAGTGCGACACCTGAGGTTCGTCCCGGATGCGCCGTAGGGTCGAAGTATGACGAAAGATCCGGCCGGGGACGCGGGCAACCTCTTCGAGGCGTTGTACGACGGTGAGAACGCCGTCGTACGAGCGCTCCGGGCAGGTGCGTCCGCCGAGTCGAGCGACACGGACGGGACCACGGCGCTGTACCTGGCGTCGGTGGAGGACCTGCCGGGCGCGGTGCGGCTGCTGCTCGCCGCAGGGGCGGATCCCAACCGGGCGAGCGGCCCGGAAGCGGGCGACCTGCCGCTGTGCGGCGCGGCGTGCGGCGGCCACGGAGAGGTCGTCGAGGCGCTCCTCGCGGCCGGCGCGGAACCGGATCTGCGCGAGGAGTTCGGCTTCACCGCACTGCGGTGGGCGGTCGGCCTGGGACACGCACGGATCGCGGAGACCCTGCTCTCCCACGGTGCGGATCCCGGCCTGCCCGGCCCGGAGGGTGAGTCCCCGCTGGTACTCGCGGCCCGGCGGGGATCGGTGCACACGGTCCGCACCCTGCTCCGGCACGGGGCTGCCGACCTGGCCCGGGCGCTGGAGGAGGCCAGGCGCTGCCTGCGGCTGGACATCGAGCGGGAACTGCGCGACGCCCTGTCCGCGCTGTACGGCGACGGCGCCGGCAGCGGCGGCATCGACGGCGGCTTCACGACGGTGGTGCGCCGCACCCCGGTGGACGGCGGAGTGACGGTCACGGTCGAACTCCGGCGGGACGGCGAGCCCTTCGCGTCCCAGGACCGGCAGACGGGACACGGCGCGATCGCGACGCTCCTGGAGAACGAGCTGGGTCTGCGGGCTCCGTTCGAGGAGCTGGCGGCCCGTGCGCTGCGGGGTGCGGACCCGGAGCTGGACGACTGGCACGAGTCGGTCGAAGCGCTGTGGCTGCGCGGCGACGAGGAGACGTTCCAGGCGGCGGCCGCGTGGACGGCGAGCGGAGATCCGCTGCGCCAGGCCTTCGGCGCGGATGTGCTGGCGCAGCTCGGATTCCGTACCGGGGCCAAGCCGTTCGCCGCACGGTCGGTGCCACTGCTGCGGGAACTGGCGCGGGAGGCCGTGGACGCGGAGCTGATCCAGTCCGCGGTGCTGGGCCTCGGCCACCATGAGGATCCGGCCGCCCTGCCGGAGATCCTGCGCCACGCGGAGCATCCGGACCGGTCGGTGCGGCGCGCGGTGACGCTGGCGCTGTTCGGCCCGGCGGCGACGGACCGGCCGGAAGCCGTCGCGGCACTGATCACCCTGAGCGGGGACACCGACGAGGGGGTCCGCGACTGGGCGACGACGGCGCTGGCCGCAGCGGACGACGACACTGCGGAGATCCGGGAAGCCCTGGCAGTGCGCCTGGACGACGCGGATCCCGACACGGTGGCGGAGGCGGCGCGAGGCCTGGCACGACGCGGTGACCCACGCGCGGCCGAGGCCCTGGCACGCCTCCTGGCCGAAGAACCGGCGGACAGCTATGCGGGCACGACGGCCGCGGCCGCCATGGAGGACGTCCCAGGCACGTAGCGCCTGTCGTTCGGATCATGCCGGGCGGCACACGTCGAGGCCGCCCTGAGAATGACGACAGGCCGTCGCGGTGACCAGGAACCCTGGTCACCGCGACGGCCTGCTAGGACTGCTAAGCGGCCCGACGTCCCCGCGAAGGCGCACCGCTGCGCCCGCCGGCGCTCCCGGTCCGCCCGGCCCCGGCACCACGGCCCGAGCCACCCGAACCCGCACCGCGGGCCGAGCCGCCCGAACCCGCACCGCGGGCCGAGCCGCCCGAACCGGCACCGCGCGCCGAGCCACCCGCGGCCGAGCCGGCACCCGCACCGGCGCCGGCACCCGCGCCCGCACCGCCGCGACGGCCCCGGCCCCGGCTGCCCGAGCGGAAGGACCCGCCGGCAGCCGCACCCGAACCCGTGCCGCGCGTACGCGGCTTGGGCGGCGTCGGCTCCGGCACGGCGATGACGATCGCGATGCCGGACGGCTCACGCGCACCGGTGATCCGGCTGAGCTCCTCGTCGCTGGACTTGATCCGGGTGGTACGCGGTGCGATACCCGCGTCCGCCATCAGCCGGGTCATGTCCCGCTTCTCCTCGGGCAGCACCAGCGTGACGACGCTGCCGGACTCCCCGGCGCGCGCCGTGCGCCCGCCGCGGTGGAGGTAGTCCTTGTGGTCGGTCGGCGGGTCCACGTTGACGACCAGGTCCAGGTCGTCGACGTGGATGCCGCGGGCGGCGACGTTCGTCGCGACGAGCGCGGTGACCTCGCCGGTCTTGAACTGGTCCAGCGTCCGGTTGCGCTGCGGCTGGGACCGGCCGCCGTGCAGTGCGGCAGCCCGTACGCCACTGGCGAGCAGCCGCTTGGCGAAGCGGTCCGCGGCGCGCTTGGTGTCCACGAACATGATCACCCGGCCCTCGCGGGCGGCGATCTTCGTGGCGACGGCCTTCTTGTCGGTCTCGTCCGCCACGTGCAGCACGTGGTGCTCCATGGTGGTGACGGCGCCCGCGGACGGGTCGACCGAGTGCACGACGGGGTCGGTGAGGAACATCTTGACCAGCCGGTCGATGTTCTTGTCCAGGGTCGCGGAGAACAGCATGCGCTGCCCGTCCGGCTCGACCTGCTTGAGCAGGGCGACGACCTGCGGCATGAAGCCCATGTCGGCCATCTGGTCGGCCTCGTCGAGGACGGTGATGGCGACCTGGTCGAGCCGGCAGTCGCCGCGTTCGATGAGGTCCTTGAGCCGTCCCGGCGTGGCGACGAGCACCTCGGCGCCACGGCGCAGCGTGCCGGACTGCTTGCTGATCGACATGCCGCCGACCACGGTCGCCATCCGCAGGTTCACGGACGTCGCGTACGGCGTGAGGGCGTCGGTCACCTGCTGCGCGAGTTCACGGGTGGGTACGAGGACGAGCGCCAGCGGGGCGTGCGGCTCGGAGCGGCGTCCGGCGGTGCGCGCGAGCATGGCCAGGCCGAAGGCCAGGGTCTTGCCGGAGCCGGTGCGGCCACGGCCGAGGATGTCCCGGCCGGCCAGCGAGTTCGGCAGGGTGGCGCCCTGGATGGGGAAGGGTTCGGTCACACCCTGCGCGGTGAGGGTCTTCTGCAGCGCGGCGGGCATGTCGAGCTCTGCGAACGCCTCGACGGCGGGCAGCGCGGGGGTCAGGGTTTCCGGCAGGGCGAATTCGCCACCCTGCGACGGCGCGGGACGGCGGCGGGCCGGCGCCTTGGCGGAGCCTCTGGCGTTCACCTGTGCCCGGTCCGTGCCGCGCCCCCTTATCGGGCGGCTGCGGGTCGGTCGGTCCTGGCGTTCGGAGCGGGTCATACGGAATTGCCCTCCTGGGGGATTCCTGGGGTTACTGCCGACTGCTGTGGACTGCTTGATGTGCGCCCCAGGATGCAAGCACAGAGCAGGTGTCCCCGGAGACAGAGCAAACCGGAAACAGCACAAACCGGGGCCCGCACCTTCACGGTGCGGGCCCCGGCTGCGAGGTACGCGTCCGGCAATTAGGCCGGGACGATGTTCTCCGCCTGCGGGCCCTTCTGGCCCTGCGTGACGTCGAAGGAGACCTTCTGGCCCTCCTGGAGCTCACGGAAGCCCTGGGTGGCGATGTTCGAGTAGTGGGCGAAGACGTCGGCGCCGCCGCCGTCCTGCTCGATGAAGCCGAAGCCCTTTTCCGAGTTGAACCACTTCACGGTTCCAGTAGCCATGTCATTCTCCTAAAAGAGGTGCAGTGCCGGAAATCCGCACTTTACGAATTCCAAGTCGCCGCATTGAGCCCCATCCGGAGAAAGCCGGAAAACAATAAAGCGCCTGAGGAGGGTTCCCGTCAGGCGCACATAAAGTTCATGGGTACCAAAACTGCAACTGGGCAACCGTAGCACGTTCTGTCGTCCTGCGGCAGCTCCCGCCACGCCGCCGGATGGAGAGGTTGGCTGACCAGGGGGGTCGCGGCAGCCGTTCGGCCCGGGTTCCGGAATCGTTCCCGGATGCTTCCCGAGCCGTTCTCCCAAGGGTTGCGGGCCCTTGGGCGGCGGCGAGCGGAACCCCGTGGTCCGCCGGAGCCGCCCGACGGGAGTCATTCACCCGAATGTCACAGGACTCGCGTCCGGCCCCGTGTCGGCCCGTGCGGGAATGCCGTCAGGAACCCGGTGCGGGTTGCGCCGAGCGGGTGACGCCACGGGACCGTGCGGCCGCCCGGCAGGGACTTCACATCTCGCGGGGCGGACTGTCGTCGTTCCCCCGGCGGATCGTGCGCAGCGCGTGGCCCGGACGCCAGACCTGTACGACCAGGTCGTCGCCGTCGAGCCCGGTGCGGACCACTTCCGCCGGCTCGGCGCGGAAGAGGAGGAACGGCTCCGGCGGGGTCACCGCCTCGGCGAAGCGCGCCAGGACGGCGGGGTCGGTCACCTCCACGGCCCGGCCGGAGATCCGGACGTCGCCGTCGGCCATCTCGGCGTCGGGTCCCGGGTTGGCCTGGATGGCGAAGCGCGGGTCGCGCCGCAGGTCGAGCGCCTTGCGGGAGCCCGGCATCATGCCGAGCCACAGCTCGTCCAGCCGGAACTCCGCCTCCAGGCCGGTGACGCGGGGGGAGCCGTCCTTGCGGAGGGTCGCAAGGACATGGTGCTTGTACTGCTGGAACCGCTTCTGCACGGTGTCGGCGAAGGCCGGCTCCGCGGCCCGGAAGTCTTGCCACGAACTCGATGTCATGGGGCCATCGAACCCTTCAATCCCGACACCTTCTGTCGGGATTCGCCGGACGTCACCGGATCGGATGCCGCCTTGTTGCAATCGTGGTGTGCTGGAAGGGGTGGAGCCGTCGCCCGGACGGCGGGGAGGACCCCGCCCGAGGTGATTTCAGATGGCAGTCTTCATGAAGGCCGTCCTGCCCGGCACCACGGTCGAGCAGTACGACGCCCTCAACGCCGAGCTGCAGGCACTTCCCGGTGACACCTTCGCGGGGTGCCTGTCGCATGTGTGCGTGCCGACCGATGCGGGCCTGGAGATCTATGACCTCTGGGAGTCCCAGGAGGCCATGGACACGTTCGGCGCGCTGATCATGCCCATCGCGGAGAAGCACGGCATGCCTTCCGCTTCCGGGCCTCCTGCGGTCTCCCCGGTGCACCGCTACTGGGTGCCCGGCGCGTAACCGTTCACCGCCCGCTGTCACCCGTGCCGGGCGGCGCGTGCTCCTTCACCGGCCCGGCAGGGTGACCACCACCGCGTAACCCCGGGTGCGCAGGACGCCCGGTGAGTCCCCGGTGGCCAGTACCGCGTCGTAGCAGGCGAGTTCGACGTCCTCGGTGGGTCCCTCGGCCACCGCACCGTCCTCGAGCGCGACAGCGACGACCGCACCGCCGTCCGGCGGGGTCAGCCGAACGGTGCCGCGTACGACGGCGGTCGATGCCGCCTCACGGCCGCGGCGGTACATCACGTTGAGGTTGACGACCGGTCCCCCGAGGAGGCGGCCGTCGGTCTCCAGGTCTCCGGGGAAGTCGTGGGGCCACAACGGTTCGTCGACGATGTGGTGTTCGCCGCCGACCATCAGGTCCATCCCCTCGCCCTCGACGACGGTCAGGGTGCGGTCGATGCCGGGGAAGAAGGAGAACGGGCCGTCCGCCGACACCTCGGCGAGGCTGATCCGCCAGTCGAAGGTGTCCGTCGTCGCGCCCTCGGGAGCCGCGGCGATCTCCCGGGTGACTCCCCCGCCGTTGTGCCAGGGCGTAGCCGCACGGCCTGCCGCCCTCAGTACGCGCAAGGCCATGTCGCTCTCCGATCGGGGTTCCGGCTGCGGGACTTCCGAGACTACGGGCTGTCCCGTACCCGGATGTGCCCGTCTCCCCCGGCGTTCGCTATCTTGAGCGCCGCCGCCCCGGCGGCCCTCCTCCCCGCCCACGAATCTCCGCCCATGAATCTCCGCCCATGAATCTCCGCCACGAATGAAGGAGCCGGCCATGGAGGCCGCCGCCACCTCGTGTTACCGCCACCCGTCGTACGAGACGTATGTGCGGTGCACGCGCTGCGACCGGTACATCTGCCCCGACTGCATGCGCGAGGCGTCGGTGGGCCATCACTGCGTGGAGTGCGTGAAGGAGGGGCAGCGCTCGGTCCGTCAGGCGCGCTCGCTCTTCGGCGGTGCGGTTTCGGCGACCGCGGCACCCGTGGTGACGTATGTGCTGATGGCGCTGAACATCGTGGCGTACGTCGTCGAGGTGGCGCGTTCCGAGACGGTGGACCGGTTCGGGATGCTCGGTGCGGTTCTCGTCGATCCGGCGGGCGGGCAGTACTACTACCGGGGTGAGCAGGTCCCGGGGTTCGATCTGGTCGGGGTGGTCGACGGTGAGTGGTACCGGTTGCTGACCGGTGCCTTCCTGCATCTGCCGCCCGACACGTCGTTCGGTGTGATGCACCTCGTCTTCAACATGTTCGCGCTCTGGAATCTGGGCCGGGTCGTCGAGGGGCACCTCGGCCGGGCCCGGTATCTGGCGCTGTACCTGCTGTCCGCGGTGGGCGGTTCGGTGCTGGTGTACCTGGTCTCGCCGGAGGACATGGTGGTCGGTGCCTCGGGGGCGGTCTTCGGTCTGGCGGCGTCGTTCTACGTCATCAACCGGCGTCTGCGCAGCGACATGCACGCGGTCAATCGCTTCATGGCCGGTTTTCTGCTGTGGATGGTCATCTCGGCCGCGTTCACGTCGTGGGAGGGGCACCTCGGCGGACTGCTGACCGGTGGCCTGGTGACGTACGGGCTCGCGTACGCCCCGGCGAAGTTGCGGACCTCGGCGATGCAGCTGGCCGGCGGTGTGGTGCTGGTCGCCCTGCTGGCCGTGGTGGTGGCCCTGAGGACGGCGTCGTTGACGGGCGTGGCCTGACGGCCCGTACGGCTGCGGCCCCGTCGACGCGCTCCGGGGAGCCCGGGACGCGCCACGGCGCCCGCCATGGTCCGGTCGGGGACGAGGCGGGCGCCGTGTTCAGTTCCGTACGCCGTTGTACGGGACGTGTGTGTGCCGTGATCAGACCATCATGGAGCGGTCCGTCGGGCGGATCGGGGCCGGCAGTGCGCTGGCCCCGGTGAGGAAGCGGTCCACGCCGCGTGCCGCGGAGCGGCCCTCGGCGATGGCCCAGACGATCAGGGACTGGCCGCGGCCCGCGTCACCGGCGACGTAGACGCCGTCGACGTTGGTGGCGTAGTCCTTGTCGCGCGCGATGTTGCCGCGCTCGTCGAGGTCGAGGCCGAACTGCTGGACGAGGCCGTTGGCCTGGTCGGTGCCGGTGAAGCCCATGGCCAGGGTGACGAGCTGGGCGGGGATGACACGCTCGGTGCCGGCCTTCTGCTCCAGCTTGCCGTCCTTGAACTCCACCTCGATGAGGTGCAGGGACTGGACGTTGCCGTCCTCGTCTCCCTCGAAGTGGGTGGTGGAGACGGAGTAGACCCGCTCACCGCCCTCCTCGTGCGCGGAGGTGACCTTGTAGAGCATCGGGAAGGTCGGCCAGGGCTGGTTGGCGTTACGGTCCTCGCCCGGCTTCGGCATGATCTCCAGCTGGGTGACGGAGGCCGCGCCCTGCCGGTGGGCGGTGCCGACGCAGTCGGCGCCGGTGTCGCCGCCGCCGATGACGACGACGTGCTTGCCCTCGGCGGTGATCGGGGTGACCGTCAGGTCGCCCTCCTGCACCTTGTTGGCGAGCGGGAGGTACTCCATCGCGAAGTGCACGCCGTTCAGCTCACGGCCCGGGACGGGCAGGTCGCGGGAGACGGTGGCACCGGCCGCGATGACGATCGAGTCGTAGCGACGGCGCAGCTTCGCGGCGTCGATGTCGCGGCCGATCTCGATCTCGGTGCGGAACTTGGTGCCTTCCGCGCGCATCTGCTCGATGCGGCGGTTGATGTGCGACTTCTCCATCTTGAACTCGGGGATGCCGTAGCGCAGCAGGCCGCCGATGCGGTCGGCGCGCTCGTACACGACGACCGTGTGGCCGGCCCGGGTGAGCTGCTGGGCGGCGGCCAGGCCGGCCGGGCCGGAGCCGATGACGGCGACGGTCTTGCCGGAGAGGCGCTCGGGCGGCTGCGGGGTGACGTCGCCGCTGTCCCAGGCCTTGTCGATGATGGAGACTTCGACGTTCTTGATGGTGACGGCCGGCTGGTTGATGCCGAGCACGCACGCCGCCTCGCAGGGTGCGGGGCACAGCCGCCCGGTGAACTCCGGGAAGTTGTTCGTGGCGTGCAGGCGCTCGGACGCGGCCGTCCAGTCCTCGCGGTAGGCGAAGTCGTTCCACTCGGGAATGAGGTTTCCGAGCGGACAGCCCTGGTGGCAGAACGGGATGCCGCAGTCCATGCAGCGGCTCGCCTGCTTGCTGATGATCGGGAGCAGCGAGCCCGGAACGTAGACCTCGTTCCAGTCCTTGACGCGCTCGCCGACGGGGCGGGTCTTGGCGACCTCGCGGCCGGTGGTCAGGAAGCCCTTGGGGTCAGCCATTGGTCGCCGCCTCCATCATCTTCTCGGTGGTCTCCTGCTCGGAGAGACCGGCGAGCTCAGCGGCGTCCTTGGCGGCGAGCACTGCCTTGTAGGTGGACGGGATGATCTTGCTGAACCGGGCCACCGCGGTGTCCCAGTCGGCAAGCAGCTTCTCGGCGACCGTGGAGCCGGTCTCCTCCTGGTGGCGGCGCACGACGTCGTGCAGCCACTGCTTGTCGGTGTCGTCGAGCGGGCCGACGGCGCCGAGGTTGCCGGTGTTGACGTTGTCGGGGTCCAGGTCGATGACGTACGCGACCCCGCCCGACATGCCTGCGGCGAAGTTGCGTCCGGTCTCGCCGAGGACGACGGCGTGGCCGCCGGTCATGTACTCGCAGCCGTGGTCGCCCACGCCTTCCGAGACGACGGTCGCACCGGAGTTGCGGACGCAGAATCGTTCGCCGGTCCGGCCGCGCAGGAACAGTTCGCCGCCAGTCGCACCGTAGGCGATGGTGTTGCCCGCGATGGTGGAGTACTCGGCGAGGTGGTCGGCGCCGCGGTCCGGGCGGACGATGACCCGGCCGCCGGAGAGGCCCTTGCCGACGTAGTCGTTGGCGTCGCCCTCCAGGCGCAGTGTCACACCGCGCGGCACGAACGCTCCGAAGGACTGGCCGGCGGAACCGGTGAAGGTCACGTCGATGGTGTCCTCGGGCAGGCCCGCGCCGCCGAACTTCTTGGTGACCTCGTGGCCGAGCATGGTGCCGACGGTCCGGTTGATGTTCCGGATCGCGATCTGGGCCCGGACGGGCTGGGCGGCCTCTGCGCTGTCGGCGCCCAGGGCGTCGGCGGCGAGCTTGATCAGCTCGTTGTCGAGTGCCTTGGCGAGTCCGTGGTCCTGCTCGTTGATGCGGTGGCGCACCGCGCCCTCGGGCAGCTCGGGCACGTAGAAGAGGGGCTCCAGGTCGAGGCCCTGCGCCTTCCAGTGCGTGATCGCACGGTCGGTGTCGAGGAGCTCGGCGTGGCCGACGGCCTCCTCGATCGTGCGGAAGCCCAGCTCGGCGAGGATCTCGCGGACCTCTTCGGCGATGAACTCGAAGAAGTTGACGATGTACTCGGCCTTGCCGGAGAAGCGGTCGCGCAGGACCGGGTTCTGGGTGGCGATGCCGACCGGGCAGGTGTCGAGGTGGCAGACGCGCATCATGACGCAGCCGGAGACGACGAGCGGCGCGGTCGCGAAACCGAACTCCTCGGCGCCGAGCAGCGCGGCGATGACGACGTCGCGGCCGGTCTTGAGCTGGCCGTCGGTCTGGACGACGATGCGGTCGCGCAGGCCGTTGAGCAGCAGGGTCTGCTGGGTCTCGGCGAGGCCGAGCTCCCAGGGGCCGCCCGCGTGCTTGAGCGAGGTGAGCGGGGAGGCGCCCGTGCCGCCGTCGTGGCCGGAGATGAGGACGACGTCCGCGTGGGCCTTGGACACACCGGCCGCGACCGTGCCGACGCCCACTTCGGAGACCAGCTTTACGTGGATGCGGGCCGCCGGGTTGGCGTTCTTGAGGTCGTGGATCAGCTGAGCCAGGTCCTCGATGGAGTAGATGTCGTGGTGCGGCGGGGGCGAGATCAGACCGACGCCCGGGGTGGAGTGCCGGGTCTTGGCGACCCACGGGTAGACCTTGTGGCCGGGCAGCTGGCCGCCCTCGCCGGGCTTGGCGCCCTGCGCCATCTTGATCTGGATGTCGTCCGCGTTGACCAGGTATTCGCTGGTCACACCGAAGCGGCCGGAGGCGACCTGCTTGATGGACGAGCGGCGCGCCGGGTCGTACAGCCGGTCCGCGTCCTCGCCGCCCTCACCGGTGTTGGACTTGCCGCCCAGCTGGTTCATGGCGATGGCGAGGGTTTCGTGCGCCTCCTGCGAGATGGAGCCGTACGACATGGCGCCGGTGGAGAAGCGCTTGACGATGTCGGAGACGGACTCGACCTCGTCGATGGAGATCGGCTCGCGGCCCGACTTGAAGCCGAAGAGGCCGCGGAGCGTCATGAGGCGCTCGGACTGCTCGTTCACCCGGCCGGTGTACTTCTTGAAGATGTCGTACCGGCGGTTGCGGGTGGCGTGCTGGAGGCGGAAGACCGTCTCCGGGTCGAACAGGTGCGGCTCGCCCTCGCGGCGCCACTGGTACTCGCCGCCGATCTCCAGGGCGCGGTGCGACGCGGAGATGCCGGAGGCGGGGTAGGCCTTGGCGTGCCGGGCGGCGACCTCCTTGGCGACGATGACGAGGCCGGCGCCGCCGATCTTGGTGGCGGTGCCGTTGAAGTACTGCTGGACGAAGGCCTCGTCCAGGCCGACCGCCTCGAAGACCTGGGCGCCGCGGTAGGAGGCGACGGTCGAGATGCCCATCTTTGACATGACCTTCAGGACGCCCTTGCCGAGGGCGTAGATCAGGTTGCGGATGGCCTGCTCGGGCTCGATGCCCTCGATGAACGTTCCGGCGCGGACGAGGTCCTCGACGGACTCCATCGCGAGGTACGGGTTGACCGCGGCGGCGCCGTAGCCGATGAGCAGCGCGACGTGGTGGACCTCGCGTACGTCACCGGCCTCGACCAGCAGGCCCACCTGGGTGCGCTGCTTGGTGCGGATGAGGTGGTGGTGGACGGCCGAGGTGAGCAGCAGCGAGGGGATCGGTGCGTGCTCGGCGTCGGAGTGCCGGTCGGACAGGACGACCAGGCGGGCGCCGTCCTCTATGGCGGCGTCGACCTCGGTGCAGATCTCCTCGATCCGGGCGGCGAGGGCGTCGCCGCCGCCGCTGACCCGGTAGAGGCCGGCGAGGGTGGCGGCCTTCATGCCCGGCATGTCGCCGTCGGCGTTGATGTGTATGAGCTTGGCCAGCTCGTCGTTGTCGATCACCGGGAAGGGCAGCGTGACGGCTCGACACGCGGCCGGGCTCGGCTCCAGGATGTTCCCCTGGGGGCCCAGCGTGGAGCGCAGCGAGGTGACGAGCTCCTCGCGGATGGCGTCCAGCGGCGGGTTGGTGACCTGGGCGAACAGCTGGGTGAAGTAGTCGAAGAGCAGCCGGGGGCGCTCGGAGAGCGCGGCGATCGGTGAGTCGGTGCCCATGGAGCCCAGCGGTTCGCCGGCGGTGCGGGCCATCGGGGCGAGGAGGATACGGAGCTCTTCCTCGGTGTAGCCGAAGGTCTGCTGGCGGCGGGTGACCGAGGCGTGGGTGTGGACGATGTGCTCGCGCTCGGGGAGGTCCTCGAGCTCGATCTCGCCGGTTTCCAGCCACTCGGCGTAGGGCTGCTCGGCGGCGAGGGACGCCTTGATCTCGTCGTCCTCGACGATGCGGTGCTCGGCGGTGTCGACGAGGAACATCTTGCCGGGCTGGAGGCGGCCCTTGCGGACGACCTTGGCGGGGTCGATATCCAGGACACCGACCTCGGAGGAGAGGACGACGAGGCCGTCGTCGGTGACCCAGTAGCGGCCGGGGCGCAGACCGTTGCGGTCGAGGACCGCGCCGACCTGGGTGCCGTCGGTGAAGGTGACGCAGGCCGGGCCGTCCCAGGGCTCCATCATCGTGGAGTGGTACTGGTAGAACGCGCGTCGGGCGGGGTCCATGGACGCGTGGTTCTCCCACGCCTCGGGGACCATCATCAGCACCGAGTGCGGCAGCGAGCGGCCGCCGAGGTGGAGGAGCTCCAGGACCTCGTCGAAGGAGGCCGAGTCGGAGGCGTCCGGGGTGCAGACGGGGAAGATCCGGTCGAGCTGCGCGGAACCGAAGAGGCTGGAGGCGAGCTGGGACTCGCGGGCCTTCATCCAGTTGCGGTTGCCCTTGACCGTGTTGATCTCGCCGTTGTGCGCGACGAAGCGGTACGGGTGGGCGAGCGGCCAGCTCGGGAAGGTGTTGGTGGAGAAGCGGGAGTGGACCAGCGCGACCGTGGTGGCGAAACGGCGGTCGGAGAGGTCCGGGAAGAACGGCTCCAGCTGGCCGGTGGTGAGCATGCCCTTGTAGACGATCGTGCGTGCGGAGAGCGAGGGGAAGTACACCCCGGCCTCACGCTCGGCGCGCTTGCGCAGGACGAAGGCCTTGCGGTCGAGGGCGATGCCGGTGCTCGTACCGTCCGCGACGACGATCTGGCGGAAGTCGGGCATCGTGGCCCGGGCACCGTTGCCCAGGAGGTCCGGGGTGACCGGTACCTCGCGCCAGCCGAGGACGTCGAGGCCCTCTTCGCCGGCGATCTTCTCGATCTGCTGGACGGACTCGGTGGAGTCGTCAGCGGACAGGAACGCGATTCCGACGGCGTAGGAACCCGCCTCGGGGAGGTCGAAGGCGACCTCTTCGCGGAGGAAGGCATCCGGTACCTGGAGCAGAATGCCGGCGCCGTCACCCGAGTCGGGCTCGGATCCGGTGGCGCCGCGGTGTTCGAGGTTGCGCAGTACCGTCAGCGCCTGCTCGACCAGCTCATGGCTGGCCACACCGGTCAGAGTGGCCACGAACCCGACGCCACAGGCGTCGTGCTCGTTACGGGGGTCGTACATCCCCTGCTGAACGGGGCGACCGTCCATGGGCGACCAGGCGTCGGAACGCATCGGCTCTCCCGTCGTCGTCGTGGCATGTGCTGTGCCGAGGGACGACGTTGGCCCTCTGCGAAATTTCGTGCAGGTTACATGATGGAACGCTTCTCAAAAAGCGAATAGTCCGTTCCAACATGCGGACACCACGGAGTCGTGGTGGAGGTGGGTCACGATCGGACGGATCCTTGTGGATCACCGTCCGGGGAGACCGCAGAGAGCAGGCGTCGTTGCCCGCGGTGTGTACGGCTCTTGCCCGGCGGTCATGGAATCGAAACCGCTGAGTAACGGCTACTTATGTGTAGCGCTGCATAGTGTCTCATTTTACGGCTCGGAGACCCCATCCGCCCAGTGACGTGCGTCAAGACGTATGTCACACCGGATCCGCGCCCTTCGGGCTTCGGCAGAGGGAGGCCGACGCAAGCGTTCACCGAAGGTCGTCGGACGGACACGGTCAGCAGCGGTCCGCAACCCGTGCGGGGGCGACCGCGCCCCTGCCGACAGGGCGCCGCAAGGAGCCGCTAATACGTTGGTGGGGGCGCCGTTAACGCTGTTAGGTTCGGGGCGTTTGTCGACGCACAAGTGGGGGGAACACATGCGCAGAACCAAGATCATCGCCATCGCTCTGATGCCCACGCTCACACTCACGCCGGTCCTTGTCGGAGCGGGCCTCACCACGGCGCTCGTGGTGGGGGCGCCGGCGGCCTCGGCGGCCGAGCGGGGGTGGGAGGCACCAGCCCCGCTCACCGCCGAGAACGGTGCCAACTCCGCCGCGGGCGTGAAGGTCACCTCGGACGGCACCGCCGTCACGGTATGGACGCGTGGCACCGGGGAAGGCCCGCAGGAGCTGTGGGGCGCGACCCGTCCTGCCGACGCCACCGCGTGGAACGCCCCGGTGCGCATAGCCGCCGACCAGAAGTACCTGTCCGACGTGTACCTGGTCACCGGCAGGGACGGTTCGGCCACGGTCTCCTGGAACCGCTTCACGACGGAGCGCTTCGACAGGCACAGCACCTCGACGCTTCTGCCCGGTGCCGAGGCGTGGACGGCTCCCCTGCCGATCACGTCCGCGCCGTTCGCGAACGACCTCGTGCTGGTGCCGGGGCCCGGCAGCGGCCTCACCGCCGTCTGGAACGGCAACCCGACGCCCGGGGAGGACGAGACGGACGTGGGGGTCTACGCCTCCGATCTGGCGGCACCGGGAGCCGCCTGGTCCGACGCGGTCCACGTCGGAGGCGGGAGCGTCTACGAGCTGGACGCGGCCGCGGCGGACGACGGCGCGGTGACCGTCGCCTGGCAGGCCGACGTCTCCGGGACGGCGGCGATCCGGGTGTCGACGCGGCCGGCGGGCTCGGCCGGCTGGAGCGCCCCCGGGACCGTCACGACCGGCGGGTCGTCGCCGATCGAACTGGACGTACAGGCGTCTGCCGACGGCGCGGCCCTGGTCAGCTGGTGGGAGGGCAACTCCACCCGCTCCCTCGTCTACCGCCCGGCCGGCAGCGCGACGTGGGGCAGGACCGAGTACCTCCCCGCCGACCCGAACAGGGGCACCACCTCACCGCCGCAGCTGGAACCCGACGGCCGGGTGACGGCGTTGTGGGCCGGGGACAGCACCCTGCTCCGGACGGCGACCCGCGCGGTGGGCGGCACCTGGTCGCAGCCCGGCACCGTGGTCGCCGGGACCCACGTGCTCAACCTCTGGGACCCGAGCGTCGGTCACGACGGCTCGCTCGCCGCCGTGTGGACGACTCTCGAGGGCGAGCTGTGGGCCGTGGTGCGCTCCGAGGGCACCTGGGGCGATCCCGTGCACGTGGGCCAGGTCGACCTCCACGCGCAGGGCTCCGTGGCCACCGGTGCGGACGGCCGTGCCGTCGCGGTGTGGAACAAGGAGCTCGGGCTGACGGACGACTACTACCGCATCGACCAGGTCTGGACGACGGCCACGGGTGCCGCGAAGCCGGGAGTCCCGGCCGCGCGCCGGGACTACGTCGGCAACGACGGTTTCCCTGACCTGTACGCGCGCCGGACCGACGGTTCGCTGCTCGTGTACCAGGGCAACTCGGCCGGGACGGTGTCGGCGACGGCCGACGGCGGGACCTGGCCCACGACGTCCACCCTGGTTCCCTTCGGGGACCTCAACGGTGACGGTGCGAACGACACCCTGGTCACCGACGGGGCGGGCAACCTGTCCCGCTACAGCCCGCAGCGGGGCACCGCCGTGACGCCCCAATCCCCCTCCGTGAAGTTCGGCGGCGGCTGGACGGCCTTCGACGGCCTGACCTACTCGGGCGACCTCACCGACGACGGCATCCCGGACCTGGTGGCCCGGCAGACCGCGACCGGTGACCTGTACCTGTTCGCCGGCACCGAGGCGGGCGGCCTGACCCGCACCGGCCGGATCGGCACCAGCTGGAAGAGCCTGACCATCGTCGGCGCGGGCGACCTCAACGGCGACAAGCACGCCGACATCGTCGCCCGCACCACCAACGGCGACCTGTACCGGTACTACGGCACCGGCAAGGGCACCATCTCCTCCGGCACGAAGATCGGCTCCGGCTGGGGCGGCATGGCCGACTTCGTCGGCATCGGCGACCTCACCGGCGACGGCAAGGACGACATCCTCGGCCGCACGACCACCGGCGACCTCTACCGCTACGCCGGCAACGGCACCGGCGGTATCGGCTCCGGCGTCAAGATCGGCACCGGCTGGAAGAGCTTCGCCGGCATCCAGTAGCGGTCCGCACGAGTACGGCGATGGCACGGCCCCAAGACGGGGCCGTGCCATCGCCGTATCCGAAGAGCCCCCGCTGGAGGGCGGCCCGTCAGCCGACGGCCACGCCGAACAGGGTGCCGAGACCGTACGTGATCGCTGCGGCGGCCCCGCCGAGCACGAGCTGGCGCAGTCCGCTGAACCACCAGGTGCGCGCCGTCACCCGGGCCACCACCGCGCCGCAGCCGAACAGGCCGATCAGGGCGAGGAGCACGGCGGGCCACAGCGCGGTGGCGCCGAGCAGGAAGGGCAGCACGGGCAGCAGGGCACCCAGCGCGAAGGCGCCGAAGGACGAGACGGCTGCGACGAGCGGCGAGGGCAGGTCGCCGGGGTCGATGCCGAGCTCCTCGCGGGCGTGGATCTCCAGCGCCTGCTCGGGGTCCCTGGACAGCTGCCGGGCGACCTCGCGGGCCAGCTCGGGCTCGACGCCCCGGGACTCGTACAGCCCGGCGAGCTCCCGCATCTCGTCCTTGGGGTGCTTACGCAGTTCCCGCCGCTCGACGTCGAGCTCCGCCTCGACGAGCTCGCGCTGCGAGGCGACGGAGGTGTACTCGCCGGCCGCCATCGAGAACGCGCCCGCGGCCAGACCGGCCAGGCCCGTGATGACGAGGGTCTGCTGGGATACCGCCCCTCCGGCGACGCCGGTCATGAGGGCGAGGTTGGAGACGAGGCCGTCCATGGCTCCGAAGACCGCGGGCCGCAGCCAGCCACCGTTCACATCGCGGTGGGTGTGGTTGTCCCGGTGCGCCTCGTGCAGTACGGCGTCGGTCTCGATGATGGACACAGCTCTCCCCTTGTCCGGGAGCGGACTCCATGCGTCCCGCCCCCCGTTTCAACAAGCTCGAAAGTACGCACGAAAAAGGGCTCCCGCCAGCAAGGAAGGCCGTACTTACCTACCTCTGGGGCCTTCTTCGCGGCGTCATCCGTGTGGCCCTTTTGTGGTCGTGATCCGCCTCGTGGGGGTCTCGGCGTGGGACAGATCGCACAGGTGGTTCGCACAGGCGGTGAACTGCCCTGTGCGAGCGAAGGGTCGACGCGATGGAGCTGATGGCAGGCAGTCCGGCGGAGCCGCCGGCGGGCAGGGGTGCCGGGGATCCCGGTTCGCCCGGCGGTACGGGTGACCGGGCCCGGGGGGCGCTGCTGGGGCTCGCGGTGGGCGACGCTCTCGGTGCCCCGGCGGAGAACATGCGGCCGTCCGAGATCCGTCGCCGGTGGGGCCGGATCGAGGGTTTCGTCAGCGACGACCCGGCGGGGACGGACGACACCGAGTACGCGATCTTCTCGGGGCTGCTGCTGGCCAGGCACGGTTCGGCGCTGACGGTTTCGCACGTCGAGCGCGCCTGGCACCACTGGATCGCCGACCTCGACGAGGGTCCGTTCCGCGGTGCGGGGTTCAGTGAGCGCGGCACGCTGGAGAACCTGCGGCGCGGACTCGCCGCCCCGATCTCCGCCCAGCACCGGCATGCGTGGAGCGACGGCCTCGCGATGCGGGCGGCGCCGTTCGGCGTGTTCGCGGCGGGCCGGCCGGCGGAGGCGGCCCGGCTGGTGGCGGTGGACGGCCGGGTCAGTCATGAGGGGGAGGGCATCTACGGCGGCCAGGCGGTCGCGGCGGGGGTGGCCGCCGCGATGGTGGGGGCCGGGCTCGCCTCGGTGATCGCGGCCGCGCTCTCGGTCGTACCGATGGACTCCTGGACCGCCCGTTCGCTGCGGCGCGCGGTCACGGCCGCGCAGCGCCCCTACCCGGACCGGCTGGCGAGGGAACGCGCGGTGCGCTCCGCGGTGGTGATCGGCGGCTACCCGTGGACGGATCTGGCACCGGAGGCGGTCGGGCTGGCCTTCGGCGCGTTCACGGCGGCGCGGGGCGACTTCCGTACGGCGGTGCTGACGGCCGTGAACATGGGCCGGGACGCCGATACGACGGCGGCGGTGGCGGGTGCGCTGGCCGGCGCCCTGCACGGGGCGTCGGCGATCCCGCAGGAGTGGGCGTCGAAGATCGGCCCGGTGCGGGGCAGCTGCCTGCCGTCGATGCGCGGGTACCACGTCCTGGACATTGCGGAGCTGCTGACGCCGGACGACGCGGAGGACGGGCCGGGTGCGCCGCCCGGGGCGGTGGGCGGCACACCGGTCCGGGACCGGCCCGCCCCCGCCTCCTCCTGGTACGAGCCGGCCGGATCGCCTCCACGGGACGGGACCGGTGCCCCGCTGACCGAACCGGCAGTCACGCCCGCCGCCCCCTCCGTCGCCACCGTTCACGGAGCCACCCGATGACCGCCGCGCACGGGGCCGCCGGGGGCTCCTCGCCCATCCCGGGGGGCGCCTCGCCCACCTCCGGGCCCACGGCCCCGGGCCACTCGGCCCCGGGCCACTCGGCCCCGCCGGACGCGGCCCCCCACCGTGTCGCCATCCACATCGCGGCCGAGCCGGCCGCCCGTCCCCCTGCCGGCAGGCAGTCGGCCAAGGGCCCACGGGCGCGCACCGCACCCGGCCGGCAGGCCCGGATCGAGGGGCTGCTGCTCGGTCTGGCGGCCGGGGACGCCGCCGGGTGGCCCGCCGCGCGGCACCGGGCGGCGCGGATGCCCGAGTGGACCCGGCGGCTCACCCGGGAGCTGGACACCTTCGCCGAGCAGAACGCGACGACGACGCTGCCCGTACCCATCGCCCTCAATCAGCCGCCCGAGCCCCTCAGGCTCGGTCCGTCCGACGATGCCGAGTGGGCGGCGTTCGCCGCCCGGACGGTGCTGGCCGCCGCGGCCGACCACGCGCCAGGCCTCTCCCCCGGCCACCGGATGCGGGACGCGATCGACCGGTCCTGGAACGCCCTGGCCGCGAAGGTCGCCGCCGCGAGTGCCCGGGCGCCGGAGGTCGAGTCCGCCGTTCTTCCGCTCCGGGCCCGGATCTCCGTACGGGCCGGCCTCGGCAACCTCGCCGCCGGACTGCGCCCGCCCGCCACCGGGCACGACAACCCGCACTACTTCGACGACGCGGCCTGCGTCAGGGCCGCCGTCCTCGCGGTCGTGCACCCGGGCGATCCCATCGCGGCGGCCGGACTCGCCGAATTCGACGCCCGGTACACGCAGGACGGCGACGGGGTGCACGGCGCCCGTGCCGTTGCCGCGGCGATCGCCGAGGCGCTCGCGGGGGCGGACGTCGACGCCGCGGTGAACGCCGCGCTCGAACAGCTGCCCGAGGGAACCGAGATCGCCCGCAACGCGGTCCACGCCGTGCGCCTGGCCCGGGAGTTCGCCGACGAGACGGCGGGTGCTTTCGCCCTGGTCCCCGTTCTGGAGCACCAGATCGTCGACCACGTCTACAGCTACGGGATCGCCGCGGCCGAGACCGTGCCCGTCGCCCTCGCCCTGGCGACCGCCGCCCGGGGCGATATCGCCCAGGCCGTGCCCGCGGCCGCCTGCCTGTCCCGGGTCGCCGACTCCGCGCCCGCCCTCGCCGGGGCGCTGACCGGGGCGCTGGGCGGGGCCGGCACGATCCCCGCGGGCTGGCGCGAGGCCTGCCGCACGCTGGCGGGGTGTGCGCTGCCCCGCCTCGCCGGCACCGATCTCATCGAACTCGCCGGGCTGCTGGCAGCCACGGAACCGGCCACCACGGGTGGACAATCCCGGCATGACACCCAAAACGCCCGCACCGTCCTCGGCAGGTACGACCACCACGACGCTCACCCTGGATGAGCGGATCACCGGCGCACTCGTCGGCGCCGCCGTCGGTGACGCACTCGGCGGCCCCGTCGAGGGCTGGACCCCGGAGCAGATCGCCGAGCGCCACGGCGGCCGGGTGAACGGCATCGTCGGCCCCTGGCACGGCGAAGCGTGGCGCACCGCGCGCCCCATCGCCCCGTACCACAAGGGCGACGGGCACGTCACCGACGACACCCTGATGACGCATGCGCTGGTGCGGGTCTACGGCACGGTACGCGATCACCTGGACGCGTACTCCGTGGCGGACCACCTCGTACCGGATCTGATGTCCCGTCCCCGCTGGATCCCGGAGCTGGAGGCGGAGGCGCTGCCGCTGCAGCGGATCTTCCTCGCGGAGAAGTGGATCGTCACGCGGCTGCACTACGGCCACGCCGACCCGCGCGAGGCGGGCTCGGGGAACATCGTGAACTGCGGGGCGGCGATGTACATGGCACCGGTCGGCCTGGTGAACGCCGCCCACCCCGAGGCCGCGTACGCGGAGGCGCTGGATGTCGCGGGGGCCCACCAGTCCTCGTACGGACGGGAGGCGGCCGGGGTCCTCGCCGCCGCGGTCGCCGCCGCCTGCGCCCCGGACGCCACGCCCTCCTCCGTCGTCGGAACCTGTCTGGCCCTGGCGAAGGACGGGACACGGGCGGCGATCGAGGCGGTGTGCGACGTGGCCGCCGGGTACAGCGACTTCGAGTCGGCGCTGGTGCCCCTGCGCGAGGCCGTGGCCCCCTTCGACACGGTGGGCCCCGACTACCGCGACCCCTCGCTCGGTGCCCGGCGGCCCTCCCGGCTGCACTCCATCGAGGAACTGCCGGTCGCGCTCGGCATGCTGCTCGTGGGCGGGGGCGACTACCGCCGCACGGTGCTCGGTTCGGTCAACTACGGCCGGGACTGCGACTCGATCGCGACGATGAGCGGCGCGATCGCGGGCGCGCTCCACGGCGAGCAGGCCATCCCCGCCGCCTGGGTGAAAACGGTCGCCGACGCCAGCCGCCTCGATCTGCACGCCCCGGCACGGGTCCTGACGGAGGTCGCCCGCGAGGTCTTCGTACGGGACACGGCGCGCCGCCGGGCCCACGAGTCGGCGTTCGCGACGCTGGCCGGCCCGCGATGACCGTACGGCTCACGTGGGTTCAGCCCGAGGACCTGGTCGGGCACGAGCTGCGGCAGGCGGCGCAGGACGGCCGGGACGCCCGGGACATCGAGGAGCGCTGGTACGGGTCCGGCGGCGCCCCCGCTCCGGAGCGCGCCGGTGCCTCGGCGCTTCCCGCGGCGCCCCGGATGCGCGCACTGGCCGCACAGCTGCTCGACGAACTCGCCCTGCTGGAGAGCCCGCTGTCCGACGTCGAGCCGACGGACCTGGCGGCGATCCGGGACGCCTGCCCCCGCTGGCCGGCCCCCCGCACCCGGCCCGTCGCTCTCGGACCCGAGCGGCTGCACGCGGCCTGGCTGGGCCGGGCCGCAGGCTGCCTGCTCGGCAAGCCCGTGGAGAAGCTGCCCCTCGCCGGTATCCGCTCCCTCGCGCAGGCCACCGGCAACTGGCCGCTCACCACCTGGTTCACGGCCCGTGGCCTGCCCGGCGAACTGACCGCCGCCTACCCCTGGAACCGCCGCTCGGCCGCCACCTCCCTCGCCGAGAACATCGACGGCATGCCGGAGGACGACGACCTCAACCACCCCCTGCTCACGGTGCTGCTGCTCCAGCGCCACGGACGCGCTTTCGGCACGACCGACCTCGCCCGGCTCTGGCTCGACGAACTCCCCGCCGGCCGGCTCTTCACCGCGGAGCGCATCGCGTACCGCAATCTCCTCGACGGCATCGAGCCGCCGGAGACCGCCCGCTACCGCAACCCCTTCCGCGAATGGATCGGCGCCCAGATCCGGGCCGATGTGCACGGCTGGACACACCCGGCCGACCCGGCCGCCGCCGCCGAGCAGGCGCACCGGGACGCGGTGCTCACCCACACGGCCAACGGGGTGTACGGGGCGATGTTCACCGCGGCCGCCCTCGCCGAGGCGGCCGGCGGCGAGACGGATGTGCACGGGTGTCTCGCGGCCGGACTGCGCGTGGTGCCGCCCCGTTCCCGGTACGCGCACGCGGTGCGCCTCGGGATCGCGAGCGCCCGTGCCGAACCGGACTTCGACACCGTCGTGGACCGGCTCCACGCCGCCTACGGGGCGACCCACCACTGGGTGCACGTCCTGCCCAACGCCGCGGTGCTCGCCGCCGCGCTCACCCACGCCGACGGCGACTTCGGCCGCTCCATCGGCTGCGCCGTGTCCGGCGGCTGGGACACCGACTCGAACGGTGCGACGGCCGGTTCGCTCGCGGGGCTTCTGGCCGGGCGGCCCACCGCGCTGCCCGACCACTGGACCGCCCCGCTGAAGAACCGGCTCGCCACATCCGTCCCCGGTTTCGACTCCATCGGCTTCGACACCCTCGCCGAACTGACCCACCAGGAGGTATGCCGCCCATGACAGCGATCGCGGTGCTCGGCAGCACCAACATGGACCTAGTCACCTACGTCGCCCGGGCGCCCGCGCTCGGGGAGACCGTCACCGGACGGGAGCTGCGGACCGTGCCCGGCGGCAAAGGGGCCAATCAGGCCGTCGCCGCTGCCCGCGCGGGCGGTGAGGTGGTGATGATCGGCGCGGTCGGGACCGACGAGTTCGGCTCACGGCTGCGGACGAATCTGGAGCACGCGGGCGTGGACACGGACCTGCTGCACACGGCCGCAGGTCCCAGCGGCACCGCCCACATCGTCGTCGACGACGAGGGCGCGAACGCGATCGTGGTGATTCCCGGTGCCAACGGCACCGTCACCACGCTCGGCCCGGGAGAGCACGCCGCCATCGCCGCCGCGGGTCTGCTGCTCCTCCAGCTGGAACTCCCGCTCTCCGCGGTGACCGAGGCCGCGCGGGCCGCGAAGGCCCGGGGTGTACGGACGGTCCTCACCCCCTCCCCCGTACAGCCGCTGCCGTCCGAACTCCTGGACGCCGTCGACCTGCTGATCCCCAATGAGCACGAGGCGGCGGCGCTCTCCGGATGCGACGAACCGCACGCGGCCGCGCAGATCCTGCTCCGGCAGGTCCCGGAGGTCGTGATCACGCTCGGCCGGAAGGGGTGCCTGTACGCGACCCGGGGAGGCGAAGCCGTCCTGTTCCCGGCGCCCGAGGTGACCGCCGTCGACACGACCGGTGCGGGTGACACGTTCGTCGGGACGCTGGCCGTGGCGCTCGGCGAGGGCCGGGCCGTCCCCGAGGCGCTGGCCTGGGCGTCCTCGGCCGCGGCGCTCTGCGTACAGAGACCCGGTGCCTCCACGTCCATGCCGTACCGCAGTGAGATCGATGCCGCATGAGTACGACGACCGCACCTCTCGCCGGCCTGCGGGTCCTGGACATCGCCACCCTGTTCGCCGGACCGCTCGCGGCCACGATGCTCGGCGACTTCGGCGCCGAGGTCATCAAGGTCGAGCATCCGCGCAAGCCCGACCCGTCGCGCGGGCACGGTCCCGCGAAGGACGGGGTGGGCCTGTGGTGGAAGCTGCTCGGCCGCAACAAGCGCACCCTGACGCTCGACCTGTCCAGCCCCGGCGGGCGGGACGTGCTCCTGCGGCTGGCGGCGGACACCGACGTGATCATCGAGAACTTCCGGCCGGGGACACTGGAGCGCTGGGGCCTGGGCTGGGAGGAACTGCGCGCCGTCAATCCGCGGCTGGTACTGGCCCGGGTCACCGGCTTCGGCCAGTTCGGCCCGTACGCGCACCGGCCGGGCTTCGGCACACTCGCGGAGGCGATGAGCGGCTTCGCCGCCGTGACCGGTGAGCCGGACGGGCCGCCGACCCTGCCGCCGTTCGGGCTCGCCGACTCGATCGCGGCACTCGCGACGGCGTACGCGGTGATGACTGCCCTGGCGGGGCGCGACCGCACCGGCGCGGGACAGGTGGTCGACATGGCGATCATCGAGCCGATCCTGACGGTCCTGGGGCCGCAGCCGCTCTGGTACGACCAGCTGGGCTACGTCCAGCCGCGTACGGGGAACCGCTCCCGCAACAACGCCCCGCGCAACACCTACCGGACCTCCGACGGCCACTGGGTCGCCGTCTCGACCTCGGCCCAGTCGGTCGCCGAGCGCGTGATGCGGCTGGTGGGCCGCCCGGACCTGATCGACGAACCGTGGTTCGCCGCCGGGACCACGCGCGCCGAGCACGCCGACGAACTCGACGAGGCCGTCGGCCACTGGATCGCCCGGCGCACCCGGGAGGAGGCTGTGTCGGCGTTCGAGAAGGCAGAGGCCGCGATCGCTCCGATCCAGGACGTACGGGACGTGATGGAGGATCCGCAGTACCGGGCGCTGGGCACGATCACCGAGGTCGACGACCCCGAGCTGGGGCCGCTACGGATGCAGAACGTGCTGTTCCGGCTCTCGGAGACGCCCGGGGAGATCCGCTGGGCCGGGCGGCCGCACGGCGCGGACACGGACGAGATCCTGGCGGGGCTCGGCCTGTCGGCCCCGAGCATCGCGGCCCTGCGGGACGAGGGGGCGCTGTGAGCACCAGGGCGGTCGCGCTGACCTGGCTGTACGTGCCCGGGGACCGCCCGGAGGTGGTCCGCAAGGCGCTCCGCTCGGGCGCGCACGTGGTGATCGTCGACCTGGAGGACGCGGTCGCGCCGGACCGCAAGGAGTACGCGCGTGCGGCGACCGCGGAACTGCTCACCGATCCCGGTACGGCCGACGCCGTACCGGTCCATGTCCGGGTCCACGGCGAGGACGACGTCAAGGCTCTCGCAGGGCTTCCCGGCCTGTCCGGGATGCGGCTTCCCAAGATCACCCATGCGGCTTCGGTGCACCACGTCGCGGCGCTGGCGCCGGGGGTCGCGCTGTATCCGCTGCTGGAGTCGGCCATGGCGATCGAGCACGCGTACTCGATCGCCAGCGCCCATCACGACGTGCGGGGTGTGGCACTGGGCGAGGCGGATCTCAGGGCCGACCTGGGGGTGCGGGACGATGCCGGGCTCGACTGGCCGCGCAGCCGTCTCGTGGTCGCGGCACGGGCGGCGGGGCTCGATCCGCCCGCCATGTCGGTGTTCACGGACGTCAAGGACCTGTCCGGGCTGCGGTCGTCCTGTGCGCACGGGCGGGACCTGGGACTGCTCGGACGTGCGGCGATCCATCCCCGGCAGCTGCCCGTCATCGAGCGGGCGTTCCGGCCGACATCGCGGGAGGTCGAGGCCGCGGAGCAGATCGTGGAGGCGTCGCGGGCACAGGCGGGGGCGATGGCGCTGCCTGACGGGAGGTTCGTCGACGCGGCGGTGGTGGCCACCGCGCAGAGGACCCTGGCGCTGGCGGGACGCGTGGCGTGAGGCCCGATCGGCCCGGGTGCCGGGCCGGGGCACGCGAAGGGGCCGCCGGACCTGTGTGGTCCGGCGGCCCCTTCGCGTGGCTCCAGGTGCGTCAGCTCTTGTCGGCCGTCTGCGGGGCGTCGTCGCCCTCGGACTCCTTCGCCTGCGCTTCGGGGGCGTCGGCGGGGTCGGACGTGTCGGCGGCCTCGGGGCTGTCGGCGCCCTCGGCGGAGTCAGCGGTCCCGCTGTCCTTGCCGCTGTCCTTGGACAGGTCCACCGCGGCCGGTTCGACGATCTCCTCGCGTCCGGGGCGCAGCTTCGCCGAGATCACGAAGTACGTCACCGCGAGGACGAAGACGATGATCGCGGTCCACACGTTGAGCCGCAGTCCCAGGACGTGGTGCGCCTCGTCGACGCGCATGTACTCGATCCAGGCACGGCCCGTGCAGTAGGCCGCCACGTACAGCGCGAACGCCCGTCCGTGTCCGAGCTTGAACCGGCGGTCCGCCCAGACGACCAGGAGCGCGACACCGATGCACCACAGCGACTCGTACAGGAAGGTCGGGTGGTAGGTGCCCGCCACCCGGTTGGGGCCTTCGCTGATCTCCACCGCCCACGGCAGGTCCGTCCGCTTGCCGTACAGCTCCTGGTTGAACCAGTTGCCCCAGCGGCCGATCGCCTGGGCGAGGGCGATACCGGGTGCGAGCGCGTCGGCCCAGGCGGGCAGCGGGATTCCGCGGCGGCGGCAGCCGATCCAGGCACCGACGGCGCCGAGCGCGATCGCGCCCCAGATACCGAGGCCGCCTTCCCAGATCTTGAAGGCGTCGACCCAGTTCTCACCGTCGCTGAAGTACAGCTGGTAGTCGGTGACGACGTGGTAGAGCCTGCCGCCGACGAGGCCGAAGGGCACGGCCCAGACGGCGATGTCGGCAACGGTGCCGGCTCGGCCGCCGCGGGCGATCCAGCGCTTGTTGCCGAACCAGACGGCGACGAAGACACCGATGATGATGCAGAACGCGTAGCCGCGGAGCGGGATCGGGCCGAGCTCGATCACGCCGGTCGACGGGCTGGGAATGAAGGCAAGGTTCATGACGGGGTCGACGCTACCTTGCCGGACGGGACGTGAGGCAAGCCGTCCGGCAACTTCTGGGTA
This sequence comes from Streptomyces sp. NBC_00683, assembly GCF_036226745.1. Classification (NCBI taxonomy): domain Bacteria; kingdom Bacillati; phylum Actinomycetota; class Actinomycetes; order Kitasatosporales; family Streptomycetaceae; genus Streptomyces; species Streptomyces sp. NBC_00683. The sequence continues at coordinate 6,375,888 of NZ_CP109013.1, read as the reverse complement.
ACGGGCCGGGCCCTCAGGACGGCTCGGAGCCCGAGGGCGTCGCCCCGACCGTGCCCGGTTCCTTGCCCTTGTTGGCCTCCGCCACCCACTTCTTGAGATTCGCCACGGAGATCTGCTCGTCCCCCTTCTTCGGGAAGATCGACTCACCGTTGAGCAGCGCGGTCGGAGTCCCCTGGAACCCGCCCTCACCGAAGGCTTTGTTCGACTTCTCGACCCAGCTGTCGTGCGTGCCGTCCTCCACACAGCTGCGGAAGGCGGGCGTGTCCAGTCCGTCCACGGTGCCGGCGAGCTCGATCAGCTTGCTGTTCTCGCCGAAGGCGTCGTCGGTCTCCGGCGGCTGATTGCGGTAGAGCACGTCGTGGTACGGGGCGAATTTGCCGACGTCCTGGGCGCAGGCCGCGGCATTGGCGGCCCGCAGCGATCCGCTGCCGCCGAGGTTGCCGTCGATGATCGTGGCCAGGTGGTACTCCACCTTGATCTGGCCGCTGTCGGCGAGCTCCGCGATGGTGCCCCGGAAGGCCTCCTCGAACTGGGCGCAGACGGGGCAGCGGAAGTCCTCCCAGATCGTGAGCGTGGACGGCGCGTCATCCGCTCCGACCTGGAGGGCCAGACCGTCCTTGCCCGTCGCCCCGGACGGGGTGACCGCGGGTCCGGCCTCGCTGTCCGTGTCGTTCTTGCCCGCGTTGGCGGCGATCAGGCCGATCACGGCAGCCAGCGCCAGCACGCCCACCACGGCGGTCGCGACGATCAGCGTGCGCCTGCGGCGCTCCCGCGCCCGGTCCAGCTCACGCTGCTGTACGAGCCGGTCGCGCGCGGCTCTCTTTGGCTCATGGTTCTTGTCGCTCACACCGCGCAAACGAACCGGGGAGGCACGTGAGCGCCTCCCCGGTCCTATGTCCACCCGTACGGGTGACGATCACTACCGGCGCTTTCGAACACCTTCGGCCAGCTCGCCGGCCAATGCGCGGACGGCGGCGAGTCCGGCTGCCGCGTCGGGGGCGTCCAGCATCCTCTTGACGAAGGCCGAGCCGACGATGACGCCGTCGGCGAAGCCGGCGACCTGTTCGGCGTGCTCGCGGGTGGAGACCCCGATCCCGACGCAGACCGGCAGGTCCGTGGTGGCGCGGGTGCGGCGCACCAGCTCCTGGGCCTGCTCGCCGACCGATTCACGGGTGCCGGTGACCCCCATGAGGGAGGAGGCGTACACGAAGCCCGAGCCCGCTGCCGTGATCGTGGCGAGGCGGGCGTCCTTGCTGCTCGGCGCGACGACGAAGACGGTGGCGAGACCGTGCTTCTCGGCGTGCTCACGCCACAGTCCGGACTCCTGGACCGGCAGGTCGGGCAGGATGCACCCGGCTCCGCCGGCCGCGGCGAGTTCGGCGGTGAAGCGGTCCACGCCGTACCGGTCGATGGGGTTCCAGTACGTCATGACGAGAATCGGGACGCCGGTGGCCTCGTAGGCCTCACGGACGGTGCGCATGATGTCGGCGATCTTGACGCCGCCCTTCAGCGCGATGTCGTCGGCGGTCTGGATGACCGGCCCGTCGAGCACCGGGTCGCTGTGCGGCAGGCCCACCTCGACGATGTCCGCGCCGCCCGCGACGACGGCCTTGACCGCCTCGATGCCGCCGTCGACCGTCGGGAAGCCGCCGGGCAGGTACGCGATGAGTGCGGCCCTGTCCTCGGCTGCCGCCCTGGCCAGCGCCGAATCCAGAAGCTCCCGGTTGCCGCTCACTTCTCCCCCTCCTGGTCGTACAGGCCGAAGTACCGTGCGGCCGTGTCCATGTCCTTGTCGCCCCGGCCTGACAGGTTGATCAGGATCAGCCCGTCCTTGCCGAGCTCCTGCCCGACCTCCAGCGCACCGGCCAGCGCGTGCGCGCTCTCGATGGCCGGGATGATGCCCTCGGTGCGGGAGAGGAGGCGCAGCGCCTGCATGGCGGCGTCGTCCGTCACCGCGCGGTACTCGCCGCGGCCGACGTCCTTGAGGTAGGCGTGCTCCGGGCCGATGCCCGGGTAGTCGAGGCCCGCCGAGATCGAGTACGGCTCGGTGATCTGGCCCTCGTCGTCCTGGAGGACGTAACTGCGTGAGCCGTGCAGGATTCCGGGCTCGCCCGCGGTCAGGGTCGCCGCGTGCTCGCCGGTCTCCACGCCGTGTCCGGCGGGCTCGCAGCCGATCAGCCGGACGCTCTCGTCCGGGATGAAGGCGTGGAAGAGGCCGATGGCGTTGGAGCCGCCGCCGACGCAGGCGACGGCGGCGTCCGGCAGCCGGCCGGCCCGCTCCAGGATCTGGCGGCGGGCCTCGACGCCGATCACCCGGTGGAAGTCGCGGACCATCGCCGGGAAGGGGTGGGGGCCGGCGACGGTGCCGAAGAGGTAGTGCGTGCGGTCCACGTTGGCGACCCAGTCGCGGAACGCCTCGTTGATGGCGTCCTTGAGGGTCTTGGAGCCGGACTTCACTGCGATGACCTCGGCGCCGAGCATCCGCATGCGCGCCACGTTCAGCGCCTGCCGCTCCGTGTCGACCTCACCCATGTAGATGGTGCATTCGAGTCCGAAGAGGGCGCAGGCGGTCGCGGTGGCGACGCCGTGCTGACCGGCGCCGGTCTCGGCGATGACCCGGGTCTTGCCCATGCGCTTGGTGAGGAGCGCCTGGCCCAGCACGTTGTTGATCTTGTGCGAGCCGGTGTGGTTCAGGTCCTCGCGCTTGAGGAAGACCCGGGCGCCTCCGGCGTGCTCGGCGAAGCGCGGGACCTCGGTCAGCGCGCTGGGCCTGCCCGTGTAGTTGACCATGAGCTCGTTGAGCTCGGCGGCGAAGGCCGGGTCGGCCTTGGCCTTGTCGTACTCGACGGCCACCTCGTCCACGGCGGCGACGAGCGCCTCCGGGATGAACTTGCCACCGAATGCGCCGAAGTACCCCTCGGCACTGGGAATCAGACCCTCGGGGTCCGGAATGAAGAAGTCGGACGACATACGACGTGCTCCTCGACTTGCAACGGGTGGGTTCACCGTATGCGCCGTGGGCGGAGCACCGCGCCGGCCGGTGAGCGGTCGGTGCGGTAAGGCGTGCGGACCTCCCGGTGGGGGGAGGAGTGCGACGGCCGGGGCTCGCTACGGCGCGGACCCCGTACGCCATCGCATGCCGTTGACCTGTCCCGGTTCGTCGCCGATCACGTACCGGACGCGACGGCCGTGCACCCGCCGGGCGGGGGCGCGGCAGCCCCGCGGCCGGCAGCCGCGGGCCAGGGGCGCGTGGGGGTCCCGGGCCGTCACCCCGGCGGGGCGCAGGCCCGGCCGGATGCGGGGCGCGGGACAGTCGGACACGGTGCGGGTCAGCCCCGTCCGTGCCGGAGGGCCGGGTGGGCGCCGGCGGCGACCAGGTCGGCCACGGCGGACCGGGGGTCCCGGCCGGTGACCAGGGACTCGCCGACGAGCACCGAGTCGGCGCCCGCGTTGGCGTAGGCGATCAGGTCGTGCGGGCCGCGGACGCCGGACTCGGCGACCTTGACGATGTGGTCGGGGATCTCGGGGGCGACGCGCTCGAAGGTGGAGCGGTCGACCTTGAGGTCCTTCAGATTGCGCGCGTTGACACCGATGATCTTCGCTCCGGCGTCCACGGCACGCTCCGCCTCCTCCTCGTCGTGCGCCTCGACGAGCGGCGTCAGGCCGATCGACTCGGCACGCTCGATCAGGGAGACGAGGGCCTCCTGGTCGAGGGCGGCCACGATCAGCAGGGCGAGGTCGGCGCCGTAGGCGCGTGCCTCCCACAGCTGGTACGAGGTGACGATGAAGTCCTTGCGGAGGATCGGGATGTCCACCTTGGCGCGGACGGCCTCAAGATCGGCGAGGGAGCCGCCGAAGCGGCGCTCCTCGGTGAGGACCGAGATGACGGACGCGCCGCCCGCCTCGTAGTCGGCGGCGAGCGCGGCCGGGTCGGCGATTGCGGCAAGGGCCCCCTTGGAGGGGCTGGAACGCTTGACCTCGCAGATGACGGTCACGCCCTCGCCGCGCAGGGCGGCGACTCCGTCCTTGGCCCGAGGAGCGCGGGCTGCGCGTTCCTTGAGCTCGTCGAGGCTGACGCGCGCCTGCCGCTCTGCGAGGTCGGCGCGAACGCCATCGATGATCTCGTCGAGCACACTCACGCGAGCGGCCCCCTTCCGGAACGGTGTATGAGGGAACAGGATCAGCCATCTCGATGGTATCCGCAGGAGGGCGATGGGCTCGCATCCGGCGGCGGTACGTCCCACTACCTGGGCATTCAGGGCGCCAAGCCTGACCCGAACGGCAGATTCCGGACGACGGAGAAGATCAGCAGCACCGCGCCGACACCCCACCAGTAGGCGGGGGCGAGGGCGATCCGCAGCGGCTCGCCCCGGCTTGCGCGGACCATCCAGAGCAGCCACACCACGGCGAAGACGGCGTAGCCGACGACGGCCAGGGCGTTGGAGCCGAGGGCGGCGGCGATGTCGCCGTGGGCGACGGCGTGGGCGCTGCGCAGCCCGCCGCAGCCGGGGCAGAACACGCCGGTGAACCGGAGCATGGGGCACACCGGGTAGTGGCCGGGTTCGTTGGGATCGACCGTGGCCACGTACCCGAAGGCACCGACGACGACGGCCATCGCACCGACCGGGGTGGCGAGCCGCCTGAGCCGGCTCACCGGCGCGGCAGGGGCGGACACGGGTCCGGCCGCGGCAGGGAGGGTGTGCGGCGGTCCGGGGGTGCCGGGTACGGGGGCCGGGTCCGGGGCGGCGGGAGAAGCTGAGGCGTCCACGCGCTGATTGTCCCCGCTCGTACGGAGAGGCGCAGCCCGGTCGGGCTGCGCCTCGTGTCGTGTCTGTGGACCGGCGTGCGGTCAGGCGGTGGTCTGTGCCTCTCCGGCACGGGCCCTGGCGGCCGCCAGCTCGGCCGACTCCTTCGGCATGCCGAGGCCGGCGGCCTTCATGGCGAGACCGACGAGTCCGCCGACGGCGATGACGGCCAGTCCGGCCCAGAAGCCGAGCGGGTTCGCCGCGACCATGAAGACGCCTGCGATGCAGAAGCCGATGAAGGCGATGATGACACCGGTCCAGGCGGCCGGGGTGTGTCCGTGGCTGCTGCCCGCCATGAGTTGCTCCTCGTTGGTGTTGCGCTGAAGGTATCGCTGTACAGAAAGCTCGCTGCCATTGTCCCGTACGTGCGGGTGGACCCGAGCCGGGGGGTCATGCCTCGCGCGTCGGGTCCTCGCCGCGGTCCAGGGCCTTCCACAGGTCCTCGGGCCGGTCGGGATCCGGGGCCGCGGGAGCGGCCTTGCGGGGGCGCGGGGTGCCGCCGCGCTCGTACCGTCCCGACATGGCGGGCCACCGGCTGCCGTACCGAAGGGCGAGCAGTCCGGCGAGCAGGATCAGCAGTCCGCCGACGGCCGTGACGTACGGCCAGGCGGTGTGGCTGAGCGCGTCGATGGTGGCCGAGGTGTTGCCGGTGGTCCGGGCGGCCTTCTCGTCGAGGGCGGCGCTGTCGGAGGCACCGGCGTAGGAGCTCAGTCCGGCGCCCAGTCCGCTGAGTGCCAGCAGTCCCGCGACGATCGTCCGGCCGCCGCCCCGGACGGCGAAGACGGCTACGAGGGCGGCCAGGCCGACGACGGCCAGGGCCGCCGGTAGGCCTGTGACGTCCTGGCCGTCCGCGGTCAGGGGCAGGGTGCCGCCGCCGACGGCTGCCGTGCCCTCGGCCCATTTCTGCCCTGAGGCGAGGAGGACGACGGTGGCGCCGGCGGCCCCGAGGAGCAGGCCGGCGCCCAGGCTGCGGCGGCTTCCTGCGCTGTCGGGCGCGGAGGCGGCACGGGCACGGGGCTGGGGTACGGGGACAGCACTCACGTACCCCACTATCCCTTACCGCCTCAGTGGGACCGGAGCCGGTTCGCCGTATGCACGGCGCGGAGCACCGCGGCGGCCTTGTTGCGGCACTCGGTGTCCTCGCCGACCGGGTCGGAGTCAGCGACGACGCCCGCTCCGGCCTGGACGTACGCGGTGCCGTCCCGGAGCAGAGCGGTCCGGATGGCGATGGCGGTGTCGGAGTCGCCCGCGAAGTCGAGGTAGCCGACGCAGCCGCCGTACAGCCCCCGGCGGGTCGGTTCGAGCTCCTCGATGATCTGCATGGCGCGCGGCTTGGGTGCGCCGGAGAGGGTGCCCGCGGGGAAGCACGCGGTGAGGACGTCGAAGGCCTTGTGGCCCTCGGCGACCCGTCCGGTGACGGTGGAGACGATGTGCATCACGTGCGAGTACCGCTCGACGGACATGAAGTCGACGACCTCGACGCTGCCGGGTTCGCAGACCCGTCCCAGGTCGTTGCGGCCGAGGTCGACGAGCATCAGGTGCTCGGCGCGTTCCTTCGGGTCGGCGAGGAGCTCGTCGGCGAGCGCCTGGTCCTCCTGCGGGGTGGCGCCGCGGTGCCTGGTCCCGGCGATGGGGTGGACCATGGCCCGGCCGTCCTCGACCTTGACGAGCGCCTCCGGGCTGGAGCCGACGACGTCGAAGCCGTCGAAGCGCAGGAGGTACATGTACGGCGACGGATTGGTGGCGCGCAGGACCCGGTAGACGTCCAGGGCGCTCGCCGTGCAGGGCGTCTCGAAGCGCTGGGAGGGCACGACCTGGAAGGCCTCGCCGGCCCTGATGCGCTCCTTGATGTCGTCGACGGCGTCCTGGTAGGCGGGGCCGCCCCACAGCGCGGTGTACGGCGGGAGCTCGGAGGGCGGCAGGGCGGCGGGGGCGTTCTCCACCGGCCTGGACAGGTCCCGCTCCATGGCGTCGAGCCGGGCGACCGCGTCCGCGTACGCCTCGTCGACCCCTGTGTCCAGGTCGTTGTGGTTGATGGCGTTGGCGATCAGGAGGACCGTGCCGTCCCCGTGGTCGAGCACGGCGAGGTCCGAAGTGAGGAGCATCGTCAGCTCGGGGAGCTTCAGGTCGTCGCCGCCGTGCTCGGTGATCTTCTCCAGCCGGCGCACGATGTCGTACCCGAGATAGCCGACCATGCCACCGGTGAACGGCGGCAGGCCGTCGTCGCCGACCAGGTCGCGCGGGGTGTGCAGGGTCTCGACGGTGGCGCGCAGGGCCTGCAGCGGGTCCCCGTCGACGGGGACGCCGACGGGCGGGGTGCCGAGCCAGTGGGCCCGGCCGTCCAGGGTGGTGAGGGTGGCGGCGCTGCGCACTCCGATGAAGGAGTAGCGGGACCAGGTGCGGCCGTTCTCCGCGGATTCGAGGAGGAACGTGCCGGTGCGCTCGTCCGCGAGTTTGCGGTAGAGCCCGACCGGGGTGTCACCGTCCGCGAGGAGCCGGCGGCTGACGGGGATGACGCGCCGCTCGACGGCGAGCTTGCGGAAGGTCTCGAGATCCATGGCGGCTGACCTTACTGGGACGGGGCGAGCGGAAGGACGTCCGCGTCGAAGCAGGTGCGGTCACCGGTGTGGCAGGCGGCACCGGTCTGGTCGACCTTCACCAGGACGGTGTCGGCGTCGCAGTCCAGGGCGACGGACCGGACCTGCTGGATGTGGCCGGAGGTGTCGCCCTTGACCCAGTACTCCTGGCGGCTGCGGGACCAGTAGGTGCAGCGGCCCGTGGTGAGGGTGCGGTGCAGTGCCTCGTCGTCCATCCAGCCGAGCATGAGCACCTCGCCGGTGTCGTACTGCTGGGCGATGGCCGGGACCAGTCCGTCGGGTCCGCGCTTGAGGCGGGCCGCGATGGCCGGGTCGAGGTTGCTGGCGGGGGTGGTGCCGGGCGTGCTGGTCATGCGCCCCATTGTGCCGCGCCGGGGACGGCCGCCCGGGTGTGCGTCCACTGGGCGGACCATGGGCGCCGGTCGTACGCTGGCGGGCATGTCGACCCATGCGAAGCGTGAACGTCTTCTGCTCGCCGACCTGTTGGAAGCGGCGGGCCCCGAAGCTCTGACCCTGTGCAACGGCTGGAAGACCCGGGACCTGGCCGCCCATGTGGTGGTGCGTGAGCGCCGCGCGGACGCGGCGGGCGGGATCCTGCTGGGCGCGCTGAAGAACCGGCTGGAGCGGGTGCAGGCCGAATTCGCCGAGAAGCCGTACGAGGAACTGATCCAGCTCATCCGTACGGGTCCGCCGCGGATGTCACCCTTCGGGCTGAAGCAGCTGGACGAGGCGGCCAACACGGTCGAGTTCTACATCCACGCGGAGGACGTGCGCCGGGCCCAGCCCGACTGGTCGCAGCGGACCCTGGACCCGGTCTTCGCCGATGTGCTGTGGTCGCGCACCGAGAAGTCGGCCCGGATGCTGGGCCGCAGGGCCCCGGTGGGTCTGGTGCTGCGCCGTCCGGACGGCCAGACGGTGGTGGCCCACAAGGGCACCCCGGTGGTGACGGTCACCGGGGAGCCGGGTGAGCTGCTGCTGTTCGCCGCGGGCCGGCAGGACGCCGCGCGGGTGGAGCTGGAGGGCGACAAGGACGCGCTGGCCCGGTTGCACACGGCGGAGCTGGGGCTGTAGTCGGCGGGTCAGGCGTCACGGCCCGCCGGTACGGGGACCCAGCGGGCCCGGTGCCGGGGGCCTTCCCGCGGGGTGTCCGGCCGGGGCCTGGATCCCAGCAGGCCGAGGAGGAACCCGGCGGGGATCGTGATCAGGCCCGGTGTCTGGAGCGGGAACACGTGGAAGTCCCATTCGGGGAACAGTGCGATGGGTGTGCCCGAGAACGCGGGTGACAGGACCATCAGGCCGGCGATCAGCGGGAGTGTTCCGTACACGGTCCACCGCACCCCGCGTGCGTTGAATCCGGGGCGGAAGAGCGCGTACAGCAGGACGGGCGGCAGGATCGAGGCAGCTGCGGCGAACGAGAGGGAGAGCAGCACCTGGGGGTTGCGTTCGTGGGTGTACGCCGAGAGGAGGACGGCGAGCGCACCGATCGCGAGCACCGCCAGGCGGGCCCGGCGGATCTCCCTGCCGGACGCCTTTCCGGCGCCCTGGGCGCCCTTCGCCGCGAAATCGCGGGCGAGGGTCGAGGCGGCGGCCAGGGTGATGCCGGCCACGGCGGCCAGGGTGGTGGCGAAGGCGGCGCAGGCGACGAGGGCGAACAGCGGGCTGTCGCGCGGCCCGTTCGCGCCAGGGTCCAGCACCCCGGTCACCATCAGCAGGGCCGTGCCCCCGGCCGGGTCGGCGGCGCGCAGGGTGTCCCGGCCGAGCAGGGCGGAGGCCCCGAGGCCGACGATGACGATCCCGGTGCACAGGACGGCGACCGGGGCGACGGACCAGACGGCCGCGCGGCGCGCGGTCCAGGCGTCGCGCAGCGGGTGCAGCCTCATCATGATGTGCGGCATGCAGGCCGCGCCGAGTACGAGGGTGAGCTGAAAGCCGATCAGGTCGAGGCTGCCGGCGAGCCCGTGGCCGAACTGGAGCCCGGGGCGCGCGTAGGCGCCGCCCGCCTTGCTGCCTTCCTGGGCCGCGTCGAAGAGTGCGAAGGGTGACCAGCCGAAGCGGGCGAGCACCAGGCCCGCGAGCAGGGTGACGGCGGCCAGCACGACGGCGACCTTGAGGATCTGGATGTAGCCGGTGCCGCGCATGCCGCCGAAGGCGGAGTAGCAGACCATCAGCGCGCCGCTGGCGACCGTGCAGCCGGTGAGCGCTCCTTCGGGGAGCCCGAACATCGCCGTCATGACGTGTCCGGCGGTGGTCAGCTGCACCAGGAGGAGCGGGGCGAGCACGACGAGGGTGGCGACGCCCAGCGCCCGGCGTACGGAGCCGTCCCCGAGCTGGTCGGCGAGGAAGTCACCGATGGTGAACACGCCCTTGCGGCGCAGGCGTTCGGCGAAGACCCGCATGACGAGGACCAACGAGGCGACGGTAGCCAGGGCGAAGAGCACACCGTCGAAGCCGGCGAGCGCGACTGATCCGGTGGTGGAGAGCAGCGTGGCGGCGCTGACGTAGTCCCCGGCGATGGCGAGCCCTCCGCCGACGGGGCCGAGCGAGGCCCCGCCGCCCGCGTAGAAGTGCTCGGGGTCGTCCTGGTCCGCTGCGGCGAGACCGCAGAGCAGCAGGGACACGGCGACGAATGCGAGGAAGATGACGACGGCCAGGGACCGGGCGTCGACCGCGCCGCTCACCGCGGTGGCTCCGCCGGTAGGGCCTTGAAAGGGGCAGCTGATGGCATGGGGCCAGGGCATCAGGTGCGGCGGGCGGGGAACAGGTGGCGGGTCCGGGGCGCGGCGCCCGTACAGCCCTCGCGGGGCGGATCTGTGCTTCTGCACAAGTCGAGTGCCGGGGACCGGCGTTGAGGGGGCGGGGCCCACGCGACGCCCCCGCCCCCTCCCCCGCTACGTCTCAGCCGCCCAGCAGCCGCCGCGCCGCCAGCGCCAGGGATACCTCGACCGCGTCGGAGGGCCGTGTGAGACAGCGGCCCGTCAGCTGTTCGAAGCGCCGCAGCCGGTTCAGCACCGTGTTGCGGTGGCAGTACAGCCGCGCCCCCGCCCGCTGCGCCGAACCGTCCGAGTCCAGCCATGCGGTCAGCGTCTCGATGAGCACGTCCCGGTCCGCGGGGTCGAGCCGGTCGAGCGGGCCGAGTACCCGGCCGGCGAGCGCGGTGCCCAGTCCGGGCGAGGAGACGACCAGGGCGGTCGGCAGGTGCTCGTCGAGCAGGACGGTGCCACCGGACGCCGGGCAGGCACGCAGCGCGGTCTCGGCGAGGCGCCGCGCGTCACCGACCGACGCAAGCCCGTCGACCACGGAGCTGATCCCGATCCGGGTCCCGGGCGGAGCCGTCAGTTCGGCTGCCACGGAGGCGAGTTCATCCGGTCCCAAGGCCTCGGACGTCCCGCCGTCGGTGCCTGCGGTCTCCGCGTCACCCTCGCGCGGGACAGCCGGGTCGGCCGCCACCGGCCCGGCGCCCAGCGGCAGGATCGCGAGTTCGGCGTCGGCCCCGGCATGCCAGAGCACCGGTGTCCCTGCGGGGAGGGTCAGCGGCGGCTGGGACGTTCCGTGCGGGGCACGGCGTGCGGTGGCGACCGCGAGCACCGCGTACCGTCCGTGCACCGACAGCCCCAGCATGGCCGCGGCGTCCGGCAGGTCGGCTATTCGGGCGGTGCCGTCCAGCAGGGCCGACGTCATCAGCCGCTGCTGGTTCTCGCGGCGCCAGGTGAGGCGCCGTTCGGCCTGCCGGTACGCCTCGGCCACCACTCCGCAGTGCTCGTCCACGAAGTTCCAGACGTCCGCCGCGACATGGACGAGCAGCCGGATGTCCTCGGGGTGGCGCCGCGCCGTCTCGTCGACCAGGTCCTGCCAGACCATCGCCCCGCCCATCCGGAAGGCGTGCAGGACCGCGTCGAGCGGTACGCCCTGTTCGGCGCGGGTCTCGCCGATCCACCGGGACGTGCGGTGGGCGGCCTCGCGGAACTCCCGGGGCTGGATCAGGGAGGCGACGTTGTGGCGCAGTGAGTGGTGGACCTCCTGCCAGATCTCGGCAGGGTCGCTCTCGATGGCCGTGCGGTAGGCGGGCTCCTGTTCCCGCAGCTGCTCGACGAGCCGGTCCGTGAGCTCCGGCAGTGCTTCCAGCAGCACTTGGGCGGCCCTGTGGAGTACGGCGATGGCCTCACGGTCGGCCAGGGAACGGAAGCGGTGCGGCAGCGGTGCTACGGGGGGCGGCCCGTGCAGCGCCCTGATCCGTGAACGTACGACCTGTGGCATGGCGGCCTCCACCGGGAATCGGCCGACTGCGGAAATGCCGGCCCGGTGCGCGCCCGGCCCGCCATTGGGCGGGCGCACACCGAATGATCCTGACGCCCGCAGAATGGCATACCGCCCGGTCGGTACCTAGGGGTGTGCGGCGTTCTTCTCATCACGGTCCTGCAACCTCGATGTAACACGGGCGGCACCGGCACGCCCCGCCCGGCCCGCGACACCCCTCGGACCTGCGGCGGGACTGCCGGAAGCGGCCGGCACGATCCGCCCGAGGCCGACCAAGGCCGACCGAGGCCGACCGAGGCCGACCGAGAGACGCTAGCGGTCCAGCAGCCTGGCGAGCTCGGTCCTGGACCTGACCCCCAGCGCCGCGAACACGTTGCGCAGGTGGTGGTCGACCGTCCGCGGGCTCACCGAGAGCCGCACCGCCACCTCGCGGTTCGTGGCGCCCTCCGCCACACAGCGGGCGATCCGCTGCTGCTGCGGGGTCAGCCCGGCGAGCGGCCCCGCCCCGCCCTGGTCGGGCACGTCCACCGCTTCCCCGGCCGCCCGCAGCTCCCCGCCCGCCCGGTCGGCCCAGGCGCGGGCCGAGCAGCGTTCGAAGGCGACCAGGGCGTCGCGCAGCGGGCCGCGGGCCTCACGGGTGCGGCGCCTGCGCCGCAGCAGCTGGCCGTGGAGCAGCTGGGTGCGGGCGCGCTCGAAGTCGCCGCCCGCACGGTCGTGGTGGGCGAGCGCCTCCTCGTACCGCGCGGCGGCCTCCTCCTGCGGTGCCAGGAGGGCCCGGCAGCGCGCCAGTTGGGCGGGGGCCTGCGGGTCGGTGGTCCGGGAGGTCCACAGCGCGAACTCCTCGACGGCCTCGGCCAGGCCGTCCGTGCCGTCGTCGGCCCGGCCGGAGAGGGCCACCGCCTCGATGTAGCACGGGATGGCGAGCAACCGGACGGCGAAGTGCCCCATCCGCGGTCCGGGCCGCACCAGTGGCCCGAGCCGGGCAGCCGCCTCGCCGGGCCGTCCGGCCGCGAGGTCCGCGCGGGCCACCGCCCAGGTGGCGAGGGTCGCCGCCTGGGTCAGACCGTGCGGACCGGCGCCGGCCAGTGCGGCGTCGGCATGGGCCGCACACGCTTCCGCGGGCCCTTCCACCGAGGCGGCGAGCGCCAGTACGGCGTGCAGATGGGTGGCGGCGTTGGGCTGTCCCGTGCGCCGGGCGGCATGCAGGCCCTCCAGCGCGTGGGCACGGGCCCTGGCGTGCCGTCCGGCCCGTAGTTCGGCGTAGGCGAGGTTCTCCAGGGCGTGCGGCAGCAGGGCCTCGGGCCCACGCGTGCGTACGGCGGCGAGCGCACGGGCTCCCGTCCGGCAGGCCGCGTCGACCTCGCCGAGCACCAGGGCCGAGACGGCGGCCCTCAGCAGCTCGTCGGGTTCCTCCGCACGGTCGGCCCAGTCCAGGCAGCACCGCAGCAGGGCGTGGCCCGCGACGGTGCGCCCGCCGAGTACGGCGCACATCCCGGCGCGGTACTGGACCGTGGCCCGGTCGGCCGGGGCGACGGGGATACGGTTCATGGCGTCCAGATAGGCGATGGCGTCCCCCATGGCCCAGGCGGCCTCCGCAGCGCCGAACAGGGCGTCCAGGGTGCGGCGCGGATCGTGCGGCGCGAGCAGTGTCGCCGCGTTCAGGAGGGCCTCGCGCGCGTCGGCCGCCGGTCCGTCGCGCAGGGCGAGCATGCCGCGTACGTAGGGTGCGACGCCTCCGGCGGGGTGGGCGCCTACGCGGGCCAGCATGGCGCGGGCCCGGCCGGTGTCGCCTGCGAGCCGGGCCTGTTCGGCGGCGGCCGCGAAGCGCGCGCCGCGCTGTGCGTCGTCGGTGGAGAGCGCGGCGGCGCGCGCGAGCGCGGCCGACCGTTCGGCGTGCGGGCGGGGGGCGACGGCCGCCGCCACGAGTTGCCCGGCGAGTGCGGTGTCGGGCCCGGGTGCGGCGCAGGCCCGCTGGACGAGTGCGGGCAGCGGGGGCGATCCGGGCCCGCCGAGCAGGGTGGCGAGCAGTTCGTGCACCGCCCTGCGCCGGGCCGTCGGCGCCCTGTGCAGGACCGCGCGGCGCAGCAGCGGATGACTGAAGTGCACGCGGCTTCCGGCCCGTTGGAGTGCCCCCGCGCTGCCCGCGGGTGCGAACAGGACGCGGTCCAGGTGGGCGGGTACCAGTCCGGCGCGGGCTCCTGCCCGCAGCAGCAGGGCGGCGTCCGCGCCCGCCCCGTCGGGTTCGTGTTCCTCCGCGGCCGCGGCCAGCAGCAGGAGGGTGTGGGTGTCCGGGTCGAGTCCGTCGAGATGGGCGGCGTGGGCGTCGAGGACGCTCTCGCCGCCGGGCAGCGGGTAGGGCAGCGCGGTGCGCCCGGCCAACTGGTCGGCGGTCAGGCGGCCGACGAGGCCGGCGAGCAGCCGGGGGTTCCCGGCCGCTTCCCGCAGGAGTTCGCTGCGGACGACCGGGTCGACATCGCCCGTGGCGTCGGTGAGCCGGTCCAGGAGTGCGGCTGCCGCGTCGTCGTCGAGCGGGCCGAGGCGCAGGGCGGGCAGTCCGGCGAAGGTGGTCTCGTCGGCGGAGCCGATCACCACGGCGACGCGGCTGCCCGCGCCGAGTCTGCGTGCCGCGAAGCCGAGCGCGGCCCGCGAGTCGGGGTCCCAGGCGTGGGCGTCGTCCACGCAGACCAGCAGCGGCCGTTCGGCGCCGAGGCCGCGCAGCAGGCCGAGCAGGCCGCCGGGGGTGATCCCGGTGCGCAGGACGCGGTCGGGGGAGACGGCCAGGGGGCCCTGCGCGGAGCAGAGCAGGGCGTGCAGCCCGCTGTAGGGCAGCCGTTCCTCGGCGGGGGCGGCGGAGGCGTACAGCACGGGCCCTTCGCGGCGTGCGAAGTAGTCGGCTGCTGCCTGCCGCAGGAGGGCGGTGCGGCCGAGGCCGGGGGGCGAGGTGAGCACGAGCGCTCCGCCGTCCCCTGCCCGCAGCCGCCCCAAGAGGGTTTCCAGGATGGCGAGTTCACCGCTGCGGCCGTACAGCCGGAGCGGACTGTGCACGGTCGTCGTTAGGGTCACGCTCTCACGTTACTTCCGCGTAAACAGCGTCGGAAGGTTCGCGTCCGCTCCCCCGTCCGGGGCGGCCCGGAGCGGTGCGGGCTCCCAACAGAACGCGGTGCGGGCTGTGCGGGGGCACAGTCCCGGGCCGGTGTGCCGCACCCGCCCGTAACGTCGGTGCATGACTGATGAATTCCGTACACACGACGGTCTGACCCTTCGGTACTGGTCCTGGTCCGGGAGCCCGGCCGGCGCACTGCCCCCGGTGGTGCTCCTGCACGGCTTCGCCGCCCATGCCCGGCTGAACTGGGAGGGCCCCGGGGTCGTCGAGGCACTGGTCGCGCAGGGCCGCCGGGTGTACGCCCTGGACGCGCGCGGTCACGGCGACTCGGACAAGCCGCACGGCGACACGTACTACGGCGAGTCGCTGATGGCCCGTGATGTGCGCCTGCTGATCGACCGCATCGGCGCGGAGCGGGTGCATGTCGCGGGCTATTCCATGGGCGCCGTGGTGGCGCTGCTCGCGGCGGCCGACGACACGCGGATCAGCCGCCTGGTGGTCGGCGGGATCGGTGCGGGCGCGGTGGAGGTGGGCGGTCTGGACACCCGGGCGATGCCTCCGGAGCTGGTGTCGGCCGCGCTCACGGCCGAGGACGCGGCCGATGTCCCGGAGCGGACCCGCGGCTTCCGGGTGCTGGCCGATGTGTCGGGTTCGGACCGGTTCGCGCTGGCGGCGCAGATCCGTTCGGTGCACCGGGACGCGCTGCCGCTGGACCGGATCAAGGTCCCCACGCTCGTCCTCGCCGGGGAGGGCGATCCTCTCGCGATACGGCCCGGGGTGCTGGCCGACGCGATCGCCGGGGCGGAGCTGACCGTGCTGCCCGGCGACCATCTGACCGTCGTACGGGATCCGGGTTTCGCCGGGGCCATCACCCGGTTCCTGGCCGAGGACTGAGGCCCGGGCAGCGCGACGGGGGCCGGACCGCGGTACGCGCGGCCCGGCCCCCGTCGTCCCCCCGTCGGCTACGAGGTGTGCGGGCAGTTGCCCTTGTACTCGGCGATCGTCAGGCTGGTCGACGGCAGCGGGCAGAGGAACTGCTCGTAGCGGGTGTCATTGTCGATGAAGCGCTTCAGCCACGAGATGCTGTACTTCGCGATCGTCGTGTTCGACGAGTTCGGGGTGAAGTGGGTGGCTCCCCGCAGCTCCAGGTACGCCTTGTCCAGCGAACTCGGCAGCGAGTTGTAGAACGGCTTGGAGTGCGTGGCGACGGGGGCGATCGTGTCGCCGTCCGCGCCGATCACGAGGGTCGGGGTCTTCACCTCGGGCCAGGTCTTGTCGGTGTTCCAGCCGGTCAGCGGGATCGCCGCCTGCAGCGACGGACGGTCCTTCGCGGCCTCCAGCGTGCCGCCACCACCCATGGAGTGGCCCATCACACCGAGCCTGGAGGCGTCGACCCGGCTGCGGACCGAGCTGTCCTCGGTGAGGTAGTCCAGCGCGGCGAGCAGCTGGTCACCACGGCTGGCCGGCTGGTCCACCGTGGTGTTGGTGTCGATGGTGAAGACGACGAAGCCCTGCGAGGCGAGGCGCGTTCCCAGCCAGGCGATGCTCGACTCGTAGGCGGTGAAGCCGGGCGAGATGACGACCGCGCCGAAGGTGCCGTCGGAGGTGGACGTCGGGTAATAGATCGTGCCGCCGCCGAAGCCTCTGACGCTCAGTGAGGACACGGACGTCTGGGACGTCGCGTACGAGCCGCGGAGCGCCTCGATACTCGAGTTGCTCGGTGCCGGACCACGCTCGTAGGGGTTGTCGGCGGCCTGGGCTCCACCGGGGATGAGCGCGGTGACCAGACCGGCCGTGGCGGCCGCGGCTGCGAGGCCGAGCCTGATGGTGCGGGAGCGGCTCTTGGACATCCGGTGGCGGCGCGGGGAGATGTCGCCGGAGGGGAGGTGCTGCTGCACTGGGGATCCTCTCGGTTGTGGCGGAACCACCGCGACAGCCGACGGCCCCTCGTCCGGGGGCCATCGGGGGGTGCACCGCGTGGCTAGCGCCGTCATTCGCTGACATTCGCCACTTTCGCGGTGCACCCCCTGCGCGCACATCGGCGATATCACCGGTCTTCGCCACGGGCTGCCGGCGGGCGGGCCCGGGCAGCACGAAGGGCCGGGCCGCGTCACGCGGCCCGGCCCCTGGTCCTGTGGGTCAGGAGGTGTGCGGGCAGTTGCCCTTGTACTCGGCGATCGTCAGGCTGGTCGACGGCAGCGGGCAGAGGAACTGCTCGTAGCGGGTGTCATTGTCGATGAAGCGCTTCAGCCACGAGATGCTGTACTTCGCGATCGTCGTGTTCGACGAGTTCGGGGTGAAGTGGGTGGCTCCCCGCAGCTCCAGGTACGCCTTGTCCAGCGAACTCGGCAGCGAGTTGTAGAACGGCTCCGAGTGGGTGGCGACGGGGGCGATCGTGTCGCCGTCCGCGCCGATCACGAGGGTCGGGGTCTTCACCTCGGGCCAGGTCTTGTCGGTGTTCCAGCCGGTCAGCGGGATCGCCGCCTGCAGCGACGGACGGTCCTTCGCGGCCTCCAGCGTGCCACCGCCGCCCATGGAGTGGCCCATCACGCCGAGCCTGGAGGCGTCGATCCGGGTGCGGACCGAGCTGTCCTCGGTGAGGTAGTCCAGCGCGGCGAGCAGCTGGTCACCACGGCTGGCCGGCTGGTCCGACGTCGTGTTGGTGTCGATCGTGAAGACGACGAAGCCCTGCGAGGCGAGGCGCGTTCCCAGCCAGGCGATGCTCGACTGGTACGCCGTGAACCCGGGCGAGATGACGACCGCGCCGAAGGTACCGTCCGCGGTGGACGTCGGGTAGTAGATCGTCCCGCCGCCGAAGCCCCTGACGCTCAGTGAGGACACGGTCGCCTGGGACGTCGCGTACGAACCGCGGCTTGCCTCGATACTCGCATTGGTCGGTGCCGGACCACGCTCGTAGGGGTTGTCGGCGGCCTGGGCGCCCGGCATCAGAGCGGTGACCAGACCGGCCGTCGCGGCCGCGGCTGCGACGGCGAGCTTGATGGTGCGGGAGCGGCTCTTCGACATCCGGTGGCTGCGTGGGGAGATGTCGCCGGAGGGGAGGTGCTGCACGAGGGGGGTCCTCTCGGTTGTGGCGGAGCCACAACGCGGCAGCCTTCGACCCGTCGTCCCGGGCCTTCGGGGTGCACCGCGTGGGTACCGCCGTCATTCGTTGACGGTCGCCACACTCGCGCCGCACCCCGTGCGCACACATCGGCGAGATGGCCGGTCTTCGCGACCGGCCCTTCTCTCCCCCGGGTCAGCGGACCGGGTGTCCGGCCTCCCGGAGAGCACCCTTGACCTCGGAGATCCGCAGGTCACCGAAGTGGAAGACGGACGCGGCCAGGACCGCGTCGGCTCCCGCCTCGATGGCCGGCGGGAAGTCCGACAGCCGGCCCGCACCACCGGATGCGATGACGGGGACGGTGACGTGCGCCCGTACGGCCTTGATCATCTCGGTGTCGTAGCCGTCCTTCGTGCCGTCGGCGTCCATCGAGTTGAGCAGGATCTCGCCCGCGCCGAGCTCGGCTGCCCGGTGGGCCCACTCGACGGCGTCGATGCCGGTGCCCCTGCGGCCGCCGTGCGTCGTCACCTCGAAGGTGCCCTCGGGGGTGCGGCGGGCGTCGACGGAGAGCACGAGCACCTGGCGCCCGAAGCGTTCGGCGATCTCCCGGATCAGCTCGGGGCGGGCGATGGCCGCGGTGTTGACCCCGACCTTGTCGGCCCCGGCCCGCAGCAGCTTGTCCACGTCGTCGGGGGTGCGGACGCCACCGCCGACCGTGAGCGGGATGAAGACCTGCTCGGCGGTGCGCCGCACCACGTCGTACGTCGTCTCCCGGTCGCCGCTGGAGGCGGTGATGTCGAGGAAGGTCAGCTCGTCGGCGCCCTCGGCGTCGTACAGCTTGGCCATCTCGACGGGGTCGCCCGCGTCGCGCAGGTTCTGGAAGTTGACGCCCTTGACGACGCGGCCGTTGTCCACGTCCAGGCACGGGATGACCCGTACGGCGAGCGTCATCGCTCACCTGCCCGGTAGGCCTCGACCTCGACCTCGACGACCAGGCTGGGGTCGACGAAGCCGGACACGATGATCATGGAGGCGGCGGGGCGCACGTCGTCGAACAGCTCCTTGTGCGCGCGGCCCACCTCGTCGACGTCCCTGGCGTGCGTGATGTACATCCGGGTGCGGACGACGTCCTCGCGTCCGAGGCCGGCCTGCTTCAGCGCGTCGAAGGCGACCTGGAAGGAGGTGATGGCCTGCTCGTACGGGCTGCCGGCCGAGATCTGGCCGCCCACGACCGAGGTGCAGCCGGAGACCAGCACGAGGCCGCCCGGGAGTTCCACCGCGCGGGAGTAGCCGAACTTCTCCTCCCAGGGGGCGCCGGAGGAGATGCGGCGTACGGAGTCCGTCATACGGAGACCGCCTCCAGTGCCTCCTCCAGGGTGAACGCCTTCGCGTACAGCGCCTTGCCGACGATCGCGCCCTCGACGCCTTCCGGGACGAGCAGGGAGATCGCCCGCAGGTCGTCCAGCGAGGAGACGCCGCCGGAGGCGACGACGGGCTTGTCGGTGGCGGCGCAGACGTTCCTCAGGAGCTCCAGGTTGGGGCCCTGCAGGGTGCCGTCCTTGGCGATGTCGGTGACGACGTAGCGGGCGCAGCCCTCGGAGTCGAGGCGGGCGAGCGTCTCGTAGAGGTCGCCGCCGTCGCGGGTCCAGCCGCGGCCGCGCAGTGTCGTGCCGCGGACGTCGAGGCCGACCGCGATCTGGTCGCCGTGCTCGGCGATGACCTTGGCGACCCACTCGGGGGTCTCCAGGGCGGCGGTGCCGAGGTTGACCCGGCGGCAGCCGGTGGCGAGGGCCGCGGCGAGCGAGGCGTCGTCGCGGATGCCGCCGGAGAGCTCGACCTTGATGTCCATGGCGCCGGCCACTTCGGCGATCAGCGCACGGTTGTCGCCGGTGCCGAAGGCGGCGTCCAGGTCGACGAGGTGCAGCCACTCGGCCCCGGAGCTCTGCCAGGCGAGGGCGGCTTCCAGCGGCGAGCCGTAGGAGGTCTCGGAGCCGGACTCGCCGTGTACGAGGCGGACGGCCTGGCCGTCGCGGACGTCGACGGCGGGGAGCAGTTCAAGCTTCGGCATTACAGCGTCTCGATCCAGTTGGTCAGCAGCTGGGCGCCGGCATCGCCGGACTTCTCGGGGTGGAACTGGGTGGCCCACAGCGCGCCGTTCTCCACGGCTGCCACGAACCGCTCTCCGTGTGTCGCCCAAGTGACCTTGGGGGCACGGATCTTGGCGTTGGTGACTTCGAGGGACCAGTCGTGCGCGGCGTAGGAGTGCACGAAGTAGTAGCGGGACTCGGGGTCGAGTCCCGCGAAGAGCTGCGAGCCCTCGGGGGATTCGACGGTGTTCCAGCCCATGTGCGGGACGACGTCGGCCTTGAGCGGTCCGACGGTGCCGGGCCACTCGTCGAGGCCCTCGGTCTCCACCCCGTGCTCGATGCCGCGCTCGAACAGGATCTGCATGCCGACACAGATGCCCATGACGGGACGGCCGCCGGACAGCCTGCGGCCGATGATCCATTCGCCGCGGGCCCGCTTCAGCCCTTCCATGCAGGCCGAGAAGGCGCCCACGCCGGGGACGAGCAGCCCGTCGGCGTTCATCGCGCGGTCGAAGTCGCGGGTGATCTCCACGTCCGCGCCGACGTGGGCGAGGGCCCGCTCGGCGGAACGCACGTTGCCGAAGCCGTAGTCGAAGACGACGACCTTCTTGCTTTCGCTCACAGTCCTGCCCTCAGTCCCAGATTCCCTGGATCCGCATGATGCCTGCGACCAGGCACATCACGGATCCGATCCCGAGAAGCACGACGACGCCCTTGGGCATCCCCTGCTTCCAGAAGGAGTAGACGCCGCCGGCCAGGAAGAGGCCGACGACGATCAGCACGGTGTTGAGGCCGGTCACAGGGCGCCCTTCGTGGACGGAAGAATCCCGGCTGCGCGCGGGTCGTGCTCGCTGGCGTACCGCAGGGCGCGCGCGAGCGCCTTGAACTGGCACTCCACGATGTGGTGGGCGTTGCGGCCGTACGGGACGTGGACGTGCAGGGCGATCTGCGCCTGTGCGACGAAGGACTCCAGGATGTGCCGGGTCATCGTCGTGTCGTACTCGCCGATCATCGGCGCCATCTTCTCGGGCTCGGTGTGCACCAGGTACGGGCGGCCGGAGAGGTCGACGGTGACCTGGGCGAGCGACTCGTCCAGCGGGACGGTGCAGTTGCCGAAGCGGTAGATGCCGACCTTGTCGCCGAGTGCCTGCTTGAAGGCGGCGCCGAGCGCGAGGGCGGTGTCCTCGATCGTGTGGTGCGAGTCGATGTGCAGGTCGCCCTCGGTCTTGACCGTGAGGTCGAAGAGGCCGTGGCGGCCGAGCTGGTCGAGCATGTGGTCGTAGAAGCCGACCCCGGTCGCGACATCGACCTTGCCGGTGCCGTCGAGGTTGATCTCGACGAGCACGGAGGTCTCCTTGGTGGTCCGCTCCACCCTGCCTACGCGGCTCATGCGTCGTGCTCCTTCTTCAGTTCGCGCACCGCATCGAGGAACGCGTCGTTCTCTTCCGGGGTTCCCGCGGAGACCCGCAGCCACCCCGGTACGCCGTTGTCCCGGACCAGGACGCCCCGGTCGAGGATCTGCTGCCAGGCGGTGTGGCTGTCGGCGAAGCGGCCGAACTGGACGAAGTTGGCGTCCGAGTCGGTGACGGCGAAGCCGAGCTCCCGCAGGCCGTCGACCAGCCGGTCGCGCTCACGCTTGAGCTGCGCGACGTACCCGAGCAGCGTATCGGTGTGCTCCAGGGCGGCGAGCGCGGTGGCCTGGGTGACGGAGGACAGGTGGTACGGCAGGCGCACCAGCTGGACGGCGTCGACGACGGCCGGATCGGCGGCGAGGTAGCCGAGGCGCAGGCCCGCGGCGCCGAACGCCTTGGACATGGTGCGCGAGAGCACCAGGTTCGGGCGGCCCTCGATCAGCGGGAGCAGGGAGGGGTGGTGGCTGAACTCGCCGTACGCCTCGTCGATGACGACCATCGAGGGACGTGCCGCCTGGGCGGCGTCGTACAGCGCGAGGACGGTGGCCGCGTCGACGGCGGTGCCGGTGGGGTTGTTGGGCGAGGTGATGAAGACCACCTCGGGGCGGTGCTCGGCGATGGCCTTCTTCGCCGCCTCCACGTCGATCGTGAAGTCCTCGTTGCGCGGTCCGGAGATCCAGCCGGTGCCGGTGCCGCGTGCGATGAGGGCGTGCATCGAGTACGAGGGCTCGAAGCCGATCGCGGTGCGCCCGGGGCCGCCGAAGGTCTGCAGCAGCTGCTGGAGCACCTCGTTGGAGCCGTTGGCCGCCCAGACGTTCGTGTACCCGACTCCGTACCCGGCGGTGCGGGTGAGGTAGCGGGCCAGCTCGGTGCGGAGCTCCACGGCGTCGCGGTCGGGGTAGCGGTTGAGGTTCCGGGCGGCCTCGCGGACGCGCTCGGCGATGCGGTCGACGAGCGCGTCGGGGAGCGGGTAGGGGTTCTCGTTGGTGTTCAGCCGGACCGGTACGTCGAGTTGCGGCGCGCCGTACGGGGACTGGCCGCGCAGCTCGTCGCGGATCGGGAGGTCGTCCCAGGCGTTGCGCGTGGTGCTGTCGTTGCTCACTGCTGCGGAACCTTCCAGCCGAACCTGGCCTTGAGCGCGGCGCCGTGGGCGGGGAGGTCCTCGGCCTCGGCGAGGGTCACGACGTGGTGGGTGACCTCGGCGAGCGCGTCACGGGTGTAGTCGACGATGTGGATGCCGCGCAGGAAGGACTGCACGGACAGGCCCGAGGAGTGGCAGGCGCAGCCACCGGTGGGCAGGACGTGGTTGGAGCCGGCGCAGTAGTCGCCGAGGGAGACGGGCGAGAACGGGCCGACGAAGATCGCACCGGCGTTGCGGACCCGGTCGGCGACGGCGGCCGCGTTCTCCGTCTGGATCTCCAGGTGCTCGGCGGCGTACGCGTCGACGACCTTGAGGCCGTCCTCCAGGTCGTTGACCAGGACGATCGCGGACTGGCGGCCGGCCAGCGCGGGTTCGATCCGGTCCGAGACGTGCTTGGTCGCGGCGACCTGGGGCCGCAGTTCGGCCTCGGTGGCTGCGGCCAGCTCCTCGGAGTCGGTGACGAGCACCGCGGCGGCCATCGGGTCGTGCTCGGCCTGGCTGATCAGGTCGGCGGCGACGTGCGCCGGGTCGGCGCTCGCGTCGGCGAGGATCGCGATCTCGGTGGGTCCGGCCTCGGCGTCGATGCCGATGCGGCCCTTGAGGAGGCGCTTGGCGGCGGCGACGTAGATGTTGCCGGGGCCGGTGACGAGGTTGACCGGCAGGCAGTCCTCGGTGCCGTACGCGAACATCGCGATGGCCTGGGAGCCGCCGGCGGCGTACACCTCGTCGACGCCGAGGAGGGCGCATGCGGCGAGGATCGTGGGGTGCGGCAGCCCGCCGAACTCCTTCTGCGGCGGGGAGGCGACGGCGATGCCCTCGACGCCGGCCTCCTGGGCCGGGACCACGTTCATGACGACGGACGAGGGGTAGACCGAGCGCCCGCCCGGCACGTACAGCCCGACGCGCTCGACGGGCACCCACTTCTCGGTGACCGTGCCGCCGGGGACGACCTGGGTGGTGTGCGTGGTGCGGCGCTGCTCGCGGTGGACGAGGCGGGCGCGGCGGATCGACTCCTCGAGCGCGGCCCGAACGGCGGGGTCGAGCTGCTCCAGCGCCCCGGTGATCGTGGCGGCCGGGACCCGGATCGAGTCGAGCCGCACGCCGTCGAGTTTCTCCCCCCACTCGATCACTGCCGCGGAGCCACGATGGCGTACGTCCTCGCAGATGGGCCGCACCGTCTCCAGGGCGGCTTCCACGTCGAACTCGGCACGGGGCAGCAGGTCGCGCAGGGCGCCGCCCTCGGGGAGGGCGGTACCGCGCAGATCGATTCGAGAGATCACCCCGCAATTCTCTCAGACCGGTTCCGGCGTCCGGTCGTCCGTATCACTGGCTGATACATGTCCCGGCTGTCACAGCTGACTACTAGCGTTCACGTCGTCACACAGAGGGAAGAACGGTTGTACGAAGCGCGGGACGAGCTGCGCAGGCGGAGGTATTGCAGTGACCGAGCCGCACGACGGCGACATCCCGGACGGACTCAGCGCGGCGGAGCTGGGCATGTGGCAGTCCTTCCGGAACGGCACCACCTACGATCTGCGCTCCCACGACGCGATGCGCGACGATCCGTTCGCGCCGCACATCTGGGGGCCCGAGCGGAGTGTCGGCGCCCGGACGGTGGCGCGGCTGCTGCTGAGCGGGCCGCCCGCGCGGCCGGGACGGGTGGCCGCGCTGAAGCTCCGTGGTGTGCGCATCACGGGGAAGCTGGACCTGGCGGGCGGCCGGGTCGCTCCGTACGTGGAGCTGACGGGCTGCCGCTTCGAGCAGGAGGTCGTGCTGCCCGAGTGCTATTTCACGACGCTGCGCATGGTGGGCTGCGCGGTGCCGAGACTGGACGCGGCCCGGCTGCACACGGAGGGCGACCTGCACCTGCCGCGCTGCCGGGTCGACCGCGGCATCCGGCTGACCGACGCCCAGATCGGCACGGATCTGCTGATCAGCCAGATCAGCGTCGGCCCCGACCGGCGCGGCCGCGCCTTCGTGGGCGACGGGATGTCGGTGGCCCAG
This sequence comes from Streptomyces sp. NBC_00683, assembly GCF_036226745.1. Classification (NCBI taxonomy): domain Bacteria; kingdom Bacillati; phylum Actinomycetota; class Actinomycetes; order Kitasatosporales; family Streptomycetaceae; genus Streptomyces; species Streptomyces sp. NBC_00683. The sequence goes on along the minus strand of NZ_CP109013.1, from coordinate 6,351,424 downwards.
GACCTCCAGGCGGAGATGATCGAGACGCGTGGTGAGCTCAGCCTGCGCGGGGCCAAGGTCGGCGGTTCGCTGAGCCTGCGGGGCAGCCGGCTGCGCGCGACCGACGGGCGACGGGCGCTGAACGCCCCGCAGCTGAGTGTGGAGCGCACGCTGTACATGACCGAGGCCTGGGTGAGCATCGACACGGGGAACCAGGGCACCACTCCCCCGTTCGGCATCATCCGGGGCATCACCCCGGCGCGTGGGACCCGCGCGCAGGTCTTCGAGTGCCGGGGCGCCGTACGGCTCGACGACGGGCGTTTCGGGGACGCGGTGGACCTGCACAAGGCCCGTTTCGTACTGGCCCCGCACGAGGAGCTGTCGCTGCGCCGGATCGTCACGCCCGAGCTGCGGTTCAACGCGGAGCGCCCGCAGGAGGGCCGGGTCGTACTGAACGGCGCGAGGGTCGTCACCCTGATCGACCTGTCGACCAGCTGGCCCGGCCCCGGCGGGCTGGCGATGGGCGGTTTCGTCTACGAGAACCTCGTCCCCTACGGCCACTTCCCGCTCTCCCGGCGCCTGGAGTGGGTGCAGGCCGCGACGCCCGAGTACGTACCGGAGCCGTACGAGCGCCTCGCCACGGTGCTCCGCAACTGCGGTGAGGACGCGGATGCCCGCGAGGTGCTGCTCGCCAAGCAGCGGCGCCGGCGCGAGACGCTGCCGCCCGCCGCCCGGCTCTGGGGCTATCTGCAGGACTGGACGGTGGCGTACGGCTACCGGCCGGGCCGGGCCGCCGTGTGGATGGCGGTGCTGTGGGCGGCGGGAGCGGTGGCCTTCTCGCAGTACCACCCGGCGGCCATCAAGGCGGAGGAGCATCCGCAGTGGAACGCCCCTCTGTACGCACTGGATCTGCTGGTGCCGGTGATCAATCTCGGACAGGACGGTTACTGGCGCATGGAGGACGGCTGGCAGTGGGCTGCGGCGGCCCTCGTCATGCTGGGGTGGATATTGGCCACGACGGTGGCGGCGGGCGCCTCCCGGATGCTGCGCCGGGGCTGACCTGAGGACTCCTGAGATGCGGCCGGATCTCAGGCGGACACAGTGATCGAAAGGTCTGTCGAGCCACGGCCGCACGGTCGGTTATTCACAACAGGACAGTCGGATTCAGGCCACCCACAGCTGTTTCCTTTGCCCTTTCTTGACCCCCTCCAGGGCAACCCTTCCACTCCCTACAGAAGCTTCACAGTGGCCCTCTGGCGCGGCCCCGACCAGGGCTTTTCAATGGTCTGCACCATGGCTTCCCTCCGCGCGATGCTGACTTCCGCGTGCACGCTCCGACGCAGCCCCGGGCTGTCGGCCGGGCTGCCCGCGGACGACGCCGTGCTGCTCGACGCCCCCGACGAGCGGCTGTCACCCGCTCTGGTGGCTGCCGCCCTGGGAGAGTTCGAACCCGCGGCCAAGCTCCTCGCCACCACCCGGGACGCCGCCGAGTGGGAGACCCGCGACCGCAGCCTCGCCCGGCTGGTGACCTTCGCCCGCAACCGCGACGGCTGGCTCACCGACTGGCTGGCCGCCGCACCGCGCGACCCGGACGCCCTGCTCGTCAAGGCCGAACTGGCCGTACGCCGCGCCTGGGAGTCCCCCGCCCACGCCGAACTGCTGCGCGAGGTGGCCCCGCTCATCACGGCGGCGGCCGAGGCCGACCCCCGCGACCCGGTGCCGTGGCGGCTCGCCCTCGACCACGCCCGTGGCACGCACGCCAGCCACACCGTCTTCGAATCGCTGTGGGAGCAGGCGGTACGGCGCTCGGCGCACCACTACGGCTGCCATGTCGCCGCGCTCCAGTACCTCTCCGCCGCCTGGTACGGCTCGCACCGCGAGTGCTTCGACTTCGCCGAGCGGGCGGCGGAGGACGCCGCGCCGGACTCCCTGGTGCAGGCGCTCCCCGTACGGGCCGCCTTCGCGCTCCTGCACGACGAGAGGGCCGAGCGGCGGACGAACTCCGTGCAGGAGGACCGGATCGACGCGGCGGCCGATCTCGCGATCTCGTTGTCCGCCGCTTATCCGCCCGGCGATCCGTGGCCCGCCGAGGTCCGCAACCTCCTCGTCCATGTACTGGTCGCACGGGGGCGATGGGAGGAGGCGCTGGAGCAGTTCGAGCTGATCGGACGGTATGCGACGTCGTTCCCGTGGGCGTCGGTGTCCGACGATGCGCTCAGTGGATTCCTCGACGCGAGAGCGGATGTGCGGCTCCGGGTGGCCTCTTCCACGCCCTCGCGCGGCCGGGCCGGACACGGCGGGCTCCGCGGCCATTAGGCTTGACCGTTGTGACCACCGCTCGTCTCCCCCTGTTCCCGCTGAACGCGGTGCTGTTCCCCGGCCTCGTGCTGCCTCTCAACGTCTTCGAGGAGCGTTATCGCGCCATGATGCGCGAGCTGCTCGAGATCGACGAGGACGAGCCGCGCCGCTTCGTCGTGGTCGCGATCCGCGACGGCCGCGAGATCGCCCCCACGGCCACCGGGATGCCCGACACGGTCGCCGCGGCCGGCCCTGTCGAGCGCGCCCCGGCGGACGGCTTCGGCCCCGACCCGATCCAGAGCTTCCACCGGGTCGGCTGCATCGCCGACGCGGCGAAGATCCGTGAGCGCGTCGACGGCAGTTTCGAGGTCCTCGCGACCGGCACCACCCGGGTCAAACTCCTCTCCGTCGACGCGAGCGGCCCGTATCTGACGGCCGAGGTCGAGGAACTGACCGAGGATCCGGACGACGAGGGGGCCGACAGCGGCGACACCAAGGCCGCGGACGAGGCCGGCGCGCTGGCCGAGGGCGTCCTCAGGGCCTTCCGCAGCTACCAGAAGCGGCTCGCCGGGGCCAACGAACGCTCCCTGACCACGGGTGCGGACCTGCCGGACGATCCGTCGGTCGTCTCGTACCTGGTGGCCGCCGCGACCGTTCTCGACATCCCGTCGAAGCAGCGGCTGCTCCAGGCCCCCGACACCGCGACCCGGCTGCGCGAGGAGCTGACGCTCCTGCGCAAGGAGACCGCGGTCATCCGTCATCTTCCGTCGCTGCCCGCGATCGACCTGACCCGCGGACCCACGCACCCCAACTGACCCGAGGACCCTGCCGGTGGCGAAGAAGGCCAAGAAGCAGCAGCAGCCCGGCGGCACCCCGGCCACGGTCGCACTGACCGCGGCGGGCACCGCGTTCACGGTCCGCTCCTACGATCACGACCCGGCGTCCCCGTCGTACGGCGAGGAGGCGGCCGAGGCACTCGGCGTCGCGCCCGACCGGGTGTTCAAGACCCTGGTCGCCGATGTCGACGGCGAACTGGTCGTCGCGGTCGTCCCCGTCGCCGGGTCGCTGGACCTCAAGGCACTGGCATCGGCGGTGGGCGGCAAACGGGCGGCGATGGCGGACCCGGCGGCGGCCGAACGCACGACGGGCTATGTCCGCGGCGGCATCTCTCCACTGGGCCAGCGCAAGCGGCTGCGTACGGTCATCGACGCCTCGGCCCGGACGCACGCCACGATCTGCGTGTCGGCGGGCCGACGGGGCCTGGAGGTCGAACTGTCGGCGGACGACCTGGCGGTACTGACCGACGCCGTACTGGCCCCGATCGGCCGCGGGTAGCTCCTGGGCCCCGCCGCCGGCCGGAGCCGCACCGCTACGGCTGCTTCGGCCCCTGGGCCGTCCCGCCCTCGGGCCACTGCCCTCCGGCAGAACCGGGTGCGGGGCCGGAAGCGGGACCGGCGGCCGGCCGGTCCGCCCCGTAGCCGGCCTCCCACTCCGGCTCGGGGTCCCTCGGCCCGAACAGTGCCGTCAGACCCAGGTGCACGGCCATCGCCGCAACCGGCCAGGCGAGCATCCCCGCCCCCACCGCGTGCAGCTCCAGCGGCGCGTCGAACGTCACGCCCTTGCCGACCTCCTTGGCATGGGCGACCACATCCGACGTCGGCCCGAACCACGTGCCGATCCCCCACGCCAGCAGAGAGCCGAGGAGTCCGCCCAGGGCGAGCGAGACCACCAGCGCGATCCCTCCGCTCCGGCGGAAGAGGAAGACGGCGGCCGCCGACACGAGGCCGAACGCGAGCGCCAGCAGGACGAACGTGCCGTCCGCCCCGATGGCCTCCTCGCTCTCGCTGTTCTTGAGGAACACCGCCGTGTCGTCGGAGACCAGCGGCACGCGGGGCGCCAGCCACAGCCACAGCAGCCCGAGTGCCACACCGGCCACCGTCAGCAGCCCGGTGACCACGGCGGCCCGCCGCACTTCGGCCACGAGTTCGGTCCCGCGCAGCGGCTCCTGGCCGCCGGGCGCGGCATGGGATCCCGACGGCGTGGCCTGCCAGGGATCATCGGACGGGGGCTGGTGAGGCGGCGTCAACGGTGCGGTCACGCTGCCATCGTGCCAGGCCCCCCGGCGCGCCGCCTCACCGGACCGCCGGCAGAGCTACCGGACCGCCGCCCGCCGGTACGCCCAGGTCGCCACGGCCAGAGACAGGACACCGACCACCGCGCACACCCCGAGGTCGAGGGCGACGACCGCCCAGTCCGGGTGGGCGTCGAAGGACCGGGCCAGCGCCTCGACGCCGTACGTCGAGGGCAGCAGGTCGCGGGCCCATCCCACCGGCCCCGGCAGCCGGTCGGCCGGCAGCACGCCGAGCAGCAGCGCGGCGGACATGCCCAGCTGTCCCAGCAGGGTCGCGAGTTCCTGACGCGGCGCCAGCAGCCCGAGCGCGGCGCCGAGCCCCGAGAGCGCGGCACCGGACAGCGGGATGACGGCGACGAGCACCCACAGATGGGTCATGGGCAGCCCGAACAGGACGCTCCCCGTGACCGCCGTGACGATCGTGCCGGGCACGGTGAACGAGGCGTAGGCACCCGCAGCGCCGAGTACCACCGCCGCGGGCGGCACCGGCAGCGTGGCGTAGTGGTCGAGGCCGCCGTCCGCCCGCAGCCGGCCGAAGTACTGGGCCAGCAGGTTCAGCGCCACGAAGGCCACGACCAGCACGCTGGACCCCGCGACCACGGCTCGCGCCTCGGCGCCGCCGTCGACGACGCCCCGCATGAGCACCATGATCCCGATGGACTGGAAGGTCGCCACGAACAGCAGCGGGATCCGGGCGACCCTCGCCCTCGACAGCTGCGCCCGGTACACGGCGGCCAGCGCGGGCAGCAGCCGGGCCCGCGGAGCGAGGGGGGCCGCGGCGGTACGGGCGGCCCGGGCCGCGGCCGTCCGTCCGGCCGCCGACCGGGACACCGATTCCGCGGACTCCACAGGAAGGATGCTCGTCACCTGGCGCTGCTCCCCTTCGACACGTTCATGTTCACGCCTTCACCAGTCCCTCGGCCGCCTTCGCCGCATCCCCGCCCAGCGCCAGGTAGACGTCCTCCAGGCTCGGCGTGGCCAGCGTGAAGTCGTCCAGCGAGGAGAACGCCGCCCCGCCGGTCACCGCGGCGACCGCGGCCCGTGCCTCGTCCGGCCCCAGCCGCAGCACCCAGCGACGCCCGGACTCCTGGGCGGAACCGCGCAGCGCGGCCACCTCGGGAACGTCCAGGGGCGCCCTCTCGCGCCACACCAGCTCGACCCGGACCTCGCCGGCCACCTGCTCCTTGAGCCCGGCCGGGGTGTCGCAGGCGATGACCTTGCCGCGTTCCATGACGGCGACCCGGTCGAGCACGGTCTCGGCCTCGATCACATTGTGGGTCACGAGCAGCACCGTCGCGCCGTTCTCGGCCCGGCGCCGGTCGACGGCGGACCACACCGCACGCCGGGCGACGGGGTCCATGCCCGTCGTCGGCTCGTCGAGGACGAGGACGGGGCGCTCCCCGACCAGCGTGGCCGCGAAGCAGGCGAGCCGCCGCTGGCCGCCGGACAGGTTCCTCAGGGGCCGCCCGGCAAGTTCGGTGAGGCCCAGTTCCTCGAGTACGGCATCGCGCTCTGCCCGGGCCGCACGCACCGGCAGGCCCCTGAGCCGCCCGGTGGTCTCGGCCGCGAGGGACACCGTCAGCTCGTCCAGGGCGGTGGACTCCTGCCCGAGGTACCCGATGAGCCGGGAGGCGCGCTCGGGATGGCGTACGAGATCGTGCCCCAGCACCTCGACGCTGCCGGAGTCGGGGCGCATCAGCCCCGTGAGCTGGCGTACGAGCGTGGACTTGCCCGCACCGTTGGGTCCGAGCAGCCCGAAGATCTCGCCGCGCCGGACATCGAGGCTGATCCCGTCGGTGGCCCGCACCTCGGGGGTGCCGGCCCGGCCGCGTCGGCCGCGGACGGCGGGATAGGTCCTGACCAGATCACGCACCGCGCACACGGTCCCGGTCCCGGTCTGCGCCTGTGCTGTGCCCGTACTCACGAGGTACGAGAGTACGGGGTCGGATGCCCCGTATTGCGCCCGGGGGCGGGCAGGGCCCGGCCACTGCCGCCGCGCCTACTCCGCGACGGGGGCAGGCTCCGCGGCGGCACGCACGTCGATCTCGCGCCAGAAACCCGCCCGGATGGCGTAGCGGTCGTGCTCGTCGATCTGGTCGTCCTTGTGGGCGAGCAGCCCGAACCGTGCCGCGTACCGCAGCAGTTCCCCGTCGATCCGGTGCGGGATGCGCGGGTACATGGTGGCGAGCTTCTGCAGGTGGACGGTCTCGGGCAGCCGCTCCATCCAGCGCCGGGCGAAGACCTGGCCGACCTCGAAGGGGTCACCGCCGACGGTGGTGATGTCCTCCTCCCGGTCCGCCCAGCGCTGCTCGGCGCTGGTGAGCTGGGCGAGGGTCGGCAGGGACGCGGTCTCCGCGGGTTCGCCGAGGGGTCCGCCGCGCTCCACCCAGCCCCTGTCGGAGGACCAGCGCAGGGTCGCGTTGGGGACGGGCGGCTGTACGGGGTGCTGGGCGGCCTGCGAGCCCGGGGCACGCAGGCTGGCCAGGTCCTTGGGGGTGGGAACGCCCTTGTGGCCGGTGGCGGGCTGCGGATGCGCGGCGGCCTCGCCCGCCGGTGTGCCGTTGCCGTTGCGGGCCGCGGCGGCCTGGGCCTCCGACGCCCGCTCGGCCGAGGCGGCCAGTGCGGCCTCGGGCAGCGGCGCGGAGAGGATCGCGGCGATCTCGGGGCGCGGGACGGGCGGCGGCGCGCACACACCGCCGGTCTCCTTGGCCCGCACGGCCTTGGTGATCCAGGCCCGGTCGAGCACCCGGCGTTCGTCCGCCTCGGCGACGAGGTCCTCGGACTGGTTGTAGTCGCCGTCGGCGGCCTGGACGGCCCAGAGGTGGACAGCCACGCCGTGTTCCTTGGCGGACATCAGTCCGGGCAGCAGGTCGCCGTCCCCGGTCACGAGGACCACATCGGAGCAGGCGCGATTTCTGGCCAGTTCGGTGAGCTCGGCGTGCATCGCCGCGTCGACGCCCTTCTGTGCCCACCGGCCGTCACTGCGGGTGAGGGCCCCCAGCCGAACGGTCACGCGCGACATCACCCGGAGCCGGCGGTGTTCGGGCTGCGGTACGCGGTCGGGGGCGCCGTCGAACCAGTAGATCCGGAGCAGGGGCTGTTCCGTGTCGGCCTCCGCGCGTTCGCGCAGTCCCTGGATCAGGGCGGCGTGGTCGACGGTGATGCGGGAACGGGCGGGCTCTCCGGCCAGCAGACTCGCGGCTGCGCCCAGCAAGTAGCCGGCGTCCACCAGGACGACGCAACGGTCCACGCGTTCCACCCTCTTCCAGGATTTCGGGAACGGATCAGCGGACCCGGTCGTGGGGGGTGGGTCCGCTTGCTCGGGGTTCGCTTACTCAGGGTTTCCTTCGAGTCTGCCCGACCCTACGAGGGTTAAGGTCCGGAACTCGATCATCGGCGTGGCGGATCCGGGAAACGGCGCATGATACCGCCCGGACTACGCTGGGTAATGATCCAACATGCGTCTTATGGGGTGGTATGTGAGTCTGACATCGGTCCTGGCCCCGAGATTCCCCACAGGAGGCATCACCATGGCCAAGAACAAGAACCGTAAGCAGGGCAGCCAGCACGACCGCGCGTCCGCCGCGGAGCGTGGTGCGGAGGAGGCGAAGTCGACGGCCTACGAGTCGCAGACCCAGCCGCAGTCGCAGGCCCAGGGCAGCCCTTCGGATGTTGCCCGTAAGCACCAGCGGCGCTTCGGCCACAACTGACGGTTCCTTAGGGCCGACAGGCCGAGAGGGGCGCCCCGCCACTGGCGGGGCGCCCCTCTCGCAGGTCCGGGCGGGCTGTCAGCCGGCCAGGCAGGACGGGCCGAGCAGCACCTTCAGGTCACCGAAGAGCGCCGGGTCCGGCTTGACCCGGTGCCGGTCGAGCCGCAGCACCGTGGTCTTGCGGGGACCCTGGAGCCTGATGCGCACCTCGGTGTCGCCCCGGTGGCTGCTGAGGACCTCGCCGAGCCGGCTGACCATGGGCGGGGTGATCTTGACGGTGGGGATGGTCAGGACGACCGGCGCGTTGGTCCCGGCCGAAGAGATGTCGGGAACCTGCATCTCCATGGCGACCAGGCGGGGCACGTCCTCGCGCTTGTCGAGGCGTCCCTTGACGAAGACGACGGTGTCCTCGACGAGCTGGGTGGAGACCAGCTGGTAGGTCGCGGGGAAGAACATGCAGTCGATGGAGCCCGCGAGGTCCTCGACCGTGGCGATGGCCCAGGCGTTGCCCTGCTTGGTCATCTTGCGCTGGAGGCCGGAGATGATGCCGCCGATGGTGACGATCGCACCGTCGGAGTGCTCGCCCCCGGTGAGCTGCGAGATCGCGGCGTCGGACTTGTCGGACAGCACGTGCTCGATGCCGAAGAGCGGGTGGTCGGAGACGTAGAGGCCGAGCATCTCCCGTTCCTGGGCGAGCAGGTAGGACTTCTCCCACTCGATGTCGGAGAACTCCACGTCGAGGCCGAAGCCCGGCTCGTCGCTGTCCGCCTCGCCCATGCCGCCGAAGAGGTCGAACTGCCCCTCGGCCTCCTTGCGCTTGACCTGCACCACGTTGTCGATCATCGGCTCGTGGTGGGCGACCAGACCCTTGCGGGTGTGCCCCATCTCGTCGAACGCGCCGGCCTTGATGAGCGACTCGACGGTGCGCTTGTTGCAGACGACCGCTTCGACCTTGTCCAGGAAGTCCGGGAAGGTGGAGTACTTCCCCTTCGCCTTGCGGCACCGGATGATCGAGTCGACGACGTTCTGGCCGACGTTCCGTACGGCGGTGAGGCCGAAGAGGATCACGTCGTCGCCCTGGGCCGCGAAGTTCGACTCGGACTCGTTGACGTTGGGCGGGAGCACCTTGATGCCCATGCGGCGGCACTCGTTGAGGTAGACCGCGGACTTGTCCTTGTCGTCCTTGACCGAGGTGAGCAGCGCGGCCATGTACTCGGCGGGGTAGTTCGCCTTGAGGTACGCGGTCCAGTAGGTGACCAGGCCGTACGCGGAGGAGTGCGCCTTGTTGAACGCGTATCCGGCGAACGGGACCAGGACGTCCCACAGGGCCTTGATCGCCGCGTCGGAGAAGCCGTTCTTCTTTGCGCCCGCCTCGAAGAGGACGAAGTTCTTCGCGAGTTCGTCGGCCTTCTTCTTGCCCATCACGCGGCGCAGGATGTCGGCCTCGCCGAGCGAGTACCCGGCGACGATCTGGGCGGCCTTCTGCACCTGCTCCTGGTACACGATCAGGCCGTAGGTGAGCCCGAGGACCTCCTTGAGGGGCTCCTCCAGCTCCGGGTGGATCGGGGTGATCTCCTGCCGGGCGTTCTTGCGCTCGGCGTAGTTCGTGTGGGAGTTCATTCCCATCGGGCCCGGCCGGTACAGGGCCGAGACGGCGGAGATGTCCTCGAAGTTGTCGGGCTGCATCTGGCGCAGCAGCGAGCGCATCGGCCCGCCGTCGAACTGGAACACCCCGAGCGTGTCACCGCGGCACAGCAGCTCGTACGTCTTGGGGTCGTCCAGCGGGAGCGCGAGCATCTCCAGGTCGACGCCCTTGTTGGCCTTCACCATCTTGATGGCGTCGTCCATGATCGTCAGGTTGCGCAGGCCCAGGAAGTCCATCTTGAGCAGGCCGAGCGACTCGCACTGCGGGTAGTCCCACTGCGTGATCGTGACGCCGTCGGTGTGCCGCACCCAGATGGGGGCGTGGTCGACGATGGGCTCGCTGGACATGATCACGCCGGCCGCGTGCACACCCATCTGCCGGACGAGGCCCTCGACGCCCTTCGCGGTGTCGATGACCTTCTGGACGTCCGGCTCGTTCTCGTACATCCCCCGGATCTCGCCCGCCTCGCTGTAGCGCGGGTGCTTCGGGTCGGTGATGCCGTTGAGGTCGATGCCCTTGCCGAGGACGTCGGCGGGCATGGCCTTGGTCAGGCGGTCGCCCATCGCGTACGGGTAGCCGAGGACACGGGCGGAGTCCTTGATCGCGTTCTTGGCCTTGATCTTGCCGTAGGTGCCGATCATGGCGACCTTGTCGGCGCCGTACTTCTCGGTCACGTACCTGATCACTTCGACGCGCCTGCGCTCGTCGAAGTCGATGTCGACATCGGGCATGGAGACGCGCTCGGGGTTGAGGAACCGCTCGAAGATCAGTCCGTGCGTGATCGGGTCGAGGTCGGTGATGCCCATGGCGTACGCGACGATCGAACCGGCGGCGGAGCCTCGGCCGGGGCCGACCGCGATGCCGTTGTTCTTGGCCCACATGATGAAGTCGGCGACGACGAGGAAGTACCCCGGGAACCCCATCTGGATGATGATGTCCATCTCGTACTCGGCCTGCTTCTGCCGGTCCTCGGGGACACCTCCGGGGTAACGGCGGCCCATGCCGACCCGGACCTCCTCCTGGAACCAGGTGATCTCGGTGAAGCCCTCCGGGATGTCGAACTTCGGCATCAGGTCGCGCTTCTCGAACATGCCCGCGGTGTCGATCTGCTGCGCGACCAGGAGGGTGTTGGCGCAGCCCTCCTGCCAGGCGTCCGAGGAGTCGACGCCGTACATCTCGTCCGTCGTCTTCAGGTAGTAGCCGGTGCCGTCGAAGCGGAAGCGGTCCGGGTCGGAGAGGTTCTTGCCGGTCTGGATGCACAGCAGGGCGTCGTGGGCCGTCGCCTCGCTCGCGTAGGTGTAGTGCGAGTCGTTCGTCACGAGCGGCGGGATGTTCAGCTTCTTGCCGATTTCGAGGAGCCCGTCGCGGACCCGGCGCTCGATCTCGATGCCGTGGTCCATCAGCTCCAGGAAGTACCTGCCCTCGCCGAAGATGTCCTTGTAGTCGGAGGCCGCCTGGACCGCCTCGTCGAACTGTCCGAGCCGCAGCCGGGTCTGCACCTCGCCGGAGGGGCATCCGGTGGACGCGATCAGGCCTTCGGACCACTGGGAGATGGTCTCCCTGTCCATACGCGGCCACTTCTGCAGCCAGCCCTCGGCGTACGCGTCGGAGGACAGCTTGAAGAGGTTGTGCAGCCCGGTGCTGTTCGCCGCCCAGATCGTCTTGTGGGTGTAACCGCCGGAGCCGGACACGTCGTCGCGCTTCTGGTGCGGCTGGCCCCACTGGATCTTGCGCTTGTGCTTGCGCGACTCGGGGGCGACGTAGGCCTCGATCCCGATGATGGGCGTCACCCCGGCCTTCTTCGCCGAGTGGAAGAAGTCGTAGGCACCGTGGAGGTTGCCGTGGTCGGTCATCGCGATGTGCGACATGCCCATCTCGTTGCACGCCTCGAACATGTCCTTGAGCCGCGCGGCACCGTCCAGCAGCGAGTACTGGGTGTGGACGTGCAGGTGCGTGAATGGCGGCTTGGTCACGGCGCTGTGCCTCCGGGGCGTTCTACAGGGGTGGCGCGAAGCGCCTCGATGAGGGGTGCTGGTCGGGCGACGGGCGGGAGATGACGGCTTGGGGGGACAGCGGGGAAGTCTACGTCTTGGAGGTGACAGGCGACGGGCACTCCGGGGTACGGTCGCGCGTTGGAAGGGCGGGGACACCCGCCCCATTTGTCATGAACGCCATGTAGCAGGAGGCACCCAGCGATGTCGGACACGCAGCCCAGCGGCGAGCAGCGCGGGGAGCAGATCCTTGCCGTTTTCGACACCGCTTTCGGTGAGCTCCTGGCCGCCGATCCCGCCGCTTTCCGGGTGAAGTTCCGCAAGATGGCGGGCTCGGCCTTCGCCTTCTACCGCGGCTCGGCCGGGCTGTTCTACGCCGATCTGGACCGTGAGCGGCGCAGCGGGCCGTACCTCGACGAGCGCACGAGCCGGGTCTGGATCCACGGCGATCTGCACGCGGAGAATTTCGGCACGTACATGGACGCCAACGGCCGGCTGATCTTCAACGTCAACGACTTCGACGAGGCCTATGTCGGCCCGTTCACCTGGGACCTCAAGCGCTTCGCCGCCTCCGTCGCCCTGATCGGCTACGCGAAGGCGCTGGGCGACGACCAGATCACCGAGCTCGTCCGGGTCTACGCCGCGGCCTACCGGGAGCGGATCCATGCCCTGGCGACGGGCGCGAAGAACGACGAGGTCCCGCCCTTCACCCTGGACACCGCCGAGGGTCCGCTGCTCGACGCGCTGCGTGATGCCCGGTCCCTGACCCGTTTCGGGCTGCTGGACTCGATGACGGAGATCCGGGACTTCGAGCGCCGCTTCGCCGCCGGCGGCGGTGCGATCGACCTGGACGCCGCGACCCGCTACAAGGTGCTCGCCGCGTTCGACGGCTATCTGGAGACGCTCCCCGAGTCGAGCCTGACCCGGCCGGACTCCTACCGGGTCAAGGACGTCGTCGGCCGTCGCGGCATCGGTATCGGGTCGGCGGGCCTGCCCTCGTACAACATCCTCCTGGAGGGCAACAGCGACGCCCTGGAGAACGACGTGGTGATCTACCTCAAGCAGGCGCAGACCCCGGCGGTCTCGCGGCACATCACGGACACGGCCGTGCGGGACTACTTCCAGCACGAGGGGCACCGCACGGTGATCTCGCAGCGCGCGCTGCAGGCGCACGCCGACCCGTGGCTGGGCTGGACGGAGCTGGACGGGGCGGGTCAGCTGGTCGCCGAGGTCTCGCCGTACGCGGTCGATCTGGACTGGTCCGACATCGACGAGCCGGAGGAGATCGCGGCGGTCGTCGCCGACCTCGGCCGGGCGACGGCGACGATGCACTCGGCGGCGGACGACGAGAGCGGGCACTCGCTGGTGCCGTTCTCCACGGAGCGTGCGATCGACGCGGCGATCGCGTCGGACGAGAAGGGCTTCGCGGAGCTGCTGGTCGACTTCGCGCACAGCTACGGCGCCCGCGCCCGTGCCGATCATCAGATCTTCGTGGACCTCTTCCGCAACGGCCGCATCCCCGGCCTGTAGGTCCTTAGGACTCGCTTACAGGTTCACATGGCACACTCTCCGGCGATGGACGTATCAGGGACGCAGTTCAGAGCGGTACGCGCGGCGCTGTTCACCGCGCTCGTCGTCACGCTCTCCTCCGCGTCCCATGTGCTGCTCTCCCGGGTCCCGCTGCCGCTGACGGCGGTCGTCCTGCTGGCCGGGGCCGTCTTCGCCGTGGCGTTCGCGCTGGCGGGCCGGGAGCGCGGCTTCGGGGCGATCGCCGGGCTGCTGGTTCCGCTGGAGCTGGCCGCCGACACCGTGTTCACCACCGGACAGCACCTCTGTTACGGGGCGGCGGGCGGCCCGATCGCGGGCCCGCTGCGCTCCGTGGGCGTCGATGTGCTGTGCGGCGGTGAGGCGGGCACGGGCTCCTCGCACCTCGCGGGTGTGGCCGCGGTCGGCACACCGCTGGCGGGGGTGACCGGCACGGGCGACCGCGCGGCAGCCCTCCTGGCCTCGCCCGGTCCCGCCGTGCCGTGGCTGCTGCTGGCCGCGCACGTGACCGTGGGCCTGCTGGCCGCGGCCTGGCTGCGGCGCGGTGAGTCCGCGCTGGCGGGGCTCCTGCGAGCGGCGGCCGCGGTCGCGTTCCGGCCGCTGCTGACCGCGGTCGCCGTGCTGGGGACCGCCCGGCGCCACGCACGGCGCGACCCGCGCTCCGGCGGACGGGCCGACCCGCTCTTCCCGGCCCGCCTCCTCGTGCACTCCGTGGGACGGAGGGGACCGCCGCGCCCGGCCTGTGCCCTTTCCTGAGCACGAGCACGCGGCAGACCCCGGAACCACCCCACACGTACCCACGGAGAAGCAGTCATGAGCAACCGCAACAGCCAGGCCAACAAGTCAGCCGCCCGTGAGCGGCTGCGCGTCGAGCGCGAGCGCCAGGCCAAGAAGGACAAGGTCCGCAAGCAGGTCGTCGTCGCCGTCTCCGTGGTCGCCGTGCTGGCGATCGCGGGAGGCGTCAGCTACGGCGTGATGCAGCTGAACAAGCCCTCCGGCTGGGAGGCGGCCGCGGACGCGAAGAACGTGACCGCGCCGAAGAACACCTCGGGCGACAACGGCACGACCGTCGTCATCGGCGAGTCGACCGCCAAGAAGACCCTGGAGCTGTACGAGGACTCGCGCTGCCCGATCTGCGCCACGTTCGAGCAGACGGTCGGCGAAACGGTCGCCAAGGACGTCGACGCCGGCAAGTACAAGATCAAGTACGTCGGTGCGACCTTCATCGACAACTCCGACAACGGCGAGGGCTCCAAGAACGCCCTGAGTGCGCTGGGTGCGGCGCTCGATGTGAGCCCCGAGGCCTTCCTGGACTACAAGGCCGCCCTGTACTCCGCGAAGTACCACCCCGAGGAGAGCCAGGACAAGTTCGCCAAGGACAGCTACCTGATCGAGGTGGCGGACTCGGTGGACGCGCTGAAGGGCAACAGCGCGTTCCAGAAGGACGTCGAGGACGGTACGTACGACGCCTGGGCGATCAAGATGTCCAAGACGTTCGACAAGAGCGGCGTCCAGGGCACGCCGACGCTGAAGATGGACGGCAAGACCGTCACCGCCGAGGGCAGCAAGAACGCGCCCATGACGGTGGCCGAGTACAACGCGGCGATCACCAAGGCGCTGAAGGGCTGACGGGTCCACGAACCCGGGGGCCGGCGGGAGAACCTGCGGCCCCGGGTACACCCCGGACGTAACTCCGGGCGGCGAATACCCAACAGGCGGGCGAACTTCCTTTGTTCGCCCGCCTGTTCGCTCTACCCACCAGTAGGGTGATCGTCCGTGACCAGTCGACATCTTTCCGCACCCAGCCGCCGCACGGTCGTCAGAGCCGCCGCCGCCACAGCGGTCGCCGCCCCCGTGCTCGCATCCGCCACAAGTGCCCGTGCCGCAGAGGGCCCTGCCTTCCTGCACGGCGTGGCCTCGGGCGATCCACTGCCCGACGGCATCCTGCTCTGGACCCGTGTCACTCCCACCGCCGACGCCGTGCCCGGCTCCGGCCGCGGCGCCGATACGGCGGTGCGCTGGGAGATCGCCGAGGACAAGGCCTTCTCCCGGATAGCCGCGCAGGGCACGGCCGTCTCGAAGGCCGCCTCCGACCACACGGTCAAGGCCGACGTCCGTGGACTGCGCCCCGCGACGACGTACTACTTCCGTTTCTCGGCGGGCGCCGGGGAACCGGTCCGCTCTCCCGTCGGCCGCACCCGCACGGCTCCCGCCGCGGGTGCGGCCACCCCGGGGATCCGCTTCGGCGTGGTGTCCTGCGCCAACTGGGAGGCCGGCTGGTTCTCCCCGTACCGGCATCTCGCGGCTCGCGCGGACCTGGACGCCGTTCTCCACCTGGGCGACTACATCTACGAGTACGCGTCGGGCAGTTATCCGACCCAGGACACCGTGGTGCGCCCCCACGCCCCGCTCCACGAGATCCTCACCCTCGCCGACTACCGGACCAGGCACGGCACGTACAAGACGGACACCGACCTCCAGTCGCTGCACGCCGCCCACCCGGTGATCGCGATCTGGGACGACCACGAATTCGCGAACGACGCGTGGTCGGGCGGGGCCGAGAACCACACCCCGGGCACCGAGGGCGCCTGGGCCGCACGGGTCGCCGCCGCGAAGCAGGCGTACTTCGAGTGGATGCCGGTCCGCGCCTCCACCGAGGGCACCGTCTACCGGCGTCTGAGCTTCGGCAGCCTGGCCGAGCTGCACCTGCTCGACCTGCGCAGCTTCCGCTCCGAGCAGGCGTCCATCGGCAACGGCGCGGTCGACGACCCGGAGCGCTCGATCACCGGGCGGGCGCAACTGGACTGGCTGAAGGCCGGGCTCGCCGGATCGGACGCCAGGTGGAAGCTGGTCGGCACCTCGGTCATGATCTCGCCGGTCGCCTTCGGCGCGCTGCCCGCCCATCTGCTGGCGCCGCTCGCGGAGTTGCTGGGGCTTCCCGGGGAGGGGCTCGCGGTCAACGTCGACCAGTGGGACGGCTACACGGACGACCGCAAGGAGCTGATCTCGCATCTGCGGGACCGCTCGGTGACCAACACGGTCTTCCTCACGGGTGACATCCACATGGCGTGGGCCAACGACGTCCCCGTGAAGGCCGCGACGTACCCGCTGTCCGCCTCGGCGGCCACCGAGTTCGTGGTGACCTCGGTGACTTCGGACAACCTGGACGACATCCTCCGGGTGGCACCCCAGACCGTCTCGGTGGTCGCCGCGGCAGCGGTCAAGGCCGCCAACCGCCATGTGAAGTGGATCGACCTGGACTCGCACGGCTACGGCGTCCTCGATGTGACGGCCGAACGGTCGCAGATGGACTACTACATGATCTCGGACAAGACGAAGAAGGACGCGACCGCGTCCTGGGTCCGCTCCTACCGCACGCGCAGCGGAACCCAGAAGATCGAACGGGCCGACGCCCCTGTGCGCTGACCGCGCCGAGGAGCCGCGTCCGGGCCGCGAAGGCCGAGGAGCGCGGCAAGGGGGCCCCGCACCGAGGTGCGGGGCCCTCCCTCATGCCTGGAGCGTGGCGAGGAACCCGAGCCCGACCTTCCAGGCCAGCTCGGCCGACTCCTCGTCGTAGTCGGGCAGGTCCGGGTCGGTGAACAGGTGCCCGGCCCCGGGGTAGCGGTAGACCTCGACATCCGCGCCGGTCCGCTGCATCTGGAGGTACCAGCTGTTCAGCCAGTCGTGCGACTCGAACGGATCGGGGTCGGCGACGTGCAGCTGCACCGGCAGTTCGTCCACCGAGGCGGTCTCGGCGATGTCCGACGTGCCGTGGAGCAGCAGCAGCCCGCGCGCCTTGGCGTCGCCGAGCGCGAGGGTCTGCGCCACCGACGCCCCGAAGGAGAAGCCCGCGTACACAAGGCCCTGGTCGGAATAGGGTGCGGCTGCCAGCACGGCGCGCTTGAGCAACTCGTCCTTGCCCACCTGCTGCTGGAAAGCCATTCCTTCCTCGACCGTGTCGAAGGTGTGCCCCTCGAAGAGATCGGGCACGCGCACCTCATGCCCGGCTGCACGCAGCCGGTCGGCAGCCGCGTGCACAGCGGGCCGCAGACCGATGGTCGAGTGGAAAAGCATGATGTTCATGACGTCCATGGTGCCAGCTGTGCCCCAACGCTTGGAGGACCGGGGAATGGAGAACGTAGTGCGACCGCTGCTCGTGCTGGGCGGATCGCTGGTGATCACACTGCTGGTGGGCTGGCTGGTCGATCTGCTGCTGCGCCGGGCCGACAGCCGCCACAGCGAGACACCCGTCTGGGGCCTGCTGCGGCGCTGCCGGCCTCCGCTGCAGGTCGTGCTCTGCACGGCGCTGCTGCGGGCCACCTACATCCACGTACGCCTCGACCCGGTGCGGGACCACCGGGCAGGGATCGGCCAGGCCATGACCCTGGTGCTGATCGCGGCGTCGGCCTGGCTGGTGCTGCGCGTCGCGGCCACCGCCGTGGAGTCCTCGTACGCCCGCTACGCGACGTCCACCCGCGATCCGGCCCGGGTCCGCCGGGTACGGACCCAGGTCACGCTGATCCAGCGTGTGGTCACCGCCGTGGTGGCGACGGTCGCGGTCGCGGCGATGCTGCTGACCTTCCCGGCGATGCGTACCGTCGGCACCTCGATGCTGGCCTCCGCCGGTGTGCTCGGCATCGTCGCCGGTGTCGCGGCCCAGTCGACGCTCGGCAACCTCTTCGCCGGCTTCCAGATCGCTTTCGGTGACATGGTCCGGATCGGCGACACCGTGGTGGTGGACGGCGAGTGGGGCACCGTGGAGGAGATCACCCTGACCTTCCTCGCCGTGCGGACCTGGGACGAGCGGCGGATCACCATGCCGGTGTCGTACTTCACCAGCAAGCCGTTCGAGAACTGGTCGCGCGGCGGAATCCAGATGACCGGCACGGTCTTCTTCCAGCTCGACCACTCGGCGCCGGTCGCCGCGATGCGTGAACAGCTGCGCGAGATCCTCGGCGATTGCGCGGCCTGGGACGGCCGCGACTGGTCCCTGGCCGTCACGGACACCACTGCGTCGACGATCGAGGTGCGGGCCGTGGTCACCGCGAAGGACGCGGACGACATCTGGACGGTGCGCTGTGCGGTGCGGGAGCAGCTCGTCGGCTGGCTGCGCGACCACCATCCGTACGCGCTGCCCCGGATCGTGACGTCACCCGCGGTACTGCCGCCGGGCGACCACTGGCCGGAACTGACGGGTGCGCAGGACGGCGGCCGGGAGCGTCCCGAGGGCCGGGTGCCTGCCCCGGGCAGGGCCCCGCGCACGGGCCGCGGCTGACCGCCCTCACGGGCGTCGCCGGGCGCCTCGGGCGGGCGCCGCGGTCAGAGCGTGCGGCGCATCGCCCGGTGCGGCATTCCGGCGTCCGGGAATTCGGGGCCGTACGCCACGTACCCGAGCCGCTCGTAGAAGCCGAGCGCATGGGTCTGGGCGTGCAGGTCGACAGCGGTCAGGCCGAGGGTGCGCGCCTCGTCCTCGATGGCGCGCACCAGCGCGGCACCGACCCCGAGGCCGCGCGCCTCGTGGGTCACGGCCAGCCGGCCGAGGGAGCCGACGGCTTCGGCGCCGCCGGTCTTGCCCGCCGCCGCGGAGCCGTGCAGCAGCCTGCCCGTACCGAGTGCGGAGCCGTCCGCCGCAACGGCGAGGACGTGGACCGCGCCGGCGTCGTAGGCGTCGTACTCGATGTCCTCGGGCACCTGCTGCTCACCGACGAAGACGGTCTTGCGGACCTGGAAGCACGCCGAGAGATCGTTCTCCTCGACGGCCCTGCGGGTGCTGTACGCGGCGGGCACGGTGTTCACTCGCTCTCCGCCGCGATCGTCTCGAGGGCGTGGCGCAGGTCGTCCGGGTAGGTGCTGGAGAACTCGACCCAGCTGCCGTCCGAGGGGTGCTCGAAGCCGAGCCGGACCGCGTGCAGCCACTGGCGGGTCAGACCGAGGCGCTTGGCCATGGTCGGGTCGGCGCCGTAGGTCAGGTCGCCGACGCAGGGGTGGCGGTGGGCGGACATGTGCACCCGGATCTGGTGGGTGCGCCCGGTCTCCAGCTTGATGTCCAGCAGGCTGGCGGCGCGGTAGGCCTCGATGAGGTCGTAGTGCGTCACGGAGGGCTTGCCCTCGGCGGTGACGGCCCACTTGTAGTCGTGCTGCGGGTGACGCCCGATGGGGGCGTCGATGGTGCCGCTCATCGGGTCCGGGTGGCCCTGGACCAGCGCGTGGTACTTCTTCTCGACGACCCGGTCGCGGAACTGGGCCTTGAGCAGGGTGTAGGCCCGCTCGGACTTGGCCACGACCATCAGTCCGGAGGTGCCGACGTCCAGCCGGTGCACGATGCCCTGGCGCTCGGCGGCACCCGAGGTGGAGATCCGGTAGCCGGCCGCCGCGAGGCCGCCGATGACCGTGGTGCCGGTCCAGCCGGGGCTCGGGTGGGCCGCGACGCCGACGGGCTTCATGATCACGACGATGTCGTCGTCGTCGTGCACGATCTCCATGCCCTCGACGGGCTCGGCAACGATCTGGACCGGAGCGGCTGCCTGCGGCATCTCCACTTCCAGCCAGGCGCCGCCGTGCACCCG
Organism: Streptomyces sp. NBC_00683; assembly: GCF_036226745.1. Classification (NCBI taxonomy): domain Bacteria; kingdom Bacillati; phylum Actinomycetota; class Actinomycetes; order Kitasatosporales; family Streptomycetaceae; genus Streptomyces; species Streptomyces sp. NBC_00683. Next base: position 6,331,559 of record NZ_CP109013.1, on the reverse strand, counting down.
CTCGGACTTCCCGGCCACCGCACCGTCCACCTGGACCTTCCCGGCTGCGGCCAGCTCGGCGGCCTTGGTACGGGAGAAACCGAACATCCTGGAGATGGCGGCGTCTACACGCTCGCCTTCCAGACCGTCGGGTACGGGCAGGGTGCGGACCTCGGGATACGTACTCACCTGTCGAGTATGCCTTGCGCCCACTAGTCCTTGTGCACGGTGCCGTCGGGGTCCAGGCCCTTGAAGGAAAGGATCACGATCAGGATCCCGCCGCAGACGATCGCGGAGTCGGCGAGGTTGAAGACGGCGAAGTGCGCGGGGGCGATGAAGTCCACCACCGCGCCCTCGAAGACGCCGGGTGCGCGGAAGATGCGGTCGGTGAGGTTGCCGAGCGCTCCGCCGAGCAGCAGCCCGAGGGCGATGGCCCAGGGCAGGCTGTAGAGCTTGCGCGCGAGCCTGGCGATCACCACGATCACGACCGCGGCGATGGCCGTGAAGATCACCGTGAACGCCTCGCCCATCCCGAACGCGGCACCCGCGTTCCGGATGGCGTCGAGCTTCAGCCAGTCGCCGAAGATCTCGATGGGCTCCTGGTGCTCCAGCTTCGCGACCACGATCATCTTGCTGACCAGGTCCAGCAGGTAGGCGACCACGGCCACGACGAAGAGCACGAGGATCTTCCGCCTGCCCCTGCCGCCGCCCGTGTCGTCGCTCCCGGCCTGAGTCGCGCCCTCGGAGGGCTGCTGGGGCTCTGCCCCGTCAGCCCCCTCGGCATCAGGGATATCCGGCGTACCGATGATGCGCTCCGCCTCTGCCACGTGAGTCCCTCAACCTAGGTGCCTGACTGAGGACGAGGGTACGACACACCGCCTCGGTCAACCGCGTCGCTCCTGCTTCTGTTTGTCCTCGACGCAGAGCGTGGCCCGGGGGAACGCCTGCATGCGCGCCTTGCCGATCGGGTTGCCGCAGATCTCGCACAGCCCGTACGTCCCCGCGTCGAGCCTGGCGAGGGCGCGTTCGGTCTGTTCCAGCATCTCCTGGGCGTTGGCCGCCAGGGACAGCTCGTGCTCGCGCGTGATGTTCTTGGTGCCGGTGTCCGCCTCGTCGTCACCCGCCCCGTCGCCGGAGTCCCGCATCAGCCCGGCCAGCGCCGCTCCCGATGCCTCCAGCTCGTTTCGCAGCCGGATGACCTCGCTGGACAGCTCCGTCCTCGCCTCCGCGACCTCTTCGGGCGTCCAGGGGTCCTCCCCCGGCCTGACCGCCAGCTCGCCGGGCGCCGTCGCAGCGGCCGCACGGGCCGGCGGCACCGCTGTGGCACCGCCCTTTCCTACCGCCGTGGTCCGGCCGGCGCTCTTCTTGGCTACCACCGTGTGGGCTCCTGTCTGCTCGGCGGCCTGGGCCGCCCCCGTGGCCTTCTTCGAAGCCTTCTTGGCTGCGCTCTTCTTCGCCGGCCCGTGGTGCGCCGGAGCCCGATCGGCCCGTTCCTGCTCGTCCGGCGGCCCGGCGGCGGCCTTCTTGGCCGCCCTCTTGGCCGGTTTCTTCGCCGCCTTCTTCGTTGCCTTCTTCGTCGCCTCTCCGGCCGTCTCCTCGGCCACCGGACCCGTGGATCTCGCCGACGCCGTTCCTGTTACGGCGGTCTTCTTCGCCACCATGGCCGCGGCCCCTTCACATATTGTGATCTTGCACGCGAATCGTGCTGGGACGATAAATCGACCCCAGCCCCACGGCAACGGGGCACGCCGCCGGTTCGCCCCTCCCCGTGCCCGGGTCGTGACGCGCCTGCAACCGTTGTGCCCAGCTCCCCGCGCGGTAATCCGCTCCCGATACGCCCGCCAGGACTCCCTCCGCCCCGTCTGGCCATTCGGGTCACGCCGCACCCCGCCGGTAAACCGGTCGGCCGTCGCCCGTACGGGCCCGTACACTGGCCGCAGCGAGAGGCATGGATGGGACGAGTAGCGTCGTACGCAGCCCGCAGCGACCCGGGGACGGTGGGAGCCCGGGGGCGAGCGCGTCGTGAAGATCACCCCGGAGCCGCCGGAAGAAAGCTTTGGACCGTGGGATCCTCCCGCGGCGCAGGGCGAGTAGACCCGGCATCGCGACCCCAATGAGGGGGCCAAGGGCGTATGCCCGGGGCCAAGGAGGGTGGTACCGCGGGAGCCTGCCGGTTCTCGTCCCTCCGACGGAAGTGGAAGACGTCCGCCGGAGGAAGCCCGCACATGACATCGCCGCAGTACCGCCAGGTACCCGCCCAGGTCGACCTGCCCGCCCTCGAGCACGCCGTGCTCGACTTCTGGCGTGACAGCAAGGTCTTCACCAAGAGCCTCGAACAGTCCGAGGGCCGCCCCGAGTGGGTCTTCTACGAGGGCCCGCCGACCGCCAACGGCATGCCCGGGGCCCACCACATCGAGGCCCGCGTCTTCAAGGACGTCTTTCCCCGCTTCCGCACCATGCAGGGCTACCACGTCGGCCGCAAGGCCGGCTGGGACTGTCACGGCCTGCCGGTGGAGCTCGCGGTCGAGAAGGAGCTGGGCTTCAACGGCAAGAAGGACATCGAGGCGTACGGCATCGCCGAGTTCAACGCCAAGTGCCGTGAGTCGGTGACCCGGCACACCGACGCCTTCACCGAGCTCACGACCCGCATGGGCTACTGGGTCGACCTCGACGACGCCTACCGCACGATGGACCCGGAGTACGTCGACTCCGTGTGGTGGTCCCTGAAGGAGATCTTCAACAAGGACCTGCTGGTCCAGGACCACCGCGTCGCCCCCTGGTGCCCGCGCTGCGGCACCGGCCTCTCCGACCACGAGCTGGCCCAGGGCTACGAGACGGTCGTCGACCCCTCGGTCTTCGTGCGCTTCCCGCTCACGAGCGGCCCGCTGGCAGGCGAGGCGGCCCTCCTGGTCTGGACGACCACCCCCTGGACCCTGGTCTCCAACACCGCCGTCGCCGCGCACCCCGACGTCACCTACGTCGTCGCGACGAACGGCGAGGAGAAGCTGGTCGTCGCCCGGCCGCTGGTCGAGAAGGCTCTCGGCGAGGGCTGGGAGCTCACCGGCCAGTCCTTCACCGGCCGTGAGATGGAGCGCTGGACGTACGAGCGCCCGTTCCAGCTCGTCGACTTCCCGGCCGAGGCCCACTACGTCGTCAACGCCGAGTACGTCACGACCGAGGACGGTACGGGTCTGGTCCACCAGTCCCCCGCCTTCGGCGCCGACGACCTCGTCGTCTGCCGCTCCTACGGCCTCCCCGTCGTGAACCCCGTCCGCCCCGACGGGACCTTCGAGGAGGACCTGCCGCTGGTCGGCGGCGTCTTCTTCAAGAAGGCCGACGAGGCGCTCACCGCGGACCTGGACGCCCGCGGGAAGCTCTTCCGCCACGTCCCCTACGAGCACAGCTACCCGCACTGCTGGCGCTGCCACACGGCGCTGCTGTACTACGCGCAGCCGTCCTGGTACATCCGCACGACGGCCGTCAAGGACCGGCTCCTCGAGGAGAACGAGAAGACCAACTGGTTCCCGGACTCGGTCAAGACCGGCCGCTTCGGTGACTGGCTGAACAACAACGTCGACTGGGCCCTGTCCCGCAACCGCTACTGGGGCACCCCGCTGCCCATCTGGCGCTGCGAGGACAACCACCTGACCTGCGTGGGCTCCCGCGCCGAGCTCTCCGGGCTCACGGGGACCGACCAGTCGGACCTGGACCCGCACCGTCCGTTCATCGACGAGATCACGTTCACCTGCACGCAGGAGAACTGCCAGCTGGAGGCGTACCGCGTCCCCGAGGTCATCGACGCCTGGTACGACTCGGGCTCGATGCCTTTCGCCCAGTGGGGCTACCCGTACAAGAACAAGGAGATCTTCGAGAGCCGCTACCCGGCGCAGTTCATCTCGGAGGCCATCGACCAGACCCGCGGCTGGTTCTACACGCTGATGGCGGTCGGCACGCTCGTCTTCGACAAGTCCAGTTACGAGAACGTGGTCTGCCTCGGCCACATCCTCGCCGAGGACGGCCGCAAGATGTCCAAGCACCTCGGGAACATCCTCCAGCCGATCCCGCTCATGGACCAGCACGGCGCCGACGCCGTGCGCTGGTTCATGGCCGCCGGCGGCTCCCCCTGGGCGGCACGCCGTGTGGGCCACGGCACGATCCAGGAGGTCGTCCGCAAGACGCTCCTCACCTACTGGAACACGGTCGCGTTCCAGGCCCTGTACGCCCGTACGTCGGGCTGGGCGCCGTCCGCGGCCGATCCGGCACCGGCCGATCGCACGGTCCTGGACCGCTGGCTGCTGAGCGAGCTGAACGCCCTGGTGGACCAGGTCACCCAGGCGCTGGAGACCTACGACACCCAGCGCGCCGGCAAGCTGCTGTCCGCGTTCGTCGACGATCTGTCCAACTGGTACGTACGCCGCTCGCGCCGCCGCTTCTGGCAGGGCGACAAGGCGGCGCTGCGCACGCTGCACGAGGTCGTCGAGACGGTCACCCGGCTGATGGCCCCGCTGACCCCGTTCATCACGGAGCGTGTCTGGCAGGACCTGGTCGCCCCCGTCACCCCGGACGCCCCGGAGTCGGTGCACCTGTCCACCTGGCCCAAGGCGGACCTGTCGGCGATCGACCCCGCGCTCTCCACGCAGATGGCGCTGGTCCGTCGCCTGGTCGAGCTGGGACGTGCCACGCGGGCCGAGTCGGGTGTCAAGACCCGTCAGCCGCTGTCCCGCGCCCTGGTCGCGGCCTCGGGCTTCGAGAACCTCTCCGCCGAGCTGCACGCCCAGATCACGGAGGAGCTGAACGTCTCCTCGCTGGCCTCCCTGTCCGAGGTCGGCGGCTCGCTGGTCGACACGACGGCGAAGGCGAACTTCCGGGCCCTGGGCAAGCGGTTCGGCAAGGGCGTCCAGGCGGTGGCCAAGGCCGTCGCGGACACCGACGCCGCCGCGCTCTCGCTGGCCCTGCGCGAGGGCACCGCGTCGGTCGAGGTCGACGGTGAGCGGATCACCCTCTCCCCCGACGAGGTCATCATCACCGAGACCCCGCGCGAGGGCTGGTCGGTGGCCTCCGACTCGGGCGCCACGGTCGCCCTGGACCTCGAGATCACCCCGGAGCTGCGGCGCGCGGGGCTGGCCCGTGACGCGATCAGGCTGATCCAGGAGGCCCGCAAGAACAGCGGCCTGGACGTGGCGGACCGTATCGCGGTGCGCTGGACGTCCACGTCCCCCGCGACGGCCGAGGCACTGACCGAGCACGCGTCGCTGATCGCGGACGAGGTCCTGGCCCTGGACTACGCCGAGGGCGAGGCCGACGCGGCCTACGGCGAGCCCTTCGAGGACGAGGGCCTGTCCCTGACGTTCCGCCTCCGCAAGTCGAGCTGACCCCCGACGCGCAAGGGGCCCGGCCGGATTCCTTCCGGCCGGGCCCTTTCTTGTCCCCTTGCCCGCTCAATCCCGTATCCGGGATAACCAGCCTCGACGGCGTTCGAGGCGCGGGGTCTGGGGCGGAGCCCCAGGTTCGGGAAGGGGCGGGCAGGGGACGAGCCCCGCGCAGCGGCCCGCACGCCCTCCAGCCACGACAAAGGGCCGGGCCCCGGGAAGAATCCCGGGGCCCGGCCCTCAGCCTGCCGACGGCTACGCGCTCAGCGAGCGCGAACCGCTCAGTTGTCGTCCTCGTCGATCAGGAACCCGCGCATCGGCGACGGCGCCTGCTGCATCGGCTGCGGCGCCTGCGGGCGGACCGGAGCCATGGGCTGCGTCATCGCGGGCGACATCTGCTGCTGGCCACCGTAGGAAGGGCCACCCATGGACGGGTTGCCGCCCATCTGCTGGTTGCCGTGCCCACCGTGGTTGCCGCCCATGGTGTGACCCATGGCGCCCGCACCGGCCGGAGCCAGCGAGGCCGACGGCGGCAGCGAAGCGGCTGCCGGGGTCCGCGGCGGAGCCAGCGAGTCGTCGGCCTGGGTCTCCAGCTGGCGCAGCTGGCTCTCCAGGTACGACTTCAGGCGGGTCCGGTACTCGCGCTCGAAGCCACGCAGGTCCTCGACCTTGCGCTCAAGCGTCGCGCGGGCCGACTCGAGGGAGCCCATGGCCACGCGGTGCTTCTCCTGCGCGTCCCGCTCCAGCGCGTCCGCCTTGGCACGTGCGTCCCGCTCCAGGCCCTCGGCGCGGCTGCGCGCCTCGCCGACGATCTTGTTGGCCTCGGAACGGGCCTCCGCGATCGCCTGGTCGGCGGTCTGCTGAGCAAGGGACAGGACACGGGCGGCACTGTCGCCACCGGGACCCTGCTGCTGCATCTGCGGCGGCTGCATCTGCTGCATCTGCTGCATCTGCTGCTGCTGGGGGTGACCACCCATGGGACCGCCCATGGGGCCGCCCTGCATCGGGCCGGGGCCGTGCTGGCCCTGCGGACCGTGGCCGCCCTGGGGGCCGTGGCCGCTGGGACCGGCAGGCAGCTGCGGAGCTCCACCGGACAGCTGGGGGGGACCCATCTGCGGGGGCTGCTGCTGCACCGGCGGGCCAGATATGGCGGCGGGTACGGGAGCACCGGGGCGGTCCTGCTGCTCCGGCGGCTTGCGCATACCCTGCTGCTGCTGGTTCTGCGCAGCCGCACGCGTGGCCGCGGCCAGCTTGGCGCGCAGGTCCTCGTTCTCACGGAGCAGACGAGTCAGTTCCGATTCGACCTCGTCGAGGAAGGCATCGACCTCGTCCTCGTCATAGCCTTCTCGGAGGCGGACGGTCGTGAACTGCTTGTTCCGCACGTCCTCGGGGGTCAGCGGCATCTCTTCTTCACCTCTACGTAGTCGTCGGCAGTCGGCAAGACCGTATCGTTCACACGCTGCTCGCAAGCTTGCCCACGATGCTGAGCAGGATGTAGACGATGATCATCAGAACGAAGAAGGACAGGTCAAGTGCCACGCCCCCGAGACGCAACGGTGGTATGAACCGCTTCAGAAGCTTCAGCGGTGGATCGGTGACAGTGTAAGTGCCCTCGAGAACGACCACCATCGCCTTGCCTGGGTGCCATGAACGTGCGAACTGGAAGACATAGTCCATGACCAGCCGGAAGATCAGCACGATGAGGAAACACATCAGCGCGATATAGACCACATCCAGTGCGACGCCCATGTCCCGCGCTTCCCTCTCCCCTGGCTTTCGTAGCTCCGGCCTCCCGGCCGGTCACCGGCCTGACGGCCGGTTGATCCCTGTTCGTGTTCTCAGCTCTGGTTGAAGAACCCGCCCTCTGCGATGCGGGCCTTGTCCTCCGCCGTGACATCGACGTTAGCAGGCGACAACAGGAACACCTTCTGCGTCACCCTTTCAATGCTGCCATGGAGTCCGAAGACGAGGCCTGCCGCAAAGTCGACAAGTCGCTTCGCATCCGTGTCGTCCATCTCCGTGAGGTTCATGATCACCGGAGTGCCCTCACGGAAGTGTTCCCCGATGGTACGGGCCTCGTTGTACGTCCTGGGGTGCAGCGTGGTGATGCGGTAGGGCTCCCGCTCGGACACAACCTTGGGCATGATCACCGGTGCGTTCTTCTCCATGTTCGGGCGGTCAGGTGTGATGGATGCCACGGGGGCGATTCGGGCGGGTCGTCCGCTTTCCGCCGGGAGCTGAACCGGCTCACGTTGCGCGGGCGGCTGTACCGCTCGTACCGGTTCGTCCCGTTCCCGCTCCACCTGATGCGCGGGCTGGTGCCGCCTCCGGTCCCGCTCGGGCTCCGGTTCGGGTTCGAATTCGTCGTCGGGGTCGAACCCCGGACCGTCGTACCCATCGTCCTCCACGAGGCCGAGGTAGACCGCCATCTTGCGCATCGCGCCGGCCATGCTCCGAGTCCTCCGCTCTGTGGTGGATCGGCATTCGTGTCACCAAGTGCCCGAGATCCACTCCGGCCTGCCCGCTCAGAGCGGGAATGACCATATTTTCTGCTGTGGTCCGACTTGCTTCGCGACGTTACCCGAGCCGGGGTCGGACTCCGAGTACCGCCGTACCGACGCGTACATGTGTCGCTCCGGCCGCCACCGCGTCCTCGAGATCCGCACTCATCCCTGCGGAGACCATGTTCGCAGCCGGATGGTTCCCGCGCAGGCGGGATGAGAATTCCATCAGCCGGTCGAACGCGGCCCGCTGTCGGCCCGCGTACGGTCCGGCGAGCGGGGCGACGGTCATCAGGCCTCCCAGCCGGAGCCCCGGTGCCGCGTCCACCGCGGCGGCCAACTCCTCGATCGCGTCGGGTGCGACACCTCCCCGGTCACCGCGTTCGCCGCTCTCCGCGTCCAGGGCGACCTGGATGAGGCAGCCGAGTTCGCGGCCGCCCTTCACCGCCGCCGCCGAGAGCGCGGTGACCAGTTTGACCCGGTCCACCGACTGCACCACGTCGGCATAACCGGCCACGGAACGAACCTTGTTCGTCTGCAACTGCCCGACAAAGTGCCATGTGAGCGACAGATCCGCACAAGCAGTAGCTTTGGGTGCCGCGTCCTGATCACGGTTCTCGGCGACCTGCCGCACACCGAGTTCGTGCAGGATCCGCACATCGCTCGCGGGGTAGGTCTTGGTGACCACGATCAGGGTCACTTCCTCCCGCTTCCGGCCCGCCGCGGCGCAGGCGGAAACAATGCGTTCCTCCACCTGTGCCAGGTTTGCCGCGAGTTGAGACCTGCGATCCGTCATGTCCTATCAGTCCAACCAGACATATCCGGCGAGCCGCCCGGTGGTGCGGTCGCGGCGGTACGAGAAGTGGTCGCCGGATTCCAGGGTGCAGTGCGGCGAACTGTGGCGGTCGCTCACGCCGAGGGCGTCGAGCTGGGCGAGGACTCCCGCGGTGACGTCCACCGCCGGCGTCCCCCAGCCGGTCTCCGACCAGGAGGCGGGAACGGCCTGCGCGACCTCGGCGCGCATCTGCGCCGGGACCTCGTAGCACCGCCCGCAGACGGCCGGGCCGGTGTGGGCGACGATCCGGGACGGTTCGGCGCCGAGAGCGGTCATCGCCTCCACGGCGGCCGGCACGACACCCGCGACCAGACCGGGCCTGCCCGCGTGGACCGCGGCGATGACGCCGGCGGCCGGATCGGCGAGCAGTACGGGTGTGCAGTCGGCGGTGAGCACCGCGAGCGGGAGTCCGCGCCGCGCTGTCACCACCGCGTCCACCGCGGGAATCTCGGCCGTGTCGCCCCAGGGCCCGTCGACGACGGCCACCTCGCGACCGTGGACCTGGTTCATCCAGACGACCTGCGCCGGGTCCAGACCGAGGGAACGGGCGGCGCGTTCACGGTTCGCGCCGACGGCGGCGGGGTCGTCGCCGACCGCGCCGCCGAGGTTGAGCTCCTCGTACGGAGCGGCGCTCACTCCGCCCCACCTGTCGGTGAAGGCGAAATGGGCGCCGCCCGTCGAAGACACTGCGGTCTTCACCGCGTGGTGCGGACCTATCACTTCAGGAAGTCCGGTACATCCAGCTCTTCGGCCTGGGTGTCCTGGTACGGACGGGCCGTCGGGACGTGCGGCGGGGAGACCGGCGGCAGCGAGCTCTCGTTCGCCACCGGCACCGGCTCGGCCGGTGCCTGGGTCTCCTCGCGCGAGGGCACGGAGCCCAGTCCGCCCGACTGGCGCACCGGTTCGGTGGTCCTGGCCGGCGGCGCCGACTCCTCGCGCTTTCCGGCACCCGCTCCGAGAACCGTCTCGCGACGGGTCGGCGGCTGTCCGCCGTCGAAGCCCGCGGCGATGACGGTGACCCGCACCTCGTCGCCCAGGGCGTCGTCGATGACCGCGCCGAAGATGATGTTCGCCTCCGGGTGGGCCGCCTCGCTCACCAGCTGCGCGGCCTCGTTGATCTCGAAGAGACCGAGGTCGCTGCCGCCGGAGATGGAGAGCAGGACACCGCGCGCACCGTCGATGGACGCCTCGAGGAGCGGCGAGGAGATCGCCATCTCCGCGGCGGCCACCGCGCGGTCGTCGCCGCGGGCCGATCCGATACCCATGAGCGCCGATCCGGCCTCGGACATGACCGACTTGACGTCGGCGAAGTCGAGGTTGATCAGACCCGGGGTGGTGATGAGGTCGGTGATGCCCTGGACGCCCGAGAGCAGTACCTGGTCGGCCGACTTGAACGCGTCGAGCACGCTGACCTGGCGGTCCGAGATGGACAGCAGTCGGTCGTTGGGAATGACGATGAGGGTGTCGACCTCTTCGCGGAGCTCGGCGATGCCGTCCTCCGCCTGGTTCGCGCGTCGCCGGCCCTCGAACGTGAACGGGCGGGTGACCACACCGATCGTCAGGGCGCCGAGCGAACGGGCGATGTTGGCCACGACGGGTGCGCCGCCGGTGCCGGTGCCGCCGCCTTCTCCTGCGGTGACGAAGACCATGTCGGCCCCCTTGAGGACCTCCTCGATCTCCTCACGGTGGTCCTCTGCCGCCTTACGACCGACGGCCGGGTTCGCCCCGGCGCCGAGGCCACGGGTGAGTTCACGGCCGACGTCGAGCTTGACGTCGGCGTCGCTCATCAACAGTGCTTGCGCATCGGTGTTGATCGCGATGAACTCGACGCCCTTGAGACCGACCTCGATCATTCGGTTGATGGCATTGACACCACCGCCGCCGACACCGATGACCTTGATGACTGCGAGGTAGTTCTGCGGTGCTGCCACGTCGAAGGCCTCTCGCCTCGAGTTACGTGTCGTCGCTTCGCGGTAGTCCCGCCGCGACGACGGATGCCGATTGGGACGGTCCGAACGCCGACCCAAACCCTAACGTTGAAGTTTAGGGTTACCAGTGTGTCTGCTTCTTGGACTCTTCCGAACAGGACACTAAGTCGACAAGTGGCGCACGTTCAACGAACACGCCGAACCTCCCGTTTTTCTTTTCACCCTATGTGATCACCCGTAGCGCTGACCAACCAGGGTGCTGGCCAGGCCAAATGTGCGTCAACTCTTCGAAACGGCCGGGGCGGTGGGTGCACTCACGTCGAAGTGCCCCGCTTTGGGAGCCGCTTTCATGAGTGCGGTGAGGACTCGCGCCTTCACGGGCCCTTCTTCGGCACTGCCCCACATCACCGTGCGCCCCCGGGTCAGCTCCAGGACGACGGAGTCGTACGACGCGATCCGTACGGCCTTCGTCTCCCCGGCCAGGTGCCGCGGAAGGTCGCCCGCGACCCGGACCGCCTCCTGCAACAGACGGTCACTGCCGAAACGGCGCAGGCTCGGCGACCGGTCAGGTTCGAGCTCCAGCAGGGGCACGTGCGGCGGCGCTTTGTCCACAGTTGCGAAGCGCACGCCCTTCGCGTCCACTTCAATGAACTTTGCGCCCTTTTTCACCAACAGAACCGGCTTCCGTTCGGTCACTTTAAGTCCGATGCCGTGTGGCCATGACCGTACGACATCCACCGAGTCGATACGAGGCAACTTCTGGCGCAACCTGTCCGCCATGGCTTCGGTGTCCACGGAAATCAACGGAGCGCCGACCGGAGCCGCCGCGGCTGTCTCCACCTCGGACCGGGTCAGGACGTCCGTACCGGTGGTCGTCACCTGTTCCAACCGCAGCCAGGACGAGCCGTAGAGCACCCAGATTCCGCCTGCCGCGATCAGCGCCACGACAACTGCGGCCAGGACCAGTCGCGTACGGCCGGTCAGCCGCCTCCCCTCGGGGCGGATGTGCGGCGGGCGGGCCGGGGTGTCGGCACGCTTGGCTGCGCCGCGCTGGGCGGTCGTCGGTCCGGCCACGCTCGCTCCTTCACCGGACCCGGGGCACCCGCCCCGGGTCCGCACCGCCTCACGCCTGGCGGCGTGCGGCAATCGCCTCGTACACCATGCCGACGAGCAGGTCGTCGGCGTCCCTTCGCCCGAACTCCGCGGCGGCACGGGACATCTCGTACAACCGGTGCGGATCCGACAGCACCGGAAGGACGTTGCCCTGCACCCACTCGGGGGTGAGCAGCGCGTCGTCCACCAGGAGGCCGCCGCCCGCGTTGACCACCGGCTGGGCGTTGAGCCGCTGTTCGCCGTTGCCGATCGGCAGCGGGACGTAGGCGGCGGGCAGCCCGACGGCGGAGAGTTCGGCGACGGTCATCGCGCCCGCGCGGCAGAGCATCATGTCGGCCGCGGCGTACGCGAGGTCCATCCGGTCCACGTACGGTACCGGGATGTAGGGCGGCATCCCGGGCATGTTGTCGATGCGCGGCAATTCGTTCTTCGGGCCGACCACATGCAGGATCTGGATTCCGGACCGCTGGAGCAGCGGCGCGACCCGCTGGACCACCTCGTTGAGGTGGCGCGCGCCCTGCGAGCCGCCGGAGACCAGCAGCGTCGGCAGGTTGGGGTCGAGACCGAAGGCCGCACGCGCCTCCGGGCGGACCCGGGCCCGGTCGAGGGTGGCGATGGTGCGCCGCAGCGGGATGCCGATGTAGCGGGCACCGCGCAGCTTGCTGTCGGGGGTGGAGACGGCGACCCCGTGCGCGTAGCGCGAACCGATCTTGTTGGCCAGGCCCGGCCGGGCATTGGCCTCGTGGACGACGATCGGGACGCCTGCCCGCTTGGCGGCGAGGTAGCCGGGCAGGGCGACATAGCCGCCGAAGCCGACCACGCAGTCGGCCTTCGTGCGTTCCAGGATCTGCTCGGCTGCCTTGATGGTGCCGCGCAGCCGCCCCGGGACGGTGATCAGCTCAGGTGTGGGCTTGCGCGGCAGCGGCACGGCAGGGATCAGTGCCAGCTCGTACCCCCGCTCGGGTACGAGCCTGGTCTCAAGTCCGCGTTCCGTGCCGAGGGCAGTGATTCCCACGGCCGGGTCCTGCCTGCGCAGGGCGTCTGCGAGGGCAAGCGCGGGCTCGATGTGGCCGGCGGTCCCCCCACCGGCGAGTACGACATGCACCGAAATTCACCGCTCTCCGGACGGACGCTTCGTGACGCGCCGTCTCATCGTCTTCCATCTCACCCCGGGCCTCCGCATGGCCAGGGCCGCTTTCGCGGCGGGTTCCTCTCGCGCGAACGCGATCAGCAGCCCGACAGCGAACATGGTCGGCAGCAGGGCCGAACCTCCGTAGGAGAACAGCGGCAGCGGGACACCGGCGATCGGCAACAGGCCGAGCACCGCACCGATGTTGATCACGGCCTGCGCCGTGATCCAGGTGGTCACGCCTCCCGCTGCGTACCTCACGAAGGGGTCCTCCGTGCGTCCGGCCACGCGGATACCCGCATAGCCTAGAGCCGCGAACAGGGCGAGCACCGACAGCGTCCCCGCCAGACCCAGTTCCTCCCCGGTGATGGCGAAGATGAAGTCCGTGTGCGGTTCGGGGAGTTGACCCCATTTTTCCACACTCGCACCCAGCCCGGAACCGAACCATCCGCCGGAGGCCAGGGCATAGATTCCGTGCACCGCCTGCCAGCAGGAGTCGCCGGGGCCAGGCTCGGAGGCACCGATGCAGCCGAGCCGTGACATCCGGTTGGGGCTGGTCTTGATCAGGACGAAGCCGATGAGGCCGGCGAAGGCGAGCACCCCGGCGAAGAGCCGGGTCGGCGCACCTGCCAGCCAGAGCAGGCCGAACAGGATCGCGGTGAGAATGATCGCAGTTCCCATGTCGCCGCCGAGCATGATGAGCCCGAGCAGCATGAAGGCGACGGGGACGAGCGGCACCAGCATGTGCTTCCACTGCGTCAGGAGCCGTTTGTCCTGTTTGCGGGCGATCAGGTCGGCGCCCCACAGAACGAGGGCGAGTTTGCCGAACTCGCTCGGCTGGAGCTGGAAGGGACCGCCCAGGTAGAGCCAGTTCTGGTTGCCGTTGACCGACATCCCTATCCCCGGAACCTGCACCAGCACCATCAGGAAGACGGAGCCCATGAGGAGCGGGTAGGCCAGGGCCCGGTGCAGTTTGACGGGCATCCTGGAGGCCATCAGCAGCAGGCCGGCCCCGATGACGGCGGCAAGGAACTGCTTGCGGAAGAAGTACGTGCCGGGTTTGGCGAGCTCCAGCGCCTTGATCATGGAGGCGGAGTAGACCATGACGAGCCCGAGAACCGTGATCAGCAGGCTGGAGCCGAGGATCAGGTAGTACGCGGTCAGGGGGCGGTCCCAGGCCCGCCGCGCCTGCTCGTACATCCGACGCACGGCGGCGAAACGGGGCGGCCGGGACCCTGTGCCGGGGCCGGTGCCGCCGCTGCGGGGGACGGGGGGCCGCCGGGAGCCGACGGCCGGCCGGCTGCGCAGCGCGAGTCCGGGGGGCGGCGCGAGTCCCGAGGGCAGCCCGGGGCTCCCACCGGCCGGCTGGGCGAGCAGGGGCGGGCTGAACGCCCTGCTGATCGCGGCGGTCACCCGTGAGCGGTCCGCTCGGCGCGGGGCTGGGCTCTCGTCGGCCGGCATTGTCGCTGTCCCCTCCACTGCTCGTGCCCGGGGCTGTACCGGGGCGCCGGGGCCCGCGGCGGTGCCGCTCGTGCCCCGGGACTCCGGGACGGTACGACGCGGAGGCCGGGCCTGTCAGGCGCTCTCGGCGACGAGTTGGCGGACCGCGTCCGCGAACGCCTCGCCCCGCTTGTTGTAGTTGACGAACATGTCCATCGAGGCGCAGGCCGGTGCCAGCAGTACGGTGTCGCCCGGCCGGGCGAGCCGTGCCGCTTCCCGGACCGCTTCGGACATCGCCCCAGTGTCGGTCCGGTCGAGGTCGACGACCGGTACCTCGGGGGCGTGTCGCGCCAGGGCTTCGCGGATCAGCGCCCGGTCGGCGCCCATCAGTACGACGCCCCTCAGGCGCTTGGCCGCGCCGGTCACGAGCTCGTCGAAAGTGGCGCCCTTGGCGAGGCCGCCGGCGATCCAGACGATCGGGTCGTAGGCGGCGAGGGAGGCTTCCGCGGCATGGGTGTTGGTCGCCTTGGAGTCGTCGATGTAGGCGACCTCGTCGACATCCGCGATGTGCTCGATGCGGTGGGCGTCGGGACGGAAGGCCCGCAGCCCGTCGCGTACGGCGGCGGGCTCCACGCCGAAGGCACGGGCGAGCGCGGCGGCGGCCAGGGCGTTGGCGATGTTGTGCGGGGCCGGCGGGTTGACGTCGGAGACCTCGGCGAGCTCCTGCGCCTGCTTCTGGCGGTTGGCCACGAAGGCCCGGTCGACGAGGATGCCGTCCACGACGCCGAGCTGCGAGGGACCCGGCGTACCGAGGGTGAAGCCGATCGCCCGGCAGCCCTCCTCCACGTCGGCCTCGCGCACCAGGTCCTCGGTCGCACCGTCCTGTGCGTTGTAGACACAGGCGACGCGGTTGCCCTCGTAGATCCGGCCCTTGTCGGCGGCGTAGCCGGACATGGAGCCGTGCCAGTCGAGGTGGTCCGGGGCCAGGTTGAGCACGGCCGCGGAGTGGGCGCGCAGCGAGGGCGACCAGTGCAGCTGGTAGCTGGAGAGTTCGACGGCGAGCACGTCGTACGTCTCCTCGCCGAGGACCGCGTCCAGGAGCGAGACGCCGATGTTGCCGACCGCGGCGGTGCGCAGCCCGGCCGCCTGGAGGATCGAGGCGAGCATCCGCACGGTCGTGGTCTTGCCGTTGGTTCCGGTGACCGCGAGCCAGGGTGCGGCATCGGGCCCCCGCAGCCGCCAGGCGAGTTCGACGTCGCCCCATACGGGGACGTCCGCCTCGGCGGCTGCCAGGAAGAGCGGCTTGTCGGGCTTCCAGCCGGGGGCCGTGACGATGAGCTCGGTGGACTCGGGCAGGGTCGCCCCGTCGCCGAGGCGCACGGTGATGCCGAGCGCCTCCAGCTCCGCGGCCTGGGCGCGGGAGCGCTCGTCGTCGCCGTCGTTGACGACGGTGACCAGCGCCCCGCGCTCGTGCAGGGCGCGGGCGGCGGGGATTCCGCTGACGCCGAGTCCCGCGACGGTGACGTGCTTGCCCTGCCAGTCCGCGTTGCTCACTTCTTGGCTGCCCATCCTGCGTAGAAGAGGCCGAGTCCGACGATCACGCACATGCCCTGGATGATCCAGAAGCGGACGACGACAAGGACTTCGGACCACCCCTTGAGTTCGAAGTGGTGCTGGAGCGGTGCCATCCGGAAGACCCGCTTGCCGGTCATCTTGAACGAGCCGACCTGGATGACCACGGACATCGTGATCATCACGAAGAGGCCGCCGAGGATGGCGAGCAGGAACTCGGTGCGGGAGCAGATCGCGAGGCCCGCGAGCGCGCCGCCGAGGGCGAGCGAACCGGTGTCGCCCATGAAGATCTTCGCGGGCGAGGTGTTCCACCACAGGAAGCCGAAGCAGGCGCCCATGAGTGCCGAGGCGACGACCGCGAGGTCGAGTGGGTCGCGTACCTCGAAGCACGCTTCGGGGTTGGTCAGGGTGTTCGCGTTGGCGCAGGACTCCTGGAACTGCCACAGCCCGATGAAGGTGTACGCGCCGAAGACCATCACCGAGGCGCCGGTGGCCAGGCCGTCCAGACCGTCCGTCAGGTTCACGCCGTTGGACATGGCGAGAATCATGAACAGGGCCCAGACGCAGAACAGCACCGGTCCGATGGACCAGCCGAAGTCCTCGACGAACGAGAGCTTGGTGGATGCCGGGGTGTTGCCCCGGATGTCCGCGAACTGGAGGGAGAGCACCGCGAAGGAGATGCCGACGATCAGCTGGCCGGCCATCTTCGCCTTGGCCCGCAGACCCAGCGAACGCTGCTTGACGATCTTGATGTAGTCGTCGAGGAAGCCGACGAGGCCCATCCCCGCCATCAGGAACAGGACGAGGACGCCGGAGAAGCGCATCTCCTCGCCGGTGATCACCTTCGCCAGGACGTACGCGATGATCGTCGCCAGGATGAAGGCGATACCACCCATGGTGGGCGTGCCCTGCTTGCTGCCGTGGGACCTGGGGCCGTCGTCCCGGATGAACTGCCCGTAGCCCTTGCGGGCCAGGAGTTTGATCAGCAGCGGAGTGCCGACCAGGGTCAGGAAGAGCCCTATGGCCCCTGCGAAGAGGATCTGCCTCATCGGACGGCGACCTCGCCCTCGGTCGCGTTCTCCAGCAGTGCCAGGGCGACCTTCTCCAGGCCGACCGACCGGGACGCCTTCACCAGCACGACGTCTCCCGGGCGCAGTTCACTGCGCAACAGGTCGACGGCCGCCTGTGCGTCGGACACGTGCACCGACTCCTCACCCCACGAACCCTCGTTATATGCGCCCAGTTGCAGCCAGGAGGCTTCTCTTCCTCCGACAGCGACGAGCTTGCTGACGTTGAGCCGGACGGCGAGCCGTCCGACAGCGTCGTGCTCGGCGAGCGACGCGTCGCCGAGCTCGGCCATCTGACCGAGCACCGCCCACGTACGTCCCCCTCCTGCCCGTGAGGCTCTGCCCATGGCAGCCAGCGCACGCAGTGCGGCTCTCATGGATTCGGGGTTCGCGTTGTAGGCGTCATTGACGACCGTCACACCGTCCGGACGCTCGGTGACCTCCATGCGCCAGCGGGAGAGGGTGCCCGCCCCGGAGAGCGCCTCGGCGATCTCAGTCACGGACATGCCCAACTCATGGGCGACGGCGGCCGCGGCGAGCGCGTTCGACACGTGGTGCTCACCGTACAGGCGCAAGGTCACGTCGCTGCACCCGGTGGGTGTGTGGAGCGCGAAAGCGGGGCGGCCGTCGTCCGTGAGCCGGACGTTCTCTCCCCGTACGTCCGCATCCGGGGCCTCTCCGAAGAGGATCACCCGCGCTTTTGTACGGGCGGACATGGCCCGCACGAGCGGATCGTCGGCGTTGAGCACGGCGACGCCGTCCTCGGGGAGGACCTCCACGAGCTCGCCCTTGGCCTGGGCGATCGCCTCCCGGCTGCCGAACTCGCCGAGGTGGGCGGTTCCCACGTTGAGGACCAGGCCGATCCTCGGCGGGGTGAGGCCGGCGAGGTAGCGGATGTGGCCGATTCCGCGGGCGCCCATCTCCAGGACGAGGTGGCGGGTCTCGGCGGTGGAGCGCAGCGCGGTGAGCGGCAGTCCGATCTCGTTGTTGAACGAGCCAAGGGTCCAGACGGTGGGTGCCTTGTGCTCGAGGAGCTGGGCGATCAGGTCCTTGGTGGACGTCTTCCCGGCCGAGCCGGTGAGCGCCACGACGGTCGTCCCGAGGCGCTCGACGACCGCGCGGGCGAGCGTGCCGAGCGCCGACACGACGTCGTCGACGACGATCGCAGGGACACCGACGGGGCGGGCGGCGAGCACGGCTACCGCGCCCGCCTCCACGGCGCGCTGCGCGTAGTCGTGCCCGTCGACCCGCTCGCCGGCGAACGCGGCGAACAGGGAGCCGTCCTCCACCTCTCGGGAGTCGATGACGACGGGGCCGGTGACGGTGAGGGTCCGGTCCGGTATGTCGTGCGGCTGCCCGCCGACGATTTCGGCGATCTCGGCGAGTGAAAGGGCGATCACTTGGTCATCCCTGACTGTTGTTCTCGTGGGTGTGTGCGGCGCCCGCGCGTCCCCTGGAGCGCTCGATGGCCTCGCGCAGGACCTGGCGGTCGTCGAAGGGGCGTACCACTCCGTGGATGTCCTGTCCCTGCTCGTGTCCCTTTCCGGCCACCAGTACGGTGTCGCCGGGTTCGGCGCGTGCCACCGCCGCGGCGATGGCGGCGGCGCGGTCCGCGTCGACGAGGACGTCGCCCCGTTCGTGGACGGGTACCTCCGCGGCGCCCGAGAGCATCGCGGCGAGGATGGCGAGGGGGTCCTCGGAGCGCGGGTTGTCCGAGGTCAGCACGGCGGTGTCGGCGAGCCGGGCCGCCGCCGCGCCCATCGGACCGCGTTTCGTCGTGTCACGGTCGCCGCCGCAGCCGAGCACGATGTGCACCCTGCCCTCGGTGACCTTCTGCAGGGAGCGCAGGACGGATTCGACGGCGTCGGTCTTGTGCGCGTAGTCGACGACCGCGAGGTAGGGCTGTCCGGCGTCGACGCGTTCCAGCCGCCCGGGGACACCGGGGACCGCCGCGACACCGTCGGCGGCGATCTGCGGGTCGACGCCCGCGACGGCCAAGGTGACGATCGCGGCGAGGGTGTTGGCGACGTTGAACGGGCCGGGCAGCGGGGCCTTCGCGGTGATCTGCTCGCCCTTGGGGCCGATCACGGTGAAGGTGCTGCTCTGCGGGCCGACTTCGACGTCCTTGGCACGCCAGTCCGCGTCGGGGTGGCCCTCGGTGGAGAAGGTGACGACGGGGACGGTCGCCTCCGTGACCAGCCTGCGGCCGTACTCGTCGTCGAAGTTGACCACACCGAGCTTGCTGCGCTGCGGTGTGAACAGCCTCGCCTTGGCCTGGAAGTAGTCCTCCATCCCGGAGTGGAACTCCATGTGCTCCGGGCTGAGGTTGTTGAACACGGCCACGTCGAAGACACAGCCGTCGACCCGCCCGAGCACCAGGGCGTGGCTGGAGACCTCCATGGCCACCGCCTCGACACCGCGTTCGCGCATGACGGCGAACAGCGCCTGGAGGTCGGTGGCTTCCGGGGTGGTGCGCTCGGACTTGATGCGCTCGTCGCCGATGCGCATCTCGACCGTGCCGATGAGGCCCGTACTGCGTCCGGCGCCGCGCAGACCCCCCTCGACCAGGTAGGCCGTGGTGGTCTTGCCGGACGTTCCGGTGATGCCGATCTGGAGGAGACCGACGCCGGGCCGGCCGTAGATCTCGGCGGCGATGTCGCCCATCCGGCCGCGCGGGTCCTCGGTGACCAGGACCGGGATGCCGGTGGCGGCGGCGCGCTCGGCGCCTGCCGGGTCGGTGAGGATCGCGGCGGCGCCGAGGCCCGCGGCCTGGGCGGCGAAGTCGGCGCCGTGGAAGCGGGCGCCGGGCAGAGCCGCGTACACGTCCCCGGGGCGCACGGCCCGCGAGTCGTGGGTGATTCCGGTGACCTCACCGGATTCCTGCGGTCCGGCGCCGAGCCGGGCTGCCAGCTCTCCGAGGGAAGTCGGCCGGAGCCGGTCCGGTCGGGGCGCTCCCGGGTAGTTCACAGGCGCGTCCTTCTGAGTGGTTTGGAACTGATCGGCGTGGGGCACGGCGGTGAGCGTACCGGGCGGACCCGGCCTCTCGCGAAGCGAGGGCCCGGGTTTGCGGTACTTCTCGTTCCGGTTCCGGGGATCCGGGGTGATGGTCGTCACTGAGGCATTTCCGAGTCACTCGCCGGGCTTGAAGGACACCGGCAGCCTGGCGGGATCGCTGCCGGACGGTGCGGTCTGGAGGGTCTTCAGCGCGAACTCCATGACCTTCTTGTAGATCGGACCGCAGATCTGGCCGCCGAAGTAGCTGCCCTTGGTGGGGTTCTGGATGGCGCAGTAGACGGTGACCTGCGGGTCGTCGGCGGGGGCGAAGCCCGCGAAGGACGCCGTGTAGCCCTTGTAGATGCCGCGCACAGGATCCACACGGTTGGCCGTACCGGTCTTGCCCGCGACCCGGTAGCCCGGGATGTGAGCCCTGGTTCCGGTGCCCTCACGGTCGTCGACCACGGACTCGAGCATGTTCGCCAGGGTCTTCGCCGTCTTCTCGCTGACCACCCGGGTCCGTTCGGGCGCGGTCCCCGCGGTGTAGCGGCCGTCCGCGCCCTTGGTCCCGCGGACGAGGGTCGGCTCGATCCTGACCCCGCCGTTGGCGATGGTCTGGTACACCGACGCGGCCTGCATGGCGTTGAGCGAGAGGCCCTGGCCGAACGGGATCGTGTACTGCTGCGAGGTGGACCAGTCCTGCGGCTTGGCGAGGATGCCGGGCGACTCGCCCGGGTAGTCGAGCCCCGTGGTGCTGCCGATGCCGAATTTGCGCAGGTACGAGTGGAGGACCTTGTTGGCCTCGGCCTGCGTCCTGCCGAGCTGTCCGGTGGCCAGGATCGTGCCGATGTTGCTCGACTTGGCGAGTACGCCGTTGAGCGTGAGGTACCAGGTGGGGTGGTCGATGTCGTCCCTGAACAGCCGGTCCCCCCGGTGCAGCCGGTTGGGGACGGTGACATGGGTGCCGGGTGTCGCGGCGCCCTCCTCCAGTACCGCGGCCATGGACATGACCTTGCTGGTGGAACCGGGCTCGTACACGTCCTGGAGCGCCGCGTTGCCGAGGGCCGCCGAATTGACCTGCGAGAGGTCGTTCGGGTCGTAGCCGGGGGCGTTGGCCATGGCCAGTACCTCGCCGGTCCTCGTGTTCTGGACGATCACATACCCGCGGTCCGCCTTGGACTTCTTCACCTGGTCGGCGATCGCCCGCTGGGCGGCCCACTGGATGTCGCGGTCGATCGTCAGCTCGATGTCGGTGCCCGCGACGGCCGGAATCTCCTTGGTCCCCGCGGTCGGTACGGGGCGGCCACCGGCCTGGGCGTACCGGATCTTGCCGTTCTCGCCCTCGAGCTGTCCGTTCAGCTGGGCCTCCAGGCCGCCGCCGCCCTTGCCCTCGGCGTTGACGAATCCCAGTATCCCGGCGGCGAGATCGCCGTTCGGGTAGACCCGCTTGGTGGTGGGCTCCTGGAGGACTCCGGCGAGCACGTTCGCTCCCGTGCCGCCGTCGGCCCTGTCCTTCGCCGCCTTCTCGGCGAACGCGGACTTGAGGTCCTTGATCTGCTTCCAGACCTGCGGGGTCTGGCGGCGGGCCAGCACCGTGTAGCGGCTCTTGGGGGCCGAGAGCTTCTTCGTCAGCTCCGCGGCGTCCTTGCCGAGGATCGGGGCGAGCAGGGCCGCGGCCTGCTCCGGCGCGTCCGGGGCCTTGCTGTCCTCGGGGGTGAACAACTTGGGATCGGCCGTGATGTCGTGCGCGTCGACGCTGGTTGCCAGCGCGATGCCGCTGCGGTCGGTGATCTCACCGCGCTCGGCGGCGATCGTGTACTCGAGATAGCGGTTCTTCTCCGCCTTGGCCGAGTACGTGCCGGCGTCGACCGCCTGTACCTGGAGCAGCCGGACGACGAACGCCAGCATGACGAGCGTCAGGCACAGGCTGATCAGGCGCAGCCGCGGGCGCGGGCTGCCGAGGCGGATGGACTGCGGGGAGCCGCCGCGCGAAGCCCTTCCCCGCGGGCGCCGCGACGGCGGGCGCGGGCGCCCGGCCCCGGGACGGGCGGCGGGCCGGGGACGGCCGCTTCCGCCTGCCGCGTTACGGGGGCGCGCGGGGCCGGGGACACGGCGGCGCGGCGGTTCCTTGGACGGCACTGCGTCACCTGCCGGAGCTCGTCGGGGGCAAAGTCGTGGGAGTCGCGGACGGCGCGGGGGTGGTTGCGGAACCGGAGGGCGACGGGGGTACGGACCCCGACGGCGAGGCGGCCGCCGGGGGCGGGCCCGCACCGCCCGACGTGCTCGCGTCCGGTTTCGCGGCGGGGGACGGCTCAGCGGTGACGCGCTCCGGAACGCCGCGGATGGTGCCGTCCGGGTTCAGGAACGCGGGGCTGCCGCCGGGCACCATCCCCAGTTCCCGGGCGCGCCGTTCCAGCGCGTCCGGCTCCGAGTAGCTGTCGACGTCACGCTGCAGGGCCTGCTGCTCATCGGTGAGCTCGGTGGTCTCCCGCTTCAGCTTGCTCAGCCTGAACGATCCTTCGTTGAGCGCCGAGTTCAGCAGGAGCAGCGAGATCAGGCCACCGGTGAGGAGCAGCACGACCAGCAGGACGAAGGGAGTGCGGGCCGCCGTGCTCGGGCCCGACGGCATCAGCCGGGCGAGCCTCCCCGCCCGCCCCTTCATCTGCTCGGCCGCCTTGGTCACCTCGGTTCCCCCGCCTTCCCGGGTGTCTCCTCGGCCCGGCTGCGCACGCTCATCGCTCCTCCGCGCGGATCCGCTGGGCGCCGCGCAACCGGGCGGGGGCGGCCCGCCGGTTCTCGGCGACCTCCTCCTCGGTGGGCAGCTCCGCGCCGCGGGTCAGCAGCTTCAGCCGGGGCTGGTAGCGCTCGGGGACGACGGGCAGACCGGGCGGCGCCGTGTTGGCCGCGCCGGCCGCGAAGACCTGCTTGACCAGCCGGTCCTCCAGCGAGTGGTAGGAGAGGACGGCGATGCGTCCGTCCACCGCGAGGCTCCCCACAGCTGCCGGAATCGCCCTCTCCAGGACGGTGAGCTCACCGTTGACCTCGATGCGCAGTGCCTGGAAGGTGCGCTTGGCCGGATTGCCTCCGGTGCGCTTGGCGGCCTGGGGAAGCGAATCGCGGATGAGCTCCACGAGGCGGGCGCTGTTGGTGAAGGGTTCCTTCTCGCGCTCGCGCACGACGGCGGAGACGATCCGCTTGGCCTGCTTCTCCTCCCCGTAGGCGCGGAGGATCCGTACGAGCTCGCCCGGCGCGTAGGTGTTGAGCACCTCGGCCGCGCCGATGCCGGTCGTCTGGTCCATGCGCATGTCGAGCGGGGCGTCCTGGGCGTACGCGAATCCGCGGTCCGCCTCGTCCAGTTGCATGGAGGAGACGCCGAGGTCGAACAGCACGCCCTGGACCTTGGGGACACCCAGCCGGTCGAGCACCTCGGGCAGTTCGTCGTAGACGGCGTGGACGAGCGTGGCCCGGTCGCCGTACGGGGCGAGGCGCTCGCCGGAGAGCCGCAGCGCCTCCTTGTCGCGGTCCAGCGCGATCAGCCGGACCGTCGGGAAGGCGGCGAGCAGGGCCTCGCTGTGCCCGCCGAGTCCGAGGGTGCAGTCCACGACCACCGGTGGCTGCGGTCCTGTCACCTCCAGAGCCGGGGCCAACAGGTCCAGGCACCGCTGGAGCATCACCGGGACATGTCGGGTCTGGCTCAAAGCGCCCTCTCAGGCTCAGTCCCGTGTGGCTGCACGTGCGGTCTGGTCCCCGCCCGCTCGGAAGGGGAGGCCCGCCGGCGCCGGGGAAGGGGCGTCGGCCGACCGGCGAGCGGGAGAGGGCCGGGCCGCATGTACGCCGCACATCACGGGGAATTCGAAACGTGCTGAAATATGCAGAATGTGCAGGCGTGTCGGTAACTTCGCGTCACTTTAGTCCACCCTGCCATTCGATCGATTCACGATCAACGAACCGGACAGCGCGTCGCACCGCCCTCTGCGGACCCGGGACTCACCCGTGCGGGTGCAGGACTGTGAGGCCTGTGGATTACCTCACAACAAGTCTCGTTGACGTTCTTTGTCCCCTCCCACAGCACGCCGAGGGCGACCGTGACAGCTAACGTCGTATCCATGTCGACTTCCGCGCAGTCTTCCGCCGAGCCCACAGTCTCCGCCGCAGGTGCGGCCCGTTCGGGCGGTACGGTCACCGACCGGCTGGTCGAAGCGAATGCCCGCTACGCGGACGCATTCGGCGACCCCGGCATGGACGCACGGCCGGTGCTCCGCGTTGCCGTCGTCGCCTGCATGGACGCCCGTATCGACCTCCACGACGCGCTCGGCCTGGAGCTCGGCGACTGCCACACCATCCGCAACGCGGGCGGCGTGGTCACGGACGATGTCATCCGGTCGCTGACCATCAGCCAGCGGGCGCTCGGCACCCGCAGCGTCATACTCATCCACCACACGAACTGCGGCCTCGAATCGCTGACCGAGGACTTCCGGCAGGAGCTGGAGCACGAGGTCGGACAGCGGCCGGTCTGGGCGGTGGAGTCCTTCAAGGACGCCGACCAGGACGTACGGCAGTCGATGCAGCGCGTACGCACCTCGCCGTTCCTCCTGCACACGGACGACATCCGGGGGTTCGTCTTCGACGTGACCACCGGTCTCCTGCGCGAGATCCTTCCCGCCTCCTGACTCTCCGGCCCCGGCTCACCCATCGACATACGGGCCACACCCGACATATCGCGCCCACTTATCCACAGGCGAGTGACACGAAGCGGTAACGGCAACAAGAATGCGGGTGTGACACCTCTCCGGGTCTTCCGGGAGGTGTCCGTATTTCGGGGCGGGCCGGGCAGCTTGTGTGTCGGCCCGTGCACAAGGGGCCGAGGAGGGCCGGGTGACGACCTATGACGATCGAGCGAGCCTCACAGATCTGACCACCACAGCGGAGCAGGTGCGCAGGTCGGTGGAAGGTGTGATCGAGGGCAAGCCTGAGGTCGTACGGCTTTCGCTGACCGTATTGCTCGCGGAGGGACACCTCCTGATCGAAGATGTGCCCGGGGTCGGCAAGACAATGCTGGCCAAGGCGCTGGCGCGTTCCATCGACTGCTCGGTGCGGCGTATCCAGTTCACGCCGGACCTGCTGCCTTCGGACATCACCGGGGTGTCGATCTTCGATCAGCAGCGACGGGACTTCGAGTTCAAGCCGGGCGCGATCTTCGCCCAGATCGTGATCGGCGACGAGATCAACCGCGCGTCGCCCAAGACCCAGTCCGCGCTGCTGGAGTCGATGGAGGAACGCCAGGTCACGATCGACGGCCAGACCTACGAACTGCCCAACCCGTTCATGGTGGTGGCCACCCAGAACCCGGTGGAGATGGAAGGCACCTATCCGCTGCCCGAGGCGCAGCGCGACCGGTTCATGGCCCGGGTGTCGATCGGCTACCCCAGCCCGGAGGCCGAGCTCCAGATGCTGGACGTGCACGGCGGGGTCTCACCGCTGGACGACCTGCAGCCGGTGGCGCACGCCCACGACATCGTGAAGCTGATCGACGCGGTGCGCACGGTCCATGTGGCCGATTCCGTGCGCCGGTACGCGGTGGACCTTGTCGGGGCCACCCGTCAGCACCCGGATCTCAGACTCGGGGCCTCGCCCCGCGCGACCCTGCACCTCCTGCGTGCGGCAAAGGCCTCGGCGGCCCTCAGCGGGCGTGAGTACGCCCTGCCGGACGACGTCCAGGCCCTCGCCGTTGCCGTGCTCGCGCACCGGCTGCTGCCCACGGCCCAGGCTCAGCTCAACCGCCGCACGGCGGAGCAGGTCGTGCTGGAGATCCTGCAGCGCATCCCCGTGCCGACGTCCGGTGCCGTCACGTCGGCACCGGCGGCGCCGCAGCACCAGCCCGGCCGCCCGGTCTACGGCCAGCAGCCCGGCGCACGGCGGCTGTGATGGCGGCCGGGGTTCCCGGTCCCGTGGACGACGGCGACAACAAGGGCAGCCTGCGTGCGGCTCTGAACGGTCTGACGACGCGGGGGCGGTCCTTCCTGGCCGCCGGTGTCGCCGCAGCGGTCTGTGCCTACGTGCTGGGCCAGGGTGACCTGCTGCGGGTCGGACTGCTGCTGGCGGTGCTGCCCCTGGTCTGCGTGACGGTGCTCTGCCGCACCCACTACCGGGTCGCGGGCAGCCGTCGGCTGGCGCCGTCCCGGGTACCCACGGGTGCGGAGGCCAGGGTCCACCTGCGGATGGACAATCTGTCCCGGCTGCCCACGGGCCTGCTGATGCTCCAGGACCAGGTGCCGTACGTGCTGGGCCCCCGGCCCCGGTTCGTTCTCGACCGGGTGGAGGCGGGCGGCAAGCGCGAGGTGTCCTACCGGGTCCGGTCCGATCTGCGCGGGCGCTATCCGCTCGGTCCGCTGCAGCTGCGGCTCAGCGACCCGTTCGGGATGTGCGAGCTGACCCGTTCCTTCAGCGCGTACGACACCCTCGTCGTCATACCGCGCACAGAGGCCCTTCCGACGCTGCGGCTGGCGGGCGAGGCCTCCGGGTACGGCGAGGGCCGGCAGCGTTCACTGGCGCTGGCCGGTGAGGACGACATCATTCCCCGCGGCTACCGGCACGGGGACGATCTGCGGCGGGTCCACTGGCGCTCCACCGCGCGCTACGGCGAGCTGATGGTGCGCCGCGAGGAGCAGCCCCAGCGGGCCAGGTGCACGGTCCTGCTGGACACCCGGCGGATCGCGTACCGGGGAGCCGGTCCGGACTCCGCTTTCGAGTGGGCGGTGTCGGCGGCGGCCTCCTCGCTGGTGCACATGCTGGAGCGCGGCTTCGCCGTACGCCTGCTGACGGACGACGGAAGTTCCGTGCCGGGCGAGGGCTCCGACGGTTTCGCCGGGGCGACCCAGGGGTCCGCGGACTCGGCGGGTCTGATGATGGACACCCTCGCGGTCGTCGACCACTCCGACGGGGGCGGTCTGTCCCGCGCCTACGACGTGCTGCGCGGGGGCAACGAGGGCCTTCTGCTGGCGTTCTTCGGCGATCTGGACCAGGAGCAGACGGCGGTGGCCGCCCGTATGCGGCAACGCAGCGGCGCCGCTGTCGCCTTCGTGCTGGACAGTGAGGACTGGGTGCGCGGCGGGGACAGGGACGATGTGTCTCCCGCCCCGGACGACGACCGCTTGCGGCTGCTGCGCGAGGCGGGCTGGACAGCGGTGGCGGTGCCGGCCGGGGCCGAGTTCTCACGGCTGTGGCAGCAGGCGGGCCGGCAGGACTCCGGCCCGCATCCGGCAGCGGCCGGCGGAACGACGGGGTTCTCTGGGGGATGGTCATGAGCGGTCGGACACGGCTGACGGTGTGCGCCTTCGTGGCGACGCTGATGGCGGCGGGGGCTCTGGTGCCGCTGGTGGAGACGGCGAAGTGGCTCGTCCAGGCCGCTTTCCTGCTGGGGATCCAGAGCGGGGTGGGCGCACTCGCCCGCCGGGTCCCGCTCGCACGGATTCTGACGGTCTCCGCGCAGTTGCTGGTCACGCTGATGCTGCTGACGATGGCGTTCGCCTCGGAGCAGGCGCTGTTCGGTCTGCTCCCCGGGCCCGAGGCCGTGCAGCGACTGGCGGATCTGCTGACGGCGGGCGCCGATGATGTCGGCCGGTACGCCATCCCCGCTCCGGCGTCGGACGGCATCCGGCTGATGCTGATCGGCGGCGTGCTGCTGATCGGGCTCGCCGTGGACGCTCTCGCGGTGACCTTCCGTACCGCCGCGCCGGCCGGACTGCCCCTGCTGGCGCTCTACTCGGTCGCGGCGGGGCTCAGCGACGGAGGAGCGGGCTGGCTCTGGTTCCTGCTCGCCGCGTGCGGCTATCTGATCCTGCTGCTGGCGGAGGGCCGCGACCGGCTGTCCCAGTGGGGGCGGGTCTTCAGTGGCACGTCCAGCTCGTCGGGCGGTCTGGCGGCCGGGCTGGAAGGGTCATCGGGCCCTCTGGCGCCGGTCCGCACGGGGCGTCGCATCGGTGCGGTGGCACTGGGCATCGCCCTGGTGGTCCCCGCGGCGCTGCCCGCCCTGGACGGCGGCCTGCTGGGCGGCACGGGCGGCGGTACGGGCAAGGGCACCGGCGGGGGCACGATCTCCGCGGTCAACCCGCTGGTCTCGCTGCAGAACAACCTGAACCAGCCGGAGAACCGGCAGGTGATGTCGTACCGCACCAACTCGGGGAACCCCGAAGACTTTTATCTGCGCATCCAGGCCCTGGACCAGTTCAACGGGAGCGAGTGGCGGCCTTCGACCCGCCGTCTGAAGGACGTGCCGGACCGGTTGCCGCAACCGGCCGGGCTGGGCTCGGACATCGCCGTCACGGAGATCCGGACGAACATCTCCGCGTCGGGCTCGTACCAGCAGACGTATCTGCCGCTCCCCTATCCGGCGAGCGAGGTGGACATCAAGGGTCGCTGGCGGTTCGAACCTGAGGGGCGCACCCTCGTCGGGGACGACGGCCAGACGACGCGCGGCGTCCGGTACGAGGTGAGCAGTCTGGTCGTGCAGCCGACGGCCGAGCAGCTCGCCGGGGCGCTGGCTCCGCGTTCGGAGCTGGCGCGTGAGTACACCCGGGTTCCCGGCTCGCTGCCCGACGTGGTCCTGAAGACCGCCGAACGGGTGACGAAGGGCTCGGCCAACGACTACGAGCGGGCCGTCAAGCTCCAGGACTGGTTCGCCTCGGGGGGCGGCTTCCGCTACGACACGACGGTGACGTCGGGGACCGGCACGGCGGCGATCGAGCGGTTCCTCAAGGACCGGGAAGGCTTCTGCGTCCACTTCTCGTTCACGATGGCCGCGATGGCCAGGACGCTGGGCATTCCGGCCCGGGTCGCGGTGGGCTTCACGCCCGGCACGGTCCAGGCGGACGGTTCCGTATCGGTCGGGCTGCGTGATGCGCACGCCTGGCCGGAGCTGTATTTCGAGGGTGTGGGCTGGACCCGCTTCGAGCCGACGCCGTCCCGGGGCACCACCCCCTCGTACACCCGGCAGGACGTCTCCCCGGATGACACGAACGATTCGGCGCTGCCCTCGGCAGGTGCCTCCGCCGCGCCCACGGCCGCTCCGTCGGCCTCGGAATCGTGCCCGGCACAGATGCGCCGTCAGGGTGAGTGCGGTGCGTCCGCGGCTCCCGGTGCGCTGGACTCCGCCGATCCGGGGACGCCCGCGGGAACGGTGGTGCTGGTGGTGCTGGGCGCCCTCCTGGTGCTCGTGATCCCGTTCCTGCCGATGCTCTGGCGTCTACGGGCCCGTGCTCAGCGGCTGGGTTCCTCCGGGGGACGTACGCCTGCGGATGCCACGGCCAGAGTCATGGCCGCGTGGCGGGAGCTCACGGACACGGCCTGGGACCACGGCATCGAACCCGACGAGTCGCAGACCCCCCGCAAGGCCGCTGCCCGCCTCGTACGGCTGGGGAAGCTCAACGGCACGGCCGCGGCCGCGGCCCATCGGCTGGCGGGCGCGGTGGAACAGGTGCTGTACGCGCCCGAACCCGTGGCCGGTGCTGGTTCCACCGAGGACGTCCTGGCCGTGCAGGCGGGGCTGCGGGCCTCGGCCGGACGCCTGGGACGGCTGCGCGCGACGGTCGCGCCACGTTCGGCCGTTCGGGTGATCTGGGCGGTTTCGGAACACCGCGCGGCCCTTCGCCGGCGGTGGATGGACCGTCCGGGCCGAGAGGGCTGGGCCGCCCGCCTGCGCCGCCCCTCCCGCCAGCAGGGCTGACCCCCGGCGCCCGGGCGGGGAACCGCCGACGCCCGGGCGAGGACCCCCAGGCGCCCGGGCGGGGAACCGCCGACGCCCGGGCGAGGACCGGCGGGCGCCCGGGCGACGCGTGATGGGGCGCGCAGATGACGAGTGAGGGGCGGCCGCAGAGATGCGGCCGCCCCTCACTCATGAGTCCTGCAGCAAGTTTCGGTGTTCACGGTCCGGATCAGGGCCGGGCTGGCCGACGCCTGCCGAACCGGGTGTTCACTGGCCCTGTTCGTCGCGGCGGCGCTGCCACCGTTGCTCGATCCGGTTCATCATCGACCGGCGCTGCTTGGGATGTCGGCGTTCGCCTCCGCCCCCGCTCTCGCTCCCCGCCTGCGGCTGCTCGCCGGGCTTGGGCGCCTTGCGCCACCCGGTGACAACCAGCACGGCGCAGCCCAGCATGACGAGGAATCCCACCACGCTGATCCAGGTCTGCTTAAAGACCATTCCGGCCATGAGGAGCGCGATACCCACCAGAAAACCGGCCACCGCCTGGTAGACCCGTCGCCGGGTGTACCTGCGCAGCCCGCTTCCCTCAAGCGCTGTCGCGAACTTGGGATCTTCGGCGTACAGCGCTCGCTCCATCTGCTCGAGCATTCGCTGCTCGTGCTCCGAGAGCGGCACGGAGTCCTCCTCGTCGTCGGCCGCGGGGGGCGACCGGTATGCGGCCCTTCCAGAATAGGCAGGGATTCGCCCCCGTGAAACCCGCCCTCTAGCCATAGCCAGTCCGGACCGCCATGTCGGTCCGGCTGCTGAGGCGTAGATTCCCCGACCGCCGATCCGTCATGCCGGATGGTGTCACCCGATCATACGGGGCCTGCGCCCCGATCGGGTGTTCTGGGCCGTACTCCGTCTGCAGCTGCGTTGCTGATCAGCCGTGCTCCGGTCTCCCCACGGCCACGTTTCGGCCGTGTCCGCGTCATGGCTCAGGCGCGCTTCTCGCCCAATACGTGCAGCTGGGTCGCCACCGAATGGAACGCCGGCAGTTCCGCGACGGCGGCCTCGAGCCTCAGGAGCGCATCCATGGCGCCGGGCTCGGTGTCCACGAGAACCCCCGGGACGAGGTCCGCGAAGACCCGCACACCGTGGACCGCGCCGACCTCCACGCCTGCGGCCGACACCAGCTCGGCGAGCTGCTCGGCGGTGAACCTGCGGGGCACGGGGTCGCCCTCCCCCCAGCGCCCGGCAGGGTCCGTCAGCGCCTGCCTGGCCTCGGTGAAGTGCCCGGCGAGCGCACGGGCCAGGACGGCGCCGCCGAGCCCGGCACCCAGCAGGCTGAGCGCGCCGGACGGACGGAGCGCGTCGACCGCGTTCCGTACGCCTTCGGCGGGGTCGTCCACGTACTCCAGGACGCCGTGGCACAGAACCGCGTCGTAGCCGGTGCGCTCCACGACGTCGAACAGGCCGAGGATGTCGCCCTGGACTCCGCGGACCCGGTCGGCCACCCCGGCCTCGGCGGCGCGGCGCTCCAGCGCGAACAGCGCGTTGGGGCTGGGGTCGACGACGGTGACCCGGTGGCCGAGACGGGCGACGGGCACCGCGAAGTTGCCGGTGCCGCCGCCCGTGTCCAGTACGTCCAGGGCGTCCCTGCCGGTCGCCTTGACGCGGCGCTCGAGAGCGTCCTTCAGGACCTCCCAGACCACGGCGGTACGGAGGGAGGCACGGGGGCGCAGCTGGTCCGACACGGCAGTTGACTCCTCGGCACGATGCCGCCACGGACGGCGGAGCGTGAACGGTGCAGGTGGTACGGGCTCTCCACCCTATTGCCTCGCACCGCCGTCCCGGTCACCCCGCGTCGGACCGCCTCCCGGCTGTTACCGGGGCCGGTCCTTCCGTGGCTGCGGCAGGACCGGCTGGAGCACCAGGAGCCGCTCGACCAGGCGCAGGAACATGGCGGCGTCCCTCAGCAGATCGTCGGCGTCGCGGCTGGTGGCCGCGCCCGGTATGCCTGCCTCGGCCCGGGCCCTGCGTGGGGCCCCGGAGGCGAACAGGGCGCTCCATTCGGTGAGTTCGGGGGCTATCTCCGGGAGGACCTCCCAGGCGCTGCGGATCCTCTCCCGGCGGCGCCTGCTCGTTTCGGGACGGCCACGGGCGGCGAGCACGGCGGCTGCGGTACGCAGCGCGGCGAGGTGGGCGGTGGCATACCGCTCGTTCGGCACGTCGAGTACGGCGGCCTCGTCCAGGCCGGAACGGGCCTGGGCGAGCAGATCGAGAGCGGCGGGCGGCGCAGTGGTGCGACGCGTAACGGGGTGGACGTCGGTTGCCGGACCGGTCAGTGAGGGGGCAGGGCTGCCTGCGCGGCGCCGTGGAGCGGCGGCTGCGGACGAGCTGGCCATGACGAACCTCCTGTCGTCGTGTGACGGCTTCGTGGCCGTATGTATCCATCGTGACGGCCACCACTGACAATCCCGTCCGACCCGTCGCTGACCTGGCACTTTGCTTCGAGCGCGAGTTCGGGCTAGTTTTTTGCACTGACTGGTCAGTTCAAAAATGGGGGTGGGGTTGTGGACAGCCCGCACGGGGCGGAAGTGAGCGCCGAGGACTTCGGGCTCGAGGGGCCGCGCGGCTGGGCCTTCCGGGGGGTGGACTTCACCGCGGATCCCGGAACGCTCGTCGCGATCGAGGGCCCGTCCGGCTCGGGCCGCACCTGCCTGCTGCTCGCGCTCACCGGCCGGATGCGCTCCACGCAGGGGCACGCGGAGGTCGGCGGTCTGCGCATGCCCGGCCGGCTCGCCGCAGTCCGAAGGATCAGCGCGCTGGGCCCGGTGCCCGGGGTGAGTGAACTCGACCCCGCCTTCACCGTCGCCGAGCATCTGCGTGAACGGGCCCTGCTGCAGCGCCGCTTCGACGGGTCGCTGCGCACCCTGCTGCGGCCCAGGGCCCAGCGGACCGCAAGTGCCCGGGCGACCGTCGACGCCGCGCTGGAGGCCGTCCGTCTGGACACGTCGGCCCTGCCCAAGGCCGAACGGACCTCCGTCCGGGACCTGGAGCGCCTTGAGGCGCTGCGGCTGTCCATCGCCCTTGCGCTGATGGCCCGGCCCCGGCTCCTCGCGGTGGACGACACCGACCTCAAGCTCTCCGACGCGGACCGTGCCGAGGCCTGGGAGCTGCTGAGAGCCCTCGCGGACGCGGGGACGACGGTGCTCGCCGTGTGCAGCGAGGCACCCGAGGACGCGTTCACCGTACGCACCGGAACACCCGCCACCGGCGAGCAGCCGGACGGGGCGGCCGAAGGCTCCACGGCCGAGGACGACCGGACCGAGGACAACGCGGCCGAGCACGACGCCGTCGAGGACGACGCGGCCGAGGACAACGCGGCCGAGGACAACGCGAGCAAGAACGCAACGACCGAGGACGACACGACCGGAGAGGGGACGGCCGATGCGATCGCCGAAACTGGCCGCGCTTGAGCTGAGGCGGTTCGGCAGGGGCCGGATGCCGCGGGCCGCACTCGTGGCCCTCCTGCTGCTCCCCCTGCTGTACGGAGCCCTGTACCTGTGGTCCTTCTGGGACCCGTACGGGCGGCTCGACAAGATCCCCGTCGCGCTCGTCAACGACGACAAGGGCGCGAGCGCGGAGGGCAAGCGCGTCGCGGCAGGTGACGAGATAGCCGGCAGACTCCTCGACTCCAAGGTCTTCGACTGGCACGAGGTCGACTCCGCCGAGGCCCGCAGGGGCGTCGAGGACGGAACGTACTACCTCTCGCTGACCATGCCGTCCGACTTCAGCAAGCGGATCGCATCGAGTTCCGGTGACTCCCCCGAGACCGGCGCCCTGCAGGTCCGTACGAACGACGCGAACAACTACATCGTCGGGCAGATCTCCCGGACCGTGTTCGCCGAGGTCCGCAGCGCCGCTTCGACGAAGGCCTCGCGCGGGTTCCTCGACCGGATCTTCATCAACTTCTCCGGCCTCCATGACGCGACGGCGAAGGCGGCCGCGGGCGCCGACGACCTCAAGGGCGGCGTCGCCAAGGCGAAGAAGGGTTCGAAGGACCTCGCGGACGGGCTCAAGGACGCCAAGGCGGGCAGCGGGACGCTGTCCGCCGGAATCGTCAGGCTCAACAAGGGCGCCGGCGACCTCGAGACCGGGTCCCGGCAGGTCGCCTCCGGTACCCAGCTCCTCGCCGACAAGGTCAACAAGGTCGCCGGCGATGTCCGTCCGTTCCTGAAGGACAACGGCAGGACGATCGGGGACACGGCGCGACTGGTCGCCGACTCCTCGAAGACCGTGCGGGACAACCTCGACCTGCTGGTCGAGGCCGCGCCCACCGCGTCGGCCGCCGCACACGCGGCCTCCGACGATCTGGCCGACGTCTACCGCATCCGCTGCACGGAGCAGCCGCTGCCCGACCCCGGTGTGTGCCCGCAGCTGAAGCGCGCCAAGACCGCCGCGGCCGATGTCGCGAAGGTCTCCGACGACGTCAACGCTCTGGTCACCAACCAGAACGGGGACCTGAAGAAGCTGCGCGCCCAGCTGACCACCCTGCAGAAGCAGGCCGACGCCCTCGCCAAGCGTTCGCCGAACCTGGACACGGACCTGGAGTCCGCCGTCTCGAAGATCAACTCGCTCAACACCGGTGCCCACAAGGTCGCCAAGGGCGCCGACGCACTCCACACAGGGCTCGGCACCGCGAAGACCGGATCCGCGGATCTGGACACCGGGCTCGGAAAGCTCAAGAAGGGGGCCAAGAGTCTGGACAGCGGGCTGTTCCGGCTCGGTGACGGGTCCGCGACCCTGGCCCAGGGGCTGAACGACGGTGTCGGCAGGATCCCCGACTACGACAAGGAGGACCGCGACGCCCGTACGGGTGTCATGGCCGACCCCGTGCAGCTGGCCTCCTCGTCGCTGCACGCGGCTCCCAACTACGGCACCGGCTTCGCCCCGTACTTCATCCCGCTCTCCCTCTGGGTGGGGGCGATGGTGGCGTACATGCTGATCCAGCCGCTCAACCGGCGTGCGCTCTCGGCCGGGGCACCGGCCTGGCGCATCGCCTTCGCCGGCTGGCTGCCCGTCGCCGCGATCGGTCTGCTCCAGGTCGTCGCCCTGATGTCCGTGCTGCACTGGCGGCTCGGCCTCCAGATGGCGCACGCCGCCGGGACGATCGGCTTCCTGGCCCTGGTCACCTGCTGTTTCGCCGCGATCGTCCAGTGGCTGAACGCCCGCTTCGGCGCGGCGGGACGGATCCTCGTGCTGGCGGTGCTGATGCTCCAGCTGACCTCCGCGGGTGGCACGTACCCCGTCCAGACCAGCCCCGGCTTCTTCGGCGCGATCCACCCCTACCTGCCGATGACGTACGTCGTGGAGGGGCTGCGCAGGCTGATCACGGGGGGCGGTCTCGGACCGGTCTGGCAGGCCTGCGCCGTGCTGCTGGCCTTCACCGCGGGCGCTCTGGCCCTGACCGCGCTCTCCGCCCGCCGCAAGCAGGTGTGGACCCTGGACCGGCTGCACCCGGAGCTCAGTCTGTGAGCACGCCGGGACCTGTGAGAATCGACCGTATGGACAGCAGTAGCACCACACGCCGCCAGGCCACACGGCAGAAGCTCTACGAGGCGGCTGTGACCCTCATCGCGGAGAAGGGTTTCTCGGCGACCACGGTGGACGAGATCGCCGAGCGTGCCGGGGTGGCCAAGGGCACGGTCTACTACAACTTCAAGAGCAAGACCGAACTCTTCGAGGAGCTGCTGCGGCACGGCGTCGGACTGCTCACGCAGTCGCTGCGCTCCGCGGCCGAGGAGACCGACGAGCGCGACGGCACCCGTGTGGAGGCCCTGGACGCGATGATCCGGGCCGGTCTGGTCTTCATCGACCGCTACCCGGCCTTCACCCAGCTGTACGTCGCCGAGCTCTGGCGCACCAACCGCGCCTGGCAGTCGACCCTCCTGGTGCTGCGCCAGGAGGCCGTCGCGGTCGTCGAGGGGGTGCTCCGGGAAGGTGTCGCGAACGGTGAGCTCAGCGAGGAGATCGACATCCAGCTGACGGCCGCCGCACTCGTCGGGATGGTCCTGGTGGCCGCCCTCGACTGGCAGGCGTTCCAGCCGGAGCGGTCGATCGACGATGTGCACTCGGCCCTGTCCCTGCTGCTGCACGGGCGCGTCAGCGGGCGCTGAGGAGACCCGGGAGCGCACGGCACACGAAGACGCCGGCCCGGTGGCATTCGATCCCCCTCGAATTCCACCGGACCGGCGTTCTCGGTGCTTCCGCGGCGCCCTTCCCCGTGACCCCGATTCCCCCGTGGTCCCCGGGCTCCGCGTCGTACACCCCCGTTGCGTCCGGGGTGCCGCGCCGTTCCGCCGCCCCGTGCCGGCGGTCCTGGCGCTGCGCCCCTTCCGTGGTCTCCACTCTGCCGTCCGCGCAGGTGGGGGCCCATCCGCGTCCCTACTCATCTCCCCCACTAGGTACGGATACTCAGAGCTGTGTGCGGGGGCCCACCCGGGGCCGGCGGCGACTGGTTACGATCGCGTCCGTGTCCGTACTCCCCCTGGTGTTCACGAGTGGCTGGGCGAGCGGGATCAACGCCTACGCGGTGGTCCTCCTGCTCGGCCTCTTCGGCGCGACCGGACTCACCGACGAGGTGCCCGAGTCGCTGCAGCGCACCGATGTGCTCGTGGCGGCAGGGGTGCTCTTCCTGTGCGAGGCGGTGGCCGACAAGATCCCCTACGTGGACTCGGCCTGGGACGCGGTCCACACGGTCGTGCGTCCGGTCGCCGGGGCGGTCGTCGCGGCGCTGCTGGCGGGCGAGAGCGGGTCGCTTCCGGAGCTCGCGGCCGCGGCGGTCGGCGGTTCCACCGCGCTGATGAGCCATCTGGTGAAGGCGGGCACCAGGATGGCGGTCAACACCTCACCCGAACCGTTCAGCAACGTCGTGGTGAGCGTCGCGGAGGACCTCGGCGTCGCCGGGATCATCACGTTCGCCATGTTCAACCCCGTGGCCGCGGCCGTGATCGCCGCGACACTCCTGGTGCTCGGCCTGGTGATACTGGTCTTCCTCGCCTCGCGGATCCGCCGCTTCCTGCGGCGCAGGGCCCAGCGCCGCGAAGAGAAACGCATGGCCGGAGCGGGCGGGCACTGGCCTCACGAATGAGCTGTCGGTGCCACCCCTTAGGGTCACTGACATGGCACGAATTGCGGTGATCGGCGCCGGGACGGGCGCGATGGCAGCGGCCGCGCGGCTCGCCGTGGCAGGCCACCGGGTGACGGTGTACGAGCGGTCGCGGACCTATGGCGGCTCGCTCGGCCGGTATGCCCGTGAGGGGTTCGTCTTCGACACCGGCCCCTCGCTGCTGCACCTTCCCGCGGTCTATCGCGACCTGTTCGTGAAGACCGGCAAGGAACCCCTGGAGCAGTGCGTCACGCTCACCCAGGTCGACCCCGCGAGCCGCCACCATTTCGCGGACGGCACCGCGGTCTCCCTGCCGAACGCCTCGCGGGCCGGGGTGGTCGGCGCGCTGGACGGGGCACTCGGCAAGGGATCGGGAGCCCGCTGGGGGGAGTTCCTGGACCGGGCGGGGACCGCGTGGGACCGCTCGCGCAGGCCGCTGCTGGAGGAGCCCCTGCGGGACGACCGGCAGGTACTGGGCCGCGATCCCTACCCCGCGCTCCGCAGGCGCAGGCTGCTGACCGTCCGGGAGGCGGGCACGGTCGCCGAGATCGGTGCGTGGGAGCTGGCGGACCCCCGGCTGGCCGCCCTGCTCGACGGGTACGCCCTGTCGTACGGCCTGGATCCCCGCCGCGCGCCGGCGGCCGCCGCCCTGCTGCCCTACATGGAGGAGACCTTCGGCAGCTGGTACGTCACCGGGGGCATGCGTGCGCTCGCCGAGGCGGTGTACGAGCGGTGCCTGGCGCGCCGTGTGACGTTCGTTTTCGGTGCCGAGGTGGTCCGGGTGGTCGAGAAGGACGGCCGGGCCGCAGGCGTCGAACTGGCGGACGGCGAGAGCGCCGAAGCCGATCACGTGGTCCTGGGCGCGCAGCCCTGGCCCGGGCTGCTGTCCGGTGAAGGGTGGCGGCCCGGCGCGGAGGCAGGAGAAACACAGGGGGCCGGGCAGGGTCCGGTGCCGGGCCGCTTCCTCGTACTGCTGTCGCTGCGTGGTGCCCGGGATGCCGGTGCGGTGCACCGGAGCGTGGTGCACTGCGAGGACGGGGCCGCTGAACAGGACGCGGTGTTCGGCGGACGGACCGCGGAGCGGCCCACCGTGACGGTGCTGCGTCCCGACGACCCCGCCACCCGCCCCGACGAGGCGCACGAGGCGGTGACCCTGATGGCGACGGTGGCCCCGCACGGCCCGGTCGACTGGACGGACGCGGCGCTGCGCGAGCGGTACGCGGACGTGTTGATCGATCGCGCCTGCGTGGCCGTTCCCGGCCTGCGTGAGCGCATTCTCCACGCCGAGGTGCGCACCCCGGCGGAGACCGCCGCCGACACCGGCGCCGAGGGTGGTTCGGTGCCCGCGCCCGCGCTGGCGGGAGCGCGGGGCGCGTATCTGCACTCCGGGAACCGCACCGGGCTGCCCGGCCTGTATCTGGCCGGCGGCTGGTCGCATCCCGGCGGTGGACTGGCGCATGCCGGGATGTCGGGTGCCCTGGTCGCGGGCCTCGTGGTGGAGGGTGACGGCTTCCGCGGCTCCCAGTGAGCGGCGGAGTGCTCGTCGTCGTGACCGCGGGCGGTCAGTAGCGGTACTGCTCGTTCTGGCCGGTGTCGTACCCGTTGCCGTACGGGGCGGGCTGCTCGGGCGGCATCGGGGGGTACTGCTCGCCCTCGCGCTGCTGCGGGACCCAGACGCCTCCCGGCGGCGTCTCCGAGGCGTACTGCTCGGCGTAGGGGCCGGTGTACTGCTGCTGGCCCCCGTAGCTGTCGTAGCCGTTGCCGTAGCTGTCGTACGAGGTGTACTGGCCGGGGGCCGCTGCCGCTCCGGTCCCGATGTACGGGTCGGAGTAGGGGGCGTAGTCCGGCGTCGGCGTGCCGTAGTCGTACTGGCCGGCGTAGGTGTCCTGGCCCTGGTAGGTCTCCTGGCCCGGATAGGCGCCCTGGCCCTGGTAGGTGCCCTGGCCGCTGTAGGTGTCCTGGGCCGGCTGCGCGTAGTCGGTGTACGGGTCGTAGGCGGTGTACTGCTGCTGCTCGCCCTGCTGTTCCTGGTTGCCGGCGGCGGCGTAGGCGGCGTCGGTGTATATGCCGTACTGCCCGGTGTCGTCCGGCAGCGGCTGCGGTTCGTAGACCGCGGATGCCGCGCGCTCGTCCCCGGCCTCCTGGGCGGGTTCCTGGTACTCCAGGCCGGAGACCTCGAGCGTGGGTTTCCGGCCGGGTGCGTCACCGCCCGCACGGCGGCGGCGGCTCTCGCCGGGGCTGCCGCCTATGGCCCAGCCCGTCGAGAAGCCCCGCCGGAAGGAGAGGGTCACATACGTCTGACCCGTCGCGAAGGCGATCGCGCCGAGCGCGATCACCAGCACGGAGGGAATCAGTACACCGAGAACCACACCGAGGAAGCCGGCGAAGGCGAGCAGCCGCCAGCGCAGCCGCGCCTTGTACTGCAGCAGCACCTCGCCCAGCAGCCACAGCGCCACGACGCCGAATGCGATGTAGAGGACCGTCCAGCCCACGCCCGCCCCCTCCTACGGCCACCGCCCCGGTTGGTGGCGGGTACGGCCGGTCACGACTGCTTGTGCAGTCCGAGATTCTCGTAGATCTCGAGTGTTGCCGTCGAGTTGTTGAGCGTAATGAAGTGCAGCCCCGGGACACCCTCGGAGAGCAGCTTCGCGCAGAACTCCGTGGCGAACTCGATGCCAATGGAGCGTACAGCGGCGGGATCGTCCTTCGCGGCGAGGATGCGGTCTTTCAGCGAGGAAGGCAGGGACGCGTTGCTGAGCTGGGCGAATCTCTCCAGCTGCCGGACGCTCGTGAGCGGCATCACCTCGGGAATGACCGGGGTGTCGCAACCGGCAGCGACCACGCGGTCACGCATCTGCAGATAGCTCTCCGGCTGGAAGAACATCTGGGTGATCGCATAGTCGGCACCCGCGCGGCACTTGTCCACGAAATGCCTGATGTCGGAGTCCCAGTCGGCAGACCGCGGATGCATTTCGGGAAAGGCCGCGACGCCGACGCAGAAATCGCCGGACTCCTTGATGAGCCGGACGAGATCCGCCGCGTACCGCACGCCCTGCGGGTGCTTGACCCACTCGGCCATGGGGTCGCCCGGCGGGTCTCCGCGGACCGCGAGGATGTTGCGGATACCGGCGTCGGCGTACTGCCCGACCATGTTGCGCAGCTGGGCGACGGAGTGGTCGACGGCGGTGAGATGCGCGACGGGGGTGAGCGTGGAGTCGGCGGCGATCTGCTGGGTCGCCCGCACCGTCCCCGCACGGGTGGAACCGCCGGCTCCGTACGTCACGGAGACGAAGCTCGGGCCCACCGCCTCGACGCGCCGCAGGGCGTTCCAGAGGTTCCGTTCGCCCTTCTCGGTCTTGGGCGCCCAGAACTCGAACGAGTACGACGTTCTGCCGGTCGCGAGCAGCTCACGCACGGTGCGAGCGTGATCAGTCCTGGTGGAGGGTGTGCCAAGAGCCATACTGGGAGGTTAACCAGGGCTCGGCGGTACCCCAACCAGACCGGGGCTTTTCGTCCGGATTGATGGGATTGCTGTCCACCCCTCGGACAGTCGGCTCCCGTGGAGCGCCGGGCCCGCCCCGCTCAGGCTGCGCGCGCCCTGATCCGCGCGGCGAGTGCCGCGGTCGCCGCGGCGGGATCCGCCGCTTCGGTGATCGCCCGTACGACAACGACCCGCCGTGCGCCCGCGTCGAGCACCTCGTCCAGATTGCCCGCGTCGATTCCGCCGATGGCGAACCAGGGGCGCGGCTGGTCGAGTGAGGCGGCGTAGCGGACGAGCCCCAGACCCGGGGCGTACCGGCCGGGCTTGGTCGGGGTGGGCCAGCAGGGGCCTGTGCAGAAGTAGTCCACGCCCGCCTCGGCGACCGCCGCGTCCACCTCGGACTCGGCGTGGGTGGAGCGGCCGATCACCACGTCGGCGCCGATGACGGCGCGGGCGGCGGGCACCGGGAGATCGCCCTGCCCGAGGTGCAGCACGTCGGAGCCGATGGCGTGGGCGACGTCGGCCCGGTCGTTGACCGCGAGGAGCTTGCCGTGACGCTTGCAGGCGTCCGCGAACACGGCCAGGTGTTCCAGCTCCTCGGCGGCTTCCATGCCCTTGTCGCGCAGCTGCACGATGTCGACGCCGGAGGAGAGCACGACATCGAGGAACGCGGGAAGGTCGCCATGCTGTTTGCGGGCGTCCGTGCAGAGGTAGAGCCGGGCGTCGGCCAGCAGCGAGCGAGGCGTGGACATGGTGGATTTCCCCCGTTGATAGGTCGTCGGCCCGCGGGCCGCCGACCCGGTGGTCGTCGGCCCGGCAGGTGCCGGTCACGGCAGAGTGCGGGCCGTGAAGCACGGCCCGCACCCCGCATACGGTCGTCCGGTCAGACGGCGAGCGCCTGGGCCCGGCGCTTCACCTCCGTACCGCGATTCTCACTCAGTGCCTGCGCGGGCGTGCCGGGCAGGCTCGGGTCGGAGGTGAAGAGCCACTCCAGCATCTCTTCATCGCTGTAGCCGTCGTCCCTCAGGAGCGTCAGGGTCCCTGCGAGGCCCTTGACCACCTTGTTGCCGTCGATGAAGGCGGCAGGCACCTGGAGCGTCCGCCTCTCACCACGTCGTACGGCGATGAGCTGGCCCTCCTTGACCAACTGCCGTACGCGCGTCACCTCGACATCGAGCATTTCCGCGATGTCGGGAAGGTGGAGCCAGTCGGGGACGAGAACATCGATCTTTGCGTCAATCTCGGTCACAGGGACAAGCCTGCCATCCCGGACCGACAGTCGGTAGCCGGGCCGCCCGTAAGGAGGTACCCGGGTCCTACAGTGCCGCCGCCTTCAGCGGTACGGAGGGGTCCGCGGCACGCACCGGATCGATGCGCGCACCGGCTTCGATGAGCTTGCGCGCCTGGGCGAGGTCGCGCGGCCGGCTGACGGCGAGCACCGCCACCAGGACGCCCTCGCGCAGCCAGCAGACCGTCCACGACGGGTCCGCCGGGTCGCCGCGCCACAGCATGGCGTCGGCTGCGGCGTGGTGACCGGCGTACTGCACGAACCTGCCGAACTGCTCGGACCAGAAGTAGGGCACCGGGTCGTACGTCCGGGGCTGCCCGTCCGCGAGGGTGGCCGCGACCGTCCGGGGCCCCTGGAGGGCGTTGTCCCAGTGGTGGACGAGCAGCCGCTCGCCGTAGCGGGCGGAGGGGAAGGAGGCGCAGTCACCCACCGCGTACACGTCGGGCAGGGAGGTGCGCAGGGAGCCGTCGGCGGTGATCGAGCCGTCCGGGCCGAGCGCGATGCCGGAGTCCGCCAGCCAGCCGGTGGCGGGCCGTGCGCCGATGCCCACGATCACCGCTCCGG
The DNA here is from genome assembly GCF_036226745.1 of Streptomyces sp. NBC_00683. Classification (NCBI taxonomy): domain Bacteria; kingdom Bacillati; phylum Actinomycetota; class Actinomycetes; order Kitasatosporales; family Streptomycetaceae; genus Streptomyces; species Streptomyces sp. NBC_00683. Next base: position 6,289,449 of record NZ_CP109013.1, on the reverse strand, counting down.
CGGGGATCACCCGGCCGTCCGCGAGGTGGACGGCACCGGGGTCGACGCGTGCCACCCGGGCGCCGGTGAGGAGTTCGGCTCCGCTCTCGGCGTACCAACTGGCCATCGGAGCGGCGACGTCGGCGGGCAGGGTGCCCGCCAGGGGGCGTTCCGCGGCTTCGACGACGGTGACCGCGCAGCCCGCGGCACGGGCCGCGGTGGTGAATTCGGCCCCGATCCAGCCGGCTCCCACGACCACGACGTCGTGCTGCCGCTCCAGGACGGGCCGCAGCCGTGCGGCGTCGTCGACGGTGCGCAGCAGATGGACACCGGGAACGCCCTCGGAGCCGGGCAGGACGACGGGCTCGGCCCCGGTTGCGAGAACCAGCGCGTCGTACGGGACGGGGCCCTCGGGGGTGTCCAGCTCGTGTGCGGCGGCGCGCAGTCCGCTCACGTCGAGGCCCAGGCGGAGCGTGATGTCCAGCGCCTCGAAGTCGACGTCGAAGGCGGAGTCCTCGGCCTTGCCGAGCAGGACCGCCTTCGACAGGGGCGGCCTGTCGTACGGCTGGTGCGGTTCCGCGCCGATCAGGGTGACCTGGCCGGCGAAGCCCTGTTCGCGCAGGGCCACAGCGGTCTGCACGCCGGCCATGCCCGCGCCGACGACCACGACCCGGCGCGGCTGCTGTCCCGTTTCCCGCTGTTCCGTCTGCTCGCTCACCCGGCCACCCTAATCACCTGACGTCCTGTCAGCCGGCGAGCTCCTCCACCACGCTCGTCCCGCTGCCCTCCTGGGACTCCCACTCCCACCGCTCGTCCAGGCGCACGCGGCCGTCGGGAAGTTCCGTGACGGTCGAGACGCAGTGCCCGCCGGAGGTCGTTCCGTCCTGCTTCAGCTGCACGTACCGGAAGTCCAGGATGTCGCCCTCCCTGGTGCCGACGAGATGTCCGCGGACGACGTCACCGCCCGCGTACTCGGCCCAGATCCGGCCCTCCCGCTCCCGGTAGGCGAAGCGTGTGCGGGTACCGACCTGGCCGGGTGCCTGGTCTGCGACGGGCGACAGGACGAGTCCGTCGAGTGAACGGGCCACGGCGGCTGCTCCCTTACTGGCTGCGGGTGACGGGGTTTAGGGTGGCCAACGTAAGGCACTCGCGGGAGCCCGGACGCACCGGGCTGAGAGGGAGGCTGGCCGGCCTCCGACCGTACGAACCTGATCCGGGTCATGCCGGCGAAGGGAGGGGCTGGACGCCCATGCGCATCTCCGAGAACGGATCCGACGTCCTGGTCGTCGGGGGCGGCATCATCGGCCTGGTGACCGCCTGGCGGGCGGCCGGGCGCGGCATGTCCGTCGCGGTCGCCGATCCCGAACCGGGCGGCGGGGCCGCCCAGGTCGCGGCCGGCATGCTCGCCGCGGTCACCGAACTCCACTACGGCGAGCAGATGCTGCTCGGCCTCAATGTCGCCTCCGCCGCCCGCTATCCGGCGTTCGTGGCCGAGCTGGAGGAGGCGAGCGGGCAGGAGACCGGTTTCCGTACCTGCGGCACGCTGGCCGTCGCGCTGGACTCCGACGACCGGGCCCATCTGCGGGAGCTGCACGCCCTGCAGCAGCGTTCGGGACTGGAGTCGGAGTGGCTGAGCGGCCGCGAGTGCCGCCGGCTGGAGCCGATGCTCGCCCCCGGCGTGCGCGGCGGGCTGCGGGCCGACGGCGACCACCAGGTGGATCCCCGCCGGCTGGCCTCGGCCCTGGTCACCGCATGCGAGCGGGCCGGTGTGGTCTTCCACCGGGCCCGGGTGGAGCGGCTCCGTGTGACGGGCGGCCGGGCGGCCGGAGCGGTCCTCGAGGACGGTACGGAGCTGAGCGCCGACCAGGTCGTGCTGGCCGCCGGGAGCCTCAGCGGCAGGCTCGCCGGGGTACCCGAGGAGGTCGTGCCACCGGTCCGCCCGGTCAAGGGTCAGGTGCTGCGGCTGGCCGTGCCGCCCGCGTACGCCCCCTTCCTCAGCCGGACCGTCCGGGCCGTGGTCCGCGGCAGTCACGTCTACCTCGTCCCGCGCGCCAACGGCGAGCTGGTCGTGGGCGCGACCAGTGAGGAGATGGGCTGGGACACCACGGTCACCGCGGGCGGGGTCTACGAACTGCTGCGCGACGCCCACGAACTGGTGCCGGGCATCACCGAACTGCCGCTGACCGAGACCCGCGCGGGCCTGCGTCCCGCCTCTCCGGACAACGCACCGCTGCTGGGTCCGACGGCACTGCCCGGCCTGCACCTCGCCACCGGCCACCACCGCAACGGGGTGCTGCTGACGCCCGTCACCGGTGACGTGATGGCCCACGTGCTGACCACCGGCGAACTGCCCGCCGAGGCCCGCCCCTTCGCGCCGAGCCGCTTCGCGTCCTCCGGCCGGGGCCCCGCCTCGCCGGACCTCTCCCCCGGAGCCCCTTCTCCAGCACCTCAGGAGCAGCCCGCATGACTGAGCCCCTGCCCACCACCGTGTCCGCACCTGCGTCCGCCCCCGCATCCCGGTCCGCCCCCGCCTCCGTGCCCGTGCCCGTGCCCGTGCCCGTGCCCGTGCCCGTGCCCGTGCCCGTGCCCGTGCCCGTGCCCGTGCCCGTGCCCGTGCCCGTGCCCGTGTCCGTGTCCGTGTCCGTGTCCGTCAACGGGGAGCACCGCACCGTCCCGGCCGGTACCGCGCTGGACGCCCTGGTCGCGACCCTGACCACGGCGCACTCCGGTGTCGCCGCCGCGGTCAACGAGGCCGTCGTGCCGCGCAGCCAGTGGTCCGCCACCGCCCTCGGCGAGGGCGACCGCGTCGAGGTCCTCACCGCGGTCCAGGGAGGCTGACCATGTCGGACGATCTCTTCACACTCGGCTCCACCACCTTCTCGTCCCGGCTGATCATGGGAACGGGCGGTGCGCCCAGCCTCGAAGTGCTGGAGCGCTCCCTGATCGCCTCGGGAACCGAGCTGACCACCGTCGCGATGCGCCGGCTCGACCCGACCGTGCAGGGCTCGGTGCTCTCCGTCCTGGAGCGGCTCTCCATCCGCGTCCTTCCCAACACCGCCGGCTGTTTCACCGCGGGCGAGGCCGTACTGACCGCCCGGCTGGCCAGGGAGGCACTCGGCACCGACTGGATCAAGCTGGAGGTCGTGGCCGACGAGCGAACCCTGCTGCCCGATCCGATCGAGCTGCTGGACGCGGCCGAGACCCTGGCGGACGAGGGCTTCACCGTCCTTCCGTACACCAATGACGACCCGGTCCTCGCCCGGAAGCTCCAGGACGTGGGGTGCGCGGCGATCATGCCGCTCGGCTCCCCCATCGGCTCCGGGCTCGGCATCCGCAACCCGCACAACTTCCAGCTGATCATCGAGCAGGCCGCGGTTCCGGTGATCCTCGACGCCGGGGCCGGGACCGCGTCGGACGCCGCGCTGGCGATGGAGCTGGGGTGCGCCGCTGTGATGCTCGCCTCAGCGGTGACCCGGGCGCAGGAGCCGGAGCTGATGGCCGCGGCGATGCGGCACGCGGTGGACGGCGGGCGCCTGGCGTACCGGGCCGGCCGGATCCCGAGGCGGCATTTCGCCGAGGCCTCCTCGCCCGCCGGGGGCCGGGCGGTACTGGATCCGGAGCGCCCGGCCTTCTGACGGGGCTGCCCGGCCGGCCGGCACGGCTGCTCCACCGGCCGCTCTCCGGTCACAACACATACATGTCCCTGTCACGGCTCGGCTTCAGAACGGTCCCCGGGCCGCCCCGGCCCGTCCGTCGTGTCCGTGGCGGCTCGTAGACTCGACCCGTGGATACGACCCTCCAGGACCCCCTCGTCGGGCAGCTGCTCGACGGCCGCTACCGCATCGATGCGCGCATCGCCGTCGGCGGCATGGCCACGGTCTACCGGGCCGTGGACACCCGTCTCGACCGGGTGCTCGCCCTCAAGGTGATGCATCCGGCTCTGGCGACCGACGCCGCGTTCGTGGAGCGCTTCATCCGCGAGGCCAAGTCCGTGGCCCGGCTGGCGCACCCCAATGTGGTGGCCGTCTTCGACCAGGGCGCCCAGGGCGCGTACGTGTACCTGGCGATGGAGTACGTCGCGGGGTGCACCCTGCGCGACGTCCTGCGTGAGCGCGGCGCCCTGCAGCCGCGGGCCGCACTGGACATCCTGGAGCCGGTCCTCGCCGCGCTCGGTGCCGCGCACCGGGCGGGCTTCGTCCACCGTGACATGAAGCCGGAGAACGTCCTGATAGGGGACGACGGCCGGGTGAAGGTCGCCGACTTCGGTCTCGTACGGGCGGTGGGCACCGTCACGGACACCACCGGCTCGCTCCTGGGCACCGTCTCCTACCTCGCACCGGAGCAGATCGAGCACGGCACGGCCGACACCCGCGCCGATGTGTACGCCTGCGGAGTCGTGCTGTACGAGATGCTGACCGGCGGCAAGCCGCACACCGGTGAGACCGCCGCACAGGTCATCTACCAGCACCTCAACGAGGACGTCCCGGCCCCGTCCCGCGCGGTTCCGGGCCTGGCCGACGGGCTGGACGAGCTGGTGGCGGGCGCCACCGCCCGCAACCCCGAGGCCCGGCCCCATGACGCGGTGGCCCTGCTGGCCCGGTCCCGCGAGGTGCGTGCCGGCCTGACCGAGGAGCAGCTGGACGCGATGCCTCCGCAGGCCATCGCCGAGACGCATGACGCCGCCGACGACCGTACGAGCGTGATCCCGCGGGTGATCCCGGCCGGCCAGGGCACAGCGCACCACACCAGCCGCCTGGAGATGCCCCCGCTGCCGCCGCGGGCGGGTGGCCGCCGGCCGTCCGTCGCCGGATCCCGGCGCGGGATATTCGCGGCGCTCGTCGCCCTCCTGCTGGTCCTGGGAGTCGGTGCGGGTGTCTGGTACATCAATTCTGGGCAGTTCACCCGGGTCCCCTCGCTGCTGGGCCAGACCCAGACTGCGGCGGAGAAGCGGCTCGCGGACGCCGGTCTCGACGTGGGGGGCGTCAAGCGCTCCTACAGCGACACGGTGGACCGCGGCAGGGTGATCAGCAGCGATCCCGGATCGGGTGAGCGGATCCGGGGCAATGACGCGGTGAAGCTGGTGATCTCGCGCGGGCCGGAGATCGTGCAGGTGCCCGACGTCGAGGGCATCGCGCTCGCCGATGCCCGGCGCGAGCTGAAGAAGGTCGGCCTGGTGCCGGGGATGGTGACCCGGGAGTTCAGCGAGGAGATCGCGCGGGGCGAGGTGATCCGTACGGATCCCGCCGTCGGCACCGACCGCCACCCCGACTCGGCCGTCGCCCTGGTCATCAGCAAGGGCAGCCCGGTCGACGTCCCCGACGTCACGGGGCTCGACATCGAGGCCGCGAGGGCCGCGCTGGAGGAGGCGGGTCTCAGGACCGAGGTGCTGCCCGACCGGGTCAACTCCGTCGAGGCCGAGGGCACGGTTGCCCGCCAGACGCCCGGCGACGACACGGAGGCCGCGGAGGGCGACACCGTCGAGCTCACGGTCTCCAAGGGCCCGCGCATGCTCGACGTCCCGGATGTCACCGGGAAGAACGTGGACGAGGCCAGGAGCAAACTGGAGGAGGCGGGGTTCGAGGTCAAGGTCGACCGCGCGTTCCTCTCCTTCAGCGACACGATCGCGAGTCAGTCGGTCGACGGCGGCGAACAGGCCCCGGAAGGCTCCACGATCACCATCAAGACCAAGGGTCTCTAGAACACATGCGCAACCCAGTAGGCGGTCACGTCCCGGTGGCGGGCGGCCTCGCGAAAATCGGCCTCGGCTATGCGCGGGAGCTGGCGGCGGAGACCGTACAGGTCTTCGTCGCCAATCCGCGCGGCTGGGCGACGCCGCCGGGAAACCCGGCGCAGGACGAGCTGTTCCGCTCGGAGTGCGCGGCCGAGTCCATCCCCGCGTACGTCCACGCCCCGTATCTGATCAACTTCGGCTCGCACACCGAGGCCACGGTCGAGAGGTCCGTCGAGTCGCTGCGCCACTCGCTGCGCCGGGCCAGGGAGATCGGCGCCCTGGGCGTGGTGGTGCACACCGGGTCGGCGACCGGCGGGCGACCGCGGGCCGAGGCCCTCGCACAGGTGCGTACGCACATGAGGCCGCTGCTCGACGAGCTGACCCATGACGACGATCCGTTCCTGCTGCTGGAGTCGACGGCCGGGCAGGGCTTCTCGCTCTGTTCACGGACCTGGGACTTCGGCCCGTACTTCGAGGCCCTGGACTCCCACCCCAAGCTGGGGATCTGCCTGGACACCTGCCACATCTACGCGGCGGGCCACGATCTGGCGGGCCCCGGCGGCATGAGCCAGACCCTGGATCTGCTGGTGGACACGGTCGGCGAGGGCCGGCTGAAGCTGATCCACGCCAATGACTCCAAGGACGTCGTGGGCGCGCACAAGGACCGCCACGAGAACATCGGGGCGGGCAATATCGGCGCCGAACCCTTCCGGGAGCTGTTCTCGCATCCCGCGACCGAAGGGGTGCCGCTGATCATCGAGACGCCCGGCGGCAAGGAAGGGCACGCGGCGGACGTGGCACGTCTGAAGGAACTCCGGGGCCCCGTCGGCCCGTGAGGTGAACGCGACGGGGTACTCCGTGCGGGTGTACCGGCTGCCGCGGGGTCAGAGCTCGGGGCCGTCCCCGGGCTCCTCCTGGTAGGAGTAGCGCTGCTCGCTCCACGGATCGCCGATGTTGTGGTAGCCGCGCTCTTCCCAGAACCCACGGCGGTCGGCGCTCATGTACTCGATGCCGCGCACCCACTTGGGGCCCTTCCAGGCATACAGGTGCGGTACGACCAGCCGCAGCGGGAATCCGTGTTCGGCGGTGAGGAGTTCGCCGTCCTTGTGGGTGGCGAAGAGCGTGCGGTCGGACATGAAGTCGGACAGCCGCAGATTCGAGCTGAATCCGTATTCGGCCCAGACCATCACATGGGTGACATGGGGTGCGGGCGGCGCCAGTTCCACGACCGAGCGCGCGAGGACTCCGCCCCATTCGGCTCCGAGCATGCTGAACTTCGTCACGCAGTGGAGATCGGCGACGACCGATGAGTACGGCAGCGCCGAGAATTCCTGGTGGTTCCAGCAGCGCTTCTCACCGTCCGCCGTGGCCCCGAAGACCCTGAACTCCCAGCGGTCGGGCTTGAACTTGGGCACCGGCCCGTAATGGGTGACCGGCCAGCCACGCTGCAGTCGCTGCCCCGGCGGTAGCCCGGACTGCTCTGCTGTGCCGCGTTCCCGGCTTTCCGGCTGACCCATGCCTCCATGGTGACAGACAGGCAGGGGTGGTTATGACCAGGGGAGACCCGATTCGGGCAACTCGTACTAAGCGTGCACTTACTGGACGGCCGCGGGGTGCGATGCAAGGATGCGGCGCAAACATGCCCAGTTCACCGGTTGGAAGGAGCCTCTGCGATGCAGGGCGACCCCGAGGTCCTCGAGTTTCTGAACGAACAGCTGACCGCCGAATTGACTGCCATCAACCAGTACTTCCTGCACGCCAAGATGCAGGACAACTTCGGCTGGACGAAGCTCGCCAAGTACACCCGGGCCGAGTCGTTCGACGAGATGAAGCACGCCGAGATCCTCACCGACCGGATCCTCTTCCTGGAGGGCCTGCCCAACTATCAGCGGCTCTTCCACGTACGGGTCGGCCAGACGGTCACCGAGATGTTCCAGGCCGACCGTCAGGTCGAGGTGGAGGCGATCGACCGCCTGAAGCGGGGCATCGACGTGATGCGCGCCAAGGGCGACGTCACCTCGGCGAACATTTTCGAGTCCATCCTGGCGGACGAGGAGCACCACATCGACTACCTCGACACCCAGCTGGAGCTGGTGGAGAAGCTCGGGGAGCCGCTCTACATCGCCCAGCTGATCGAGCAGCCGGAGAGCTGACCGCCGCGCCCGCTCAGGCGGCGTCGGAGAGCCGGACGTCCGGCGGACCGGCGAAGGTGACGGGCGCACCGGCAGGAGCGCCCGTCGGCTCCGTCCGCCCCTCGAGGAGCTCACGGCGCGGGCAGTCGCCGCGTCCGAGCAGTGCCTGGATCCTGCGGACGCAGCCGCCGCAGTCCGTTCCGGCCTTGCAGGCGGAGGCTATCTGGCGAGGCGTGCACGCCCCGTCGTCCGCATGCTTCTTGACCTGCTGTTCCGTGATGCCGAAGCAGGAGCAGACGTACACGCGGTTCACCTCCCGACGGGGTCGATCGCTGCGCCGTCCCGATGTTTCGGTGAGGCTAACCTAACCTTACCCGTCGCGCCAGGCCCGTAAAAGCCCCGGCTACGACTGTGGGGCACGGATCACATGGATCCGTGCCCCACAGGTGCTTCCAGCAGTGGTTCCTACTGGTCGCGGTACATCTCGGCGACCAGGAAGGCCAGGTCGAGGGACTGGCTGCGGTTGAGGCGCGGGTCGCAGGCCGTCTCGTAGCGCTGGTGCAGATCGTCCACGAAGATCTCGTGGCCGCCGCCCACGCACTCGGTGACATCGTCACCGGTGAGCTCGACGTGGATGCCGCCCGGGTGGGTGCCCAGGGCCTTGTGGACCTCGAAGAAGCCCTTGACCTCGTCCAGGACGTCGTCGAAGCGGCGCGTCTTGTGTCCGGACGCGGCCTCGAAGGTGTTGCCGTGCATCGGGTCGGTCACCCACACCACCGTGGCGCCGGAGGCCGTGACCTTCTCGACCAGCTCGGGGAGCTTGTCGCGGACCTTGTCGGCGCCCATGCGCACGATGAAGGTCAGCCGGCCCGGCTCGCGGTCGGGGTCGAGACGGTCGACGTAGCCGAGAGCCTCGTCGACGGTGGTCGTCGGGCCGAGCTTGATACCGATGGGGTTGCGGACCTTCGAGGCGAACTCGATGTGTGCGCCGTCCATCTGGCGGGTGCGCTCACCGACCCAGACCATGTGACCCGAGGTGTCGTACAGCTGGCCCGTGCGCGAGTCGGTGCGGGTGAGCGAGGACTCGTAGTCCAGCAGGAGCGCCTCGTGCGAGGCGTAGAACTCGACCGCCTTGAACTCGGCCGGGTCCGTACCGCACGCCTTCATGAAGTTCAGCGCGTTGTCGATCTCGCGGGCCAGTGCCTCGTAACGCTGGCCGGAGGGCGAGGACTTCACGAAGTCCTGGTTCCAGGCGTGCACCTGGCGCAGGTCGGCGTAACCACCGGTGGTGAAGGCGCGGACCAGGTTCAGCGTGGAGGCGGACGCGTGGTACATCCGCTTCAGCCGCTCGGGGTCCGGGATCCGGGCTTCCTCGGTGAAGGCGAAGCCGTTGACGGAGTCGCCGCGGTAGGTCGGCAGGGTCACGCCGTCGCGGGTCTCGGTCGACTTGGAGCGCGGCTTGGAGTACTGGCCCGCGATCCGGCCGATCTTGACCACGGGCACGGAGGCCGCGTAGGTGAGGACGGCGCTCATCTGGAGCAGCGTCTTCAGTTTGGCCCGGATGTTCTCGGCCGACACCGCGTCGAAGGCCTCGGCGCAGTCACCGCCCTGCAGCAGGAACGCCTCGCCCTTGGCGACGGCCGCCAGGCGGGCACGCAGCTGGTCGCACTCGCCCGCGAAGACGAGCGGCGGATACGATTCGAGTTCCGCGAGCACATCGCGCAGAGCCTCGGCATCGGGGTACTCGGGCTGCTGCGCCGCGGGAAGGTCACGCCAGGTATTGGCACCGGCGACGGAGGTATTGGCGTTCACGGTCACACCCCCAACATTACGGGGTCGAGGAGCGCGTCCAGCCACGCGCTCAACAATTGAGACGCACGCTCGTTTGTTTCCGGTGGATCCGCTAGGGTTCGGCACATGTTCGCGCAGACGACCCAGAACTGGTGGTGGACCGCTCATCCGGCGGCCCGCTGACTCATCGCGCGTACAGACTTCGCGAAGGCCGCCCGAGGGGCGGCCTTCTCCGCGTTCTGGAGCCGGGAGCCGTTCCTCCATCCGGAAGGAACTCCCATGCCCGACCGTGCCACCGACCTGGTTCGCAGACTGCTCCGGGACGACTGCCCTCCCTTCGCCCTGCTGCGCAGGCGCACACCCGGCCGGGACCACGACACCGTCGAGGTCCTGATCGGCCCCGTCCACGAGGTGGACAGGCTCGCCGGCCTCCCGGTGGGCGAGCAGCCGTCCCTCGCCCTGGTGCCGTTCCGGCAGATCGCCGAGCGCGGCTTCGACGTGCGCGACGACGGCACCCCGCTGGCCGTGCTGGTCGCCGAGGAGTCCTGGGAGCTGCCGCTGGACGAGGTGCTGGCCCGGCTGCCCGCCCATGACGTACGGGTCGAGGACGGCGCCTTCGACGTCCCCGACGGGGAGTACGCGGACATCGTCCGGCGGGTCATCGAGGACGAGATCGGGCAGGGCGAGGGCGCGAACTTCGTGATCCGGCGGACCTTCGAGGGGGAGATCCCGGGCTTCGGCCGGGCCGACGCGCTGGCGCTGTTCCGGCGGCTGCTGGCCGGTGAGCGGGGCGCGTACTGGACCTTCGTCGTGCACACCGGGGGCCGGACGCTGGTCGGCGCCAGTCCCGAGGTGCATGTGCGGATGTCCGGCGGGACCGTCGTGATGAACCCGATCAGCGGGACCTACCGCTACCCCGCCGAGGGGCCGAGCGCCGAGAGCCTGCTGGCCTTCCTCGGCGACCGCAAGGAGACCGAGGAGCTCTCCATGGTGGTCGACGAGGAACTCAAGATGATGTGCACCGTCGGTGACATGGGCGGCGTGGTGGTCGGCCCCCGGCTCAAGGAGATGGCCCACCTCGCGCACACCGAGTACGAGCTGCGCGGGCGCTCCTCGCTGGATGTGCGCGAGGTCCTCAGGGAGACGATGTTCGCGGCGACGGTCACCGGGTCCCCGGTGCAGAACGCCTGCCGGGTGATCGAGCGGTACGAGCCCGGCGGCCGCGGCTACTACGCGGGCGCCCTGGCCCTGCTGCGCCGGGAGCCCGGCGGGACGCAGACGCTGGACTCCCCCATCCTGATCCGCACCGCGGACATCTCGGCCGACGGCCGGCTGCGGGTACCGGTCGGGGCGACGCTGGTGCGGCACTCCGACCCGGCGAGCGAGGTCGCCGAGACCCATGCGAAGGCGGCCGGTGTGCTCGCCGCGCTGGGTGTGCGGCCCGGCCGGCCCGAGGCCGAGGCGGGCCGTCCGCAGCTGGCCTCCGATCCGCGGGTGCAGGCCGCCCTGGACGACCGGCGCGGCGGCCTGGCCCCCTTCTGGCTGCGCATGCAGGAGCGCACCCGGGACCTGTCCGGACACGCGCTGGTGGTGGACGGCGAGGACACGTTCACCGCGATGCTGGCGCATCTGCTGCGCTCCTCGGGCCTCACGGTGTCGGTGCACCGGTACGACGAGCCCGGCCTGCGCGCGACCGTACGGGCGCACGAGGGTCCCGTTGTCCTGGGCCCGGGGCCCGGCAACCCCGGGGACGCCGCCGACCCGAAGATGCGGCTGCTGCGCGGCCTGACCGCCGAGCTGGTCGCCGACCACCGCCACGGGCTGCTGGGCGTGTGCCTGGGCCATGAGCTGATCGCGGCGGAGCTGGGCCTGGAGATCGTGCGGAAGACCGTGCCGTACCAGGGTGCGCAGACCCGGATCGAGCTGTTCGGCCGGCCCGAGACCGTCGGCTTCTACAACAGCTTCACGGCGCGCTGCGACGAGGCCGCCGCCACCGAGCTGGGGGCGCACGGAATCGAGGTGAGCCGGGACGCGGGCTCCGGGGAGCTGCACGCGCTGCGGGGCAGGGGCTTCGCCTCGGTCCAGTTCCACCCGGAGTCGGTGCTGACGCTGCGCGGGGCCGCGATCGTCACCGGCCTGCTGGCGGAGCTGCCGGTGGCCGGCTGAGGCATCCCGTGGGGCCCCGGGCGGCCGGGGCCCTACGGAGCGGCCGGGACGAGGAAGTTGGCGCTGCGGCGGCCCGCCAGGTAGTCGGTGACGTTCTGCACGGTGGCTTCGATGATCTGTCCCACGGCGTCGCGCGTGTAGTACGCCTGGTGCGAGGTCACGACGACGTTCGGGAAGGTGACGAGCCGGGCCAGTGTGTCGTCGTCGATGCCCTCCAGGGACTTGTCGAGGTAGAACAGCCCCGCCTCCGCCTCGTACACGTCGAGTCCGACTCCGGCGAAGCGCCCGGCCCGCAGTTCGGTGACGAGCGCCTCGGTGTCGATGAGGCCGCCGCGGCTGGAGTTGACCAGGATCGCGTCGTCCTTCATCAGGGACAGGCTGTCCCTGCCGATGAGGTGGTGGGTGGCGGGCAGCAGCGGTACGTGGAGGCTGATCAGGTCGGCCTCGGCGAGGAGCTGCTCCTTGTCGACGTAGGTCATGCCGAGCGCGGTGCAGGCGGGGTTCTCCGCGACGTCCCAGCCCAGCAGATTCATCCCGAAGCCGTGGGCGATCCGGGTGAACGCCTCGCCGATCTTGCCCGTGCCGACCACACCGGCGGTGCGGCCGTGCATGTCGCGCCCGAGGAGCCCGTCGAGCCGGAAGTCGAAGTCCCGGGTGCGGCTCACCGCGCGGACGATGTTGCGGTTGACCGCCATGGCGAGGGTCCAGGCGAACTCGGCGACCGAGTGGGGCGAGTAGTACGAGACCCTGGCGACCCGCAGTGCGAGGCGCTCGGCGACGTCGAGGTCGATGTTGTTGAAGCCCGTGGAGCGCTGGGCGATCATCTGCGTGCCGCCCGCCGCCAGGGTCTGCAGGACGGGGCTCCCGAGGTCCGCGTTGACGCTGGTGGAGATGATCTCGTAGCCGGCCGCGATGGGGGCGGTGTCCTTGGTCAGGAAGACGTCCAGGCAGCGGACGTCGTGCAGTCCGGCGAAGGCCTTCTCGATCAGTGGCTTCTCGTCGGACTGCACACCGAAAGCCAGGATTTCCACGGCGTCTCCCGGGTTGGGGGTGGGGCCTGTCGTCGCGAATATACGGCCCGCACCCCCGGTGCGCCGGTCAGCCGAAGAAGACCCCGGCCTCCGCGTACAGGGCGGGGTCGACGGTCTTGAGGCGGGCTGTCGCCTCCCTGATCGGTACGCGCCCGATGTTCGTGCCCTGCAGCGCCACCATGATGCCGAAGTCGCCGTCGTGCACGGCTTCGATGGCGTGCAGCCCGAAACGGGTGGCGAGCCAGCGGTCGAAGGCGCTGGGTGTGCCGCCGCGCTGGACATGCCCCAGGACCGTGGTCCTGGCCTCCTTGCCCGTACGGCTCTCGATCTCCTTGGCCAGCCACTCGCCGACGCCGGAGAGCCGGACATGCCCGAAGGAGTCGTGCGACCCGTCCTTGAGGACCATCTCGCCGTGCGCGGGCGCCGCGCCCTCGGCGACCACCACGATCGGCGCGTAGCTCGCGCCGAAACGGGAGGTCACCCAGTCGCAGACCTGGTCGATGTCGAAGCGCTGTTCCGGGATGAGGATGACGTTGGCGCCGCCGGCCAGACCGGAGTGGAGGGCGATCCAGCCCGCGTGCCGGCCCATCACCTCGACGACGAGGACGCGCATGTGGGATTCGGCCGTGGTGTGGAGCCGGTCGATCGCCTCGGTCGCGATGCCGACGGCGGTGTCGAAGCCGAAGGTGTAGTCGGTGGCGGAGAGGTCGTTGTCGATGGTCTTGGGAACGCCGACGCACTTGATGCCGTACTCGTCGGACAGGGTCGCCGCGACGCCGAGCGTGTCCTCGCCGCCGATCGTGATGAGGGAGTCGACCTCGTACTTGGCGAGGTTCTCCCTGATCCGGCGGACTCCCTGCCCGGCGTACTCGGCGTCGAACGGATTGGTACGGGAGGAGCCGAGGATCGTGCCGCCGCGCGGCAGGATGCCGCGCACCGCCGGGATGGAGAGCGGTACCGTCTCGCCCTCCAGCGGTCCGCGCCAGCCGTCCCGGAAGCCGGTGAAGTCGTAGCCGTACTCCTGCACGCCCTTGCGGACGATGGCGCGGATGACCGCATTGAGTCCGGGGCAGTCGCCGCCCCCGGTCAGTACTCCGACCCGCATGGAAGCATCCCTTCGCCGAAGTGAGCTCTCTACGGGTCACGCTAATGGTGACCCAGGTCACTCCGGGATGGGTCGGACGGTCAATTCCCGTGCGGCGGGAGGTGTTTGTTCCTGTCAGGCGTCGTCGAGGCCCGTCTCGATGGCGTACCGCACGAGCTCCACGCGGTTGTGCAGCTGGAGTTTGCCCAGGGTGTTCTGCACGTGGTTCTGCACGGTGCGGTGCGAGATGACCAGGCGTTCGGCGATCTGCTTGTACGAGAGTCCCTTGGCGACGAGCCGCAGCACCTCGGTCTCGCGTTCGGTGAGCTGCGGGGCCTTCGGCTCGTCGGAGGCGGCCGGGGCGGGGTCGGAGGCGAGCCTGCGGTACTCGCCGAGGACCAGTCCGGCGAGGCCGGGGGTGAAGACCGGGTCTCCGGCCGCCGTCGCGCGCACGGCGTCGGTCAGCTCCTGGGTGCTGGCCGACTTGAGCAGATAGCCGGTGGCACCCGACTTCACGGCCTCCAGCACATCGGCGTGCTCACCGCTGGCGGAGAGCACCAGGACGCGCAGACCGGGGTGGGAGCCGACGAGCTCCTTGCAGACCTGGACGCCCGGCATGCCGGGCAGGTTGAGGTCCAGGACGAGGACGTCGGGGCCGGCCGCCCTCGCGCGGCGCACGGCCTGCGGGCCGTCACCCGCGGTCGCCACCACGTCGAAGCCGGACTCGGCCAGGTCGCGGGCCACGGCGTCGCGCCACATCGGATGGTCGTCGACGACCATCACCTTGATGGGCCGCTCCCCGGATGCCTGTGTGTTCGGTGTACTCATCGGGCCGATCCTGCCTTCCCCCGTGAAACCTTCGGAACCTTCAACTCGACCTCGGTGCCCTGTCCGGGTACCGAGATCAGCTCTGCCGTGCCGCCCAGTTCGCGCAGCCGGCCGCGGATCGACAGGGCGACGCCGAGCCGCCCCTCGCCCTCCGCCTGGTCGAGCCTGCCCTCCGGGATGCCGGGCCCGTCGTCCCGGACCGTGACGATCACCTCGTCCGGCTCGTCCTCGACCAGGATCCAGGCCTGCGCGCCCTCTCCGGCGTGGACCCGCACGTTGTCCAGCGCGGCGCTCACCGCGGCGGCGAGTTCACGCGCGGCGCCGGGCGCGAGCAGCACCGGTGCGCCGGGTTCCGCGAAGCTGACCCGGGAGCCGGCGTGCCGGGCGAGGAGGGTGCGCAGGTCGCATTCGGACGGCCCGGACCCCTCGTCGATGTCCACGTCCACGGTGCGGACCACCGCGCCCTCGGCGGTGTCCTCGGAGACCCGGGTGGTGGGCACGAGGCCGCTGGAGACCAGGGTGCGCAGGGCGACCTCCTGCTCGCCCGCCATCCGGCCGAGCTCCGCGGCCTCGCCGCCGAGCGCCGAGCCCCGGCGCTGCACCATCGCGAGGACCTGCAGCACGCTGTCGTGGATGTCGCGGGCGAGGCGCTCGCGCTCACGGGTGGCGGCCTCGATCTCCAGGGCGCGGGCCAGGGTGCGCTCACTGGCCCGGGCGACCTCGACGACGTAGCCGATCGCTATCGACGCGACCCAGACCAGCAGGACGTTGTGGAAGGTGTCCCGGCTGGGCTCGCCGCGCTCGACGATGTTCGCGGCGGCGACGAGCGTGGAGGCGAAGGCCGCCCAGCGCCAGCCGCCCTTGAGCGCGAAGGCGAGGACCGAGCCCGCGGTCCAGATCGAGGGAAGGGTCGGGCCGTCGACGTGCTGGGCGCTGAAGTCGGCGAGCGGGGTCAGCAGGATCCCCGTCAGGGCGATGGCGAGGTCGATTCCGAGGAAGCGTTTGGTGCAGCTCGCGGCGCCCGCCACCCTGGGGAGGGTGGCCAGCGTCCAGATGCTCATCACCGCGAGGAAGGCGATGGCCACCCAGGGCCGGTCGTACGTCTTGTCGCGGAAGCCCGCGAGCAGCACCGCGTAGATCAGCGTCAGTACGCGGTACGCGGTGAGCGCACGCCACAGCGGCTGCTCGACCGACATCCGTACGACCCGCTCAAGCCTGGCCATGTCCCCTCCCCCGTTTCCTGCTTTTCCTGCTCCGGACGGTGAACGACGCGGTTACGCGCCGGACCGTTCCGTCCCCTTCTTCTTCGCCTCTTCGGCGATCAGCCGCTTGGCCGCGGTCGCGTAGATGTCCACGTACTCCTGGCCGGAGAGCTTCATGATCTCGTACATGACCTCGTCGGTCACCGAGCGCAGGATGAAGCGGTCGCCGTCCATGCCCTGGTAGCGGCTGAAGTCGAGCGGCTTGCCGATCCTGATGCCCGGCCGCATCAGCTTGGGCACCACCTGGCCCGGCGGCTGGATCTTCTCCGTGTCGATCATCGCGACGGGGATGACGGGTGCGCCGGTGGCGAGGGCGACCCGGGCGAGACCGCCGGGCTTGCCCCGGTAGAGCCGTCCGTCGGGTGACCGGGTGCCCTCCGGGTAGATGCCGAAGAGCCCGCCGCTCTCGATGACCTGGATGCCGGCCCTGATGGCCGCCTCACCGGCGCCGCGGCCACCGGAGCGGTCCACCGGGAGCTGGCCCACGCCCTTGAAGAAGGCGGCGGTGAGCCTGCCCTTGACCCCGGGGGCGGTGAAGTACTCGGCCTTGGCGATGAACGTCACCTTGCGGTCGAGGACGGCCGGCAGGAAGAACGAGTCGGAGAACGACAGATGGTTGCTCGCGAGGATCGCCGGCCCCTGTACGGGGATGTTCTCCAGGCCCTCCACCCACGGCCTGAAGGCGAGCTTCAGGGACCCGCCGATGGAGAACTTCATTGCGCCGTAGATCAACTCGGATGCCTCCTGTGTGCTGTCCGTCCGACCTTAGCCTGTGAGGCCTCGGCGTCTTCCGCCCGGCATGTGCCCGGTGCTCCCCGCCGCGGAGGGGAGCACCGGCCGGCCGACGGCCGGAAAACCATGACCGGAGACGACGGCTCGGGCAGTGACGGCCCTGGTCGGTGTCGGTCCGGTCGCGTACGGTGAAGTAATCCTTTTGCACTCCCCTCGCACGCCCCCGTCCCGCTCATGAACAGGAGACCCCGGTGCCGGTCCTTCCTGGAGCCGAGCCGTTCCGCCACGAGGGCGGAGAGGTCGGCGTCCTTCTCTGTCACGGATTCACCGGATCGCCGCAGTCGCTGCGCCCCTGGGCCGACTACCTGGCCGAGCGCGGCCTGACCGTGTCCCTCCCGCTGCTGCCCGGACACGGCACGCGCTGGGAGGACATGGCGGTCACGGGCTGGCAGGACTGGTACGCGGAAGTGGACCGGGAGCTGCGCGTCCTGCTGGCCCGGTGCGAGCAGGTCTTCGTCTTCGGGCTCTCCATGGGTGGCGCACTGTCGCTGCGCCTCGCGGCGAAGCACGGCGACGCGATCCGTGGCCTGGTCCTGGTGAACCCGGCGAACAAGGTGCACGGTCTGTCCGCGTACGCCCTGCCGGTCGCCCGGCACCTGGTGCGGACGACGAAGGGGCTGGCCAGCGATATCGCGCTGGAGGGTTCCGAAGAGGTCGGCTACGACCGGGTGCCGCTGCACGCCGCGCATTCGGTCCGGAAGTTCTTCCGGCTGGTCGACGCCGAACTGCCCCAGGTCACACAGCCGATCGTGCTGCTGCACAGCCCGCAGGACCATGTCGTACCGCCGGCCGACTCGGCCCGGATCCTCAGCCGGGTGTCGTCGAGGGACGTCGAGGAGATCCTGCTGGAACAGAGCTACCACGTGGCGACGTTGGACCACGATGCGGAGCGGATCTTCGATGAGAGCTACCGGTTCATCGGCCGCCTCGCACCCAGCGTCGGTAGGAAGGGGAGCACGTCCGGTGGCTGAGCACGACGCAGAGCGAGCAGGCAGTGACGAGGAGCGCGAACCGCGCCCCACGGAGGGGACGGCCGTCCCCGAGGGTACGGAGGAGGTCCGGCCGCTGGACGAGGCCGCGGCCTGGGAGGCGATCGTCGCCGGATACGGCGAGGAGCCGCCGGACCCGCCGGGTGCCAAGCCGTTCAAGTCGATCGAGGATCTCGCCCTGCTGGAGGACGACCAGCTCAACACCCTGCCCGGTACGGACACGGGCGCGGGTGACGACGCGGACAAGGGTGCGGGCAAGAAGGCGCCCGGCAAGCCTCCGGAGAAGAAGCCTCTCGGCAGTTCGGTCGTCTTCGCTCCCGGGGTGTCAGGTCCGCGCGACTACGACGTGGTGGAACCCCAGGACGGCGACGTCGACGATCCGGACGACAGCGAGGAGGGGCATTTCGTCCCTCCGGAGCCGCCGCCGCTGCCCGAGGCCGATGTGACGGCGAAGTTCGCCTGGCTCGCGGTCGTCGGCGGACCGGTGCTGATGCTCATCGCGGTGCTGCTGCAGTGGGACATGACGTGGTGGCTCACCACACTCTGCATCGGCGGCTTCCTGGGCGGCTTCGCCACCCTGGTGGCCCGGATGCCCCACGACGACGACGAGGACGACAACCCGGGGCGCGGCGCGGTCGTCTGACCCCGACGCGCCTTCAGCCCCCCGCGGGCACTCTGAGGGCGGCCAGTACGGGCAGATGGTCCGTGGCCGCCCGCAGGTCCGCCTCGGTGACTCCGGGCAGGTCCGCCGGGACGCCGCATCCGAGCACCTCGATGCCGTCCGTCGCGAAGACCGCGTCGATGCGCTTGGCCGGTGCGTGGGGCGGGAAGGTGTACTCGCCACCCCAGGGACGTACGGACCGGCAGTCCTGAAGCCGTCCGGCCAGCCGCCGGAACGCCCGCCCTTCCGGTACGTCGTTGAGGTCGCCCGCCACGACGGTGTGCGGGACGTCCATCGTGTCGAGCTGTGCGAGCAGGAGTTCCGCCTGGGCGTGGCGCTCCTCGCGCTGCAGACTGAGATGGCAGCTCACGACCCCGAGCCTGGCTCCCGCGATCCGTACCACCGCCGTGGCCAGGCCCCGCCGGTGAAGTCCGGGGGTGAGCGGCAGCAGGACGTCCTCGGTGCGTTCCACCGTGGCGCGCAGGGAGCACAGCATGAGCGGTCCTGCCGCCGGTGCGCCGCCGCCGAGGATCACCAGGTCGGTCATGGCGGCGAGCCGGGCCGCCGCCTTGCGCCAGCGGAAGAAGCGCGGGGCCTCCTGGACGCACACCAGATCGGGTGCGCAGGCGCGGATGACGCGCGCCAGCGCCTCGGTGTCGTCGCGCAGCGAGCGGACGTTGTAGCTGAGCACTCTGATGACGGCCGAACCGTCCGGCTCGGTACGGGAGTCGGGCAGCGGCATCGGCGTCGTGACCATGCGAAGCACGATACGACGGACGCCCGCCGCTCCCCGCAGGGCGCGACGGGCGTCCGTCGTCGTAGTGCCGGTGGGCTCAGCCCTGGCGAGCCAGGTCGGCCGCGCCCACCAGGCCTGCCTTGCCGCCCAGTTGGGCCGCGAGGACCTGGGCGTGCGGACGCCACTCGCCACCGATCAGCCAGCGCCGGAACGACTTGCGGATCGGGTCGAGGACCAGTTCGCCCTCGTCCGAGACGCCACCGCCGACGATGAACGCCGACGGGTCGAAGAGCGACGCGAGGTCGGCGAGTCCGGCTCCGGCCCAGCGGGCCAGCTCACGGAACGAGTCGACGGCCACCAGGTCGCCCTGCCGGGCGGCCTCACTGATGTGCTTGCCCTCGATGCCGTCCACCGTGCCGTCGCCGAGCGACAGCAGTATCGCGGCGTTCTCCGGGGTGGCGTTGGCGCGCTGCTTCGCGTACCGGACGAGTGCCCGCCCGGATGCGTACTGCTCCCAGCAGCCCTGGCTTCCGCAGCCGCAGAGCAGGCCGTCCGGGACAACCCGGATATGACCGAATTCCGCCGCTACACCGAAGCGTCCGCGGCGCAGCTTGTTGCCGATGATGATGCCGCCGCCGAGGCCGGTGCCGAGCGTGATGCAGATGACGTCGTCGTGCCCCTGGCCGGCACCGAAGCGGTATTCGCCCCAGGCCGCCGCATTGGCGTCGTTCTCGACGACGACCGGCAGGCCGACGCGCTGCTCGACCTTGTCCTTGAGCGGCTCGTGGCGCCAGTTGATGTTCGGAGCGAACAGCACGGTGGCGCGCTTGTCGTCGACATACCCGGCTGCGCCGATGCCGACCGCCTCGACTTCGTGTCCCTCGCTCGCCCCGGCCACGGCCGAGCAGATCGCGTCGACGATGCCTTCGGCCGTCGGCGGGGTCGATACCTTGAACGTCGAGAGGATCCGGCCCTCTTCGTCGACCACTCCAGCCGCGATCTTCGTGCCGCCGATATCGACGCCGATGGTGAGTCCCATGAATCCCTCAGTTTCGGTCGAGCCCCGCTACGGCCAACCGTACCCGAGCCGGGGACGGGTATTTCCTGCCCACGATCAGTCCAGGTCGATGTTTTCGCTGCCGCCGGGGCCCTCGTCACGCGGATCCGAGGGGTCGTCGGCGGCCTTTTTCGCCGGTCCCGGGGTACTTGTCGTACTGCCCGTCGAGCCTCCGGCGCCCTCGGTGCCGCGGGTCCAGCGGCCTTCCTGGCCCTCGACCGCGGATCGGTAGGCGGCGAGGAGTTCGTTGCCGGCGGCGGCGAGATGGTCGAAGAGGTCCGGATTGCGCTCGATGACGGGCTCGACCGCGGACTTGGCCTGCCGGATCACCTGCTGGACGGTGCCCTGGGCGGCCATGCCGAGCAGCGGCGACTGGAGCGAGGAGACCTTGTCGGCCACCGCGTCGATCAGCTTGCGCAGCTCTTCCGCGGCGGAACCGGGCTGCGGCCCGTGCTGGGCCCGCCGGCGGGCCTTCTCCGCCTCGAGGTCCTCGGCGCAGGCCTCGGCCCACGCGTCGTCGTCGACGGGACGATCGGTGGCTTCACTCATGGCGGACTCCTGCGACGCGGTTGCCTGTGGTGGCCCCACGGACCACGTACTACCGACGTTACCCGAACGGTGGTACGCCGTTCATCGTGTCCTCGGCCAGAGCGCGGGGTCCGGTGCGAACCGGACACGCAGGACCCCGTCGGTCAGCGCGGCCCCTGAGACGGTGCAGCGGCGCAGTGCGGACTCCAGGCGCAGGATCCGGTGGAAGGCGCCCACGGTGAGGAGCAGTTCGTCACCGCGCCGGACGAGCCGCAGCTCCTCCTTGACGGCTCCCGGGAGGGGCAGGCACCAGACGAGGACGCCGTCGCCCCCCTCGCTCCGGGTGTCCTCCGTCCACGAGGGGTCCCCGGCACGGCCGGGTGTCCGGTCGTCGGGTGCGCAGGCCTCGCCCAGGAGGGCGAGGTCGTCGAGTCCCTGCGGGTCACGCCCGAGGTGGGGCACCTCGGTCAGCGGGGTCCCGGGGGCCCATACCTGGTGCCAGCGGTCCAGGCTCTTCTCCTGCTGGGCGGCGAGGGCGGCGAACCAGGGGTCGCAGGAGTGCCGGGGCAGGATGCGGTTGGCCACGAGGGTGTCGACGCGCAGTCCGTGCAGCGCCAGTCCGGTACGGGCGGCGCCCAGGGTGTCCTCGGCAGCCGGCCCCGGTTCGGCGACCAGCCGCACGGTCGAGGAGCTGTCCTCGATCAGTGCCTCGACCGCGGCGAGCTCGGCGTCCTTGCGGGCGGCGGCCTCGTACAGCCACTGCGCCGGCATCGGGACACCGGCGAGCTGGGCGAGCATCGGGCGCAGTGCGCGGGCCGCCTGGCGTTCCTGGGGCAGGAGGCGGCGCAGGTAGCGGCGCAGCTGCCCGGGCAGGGCGAGCAGGGCGAGTGCGTCGGCCAGCGGGGGGAGGTCGACGACGAGGACGTCGTAACCGTCCTTCGACCAGTCGCCCTCGGCCGCGCGGCGCAGGGTGTGCAGGAGGGCGAGCTGGGCGCTGCCCGGAAGCTCGGTGAGTTCCTCACCGTCCAGCCGGCCCGCGCCGAGCAGGTCGAGCGCTCCGGACGCCCGGTCCTGGAGGGCGACGAGTTCGCTGCGGAAGTGCTCGCCGGAGTCGATACGGGCGTGGTGGAGCCCGTCGGTGACCTCGGTGGGTGCGGTGCCTGCGGGGAAGCCGGGTACGGCGTCCGAGGAGATCAGGAGGGTGCGCCGGCCGCTGCGGGCCGCGGCCAGTGCGGTCGCCGCCGCGACGGTGGTACGGCCTGCGCCGCCGGGGCCGGTGACGAGGACCGTACGCACGTGATCAGGCCTTCGGGACGGACTCGACGCGCTTCTTCAGTCCGGCCAGGGCACGGTCGATGATGACCTTCTCGGCCTTGCGCTTGATCATGCCCAGCAGCGGGATCTTGACGTCGACGGCGAGCCGGTAGGTGACCTCGGTGCGGTCGCCGCCGACGGGGGCCAGCGCGTAGCTGCCGTCGAGGGCGCGCAGCATCTGGGACTTCACGAGGGTCCAGCTGACCTCGTTCGCGCCGTTCCAGGTGTAGGCGAGGACGTGGTCGTCCTTGATCGCTCCGGCGTCCAGCACCAGCCGGACCTGCTCGGCGCGGCCCAGGTCGTCGGTGGCCAGGATCTCGGCCTCCTTCACCTCGCCGGTCCATTCCGGATAGCGGGCGAAGTCGGAGATCACTCCCATGACGTCGGCCGGTGCCGCCTCGATCGTGATGCTCGAGCTGGTGTGTTCAGCCATCGCCGTGGCCCTCCAGTGCGGTGTACCGGTCGCGTTCGGCAGAGGCCTGCCGTGTGCAGGCTATCGCGTACCCGGCGCCGCCCCGTCCACGCCCCGTCCGCCGGCCCGCACCCGCGGCCCTCACCACTCCAGGGCCCAGGGCCGCCCGGTCGACGCGAAGTGGCCGACGTTGACGCACTCGGTGACGCCGATCCGCATCCGGCGTACCAACGGCTGGTGAACGTGGCCGAAAATCGCGTACTTCGGGCGGGTGCGGTGAATGGCGTCCAGGAGCGCGCGGCTGCCGCGCTCGAAGCGGCGGGCCACGGTGTCGTAGGTCAGCTCGGGCACCTCGGGCGGGATGTGCGAGCACAGGACGTCCACCGGTCCGAGCGCCTCGACCTTGGCGGCGTACTCCTCGTCGCTGATCTCGTACGGGGTGTTCATCGGGGTCCTGAGGCCGCCTCCGACGAACCCGAAGACCCGGCCGCCGATCTCGACGCGCTCGCCGTCCAGGACCGTGGTGCCGGGGCCGGCGAACTCGGGCCAGAGCTGGGGGACGTCGACGTTGCCGTAGGTGGCGTACGTCGGGGTGGGAAGCACGGCGAACATCTCGGCGTACTGCTTGCGCACGGCTCCCAGGATCGCGGCGTTGCGGTCCCTGCCCGCCCACAGGGCGCGGCCGAAGTCGCGCGCCTCCTCGAAGCGGCGTGCCGTGCGCAGTTCGACGATGCGGTCCGCGTTGTCCTTCCCGAACAGGTCCGGGAAGATGCCGCGCGAGTGGTCCGCGTAGTCGAGGAAGAGGACCAGGTCGCCTAGGCAGATCAGGGCGTCCGCGCCGTCCCCGGCGCGTGCCAGCGCCTCCGTGTTGCCGTGCACGTCACTCACCACGTGCACGCGTGTTCCGCGGGTGGCGGTTGCGTCTCGACCGTCCGGTCCGCTGGCTCGCATGGAGATCACCCTAGGTTCTCCGCACCCGCGCTGGGTAGAGCCCACCGGACCTGCGGATACTTCCGGGTCGTGACAGGGGTGGACTACTGTGCACCCAAGGACCACTTATATGTGTGATGCATAAGACATCTGGCCGGAACCCCCTATCCGGAACCGAGTACTGATGGGTAACGTCCCGCCAGTCCAGTCGTGCTCACCCCACTGAGCATCTGCCAGTCTTGGACCGATCCGGTGCGTCACACAGAGCCGTGGAACCGGAGCCCGATGAGGAGCAGCAGTCTTGCGCGAGTTCAGCCTTCCGGCCCTGTACGAGGTCCCGACGGACGGCAACCTGACGGATCTCATCCGCCGCAATGCCGCTCAGCATCCAGATGTCGCGGTGATGAGCCGCAAGGTGGCCGGCGTCTGGACGGACGTCACGGCCACCCAGTTCCTGGCTGAGGTCAGGGACACCGCCAAGGGCCTGATCGCGGCGGGCATCCAGCCCGGCGACCGCGTCGCCCTCATGTCCCGCACCCGCTTCGAGTGGGTCCTGCTGGACTTCGCCATCTGGAGCGCGGGCGCGGTCACCGTGCCGGTCTACGAGACCAGCTCCGCGGAGCAGGTCCAGTGGATACTCGGCGACTCCGGTGCGGTCGCGGTCGTCGTGGAGAGCGACGCCCATGCCGAGTCCGTCGCCTCGGTGCGCGACGCGCTCCCCGGGCTGCGGCACGTGTGGCAGATCGACCGGGGCGCGGTCGGCGAGCTGACCGCCTCGGGCTCCGGCGTCTCCGACGAGACCCTCGATCTGCGCATGGTGAGCGCCAAGGCCGACGACCCGGCCACCATCGTCTACACCTCGGGCACCACCGGCCGCCCCAAGGGCTGTGTGCTGACCCACCGCAGCTTCTTCGCGGAGTGCGGCAACGTGGTGGAGCGGCTGAAGCCCCTCTTCCGTACGGGCGAGTGCTCCGTCCTCCTCTTCCTGCCCGCCGCGCACGTCTTCGGCCGGCTCGTCGAGGTCGCCTCGGTGATGGCACCGATCAAGCTCGGCTGTGTGCCGGACATCAAGAACCTCACCGACGAACTGGCC
Organism: Streptomyces sp. NBC_00683; assembly: GCF_036226745.1. Lineage (NCBI taxonomy): Bacteria > Bacillati > Actinomycetota > Actinomycetes > Kitasatosporales > Streptomycetaceae > Streptomyces > Streptomyces sp. NBC_00683. Next base: position 6,264,933 of record NZ_CP109013.1, on the reverse strand, counting down.
TCGTTCCGCCCGACACTGATCCTCGGTGTGCCGCGGGTCTTCGAGAAGGTCTACAACTCGGCGCGCGCCAAGGCGCAGGCCGACGGCAAGGGCAAGATCTTCGACCGGGCGGCCGACACGGCGATCGCGTACAGCCGCGCGCTGGGCACGCCGCAGGGCCCGTCGGTGGGCCTGAAGGTCAAGCACAAGGTCTTCGACAAGCTGGTGTTCAGCAAGCTGCGGGCCGTGCTCGGCGGTCGCGGTGAGTACGCGATCTCGGGCGGCGCGCCGCTCGGGGAGCGGCTCGGCCACTTCTTCCGCGGCATCGGCTTCACGGTGCTGGAGGGCTACGGCCTCACCGAGACCTGCGCCGCCACGGCGTTCAACCCGTGGGACCGGCAGAAGATCGGTACGGTCGGCCAGCCGCTGCCGGGCTCGGTCGTGCGCATCGCCGACGACGGCGAGGTGCTCCTGCACGGCGAACACCTGTTCACGGGGTACTGGAAGAACGACGCGGCGACGGCCGAGGCGCTGGCCGACGGCTGGTTCCACACGGGCGACATCGGCACGCTCGACGAGGACGGCTATCTCGCGATCACCGGCCGCAAGAAGGAGATCATCGTCACGGCGGGCGGCAAGAACGTCGCCCCGGCCGTGATCGAGGACCGGATCCGCGCACACGCCCTGGTGGCCGAGTGCATGGTGGTCGGCGACGGACGGCCGTTCATCGGCGCCCTGGTCACCCTCGACGAGGAGTTCCTCTCCCGTTGGGCCGAGGAGAACGGCAAGCCGGCCGGTTCGACGGCGGTGTCGCTGCGCGAGGACGCCGATCTCCTGGCCGAGGTGCAGCGAGCGATCGACGACGGCAACGCGGCGGTGTCCAAGGCGGAGTCGGTGCGCAAGTTCCGCATCCTGGCCCAGCAGTTCACGGAGGAGGCGGGCCACATCACGCCGTCGCTGAAGCTGAAGCGCAACGTCGTGGCGAAGGACTTCGCGGACGAGGTGGAGTCGATCTACCGCGCCTGAGCGCACGACGAGGCCGTACGCACGATGAGGCCGTACGCATGACGAGGGGCCCGCACCACGCCGGTGCGGGCCCCTCGTCGCGTCGTACGCGCTCAGAGCAGCGTCTTCAGCTTCTCCGCGAGCAGGTCCCAGCGCCACTTCTCCTCGACCCAGGCCCTGCCCCGCTCCCCCATCCGCCGGCGCAGCTCGGGATCACCGAGCAGGGTGACGATCCGGTCGGCGGACTCCTCGGCCGAGCCGCCCCGCACGACCCACCCGGTCTCGCCGTCGAGCACCGCGTCGGGAGCGCCGCCCGAGTCGCCCGCCACCACCGGCAGTCCGGTCGCGGACGCCTCCAGGTACACGATGCCGAGGCCTTCGACGTCGAGCCCGCCGCGCCGGGTGCGGCAGGGCATGGCGAAGACGTCCCCCGCGCCGTAGTGGGCGGGCAGTTCCTCCCACGGCACCGGTCCGGTGAAGCGCACGGAGTCCTGGACGCCCGTCTCGGCCGCCAGCTTCTTCAGCTGCCCCGCGTACGGACCGCCGCCGACGATCAGCAGGACGGCGTCCGGCACCCGAGCCAGGATCGCGGGCATGGCGAGGATGAGGGTGTCCTGGCCCTTGCGCGGGACGAGCCGCGACACGCAGACGACGACGGGCCGGTCCGCGAGCCCCAGCCGGGCCCTGACGCGGTCCCCGCCCGAGGACGGGTGGAAGGTCGACTCGTCGACACCGGGCGGCAGCTGGACCATGCGGCCCGCGGCCTCGGGGGTGAGGGCCTCGGCGATCCTGGAGCGGGTGTACTCGCCGAGGTACGTGATCGTGTCCGTGCCCTCGCCGATGCGGCGCAGCAGTTGCCGGGACCCGGGCAGCTGGGCCCAGCCCGCCTCGTGCCCGTGGGTGGTCGCCACGATGCGGCGCGCTCCGGCCCTGCGGAGCGCGGGTGCCATCAGGCCGAGGGGTGCCGCCGCGCCGAACCAGACGGAGGAGCAGTCGTGTTCGCGCAGGAGGCGGACCGCCTGCCGGGTGACCCTCGGGGTGGGCAGCAGCATCGTCGTACGGTCGCGTACGACGGTGAAGGGCTGCTCCGCGTCGAAGGCGGCGGTGGCCTCCTGGCCCTCCGCGCCGCGCTTCCAGGTGGAGGCGTAGACGACGAGCCGGCCGGGGTCCACGCGCAGTGCCATGTTGTGCAGGAAGGCCTGGATGCCGCCGGGGCGGGGCGGGAAGTCGTTGGTCACGATCAAGGTCTTGTCCATCGCCGCCGACAGTACCGGGCTGCCGACCGGCCCTGCTTGACGGCTCCCGCACATCAGGCAACGGCATCATGACGGTTATGCGTCTGCTCCTCGCCACCTGGATCCTCACCCGGGCGGCGCTGCTGCTCTGCGTCTTCAAGGTGTTCACGGTGCCCGGCCCGGACGTCACGAGTGATGTCTCGGTGATCTACCACGGCTGGTACGAGGTGCTCCGCGCCGGTTCGTATCCGCTGGACGACGTCACCTGGCAGTACCCGCCCGCCGCCGCGCTGGCCGTGCTCTCCCCGGCGCTGCTGCCCTTCCTGGAGTACGCGTCCGCCTTCTTCGTCCTCGCACTGGCCTGCGACGCCCTGGTGTTCCTGCTTCTGCTGTACGCGTCCGGCCGGCCGGGCACCCGGGCCGCGGGCGCCTGGGCGTGGGTGGCGGGTGTGCCGCTGCTCGGGCCGACGGTGTACGCGCGGTACGACCTGATGGTGACGGCGGTCGCGGTGGCGGCGCTGCTGGCCGGGGTGCGCCACCCGCGGGTCCTGGGGGCGCTGGCGGCGTTCGGTGCGCTGATGAAGGTGTGGCCGGTCCTGCTGCTGGCGGGTACGGCACGGGGGCGGGCCACACGGCTCTCCCGGTCGGCCGCGGCGGTGACGGCCGGGGGGCTCCTCCTGGCGTCCGCCGCGGCTCTGCCCGGCGCGTTCGCGTTCCTGACGTTCCAGCGGGACCGGGGGCTGGAGGTCGAGTCGCTGGGGGCGCTCGTCTTCCATCTGGCGCGGCAGTTCGGCTGGGAGGGCCGGGTGGAACTGCGGTACGGCTCGATGGAGTTCGCCGGTGCCCACGTCGGGCCGGTGAGCACGCTGGCACTGGGGCTGAGCGTCCTCGCCCTCGGCTGGCTGCTGGTGTGGCGGCTGAGGGCCCGCACGTTCGCGGTGCACACCCCGGCGGACGCGGCGTTCACGGCGGTGCTGCTGTTCACCACGACCAGCCGTGTCATCAGCCCGCAGTACATGGTGTGGCTGGTCGGGCTGGCCTCGGTGTGCCTGGTGTTCCGCGGCAGCCGGATGGCACCGCCGGCGTGCCTGGTCCTGGTGGCCACCGGCGTCACCCTGCTGGAGTTCCCGCTGGGGTTCGCGCATGTGGTGGCCAGTGACGCGGAGGGCGTGGCGCTCCTCGTCGTACGCAACGGCCTGCTGGTCGCGGCGACGCTGAGCGCCGGGCGGCGGCTGTGGCGGGAGACGGTGGCGGGAGTGGGGACCGGACGCGAGGGGCGGTTCAGCCGAGCCGCTCGCGCAGATACTCCCGCCAGCGCGCCGTGAAGTCCTCCGGAGTCGTCCCGAGCTCCGTCCGCATGGCCTGTTCCACCGCCCCGTCCCGCCCGGAACGGGCCCCGACGGCCTTGTAGAAGGCGATCAGCTTCTCCTCGCCCCAGTCCTGCGCGATCAGCTCGCAGGCCAGCCAGCCGCCCTCGTACGCCTTCGCGAGGGTGGCCGCGTCCCCGCCGAAGCCGAAGTCCTCGTCCACCGGCAGCCGGGCGGGCAGCTCGGCGCGGCGGACAGCGCCGGCCAGCTCGGGTGCGATCTCCTCGGCGGTGCGGCTCTCCTGGCGGTAGGCGGCCCGGTCGGCGAAGCCCTCGGAGAGCCATACCGGTGTGGCCGCGGAGGTGTGCGACCTGGTCGCCACGTGGGCGGTCTCGTGGGTGAGGACGACCCGCCGGCCGAACTCGCCGAGCATTCCGTACGCCTGCGGATTGACGATCACCCGGTCCGCGGGCGCCCGGCCCTTGCCTCCGACCTCACCGGTGGTGACGGCCGCTATGCCCCGGTAGCTCGCCACGGGTGAGCCGAGGAGGCCCGCCATGTCCTCCACGGAGTCCGGTACGAGCACGACCACGCGCTCCGCCCAGGGCTCCGGCCAGATGGCGGAGACGGCCGGCACGGCCCGGTCCGCGGTGTCCGCGATCCGGCGCAGCTCCCCCTCACGGCGGCCGACACCGAGGACGAGGCTGTGCGTGCCGCGTACGACCTGGACGTCGCCCTGCTGCCACAGCAGCCCCGGAGCGTCCTTGCCGGCCCGGTCGGCGGCGATGTACCAGGGCCCGTCCTCGCCGCGGCGTACCAGCTCCACCGTGCGGGCCGAGGACATCGGGGCGTTGTCGTAGCCCTTGAACCGGTAGCGCAGCTCGACGTCGGCGGTGACCCGGCCGGAACCCTTCCCGATCACGTCCTTCACCTTGTACGCCCAGGACTCCAGGGGTACGTCGGCCAGGTTCTCCAGCTCGGTGCGCTGGGCCGCCCGGAACGACGTGGCCCGCGGGTCGAGCGAGGCCAGGTACGCGTCGGTGTCGTGCCCCATCACCGCGGCGGCCCTGCGGTCCAGGGTGGTGCCGATCTCCTGGGCGGTGAGGCCGGCCGCGGAGTCCTGCGGCGCGGAGCAGGCGGCCGCGAGGAGCAGCCCGGCGAGCACGGCGCCCGCCGTGCTCCGTGTGCGGGTGCACCCCCGCCGCGCGTTCCGCGTCCGAACAGCCATCCTGCCGATCGTACGGTCAGACGCGGGTCACCGAGGAGACGGGCATCATGCCGACGGGGTCGTAGCGCACCGGGGCGCCGGGGTACGGGGCGTGGATGACCTGGCCGTTCCCCGCGTACATCCCGATGTGGCTCGCGTCGGCACGGTAGGCGACGAGGTCCCCGGGCCTGGCCTCCCCGAGCGGCACCATGCGGCCCGCGTACCGCTGGGCCTGCGAGGTCCGCGGCAGGCTGACCCCGGCCTGGGCGTACGCCCACTTCATCAGCCCGGAGCAGTCGAACGCGGACGGGCCGTCGGCGCCCCACACATACGGGCTGCCGAGCGCCTGCCGGGCCGCCATGAGGGCCGCCAGGGCGCGCGGGGAGGCGGCACCGGGAGCGGGAAGCGCCTCCTGCCCGGCGGAGCGCGAGGCGTGGCCGAAGCTCTCGCGGTCCTCGGCGGGCAGCGAGTGAAGCAGCTGCCGGGCCCGGGCCAGCTTGCCCTCGACGGTGCGCTTGTGCCGGGTGACGTCCGCCCGGTTGCGTTCCAGCCCGGCGAGGGCGCCGGTGGCCTCGGCCCGGGTCTGGGCGATCCTGCGCTGGGCCTGCTGGAGCTTGTGCAGCAGGACGGCCCTGCGGTCGCCCAGCCGGTCCAGGGCGGCGGCCCGGTCCAGGAAGGTGTCCGGGTCCGAGGAGAGCAGCAGCGCGAGCGAGGGGTCGATGCCGCCCGAGCGGTACTCCGCGCCCGCCATGGAGCCGAGGGCGGTCCGCATCCGGTTGATGCCCTCCTGGGCGCGGGCGGCCGCGTCCTGGGCCCTGTCCACCTCGCCGCGCAGCAGGCCGACGTTCTCCCGGGCCTTGTTGAAGTGCTCGGTGGCGCGCTCGGCCTCCCCGTACAGCTGGTCGACCCTGGCCTTCGTGCTCTCCCGCGTGTCCTGCGGTTCGGCGCCCGCCGGGGCTGCGCCGAGGGTGGCCGCCGCGGTGGCTGCGGCGGCCGACAGGACGGTGGCCCCGATGCCCCTGGCGGGGCCGGGCCGGGTGGGACGGCGATGCGACACCACAGGAAGCCGCACTCCCTTCCGCTGTACGCAGATGTGCGCAGCCCCTGCCGCCCTGGAGGGCGGACCGACGACCGGGAGCTGCACGGCAGCGCAGACAGTAACCGGCCGACTACGGAGCGGCCAAAGGCCACGCCGGGCCCGGGAAGGGGGCAAACAGCGCCGCCCCGCCGGTGACCTGTCGGTCTCCGGCGGGGCGGGGCTCAGCGAGGGGTGTGGCGATTCGCCCGTTCGGGCGTCAGATCCGCACGCCGAACTGGAAGGTGCCCATGTAGTCCATCGACTCGTAGCGGACCACGGTGCCCGGCTTCGGGGCGTGCAGGATCTGGTTGTTGCCCGCGTACAGGCCCACGTGCGAGGTGTTGTTGAAGAAGACCAGGTCGCCCGGCTTCAGAGCGCTGCGGCCGATCCGGACACCGTCGTTGATCTGGGTGTACGTGGTGCGGGTGATCTGGACGCCGGCCTGGGCGTAGGCCCACTGGGTCAGACCCGAGCAGTCGAACGAGTTGGGGCCGGTGCCGCCGGAGACGTACGGCTTGCCCTGCTGCGTGGCGGCGGCCCGGAGGGCGGCACCGCCGAGCGCCGATGCGGGGACCTCGTTGCCGAGGTTGACGCGCTCACCGGCGGCGCGGCTGGCGCGCTGGTCGTCCGCGGCCATCTTGGCCCGCTCGGCGGCGGTGAGGGTGTTCAGGAGCTTCTGGGCGTCGGCGAGCTTGCCCTGGAACTTCTTCTTGTTCTCACCGAGGGTCTTGCGGACGTCGGCGAGGTCGCCGAGCTTCGCCTGCGCTTCCTTGCGCTGCTGCGCAAGGGTGCGCTGCTTGGACTGGATCTTCTGCAGCGACTCGGTCTGCTTGGCCGTCAGCTGGTCGAGCGCCGAGGCCTGGTCGAGGAAGGTGTCCGGGTCCGAGGCGAGGAAGAGCTGGACGGACGGGTCGATCCCACCGGAGCGGTACTGCGCGGTGGCGAGCGAACCGAGCTCACCGCGCATGGCGTTGACCTCGTCCTGGCCGCGGGCGACCTTGTCCTGGATCGCGTCGACCTGCTTCTTGAGCTTGTCCTGCTGTTCCTTGGCCCCGTTGTACTTCTCGGTGGCGGCCTCGGCCTCGTGGTAGAGCTTGTCGACCTTCGCCTTGACCTCGTTCTTGGTCGGCTTGGGATCGGCGTGCGCAGCCTGGGAAGTGAGGGCCACGGCCGCAGCGGCGGTCGCGGTGAGCACGGTCACGCGGGTGCGGCTCGGCTGCTTGGGACGACGGTGGGACGCCACGAAGGCGAGCTCCTTCTTCCTCGAGCCGCCTACCGGGCTGTGGGGGACTGAATCCCCGGCTCCGTGCACGTCACGGACTCGGCGGTTCCTTCGCCGTCACCCCTGGTGGGTGATCAACCGTGCGAAGGTTCGAGGCCTGACCCTAGTGACCATCCTGTGATCAGTTCAAATCCTCACAAGAAAAATCTCGTCACACCAGGCACTTCTTTACTTTCATCACACCGCGTGTAGTGGCGACTTGACGGTACGTTCCCGAAATTCCGGCAAGTCACACATGCGGCACATGACGAACTAGACGCGCGAAAGGCGCTTCAGGAGCAATGCGGACGCGACAGGCCGGGCGCCCGCCTTCGCCACCCCGTCGGCCACTTCACGGTCGGTGGAGACCACCACGACGGGTCTGCCCGGCGGTTCCGCGCGGGCCAGCTGCCTGATCAGCTCGTCGGCCGTCACCCCGGCCTTGCTGAACAGCACACGCACTCCGCGCGGCGGTGCGAGCAGGACGGGCGCGGCCAGTTCGGCCCCGTCGAAGACACAGGTCATCTCGGCGCCCGTCTGCGCGGCGAGGACCGAGAGGCCGCCCAGGAGCCGCAACCGCTGCTTCTCCAGCGGCATCTGCGGATAGCCGGTCTTCGTGACGTTGTAGCCGTCCACGATCAGATGCGCCTGCGGCAGCGCGAGCAGCTGGTCGAGCAACGCCGGATCCGTCTCCGAAAGGGCCCTGGCCGCAATGTCCTTCGGTGACATCCGGCCCGGCTCCACCGCCTCGACACTGTCTGCCGGGCGGATCGACGAGGGCGGCAGTGCCAGTTCACGGCGGAGTCCCTGCGCCGCGTCGAGCACGGTGTCCAGCAGCAGCCGCAGCCGCATGTCCTCGACGGAACGCCCTTCCCTGGCCGCCCTGCGGCTCGCCTCGACAGAGGTCTCCGCCTCGGCCAGGCGCGCCTTCAACCGCCGGGACTCGCTCTCGGCCGCGGACACCTGGGCCGCGGCCTCGGCGCGCACGGTGTCCGTCTCCGCGCTGCCCTTGCGCAGGGCCGCCTCGCCGCGCTTCACCTCGCTGAGGGCGCTGCGCAGTTTGCGCTGCAGGGATTCCGCTTCCTTGCGGGCCGCGTCCAGCTCCGAACGCAGCCGCTCGGTCTCGCTCCTGGTGTGGCTGCGGGCGTGGGCGAGCTCCTCGCGCAGCCTCTCCAGCTCGCGCCGGATCTCCTCGTCCACCCGCTCGGCGTCGGCCCGCTGGACCTCCTCGCCCGCCGCGGCCACCAGCTTGACCCAGCCGGCCGGCCGCAGCACGTACGCCGCGGCGGCCACGTCGACCGGATCGGCGGCCGCGGGCGGCGCGCCGGACTCCAGCGCGGCGGCCAGCTCCGGCTGGCCCTGGCCGATCCGCTCACCGATGCGCCGGCGGAAGACCGGGTCGCTCTCAAGGGCGGCCGCCATCGCGTTGCCCGCGAACTTCGCACGCCTGCTCGGGGTGAAGCGGGCGTACTGCCTGAGCTGAGGGGGAAGTTCGCCGACGGTCAGACCGCCGAACGCGTCGGAGACGAGCGCCACGACCTTGCGGCGCACGCCCTCGGGCAGCGGACGGTCGAGCGACTCCGCGGCGCCGTCGGCCGCGTCGGCCGGTCCGGCGCCGCCTGTCGGCTGCTCCACCATCCATCACCCCAATATGTCTGTCCGCACGGCCCCGTCAGGAGTCGGCACCCGGCCTGTCGACCAGCTCGATCTGGTCCACCGCGTTGCACCAACGACAGCGCACCGACTCGATGGTCTCACTGACCACCTCCCGCTCCTCGACACTCGACTCCCCGGCCAGGTCGAGGTGGACGTACTCCACGACCTTGGAGGAGCGCGTCACATCGAAGCGGGTGAGATTGCCGCAGAGCGTGCAGCGCCAGCGGGTCCCGTCGGTCGGCGTGGGAACCGTCGTCATCGTTGCGTCCTCTTTCGTCGAGCTCGTACTGCCCAGGTCTTCGATCTCGCGGTGCGCCGTCGAACTGCGAATGTCCTGCGGTAACCCTACGGCCTCGCGTTTACCCAGTGGCACGGCGAGGCGATCTGTCATGTTCTCCGCCGGTGCGTCATGCTCTGTACGTGATCGATTGGCGGGATGCCGGGTGGCGGGAGCGGGCCAGAGAGTTCGCGTCCGCGGCCTCGGCGGGCGGCGCACCGGTCACCTACGGCCTCATCGCCGTCTGTTCCGCCGTGTTCCTGATCAGCCCGCTCTCCGGGTTCAACCCGGCCTACGGCACCGCGGACGCCCTGCTCGCCGCGCAGGCCGGGTACTTCGAGCGGTGGGGTGTGATCCCCAGTGAACTCCTGGACGGCTCCGCACACGCGGCCCTCACCCCGCTGACCGCTCTCTTCGTGCACGGGAGCTGGCTGCACCTGCTGGGCAACATGCTGTTCCTGTACGTGTTCGGGGCTATGGCCGAGGAACGCATGGGCCGGGCCGAGTTCGTCTTCTTCTACGTCTGCTGCGGCTATCTGGCCCTGGTCGTCTACGCGGTCGCGCACTCCGGATCCGATCAGACCCTGGTGGGCGCGTCGGGGGCCATCTCGGCGGTGCTCGGCGCGTTCCTCTACCTCTTTCCCCGGGCCCGGGTCACCAGCCTCTTCCCGTTCCTCTTCTTCCTGCCCCTGCGCTTCCCGGCCTGGATCGTGCTCGTCTTCTGGTTCGCGCTGCAGTGGCTGGCGGCACAGGGCGCGGGCAGCGGCCCCGGCGTGGCCTACCTCGCCCATGTCGCGGGGTTCGCGGCCGGGTTCCTCTACGCCTGGGGGCGTTACCGGGGTGGGGCTAGAGTGAAGTCTCCAGCCACGGCCACCGAGGGAGAAAGCCAGCCGTGATCACCGCGATCGTGCTCATCAAAACCAGCGTGGACCGGATTCCCGAGATCGCCGAGGCCGTCGCCGCGCTGGACAGCGTCAGCGAGGTCTTCTCGGTCACCGGTACGTACGACCTGATCGCCATGGTCCGGGTGGCCAGGCACGACGATCTGGCGGATGTCATCCCCGGCCGGATCAGCAAGATCCCCGGTGTCGAGGGCACCGACACACACGTGGCGTTCCGCACGTACTCGCAGCACGACCTCGAGGCGGCCTTCGCCATCGGTCTCGACGCGTAGGACGGACGGCGCGTACGGCTTCGGCCGGGGACGGGAGGCGACTGCCCCGTCCCCGGCCGAAGCCGTACGCGGCCCGGTCAGACCTGCGCCGCACCCCTGTCCGGGACGCAGCGGCCGTCCTCGGTGCGGTAGGTCCACCGGGCACCCGCGCCCACCAGCTCGCGGACCGCGCCCAGGAACCTCTCGATGTGCTCGTCCGGCGTACCGGCCCCGAAGCTGACCCGGATGGCGTTGAGGGACCGCTCGCCCGGCTCGGCCTCCGGGGCACCGCACTCGCCCGGGTCCTGCGGCTCACTGCCCAGCAGGGTCCGTACGAGCGGGTGGGCGCAGAACAGGCCGTCGCGGACCCCGATGCCGTACTCCGCGGAGAGCGCCGCGGCGAAGTGCGAGCTGTTCCAGCCCTCGACCACGAAGGAGATGACGCCGACCCTCGGGGCGTCGTCGCCGAACAGGGAGAGCACCTTGACCGCGGGGACCTCGGCCAGGCCTTCACGGACCCGGGTGACGAGCTGCTGCTCACGCGCGACGAGCTGGTCGAACCCGGCCTCGGTCAGGGCCTTGCAGGCAGCGGCGATGGAGTAGACGCCGATCACGTTGGGCGATCCGGCCTCGTGCCGGGCCGCCGTGGTGTGCCACTCCACGTCCACTCCGCCGTCGGCGCGCCGGGCGACCTTGCGGGAGGCGCCGCCGCCCGCGAGATACGGCTCCGCGTCCCGCAGCCAGTCGGCCCGGCCCGCGAGGACGCCCGAGCCGAACGGCGCGTACAGCTTGTGCCCGGAGAAGGCGACCCAGTCGACGTCCAGTTCCGCGATGTCCACCGGGTGATGGGGGGCCAGCTGCGCGGCGTCGAGGACGATCCGGGCACCGTGCGCGTGGGCGGCGGCGGCCAGTTCCTTCACCGGCCACAGTTCACCGGTGACGTTCGACGCGCCGGTGACACAGACCAGTGCGGGCCCGTAGGGGTCGCGGTCGGCCAGCGCACGCTCCAGCGTCACGACTGCCTCGGCGGGGGTCCTGGGGGCGTCGAGGTACGTCACCCGGGCGTCGCGCCAGGGCAGCAGCGAGGCGTGGTGCTCGGTCTCGAACACGAACACCTGGCAGTTGGCGGGAAGCACGGCGGCCAGCAGGTTGAGGGAGTCCGTCGTCGAGCGGGTGAAGACCACCTGGTCCTCGGCGCGGCAGCCGAGGAACTCCGCGACGGTGACGCGGCTGCTCTCGAAGAGGTCCGTGGAGAGCTGCGAGAGGTAGCCGGCGCCGCGGTGCACGCTGCCGTAGTACGGGGCGTAGGCGGCCACGTCGTCCCATACCCGCTGCAGGGCCGGGGCGCTCGCCGCGTAGTCGAGGGCGGCATAGGTGACTTCGCCTCCCGTAACCAGCGGAACGGTGACATCCGCACCCAGAACCGGCAGCGGGGCACAAATGGACTGGTCGGCGGCAGCGGTGGAGACAGACATGGCGAACTCCCGTAACAGGCAGGCGAAATCCCGGCGCCGGCAGATACGCGGCAGCGCAGGGAAAAGAGAAAAGGGTGCGCGGAGAAGGGCGTTGAGCCCTATCGCATTCGCTTGCTCACAAGAGGCTCCCTGGGGACCAGGACCCCGGGGGATGGCATTCACAGATGCCTAGGGGCCCGCGCTTGCCACAGACCTCGCTGCCTGCGGCCTGGTCTTCACCCGGGGCACCCCGCCACGGACGGAGGGTTGCCGGACAGCGAGCCGGGGCTTATTCGCTGTCACTCATGACCTGCGCAGCATCTTGCCATACGTGGCCACATGCGCAAGAGCGCAGTCCGCGATCCGGACTGCGCCCCGCCTCACACTGCCCGCCCTCAGGCGTTGCTGGCAGCCACCCAGCGCTCCAGCGCCCGCTTGGCGGCACCTGAGTCGATCGATTCCGCGGCCTTCGCGATGCCGGCCGCGATCTGCTCGTTCAGCGTGCCCTCGCCCGGGTCGAGCGCGACCAGCGCGGCGGCGGAGTTGAGGAGCACCGCCTCGCGTACGGGACCTGTCTCCCCGTCCAGCATCCGCCGGGCGACGTCCGCGTTGTACGAGGCGTCGGCACCGCGCAGCGCCGAGACCGGTACCAGGTCCAGGCCGACGTCCCGCGGGTCGAACGCCTCTTCGCGCACGGCACCGTCCCGGACGACCCAGACCCGGGAGGTCGCCGTGGTGGTCAGCTCGTCGAGGCCGTCGTCGCCCCGGAAGACCAGCGCCGAATTGCCCCGGTCGGCGAGCACTCCGGCGACGATGGGCGCCATCTTGAGGTCGGCGACACCGACGGCCTGGGAGCGCACCTGGGCGGGGTTGGTGAGCGGGCCGAGGATGTTGAAGGTGGTCGGCGTGCCGAGCTCCTTGCGGGCCCTCGCCGCGTGCCGCAGCGCGGGGTGGAACTTCACCGCGAAGCAGAAGGTGATGCCCGCTTCCTCGGCGACCCGGACGACGCCCTGCGGGGTCAGCTCCAGGTTGACGCCGAGCTTCTCGAGCACGTCGGAGGCCCCGCTCGCCGAGGAGGAGGCGCGGTTGCCGTGCTTGACGACCTTGGCGCCGGTCCCGGCGACGACGATCGCCGACATGGTGGAGATGTTGACCGTCTTGGCCAGGTCCCCGCCGGTGCCCACGATGTCGACCGTGCGGCCGGGTACCTGGATGGTGTGGGCGTGCTCGTACATGGTGCGTACGAGTCCGGTGACCTCGTCGACGGTCTCACCCTTGGCACGCAGTGCGATCACGAAGCCGGCGATCTGCACGTCGGTGGCTTCGCCGCTCATGATGCGGTCCATGGCCCACGCGGTGTCCTCGGCCGTCAGGCTCTCGCCGCGCAGGAGGGGCATCAGCACGCCGGGCCAGGAACGGTCCGCCACGCTGTCGCCGCCGTCCGGGGTCACAACGTTCATGGTCCGCTCCTGGGGTCCACAGCCGATAAAAGGATCCCCCCACCCTATCCAGCCCCGGGGACAGCGAAGAGCCCCGTCCATCGAATGGACGGGGCTCCCGCTGTGGCGATCAGCTCAGGTGATCAGTGGTGGCCGTGGCCGCTGGTGATCTCCTTGTACTCCTCGGCGGAGGGCTTGGCGATCTGGCTCTGCTCGCCGTAGTAGCTCTTGCTGAGCTTGGCCCGCAGCTTCTGCAGCGCCGAAGGCTTGCGCTCGACACCGTTCTCGTCGACCGTCGGGCCGATCTCGACCGGCTTGTACTGCTCGTGCGCGGTGAGCGTGTGCAGCTGGCCCTGGCTGAGCGGCTCGTGGATCTCGACGAACTCACCGTGCGGCAGGCGCTTGATGGTGCCGGACTCGCGTCCGTGCAGCACCTTGTCCCTGTCGCGGCGCTGGAGGCCGAGGCAGATCCGCTTCGTCACGATGAACGCGATGACCGGGCCGACGAAGATGAAGATCCGGACGAACCACGAGATGGCGTTCAGCGACAGGTGGAAGTGCGTGGCCCACAGGTCGTTTCCACCGCCGATGAAGACGATGACGTACTCGGTGATCCATGCGACACCGAAGGCCGTACGGGTCGGGGCGTTGCGCGGGCGGTCCAGGATGTGGTGCTCGCGCTTGTCCCCGGTGACCCAGGACTCGATGAAGGGGTAGACCGCGATCGCCGCGAGCACGAGGCCGAAGGCCGTCAGCGGGATGAACACACCCAGGACGAGCGTGTGACCCCACAGGTTGATCTCCCAGCCCGGCATCACTCGGATCAGACCCTCGGCGAAGCCCATGTACCAGTCGGGCTGGGCGCCGGTGGACACCTGGTCCGGGCGGTACGGGCCGAGGGCCCAGATCGGGTTGATCGAGGCGATGCCCGCGATGACGGTGATGACACCGAAGACGAGGAAGAAGAACCCTCCGGCCTTCGCCATGTACACCGGCAGCAGCGGCATGCCGACGACGTTCTTGTTCGTCTTGCCGGGACCCGCGAACTGCGTGTGCTTGTGGTAGAAGACCAGGATCAGGTGGGCCACGACCAGGCCGAGCATGATGCCCGGCAGCAGCAGGATGTGGATCGAGTAGAACCGGGCCACGAAGTCGCCGCCGGGGAACTCCCCGCCGAACAGGAACATCGAGAGGTACGTACCGACGATCGGCGTCGCCAGGATCGCGCCCTGGGTGAAGCGGACACCCGTACCGGAGAGCAGGTCGTCCGGGAGCGAGTAGCCGGTGAACCCGGTGAACATGCCCAGGACGAACAGCAGGAAGCCGAACATCCAGTTGATCTCACGGGGCTTGCGGAACGCACCCGTGAAGAAGACGCGCATCATGTGCACGAACATGCCGGCCAGGAAGATCAGCGCGGCCCAGTGGTGGATCTGCCGTACGAGCAGACCACCGCGGACGTCGAAGCTGATGTCCAGCGTCGAGGCGTAGGCCTCGGACATCCGGATGCCCTGCATCGGCTCGTACGAGCCGTGGTACACGACCTCGTTCATGCTCGGGTGGAAGAACAGCGTCAGATACACACCCGTGAGGATGATGATGATGAAGCTGTAGAGGCAGATCTCACCGAGCATGAAGGACCAGTGGTCCGGGAAGATCTTGCGCATGTTGGCCTTGGCCAGGCCGTAGATGCCCAGCCGGCCGTCAGCCCAGTCGGCTACCCGCTCACCGGCGGGCGCCTTGCGCTTTGAATCCGTCGCAGTAGTCATCCGCGCTCCCAGAAGGCAGGACCGACGGGCTCTTCGAAGTCGCCGAGCGCCTCGAGGTTGCCCTCGCTGTTCACACCGATCCGCAGCTGCGGGAGGGCGTGACCGGCCGGACCGAAGATGACGCGGGCGCCGTCGGAGAGGTCGAAGGTGGACTGGTGGCACGGGCAGAGCACGTGGTGCGTCTGCTGCTCGTACAGGCTGATCGGGCAGCCGACGTGGGTACAGATCTTGGAGAAGGCCACGATTCCCTCGTGGGCCCACTCACGCTCGCGCTTGTCCTTGATGTTGTCCGGCTCGATGCGGATGATCATCAGGGCGGCCTTGGCGATCTGCGTCTGGAAGTCGTGCGCGTCCTCCTCCAGGCCCTCGGGCATGGCGAAGGTCAGCGAACCGACGACGACGTCCTCGGGACGAAGCGGCTCCATCGTGTTCATGTTGATGAGCTGCTTGCCCTTGGCCCACAGGGTCACGCGGAGCTTCTTCTCCGGCAGCGGGCCGAGGTCGCGCAGCAGCATGACACCGGAGAGCGGCACCAGGGCCAGCGCGCCGAACATGGTGTTGCGGATCAGCTTGCGCCGCCCGATCGCGGACTCCTCGGCACCGTCCGCGAAGTCGGCGAGAACCTTCGCCTTGACCTCGGGCTCGGCCTCGATGGCGTGCCGGTCGTCGGCGACCTCCACGTCGGACATCAGGGTGCGCGCCCAGTGGACGGCCCCCGCTCCGATGCAGAAGAGCGCCACGCCCAGGGTCAGGCCCAGGGAGAAGTTGAGCGAGCTCACGTGCCCGAACGGCCAGATGTAGACGATCTGGTCGACCGGGAAGATGACGTAGGAGGCGATGAACGCCACCGTCGCCAGCATGGACAGCGTGAACATGAAGGCGACTGCTCGCTCGGAGCGGCGCGCGGCACGTTCGTCGATGTCCTGGATGCGCGGCCGGTGGGCCGGCAGCCCGGGGTCGGCGAACGGATCGCCGGCACCCTCTACCGCGCCGTGCGCGGTGTCCTGCTCTGCGGGCAGGACCTCTTCTGGAATCTCTTGGCTACTCATGACTTCTTGGCCTTAGCGGTGTGGGCCGCGACCCAAACGGCAATTGCGACAAGGGCGCCGAGCCCGAAGACCCACGCGAACAGACCTTCACTGACCGGTCCGAGACCGCCGAGGCTGAGGCCACCGGGGGTTTCGGCATCATCGCCGTTGACGGTCTTGATGTACGCGATGATGTCCTTCTTCTGCTGCTCCGGCATGGTGCTGTCGGGGAAGGACGGCATGCTCTGCGGGCCGGTCTGCATGGCCTGGTAGATGTGCTTCGGGCTCACGCCTTCGAGGTTCGGGGCGTACTTGCCGTACGTCAGCGCGCCGCCCTCACCTGTGAAGTTGTGGCACTGCGCGCAGTTCGTGCGGAACAGGTCGCCGCCCCTGGCCACGTCGGCGCCCGCGGGGTCGACCTGGCTGTCGGTCGGGGTGATCGGACCGGCGCCCAGCGACGCGACGTACGCCGCGAGCTGGTCGATCTCGGCCTGGGAGTAGATGACCGGCTTCTTCGGTACCTGGGCACCCGGCTGCTGGGCCGGCATACGTCCGGTACCGACCTGGAAGTCGACGGCGGCGGAGCCGACGCCCACGAGGGACGGCCCGTCGGAGGTGCCCTGACCGCCGGTTCCGTGGCAGCTGGCGCAGCCTACGGAGTAGAGCTTCTTGCCCTCGTCGATGGCGAGGGACTGGGCGGTTTCGTCGGCCTGCGCCTTACCCGCAGGCGCAAACGCGGCGTACAGCCCCCCGGTAGCCGCCAGCGCGAGGAGTAGTACGACGACCGCCGCCAGCGGATGGCGTCGTCGTGCGGAGAGCTTTTTCACGGATTACCCCGGTGTCAGGATCTTCTGCGTCGATGGTGGGTGGGTGCGAGCCCGGTTACTTGATCATGTAGATCGTGGCGAACAGGCCGATCCAGACGACATCGACGAAGTGCCAGTAGTAGGACACGACGATGGCGGCGGTGGCCTGCTCGTGGGTGAATCTCGAGGCCGCGTATGTCCTGCCGAGTACGAGCAGGAAGGCGATGAGACCGCCTGTCACATGCAGACCGTGGAAGCCGGTCGTCAGGTAGAACACCGAGCCGTACGGGTCGGAGGACAGGGAGAGACCCGCCTCCTTGACCAGCTCGGTGTACTCCAGGACCTGGCCTCCGATGAAGATCGCACCCATCACGAACGTGATGATGAACCAGGTGCGGAGCTTCTTCACATCGCCCCGCTCCGCGGCGAATACGCCGAGCTGGCAGGTGAGAGAGGAAAGCACCAGGATCGTGGTGTTCGTCGCCGAGAACGGGAAGTTCAGATGGTGAGCCATCTCCTTCCAGTGAGCGGGTCCCATCACCGATCGCAGGGTGAAGTACATCGCGAAGAGGGCCGCGAAGAACATCAGCTCGGAACTCAACCAGATGATGGTTCCGACGCTGGTGAGGTTCGGCCGATTGACCGACGGGTGCGCGTGCCCGGTTTCTACTGTCGTTGCTGTCGCCACGACCGACATTATGTCGGTCGCTTATCCCGCCCTCACTCCGGGGGGTGCCGTTCGGTGTGTCAGTGGGGTGTGTCCTCACCGAACGGCCCAGCGAAACGCTGTCATTAACGGTGCTGACAGGCTGTCCGCCGGAGTACGATCCGCCCAACGGTTCATGCCCCGAGAGCTCAGAGCGCCCCGAAGACACAGATGTCACGGAGGAACAATGCAGCCGACCGCCACGGTCCTGGTCTACAGCGACGACGCCAACACCCGTGAGCAGGTGAGGCTGGCCGCGGGCCGCAGGCCTGCGGCCGACGTGCCTCAGGTGGAGTTCCTGGAGTGCGCGACCCTCCCGGCCGTCCTGAGCGCGCTGGACGGTGGCGGTGTCGATGTCTGCGTACTGGACGGCGAGACGGCTCCGGCGGGCGGTATGGGTGTCTGCCGGCAGATCAAGGACGAGATCTTCGACTGCCCGCCGGTGCTCCTGCTGATCGGGCGCCCCCAGGACGCCTGGCTGGCCACGTGGAGCCGTGCGGACGCCTCTGTGACGCATCCGGTGGACCCGGTCGACTTCGCGGACGCCCTGGCCTCCCTGCTGCGCCACAGGCTGTCCGTGGAGGCCTGAGGCGGAGGGGCCCCGAACCCCTCCACGGTGTCCTTCGAGGGCGCGGCGCACTCCCGGCCGGGTCAGACCTGGGGGCGCAGTCGCGCCGCCTCGACGTCGGTGCCCGAGTCCGGTGTGCCGCCCCCGTGCAGGGCGCTGCCCTTCCGCCAGGCGTCCCAGTCCAGGTTCCAGTCGCCGAAGCCGTTGTCGAACGGCGTCATCGTCTCGCCGTCGCTCCCGACGACCTTGACGATGTCGCCCTCGCGTACGGTCTCGAAGAACCATTGGGCGTTGGCGGTGCTCATCCCCGTGCAGCCGTGGCTGACGTTGGCGCTGCCCTGTGAACCGGTCGACCAGGGCGCCGCGTGGACGTACTCACCGCTCCATGTGACGCGTGTCGCCCAGTAGACGGGCAGGTCGTACGACTCCGAGGAGCCGGCGGCGATGCCGATGCTCTCCCCGCGCATGCGTACGAACTGCTCCTTGGCCAGCACCACCTTGACGCCGTTGCGCGTGTCGAAGCCGGGCTTGCCCGTGGTGACCGGCAGGGTGTTGATCACCTCACCGTTGCGCAGCACGGTCATGGAGTGGTCGGAGGCGTCGGTGATCGCTTCTATGCGGTCGCCGGTCGTGAGCTTCAGCGGCTTCGTGGCGGCCCCGTAGAGGGCGTTGCTGACCTTGATGCCCTTGAGGTTGCTGCGGACGTCGATGGTGGCGGCGGAGGGCCAGTACTCCTTGGGCCGGTAGTGCAGGGTCTTGTCGTCGACCCAGTACCAGGAGCCCGTGACCGCGGGCGTGGACCGGACCTGCAGCCCGCGCTCCACGGTGGCCCTGGCCGCCTTGTCCTTGACCGGAGCGCTGAGTTCCGCCGTGAGGGGCTGTCCGACGCCGTAGGTGCCCGCCTGCGGGCCGAAGGCGACCTTGAGGAACTTCTTGGCCGAGGTCGTCCCGAAGGCGTAGGTGCGGCTGCCGGGAGCCCCGTCCCCGTTCTCGGTGGAGACCTTGACGGTGTACCGGGTGCCGGCGGCGAGCGAGGTGGTGGAGTGCCACCGCCGTCCGTCGGCGGCGAGTTCGCCCGCCAGATGGCGGCCCTGCGTGTCGACGGCCGTCACATCGGTGATGCGTACGTCTTCATCCTTGACGGTGACTTCGAGGGGCTTGTCGGGGTCGGCCTTCTCGCCCTTGGAGGGGCCGTTGAAGGAGACCAGGTCGGCCGCGTCGTACGGCTTCAGCGACAACGGATGGCCATCGGGTTCGCCACAGGCGGTCGCACCTGCAACCAGGGTCACGACCAGCAGAGTGCAGCTCACTACGGTGCGGATGCGCGGCGTGTGGTTCATGAACCCACGCTAAGAAGATTCATCCGATCCAGCGCGTTCAGTGACTGCAAACGGGGGCCCGCCCCGCTCATTACTGAGCGGGGCGGGCCCCCGTAAGGGTGTAACGGGTCCTACGGACGGCGCGGTCTCACTGGGTGCGGTTCTCACCGCGGTAGTACTCGAAGACCCAGCCGAAGAGGCCGATCAGCAGCAGCGGGGCCGAGAAGTAGGCCAGCCACCAGCCGAAGACGACGCCCAGGAAGAGGAGGGCGCCACCGATGGCCAGCGAGAGCGGCTGCCAGCTGTGCGGGGAGAAGAAGCCCACTTCACCGGCTTCGTCCGCGACATCGGCTTCCTTGTTGTCCTGGGCCATCTTGTCGACCCTGTTGGCCGTGAAGGCCAGATAGAAGCCGATCATGACGGTCAGGCCGAAGGACAGGACGAGCGCGGTGGTACCCACCGGCTCCTTGGACCAGACGCCGTACGTGATGGCCATGGCCAGCATGAAGACGCTCAGCCAGATGAACAGCTTGCCCTGGATCTTCACTTGCCGGCCTCCTTGCCGCCGACGAGGACCTTGTCACCATCGGAGTGGTGCTCCAGCAGCTCGAGTGCTGCGATCTCCGGGTGGTGCAGGTCGAACGCCGGGGATTCGGAACGGATCCGCGGCAGCGTGAGGAAGTTGTGCCGCGGGGGCGGGCAGGACGTCGCCCATTCGAGCGAACGGCCGTAGCCCCACGGGTCGTCGACCTCGATCTTCTTGCCGTACTTGGCGGTCTTCCACACGTTGTAGAAGAACGGCAGCATCGACAGGCCGAGCACGAAGGAGGAGATCGTCGAGATCGTGTTCAGCGCGGTGAAGCCGTCCGCCGCGAGGTAGTCCGCGTAACGACGGGGCATACCTTCCGCGCCGAGCCAGTGCTGCACCAGGAACGTGCCGTGGAAGCCCACGAACAGCGTCCAGAAGGTCATCTTCCCGAGCCGCTCGTCCAGCATCTTGCCGGTGAACTTCGGCCACCAGAAGTGGAATCCGGCGAACATCGCGAAGACCACGGTGCCGAAGACGACGTAGTGGAAGTGCGCCACGACGAAGTACGAGTCGGAGACGTGGAAGTCCAGGGGCGGCGAAGCCAGGATCACGCCGGTCAGACCACCGAAGGCGAAGGTGATGAGGAAGCCGACGGACCAGAGCATCGGTGTCTCGAAAGACAAAGACCCCTTCCACATCGTGCCGATCCAGTTGAAGAACTTCACACCGGTCGGTACCGCGATGAGGAATGTCATGAACGAGAAGAACGGCAACAGCACACCGCCCGTGACGTACATGTGGTGCGCCCACACCGTCACCGAGAGGCCGGCGATGGAGATGGTCGCCGCGATGAGACCGATGTAGCCGAACATCGGCTTCCGGCTGAAGACCGGAATGATCTCGGAGACGATTCCGAAGAACGGCAGAGCAATGATGTACACCTCTGGATGGCCGAAGAACCAGAAGAGGTGCTGCCAGAGCAATGCGCCGCCATTGGCCGCGTCGAAGACATGCGCACCGAATTTACGGTCCACCTCCAGCGCGAAGAGCGCGGCGGCCAGGACCGGGAACGCCAGCAGGACCAGAACACCGGTCAGCAGGACGTTCCAGGTGAAGATCGGCATGCGGAACATCGTCATGCCGGGTGCGCGCATGCAGATGATCGTGGTGATGAAGTTGACCGAGCCGAGGATCGTGCCGAAGCCGGAGAAGGCCAGACCCATGATCCACATGTCGGCACCGATACCGGGCGAACGGACCGCGTCCGAAAGCGGGGCATAGGCGAACCAGCCGAAGTCGGCCGCACCCTGCGGGGTGAGGAAGCCGGCCACCGCGATGATCGAGCCGAAGAGGTACAGCCAGTACGCGAACATGTTCAGCCGCGGGAACGCCACGTCGGGCGCGCCGATCTGCAGCGGCATGATCCAGTTCGCGAACCCTGCGAACAGCGGCGTCGCGAACATCAGCAGCATGATCGTGCCGTGCATCGTGAACGCCTGGTTGAACTGCTCGTTCGACATGATCTGCGTGCCCGGCCTGGCCAGCTCGGCGCGCATGAAGAGCGCCAGCAGGCCACCGATGCAGAAGAAGGCGAACGACGTGATCAGGTACATCGTGCCGATGGTCTTGTGGTCAGTGGTGGTCATCCACTTGACGACGACACTCCCCGGCTGCTTGCGCCGTACCGGCAGCTCGTCCTCGAACGAGTCGTCTGCTGCCGCGGCACCCTGGGATTCATTGAGGATGCTCACAGTTTGTTCGTCTCCGCATTCCTGGCCGGGTCCGTCTGCTCGATGCCTGCCGGCACGTAGCCCGTCTGACCCTTCTCCGCCAGCTCCTTGAGGTGCTGCTGGTAACGCTCCGGAGAGACGATCTTGACGTTGAAGAGCATCCGGGAGTGGTCGACGCCGCAGAGCTCGGCGCACTTGCCCATGTAGGTGCCCTCCTTGTTCGGAGTCACCTCGAAGGAGTTCGTGTGGCCCGGGATGACGTCCTGCTTCATGAGGAACGGCACCACCCAGAAGGAGTGGATGACGTCACGCGAAGTCAGTACGAAGCGGACCTTCTCGCCCTTCGGCAGCCACAGGGTCGGACCCGGGTTGCCGGTCTGCGGGTTCCTCGTACCGGGGATGCCCACGTCGTAGACGCCGCCGGCGTCCGCGGGGAAGTCCTTGCGGTACTTGTCGGGGATGGCGTCGAGTTCCTTCGGGATCTCGCCGCCCGTGGAGGGCGAGCCCTCCACGTTCTCGATGTAGTTGAAGCCCCAGCTCCACTGGTAGCCGACCACGTTGATGGTGTGGGCGGGCTTCGGTGTGAGCTCGAGGAGCTTCGATTCATCGCGTGCGGTGAAGTAGAAGAACACCGAGACGATGATGAGGGGTACCACTGTGTACAACGCCTCGATGGGCATGTTGTACCTGGTCTGCTGAGGTACCTCCACCTTGGTCCGGCTACGCCGGTGGAAGATGACGCTCCAGATGATCAGCCCCCAGACGAGGACACCCGTGGCGAGCGCTGCCGCCCACGAGCCCTGCCAGAGGGACAGGATGATCGGGGCCTCTTCCGTTACCGGGGTGGGCATACCGAGGCGTGGGAAATCCTCCCAGTTGTATGAACAACCGGAGGCCGTCGCCAGGACCAGGCCCGCAGTCAGCACCTGCGGCAGCTTCCGCCGCATCGGGCGCCGCGACAAGCGGTCGGAGCCGTTGGGACTCACGTAGCGCCTTCCCGAGAGTCTCGCCCGCACGGTCGGCGCGCCCGTCTCACTTGGTCGGTCGCCGGCCCTGACGCGGGCAGGGGTTTGGATGTTTATGCGGACCAAACCCTACTGGACGCTATTTGGGGTCGCGCGGGGAGGGTGCCCAACGCGCCGCCCGACTCCCCGAAGGGGTGGAATCCGGCCCTCCGGCGGTCATCTGACGCCCCCTCTCCCGGCTCGGACGGCCACCCGCCCCCAGGTGGGCGCCGGTGCGGGCTAGCGTGGCGGTGTGTCCTACTTCGATACCGCCTCCTCCGCCCCCCTGCATCCCGTCGCCCGCCAGGCGCTGCTTGCCTCGCTGGACGAGGGCTGGGCCGATCCCGCCCGCCTGTACCGCGAGGGGCGGCGGGCCGGACTGCTGCTCGACGCGGCCCGGGAGGCCGCGGCCGAGGCGGTCGGATGCCGGCCGGACGAGCTCGTCTTCACCTCCTCGGGCACCCGGGCGGTGCACTCCGGGGTGGCCGGGGCGCTCCACGGCCGTCGGCGTGTCGGCCGCCATCTGGTGGTCTCCGCCGTCGAGCACTCGTCGGTCCTGCACGCGGCCGCGGCGCTGGAGGCGGCGGGCGGGTCGTTCACCGAGGTGCCGGTGGACCGGGCCGGCGCGGTGGACCCGTCGGCGTACGGCCGGGCGCTGCGGGCGGACACGGCGCTGGCCTGCCTGCAGTCGGCCAACCATGAGGTGGGAACCGTGCAGCCGGTGGCCGCGACCGCCGAGATCTGCGCCGCCGCGGGCGTGCCCCTCCTGGTGGACGCCGCACAGTCGCTGGCGTGGGGGCCGGTGCCCGGCGGCTGGTCGCTGCTGACCGCCAGCGCCCACAAGTGGGGCGGACCCGCGGGAGTCGGCCTGCTCGCCGTCCGCAAGGGTGTCCGGTTCGCCGCTCAAGGCCCCGCCGACGAAAGGGAGTCGGGCCGCGCCGCGGGCTTCGAGAACATCCCGGCGATCGTGGCCGCGGCGGCCTCGCTGCGTGCGGTGCGCGCCGAGGCGGCGGCGGAGTCCGTACGGCTGCGGGTCCTGGTGGACCGTATCCGCACCACCGTGGCCGGTGTGGTGCCCGATGTGGAGGTGGTCGGCGATCCGGTGCGGCGGCTGCCGCATCTGGTCACCTTCTCCTGTCTCTATGTCGATGGAGAGACCCTGCTGCATGAGTTGGACCGGGCGGAATTCTCTGTTTCATCCGGTTCGTCCTGCACGAGCAGCACGCTGACTCCCAGCCATGTCCTCAAGGCCATGGGGGTGCTCACGGAGGGGAACATCCGCGTGTCGCTCCCCGCCGGGACCACCGACGCCGAGGTCGACCGGTTCCTCGAGGTGCTTCCGGGCCTGGTGGCGGGTGTGCGGGAGAAGCTCGGGGCTCCCGTTGCGGCGGCCCCCTCCCCCGCCCCGCACGCCTCGCTCGTCGTCGACGCGCTCGGCAGGCGCTGCCCGATTCCGGTGATCGAGCTCGCAAAAGTGATCGGAGAAGTACCCGTGGGCGGCACGGTGACGGTCCTCGCCGACGACGAGGCCGCCCGGCTCGACATTCCCGCCTGGTGCGAGATGCGCGAGCAGGAGTACGTGGGTGAGGAGCCGGCGGACCGGGGTTCGGCCTTCGTGGTCCGCCGGCTCCTGTGAGCCCGTCCTAGGAGAGGTGCGCCCGGACCTCGATGGCGGCCTCGTCGCCGTACGCCTTGGTGAAGCGGTCCATGAAGTGGGTGCGGCGCAGGGTGTACTCCTGGGTGCCGACCGTCTCGATGACCAGGGTCGCGAGCATGCAGCCGACCTGGGCGGCACGCTCCAGGCCCACGCCCCACGCGAGGCCGGAGAGGAATCCGGCCCGGAAGGCGTCGCCGACGCCGGTGGGGTCGGCCTTCCGCTCCTCCTCGGCGCAGCCGACCTCGATCGGGTCCTGACCGGCCTGCTCGATGCGGACGCCGCGGGCGCCGAGGGTGGTGACGCGGTGGCCGACCCTGGAGAGGATCTCCTCGTCGCTCCAGCCGGTCTTGGACTCGATGAGCCCCTTCTCGTACTCGTTGGAGAAGAGGTACGTGGCGCCGTCGAGGAGGATCCGGATGTCGTCGCCGTCCATCCGGGCGATCTGCTGCGAGAAGTCCGCGGCGAACGGAATGCTCCGCGAGCGGCACTCCTCCGTGTGGCGGAGCATCGCCTCGGGGTCGTCGGCGCCGATGGAGACGAGGTCGAGGCCGCCGACGCGGTCGGCGACGCTCTTCAGCTCGATCAGCCGCGCCTCGCTCATCGCGCCGGTGTAGAAGGAGCCGATCTGGTTGTGGTCGGCGTCCGTCGTACAGACGAAGCGGGCCGTGTGCAGGACCTCGGAGATCCGGACCGAGTCGGTGTCGACGCCGTGCCGGTCGAGCCAGGCGCGGTACTCGTCGAAGTCGGCCCCGGCGGCGCCGACCAGGATCGGCCGGGCGCCGAGCATGCCCATGCCGAAGGCGATGTTGGCGCCGACACCTCCGCGGCGCACGTCGAGGTTGTCGACCAGGAAGGAGAGGGAGACCGTGTGCAGCTGGTCCGCGACGAGCTGGTCGGCGAATCGGCCGGGGAAGGTCATCAGGTGGTCGGTGGCGATGGAGCCGGTGACTGCAATGCGCACGGGGAGGCTGCTCCTGCGGAAGTCGGAGGGGACGGGTGAGCGCGCCCTCCGGGACGGCATGACAGTTCACGCTACCCGGTGGCGCCACCGGACCCGAAGGGGAAAACTACCCGATAGTAGGTCTTTCTACCTGAGGTCCACCGTGCGTACGGTGCGGATATGTCGAACAACATCGTTCCGCGTGAGTCCGAGATGAGCCTGGCCGAGTTGCGGGGTGACTGCGCACGGATGGCGCCCCACTGGGTCGTACCCGTGAAGACTGCCACTGAGCCGGTGACACCGTCCTTGATTCACGGGGTCACGGTGCCGCCGTCCTCGGCCCGCCTGATCGACGCCATGTCCGAGTACGGGGACTGACCGGGGCACTCGTCCGGTAGGGGCGGCTCCCCCGCGCACCGCGGTGGAACCGCACGCTCCCCTGCTCCGTCCCACCGTTGTCCCCACTCGGGGGACAGGCGTTGAGCCAGTGGCGGCTATGCAGTCGAAGGAGCGATCCGGTGAGCACCGAGCAACCCGAGAATGACGTGACCGGCCCCCGGCGGCGGCGTTCACCGCTCGCGGTGGCGTCGGTGGCGGCAGCTGTGCTGATCGCCGGCGGCGGCGGTGCGTACTGGGCCTCGACCGCTGCGGGCGACGGCGGGGACGCGAGCAGCCCTGCCGCCGGCGACGGCTCTCCACCCCTGCTCTCCCTGGACGTTTCGGCGGACAGCCCGTCGACGCCTCCGCAGGGCATCGCGCCGGGCGAGCCGGACCCCCATGGCAGCGGGACCGTCTACCGCGCCTCGGGAGACCTGCCCGACGGCCCCGGCAAGGCCGCCGTCCACCGCGCGACGGGGACGGTGACCTCGGCCGAGGTGGCGCGCCT
The DNA here is from genome assembly GCF_036226745.1 of Streptomyces sp. NBC_00683. Taxonomy (NCBI): domain Bacteria; kingdom Bacillati; phylum Actinomycetota; class Actinomycetes; order Kitasatosporales; family Streptomycetaceae; genus Streptomyces; species Streptomyces sp. NBC_00683. The sequence goes on along the minus strand of NZ_CP109013.1, from coordinate 6,238,940 downwards.
GGCGAAGGCCCTCGGGGTGCAGGGAACGCCGCGCGCCGAAGGCACCTCCTGGAAGGTGGGAGTCGACGGGGACGGGTCGGGCCCGATCCTGCGGGTGACCAAACAGGCACCGGGCACCTGGACCTTCGCCCGGTACGGCTCCGGCGGCCCGGACGCGTGCGAGTCGACCACCGTCTGCTCGAAGGACACGGCACCGGGACCCGGCACCGGCTCACCGGTGAGCGAGAAGGCCGCCAAGGCCGCGGCCGTTCCGGTGCTCAAGGCCGTGGGGCAGGACGATGCCGCACTCGACGCGGGCCAGGTGATGGGCTCCGTACGGGTGGTGAATGCCGACCCGGTGGTCGGCGGGCTGCCGACCTACGGCTGGTCCACCGGGATCCAGGTGGGCACCGGGGGCGAGGTCGTCGGCGGCAGCGGGCAGGTGAAGGGCCTGACGAAGGGCGATACCTACCCGGTGATCAGTGCGGACGAGGCGCTGAAGCAGCTGAACGCGCAGAGCCGGCAGAACACGAAACCGTCGGTCGGCGGCTGCGCGACGCCCGTACCGCTGGAGGGCGACCCGTCCTCGCCGAAGACCGGCTGCGGCTCGTCGCGGAGCGGGGCGCCGGTGGCCACCACCGTGACGGTCGACAAGGCTGTCCTGGGGCTCGCGGCGCAGTATGTGGACGGGGAGCAGACGCTCGTCCCGTCGTGGCTCTTCTCCGTACGGCCCGACGGGGGCGGCCCGGGGAGCACCGTCACGCAGGTCGCCGTGGACCCGGACTACCTGGCGGAGAAGGACGGCACCGAGCCGGCGCCCGAGCCCACGAAGGACCCGGGTGACGCGACCGGCAGCGGGCGGCAGATCATCTCGTACAGCGCCGACGGGCGGACGCTGGACGTGACGTTCTGGGGCGGCGTCTGCAGCACGTACGCGGCACACGCCAAGGAGAGCGGGTCCACGGTCCGGGTGACCGTCACGGAGTCGAAGCCGGAGCCCGGGAAGGCCTGCATCATGATCGCCAAGGAACTGACCCGGACGGTGACACTGGACGCGCCGCTCGACGGCCGGAAGGTGCTCGACGCCTCGGGCGCGACGGTGCCGCGCGCCTGAGCCCGCACCGCACACGGACGACAGCGGCGGCGCTCCCGGAGTCCGGGGGCGCCGCCGCTGTCGTATCAGGCTTAGCTGAAGGAGTCACCGCAGGCGCAGGAGCCCGTGGCGTTCGGGTTGTCGATCGTGAAGCCCTGCTTCTCGATCGTGTCCACGAAGTCGACCGAGGCGCCGCCCAGGTACGGGGCGCTCATCCGGTCGGTGACAACCTTGACGCCGCCGAAGTCCTTCACGACGTCGCCGTCGAGCGAGCGCTCGTCGAAGAAGAGCTGGTAGCGCAGGCCGGAGCAACCTCCGGGCTGAACGGCGACGCGCAGAGCGAGGTCGTCACGGCCCTCCTGCTCCAGAAGGGTCCTGACCTTGTCTGCGGCGGCGTCGGACAGGAGGATGCCGTCGCTCACGGTGGTGGTCTCGTCCGATACGGACATCTGCTTCTCTCCCGGGTTGTACGGAGTGCTTGCCGACGGTCCAACCATCGGGGCCTCGGATTCATTCCGGGCCGGGCGCTTGTCTGTTCCCTTCATGCTCGCACACCGCACCCTCGGCGGGATGCGTCACATCGACGCTATCGGCATCGTCAATCCGACGCGAGCCGGTTATGATAGATAGCGTCAATTAGACGAAAAGGCTTGTTCGCAGAGTTCGCAGAAAAGAAAGGGTGCGTGTCGTGACCACCGCCCAGCCCCTGGATGTCCAGCCGACACCCCTCGCCCTGCTGCTTCTCGGCCGCGAGGCCGACCCGAGGAGCGAGCGCGGCGTCGAATGCCCCGGCGACCTGCCCTCCCCGTCCGACCCGGACCTGGTGGAGCGCGCTCGCGCAGCCAAGGAGAAGCTCGGGGACAAGGTCTTCGTCCTCGGACACCACTACCAGCGCGACGAGGTCATCCAGTTCGCGGACGTCACCGGCGACTCCTTCAAGCTCGCCCGGGACGCGGCGGCGCGGCCCGAGGCGGAGTACATCGTCTTCTGCGGCGTGCACTTCATGGCCGAGTCCGCGGACATCCTGACCGGTGACGACCAGAAGGTCGTCCTGCCGGACCTCGCCGCGGGCTGCTCGATGGCCGACATGGCCACCGCGGAGCAGGTCGCCGAGTGCTGGGACGTGCTGACGGATGCCGGCGTCGCCGACCGGGTCGTGCCGGTCTCGTACATGAACTCCTCCGCCGACATCAAGGCCTTCACCGGCCGGCACGGCGGGACGATCTGCACCTCGTCCAACGCGAAGCGGGCACTGGAGTGGGCCTTCGAGCAGGGCGAGAAGGTGCTCTTCCTGCCGGACCAGCACCTGGGGCGCAACACGGCCGTGCGGGACATGGGGATGACCCTGGAGGACTGCGTCCTCTACAACCCGCACAAGCCGAACGGCGGCCTCACCGCCGAGGAGCTGCGGAACGCGAAGATGATCCTGTGGCGCGGGCACTGCTCGGTGCACGGGCGCTTCTCGGTCGAGTCCGTCAACGACGTGCGGGAGCGGATCCCGGGTGTCAACGTGCTCGTCCACCCGGAGTGCAAGAACGAGGTCGTGGCAGCCGCGGACTACGTGGGCTCGACGGAGTACATCATCAAGGCCCTGGAGGCGGCCCCGGCCGGTTCGAAGTGGGCCATCGGTACGGAGCTGAACCTGGTGCGCCGCCTGGCGAACCGTTTCGCCGCGGAGGACAAGGAGATCGTCTTCCTCGACAAGACGGTGTGCTTCTGCTCGACGATGAACCGGATCGACCTGCCGCACCTGGTGTGGACGCTGGAGTCGCTGGCCGAGGGGAACCTCGTCAACCGGATCCAGGTCGACCCGGAGACGGAGAAGTACGCGAAGCTGGCGCTGGAGCGGATGCTGGCGCTGCCGTAGGGAGTCGCCCGCAAGGGGGAAGGCCCCCGATGCCGCTGTGCGGCGTCGGGGGCCTTCCTGTGTCGCTACGAGGGCCCGTCAGGCCTTCGCGGGCTCCGGCTCGTCGGAGGTGGCTTCCTCCGGCGTCCCGGGGGCCGTGACGCCCGCCTTCGCCTCGCGCTTGGCCGCCTTCTTCTTGGCGCGGCGCTCCTTGCGGAGCTCGACCATCGCGTACAGCGTCGGCACCAGGAGCAGCGTCAGCAGCGTGGAGGTGATCAGACCGCCGATCACCACGACCGCCAGCGGCTGGGAGATGAACCCGCCCTCGCCGGTGACGCCGAGCGCCATCGGGAGCAGGGCGAAGATCGTCGCCAGTGCCGTCATCAGGATCGGGCGCAGACGGTGGCGGCCGCCCTCGACGACTGCCTCGACGACGCCCATTCCCTGCGATCGGTACTGGTTGATCAGGTCGATCAGCACGATCGCGTTCGTCACCACGATGCCGATCAGCATCAGCATGCCGATCATCGCCGGGACGCCCATCGGGGTGCCGGTGACGACGAGGAGGCCGATGGCTCCGGTCGCCGCGAACGGGATGGAGACCAGCAGGATCAGCGGCTGGATGAGCGACCGGAAGGTGGCCACCAGCAGCATGAAGACGATCGCGATGGCCGCCAGCATGGCGAGGCCCAGCTTCATGAAGGCGTCGTCCTGGTCCTGGGAGACGCCGCCGATGGATGCGGTGGCGCCGTCCGGGAGGTCCAGGGCGTTGATCTTCGTCTGGAGCGCGGCGCTGACCGCGCCCGTGTTGTCGCCGGTCGGCTTGGCGGTGATCGTCGCCGCGCGCTGTCCGTCGATCCGGGTCATCGTGACCGGGCCGGGGACGAGCTTCACGTCGGCGATCTGGCCGAGCTCGACCGGGCCGAGCTTCAGGGCCTTCAGTTCGGCCATGGTGGTGGCCGGGTTGGACGACTTCACGATGACGTCACGCTCGGTGTCGTCCATGATCGCCTTGCCGGACGGGGTGCCGCGCACCGCACCGGCGACCGCCGCGCCGAGCGTGGTCTCGTTGAATCCGGCGTCCGCGGCCTTGTCGTTGGCCTTGACCGAGATGCGCGGAACGCTCTGCGCCAGGTCGCTCTGGACGTCGGTGACGTCGTCGAGCTTCGCGACCTCGGTCCGCACCGCTTCGGAGGCCTTCTTCAGGATGTCCGCGTCGGCGGCCTTCACCACGACGCTCAGGTCCTGGCTGCCGAAGCCGTCGCCCGCTGCGATCGTCGTGTCGCCGATGCCGTCGAGCTTGCCGAGGGCCTCGTCGATCCGGTCCTGGGTGGCGTCGAAGTCCGCCGAGTCCTTGAGGGTGACCTGGTAGGAGGCCTGGTTGGCTCCCGTACCGCCGCCGAAGGCCGCCATGAAGCCGGAGGAGCCGACGGTGACCTGGTAGTCCTTGACGCCCTCGTCGGCCGCGAGGACCTTCTCGACCTTCTGCGCGGCGGCGTCGGCCGCCTCCAGGCTGGTGCCCGGGGTCAGCTCCTGCTTGATGGAGAGGACTTCCTGCTCACCCTGGTCGAAGAAGTTGGTCTTCAGCAGGGGCGCCATTCCGAAGGTGCCGAACAGCACCACGAAGGCGATGACGATGCTGGTGATACGGCGCCGGGTCGCGAAGCGCAGCACGGGGACGTAGATCCGCTGGAGCCGGCTCGCGGCTTCCTTCTCCTCGGCCTTGCGGCGCGCCTCGTCCGGGTTCTCGGCGGTGCCCTTGGGGGCGCGCAGGAACCAGTACGAGAGGACCGGGACCACGGTCAGCGAGACCAGCAGGGAGGCCAGCAGGGCCGCGGTGACGGTCAGGGAGAACGAACCGAAGAGCTGGCCCACCATGCCGCCCACCAGACCGATGGGCAGGAAGACCGCGACGGTGGTGAGCGTGGAGGAAGTGACCGCGCCGGCCACTTCCTTGACCGCGGTGATGATCGCCGAATGGCGCTCCTCGCCGTAGCCGAGGTGCCGCTTGATGTTCTCCAGGACCACGATCGAGTCGTCGACGACCCGGCCGATCGCGATCGTCAGGGCGCCGAGCGTGAGCATGTTCAGCGAGAGGTCGCGGGTCCAGAGCACGATCAGCGCGAGGACCACGGACAGCGGGATGGAGACCGCGGTGACCAGGGTCGAGCGGATCGACGCGAGGAAGACCAGGATCACGATGACCGCGAAGAGCAGGCCGAGCGCGCCCTCGGTGGTCAGGCCGGAGATCGCCTTGGAGACGGCCGGTCCCTGGTCCGAGACGACGGTCAGTTCCGCACCGGAACCGAGGTCCTTGCGCAGGTCGGGCAGCTTGTCCTGGACGGCGTCCGAGATGGCGACGGCGCTGCCGTCCTTGTCCATCGTGGCCATCACGGCGAGGCTCGGCTTGCCGTTCGTACGGGTGATGGAGACCGCGGTGGAGGGCTCCTGCTCCACCGTGGCGATGTCGCCGACGCGGACCGGCTTCCCGGGCTTGCCGGTGGCGGGGTTCTGCGCGGAGACCTTCAGGTCCTCGATCTGCTTCAGCGAGGTGAAGGAGCCGCCCACCTGGATGGTGCGGCTCTTGCCCGCCTCGGAGAAGGAACCGGCCGGGACCGTGGCACCGCCGGCCTGGAGGGCCTGGGCCAGCGAGCCGGCGTTCAGACCGGCGGCGGCGAGCTTCCTGTCGTCGGGGACGACGGAGACCTGGAGTTCCTGGACGCCGTCGACCGCGACCTGGCCGACGCCGTCGATGTCCTCGATGGCCGGGACGACCGTGCGGTCCAGCTGGTCGGCGAGCGCCTGCTGGTCCTTGTCGGACGTGACGGCGAGGACGACGGTCGGGATGTCGTCCGTCGAACCGGCGATGACCTGCGGGTCGACGTCCTCGGGCAGCTGGATGCGGGCACGGTTCACGGCCTGCTGGATGTCCGCGACGAGCTGCTTGGTGCCTTCGTCACCGAAGTCGAAGCTCGCCATGATGACGGCGTTGCCCTCGCTGGCGGTCGACGTGATGCCCTCGACGCCGTCGACGGCCTTGATGGCGTTCTCGAGGGGTTCGACGACCTGCTTCTCGACCACATCGGGGGACGCACCCTGGTAGGGGGCCAGCACCGACACCATCGGGAGTTCGATGGTGGGCAGCAGCTGCTGCTTGAGCTGCGGGATCGCGATCGCTCCGAAAACGAGCGCGACGATCGAGATCAGCCCGATAAGGGCCCTTTGCGCGAGGCTGAATCTGGACAGCCAGGACATGGGTGGGTCTCTCTTCTGTGGCTTACGCGGCAGATGGGCGGCTGCTCAAGGAGCAGAAAAGGGGGACACAGCCCGCCCGTCTATACGATCGCCGATCCGGGGGACGGATTCGTCGCCCCCCGGGTTGCATTCTTATGCCGCGCATACCGCAGGTGGAGTACGCCGGATCTCCACCCGTCACTCCGCCCTGGGACGCACCAGGCCCGATTCGTACGCAATCACAACCAATTGGGCGCGGTCCCGGGCGCCCAGCTTCGCCATGGCCCTGTTCACATGGGTCTTCACGGTGAGCGGGCTGACGGCGAGCCGCTCGGCGATCTCGTCGTTGGAGTGCCCGCCCGCGACCAGGACGAGCACCTCGCGCTCCCGCACGGTGAGCGCGCCGAGCCGCTCGGCGTACGCCGCGGCGTCCGGGCCCTCGCCCGCGCTGCCGCCCTGGGCGAGGAACGTGGCGATGAGCCCCTTCGTCGCCACCGGGGAGAGCAGCGCCTCCCCTGCCGCGGCGATGCGGATGGCGTTGAGCAGCTCGTCCGGTTCGGCGCCCTTGCCGAGAAAGCCGGACGCACCGGCACGCAGGGACTGCACCACGTACTCGTCCACCTCGAAGGTGGTGAGCATGACGACCCGTACACCCGCCAGATCCGGATCGGCGCTGATCATCCGGGTGGCGGCGAGCCCGTCGGTGCCGGGCATCCTGATGTCCATCAGCACCACATCGGCGCGGGTCGAGCGGGCCAGTTCCACCGCCTGTGCGCCGTCCGCGGCCTCACCGACGACCTGCATGTCGGGCTCCGAGTCGACCAGCACCCGGAACGCGCTGCGCAGCAGCGCCTGGTCGTCGGCGAGCAGCACCTTGATCGGTGTCATGCGTGTCCCCCCGTGCTGTCCGCCGTGCCCGGCCTCTCCGGCTCACCCGTGCGGGTCATGACGGGCAGGATCGCATGGACGCGGAATCCGCCGCCGTAACGGGGGCCCGCGGTGAGGGTGCCGCCGAGCGCGGTGACGCGTTCGCGCATGCCGATGAGGCCGTGGCCGCCGCTGTCGCGCTCCTCGTACGGGCCCGTTCCGTCGTCCCCGGTCCTCGGCGCGCCCCTGCCGTTGTCCAGCACCGTGATCTCCGCGGTGCTCCCGACCCGTACGACACTCACCTCGGCCTTCGCGTCCGCGCCCGCGTGCTTGCGCACATTGGTGAGCGCCTCCTGGATGACCCGGTACGCCGCCAGGTCGACGGCCGCGGGCAACGGGCTGTCCCGGTCGGTGCAGGCCACCTCGACGGGGAGTCCCGCGTTGCGGAAGGTGTCGACGAGCTCGCCGAGGACCGCGAGGCCGGGGGCCGGTTCGGTGGGCGCCGCGGGGTCGCCGGACTGGCGCAGCAGCCCGACCGTGTTCCTGAGCTCGCCCAGTGCGGAGCGGCTGGCCTCCCGGACATGGGCGAGCGCCTCCTTGGCCTGGTCCGGGCGCTTGTCCATGACGTGGGCGGCGACCCCGGCCTGGACGTTGACCAGGGCGATGTGGTGGGCGACGACGTCGTGCAGGTCCCGGGCGATCCGCAGCCGCTCCTCGGCGACCCGCCGGCGGGCCTCCTCCTCGCGGGTGCGCTCGGCCCGCTCGGCGCGTTCCCTGATCGCGTCGATGAACGCGCGCCTGCTGCGGACGGCGTCGCCGGCGGCCGCGGCCATACCGGTCCAGGCGAAGACGCCGAGGTTCTCCTGGCTGTACCAGGGCGTCGAGCCGACCACCATCGCCGCCACGGTCAGCACCGCCATCGTCAGCAGTCCGACCCGCCAGGTGGTGGGGCGGTCGGTGCGGGACGCGACGGTGAAGAGCGCGATGACCGCGCTCATCACCACGGGGGCGGGCGGGTCCATGAGGATGAACTCGGCGGTGGACAGCAGCCCGGTCACGGCGAGTACCGCCATGGGATCGCGCCGCCGCAGCACGAGTGCCCCGGCGCCGAGCACCATCAGGAGCACGCTCGACGGTTCGGGGGTGCGGATGCCGAAGATCGGCCCGTGCCCCGGGTTCGGCTCCGCGAAGGACGCACAGATCATGCAGGCGAGCACGGCCAGGGCAAGCGCCGCGTCGAAGGCCAGAGGATGGCCGCGCAGCCAGCGTCGGGCGCGCACGAACCCGGTTCCGAGGGTGGTCACGTCAAGCAACGGTACGGCGTGTCGCGCCCTTTCCCGTCCCGGTGGTGTGCGGATCCGACCACGGAGCAGCCACGTACCACTGTGCCCCGCGCCGGTGGTACCGGGCGGGGCACAGTGCGGGAGTGTGGAGTGAAGCGCTCGGGCCCTTCGTCCGGATCGTGCCGGACCTCGCGAGCCCGGCGCGCTCCGAACGCAAGGACCCGGGTCAGCCGGGGATCAGCCCGTCGTCTCTGAGCATGGCGCGCACTTCTTCGAGGGTCGCGTCAGGAGACGGCAGGATCAGCTCGGACGGCTCCAGGGAGTCGTCCGGCAGCGGCGAGCCGAGCTCGCGCACCTTGTCGAGGAGCGCGTGGAGAGTGGTGCGAAAGCCGGGGCCGTCGCCGCTCTCCATCTCCGCGAGCAGTACGTCGTCGAGCTTGTTCAGCTCGGCGACATGACTGTCGGCCAGTGCTACCTGGCCCTCCCCCATGATCCGTACGATCATGACGCCGCCCTTACTGCTTGTCGAACTTGTGCGGGGACTGCTGCGACTGCGGTGACGAGTCCTGCGCACCGCCTTCGATGGCCTGCTGGGAAGAGGAGGAGCCGCCGGCCAGTTCGGCCTTCATGCGCTGCAGCTCCAGCTCTACATCCGTACCACCGGAGATCCGGTCCAGCTCGGCGGCGATGTCGTCCTTCGCCGTCCCGGTCGGGTCGTCCAGGGCACCGGAGGCAAGCAGCTCGTCGATGGCTCCGGCGCGCGCCTGCAGCTGCTGGGTCTTGTCCTCGGCCCGCTGGATCGCGAGGCCGACGTCACCCATCTCCTCGGAGATACCGGAGAACGCCTCGCCGATCCGGGTCTGCGCCTGGGCGGCGGTGTAGGTGGCCTTGATCGTCTCCTTCTTCGTACGGAAGGCGTCGACCTTGGCCTGCAGCCGCTGGGCCGCGAGAGTGAGCTTCTCCTCCTCACCCTGCAGCGTCTGGTGCTGCGTCTCCAGGTCCGTGACCTGCTGCTGGAGGGCGGCGCGCCGGGACAGCGCCTCGCGGGCCAGGTCCTCGCGGCCGAGCGCGAGCGCCTTGCGGCCCTGGTCCTCCAGCTTGGACGACTGTCCCTGCAGCTGATTCAGCTGCAGCTCCAGCCGCTTGCGCGAGGTCGCCACATCGGCGACGCCGCGGCGTACCTTCTGAAGCAGCTCCAGCTGCTTCTGGTACGAGTAATCGAGGGTCTCGCGCGGATCCTCGGCCCGGTCAAGGGCCTTGTTTGCCTTCGCGCGGAAGATCATTCCCATACGCTTCATGACACCGCTCATGGGCTTCGCGCGCCCCCTTCTGACGGACTGAGCTCCAGCACTCCAACAGAACCCACAGTACGGGCCCTGCCTCTATTACCGCACTGTTCGGGTACGGATGTGCTCCTACCCAAGGACGACTGCCACCTGCGACCACTCCCGCCCAGGGAGTAGAGGAACATCAGGGAAACCGGTGGCGACGTCCGTTCTGCCCCTGTCGGGACACCTTTCAGGACGCAGGCCGTTGCCGGATCGTTCCCGCCCGGTCCTGACTTGCCCGGACCGACCCCGTACCCTTGGGTTTTGTGTTCCGTAGCCGTTCCAAGGAAGAGAAGGCCCCCACCGACAAGGTGACGGCGGACCTCTCCAAGCAGCCCCGCGACCCTCAGGCTCCCAAGGGTCGCCCCACCCCCAAGCGCAACGAGGCCCAGACGCAGCGCCGACGTGCTTCGAGCGGCACGCCGACCGATCGCAAGGAGGCCACGAAGCGACAGCGCGAAGCGCGCCGCGCGGACCTGGCCAAGCAGCGTGAGGCGCTCGCGTCGGGTGACGAGCGTTATCTCCCCGCACGTGACAAGGGGCCCGTGCGGCGCTTCGTCCGTGACTTCGTGGACTCACGCTTCTGCATCGCGGAGTACTTCCTTCCGCTCGCAGTGGTCATCCTGATCCTCAGCGTGATCCAGATCAAGAACATCCAGAACATCTCGCTGCTGCTCTGGCTCGGCGTGATCGTGCTGATCGTGGTCGACTCCATCGGCCTCGCGTTCCGGCTCAAGAAGCAGCTCGCCGAGCGCTTCCCGGACACCCCCAAGCGCGGTGCCGTGGCCTACGGCCTGATGCGTACGCTCCAGATGCGCCGACTGCGGCTTCCGAAGCCGCAGGTCAAGCGGGGAGAGCGGCCCTGAGCACGGAGATCTCCGGCTTCACGGGGGTCTCTTCCCAATGGCTGGACGGGCTCGGCGGACTGCGCAACACGGTCCGCCAGGAGCTCGTCGCCCGGCAGCTGGACGAGCAGATAGCCGCGCGCTTCCCCGTGGGGCGGCGGCTGCGGGTGCTCGACGTCGGCATGGGCCAGGGCACGCAGGCGCTGCGGCTGGCCCGGGCCGGGCACTCGGTGACCGGTCTGGAGTCCGACGGCGAGATGCTGCGGACCGCCCGGGAGTCCCTCGCGGGCGAGCCCGAGGGCATCCGGGAACGGGTGCGCCTCATCGAGGGCGACGGCCGCGACACCGGGGTGCACTTCCTGCCCGGCAGCTTCGACGTCGTGCTCTGCCACGGCGTCCTGATGTACGTCTCCGAGCCTGATCCGATACTGGCCGGCCTGGCCCGGATGCTGGCGCCCGGCGGGCTCCTCTCGCTGCTCGTGCGGAACGCGGACGCGCTGGCGATGCGTCCCGGGACGGCGGGAGACTTCGGCGGGGCCCTCGCGGCGTTCGACACGGATACGTACACCAACCGGCTCGGCCTCCTCGTGCGGGCCGACCGGCTCGGCGCGCTGACGTCCACGCTCGCAGGGATCGCCGCGCCGCTGCACGCCTGGTACGGCGTGCGGGTCTTCACCGACAACGTGAGCAACGACGACGAACTGCCCGGCGCCCAGGAGCTGGAGCGGGTGCTGGCCGCGGAGGACCGGGCGGGGCGGACCGATCCGTACCGCAGGGTGGCGGCGCTTCTGCATCTGTGCGGGGTGCGCGGCTGAGGGCTGTCGGGACAGCCCTCAGGAGCCCGCCGGGCGGTACGTCTGATCGGCCCATCAGCGCAGGCCCCTGTCCTGGGCCCCCGCCCATACTCCGGGCATGGACGCATCCCCCTCCCGCGGCCGGGCCCGCCGCCTGCTGCTGCCTCTGACCGCCGCTGCCTGGGCGATCGCCCTGGTGGGCGGCTGTTCCGGCGCGGGTTCCTCCCCCGCCGACGCCCGGGTGCAGCAGGGTGCGGTGGCCCGGGCGACGGATGATCTCGAGAGCCGGTACCAGGACGTCATCAGGGATGTACTGCCCTCGGTCGTACAGATCGGCGCCGACGACAGTCTCGGCTCCGGCATCGTCTACGACGACAAGGGCCATATCGTCACGAACGCCCACGTCGTGGGGAGCGCGAAGACCTTCGACGTCACCGTCGCCACCGGTGAGAAGGGGCTCAAGGCCTCCCTGGTCTCCTCCTATCCGGAGCAGGACCTGGCGGTCGTCAAGCTGAACGACATCCCCGGCGGGCTGCGGGCCGCGAAGTTCGGCGACGCGGAAAAGGTCCAGGTGGGGCAGATCGTGCTGGCGATGGGTTCGCCGCTCGGCCTGTCCAGCAGCGTCACCCAGGGCATCGTCTCCGCTCTGGGGCGGACCGTCAGTGAGAGCAGCTCGGGCGGGGGCACCGGCGCGACGCTCGCCGACATGGTGCAGACGTCGGCGGCGATCAACCCCGGCAACAGCGGCGGGGCGCTGGTGAACCTCGACAGCGAGGTGATCGGCATCCCGACCCTCGCGGCGGCGGATCCGCAGCTGGGCGGCAGCGCGGCACCCGGGATCGGATTCGCGATCCCGGTCTCCATGGTGCGGACGGTCGCCGACCAGATCATCAAGTCCGGCAAGGTCACGGACTCGGGCCGGGCGGCACTGAACATCACGGGCCGCACCGTCGTCGACGGCGACTACCAGCCGGCCGGTGTCGCCATCGTCAGCGTGCAGAAGGACGGGGCCGCGGAGAAGGCGGGCCTGCGCACCGGAGACGTGATCACCGCGATCGACGACACCCCGATCACGACGATCACCTCGCTGTCGGAGGCCCTGGCGGGCGAGAAACCGGGCGAGCAGGTCACGGTGACGTACTCGCGCGGCGATTCGAAGAAGACGGTCCGGGCCACCCTGGGCGAGATCTGAGCAGACGCCTCGGCACCCGGCCCGGCACCCTGGCGGGCGGCGGGCCGGATCTCGGTCGCGGAGCAGGGCAGCCGGAAGGCCCTAGTCGGCCTGGAGGCTCATCGGGCCGTAGATCTTCGTCGCGTCCTCGAACAGCGACACCTGGTCGGCACCGCCCTCCAGGAGCTCCTTCCAGAACTCACCGATCCAGGACTCCGCATCGCCCTGGGTCGTGAACTCCTCCGGCTGCAGAGCCGGCTCCGTCTCCGTACCGTCGGACTTCTCGAACCGCCACGTCCACGCCATGTCCGCCTCCTGGGTCACGTTGCTGCCCGAAGCCTAGTACCTGGCCCGGGCGCGCAGGTGAAGCATGGACGCGGGAGGATCAGGAGCGTGGAACTGACTCTGCTCGGCACCGGAGCCCCCGACGGGCTGCCGCGGCCCGACTGTCCCTGCGCCGCCTGCGCGTCCGCCCGTGGTGCGCGGGCGCGGGCCGCGACCTCCCTGCTGGTCGACGACGCGCTGCTGCTCGACCTCACCCCGGGCGCCGTGTTCGCCGCGGCCCGTGCCGGCCGTTCGCTCACCGGCGTACGCCAGGTACTGCTGACCCACCCCCATGACGGGCCCGCGGTGGAACTGCCCGCCTCGCTCCCGTCCGCGGGGCGCGTACCGGACGGCCAGGAGCTGACGCTGATCAGCGGGCACCGGGTGCGGGCGGTGTCGATGGACGCTCCGGGCACCGGGTACGAGGTGACGTCGCCGGAAGGCGAGCGGATGCTCTACCTGCCGCCGGGGGCCGCGCCCGCCGGTCTGGCCGACCGGATGGCGGAGCCGTACGACATGGTCGTCGCCGATGTGATCGCGCGGCCCGACGCCGTGGCCCGGCTGCGGGCCGTGGAGGCGATCGGGCCCACCACCGAGGTCGTCGCCGTCCACCTGGACCACGACGCACCGCCCGGCGACGAGCTGCACCGCAGGCTCGCGGCCGCCGGGGCGCGGGCCGTGCCGGACGGGACGACGCTGAGGGTGGGCGAGTACCACGCGGTGCCCGAGATGCCGCGGCGCACGCTGGTGACGGGTGGCGCACGGTCGGGGAAGTCGCTGGAGGCCGAGCAGCGCCTGGAGACGTTCCCCGAGGTGGTGTACGTGGCAACGGGCGGCCGGCGGAACGGCGACGCGGAATGGGCGGCCCGGATCGGGCTGCACCGCGAGCGCAGGCCCGCCGCGTGGCGCACCGAGGAGACCTGCGAGCTGGTGGCCATGCTGGAGGCGGACGGTCCGCCGCTTCTGATCGACTGTCTGTCGTTGTGGCTGACGGACGCGATGGACCGGGTGGAGGCCTGGGACGACGCCCGGTGGGCGGACGGTGGCGAGGAGGCACTGCGGGAACGGGTCGCGGAACTGGTCCGCGCGGTCCGCGGGACGCGCCGTACGGTCGTCGCCGTGACCAATGAGACCGGATCGGGTGTGGTCCCCGCGACGGCCTCCGGGCGGCGCTTCCGGGACGAACTGGGCCGTCTGAACGCCGCGTTCGCCGACGAGTGCGAGCAGGTGCTGCTGGTGGTGGCGGGGCGGGCGCTGGTGCTGCGGGGCTGAGCCGTGCGGACGGGGTCGGGCTGGGCCGCGAGTCGGGGCGGGCCCGCCTTCGGGCGGGTGCGCGGCCCGGGGGCGCGGAAAGCTGCCGGGTACTGTTCCGCACAGGAGCCCTCCGCCGGGTTCCTGCCCACCATGTGACGACCCGCGAGGCAGACCCCCGTGAATCTGGACGACTTCTCCGACCTCATCGAACGCCCCGACGGCGGCGTACGGCGCGACGCCGAGGAACGCCGGGAACGGCTGACCGTCCCGCCCGGCGCTCTCGGCCGGCTCGACGAGCTGGGTGAGTGGCTGTCGGCCGCCCAGCAGTCCGTACCGGTCAAGCCCGTGGACCAGCCGCGTGTGGTGCTGTTCGCCGGTGATCACGGGGTGGCGGAGCTGGGGGTGTCCGGCCGGGAGGCCGGCACCGCTCACGAGCTGGTGCGGGCCGCGCTGGACGGTGCGAGCCCCGTCGCGGTGCTGGCCCGCCGCTTCTCCGTCCCCGTACGGATCGTGGACGCCGGTCTGGACTGCGACCCCGGGCTGCTGCCGGAGGCGGTCGTACGGCACCGGGTGCGGCGCGGCAGCGGCCGTATCGACGTCGAGGACGCGCTGACGGCCGAGGAGGCCGAGCAGGCCGTACGGCTCGGCATGCGGATCGCCGACGAGGAGGCCGACTCCGGCACCGATCTGGTGGTGCTCGGCGATCTGAGCGTCGGCGGTACGACGGCGGCCTCGACCCTGATCGCGGCCCTGTGCGGCACGGACGCCTCCGTGGTGACCGGGCGCGGCGGTGCGGGCATCGACGATCTGGCGTGGATGCGCAAGTGTGCCGCGATCCGGGACGCGTTGCGCCGGGCCCGGCCCGTTCTCGGCGATCAGCTGGAGCTGCTGGCCGCGGTGGGCGGCGCGGACCTGGCGGCGATGACCGGTTTCCTGCTGCAGAGCGCGGTGCGCCGGATGCCCGTGGTGCTGGACGGGGTGGTCTCGGCGGCCTGCGCACTCGTGGCCCAGCGGGCGGCCTTCAGGGCGCCGGACTGGTGGCTGGCGGGTCAGGTGAGCGGTGAACCGGCGCAGATGAAGGCACTGGACCGGATGGCGCTGACGCCGCTGCTCGATCACGGGGTGACCGTGGGCGAGGGCAGTGGGGCGCTGCTCGCGCTGCCGCTCGTCCAGGCCGCGGCGGCGCTGGCCTCCGAGTTGCCCGAACGGGCGGAGGAGCCTGTGGAGAAGCCCGCGGACGAGACCGCCGAGGACGCCGAGGAGGAGGCCTCCGGGGAGGGCGAGCCCGCGGGGACCACCACCGCCTGATCTCAGCCTCCCGGGCCGGGCCCCGGCAGCGGTGTCCGGTCGGGGGCCCCGCCGATCAGGTCCTGGAACCTGCGGCGCGGCCCCGCCCAGCGCACATCGTGGTGGTACGCCCTCAGCACCGCCCTGGCGCGCGCCCGGTGCCGCTTGCGGTAGAAGCGTCTGGCCCACGGCGAGGCCGGCCTGGCCAGCCGGAGCGCGGCGAACAGCGCGATGAACGGGATGAGGGTCCCGATCACCGCCATGCGGGCCTTTCCCTTGAACAGGGCGATCAGCACGAAGCCGAAGTTGACGGTGTACGTGAGGACGACGCCCAGTCTGTTCTGCTGCTGGTCGCCGCTCAGTTCGTCGACTCCGAGCGGCGAGAACCCGGCGAGGACGAGCACGACGAGCGATGCGGTGAGGACGACGACCTCCACGCTCTGACGGCCCTCCTCGGTCCAGTACACGTCGTCGAGGTGCATGATCAACGCGAACTCGTCGAGTACCAGACCTGCCCCCACTCCGAAGACGACCGCCCAGATCCCGGCGGCGGCTCCGTGCTGTCCGGAGGCGACCGCGCCGAAGCCGCCGACCACCGAGAGAACGACGCCCGGCACCACATGGTGGATGTGCACCCCGCCGGGCGTGATGTTGCGGAACGGCCCCTTCCCGGCCCTGATCATCCGGGTGATGAAGCGGGTGATGGCGAAGGTGAGCACGAAGGAGCCCAGCGCGAGCAGCAGCGGGAGCTTGCCCGGCTCGACGATGTTCTGGTGAAGCCAGTGACCCATGCCACCTACTCCCGATGATCCGTTATGCGGCTTCCGGTGTGTTTTGCCCAATCTAGCGCCGAGCGGCACCGGCTAGCCTGCGCGCGGTGACCTCCCTGAACAGCCACGGCCTGCGTTTCGCCTTCGGCACCCTGACCGTGCTCCCCGTCCGTGTCTCCCGCTGGGACCGCGAGGCAGCCCGCGCCGGCATGCTCTGCGCCCCGCTCGCCGGACTCGTCGTGGGACTGCTCGCGGCCGTGCCCGGGGTGCTGTTCCTGCTCGCCGGATCGGGTCCCCTGCCGGCGGCGGTCGTCTCCGCCGCCGTGCCCGCCGCCCTGACCCGCGGCCTGCATCTGGACGGGCTCGCGGACACGGCCGACGGGCTCGGCAGCGCCAAGCCGGCCGAGGACGCACTGCGGATCATGAAGCAGTCGGACATTGGTCCGTTCGGTGTCATCACCCTGCTGTTCGTCCTGCTGGCACAGGTCGCGGTCCTCTTCGAGCTCTACGGGCAGGGCTGGGCACACGGCGCCCTGGGGGCGGTCGTCGCCGCGGTCACCGCCCGGCTCGCGCTCACTCTGGCCACGCGCCGGGGTGTCCCGCCCGCCCGTCCCGAGGGCCTCGGCGCGGCGGTGGCAGGCACGGTCGCGCCCCGTGCGGCACTGGCCGTGGCCGTCGTGGCGGTGGCGGGCTGCGCGGGGGCGGGGGCGCTCCTCGGGGGGTACGGGGCGGTGCACCACGCCCTCGCCGCGCTGGCCGGTCTCGGGGCCGCGCACCTGATGCTGCGCCACTGCGTGCGGCGCTTCGGCGGGGTGACGGGCGATGTGTTCGGCGCCCTGGAGGAAACCGCGGTCACCGTCGCCCTTGTGGCGCTCGTCCTCGGCTGAGGGCTGTCAGCAGGTCCGGCGCCAGACCCCGAGTTCGTACTTCTTGAGCAGCGAGCTCAGCCGGAGCTTCCGTGACCCGGGGCAGAAGTCCGCGACGGGCACTTCGTACTCCGCGTGGAAGACGGCCTTGCCCGCCTCGATGAACGGTGTCAGCGTCTCGCATTCGTCGTACTGCGCGCACTGTTCGTTGACCGCGAAGTCGAAGTCGTCCACCAGCTGCGGGATCTGGGGCAGGTCGTTCTTCAGGCCGACGGCCAGGTGGTGGCGGTGGGCGAGGCGGGCGATCAGCCGGTTGTAGCGCAGCTGGTCGTCCGCGGTGAGCGGGAAGCCCGTGGTGTTGAGGTAGCCGTCCATGTTGTCCGGCTCCACGGCGTCGAAGCCCTTCTTCGCGCACATGGCGATCCGGGCCTCCATCAGCGGCTCCAGGATGTCGGTGCGGCGGATGTCGAGCCACCACTCCCCCTCCCAGCCGTTGCTCTTCCCGCGTACGGAGGCGGGGAACTTCCCGGCGTCCGGGCGGAAGTCCTCCCAGGCCCCGGTGGAGAGGTAGCAGATGACCTTGCGGCCCTTGCGGTGCAGCGCGGCCACCGTCTTCGCGTCCTGGTCGAACCCGTCGATGTCGTAGACGGGCGCGTCCACTCCCGTGTCCACCCGGCCGGAGAGCTGCCACTGCCAGTCCACGCCCGGTTCCGGCTGCCAGCGCTGTCCGGCCGTCGGCCGGGCCGGGTCCGCCGGCTCCGCGGCCGGGGCGCAGCCGGCCAGTACGGCCAGCAGCACCAGCACGGCGCAGGGCACCGGCCGTCGTGTCCTTGCGCCCCGCATGTCGTCTCCCCCCGCTCACCTGCCCAGGTCAACGACCCTATCCCCGTGGTCCGTTCCGCCGTACGGGGCCTGCCGGCCCCGGCGGCGTACGGCCGGACGGCCCCGCCCCTGTGAGCCGGAAGCAATGGCGCGCGTAGGCTCATTCCCGGCGCATTGCGGCGGCATCTACGATGCGCCGGGCACGGTCGGCCCACCCCTCGACCGGTACACAACTCAACGGAAGCGAGAATTCACCACCGTGACTGCTCTCACTCTCAGCACCGCAGGTGCGGCGACGCTGCGCGCCGACGCACTCGTCGTCGGCATCGCCAAGGGCACTGGGTCCAAGGCCGGGGCCCTGGTCGTCGCACCGGGCGCCGAGGCCGTGGACAAGGCGTTCGACGGAAAGCTCGCCACCGTCCTGGAGACCCTGGGCGCCTCCGGTGCCGAGGGCGAAGTGACCAAGCTTCCCGCACCGTCCGGTCTCAAGGTCCCCGTCGTCGTCGCGGTCGGGCTCGGCCCGGTCCCGGAGAAGGACGACGCGTACGACGCGGAGGCACTGCGTCGCGCCGCCGGCAGCGCCGCCCGTGCGCTGACCGGGACGAAGAAGGCCGGTTTCGCACTGCCGACGGAGTCCTCCGAGGACGCCGAGGCCATCGCCGAGGGCGCCCTGCTGGGCGCGTACGCCTTCACCGCCTACCAGGGCGGCGAGAACAAGCTCGCCCCCAAGGGCAAGAAGGACAACGGCGCGAAGCTGCCGCTCGCCGAGGTCGCCCTGCTCGGCACCAAGCCGCGCGACAAGGCGTTCAAGGCCGCCGCGGAGCGCGCCACCGCGGTCGTCGAGGAGATCAACCGCGCCCGCGACCTGATCAACACCCCGCCGAACGACCTGTACCCCGAGTCCTTCGCCGCGGTCGCCACCGCCGCCGGCAAGGAGCACGGCATCAAGGTCCAGGTCCTCGACGAGAAGGCTCTCGTCAAGGGCGGCTTCGGCGGCCTGCTGGGCGTCGGCCAGGGCTCGACGCACGGCCCCCGCCTCGTCCGGCTCGGCTACACCCACCCGAAGGCGGAGAAGACCCTCGCCCTGGTCGGCAAGGGCATCACCTACGACTCGGGCGGCATCTCGCTCAAGCCGGCCGGCCACAACGAGACGATGAAGTGCGACATGAGCGGCGCCGCCGCCGTGTTCGCCGCCGTCGTCGCGGCCTCCCGTCTCGGCCTCCAGGTCAATGTCACCGGCTGGCTGGCCCTCGCCGAGAACATGCCGTCGGGCAACGCCACCCGGCCGGGTGACGTGCTGCACATGTACAGCGGCAAGACCGTCGAGGTCCTCAACACCGACGCCGAGGGCCGGCTCGTCCTCGCCGACGCGCTGACCCGCGCCTCGGAGGAGAACCCCGACGCGATCGTCGACGTGGCGACCCTGACGGGCGCGATGGTCCTCGCCCTCGGCAACCGCACCTTCGGCGTGATGGCCAACGACGACGCCTTCCGTACGGCCATCCACGAGATCGCCGAGGAGGTCGGCGAGGCGTCCTGGCCGATGCCGCTCCCCGCCGACCTGCGCAAGGGCATGGACTCCCCGACCGCCGACATCGCCAACATGGGCGAGCGGATGGGCGGCGGCCTGGTGGCCGGCCTGTTCCTGCAGGAGTTCGTGGGCGAGGGCATCGCCTGGGCCCACCTGGACATCGCGGGACCCGCCTTCCACGAGGGCGCGCCCTACGGCTACACGCCCAAGGGCGGCACCGGATCCGCGGTCCGCACCCTGGTCAAGCTGGCGGAGCGCACGGCCGCCGGCGACCTCGGCTGAGTTCCACACGGCATTCGCTGCGCCGTTCGCGCGCAGCGATACGGCCCCGGGCATACGTCCGGGGCCGTACGTGTTCTCCGCAGGGGCTCTGACCGGCCTCTTTCCGAAACTTTGTACGTATCGCCAACGGTCCGGGCCGGACCTCCGTCCGGCTCAGACCAGGGGCCCGCGTCCCGCTCGCCCTCAACAAGTGCGAAGATGGGTTCTCGGCAGGACAGGGCCCCCACCACAGGGCCGAACAACACAAGCGGCCGAACACCAGCCGACCGGCCGGTCACACCCCAGCGAGGGGCCCGGCGTACGGCGCACATGCATGGAGGACGTGACGTGGCGAACGACGCCAGCACCGTTTTCGACCTAGTGATCCTCGGCGGTGGTAGCGGCGGGTACGCCGCGGCCCTGCGCGGAGCGCAGCTGGGCCTGGACGTCGCACTGATCGAGAAGGGCAAGGTCGGCGGCACCTGCCTGCACAACGGCTGCATTCCCACCAAGGCGCTGCTGCACGCCGGAGAGATCGCCGACCAGGCCCGCGAGGCCGGTCAGTTCGGTGTCAAGGCCACCTTCGAGGGCATCGACATCGCGGCCGTCCACGCGTACAAGGACGAGGTGATCTCGGGTCTGTACAAGGGCCTGCAGGGTCTCATCGCCTCGCGCAAGGTGCACTACATCGAGGGTGAGGGCCGGCTCTCGTCGCCCACCTCGGTGGATGTCAACGGCCAGCGCATCCAGGGCCGCCACGTCGTGCTCGCGACCGGCTCCGTGCCGAAGTCGCTGCCCGGCCTGGAGATCGACGGCAATCGCATCATCTCCTCGGACCACGCGCTGAAGCTGGACCGTGTCCCGAAGTCCGCGATCGTCCTGGGCGGCGGCGTCATCGGCGTCGAGTTCGCCTCGGCGTGGAAGTCCTTCGGCACCGAGGTCACCATCGTCGAGGGCCTGAAGCACCTGGTCCCCGTCGAGGACGAGAACAGCTCGAAGCTCCTTGAGCGCGCGTTCCGCAAGCGCGGCATCAAGTTCAACCTCGGCACCTTCTTCGACAAGGCCGAGTACACGCAGGACGGGGTGCGTGTCACCCTCGCCGACGGCAAGACCTTCGAGGCGGAGGTGCTGCTGGTCGCGATCGGCCGCGGCCCGGTGTCGCAGGGTCTGGGCTACGAGGAGGCCGGCGTCGCGATGGACCGCGGCTACGTCCTCGTCGACGAGTACATGCAGACCAACGTCCCGACGATCTCGGCCGTGGGCGACCTCGCCCCGACCCTCCAGCTCGCCCACGTCGGCTTCGCCGAGGGCATCCTGGTGGCGGAGCGGCTGGCCGGTCTCAAGACCGTGCCGATCGACTACGACGGCGTGCCGAAGGTGACGTACTGCCACCCCGAGGTCGCCTCCGTCGGTATCTCCGAGGCCAAGGCCAAGGAGATCTACGGTGCGGACAAGGTCGTCGCCCTCAAGTACAACCTCGCGGGCAACGGCAAGAGCAAGATCCTGAAGACCGCGGGCGAGATCAAGCTCGTCCAGGTCAAGGACGGTGCCGTGGTCGGCGTCCACATGGTCGGTGACCGTATGGGCGAGCAGGTCGGCGAAGCCCAGCTGATCTACAACTGGGAGGCGCTGCCGGCCGAGGTCGCGCAGCTCATCCACGCCCACCCGACGCAGAACGAGGCGATGGGCGAGGCTCACCTGGCTCTGGCCGGCAAGCCTCTCCACTCCCACGACTGATCCAGTCCCGGGCGCGACGACCGACCACTTCCGCACTTTCGTAAGGAGCAACTGAAACCATGTCGGTTTCCGTAACCCTTCCGGCGCTCGGCGAGAGCGTCACCGAGGGCACCGTCACCCGTTGGCTGAAGGCCGAGGGCGAGCACGTCGAGGCCGACGAGCCGTTGCTCGAGGTCTCGACCGACAAGGTCGACACCGAGATCCCGGCCCCCGTATCCGGCGTCCTGGCGTCCATCAAGGTCGCCGAGGACGAGACCGTCGAGGTCGGCGCCGAGCTGGCCGTCATCGACGACGGCTCGGGCGCGCCCGCGGCGGCAGCTCCGGCTGCCGAGCCCGCGGCCGCCCCGGCTCCCGCCGCCGAGGCTCCGGCGCCCGTCGCCGAGGCCCCTGCCGCTCCGGCCCCCGCGGCCGCTCCGGCTGCGGCCGGTGGCGCCGAAGGCACCGACGTCACCCTCCCCGCGCTCGGTGAGAGCGTCACCGAGGGCACGGTCACCCGCTGGCTGAAGGAGGTCGGCGAGGAGGTCACGGAGGACGAGCCCCTGCTCGAGGTCTCCACGGACAAGGTCGACACCGAGATCCCCGCCCCGGTCTCCGGCGTGCTGCTGGAGATCGTGGTCGCCGAGGACGAGACCGCCGAGGTCGGCGCGAAGCTCGCCGTCATCGGTGCTCCGGGTGCCGCCCCGGCCGCTGCTCCGGCAGAGGCAGCACCGGCTCCCGCCGCTGCTCCGGCAGAGGCAGCTCCGGCTCCGGCCGCCCCGGCTGCTCCGGCTCCGGCCGCTCCCGCGCCCGCCGCTCCGGCAGCTCCGGCTCCGGCTCCGGTGGCGCCCGCCGCCCCGGTCGCGGCTCCGGCCGCTCCGGCGCCCGTGGCTGCCGCTCCGGCACCGGTCGCTCCGGCCGCGCCTGCCGGTGACGACGGCGCGTACGTCACGCCGCTGGTCCGCAAGCTCGCCGCCGAGAACGGCGTCGACCTGGGCGCGGTCAAGGGCACCGGCGTCGGTGGCCGTATCCGCAAGCAGGACGTCGTCGCCGCCGCGGAGGCCGCCAGGGCCGCCGCTGCCGCTCCGGCTCCGGTCGCCGCTGCCCCGGCGGCGAAGGCCGCGCCGAAGCTCGAGGCGTCCCCGCTGCGCGGTCAGACGGTCAAGATGACCCGCATGCGCAAGGTCATCGGCGACAACATGATGAAGGCGCTGCACTCGCAGGCCCAGCTGACCTCGGTCCTCGAGGTCGACATCACCAAGCTGATGAAGCTGCGCAACCTGGCGAAGGAGTCCTTCGCCGCCCGTGAGGGCGTCAAGCTGTCCCCGATGCCGTTCTTCGTGAAGGCGGCGGCCCAGGCGCTGAAGGCCCACCCGGTCGTCAACGCCCGGATCAACGAGGACGAGGGCACCATCACGTACTTCGACTCGGAGAACATCGGCATCGCCGTGGACGCCGAGAAGGGTCTGATGACCCCGGTCATCAAGGGTGCGGGCGACCTGAACATCGCCGGTATCGCGAAGAAGACCGCCGAGCTGGCCGGCAAGGCCCGCGGTGGCGGCCTCACCCCGGACGACATGTCCGGTGCGACCTTCACCGTCAGCAACACCGGTTCGCGCGGTGCGCTGTTCGACACCGTCATCGTGCCGCCGAACCAGGCAGCCATCCTGGGCATCGGTGCCACCGTCAAGCGTCCGGCGGTCATCGAGACCGCCGAGGGCACCGTCATCGGTGTCCGCGACATGACGTACCTCTCGCTCTCCTACGACCACCGTCTGGTGGACGGCGCGGACGCCGCCCGTTACCTGACGACGGTCAAGGCGATCCTCGAAGCGGGCGAGTTCGAGGTCGAGCTCGGCCTCTGAGGCACGCAGTTGTAACCAGCCTCACCAGCGGCGCCCCCGTCCGGAACACTCCCGGGCGGGGGCGCCGCCGTATTGTCTAGACACCACCGGTCGCCCCTGGCGGCCGTGTTGGTGTAGGCAGCACCAGTTTGCCCCGAAGGAGCCCGTCATGACCCCGCCCGTCGTCCACTCGCTGCGCGAGCAGATCCGCGAGCACATCGTGGACGGGATCGTCAGCGGGCGCTGGAAGCCGGGCGAGCGGATCGTGGAGCGCCGCATCGCGACCGAGCTGGAGGTCAGCCAGACGCCCGTGCGTGAGGCGCTGCGCGAACTGGAGACCCTGCGGCTGATCGAGTCGGCCCCCAACAAGGGCGTACGCGTGCGGAATCTGACCGCGGCCGATCTGGAGGAGAGCTACCCCGTACGGGCCGGGCTCGAGCAGATCGCCGCGGAGCTGGCGGCCCCGGCGCTCGGCGAGGACTGCTCGGCGCTGACCCCGCACGTGGCGGCCCTGTACGAGGCGGACCGGCTGGCCGACGGTGAGGCGCAGGTGCGGCACACGGTGGCCTTCCACCGGGAGATGGTGCGGGCGGCGGGGAACGCCGTCCTGCTGCACACCTGGGAGGGGCTGGGCATCGAGGTGTTCACGGCCCTGTCGATCCGCTGGCTGGGCACGGTGCAGAAGTCGTACGCGGAGGAGCACGAGGCCCTCATCGACGCGTTCCTGCGGCGGGACCCGCGGATCGCGGTGCTCGTGAAGGAGCACGTCCTGGGGTGCGCTCCGCGAGCGTGAGCCCGACGTGCGCGCCCCCGGCGTGAACCGGCGCGGTGGTGCGTACCCATCTGCGGCACCGGGCGCTCGACTGTGCAGCTCAGAGCCCGTTTCACCCTAATAATCCCGTCACTGCGTGCCCCGTTTCGAGGCACCCCATGCCACTTTCTTCAGATCGAGAAGTTTTGCCTTTCATCCTTTGATCGATCATCGATCGGCGACTTACAGTTCAGTCGCGGGCCCACCGGCCCCATCGCCCTGTCCTGCCAGCCAGGGCCTTCTCCACCCCCCTCCACTCCGGAAGGCGGCGATCATGACCGACCCCGTAGCAAAACATCCGAGCGAGCTCGACCAGCTCCCGGACCGCGACCCCGAGGAGACCGCCGAATGGGCGGCCTCCCTGGACGCCGTCACCAAGGCCGCGGGCCCGCACCGCGCCGCATACCTGATGCGTCGTTCGCTCCAGCACGCGGAGGGCGCGGGTATCGCGCTGCCCAAGCTGCTGGAGACCGATTACGTCAACACCATCCCCACCTCCGCGGAGCCCGCCTTCGACGGCGACCTGGAGATGGAATCGAGGATCACCGCCTGGAACCGCTGGAACGCGGCTGCGATGGTCACCCGCGGCGCCCGGTTCGGCGTGGGCGGCCACATAGCCACGTTCGCCTCGGCAGCCTGGCTGTACGAGACCGGCTTCAACCACTTCTTCCGCGGCAAGGAGGGGGACGGCTCCGGCGACCAGCTCTACATCCAGGGCCACGCCTCGCCCGGTATCTACGCCCGTGCCTTCCTCGACGGCCGGATCAGCGAGCAACAGCTCGACAACTTCCGCCAGGAGTCGGGCGGCGAGGGCCTGCCCTCCTACCCTCACCCGCGGCGGCTGCCCTGGCTGTGGGAGTTCCCCACCGTGTCGATGGGCCTCGGCCCGCTCTCGGCGATCTACCAGGCGCGCTTCAACCGCTATCTGGCCAACCGCAACATCAAGGACACGTCGAACTCGCACGTCTGGGCCTTCCTGGGCGACGGCGAGATGGACGAGCCCGAGTCGACCGCCGCCCTCGCCCTCGCGGCCCGTGAGCAGCTCGACAACCTGACCTTCGTCATCAACTGCAACCTGCAGCGCCTCGACGGCCCGGTCCGCGCCAACTTCCGCGTGGTCCAGGAGCTGGAGGGCGCGTTCCGCGGAGCCGGCTGGAACGTCATCAAGACGCTCTGGGGCAACGCCTGGGACGAGCTGTTCCAGCTGGACACCACGGGCGCGCTGATCCGCCGCCTCCGCGAGGTGCCGGACGCGCAGTTCCAGACGTACGCGACCCGCGACGTGGCGTACATCCGCGAGCACTTCTTCGGCACCGAGCCCGCGCTCGCCGAGCTGGCGAAGCTGCTGAGCGACGCCAAGATCGCCGAGTGCTTCTACAGCTCCCGCGGCGGCCACGAGGCCCGCAAGGTGTACGCGGCCTACCGCGCCGCGGTGGAGCACAAGGGCGCGCCGACCGTGATCCTGGCCCAGACGGTCAAGGGCTACACGCTCGGCAAGGGCTTCGAGTCCAAGAACGCCAACCACCAGATGAAGAAGCTGTCGATCGACGAGTTCAAGAGCATGCGCGAGCTGCTCGGCCTCCCGATCCCGGACAGCGCCTTCGAGGACGGGCTGGTCCCCTACGGCCACCCGGGCGCCGACTCCCCCGAGGTCCGCTACCTCCAGGAGCGCCGTGCCGCCCTCGGCGGTCCGGCCCCGGCCCGCCGGGTGCACGCGGCGGCTCTGCCGCAGCCGGAGGAGCGTGCCTTCAAGGCCCTGTACAAGGGGTCCGGCAAGCAGGAGATGGCCACCACCATGGCGTTCGTCCGCCTGGTGAAGGACCTGATGCGGGACAAGGAGACCGGCAGGCGCTGGGTGCCGATCGTCCCGGACGAGGCACGCACCTTCGGCATGGAGTCGCTGTTCCCGTCGGCCGGTATCTACTCGCCGCTGGGCCAGACGTACGACCCGGTCGACCGCGACCAGCTGATGTACTACAAGGAAGCCAAGGACGGCCAGATCCTCAACGAGGGGATCACCGAGGCCGGCGCCATGGCCGACTTCATCGCCGCCGCCACGTCGTACGCGACGCACGGCGAGACGATGATCCCGTTCTACATCTTCTACTCGATGTTCGGCTGGCAGCGGACCGGCGACCAGATGTGGCAGCTCGCCGACCAGCTCGGCAAGGGCTTCATCGTCGGCGCCACGGCGGGCCGTACGACGCTGACGGGCGAGGGCCTGCAGCACGCGGACGGCCACTCGCACCTGATCGCGTCCACGAACCCGGCGTCGCTCAACTACGACCCGGCGTTCGCGTACGAGGTCGCGGTGATCGTCAAGGACGGTCTGCGGAGGATGTACGGCCCCGAGGCCGAGAACGTCTTCTACTACCTGACGGTCTACAACGAGCCGAAGCAGCAGCCCGCGATGCCGGAAGGCGTCGAGGAGGGCATCGTCAAGGGCCTGTACCGCTTCAAGGAGGGCACGCCCACCGCGGCGGACGCGCCCCGCGTGCAGCTCCTGGGCTCCGGTACGGCGATCCACTGGGTGCTCAAGGCCCAGGAACTCCTGGCCGCCGACTGGGGTGTCACGGCCGACGTCTGGTCCGCCACCTCATGGGGCGAGCTGCGCCGTGACGCGCTGGAGGCCGACGAGGCGCTGCTCCGCGGTGAGCAGCAGGTGCCGTACGTGACCCAGGTGCTCTCCGGTGCGCCGGGCCCGGTCCTCGCGGTGAGCGACTGGATGCGCGCGGTGCCGGACTCGATCAGCCAGTGGGTCGAGCAGGACTGGTCCTCGCTGGGCACGGACGGCTTCGGCCTCTCCGACACCCGCGACGCGGCCCGCCGCCACTTCGGTGTGGACGCGCAGTCGATCGTGGTCGCGGCCCTGGCCCAGCTGGCCCGCCGCGGCGAGGTCCCGGCCTCGACGATCAAGGAGGCCCGGGAGCGGTACGGGCTGTAGGCAGCAGGCAGCAGAGGGCGGGGCAGGTGCCGGGCAGGTCCGGCACCTGCCCCGCCGTCGTCGTGGGGCGCCCACAATGGCTCCATGCGTGCTGCCCGGCTCATCAAGATGGTTCTGCTCCTGCAGTCCCGGCCCACCATGACCGCCGCCGAGCTGGCGAAGGAACTGGAGGTCTCGGAGCGCACCGTGACCAGGGACGCCCAGGCCCTGTCCGAGGCGGGCGTGCCCGTGTACGCGGACCGGGGGCGGGCGGGCGGTTACCGGCTCGTCGGCGGTTACCGGACCCGGCTCACGGGCCTGGCCCGTCACGAGGCCGAGGCGCTCTTCCTGTCCGGGCTGCCCTCGGCCCTGCGTGAGATGGGGCTCGACGACGCCGCGTCCGCCGCCCGGCTGAAGGTCTCGGCCGCCCTGCTCCCCTCGCTCCGGGACGCCTCGCAGACCGCCGCCCAGCGCTTCCACCTCGATGCCCCCGGCTGGTACCACGAGCCGGCCACCCCCGAGCTGCTGCCCGCCGTCGCGGAGGCGGTCTGGGACGACCGCGTGGTCAGGGCGGGCTACCGCCGCGGCCCCACGGGCGAGGTGGAGCGGGAGATGTCCCCGTACGGGCTCGTCCTGAAGGCCGGGGTCTGGTACCTCTGCGCCCGGGTGGGGGACGACTTCCGGGTGTACCGGATCGACCGGTTCACCGCGGTCGCCGTGTCGGCGACCCGGTTCGAGCGGGACGAGGACTTCGATCTGCCCCGGTTCTGGGAGGAGCGCGCCGCACAGTTCGCCCGGTCGATCCTGCGTACCGAGGTGACGGTACGGCTGTCCGGGGCGGGGGTGCGCCGACTGCCGTACGCCGTGGACAGGGCCGCTGCGGACGAGGCGCTGGCCGCGGCCGGCCCGCCGGACGCCGACGGCTGGCGCACGCTTACCCTGCCGGTCGAGTCCGAGGATGTCGCATACGGCCAGCTGCTCTCCCTCGGGCCGGAGTTGGAGGTCCTGGCACCCGCCGCACTGCGCGAACGTGTTGCCGATGCCGCCGAACGCCTGCGCGACCTCTACGGCTGAAGGCTTCATTTCGGTGTCTCCGCGTGCGTCGCCCGCCGCCAAGGCCGATGCTGGACCAGTGATGGACGAGACGGAGTTCTGGGAGATCATCGACAACAGCCGCGAGGGCGCCGACGGCGACCCCGAGGACCATGCCGACCTGCTCGTCGAACGGCTGGTGCAGCTCGATCCCGACTCCGTGCTGGATTTCGCCAGGCACTTCGAGGCACGCTACAACCGCGCGTACCGCTGGGACCTGTGGGGCGCTGCCGCCGTGCTGCTCGGCGGGGCGAGCGACGACGCGTTCGACTTCTTCAGGTGCTGGCTGATCGGGCAGGGCCGGGAGGTCTTCGAGGGCGCGGTGCACGAACCCGACAGCCTCGCCGAGCTGCTCGACGACTTCGACGACGAGCTCGACGGCGACGGCGAGGACCTCGGCTATGCCGCCGACGAGGCGTACGAGCAGCTCACCGGTGTGGTCGCGCCGGACCTGGGCCTGCCGCCGCAGGCCACCGAGCCGGCCGGCACGCCCGTCGACTTCGAGGACGACGCGGCGCTGGCGGAACGGCTCCCCGCGCTGTGGAGCCGCTTCGGCCCGATCTGAACTCGCCCGGTCTGAACTCGCCCGGTCTGAACTCGCCCGGTCTGAACTCGCCCGGTCTGAACTCAGGACAGCAGCGAACGGCCCATCAGGACGTCGTCGGCGTACCGCCCGTTCAGGAAGAACTCTCCGGGCAGTACGCCTTCGACGGCGAAGCCCTCCGAAGCGTAGAGCTTGCGCGCAGGGGTGTTGTGCCCGAGCACGCGCAGGGTGAGCCGACCCGCTCCCTGGCGCCGCGCCTCCGCGTACGAGGCGCGCAGCAGCTCCCGCGCGACGCCGTGGCCCCGCGCCCAGTCGGCCACGGCGAGGCCCTGTATCTGCCGGACGTGCGCGTTGCAGGCCAGCGGCGTCGCCGGGGCGAGCCGGATGTATCCGGCGATGTGCTCCTCGCCCGCGTCGGAGAGAGCCGCGGCCACCAGGAACTCCCCCGGCCTGTGCCGCTCGTCGAAGAACGGCTCGTACGGGGGCCGGGGCCTGGGCTGCACGGCGTGCAGCGTCGACCAGGTGGCGCGGTCGAGCTCTCCGAGCGCGCTCTCGTCCGCCTGCACGGCGGGTCGGACGGGCAGGAGTGCGTGGAATCGGGGCTCGGACATGCGTGCCACTGTGCCACGCCGTGTTCCGCGTGAGCGATGTTCCATGGGGCAGGATGGAGGCCATGCAGCACTCCCGTATCGCCGTCACCGGATCGACCGGCCTCATCGGAGCGGCGCTCGTGCGCTCGCTGCGGGCCGACGGGCACGAGGTGGTGCGCCTGGTACGCCGCCCCGCCGGAACCGGCGACGAGGTGGAATGGGATCCGAAGCGTCAGTACGTGGACGTGGCGGGCCTTGTCGGATGCGACGCGGTCGTCCATCTCGCGGGGGCCGGGGTCGGCGACCACAGGTGGACCCCGGCGTACAAGCGGGAGATCCGGGACAGCCGGGTCCTGGGCACGGCCGCGATCGCCGAGGCCGTCGCCTCTCTCGACGCGGCGCCGAAGGTCCTGCTGTGCGGGTCCGCCATCGGCTACTACGGGGACACCGGGGACCGCGCGGTCGACGAGAGCGCGCCGCCCGGTGAGGGCTTCCTGCCGTCGGTGTGCGTGGACTGGGAGGAGGCCACGGCCCCTGCCGAGGAGGCGGGCGTACGGACGGTGCATGCCCGGACCGGTCTGGTCGTCGCCCGGGAGGGCGGGGCCTGGGGCCGTCTCTTCCCGCTGTTCAGGG
Organism: Streptomyces sp. NBC_00683; assembly: GCF_036226745.1. NCBI lineage: Bacteria > Bacillati > Actinomycetota > Actinomycetes > Kitasatosporales > Streptomycetaceae > Streptomyces > Streptomyces sp. NBC_00683. The sequence goes on along the minus strand of NZ_CP109013.1, from coordinate 6,209,235 downwards.
CCGGGCTCGGCGGGCGGCTCGGGAACGGACGGCAGTACTGGAGCTTCATCGCCCTGCACGACCACATCGCGGCGATGCGGCACATCCTGGACACCGAGTCGCTGTCCGGCCCGGTGAATCTGACCGGGCCCTCCCCCGCCACCAACGGCCAGGTGACGGCCGCGATGGGGCGGGTGCTGCGCCGTCCGACGCTTTTCACCGCCCCGGCGCCCGCGCTGCGCGTCGCTCTCGGGGAGTTCGCCGAGGACGTGCTGGGCAGCCAGCGGGTGCTACCCGGCCAACTTCTCGACTCGGGTTTCTCGTTCGCCTTCCCCGGAATCGACGCCGCCATCCGCGCAGCACTGCGCTGAACACGCCCGCCCGGCCGCACGGCCGGGCCGGCCGTCCCACGCACATGCGCAGCTCAGCGGTCGCAGCCTGCCTCCTCGGCGCCTCCGGCCGGCCCGGCCGGCCACCGCTCCGGCACCGCCCGCCGGGGGTCCGTGCGACCCCGTGCACCGGTGCCCCCGGGTGCGCGCGACTGCGCCTGCATCAGCCATCCATCTAGCCTCGACCCGAACTCGGGCATTCCGGGGGCCTGTTGGGGGCAAGAGCCTCCCACCAGTCGCGCCGACTCGGGGAGGGGTACGTGTTCACGGCACACACGGCACACCACGCGGATGTGGTCATCATCGGGGCCGGGATCGCCGGCCTGTCAGCGGCCCATCAACTGACCAGCGCAGGAGTGAACGTCAGCGTCCTTGAGGCCGCGCCGCACATCGGCGGCCGGATGGTCACCCACGACGTGGACGGATTCCTGCTCGACCACATCGGTCCACTGCTCAGCTCCGCGTACCCGGAGCTGAGTACCACCCCGGGTCTCGACGGCCTGGTGCTGCGGGACTTCGCACCAGGGGTACTCGTCCGCAGCGGAGGCCGCCGGTACCGCGCCGGTGACGTACGGAGCGCAAGGGGCGCACTCAAAGCAGTGCGCACCCGATCGAGCGCCCCCCTCGCGCCCCTGGGCGGGACGATCGAACAGGCCCGGCTGGGTTCCTGGCTCGGTCGCCTCGCCGCCACACCGGCGGCCCGGATCCTGGCCAGGCCCGACCGGACCGCACTCTCGGCCCTGTCGGCGCGCGGCCTCTCCCCCCGGATGGTCAGCGGTTTCGTGCACCCCCTGCTCACCGCGCTGCTCAGCGACCCCACGCTCACCACATCGAGCCGCTGCGCCGAGCTCGCACTGCGCAGCTACGCGCGCGGCAGGCTCTGCGTGCCGGCGGGCGGTTCCGCGGAACTGCCCCGGCTGCTGGCGGCCGCCCTGCCGCCCGGCACCGTACGCACCGGGGTGCATGTCACGGCCGCCGACATCACGTCCGTACGCACCAAGGAGCACGGCGAACTGGGCTGTCGCTCCTTGCTGCTGGCCACCGGAGCGGGCGCCGCCGCGGAGTTGCTGCCCGGTCTGCGGATGCCGGCCTTCCACCCGGTGACCGTGCTTCACCACACCGCGCCCGCTCCCCCGCCGACGGGAGCACACCTGCTGCTGGACGCGGACCGCTCGGGTCCCGTCGCGCACACCGCCGTGATGAGCGAGGTCGACCCCTCGCGCGCGCCGCACGGCCGCACGCTGATCACCTCCACGGTGCTCGGTCCCCCGCCACCGGACCTCGACCGCACGGTCCGCGAGCACCTCGCCCAGCTGTACGGCACGCCCACGCACGACTGGGAGCTCCTGGCGGCCCATCACGACCCGGAGGCAGTGCCCGCGATGCCGCCCCCGCACGATCTGCGCCGGCCGGTCCGGGTCCTGGCCGGCCTGTACGTGTGCGGCGACCACCGCGACACGAGCACGGTCCAGGGCGCCCTGCACTCGGGGCACCGCGCGGCCTCGGCGATCCTCGCGGACCTGGGGGTGCGGCAGGAACCCGGCGACGGGGCCGCGCTGCCGACCGCGGCGTAGGCCGCCTCAGCCGAGCGCTGCGACACGGTCGCGGTAGCCCCGCACGGCTACCGCGTCCCGGTACGGCTCAAGTCGGCGCTCGAAGTCGCGCACGTACTCCGTGGCGCGCACCGACCGCATCTCCGAAGCCTGCTGGGCCGACTCGGCGCCCAGCAGGCAGGCCTGGTCCAGCTCGCCGAGCCCGAGCCGCGCGGAAGCGAGCACCACGCGGCAGAACAGCCTGCTGCGGGCGTACGCCGGAGCGCGCAGCTGGAGCGACCGCTCGGCGTGCTGCACGGCGACCCTGTACTGCTGCAGATCGCGATGGCAGTGGCCGAACTCGTCGGCGAGCTGTGCCTCGTCGAAGTAGCGGGCCCAGTGCGGCACGTCGTCCCCGGGGCGCTCGGACTGCAGGGCCCGTTCCGCGCGTACGAGTGCGGCGATGCACGCCCGGGTCTCGCCGAGCACCCCGTGTCCGCGCGCCTCGACCGCGTGCAGCAGCGCCATGACCACGGGCGGCGCCGAGGACCCGATCCCCTGCTGGGCGACCCGGGCGAGCTGCACCGCTTCCCTGCCGTGCCCGAGGTACACCGCCTGCCGGCTCATCGTGATCAGCACGAACGAGCCGTACCCCCGGTCGCCTGCCGCCTGCGCGAGCCGCAGCGCCTGGACGAAGTAGCGCTGGGCGAGGCCGTGCGCCGCGATGTCGAACGAGGTCCAGCCCGCCAGCCGGGTCAGATCGGCCGCCGCGGAGAACAGCCGCCTGCCGACGGCCTCGCCGTAGCTCCCGCGGAGCATGGGCTCCGCCTCGTGCTCCAGGTACCTGACGAGGGCCTGCCGGGCGTGACCGCCGCCGTAGGCGTTGTCCAGGGTGCGGAAGAGCTCACCGACCGACCGCAGGGCCGCGACGTCGCCGTTGCCGACCCGCTGGCCGGGGCCGCGGTCGGTCTGCCGCTGACGGGGCACGCCGAGGGGCGGCTGCGCCGGGGCGGGCGGCCGGGCGGAGCCGGGACCGCGGCTGCCGGCCCGGCCGCCGTGGGCCGACGCCCCGGGTGCGCCCCCGGGGCCGTGATGCGTGTGGGCACCGCCGGACGCGTGGAAGCCGTTCGACGTGCGGACGGCGTTCGTGTCGCCGGCCGCGCGCGGGGCGGGCAGGCCCCCCGTGCCGTGTGCCGGGGCCCCGTTCGTACCGTTCACGGCGCTCGCAGCGCTCGTGCCGCGGGAAGCCGCCCCCGTCGTCGGCGGTTCTCCGCGTCCGACCCATTCGTCGGCCCGCCCGATCAGCCAGTCCCGGCTCGGCACGACGAGTCCGGCCGGGGTGAACGCGATCTTGCGCAGCTCCGCATGGCTGCCGGAGTCCTTGCGCCACAGCCCGCTGACGATGTCGACGGCCTCGGCGGGCGTGGCCGCGAACTCCAGCCCGGCATAGACGGGGGCGCAAGCGTCCAGCCCCAGATCCTGCGCGGAGAGCCGGCGCCCCAGCCGCCGGGTGAATACCTCCGCGATCAGCGCGGGGGTGGTTCCCCTCGGCTGCTGGCCGCGCAGCCAGCGGGTCACCGAGGTCTTGTCGTACCGCAGGTCGAGGCCGTGTTCGAGGCCCAGCTGATCCACCCTGCGGGCCAGACCCGCATGGGAGAATCCGGCTTCCGCGATGAGCGCAGCGAGCCGCCTGTTGGGGGTGCGCTGCGGAGGTCGTTCCGACATCAGCTGTACGGTCTCCTGCCTTCGGGGCCGGGCGGGGAGCCCTTATGGAACGGCGCGAATTTAGCGGTCCCGGCGGCCGCCCCAGCGACCTTCGCTCCACATTCATCCGATCGTGTGAGGATTGTGGGCATCGCTGACGGGACGGCCGGGTGCGACCTGCCGGACGGCTGTCCCCCGAGCGGTCGTACAGTGGCTGAGGGCGCATATCAGTGCATGGTGCCGTGGTCCCGGGGACACCCCCCGGCCTCCCGACACCCGAATAGGGAGGCACCCGAAGTGAGTGAGCTGCGGTTCGTCCGTCTGGGATTCGGCGAGGAAGCGGTCGACTACCAGGAGGCCTGGCAGAAGCAGCGGGAGGTGCACGCGGCCCGGTTCGAGGACTCCGTACCCGACACCTGCCTGCTCCTCGAGCACCCGCCCGTCTACACAGCGGGACGGCGCACGACCGACAGCGAGCGCCCTCTGGACGGCACTCCTGTCATCGATGTGGACCGCGGTGGAAAGATCACCTGGCACGGTCCGGGCCAGCTCGTCGGCTATCCCATCCAGAAGCTGCCGCGGCCGGTCGACGTCGTCGCCCATGTGCGACGGCTGGAGGACGCCCTGATCCGTACGGCCGCCGACTTCGGTGTGGAGACCTCCCGGGTCGAGGGCCGCAGCGGTGTCTGGGTCCTCGGTGACCCGGTCGAGGAGCGCCCCGCGCTCGGCGGACTGTCCCTGGACTTCGACCCCCGCCTGCACGACGAGGAGTTCGACGCCCGGCTGAACGGCCCCGAGTACGCGCCGTCCAACGCCGGCCAGCGCCGCGAGGACCGCAAGCTGGCCGCGATCGGCATCCGGGTCGCCAAGGGTGTGACCATGCACGGCTTCGCCCTGAACGTGAACCCGGACAACACGTGGTTCGACAAGATCGTGCCGTGCGGCATCCGGGACGCGGGCGTGACGTCGCTCTCGTACGAGCTGGGCCGGGAGGTCACGATCGCGGAGGTGCTGCCGGTCGCCGAGAGGCACCTCAGGGACATCCTGGAGAACGCGGAGCTCGCGCCCCGCACCGTCGGGACGGCCGCCTCGGCGACCGCGGTCGCCCCCGCCTGAGCGCAGGGCCGGGAATAGGCCCTGTCGGCCACAGGTTGGGCAGACGTAAGGCCGTTCTAACCACGGGCGTACCCTGGTGTTCGCCGAAGAATCCAATGCAGCGAAAGCAAAGGGGTGCCGGAGTGTCCGGTGTCGCACCCGACGGGCGCAAGATGCTGCGCCTGGAGGTCCGAAACAGCCAGACCCCCATCGAGCGCAAGCCGGAGTGGATCAAAACCCGGGCGAAGATGGGCCCCGAGTACACGAAGATGCAGAAGCTCGTGAAGAGCGAGGGTCTGCACACCGTGTGCCAGGAAGCCGGCTGTCCGAACATCTACGAATGCTGGGAAGACCGCGAGGCGACCTTCCTCATCGGCGGCGACCAGTGCACCCGGCGCTGCGACTTCTGCCAGATCGACACGGGCAGGCCCGAGGCCCTCGACCGTGACGAGCCCCGCCGTGTGGGCGAGTCCGTGGTCACCATGGACCTGAACTACGCCACGATCACCGGCGTCGCACGCGACGACCTGGAGGACGGCGGCGCCTGGCTGTACGCGGAGACCGTGCGCCAGATCCACGCCCAGACCGCGGAGCGGGCGACCGGCGCCACCAAGGTGGAGCTGCTGATCCCCGACTTCAACGCGGTTCCCGAGCAGCTCGCCGAGGTCTTCTCCTCGCGCCCCGAGGTGCTCGCGCACAACGTCGAGACGGTGCCGCGCATCTTCAAGCGGATCCGCCCCGGTTTCCGTTACGAGCGCTCCCTGGAGGTCATCACCCGGGCCCGTGAGGCCGGTCTGGTGACCAAGTCCAACCTGATCCTCGGCATGGGCGAGACCCGCGAGGAAGTCAGCGAGGCGCTCCAGGACCTGCACGACGCGGGTTGCGAGCTCATCACGATTACGCAGTACCTGCGGCCCACCCCGCGGCACCACCCGGTCGAGCGCTGGGTGAAGCCGCAGGAGTTCGTGGAGCTGAAGGACGAGGCCGACGCGATCGGCTACTCCGGCGTGATGTCGGGGCCGCTGGTGCGCTCCTCGTACCGCGCCGGCCGTCTCTTCAAGCAGGCGATGGAGGCCCGGGGCGCGACCGTCGCGTGAGCGACCGTGACCGCCCGGCCCGTGTGAATCCGCGCACAAGAAGCTACTGAGCAGTAATGGCCGATTCGACGCGGCCCGTACGCTCCCCGCAGGTCGGGAGCCCGTATGGGCCGCGTCGGCGTGCGCGGCGCCGAAATCAGGGTTTCATTGGTGTTTGACCGACCGGTCATGCACTGGTAACACCAAGCAGTGACCCTAGGTACACATACAGCGGCAGCCCCCGAGGCCGTCGCAGTCACTGCTTCCCGCTACCCAGTGCGCGCCGGGTGCGCGCATCCGCTCCGAGGGGGAACGACCACGATGCACGCCGCGCCGGTACGAGCCAACGCGATCCCGTCCGTCACCACCGCACTCCGCGCCGTCGAATCGCTGCTGATGAGCAGCGGCCAGCGCACCGCCCGCCGGAACGCCTGGACGGCGGTCCTCGAGGACCGCCGCAGGGCCAAGGACCGGGTCGAGGCACAGCATGTACTGGAGGCTGTGGCCGACCGCCGTTCCTAGGTCAGTCCGGGGCCACGTAAACTTCAGTACATGGCGAGGAAGGCAAACACCACTGAAGGCGCGGACAGCGCCGAGAACGCGGGGCGGCTCAAGCAGATCGCCCTGACCTACAAGATGACCAGGCGGACAGACCCCAAGATCGGTCTTGTCGTCGCGGGTGTGGGAATCGTCACCTTCGGTGTCCTCCTCGCGATCGGTTTCTTGATCGATCACCCGGTCTACGCGGGCATCCTGGGCTTCGTACTGGCCCTCCTCGCAATGGCGATCATCTTCGGACGACGTGCCGAGCGCGCGGCCTTCGGGCAGATGGAGGGACAGCCGGGCGCCGCGGCGGCCGTACTGGACCGTGTCGGCCGCGGCTGGAGCACGACTCCGGCGGTCGCGATGAACCGCAGTCAGGACGTCGTCCACCGGGCCGTCGGCAAGGCGGGCATCGTGCTGGTCGCTGAGGGCAACCCGAACCGGGTGAAGAGCCTGCTGGCGGCGGAGAAGAAGAAGATGGCCCGCATCGTGGTGGACGTGCCGGTGCACGACATCATCGTCGGCGACGGCGAGGGCCAGGTGCCGCTCAAGAAGGTGCGCACCAAGATGCTGAAGCTCCCGCGGGTGCTGACGGGCGCGCAGGTCACCGCTGCCAACGACCGGCTGCGGGCCATGGGCGACCTGATGAGCAACATGCCGCTGCCGAAGGGCCCGATGCCGAAGGGCATGCGGATGCCGCGCGGCGGAAAGATGCGCTGATGCGCTGACGTACTCAGTACGGAACGAGGGCGGCCCCGGACGTGATCGTCCGGGGCCGCCCTCGTCGGTCCACGTCTTCTAGATGCGTACCTGGACGGCACGGGCCAGCCGGTCGTGGAGGCCGCGGCTGTCGCGGTCCCAGACCAGGGCGGGGATGACCAGGAGCAGCAGCACGGTCCGGACGATCACCCGCCCGGTGCCGAGCCGCCCGCCGCCCTCGGCGACGACCCGCAGGCCCAGGATGCGCTTGCCCGGCGTGGAACCGATGGTTCCCACCGTCAGCAGGCTCAGTACGAGGAAGACGCCCAGCGCCCAGTTCCCGGCCACCTGTTGGTCACCTTGAGCGAGCAGCCCGTATGCGATCACCATGCACACGGTCCAGTCGATGAAGAGTGCCCCGAAGCGCCGGCCGAGCGGGGCCACGGACCCCGGGCCTTCCTGGGGCAGACCGAGGCGCTCGCCCCGGTAACCGAAGTCGGCGCCCATCTCCTCGGCCGCCGCGCGTGGCCCCGAGAGCCACGATCCGATTGCTTGCCTGTTGTCCACCCGTCCACGGTACTGCGCCCGTGTTTGCTCCTGGCCGGGCGGGGCACTCATAAACGTCGCTGAGGTGCCGCTGACGACCGGCCTGGTTAACTTGGGCGAAACAAATGGGTCATGCTTGAGAAATCCTGCCTGCCTATGGTCGGGTCCAGCGTGTGCCACCGCACTGGCCGCACGAAAGAGCTGCAACCCCGCCCTTCTCCGGGTCGGGAGTAGGAGGAGTTGGATGTTCCAGAACGCCGACGACGTGAAGAAGTACATCGCCGACGAAGACGTCAAGTTCATCGATGTCCGATTCTGCGACCTGCCCGGTGTGATGCAGCACTTCACCATCCCGGCGGCAGTCTTCGACCCGAACGAGGAGCTCGCGTTCGACGGCTCGTCGATCCGCGGTTTCCAGGCCATCCACGAGTCCGACATGGCGCTCCGCGCGGACATCTCGACGGCTCGCGTCGACCCGTTCCGCCGCGACAAGACTGTCAACATCAACTTCTTCATCCACGACCCGATCACGGGCGAGCAGTACAGCCGTGACCCGCGGAACGTGGCCAAGAAGGCCGAGGCCTACCTCGCCTCGACCGGTGTCGCCGACACCGCGTACTTCGGCCCCGAGGCCGAGTTCTACGTCTTCGACAACGTCCGCTTCCAGACGTCGGCGAACGAGAGCTTCTACCACATCGACTCCGAGGCCGGCGCCTGGAACACCGGGTCGGAGGAGAACAACCGCGGCTACAAGGTCCGCTACAAGGGCGGCTACTTCCCGACCCCGCCGGTCGACCACTTCGCCGACCTGCGTGCCGAGATCTCCCTGGAGCTGGACAAGAACGGCCTCCAGGTCGAGCGCCAGCACCACGAGGTCGGCACCGCCGGCCAGGCGGAGATCAACTACAAGTTCAACACGCTGCTCGCCGCGGCCGACGACCTGATGCTCTTCAAGTACATCGTGAAGAACGTCGCCTGGCGCAACGGCAAGACCGCGACCTTCATGCCGAAGCCGATCTTCGGTGACAACGGCTCGGGCATGCACGTCCACCAGTCGCTGTGGCAGGGCGGCACGCCGCTCTTCTACGACGAGCAGGGTTACGCCGGCCTGTCGGACATGGCCCGCTACTACATCGGCGGCATCCTGAAGCACGCCCCGTCGCTGCTTGCCTTCACCAACCCGACGGTGAACTCCTACCACCGCCTGGTCCCGGGCTTCGAGGCACCGGTCAACATGGTGTACTCGCAGCGCAACCGCTCCGCCGCGATGCGTATCCCGATCACGGGCTCCAACCCGAAGGCGAAGCGCGTCGAGTTCCGCGCCCCGGACCCGTCCTCGAACCCGTACCTGGCGTTCTCGGCCCTGCTGATGGCCGGCCTGGACGGCGTGAAGAACAAGATCGAGCCCCCGGAGCCGATCGACAAGGACCTCTACGAGCTGGCCCCCGAGGAGCACGCGGGCGTCCAGCAGGTCCCGACCTCGCTCCCGGCGGTCCTCGACGCCCTCGAGGCGGACCACGACTACCTCCAGGCCGGCGGCGTCTTCACGCCCGACCTGATCGAGACGTGGATCGACTACAAGCGCACGAACGAGATCGCCCCGATCCAGCTGCGCCCGCACCCGCACGAGTTCGAGCTGTACTTCGACATCTAGGAAGGCCACGGGCAGGAGCGGCTTTCCGCTCGCCTGGGCCGTCCGTGGGCCGTCGGCCGTGTTCCTCCCCGCCCGGGAGGACACGGCCGACGGCCTTTTCCGTGCCCGCACGCAGAACCCTCCTCGCAGGTCGGGCCGTTCCGCCGCCGGCGAAACCGGCAACAGGGCGCCCCCGACGGGGCAGTACTGAGGCGACGGACTCCCCGGCGAACGGACCACCCCATGACGCGGACAGCGGCGTACGACCGGATCGCGGACTGGTACGAACGGGATTTCCTCGGCGGCCCGGCGGCCGGAGCGACTGCCGGCAACCCCCGCGGCCTCGGTCATCTCCTGGGTGAGCTCCTCGGCGCGGGAGCAGGGGCCGCCTGTCTGGAGATCGGGTGCGGCACCGGCGTCCACGCCGCACGGCTTCGCGAGCTCGGCTGGGCCCCTGTCAGCGTCGACCTGTCCGCCGGAATGCTGCGCCATGCGCGCGGCCGCCTGCCGGTCGCGCAGGGAGACGCCGCGCGGCTGCCGATCCGCGACGGATCGGTGGCTGCCGTCGTCGCGGTGATGGTGCACACCGACATGCCCGACTACCCGGCCGTGCTCCACGAAGCGGCCCGGGTGCTACGGCCCGGTGGGGTGTTCGTGCACATCGGTGTCCATCCCTGTTTCTGCGGCGGGTTCGCCGACCGTACGGATGCCGATGCCGTCGTGGTCCGTCCCGGATATCTCGACGCGGACTGGACCACGGCCTCGTGGACGGACCGGGGCCTGCGCGACAAGGTCGGAGCGGGGCACCTGCCGCTGTCCGGCCTCCTCCATGGCTTCCTCGATGCCGGTCTCGCGCTCGAGCGGTTCGCCGAGCACGGTGACCCCACGCCGATCGTCATGGCGGTGAAGGCCCGCCGGAGTGGGCAGGCGGCGGGCTGAGCCGTTTCGGACGCTCGCCGCCTGCCCGTTGCGTGGGCTGTCAGCCCGCCAGGAGCTCGCGCAGTTCCGCGACCGCCTCGCGGAGGCGGTCCGCGAAGGCGTGCATCTGGGCGGCCACCGGCAGCGGGGTGCTCAGGTAGAGGTTGAAGCGGTCGGGCAGCAGGACGTAGGCGATGCCGATGCACTTGCTGCTCGTGGAGCCGAAGCCGAAGTACTGGATGTTCTCCGACGGGGCCGAACTGGTGCTGAGGTAGTCGTCCCGCATGGTGAGCCAGCCCGGTGAGCGGTACAGGGCGGGCTGTTCGGTGATCCCGAGCTCGGCACCGCGGCGGCGCTGGATGAGTTCCAGCTCCCACAGGTGCTGTTCGGGGGCGTCCCCGGCCTGGCATTCCTTCGCACGGGTCACATGGGCGGTCGCGGCTGCGCGGAAGGCGGCGCGGCGGGTGTCGCGGTCGGCGGCGGGGTCGTCCATCGCCGCCACGAAGGCCGGCATCTCGGGGGTGACGACGCGCATCGCCTCGGTGCGGCCGTGCCGGAACTGGCGGGTCGCGATCGACTCGTACGTGGCTCCGAGGTGGCCCTTGGCGCGCTGGTGGGCCAGTTGGTAGGCGGTCTGGACGAACGCGTCCGGTGATACGCCGAGCGCCTTGGCCGCGGTGCTGCCGAAGTCGTCGAAGGAGACCGTGCTGGTGGCGGTGGCTGCGCCGTACGCGGCGAACGACTCGGCGGCGGACCGCACCTGGGCCCGCTGGGTGTCGTCCAGCTCGAACACGAGGGGCTGCGGGACCGGTTGTCCCTGCGCGCGGGCGCCGGACTGGCCGGCGTGCTCCTCGGGCGGGGTGCTGAGCAGCGCGTCGGTGAAGCTGAGGATGGTCGTCCCGTCGAGCTCGCAGTGCTCCACGTTGATGCCGGCCCGGCCGTCGGTGTAGACGACGAAGGAGACGGCCTTGTCGAACCAGCGGTTGCCCCGGTCCCCGTACAGCAGTTCGTCGCAGGTGGCCTTGGTGTCCCCGGGTGCGAAGTCCTCCAGGCAGACGCAGAACAGCGCGGTCTCGATGTCGTCCAGTGTCTCGGCGTTGCGGGGGTGGGCGAGGAGGGTGTCCCGGGCCGCCGCCCATTCGGCGCGCGCCATGCTGGTGAGGTGGCCGGCTCGGTCCGCCTCGTCCGTGTGCACGTCGGCCTTGGTCACGGCGCGCAGTCCGGCTTCGATCTCGTCGAGGCTGTGCGGGGCACCGTCCTCACCGAGGACGTCCAGCCGGAACATGCTGCCCCGGAAGAATACGACGATGTGCCGGGCCGTGGAGGGGCCGGGCGCGCTGTCGCTGTACGGGGCGCGGACGGTGTCCAGTGGGACGCCGGGGATGCGGGTCGTGGAGAACAGGTACTTGTTCTGCACCATGGACTGCGGCACTCCGCGCTGCTCCACCGGCGCGATGAGGCCCTCGTCCAGCTGCCGCTTGTAGTTGAGCGCCCCGGCGACGAGGCCGGCCGCCCGGTCGAGCTGGCCCTGGCCGGTGTCCTGGAACAGGAAGAAGAAGTTGGCGTTGAGCGCGATCCGGTCCCGGCGGCCGAGGTAGCGGTACGGCCAGAAGGTGTCGAGCCAGCTGTGCACGCCCTCCGTGCCGTCGTACTCCTCCAGCGCCGCGTGCAGGACCCGGCCGGGTCCGTCGGGCCGCAGGAAGGCGGCGACCTCGGCCTCGGTCGCCGCCCGTTCCTCGGCGGTCAGGAGCGGTGCGCTCCAGGCGAGGAACCTTTCGCAGCTCGCCTCGAGCGTGGGCAGCGGCACACGCGGCAGGTCGCCCTCCCGGGCGAAGGTGGCGCTGTCCGCAACTTCCTGGCTGACGTTCAATTCGGCTCTGCTTTCGGTTGGTGGGAAGGGTGGCGGGTGTCAGTTGGGGCGGGAGAGGTAGAGCTGTGCGTACATCCAGCCTTCCTCCTCCAGGCCCCGCGCATCCACTCCTGCCGCCGCCATGCTGTCCAGCACGCGTGTCTGTTCCTGCGGGTCGGCGAACTTCCGCTGCTTGAAGACGTCGTCGACCCGCACGGTGCGGTAACCGAGCCCGGCCAGGGCGTCCTCGACCGGGTCGAAGGGGAACATCCGCAGGACGAAGTGCGCCATCCAGGGGCGCCGTTCGCCCTGCGCCCGCACGACGCGGGTGAGGGTCCGCTCGGTGACGTAGCCGATGCAGCCCGTCGAGATCACGATGTCCGTCCCGGTGAGCCGGGCGTGCTGCTCCGGTGTGGGGTCGTTCCGCTCCAGGTCGGCGTGGACCGCTTCGTCGAGGAATCCGGCCGCGCGGGCGTAGGCGAGTGCGCTGGTGGAGGCGTCCAGGCCGGTGAAGCGGAGGCCGTGCGCGGGGCTGCGGGAGCGGGAGAGGTCACGGTCGCGAGCCAGGAGCTCCTCGTGGGACATCTCTGCGGCGTCGCCGTAGCGCGTGTACAGCTCGTCCATCGTCGCGTCGTACTTCAGCAGGGCGGCGTTGATCCCGTAGGAGCAGCCGATGTCCAGGATGGTCGGGACGGACACCTCCTCGGACTCCCGGTACTCCTTGATGAGCTTCTCGAAGTAGGGCTTGGCCTGTTGGGGGACGCAGTAGCCGAGGGGGCGGAGCACCTGGAAGTACGTGCGCGGGTCGGGCGCGGTGTAGATGTGGTCGAGCGAGACTTTTCCGTTCGCGTCGAAACGCAAGGGGTTTACTCCTCCGTGGTTCGCGGGGCGGGGCAGGAACGGTCTGCGCGGGCCGCCCGCTAGTCCAGCAGCTTGTCGCCCCGTACGGCCCGGCCTTCGGCGGCCAGGTGCGCGGGCAGGACGCGGCCGAAGAGCTGCCGGGTGCGTGCCACGCTCCCGATGACGCCGGGGCGCTCGCTGTAGGCGAAGATCGCGGAGTGGCGTGCCACGTCGCCCCGCACGGGGCTGACGCGGTGCAGTGAGTAGCGGCCCTTGAAGAGCTGCAGGTCGCCGGGGCGCAGGGGCAGCCGGTCGCCCTCGGTGCGGCCGTCCAGTACGTCGCGGACGGCGTCGAAGTGCTCGTCCTCGGCGGTCCTGATGTTCGGGCAGTACTCGAAGTCACCGCCGGACCGGGCCTGCTGGGTCAGCATGCTCACCGTGTACTCGTTGGTGTCGAAGTGCCACGGGTGCTCCATACCCGGCCGCACGACGTTGAGGACGAGGCCGGAGAGCGGGTCGGCGAGCTCGTGCAGCCGCGGCAGTCCGAAGCAGTCGGCGACGAAGCGCTGGAACACCTCATGCGTGTAGAGCCGGCTGATGAGGGCGCCCTCGGGGATGCGGTCGCGCGCGACGAACGCGTTGCCCCGCTGGAAGGTACGCCGGCCCGGGTGGTCCTCGGGGAGGTCCGCGTCCACGGCGATGTTGTAGACGTTGACGGTCTCGACGTCGAAGTACGCCTGGGGTGCGATGGCTGCGCACTCCTGGCGAAGGACGTCGTGGAGCGACGGGCGGATGAAGTCCGGCAGTACGGTGCAGCCGACCGTGGCCAGTTCGCGCCGGGCCCTGTCGATCACCGCCTGCCCCTCGACGCTTCCGGGGTCCGACAGGGGGTAGCGGTCCGTGTCGACCACCTGGTCGAGCGTGATGGCTTGCAGAGTGCTCAATTCGACCCTCTCCACGCGCGCGTCGATAACTCAACTGGGGAGTAACAGAGTTGAAGTTCCCACAGCGCCGCCACGTTGTCTGTGACACGCCACACCTTGTCGCTCGTCAGCCGAGATCGATCACCGGGCGGACGTTGAAGTCCTCGAACACGTCCTCGCCCTCGGGGCCGTTGAGGAAGTCCGCCATCGACGGGTTGTGGTTGGCGGTGGCCAGCGGCAGCCACTCCAGGAAGGTGCCGTAGCCCCCGCAGACCGCTTCCCCGCCGTCCCCGCCGTATACGGAACCGGGGTCCGAGGTCATCTCGGCCGTGTCGTAGACATCGAAGGCGATACGCAGACCGAAGGCGTTGGGCCCGTGCTGCGGTCCTGGTCCGCTGCCGTACGGCTGCGTGCCCGCCGGGCAGTCGTTCCCCCAGCGGAACAGCGTCCGCGTCCCCGCCCCACAGGCGTGCTCCCACTCGTCGGGGGCCGGCAGCCGCAGACCGCCCTCGGCGAGCAGCGCCGGTACCAGGCCGGGGAGTTCGGGGAGCTTTCCGGGCTCCACCGCCATCAGCACGGTGGGGAGCGTGACCGTGCGCCGCGGCGTCATCACGCGGGCCAGGTGGGCCCGCGGGTCCTCGTCGAAGCCGAAGCCTCCGCCCAGGCTCTCCTCCCGGTACGAGACGAGCTGCTCGGGCATCGGCTGCCAGGCGTCCGGATCGAAGCCGACGGTCACCCGGCCCCCGGGTATCAACGCGTATTCCTCACCCGCCCGTTCGACGACGGCGCGGTGCAGGACACCTCCGAGGTGCGGGGTGCTGTCCAGCCGGACGAGCCGGCCGTCCACCCGGCGTGCGGCTTCCCCGGCGTGGCGCGCGGCCGTGTCCCGGTCCAGGGCGCGCCAGTGGTCGAAGGTCAGGTCGGCGAGTGACATGGCGGCAGTCTGACACCGCCTTCCCCCCACCCGTCTCCCCCTCCTGCCTCCTCCCACGGAACGGGACATGCCTGTGCCCCCGGTCTCCGGGGGCACAGGCGCCGTTGTCAGCGGCCGTAGCGGATCAGGGCGCGGACCATGCGGCAGGTGGTGTCGGACGGCGGGTGGATGGCGAGGCGTTCGGCTGTCGCGCGGATCCTGTCGTTGTCGGCGCTCGACGGGTGGTAGACGCCCGTGTCGAGCAGGGCTATCGCCAGGCGCATGGCCTTGAGGCGACGGTTGTGGGAGACGTACCACTCGCGGGGCCTGCCCGCGGGGAGCGGCTTCTTCCGCAGCGGCTTGTTCAGCGGCTCGGTCGTGACTGTGGCAACGGCCATCGGCAACCTCCTGGCACGGTGGTGGAACCCTCACGAACTCCCTCCATTTTACTGCCCGCCACTGACAATCGCCCCTGGCCAGAGGCCTTTTCGAGGATCCCTCCCGTACCCTTGGCCCCATGGAGATCTGGATCAACCCCGCCTGTTCCAAGTGCCGCAGCGCAGTCGATCTGCTCGACGCCGAGGGCGCCGACTACACCGTCCGCCGCTACCTGGAGGACGTGCCCTCCCCGGACGAGATCCGGGCGGTCCTCGACCGGCTCGGGCTGGAGCCGTGGGACATCACCCGGACCCAGGAGGCCGTCGCGAAGGAGCTCGGGCTCAAGGAGTGGCCGATGGAAGCCGGTTCGCGCGAGCGGTGGATCTCGGCGCTGGCGGAGCACCCGAAGCTGATCCAGCGGCCGATCATCACCGCCGACGACGGGACCGCTGTGGTGGCGCGGTCGGAGGACGCCGTACGGGACGCGCTCGGGCGGTGAGCGGGAGTGTCCCGGACGCTCCCGGCATGAGTGTCTGTACCGGCTTCGTCGTCAGCGGCACCGTGGACGGCGCGGACGCCACCTCCACCCCGGACGAGGTCACCGCGCTCCTCGGGGACGGGTACGCGGAGAGCCGCCGCAAGGGCCTGTTGCTGCGCTCCTACAGCCTCGCCGAGTTCGCCTGGCAACGGGATTCGCCGAAGGCGCCGTGGCAGGGGCTCCATGTCATGGTGCAGGCGCACCGGCTCGAAGTGCCCCTGCTCGTCGATGACCTGGCGGCGGCTCTGGACCGGCTGGGGTTCCCGCTCGTCGAGGTGGCCCCGGACGGGCTGGGGTGCCGGCGCTTCGTACGTGAGGACAGCGGGGTCGGGTTGCTGGTCGACGAGGAGGACGGGGCGGTACTCAAGCTCTCGGCGCCGGCATGGTTCGGGCCGGGGCCCCGGAGCGAGCGGGCCCCCTGGTCGCCGGAGACGCTCCGGGACCGGGTGGCGCATCTGGCGGGGCTCGACCCGGACGCGCGGGAGCGGTGGGCCGTGCGGCGTTGTCCGGAACAGCCGGAGGAGCGCGCGGCCTGGTGGTGGTTCCTGTGGGTGGCCTCCGGCCGGAGGGACGCCGGGGGCACGGACGAGGAGCGGGCCCGCCGGGCCGGGCTCGGGCTCTGGCTGCTCCGGAAGTGCGAGGCGGCCGGGGCCGTCGGCCGTGCGGAGTCCCTGCTCCAACTGGCCCGGTCCGGGCTGCTGCCGCCGGACGAGACGGTACGCGCCTGCCTCGACGGCATCCCGGTGTCCCGGGCCGACGTGGCGACCCGGGACACAACGGCGTACTCGCGCGAGAACATCACGGTGATCAACCTCTCCCGGGAGGCCAAGCGCCTCTCGCTCGCCACCCGTGAGCACCTGCCCCACGTCCGCGACCCGGAACTGCGGGCCGAGGCTGAGGCCTGGCTGGAGCTCAGGGCCCGGCTGATGTAGCCGGATCAGCGTTCGTCCGTGCCCGCGCGCTTGGCCGTGGCGAGGGCGATGCGGTTCCAGGTGTTGATCGTGAGGATCAGGGCCAGGAGCTGGGCCAGTTCCTGCTCCTCGAAGTGCGTGGCGGCGCGCTCGTACACCGCGTCGGGCACTCCGGCGTCCGCGACGCGGGTGACCGCGTCCGTGAGGGCGAGGGCCGCCTGCTCCTTCGCCGTGAAGAAGTGCTCCGCCTCCTGCCACACGGCGACCATGTGCAGCCGCTCCTCGCTCTCGCCCGCCTTGCGGGCGTCGCAGGTGTGCATGTGGAGGCAGTACGCGCAGTGGTTGAGGTGCGAGGAGCGGATCTGGACCAGCTCCACCAGGGTCGGGTCCAGGCCCTCGCGGGCCGCCGCGTCGAGGCCGATCACGGCGCGGAAGACCTTGGGGGCCACCTTGGCGAAGTTGAGCCGGACGGTGGAGGCGGTCGGGGATGCGGTGGTGGCGGGCTTGATCTCTGTCGTCGTCATGGGTACGAATCTACGAGGTTCAGTGACTGGTTACGGGGTGCATTTCAGTGGCGGATTCATGGGTCAATTCTGCGGAGATCCTGGGCAGTGATCTGCCGCTCGAACTGTCGGGCACCGGCAACCGGCGGGCCGTTCTGATGCGGGCGCTGCGCGAGGCGATCACGAGCGGCCGGCTCGCCCCGGGAACCCGGCTGCCGCCGTACCGTTCGCTCGCCGTGGATCTCGGGCTGGCCCGCAACACCGTGGCCGACGCCTACGCCGAACTCGTCGCCGAGGGCTGGCTGGCCGCCCGTCAGGGCTCGGGGACCAGGGTCGCCGAGAGGGCCGTGCCCCTCAGCCGGACCTACCGGCAGCGCACCCGCGAGCGGACCGCCCGGCCGGTCCACGACCTCGTCCAGGGGAAGCCGGACCCCTCGGTCTTCCCGCGGACCGCCTGGCTGGCCTCGGCCCGTCGGGCACTGGACCGTGCCCCGCACGACGCCTTCGGGCCCGGTGATCCGCACGGGCGGGCCGAGCTGCGCGAGGCCCTGACCGCCTATCTGGCCCGGGTACGAGGCGTGCGGACCTCACCCGAGCGGATCGTGCTCTGTTCGGGCGCCGCCCACGGGCTGCGGCTGCTGGCGGACGTGGTGGGCGGGCCGTGGGCGGTCGAGGCCTACGGGCTGCCGTTCCATCGTGAGCTGCTGGCCGGTCACGGGGTGCGGACCCGGCCGGTCGCCGTCGACGAACACGGTGCGCGGATCGGGGAGCTGGGGCGGGGGGAGCGGGCGGTGCTGCTCACCCCGGCGCACCAGTTCCCGACCGGCGGCCCGCTGCATCCGGAGCGCCGTGCCGCCGCGGTCGACTGGGCGCGGGCGACCGGCGGTCTGGTCGTGGAGGACGACTACGACGGGGAGTTCCGCTACGACCGGCAGCCGGTGGGCGCGGTGCAGGGACTCGATCCCGAGCATGTGGTGCTGCTCGGGTCCGTGAGCAAGAGCCTCTCCCCCACGCTGCGGATCGGCTGGATGGTGCTGCCCGAACGGCTGGTGGACGGCGTCCTCGCGGCGAAGGGTGAGCGGGAGCAGTGGTCGAGCGCCACGGAGCAGCTGACCCTCGCGGATTTCGTCGGGTCGGGATCGTACGACCGTCAGGTGCGCCGGATGCGCCAGCGCCACCGGCGGCGCCGTGATCAGCTGGTGGCGGCTCTGGAGCGGCGCGCCCCGCATGTCCGGGTGTCCGGGATCGCCGCGGGACTGCACGCGGTCCTGGATCTGCCGCGCGGCACGGAGCGTTCGGTGGTGCGGGCCGCGGCCTGGCAGGGGCTGGCGGTGGACGGGCTCTCCTCCTATCTGCACCCGGCCGCCGTCGGCGCCGGAGCACGGCGGGACGGGCTGGTCGTGGGCTATGCGACCCCGCCCGAGCACGGGTACGAGGAGGCGCTCGCCGCGCTGTGCCGGGCACTGCCTCCGGAGTGACACCGGGCCGGCCGTTGAAACGAACAGGCCGGTTACCCGTACGTAGGGACACACACGCACCGCACCGGCCGGAGTGCAGCCCGCGCTCCGGGCCGGGGACAGGAGCCCTACGTGTCACGCAAGAAGACCATCGGCCGGAAGAAGAAGCTCGCCCTGCTCGCCGGGGCCGTCGCGCTCGCCGGAGGGACCGCGGCCGTGCTGGCCGGGACCAGCCAGGCGTCGCAGTCGCCGTCGGCGGACGCCTCGTCGGTCGTCTGTACGGGGCTGGCCACGGCCCTGAGCAACAACGAGCAGTTCATCGCCGGTCAGCGGGCGAATCCGGACGCCCAGTCCCAGGCGCGGATCGAGAACCGGGAGGCGGTCCTCGCCCAGATCCGGCTCCAGCAGGCCGCATCGGGATGCGCGGGCGAGGCCGCTCCGCCCGCCGCTCCCCCGGCGGAGCCCCCTGCCGCCTCGCAGCCCGGGGAGCCGCCGGCCGGGGAAGCGCCGGAGGCTCCGGCCGAGGAACCGACGGACGCCGCGCCGCCCGGTGGAGGGGACCAGGCGGCCGGGGAGGTCGTGTGCGCGGGGTCCACCGTGACGCTCTCCGGCGAGGGCGGCGCCCCTGCCGCGTCCAGCAGCCAGTTCCCCGTCGGCACCGAGCTCAAGGTGACCAACCTCGACAACGACAAGGCGACGACCGTGCAGGTCACCTCCGTGTCGGGCAGCTGCGCCCTGCTGAACAACGCCGCGTTCGAGCAGGTCCGCGAGCCCGGCAAGTTCCTGATCCGCAACGCCCGCATCGAGCGCGTGGGCTGAGCCGGCGGGAGCCGGGGTTCAGGAGCGCGCGGGCACCGGCCCCAGTCCCGCTTCGGCCTGTGCGAGCAGCTCCGTGAGCCGCAGCCCGAACCGTACGTCGCAGGGGTGCGCCACTCCCGTACGCGCCGCCTCCACCAGCGCGGCCACGGCCGCCCGGAACCCACCGAGCGCGTCGTCGAACCCCGGAGGCAGGGCGGCCGTTCCGTGCTCGCCCCTGAACTCGACGTCCGTCCCCACCGCGCCCACCGGTGCGTCCAGCGCGAGCGTCACCGTGCTGGACGCACCGGAGGTGTGCCGGAGCAGCAGGTGCGTGGTGTCGGCCGGTCCGCGTGCCGCCACGACCTCCGTCACGTCTCCCAGCACCGGGATCAGGACGGAGAGTGCGTGCGGGCCGACGTCCCACAGGGCGCCCTTCTCCCGGCGCCAGGCGGAGGCGGCGAACTCGTTGTTCGTCCCCGGGGCGTAGAGCGCACCGATCCACTGGGCCCGGGCCGTGAACCAGCCGCCCGCCGCGGCCTGTTCGGCGATCCACCGGGCCGTCCCGGCGGCGAACCGGAGTGTGCAGAAGACCACCGAGGCGACCTGGGCCCGCTCCGCGGCCTCGGCGACCTCGCGCGCGCCCGCCACCGTCGTGGCGACCGGCTTGTCCATCAGCAGGTGGCAGCCGGCGGCCGCGGCGCGTGCGGCCAGGGGTGCCTGGATGTCCGGCGGCACGGCGAAGGCGACCGCGTCGCTCACGGCCAGGAGCGCGTCGATGCCCTCGTCGCCGGTGTACGCCTCGGTGCCGTGGGCGGCGGCGAGCGCGTCCGCCGCTTCGGGACGGCGGCCCCAGACGCCGCTCAGCTCGACTCCGGGGTGTCCGGCGAGGGCGGGGGCATGGGTCATGCGGGCCCATGGGCCCGCGCCGACGAGGCCTATCCGCATCGGGGTGCCCGGGGCGGGGCGGGGCGGTGTGGACGCAGATGGTGTGGTCATGCAGCCAGTGTGCCCGGCCTGTCCTGCGGCTCGGACCGTATCCAGTGCGCCGTACGGTGAGACGGCCCAGGGCCCTGGGTACCTGCTGCAGGGCATTCACAGGAAACCTCGGTAACACGTGGTTCACATTCGGGCAACGGACGGGAAATCGCACCTTGCCAAGCTGCGCACCATAGACCGCAGCACCCGCAAAGGATGGCGTCCGTGACGTTCAAGGCTGAGTACATCTGGATCGACGGCACCGAGCCGACCGCCAAGCTTCGTTCCAAGACGAAGATCATGACCGATGGCGCGGAGCTGCCCATCTGGGGCTTCGACGGTTCGAGCACCAACCAGGCCGAGGGGCACGCCTCCGACCGGGTGCTGAAGCCGGTCTTCTCGTGTCCGGACCCGATCCGCGGCGGTGACGACGTACTCGTCCTGTGCGAGGTCTTCAACATCGACATGACGCCGCACGAGTCGAACACCCGCGCCGAGCTGCGCCCGGTCGCCGAGCAGTTCGCGGGCCAGGAGCCGATCTTCGGCATCGAGCAGGAGTACACGTTCTTCGACGGTCACCGTCCGCTCGGCTTCCCCGAGGGCGGTTTCCCGGCGGCCCAGGGCGGCTACTACTGCGGTGTCGGCTCGGACGAGATCTTCGGCCGCGACATCGTCGAGAAGCACCTCGACAACTGCCTGAAGGCGGGCCTCGCGATCTCCGGCATCAACGCCGAGGTCATGCCGGGCCAGTGGGAGTTCCAGGTCGGTCCGGTCTCCCCGCTGGAGGTCTCCGACCACCTGTGGATCGCCCGCTGGCTGCTGTACCGCACCGCCGAGGACTTCAACGTCTCCGCCACCCTCGACCCGAAGCCGGTCAAGGGCGACTGGAACGGCGCGGGCGCGCACACCAACTTCTCCACGAAGGCGATGCGCGAGGGCTACGAGGCGATCATCACCGCCGCCGAGTCGCTCGGTGAGGGCTCCAAGCCGATGGACCACGTCAAGAACTACGGCGCGGGCATCGACGACCGTCTGACGGGTCTGCACGAGACCGCCCCGTGGAACGAGTACAGCTACGGCGTCTCCAACCGCGGCGCCTCGGTGCGCATCCCGTGGCAGGTCGAGCAGGACCAGAAGGGCTACATCGAGGACCGTCGTCCGAACGCCAACGTCGACCCGTACGTCGTCACGCGGCTGATCGTCGACACCTGCTGCACCGCGCTGGAGAAGGCCGACCAGGTCTGATCCGCACGGCATCGTTCCACCGGCGAGGGCGCCCACCGACTGCGGTGGGCGCCCTCGCTGTCGGTGCGGTGTGCCAGAGTTCCGCCCATGCTCGACATCGCGGTGGAGACCGAGAACCAGCAGAGGCACCTGCGCGTCACCGAACAGGCCCTGAGCGCCCTGGTGCACCGGATCGGCGGGGAGCGTGACCGTTTCCTGGTGGTGCAGCGTGTTCCCGACCTTCCGGGCTTCTTCGTGCAGATGTGGCACGAGGAGGGCGGGAGCTACCGGCTGGAGTGCCGCGCCGGGAACGCCGCGAGTCATGTCGTGGTGGATCTCGGATCGCCGGACCAGGTTGCCGGGGTGATGGCCCGGTGGGCGCGCCGGGAACCGGACTGGGATGCCGGGATCGGCTGGGAGAGCGCCGGTATGCCTCCGGAGGAAGAGGTGCCCGAGCCCGCCCCGGAGATACGCGCGCAACTGGAGGAGCGGATCCGGCTGTCGCTGCGCGGCGGATACGGCACCGTCAAGTCGCTGACCGAGACGGCCGAGGACTACCTGGTCAAGGACGGTGTCCGGCCGGTCAGCCCGGCGCAGGCGCGCAAGCTCGTGGAGCGGCTGTGGCTGGAGCGGGTGGAGGAACAGGCGGGGTGGACGGATGTGACCGGCGCGGACCGCGTCGAGCGCGCCTTCGCCGCGCTGGACGGTCGCGGGATCACCGCACGGGAGAACTTCACCTGTTGCCGCTCCTGCGGGACGGGTGAGATCCACTCGGAAGGGAGTGAGGACGCCCGCGGTTTCGTCTTCTTCCATCACCAGTGCACGGATGCCGTCGCCGAGGGCCATGGACTCTCGCTGTACTACGGGGGGTTCGACGGCTCGGCGCGGACCACCGCGGCGGTGGGCCGTGAGGTCGCCGATTCCCTGCGCGAGGCAGGGCTCCCGGTGGAGTGGGACGGTTCACCGGACTCGTCGATCCTGGTGCCCGTCGAGGACTGGCGTAAGCGCCTCGTGGGCTGAGGAACCACCGGGACAGAAGTCGCAGGTGAGGAAGGTAACTCGGCGGGATCGTATCGACGGGTGAGAGGGCTCTGCTACACAGCCGAAATCTCTGCTTCAATGGGGGCATGGCCAGCTTCCAGTACACCTCGTCGGGTCGCAGCGACCTCGAGCCGTTCTGGCCCTCTCGTCAGCATCATGACTTCGACCGGGTGTGTTGCCGCGCGTGGAACGCGCAGGCCCTCTAAAGCCGCTCACCCCGGTCTTCGGCCCGCGCGCACGACGTACGTCCCCAGACGACTCCTCGCGCGAAAGAGCTGACCCTCATGGCGAACGCCCGTACCCTCTCCACCGCATCGGCTGCCACCGCGGCCTCCGCGGTGTCCGCTGCGGCCACCACCACCGCCCGCAACACTCTCTCCCCCAACCGCCACCGGCTGCGTGCCGTCGACCGTGACGAGGTCGTGGAGCTCGCCGACGTCGCCGGTTTCCTGCCGCCGGGCGCCACCTGGCTGCCCGCTCCGCAGCACACGCTTCCGGCACTGCCCGGCCGGCCGCCGATGATCGGCTACCTGGTGCTCGTCCCCGCGGACCAGCAGCCGGCGCTCGCCGGGGCCGTCGCCTCCTCCCAGCAGCGGCAGTTCGTGCCGGAGCCGGTCTCCGAGGCTCCGGCGGGCGGGCCCGTCCGGATCGACTCCACCCGGCGCACCGCGGCCGTGGACGGGGTCACCCTCGACCTCACGTACCTCGAGTTCGAGCTGCTGGCGCATCTGGTGGCGCATCCGCACCGGGTGCACACCCGCGATCAGCTCGTGACGACGGTCTGGGGTTACGGACACGTGGGCGACGGGCGGACCGTCGATGTCCATGTCGCCCGGCTGCGCCGCAAGCTGGGTGCCGAGCACCGCCGTTCGATCCAGACCGTCCGGCGCGTGGGCTACAAGTACGCCCCCTGACGGGCAGGAAGGAGGCCCCGGTTTCCGGGGCCTCCTTCCCTTCCTCCTGGAGCGGGGTCAGCCGTGTGCTCCCGCCGTCACCTGGCCGGCGGCGGGTTCGGCAGGCTCACTGTGCTCCAGGCCCGGCAGCCGGGAGAGTCCTCGCGGGACCCGCCAGTTCCGCTCGCCCAGCAGCAGCATGACCGAGGGCAGCAGGACCATCCGTACGACCGTGGCGTCCAGCAGCACCGCGACGGCGAGGCCGACGCCCATCTGCTGCATGTCCTGCATGGACAGGGTCCCGAAGACGGCGAAGACGGCCACCATGATCGCCGCGGCGCCCGTCACCGCTCCTGCGGTGCGCCGGATGCCCATGTCGATCGCGGAGCGGGTGTCCAGTCCGCTGTCACGGGCTTCGCGGATCCGCGAGACGACGAACACGTGGTAGTCCATCGAGAGGCCGAACAGGACCACCAGGACGAACAGCGGCATCCAGGACTCGATCGCGCCGACACCCTCCGAGCCGATCAGCTCGGCGCCCCAGCCGTGTTGGAAGACGGCGGTCATGACCCCGTAGGCGGCGGCGACGGAGAGCAGGTTGAGCAGGATGGACGTCACCGCGATGACGTAGCTGCGGAAGCAGAAGAGCATCAGGAGGAAGGTGACGGCTGTGATGAAGGCGAAGACCGGGACGATGCCGCGCTTCAGCTGGTCGTTGAAGTCGGCGGACGAGGCCACCTCACCGGTGACGTAGGCCTCGGCGCCCGTCCCGTCGAAGGCGTCCGGCACCCGCCGGTCACGCAGTTCGGCCAGGTCGTCCTTGCCGCCGGGCAGCGGGACCTCGATCTCGGCGACGTTCTGCGCCGCGTGAACGGTCACCCGGTCGAAGGACGCGAGTGCCGTACGGACCTCGGGTGCACCGATGTCGTCGGCCCTGACGACGACGAGGGCGGGGGCGGGGCCGCCCGGGAAGCTGTCGGAGATGCGCTCGTAGTCGATCGCCAGCTGTGAGTCGGAGCCGAACTGCTTCTCCAGGCCGAGCTGTTCGGTCTTCATTCCGAGTGCGGGCGCGGCCAGGGCGAGCAGGACGAGGACCGCCGCCACGGCGAAGACCTTCGGCGCGGCCAGGACCGGCCTCAGCACCCTGCCCGCGATGCCGCCGCTCGCCTTCGCGCCCCGCTTGCCGCGCCCGTTCAGGAGCGGTACGCGCCCTGCGTCGATCCGGTCGCCCAGCCAGGACAGCAGCGCGGGCAGCACGGTCACGGAGCCCAGCATCGCGATGAACACGACGATGATCGTGGCGAGCGCGAAGCCCTTGAACAGCAGCAGACCGGACAGGAACATGCCGGCCATCGCGACCATCACGGTGAGCCCGGAGACGAGGACGGCCCGGCCGCTGGTGGCGGCAGCGATACGCAGCGCGGTCTCGGCGTCGCGCCCTGCGGCCCGCTCGTCGCGTTCGCGCCGCAGGTAGAAGAGGCAGTAGTCGACGCCGACGGCGAAGCCCATCAGGAACATCACGGAGTACGTGGTCTGGAAGAGGTGCAGCTGGTGGCTGGCGAGCGACAGCAGTCCGAACGCGGCCATGCAGGCGGTCAGCGCGAGGCCGACCGGGAGCAGGGCTGCCACCACGGCCCCGAAGGCGACCAGCAGGATGCCCAACGCCAGTGGTACGGCGGTGAATTCGGCCCTGCGGAAGTCCTCGGAGAGCAGGTCGCCGAGCCACTTCCCCGCACTGGCCTCGCCGAACTGGTGGATCTCGACATCGTTGTGGCGCTCACGGACACCGGACACCGCGTCCAGTACCGGCTGCACCCGGTCGGCGGAGGTCGCCGCGTCGCCCCTCATCTCGAAGGTGATCAGCGCGTCCTTCCCGTCCTTCGAGGGGACCGGAGCCGCGAGGTTCCGGACCTCTCCGGTGCCGCCCAGGGCCGCGGTGATCTCACCGGCCGCTGTGCGCCAGTCGCCGGCACGGGCCGCGGACACCATGACCAGCTCCCCGGCGGGGTGGCCGAGGCCCGCGTCGTCGAGGATCCGCTCGGCCCGGGCGGAGTCGCCGGCACCGTTCTCCGACTCTGACATCTCGACCATGCCGGACGCGCCGCCGATGCCGGTGGCGAGCACGACGAAGAGCAACCAGCCGAGAACGGCCGTCTTACGGTGGTGTGCGCTCCACACACCGATGCTTGCCGCGAGGTTGCGCCTCATGCGGTTTCGCCCCCAGAAGTAACGTCGGACAGGATGCATCCGAATCTAGGAACCGAAGGGCCGGCGCCCCAGCCGCCGGAGCCCCCTCTCCGGGAGTCGTAGCACCAGGCCGTGAGGGTGGTGCTGGGTACACCCTGCCCGGGTGGTGGAACGGCTGACGGTCCTCGGGGGATGCGGGCGAGACTGTTGTGCGAACGGGATCCGACCGGGCCCCGGCGAGGGGAGAGCAGGATGTATGCGTCACGGAGCCGGATCAGGGGCTCGATGCTGGCGGCCGGGCGGTCGTTCGTCCTGGGGTTCGCAGCGACGGCGGGGTCGATCACGCTCTTCGTGCTGTCGGTGCTCTCCATCGCCTTCGTCCTGCTGGGCATCGGGCTGATCACCACCCCGTATGTGCTGCACCTGGTGCGCAGGCACGCCAACCAGCGCCGGCTCCTCGCGGTGAGCTGGTGCGATGTCCGCATCCCGGTTCCCTACCGGCGGTTCCCGCCGGACCTGCGCACCGGTATCACCGGGCAGGTGGAGCGCACCGTGCTGATGCTGAAGGACCCGGCGACCTGGCGGGACCTGCGGTGGCTGCTGGTCGACATGACAGCCGGCTATGTGCTGCTGGCCGTGTCCTTCGCGCTGATGGTCTACCCGGTGGAGGGCATCGTCCTGGCGGCGGGCCTGTGGCGGGTGTTCGAGGACAGCACGTACTGGTACGGATTCGTGCCGGTCAGCAGCCAGGCGACGGGGCTGGCGGCCGCGGCGCTCGGCATCGCGGTCTTCCATGTAGGGCTGTGGGCGAGCCGGCCCCTGCTGCGCCTGCACTTCGCACTCGCCCGGTCGGTGCTGGCGCCCACCCACGAGCAGGAGATGGCGCAGCGGATCGACCGGCTCACCGAGACCCGGCACGAGGCCGTGGACACGGCTGCGTCCGAACTGCGGCGCATCGAGCGGGACCTGCACGACGGGGCACAGGCCCGGCTGGTCGCCATGGGCATGAACCTGGGCACCATCGAGGCGCTCGTCGAGAAGGACCCGGCGCAGGCGAAGAAGCTGCTGGCGATGGCCCGCGCGTCCTCCGCGGAGGCCCTCACGGAGCTGCGCGACCTCGTACGGGGCATCCACCCGCCGGTCCTCGCCGAGCGCGGGCTCGGGGACGCGGTGAAGGCCCTGGCCCTGCGGCTGCCCGTCGAGTCCGAGGTGAACGTGGAGCTCGCGGGGCGGGCCGAGGCACCCGTCGAGTCGGCCGCGTACTTCGCGGTCAGCGAGGCCCTCACCAACGCGGTGAAGCACTCGGGCGCCGAACGCATCTGGGTGGACGTGCACCACGCCGAGGGAATGCTGCGGATCTCCGTCACGGACAGCGGCAGGGGCGGCGCGGCGATCGGAACCGGCTCGGGACTGAGCGGAATCGAACGCCGACTGGGTACATTCGACGGCGTACTGGCCGTCAGCAGCCCTGCGGGCGGTCCCACCATGGTGACCATGGAGATCCCTTGCGCGTTGTCCTAGCCGAAGATCTCTTCCTGCTCCGCGACGGCCTGGTGCGCATGCTCGAGGCCTACGACTTCGAGGTCGCGGCAGCCGTGGAGACCGGGCCCGAACTGACCAGGGCCCTGGCCGAGTTGGAGCCGGACGTCGCCGTCGTCGACGTCCGGCTCCCGCCGTCGCACACGGACGAGGGCCTGCAGTGCGCGCTGGCCGCCCGCCGCAGCCGGCCGGGCCTGCCGGTCCTGGTGCTGTCGCAGCACGTGGAGCAGCTGTACGCACGGGAGTTGCTGGCCGACGGCAACGGCGGCATCGGCTACCTGCTGAAGGACCGGGTCTTCGACGCGGACCAGTTCATCGACGCGGTCCGCCGGGTGGCTGCGGGCGGCACGGCGATGGATCCGCAGGTGATCTCGCAGCTGCTGTCGCGACGGTCCCAGGACAAGCCGATCGGCGGGCTCACCCCCCGGGAGCGCGAGGTCATGGAACTGATGGCGCAGGGCCGCTCGAACGCGGCGATCGCGGGACAGATGGTGATCACGGAGCGGGCGGTGGCCAAGCACACCTCGAACATCTTCGGAAAACTCGGCCTGCCCCCGTCGGACGACGACAACCGCCGGGTGCTTGCGGTGCTCGCCTATCTGGACCGGGGCTGACCCGCCCCGCGTCCGCGCGCGCCGATCGCGCGGACTGACCGGCCTTCGGCTGCTCAGCCCGCGAACCACCTCTCCGCGTCCAGCCGGAACGCGTTCGCGGGGGCCATCATGCGCAGGTCGGCCTCCAGCGCCCGCACGCGCTCGACCCCCAGCGCCCTGACCCACTCGGCGCGGATCCGGTCGAAGCCCTCGGCGGACCTGGCCAGCATGTCGACGCCGCGGGCGGTGAGCCTGACCAGCTTGCGCCTGCCGTCCTCGGGATCGTCGACCCGCTCCACGTAACCGAAGCCCTCCAGCTTCTCGACGGTCTTGCCCGCGGCCTGTTTGGAGACCCCCAGCCGACGGCCGATCTCGCTGGCGCTCGCCCCGTCGGAACCGACGGCCTGGAGTGCGAAGCCGTAGGCGGGACGTACGTCCGGGTGGCCGTGCGCGGCCAGCTCGTGGTGCAACTCGTCGATGATCGAACGGAATCCGGCGAACAGCAGTATCGGCAGCTCGAATCCGGCTCCGGCCCTCCCCTCCTCCGGCTCAGCCATTGCACACTTCGACAACTTGGTTTACCTTTTCGTCAATCACGTTGTCGAGTTTACCGCGAGAGGACCGCCATGCCCGTACCCGCGTTCCCCGACCACACCCTCCACTCCGCACCCCCCGCCGCCCGGCGCACCATGGAGGCCGTGACGAAGAAGCAGGGCGGCCACCTCCCGTCCGCCGTCGCCCGGCTCGCCACCTCACCGGAGCTGCTCAACGGCTTCCTCCAGGCCAGTGCGACCTTCGAGGCGAGCACCCTGGACCCACTGGCGCGCGAGGTCGTCGTCATGACGATGGCCACCCGCAACGCGTGTCACATCTGCGTGGCCATGCACACGGCGAGGCTGACATCGCTCGGCGCCACCCCGGAACTCATCGCGGCCCTGCGCGCCACCGATCCGCAGACCCTGCCGGACGAACGACTGGAGGGCGTACGCCGGTTCACTCTCGCCGTCCTGGCGACAGCGGGCGCGGTGAGTGAGGAAGCGCTGCAGGACTTCCTGTCGCTGGGACACACACCCCGCAACGCCCTGGAAGTGGTTCTCGGCATCGGCACCTACACGATGTCGACGCTGGCCAACCGGATGACGGGAGCACCGGTGGATGACCGATTGGCCGCCTTCGCCTGAGACTTGAGCATTGACCGTTCCGGGCGATCGGGCCGTTTTGGGCATGGAGAATCCCACGAATTCCACAGCGTTCTGAACGGGCCGGGCGCCCGGCCCGTATGGGACGTCACGCTTCTCCCTCGAAGCAGAGGAGTTCCATGGGACGCACATCGCGCAAGAAACGTTCGACACTCGCCAACCGGGCGATTGTCGCTTCGGTCGCTCTGATTCTGGGCGGAGGTGGGTTGGTCGCCGTCAATGTCTACGCAAGCGCGGGAGAAGGGTCGTGGGGCTCTCCCCCCGACCGCACCCGGAACGCCGGCCGGCAGATGTCCACCATCGACTGCCCCGACGCGGGAATCGCCCTCCCCGACGTGCCCGAACAGGCACGCCCCGAGGTCGACCGCGAACTGGCGGCAATGGATACACAGATCACCGACGCCTACCGGCAATTCGCCGACCGGAAGGAGCAGATCGCACAGGACCCGAACCTTGCCGAAAATGCGGTGCTCAGCCCGCTGAAGAACAAGCGCGCAGCCAGTCTCGACCGGATCGGCATCGCCATCGAACGCAACGCGGCGCAGCGGCCACAGGGCCTGAACGGCCTCGCACCCTGCAGTCTGCGCGCCGATGACGACGACAACCAGGGCGGCGGCCAGGGTGACGGTCAGGGGGGCGGGGACGGTGCGGACCAGGGTCAGGACGGCGGCCAGGACGGCGGTCAGGACCAGGGCGGCGACGACCAGGGAGCCGATCAAGGGGCCGACCAGGGCCAGGACGGCGGCCAGGACGGCGGTGACGACCAGGGCGGGGACGGCGGCCAGCAAGGAAATGGCCCCGAGGCCTCCGACTTTGTCGACATCCAGTCCATCCAGCCGAATGTCGACAGGCCCCGACTCCGCCGGGGCGCCTCCCGCGGTACGTTCACCACGGACTGCGGCCGAAACGAGAACGGCAAATTCAACCCTGACAACGTCATTGCCGCACCCGGAGTGAGCAACGGTGCTCACCACATGCACGATTACGTCGGAAATCAGGCCACGGATGCCTTCTCCAGCGATGACGATCTGGCCGGCGGTGAATCGACCTGCCGCAATCAGGGCGACAAATCCACGTACTACTGGCCGGTCCTGCGCCTGCAGAACGGACAGGACGAGAACGACGTGGGCGCCGACGGCGGCGGCAAGGACCAGAACATCGGAGAGATTCAGACTCCGTCGCAGGTCACGCTGAAATTCGTCGGTTCCCCGGCCGGGAAGGTCACGGCAATGCCGCGCTTCCTGCGGATCATCACCGGTGACGCCAAGGCATTCGTCAACGGCGACGCCAACGCCAACGCGTCCTGGAGCTGCACCGGATTCGAGGACAGGCAGCTCAAGGACAAGTATCCGATCTGCCCGGAAGGCAGTCAGGTGGTGCGTTCCTTCGCCTTCCAGAGCTGCTGGGACGGCCAGAACACCGACAGTGCGAATCACCGCACCCATGTGGCGTTCGCCCAGGACAACGGGCGCTGCCCGAACGGCTTCCGGGCCATTCCGCAGCTGGTGCAGCGCATCGTGTACGACGTGCCGCCGGGCCCCGGCTTCGCAGTCGACTCCTTCCCGGAGCAGCTGCACAAGCCCGTCACCGATCACGGTGACTTCATCAACGTGTTCGACGACCAGCTGATGAAGAAGGTGGTGAGCTGCGTCAACGGCGGGCGCAAGTGCCGCTGACGCGGCCCTGACGCCCCCGTTCCCCCCACACAGCGGCACCTTCCCCCGTTCCTGCGCGGTCAGCTCCCGTGGTGACCGGAGTGCCCGCCCTCGCTCCCCCCATTGCCACTGCTCCCCGAGTGGTGAGGCGAGGCGGTCTCCACAGTCCCCCCGAGCCGGCCGCGCAGTGCTGCGACCACCTCCGCGTCACCGACCGCGACCCACCTGCGGCCGACCAGGTACGAACCGCCGTAATCGTTGGCCTCGTTGATCCACTCCCGCTGGCCGCGGTCGGTGGCGAAGGTGGCCAGCACATAACGCCCGTCGCCGGTGGTGCAGTTGGCCTGCCGGATCTCCTGGGCGTCGGTCTGCAGATTCGGCTCGCAGCTCGCCTTCGTCGCCAGCTGCTCCAGCGTCCCGGTCGCGGTCGGCGGCACGGCGGGCTTGTCGTCGCCGTCCGCTCCCCCGCCGCAGGCGGCAAGCAGGGCAAGCCCCGCAAGTACGGCCGCTGCGGCCCGGGGGCCTCGTCCTCGTCCTCGTCGCCACTCAAGCTGCTTCACCATCCGGCCATCGTGCCCCGGTGTCCCCTCCCGGTGCGGCGGAACTACGGATTGCGGTCCGGGGCTCAACAGGCTGCGACGGCCGGGGCGTGCGCCCCCGGGCGTACCGGAGTGACCATCGCACCATTCGCTCGTTCTGCTGAACGTGCCCCCACTACGAGCAGTACCGTCGTCCGCCGGCCGCCCCTGCGCGGAACAGGCCGATACGGACCGGGCCGAGGCCGCACTCGTCGAGCACTACGCCCGGCTGGTCCGGATCGGATATCTCGTGCTGCCGCCCTCTTTCGGGCGCAACCGCCGGGTACTGACGGCACACTGGCTCGCCCAGCGCTCCCTGCCCCGGTCGCGCAGCGCGCCGCCGGAGGCGGCCCTCCCTAGGCCGCGCCATGCCGCCGGAGCCGCCTCGGCCGAGCGCGGTTACGCCTATCTGCGGCTGCGGGTGGTGCGCTCCGCGCTGGAGGCGGGACAGCCGCTGCGGCGGTTCGCCAGGCCCCGGCGCGTGCAGCTGCCGCCCCTGCTGCCGCAGGTGTGGGGGCTGCGGCTCTTCCCGCACTCCTGCGGTGCGGAGGAACTGGCCCTGGAACAGTCCCTGGCCGAGGTCTCGGGGCCCTGCCGGGCCGCCCATGTGCTGCGCGGCCTCGAAGGGCTCGCGGACGCGGAGGTGTGCCGGGTCCTCGATGCGGCGGGGGTGGCCGACCCCCCGGCCGCCCTGCTGGAGGCGGACGCGCTCACGGTGTCCCACGCCCTGCTCGCCTCGCCCGAGTTCGACCCGTGTTCCCTGCAGGCACGGCCGACGGATCTGCTGCGCCGCCGACGCCGCGGGCGGGCCGTCGCGGCCGGGCTCGGCGCGCTGCTGGTGTGCGGGACGCTGCTGCTGATGCCGGGCGACGGCCTGGGCCCCGGCTCCGCCTCCGCGCCGCCCTACTCCCGTAACGCCGCCGCCGAACAGGCTCTGGACCCGGCCGCGTTGCGGCGGGTTCCCGCCGGGTTCTGGCGGAGCTCGGCCCGCAGGGACTTCACGGCCTGGCCCACCCGGGGCGACCGGACCGATGACACCCGGCTGCTGGGCCGCGCCCTCGCCACCTGGGCGCGGCCGGGCCGTGCGGTGGCCTCGTCGGCGACGCCCGGGACTCCCGTCGGCCCGCCCATGGGCCCACCGCAACTCCTGTACGCGGGCGAGGTCGACGCGGCGGCGGTCGTGCTGTTCCACGACGGGCTGCGGATCGTGCGCTACGCCGAGCCGCGCAACGCCGATCCGGCCGGGGGCGCCGCGCTCGACTTCGCCCGGGTGGACGGCGCCGACCCGGTGACCGCGGGCGCCCTCCTCGTACAGCGCCGCAAGGGCAGGATCCGCTATCTGACGGCGCCCTGGGTGCGTGGGGCCGCCGTACGGGACCTGCTCGCGCCGCACGGCGCGGCGCGGCCGCTGCGCCGTGACCGGCACGGGGTGACGGCCGCGCTGACCGGCCCCGCGGCCTCGGTCGGCTGCCACTCCTGGGACACCCTGGAGGTGCGGGAGGGCACAGCGGTCCGGCTGTTGACGGATCTCGGCGAGCTGACACCGGTCCGCCTCACCTCGGGTGCGCCGTCCGCCCCGCACGATGTGTCGGGCCGTTCCGAACGGGAGAGCTGGGCGCGCACCGCCTGCCTGCTGCCGGCCGTGCGTTCGCGCGGGGTCCGGTCGGTGAACTCCTGGCCGTACGCGAGACAGCCGCTGCCCGAGGGCGAGGGGGCCGCCCTGTGGCTCTGCACCCGGGCGGAGACCTGGCGGGGCACGGGCAGCAGGGTGCTGGCCCAGTTCCAGGCGCCGCCCGGGCTTTCGGGCGGCGCCGGTGCGCCGGGCGCGGTCGCGGCGCTCTCCGAGGACTCCCCCGACTGCGGGGTGCGCAGACCGCAGGTTCTCGCGGGCGTGCTGTGGAAGTCGGACGGCGGGCGCTGGTACGTACTCGCGGCCGGTTCCCGGCAGTTCGCGTCCCTGTCCGCGACGGGCGGGGTCAGGGCCCGGGCGGACGGGCGTCTGCTGGCCGTGCGGGCCCGGGCGGGCGACCGGGCGCGGCTCGACGGGCTGTTGGCGGACGGCAGCCGGGTGAGGGCCCTGCACTGAACAGGCGTGGTCCGGCCCCGTTAGGCTGGGGGTATGACGACCGGTGTGCGGCGCAGGATGGGCGTCGACGAGCGCAGGCAGCAGTTGATCGGCGTCGCGCTGGAGTTGTTCAGCCACCGCTCCCCCGACGACGTGTCGATCGACGAGATCGCGGCCGCGGCCGGTATCTCGCGTCCGCTCGTCTACCACTACTTCCCGGGGAAGCAGAGCCTGTACGAGGCGGCGCTGGGGCGTGCCGCCGACGAGTTGGCCGGCCGTTTCCTGGAGGCGCGCGAAGGGCCTCTGGGGGCAAGGCTGCTGCGGGTGATGGGCCGGTTCTTCGACTTCGTCGAGGAGCACGGGCCTGGCTTCGCCGCTCTGATGCGGGGCGGTCCGGCAGGCGGGTCGTCGACCGCCGACGTCCTGATCGACGGGGTGCGGCAGGCGGCGTACGAGCAGATCATCGCCCACCTCGACGTCTCGGCCCCGCCCGCCCGGCTGGAGCTCGTGGTGCGCTCCTGGGTGTCGCTGGCCGAGTCGACGGCCCTGCTCTGGCTGGACGGTCGGCGCATTCCGCGTGCCGAACTCGAGTTGCAGCTGGTGCACGACTTCGCGGCGCTGGCCGCGGTGAGCGCCGCGTACGACCAGGAGATGGCGGGCATCGTGCTGCGGGTCTTCGCGCAGGAGCCGGCGGACGGCCCCTTCGGAGATCTGCTGACGCGTCTCTCCGTCCTGGCGCCCGCCGCACCCGCCGTCCCGCCGCAGCGGCTGCCCTAGGCCCTAACCCTTGCGGTAGGACGCGTCCAGGTCCCGGACCTCGGCCGAGGCGTGGACGGTGAGGCCGTCGACGGGCTTCAGGTGTCCGGCCAGCAGCTCCAGAACGGCTTCCGTCAGCTGCGCCTTGATCTCGGGGGTGCGGCCGGGCAGCATCGCGATCGAGACGTTCACGATGGTGTCCCCCGTCGCGGCGTCGCCGACGACGGAGTCCTCGGCCCGGCGGAACCGGGTCTTGCAGGCGGGGACCTTGGTGGACACGGTCTCGGCGACGAGCGGGTGCAGGGCCAGCGCGAAGCCGCGGCGGTCGAAGCTGTCGTCGAGCTCGGCGGAGTAGTCGACGGTGATCTGCGGCATCAAGCGCTCCTGGTTGCGGGTGCGGTGCGAGTACGTATACGTGTACAGCGTGCATGCACGTGTACGCCTTCAGCTTCGCGTGATCGCGCCGCCCGCACAAGGGAGTCCCCCGGAAACGGGCCCGGCCGGCCCCGGCTCCGCGCCGATGGAGGGCGCGGAGCCGGAGACCGGCCGGGGGAACGGGGGCGTCAGCGCAGGGAGAACACGGCGACCGTGCGTCCCGGGACGGTGAAGCTGCCCGACTTCCCTTCGTACGAGGACTTCTTGACCGCATCGTCCGCGCCCGCCGCCTGGACGGGGTGCAGGGCGTACGCCTTGCCGGCCAGCTCGGGGACGGCCTGGCTCTGCGTACCCGGCGTGGCGTTCATGACGACGACCAGCTTGCCCAGGCGCATCGTGATCACCCCGGGTGTCTCGTCCGTACCGGAGAGCGGGAAGGACAGGGTGTCCTGCACCTGTGCGGTGGTGGCGAGGTCGAACTCCTTCTCGGTGGTGCGGATGGTGAGCAGGTCCTGGTACGCGGCGGAGGCGCCGGTGATCTGCGCGCACCCGGGGGTGAGCGCGGGGGCGGTCAGCAGCGGCTTCCCGTAGGACCACTTGTCCTTGTTGTCGGCGGCGGGCGGCAGTCCGCGGCCGAAGCCGTTGCCCTTGCGGCAGTCCCAGTGCAGCGCGTTGAACCAGTCGCCGCTGTCGTAGGAGTTGCGGTCGAGCGACTTGGAGCGCAGCAGGTCGGAGCCGGCCTGGGACAGCGAGGGGCCCTGCGAGAGTGCCGCGGTCGCCATCGCCAGGACCTGCATGCGGGCCCGGTCGGCGGCCGGGGTGTCCGCGGGGAGCTTGAAGGCGAGGGCGTCGTACAGCGACTCGTTGTCGTGGGCGTCGGCGTAGGCGAGCGCGTCGCCGGGCACCGCCGCGTATCCGGCGGGGGCGCCGTTGTAGTCGACGGCCGAGCCCTTGACCGTGCGGCCCTGGGTGTCGGTGAAGGTGTAGTCGGCGAGGTTGCCGGTCAGGCCGACCTTGATCAGGTCCTGGTAGTGGAGCAGCCGGGCCTTCTGTTCGGCCTCGGTGCCGTTGGCGGGTGAGGTGTTGGGGTCGGTGTAGAGGCCGGAGGCGAAGCCCTGGACGCGGGGGTCCGCGTCGAAGGGGCCGCCGCCGCGAACGGCGTCGCGGGCCCGGTCGGAGAAGGTGGCGATGCCGGTGCCGGCCATGTTCTTCTGCGTGGCCTGGACGAAGCGGGCGTCATCGGCGATCTCGCCGAAGTTCCAGCCCTCCCCGTACAGGATGATCTTCTTCCCGTCGACGCCGTCCTCGGCGACGGTCAGCTCGTCGAGTGCCTTGCGGACCGCGAGGATGTTGGCCTTCGGGTGGTGTCCCATCAGGTCGAAGCGGAAGCCGTCGACCTTGTACTCCTTGGCCCACGTGACGATCGAGTCGACGACGAGCTTGCCCATCATCGTGTTCTCGGGCGCGGTGTTGGCGCAGCACGTCGAGGTGGCGACGGTGCCGTCCTCCAGGAGCCGCTGGTAGTAGCCGGGCACGATCCGGTCGAGTACGGACTTGTCGTCCTGGCCGGAGGCGACGGTGTGGTTGTAGACGACGTCCATGACGGTCCGCAGTCCGGCGCCGTTGAGACCCTGCACCATCTGCCGGAACTCGACGGTGCGCTTCGTACCGTCGGGGTCGGAGGCGTAACTGCCCTCGGGGACCGTGTAGTGCAGCGGGTCGTAGCCCCAGTTGAAGCCGTCCTTGGCGGCTGCCTTCGCGACGCAGGCCTGCTGCTCCTCGGAGTCGGGGGCGTACACGGACAGGTCGCAGGCGGGCTTGTCCTGGTCGGACTTCTTCTCCGGGATGGTCCCGATGTCGAAGGCGGGCAGCAGGTGGACGTAGCCGGTGCCGGAGTCCGCGAGTTCCTTGAGGTGCTTCATCCCGTCGGAGCGGGTGTCGGTGAAGGCCAGGTACTCGCCGGGGTGCTTCGACGTCCCGTCCGCGATCGAGAAGTCGCGGATGTGCAGCTCCTGGATCTGGGCGTCGCGCAGCGGGGCGGCCGCGGGCTTCCTCAGGCCGGACCAGCCGCTCGGGGCCAGCTTCGGGTCGTCGAGGTCGACGACGAGGCTGCGGGCGGAGTCGGCGGTCAGGGCGGTGGAGTAGGGGTCGGTGACCTTGTTGGTGACCATTTTCTGGACGGTGGGCGCCCAGACGTCCACGGTGTAGCGGTAGGGCTTGCCGTTCCAGCTCCTGTTCCCGGTGACCGACCAGACGCCGGTGCGGTCGTCGCGCCGCATCGGGACGCTCTTGCCGTCGAGTTCGAGCGAGACCTTGACTGCGGTGGGCGCCCAGACGGAGAGCGTGGGACTGCCCTTGCGGAACACCGGGCCGAGGTCGGCGCCGCTCGCGGCGTTCCCGTACAGGCCGTCCAGGATTCCGGCGGTCTGCACCCCGGTGGCGGCGAGCAGGGCACCGTTGGCGGCGCGCTGGGTGGCGACGAGCTGGCCGCGCAGCGACTCCCGGACCCTGTCCCGGTCACGGACGTCGACGGTGAAGGCCGGGTAGTCCTTGAGGTGCGGGTACTTCGCCTTCTGCGCGTCGGTGAGCTCGGTGGCGTTGAGCCGCAGCCACTGGCCCTCGTCGCTCAGGGCGCCGTCGACGACGGAGATCCCGCCGTTCTTCGCGTACACGAGCTGCTGGCTGGTGGCGTCGGTTGCCTTCACCTTCCAGACGACGGTGCCGGCGTCGATCCACTGGGCCTCGGCCTTGGTGAGGTCGGGAGTGGGCGCGCCACCGGTCTGGGGCAGCAGGTAGCCGGGCTTCCCGCCGAGCATCCAGACCTCGTGTCCGTACGAGGCGATGTCCAGGGACTGGTCGCTCGGGAGGTCCTTCTCGTCGCCCTTGTGGAGGATGTAGCTGAGCGAGGTGGCACCGTCGGTGAGCGGCACCTCGTAGGTGGCGCCGTAGGCGTCGGTCTTCACGGGCAGCAGGGGCTTGGCCCAGTCCGTGGGCGCGGCGGCCCCGGTCCAGGTGTGCAGGCCCCAGCCGTCGTAGTTGCCGTCGGCGCGGTGGTAGTGCAGGACGGCCTTGGAGGTGTCCTGCGGCGGGTTGGCTCCGTCGGGTGCCTCGGTGGCCTGTCCGTCCTTGCCCTGCTCGACCCAGACCTGGCCGGTCTTCGCGAGGTCGACGGTGCGCTCGGGTCCGTCGGCGGTGCCGGCCTTCTCGACCGTGTACGGGACCGACGTGCTGCCTTCGGCGAGGTCGATCCAGGCGAAGGCGCCGTAGGCGTCGCGCCCGATGAAGTCGGCACTCACGTCGCCGGACTTCAGCTGCCATCCCTCGTAGTCGCCGTCCGCGCGCTTGTAGTGGACGACGGCGTGGTCGCGCTCGACGGCGACCGGCTTGGGAGCGGGCGGGGCCTGTCCGGCGGTCGTCGAGGCGAGGGCGCTCGCGGTGCGGCCGGCGCGGTCGATGACCACGGCCTTGTAGCGCAGCGGGGTCCCGGCCTTGACCGAGTCGTCCAGGTGCTGGGTGACCTTGTACGGGGCGTGGTCGGCGGAGCCGAGGGTGCGCCACTTCCCGTTGCCGGTCTGTGCGGCGAACACGACCCGGTCGAGCTGACCGCCGTCCACGTCGGCGGTGATCTCCACGGTGCCGGTGGCTCCGGCGGCGGGGGCCTTCAGGGTGAGTGAGGGCTTGGT
Source organism: Streptomyces sp. NBC_00683 (assembly GCF_036226745.1). Classification (NCBI taxonomy): domain Bacteria; kingdom Bacillati; phylum Actinomycetota; class Actinomycetes; order Kitasatosporales; family Streptomycetaceae; genus Streptomyces; species Streptomyces sp. NBC_00683. Next base: position 6,171,248 of record NZ_CP109013.1, on the reverse strand, counting down.
GGCCGGGGCGCCCAGCGGCTTGTCGGCGCGGAGCACGATGCTGGAGAGCGCGGGCACCGTGACGCTGATCGTCTTGTCGGCGCCGCTGCGGACCGTTCCGGAACCGCCGTACAGCGTACGGAAGTTCATGCCGGCCGACCCGGTGGCGAGCTCGACGGTCTTCGCCCCGGTGCCGTTGTTGGTGGCGACGACGTACTCGTACGGCCGCTTGGCGTCGGTACGCGAGAAGGCGTACACGGAGCCTTCGGCGTACCGCTCGGTCTGGGTCCCGTCACGCAGCGCCGGGTGTTCCCGGGTGAGCTCGGAGAGTGCCGCTATGGACCGGTAGAGCGGGTGCCGGGTGTCGTACGCGTCGGAGGCGTGGGTGCGGTCGGTGCCCAGCTGGTCGTCGTCGAGGTAGTCGGCGGTCTTCGAGGCGAAGAGCGTCTGGCGGGCGTCCTTGTCGCCGCCCGCTCCGGTGAAGCCCTGCTCGTCGCCGTAGTAGATCACCGGGTTGCCGCGGCCGAGGAACATCAGCTCGTTGGCCAGGCGCGCACGGTCGAGGAGTTCGGCGTCGGAGGCCTTCGGGTTGTCCTGCTTCAGGAAGGTGCCGATCCGGCCCATGTCGTGGTTGCCGAGGAACGTCACCTGCTCGTAGGCGTTGGCCTTGTCCGTGGTGTAGCGGTAGTCGTCGCCGTAGACCGCGGCGAGCTTCGAGGCGGGAGCACCCTGGGAGGCGTACTGGCGGGCGGCTTCCTGGAAGGGGAAGTCGAGCGTCGAGTCGAGCCGGCCGCGGGTGACGTAGGGCGAGGTGATGGCGGTGTCGGCGGAGTAGACCTCGCCGAACATGAAGAAGTCGTCGCGGCCGTGCTCGGCCGCGTAGTCGTCGAGGGCGGTGGCCCACTGGGTCCAGAAGTCGAGGTCGACGTGCTTGACGGTGTCGATGCGGAAGCCGTCGATGTCGAAGTCGCGGACCCACTTCTCGTAGATCTTCTCCATGCCGGACACGACCTCGGGACGCTCGGTCCACAGGTCGTCGAGGCCGGAGAAGTCGCCGTGCTCGGTGGACTCGCCCGCGTAGGTCGAATCGCCCCGGTTGTGGTACATCGTGGTGTCGTTGAGCCAGGACGGGACCTTCTTGCCGGTGTTCGCCGGCGTGTACGGGAAGGAGTCCTCGTCGGTCTTCGCGACGCCTTGGGTGTCGTCGAAGGGGCGGCCGTCCTTGTCGAGGTACGGGAAGGCGCCCTTGGGCTTGTAGCCGTACTTCTTCTCGGCGTAGTCGACGGTGTCGGCGGTGTGGTTGGTGATGACGTCGAAGAAGACCTTGATGCCCTTGCCGTGGGCCTTGTCGATCAGCTTCGTCAGGTCGGCATTGGTGCCGAAGTGCGGGTCGACCTGGGTGAAGTCGGTGATCCAGTAGCCGTGGTAGCCGGCCGAGGCGTTGTCGCCGGTGCCCTGGACGGGGCGGTTCTTGAAGATCGGGGCGAGCCAGATGGCGGTGGTGCCGAGGCCCTTGATGTAGTCGAGCCTGTCGGCGAGGCCCTTGAGGTCGCCGCCCTGGTAGAAGCCCTTGTCCGTGGGGTCGTAGCCGGTCTCCAGCCGCGAGCCGGTCAGCCCGCCGCGGTCGTTGGAGGTGTCGCCGTTGGCGAACCGGTCGGGCATCACGAAGTAGAACTGCTCACGGGTCAGGTCGTGCCTGGCCGGCTCCTTGGCGAGCGCGGCGTCCGAGGGCGGGGCCGGAGGTCTGGGTGAGGCGGCTGCGGTGGCCGCCGGTACGACGGGCAGCAGCGCCGCGCACAGTGCGGCAACGGCCCCCCGCCGGAGGGTGGTTCGGGACACGGGCGGGTTCTCCTCGACTTTCAGGGGTGGGTCGTGGTGGAGCTGTTGCGGGCCGGGGACGCACCGCCGCGCGTCCCCGGCCCGCCGAGCGGTGCGGTCAGCCGCGCCAGACGTCGGCGGTCAGCGTGACCTTGCCGGAGGCCGGCACGGTGGCGGTGCGGTTCGCGCCGCTCTCCCAGGTGACGTTGCCGCTCGCGTCCTTGCGGAGGTACTTGTACTCGAACGCCGTGCCGGCGGGCAGGCTGACGTCGAGCTTCCAGACGGGGTACGTCGCCGGGTCGAGCTTGAGGGCGCTTCCCGGGGCCCAGCTGCCGAGGGCGGCCTGGCTGCCGGTGACGTAGATGTTCTGGCCGAGCTGGGTGGTGGCGTTGACGCCGAAGGAGGCGCCGGACTGGCCGGTACCGGGGTCCGGGTCGGTCGTGCCGCCACCGGCACACGTACGGGCGTTGACGTGCAGCGCGATCGCCGTGTTGGAGCCGAGGGTGGCGGTGAACTGCCCCGAGCCGTTGACGGTGACGCCCTTGCCGGACTGGACGTCGCAGTAGTCACCGGCGGGCAGCGAGGTCTGGAACGTACGGCTCAGCGCGGAGCCCTCGTGGTTGATCGCGACGTACGCCTTGGCGCCGCGCCCGAAGGCGATCTGGTCGCCGCCGTTGTCCCACCAGTTGGAGACGGCCTGGCCGCGGGCGGCGTTGCGGAAGCCGACCATGGAGGAGATCTCGCGCCAGGCGTGCTGGCACTTCCAGCCGTCGCTGTAGCAGGCGTTCACCTGGCCGCCGTTGGGCGGACCGGCGTCCTTGTCGGACCACTCGTAGCCGGAGTGGACGTCCGGGGAGCCGTAGGGGTAGGCCAGCATGAAGACGCTCGCCAGGGTGTAGTTGGCGCCGTCCTTGTAGTTCAGGGTGTCGCCGCCGCGCTCCGTGTCGTGGTTGTCGACGAAGACGGCGGACTTGCCGGACTCCATGAAGCCCCAGCCCTCGCCGAAGTTCTTCAGGTTGGCGAGGTTCTCGTTGTTGAAGACCTGCTTGAGGCTGCGGCCGTAGCGGAACTCCTGGACGTCACCGCTGCCGAGGTACTCGGAGGGCGACACGGCCTCGCCCGCTCCGTAGATCGCCTCGTGCTTCCAGTACACGCCCGTGTTGCTCAGCCGGGACTTGATGTTGGAGAGGTCGCCGGCGGGTATGTGCTTGGCGGCGTCGATGCGGAAGCCGTCGACGCCGAGGGAGAGCAGGTCGTTGAGGTACGTCGCGATCCGGCCGCGCACGTAGTCCTCGCCGGTGTCCAGGTCGGCCAGACCGACCAGTTCGCAGTTCTGGACGTTGCCCCGGTCGCCGTAGTTGCTGATCTGCGACAGGCAGTCGTTCATGTCGCCGGCCGAGTAGGTGCCCGGGTAGTCGTACTTGCTGTAGGAGGAACCGCCCGTGCCGGTGCCCGAACCGGCCGACATGTGGTTGATGACGGAGTCGGCGATGACCTTGACGCCCGCGCCGTGACAGGTGCTGACCATGTTGGCGAAGGCCGTACGGTCGCCGAGCCGGCCGGCGATCTTGTAGCTGACGGGCTGGTACGAGGTCCACCACTGGGCGCCCTGGATGTGCTCCTGGGGCGGCGAGACCTGGACGAAGCCGTAGCCGGCCGGACCGAGGCTGTCCGTGCAGGCCTTGGCCACGGAGTCGAACTTCCACTCGAACATCACTGCGGTGACGTCCTTGTCGCCGGGCGGCGCGGCCTGGGCCGTACCTGCGGTGCCGAGCCCGGTGGGGATGACGAGAACGGCAGCACCCGTGACCAGGGCGAGCGTGGCAGACAGTGGTCTGCGTGCCATGTCTTTCCTCCTGCGGTGGGGGAAATGCGGGGATGGCGGAGCAGCCTCACATGGCAACGCGCCGTGCCCTAAAGGCTCATGAAGGTTCTTGCAGCAAGAATGCAAAACCTGCGTGCGAGCAGACGGTACGAGCCTGACCTGGCCCGGTCAACCCCCTGGACACGGAGCGATTACATCCCGCTCACATCCGCGAAATCTCGGAGATTTCTTCCTGCAAGGACTTTCGCAAGATATTGCGAGGCTGTTAAATTCATCCCGACTCCGGCCCGGTCGGCCGGGGGGCCCGGTGCGCCGGGACCCCACGCGCCCGGCCGGCCGGGCCGGTCACACCGTGGAGAGGCCCCGGCATCGCTTCCCCGCCGGCCCATCCCGGGCCGATGCCGGGGCCTCTCCCGTACGGAACCGCCCGTTCACCGGCCGCGGATCAGTAGGTGTACCCCGGCCAGTGCGGGTCCTCCCAGCGGGCGGGCCCGTGAAGCCCGAGCAACCGCACCCAGTGGTGCATCTCCTCAGGAGCGCCCTGCGAGCTGAGACGTGCGGGGGCACGGTCGGCCAGCCAGTCGCTCAGCTCAACGATCCTCTTCTCGTCGTGATCCCAGGCGTACCAGGGGAGTTTGCCTCCCAGCAGGTCGAACTCCCACTGATCCACGGCTTCCACCAGCCGCCGGTCCGCCGTGGGACGGTTCTCCCTGTCCCATACGGCCAGCCAGGGAGTCACCGTGCCCGAGGCCTCGGCGCACAGGGCGAAGACGTCGTGCGCCGGAACGACGGTGTCGGGCGCCGTGAGGCTGTCGGCCCACCATGCGTGCAGGAACTCCCGGACGGCAGCGGCCTGATCCGCAGGCCATCGCTGCCACCTGCCGCGCCCGAAGGACTGCCCGACGTCCCCCATGTCGAAGATCGGCTCCACCTGGCCACCGACGAGAGCTGCCGCGAACTGAGGCAGGATGCGGCGCAGGACAGCGCCGTGATCGCGCCAGTCGATCGCCTGCCACGTGCGCCGCAGCAGGTCCGGGTCGAGTACCACGTCCGGTGTCTTGAGCAGGGCAAGGTCTTCGGCGCTGCCCCAGTGGCACTCGCAGTTGTCCTCGTCCGGGGCGGCCGTCATCCCCCGGAAGGTTCCGGCGAGGCCGTGCAGCGCGGCATCGAGGCGGAGTCGGGCCGGTGTCCGGTCGGTGTGGGTCATGGGCTGTCGCCTTCGTGACTCCGGAAGGTCGCACCGACCGAAGATCCCTACGTTACAGGCCGTCGGCGCGACTCATCGGTGCCCTGGTGATGCCTCACCTGCTCACGGAGCGCCTCGATGAACGTGGCGACGTGTGGGTGGTCGCTGCGGCGGCCGATCGTGGCGACGCCGATGCGCCGGGCCGGAGCCGGCGGCTCGATCGGGACGGCGTGCAGACCCGGAACCGTCGGGACGAGCGCGATGGAGGGGATGAGGGAGATCCCCATTCCCGCGGCGACGAGCGACCGGGCGAAGAAGTAGTCCGTGGTGGTGCCGCGCACCTCCGGTTCGAAGCCTGCACGCTCGGCGTAACGGCGCAGGTACGCCTCGGTCTTGAGGCAGCCGAGCACCCAGGGCTCCGCTGCCAGCTCGGCGATGGCGAGCGACCGGCGGCCCGCGAGACGATGCCCCTCCGGCATGACGACGTGCAGGGGATCCTCCAGGATCGGGGTCCAGTGCAGGCTGGAACCCGTACCCGGCCCCACGGGCAGCGGGCCGTCGAAGTGGTAGGCGAGCGCGAGGTCGACGGCGCCCTGGCGGACCAGGGGCAAGGTGTTCTCGGGCTCGCCCTCCCTGACGTGGAGCCGGGTGCTCGGACTGGTTGCCATGAGCCGGTGGAGAGCGCCGGGCAGCAGATGTCTGCCGCCGCTGGTGAAGGTGGCGACGGTGAGCTGTACGCAGCCGGTACTGAGCCGCTCGACCTTCTGTTTCGCCTGTTCGAGCTCGGCTGCGACGGACTCGGCCGCCCCGACCATGATCTGGCCGGCCCGAGTGAGGGTCACCCCGCGCGTGCTGCGCGTCACGACCTGGGCACCGAGGCTGCGCTCCAACGCCGCCACGTGCTGGGAGACGGCGGAAGGGGTGAGGCGGAGCGCCGCGGCTGCCCTGCTGAAGCTGCCGTGGTCCGCCACCGCACGCAGGACGCGGAGCCGCTGCACATCGATCAACAGTTTTCCTTAACGCGTCGCCAGCAAGTCAGCACTTCTGCTGATGACGATAGGTCTCCAGGATGGGGGCATGCAAAGGATCTGCGTCATCGGTGGAAGCCGGTACTTCGGAAAGCTCCTGGTCGAGGGCGCGCACGCGGCCGGCCATCAGGTCACTGTGATCAATCGCGGCTCCACCCGGCCGCCCGTCGGCGTCGAGCACCTCGTCGTCGACCGCGACGACGAGGCCGCTCTCGGCGCCGCGCTCGGCTCGCGCACCTTCGACGCGGTCGTCGATCAGGTCTGCTACACCCCGGTGCAGGCCGCGATCGCCGCCCGGGTCTTCGCCGGCCGCACCCGTCGCTACGTGATGACGTCCACGATCGAGGTCTACGACCCGGCGACCGCCGCGCTGCCGGCCGTGCCGGCGGGAACCCCGGTGCCGGAGGAGAACGTGGACCCGAGCGCCTGGCTGGTGGACATGGACCTGCCCTGGCAGGACGAGGCGTACCTGGAGGCGCACTACGCCGAGGGCAAGCGCCAGGCGGAGGCCGTCCTCTCCCGGGACGGCGGCTTCGCGTTCGCCTCTGTGCGCAGCGCCCATGTACTCGGGGGCGGTGTGCGGGAGTTCACCGGGCGGCTGGCGCACTACACCGAGCGGGTCCGCCGGGGCGAAGAGATCGCTGTGCACGCGAACGCGCAGCCGACGGTGTTCATCCACTACCGGGAGCTGGCGGACCTGCTGCTGTGGGCGACCACCGCCGCCGACTTCACGGGTCCGGTCAACGCCTGCTCCGACGGCCTGCTCGGCGTGCGTGAACTGGCTGCGGTCGTCGCCGCGCAGACCGGCCGGGAGCCCGTCCACCGGACCGCCCCGGCGGGCGGGACGGCTTCGCCGTTCTCCACCGACCGCCACTACGCGATGAGCAACACCCGTGCGAAACGACTGGGCTTCACCTTCTCAGCCGTCTCCGACTGGCTGCCCGGCGCCGTCGCGGAGACCGTCAGCGCGTCCGCCACCGCCGCCGCGTAGGGAGCCGACCACCATGCAGTACCGCAGCATCGCCGGCACCGCCGTCAGCGCGATCGGGCTGGGCGCCATGCCGCTGTCCATCGAGAACCGCCCGGACGAGTCGCGCGCGATCGCCACCGTCCACGCCGCGCTGGACTCCGGAGTCACGCTCATCGACACCGCCGACAGCTACCACTGGCACGCCGGCGAGGCGGGCCACAACGAGCTCCTGATCGCCCGGGCGCTGGCCCGCTACGGCGGCGACACGTCCGGCGTCCTGATCGCCACCAAGGGCGGCCGCGGCCGGCCCGGCGACGGCAGCTGGACCGTCACCGCCACACCCGCCCACCTCAAGCGCGCCGCCGAAGCCTCCGTCAAGCGCCTGGGGGTCGAGGCCATCGGCCTGTACCAACTGCACAAGCCGGACCCTGCCGTGCCCTGGGAGGAGTCCGTCGGCGCCCTGCGCGAGCTGCTCGACGCCGGCACCATCCGTGCCGCCGGCATCTCGAACGTGACCACCCGCCAGATCCGCCGGGCGCATCAGATCCTCGGCGACGGACTCGTCTCGGTGCAGAACCGGTACTCGCCCGCCGTCCGCGACAGCGAGCCCGAGCTGCGGCTGAGCGCCCGGCTGGGCCTGGCGTTCCTGCCCTGGAGCCCCCTCGGTGGCATCTCCCGCAGTTCCCTCGACGGCCCCTCGGGCCCGACCTCCGCCGGCACCGCCTTCCAGCGCATCGCGGCCGAGCGCGGCGTGAGCCCGCAGCAGATCGCCCTGGCATGGCTGCTGAGCCGCTCCCCGGCGGTCATCCCGGTGCCGGGAGCCAGCCGCCCGGCCTCCGTCCGGGACTCGGCTCGGGCCGCGGATCTCGAGCTGGGCCCGGAGGAGCTGACACAGCTCGAGGACGCGCTGCCGGGCTGAACCAGCGTGACCGGGCACGCGAAAGGCCGGGTCCCCCCTCCGGACCCGGCCCCGCTTCCCGCTCGTTCAGACGACCGGCGCCGCCGCGGTGGACCCGCGCACCACGAGCTCCGGCTGGAACACGTACTCCGTGCGCTGCACGGGACTTCCGGCGATCTCCTCCAGCAGGGCCCCCACGGCTGCCGCCGCCATCGCCTGTACCGGCTGGCGCACCGTGGTCAGCGGCGGGTCGGTGAACGCGATCAGCTGCGAGTCGTCGAAGCCGACGACGGAGACGTCGCGCGGGACGTCCAGTCCCCTCCCCCGGGCCGCCCGGACCACGCCCAGCGCCATCAGGTCGCTGCCGCAGACGATGCCGGTGCAGCCCCGGTCGAGCAGGGCGCCCGCCGCGACCTGGCCGCCCTCGACGCTGAACAGCGTCGAGCACACCATGAGTTCGGCCTCGCTCCGGTCCATGCCCAGCACGGAGACGGCCGCGTCGACGAAACCGTCGCGCTTGCGCCGGGAGGGCACGTAGCGCTGCGGTCCGATCGCCAGACCGACCTTCCGGTGCCCGAGTTCGGCGAGGTGCCCGACGGCCATCCCTACGGCGGCCGTGTCGTCGGGCGAGACGAACGGGGCGCTGATGCGCTCGTTGTAGCCGTTGATCAGGACGAACGGCACGCCGCGGTCGGTGAGCGCGGCGTACCGTGCCGGGTCCGCCGACGTGTCGGCGTGCAGCCCGGAAAGGAAGACGATCCCGCCGACGCCACGCTCGACGAGCTGTTCGACCAGCTCGTCCTCGGTGGCGCCGCCGGGCAGTTGGGTGCAGAGCACGGGTGTGTAGCCGTGCCCGGCGAGGACCTGCTCCACGGACTGCGCGAACGCCGGGAAGATCGGGTTGGTGAGCTCGGGCGTCACCAGCCCGATCAGTCCGGCGCTGCGCTGCCGCAGCCGTACGGGGCGTTCGTAGCCGAGGATGTCGAGGGCCGCGAGCACCCGCTGACGCGTGGTGTCCGCGACGCCCGGCTTCCCGTTGAGCACCCTGCTGACGGTCGCCTCGCTGACCGCGGCCTGACCGGCGATGTCGGAGAGCCGCAGCGCCGGTCCGGTCCTGGGTGCGGGGACGGTCACACCGTCCACCACACCGTGGTGTCCGCGGGCAGCTCCACCGTGTCGCCGTCGACGGTGACCGGGGCACTGGCGAGCAGCAGCGTGCCGGGCGCCGTCAGCCGTACCGGGGCGCCCGTGGTGTTGACCGTGCAGACGAAGCCGGGGCGGCCCAGCGCGAGCACGCCCTCGGGCGCGTCCAGCCAGTCCACGTCCGTGCCCGCGCCGAGCCCGGGGTGCTCGCGGCGGGCGCCGATCGCGGCGCGGTACAGCTCCAGCGTGGAGCCCTCCACACCGGTCTGCGCCTCGACGGAGAGCTCGCCCCAGCCGGCGGGCTGCGGCAGCCAGCTGCTGCCGCCGCCGAAGCCGTACGAGCTGCCCTCGCGGGTCCACGGGATCGGCACCCGGCACCCGTCGCGGAAGCCGTCCTGGCCCTCCGCGCGGAAGAACGACGGGTCCTGGCGCGCCTCGTCGGGCAGGTCGGTGACGTCCGGCAGGCCGAGCTCCTCGCCCTGGTAGACGTACGCGGAGCCGGGCAGCGCCAGCATCAGCAGCGTCGCGGCGCGGGCCCTGCGCAGCCCCGTCACGGGGTCACCGGGCGTACGGATCTGGGTGCCCAGGCCCGGCGGGTTGGCGAAGCGGGTGGTGTGCCGGGTGACGTCGTGGTTGGAGAGCACCCAGGTGGTGGGGGCGCCCACCGGACGCATCGCGTCGAGCGAGGAGTCGATGACCTTGCGCAGTTCCGCGGCGTCCCAGGCGGTCGACAGGTACTGGAAGTTGAAGGCCTGGTGCATCTCGTCGGGGCGCACGTAGTTGGCGGTGCGCTCGACGGTGGGCGTCCATGCCTCGGCGACGGCGATCCGCTCGCCGGGGTACTCGTCGAGGATGGTGCGCCAGCTGCGGTAGATCTCGTGCACACCGTCCTGGTCGAAGAACGGCATGACATCGTTGCCCAGCAGTTTCAGCTGATCGTGCGTGCCGAGGTCGGGCAGTCCCTCGGCCTTGACGAGGCCGTGGGCGACGTCGACGCGGAAGCCGTCGACGCCCATGTCGAGCCAGAAGCGCAGGATCGAGCGGAACTCGTCGGCGACGGCCGGGTGTTCCCAGTTGAAGTCGGGCTGCTCGGGCGCGAAGAGGTGCAGGTACCACTCGCCGGGGGTGCCGTCCGGGTCGGTGGTCCGGGTCCAGGCGGGGCCGCCGAAGATGGACTCCCAGTCGTTGGGCGGGAGCTCGCCGTCGGCGCCCTTGCCGGCACGGAAGTGGTAGCGCTCGCGCAGGGCGGAGCCGGGGCCCTCGGCGAGTGCGCGCTTGAACCACTCGTGCTGGTCGGACGAGTGGTTGGGCACCAGGTCGACGATGATGCGCAGGTCCAGGCCGTGGGCCTCGCGGATCAGCGCGTCGGCGTCCAGGAGCGAGCCGAACATCGGGTCGATGGCCCGGTAGTCGGCGACGTCGTAGCCCGCGTCGGCCTGCGGCGACGCGTAGAAGGGGCTGAGCCAGACGGCGTCGACACCGAGGTCCCTGAGGTACGGGAGCCGTGCGGTGATGCCCGCGAGATCGCCCATGCCGTCGCCGTTGCCGTCGGCGAAGCTCCGTGGGTAGACCTGGTAGATCACCGCGTCCTGCCACCAGCCGGTGCGGTTGCCCGGGGCGTCGTCGGACGTGCCGGTGGAGGGGGCAGCGAGGTGCTGGGTCATGTCGTCCCTGGGGTGTCTGGGTGGGGAGCGGCGCCGGGACCGGGTCGGGGATCCGGCGCCGCCGTGACGGGGTGCGTTCGGTCGTACGTGCCCTGGGCGTCAGCCCTTGACGGCTCCGGCGGACATTCCGGTGACCAGGTGCTTCTGCGCGAAGAGGAAGACCAGTGCCGCGGGGATCGCGATGAGGACGGACGCGGCGGTCATCGGACCCCACTGGGCTCCGTACTGGTTGACGAACTTCTGCAGTCCGCCCGCGAGTGTGAGGTTCTCGTCGCCGACCATGAAGGCGGAGGCGTACGCCACTTCGCCCCAGGCGGTGATGAAGGAGTAGAAGGCGGTGACGGCGAGGCCGGGCTTGGCGAGCGGCAGGATCAGCCGCCAGAACGTGCCGAACGGGGTGAGGCCGTCGACCTGTCCCGACTCGTCGATCTCGTGCGGGATCGTGTCGAAGAAGCCCTTCATCATCCAGGCGCAGAACGGCACCGAGATGGTGAGGTAGGTGATGACGAGTCCGGCCGGCTGGTTGAGCAGACCGATGCCCGCCATGATGTTGTAGATCGGCACGATCAGGACGGCGACCGGGAACATCTGGGTGATCAGCAGCGTCCACATCAGCCCGCGCTTGCCGGGGAAGCGGAAGCGGCTGACGGCGTAGCCGGTGGTGGCCGAGACGAAGACACCGATGACGGTGGAGAGCCCCGCGACGACCACGGAGTTGCCGAACCAGCTCAGGAACTCGGTGTCCTTGATCAGGTTCGTGTAGTTCTCGAAGGTCGTCTCTTTGAAGAAGTCCGTCGTCGTGGCGAACTTGGCGGGCTTCAGCGAGGTCAGCAGGACCCACAGCACCGGGAAGACCGCGATCACGGACGCGACGATCAGGGTGACGTGCAGGGCCACGGACGCGGCCGGGGAGCGGTCACCGCGCCGCCTGGGCCTGCGGGCGGCGTGCCGGGCGGAGGTTTCCGTGAGAGTGGTCACCAGTTGTCTCCCTGCGTGCGGAGCACTCGCCGGTACACCATGGCGAAGAGCATCAGGAGTACGAGGATCAGCACGCCCCAGGTGGAGGACTGCGCGAAGTCGCGCGGGCTGATCTCGAAGGAGAATTTGTAGGCCTGGGTGACCAGGATCTGGGTTGCTTCACCGGGTCCGCCGCGGGTCAGCAGGAAGATCACCGGGAACATGTTGAAGGTCCAGATGGTGGAGAGCAGGATCACCGTGGTGGACACCGGGCGCAGTCCGGGGAGCGTGATGTGCCGGAAGCGCTGCCAGGCGGTGGCGCCGTCCATCTCGGCCGCTTCGTACTGCTCCGAGGGTATCGACTGCAGTCCGCCGAGCAGGGCGACCATCATGAAGGGCACGCCGAGCCAGACGTTGACGGCGATGACGGAGAACTTGGCCCAGGTGGGGTCGTTGAGCCACGGTATGCCGTCGATGCCGCCGCCGCCGAGGATCTTGTTGAGCAGCCCGCGGTCCTCGTTGTAGAGGAAGCGCCAGGCGAAGACGGAGACGAAGCCGGGGATGGCCCAGGGCAGGATCAGGGCCATGCGGTAGGCGGAGCGTCCCGCGATACGGCGGTTGAGGATGTTGGCGAGGCCCATGCCGAGGCAGAAGGTGATGCCTACGCAGGAGACCGTCCACACCAGCGTCCAGCCGAGCGTGCCGAGGAACTGGGTACCCGTCAGCGCGTCGACGTAGTTGTCCACGCCCACGAACTTGTAGGTGGCGGGCAGTTCGTTGACACCGATGGACCGTGCGACGTTGCGCTCGTTCGCGTCGGTCAGCGACAGCCAGATGCCGCGGCCCAGCGGATAGCCGATGATCACGCCGATGACGATCACGACGGGGGCGACCATGGTCCAGGCGTACCAGTGGACCGACATGGCCCGCCGGAGCCTGCTCGGTGGCGGGGGGTTACCAGTACCGCGGCTCCGGCCGCGGGCGACAGTGTCGCCCGCGGCCTTCGCCACCGACTGGCTGGTGTGGACAGCCATCAGTCGGCCTGCCTTCCTGAGTTACTTCCAGCCCTTGAGGAGCTTGCGGTAGGAGTCGCCGGTCGTGGACGCGGCCTTCTCCGGCGTGGTCTGGCCGGTGAGGACCTTGGTGTACTCGGTGACGAGCGGAGCGAAGAGGCTGCCGGTCTCCGGGATCCACGGGCGCTCGACGGCGGTCTCGACGACCGGCTTGAAGAAGCCGACGATCTCGCTGTCCACGGCCTCCTGCTTGGCGTACGCGGAGGTGCGGGTCGGGAGCAGGTTCAGCTCACCGGCGGTCTGCGCCTGGGTCTCCACCGAGGTCATGTACTCGACGAAGGCGTAGGAGGCGTCGAGGTTCTTGGAGCCCGCGTAGACGGCGAGGTTGTGGCCGCCCTGCGGGGCGCCCTGCGAGGCCGAACCGGCCGGCACCGGGGCGATGCCCAGGTTGGCCTTGTCGGCGAACTCCTTGCCGGTCAGCGTGTCGGCGACAGCCCACGGACCGTTGATCATCATCGCGACCTTGCCGTCCTTGAACGACGACTGCATGTTCTCCCAGCCGTCGGTGGCGTCGGTCTTCGCGGCACCGGAGTCGACGAGGTCCTTGACGGTCTTGAACGCCTTGACACCCTCGGGCTTGTCCACCGTGACGGACTTGGTGGAGGCGTCGACCAGGTCGCCGCCCTCGCCGTACAGGAAGGAGAGGAACCAGTACGCGTCGTCGCCGCGCAGGTAGAGGCCGGTCTTGCCGGTCTTCTCCTTGATCGTCTTGGAGACGGTCTTGAGGTCCGCGATGCTCGACGGGACCTCGACACCGGCCTCCTTGAAGATCTTCTTGTTGTAGAAGATGCCCATGGAGTCGATGACCTGCGGGACCGCGTACGTCTTGTCCTTGTACTTGGTCGACGCGGCGGCCTGCTCGAGGAAGTCCTTCTCGTTCTTCAGCGCGCTGGTGCCGTCCAGCGGGGCGAGGTAACCGAGGTCGGCGAACTCGGGGGTCCAGGCGACCTCGGAGCGGATGACGTCGGGAGCACCGGCGCCGGCCTGCGCCGCGTTCTTGAACTTGTTCTGCGCCTCACCGAAGGGAACGTTGACGTACTTGACGTCAACCTTCGGGTGCTTCTTCTCGAAACCCTCGGCGAGCTTCTTGAAGACCTTGTCCTCACTGCCGACCGTCGAGGTGTCCCACCAGGTCACCGTGCCGGAGAGCTCGCCCGAGCTCTTGCTGCCGCCGGTCTCGTCGTCACTGCCGCAGGCGGTTGCCGCAAGCGCCAGGGCCGCGACCAGGGCGGTGGCCGTTATGCCACGTCGCATCTGAACTCCTTCAACTGCCGTACCGCTCCGTCGCGGCGCCGGGTCGACGTGAACGTAACAAGGATGAAAGACGACCGAAAGACTTTGCGGAAGATTTCTGCAAGCTCCGGCGATCGTTACATTGGCGTGTCCGCAAGGTTGCCGTCAAGACTCTTGACGGGAGCCTCGCATCCCTGCCCACACCAGGCCAGGCCCCGTATCCGGGCGGTACGACGATCCGATCGCGGGCAGCCGGCGGCGACCGCAAGGCCTTGCAAGATGTTGCTGCCGAGGGGCCGGCCGACCCGCGCTGCCGGGCCCGACCGCACGAATCCTGCGCATGGTGGGCAATACGACACGCGCCCGGTACAGTCCCCTCATGACCGCACGGCTTGCCGATATCGCAACTCAGGCGGGGGTCAGCGAAGCTACGGTCAGCCGCGTACTGAACGGCAAGCCCGGTGTTGCAGCGACCACCCGCGAATCCGTCCTCGCGGCGCTCGACGTCCTCGGGTACGAACGCCCCGTCCGTCTGCGCAGGCGCAGCGCGGGCCTCGTCGGCCTGATCACGCCCGAGCTGGAGAACCCGATCTTCCCGGCACTGGCCCAGGTGATCGGCCAGGCGCTGACCCGGCAGGGCTACACACCGGTGCTGGCGACCCAGACGCCCGGCGGCTCCACCGAGGACGAACTCACCGAGATGCTCGTCGACCGCGGCGTCTCGGGCATCATCTTCGTCTCCGGCCTGCACGCCGACACCTCGGCCGATATGCAGCGCTACGAACAACTGCGGGCCCAGGGTGTTCCCTTCGTCCTGGTCAACGGCTTCTCGCCCAAGGTGCAGGCGCCGTTCATCTCCCCCGACGACCGTGCCGCGATGCGGCTCGCGGTCACGCACCTGGTGTCACTGGGGCATCAGCGCATCGGTCTCGCGGTCGGCCCGAAGCGCTTCGTTCCCGTTCTGCGCAAGATCGAGGGATTTCACGCCACGATGCAGGAACAGCTCGGCCTCACGGCGGACGCGGTGGAGGAGCTGATCCAGCACTCTCTGTACACGCTGGAGGGCGGCCAGGCCGCAGCCTCGGCGCTGATGGAGCGGGGCTGCACCGCGGTGGTGTGCGCGAGCGACATGATGGCGCTGGGCGCGATCAGGGCAGCCCGCCGGAATTCGCTGGAAGTCCCGCGCGACCTCTCGGTGGTCGGCTACGACGACTCGCCCCTCATAGCGTTCACCGATCCGCCGCTGACCACGATCCGTCAGCCCGTGACAGCGATGGGTCAGGCCGCCGTGCGTACGCTGCTGGAGGAGATCGGCGGTACTCCCGCCCCGCACAGCGAGTTCGTCTTCATGCCTGAGCTGGTCGTACGCGGCTCGACGGCCTCGGGGCCCGGCCCCGACTCAGGATCCCACCCTCGTCGTTAAGGTGCAGAATGTGCGACCGGAACCCGACCGGAGGATCATCGGGCGGAGGGAGACGTATCTGGCAGACTCTGCGCCTATGGGTGATTCGCACGTGACCACACAGGAAGACCGCATGGCGGCCAACCCGTCACCCATCGTGGCGGAGGCGGCGGCCACCGGATCGACACTCGTCGGCCGGACGCGATCGTGGTCCCTGCGCTCGCTGCGGTCCCCGCGCCGCCCTCGCCTCTGGTTCGAGATCCTGCTGATCGCGGTCAGTTACTGGCTCTACTCACAGGTGCGCAACGCGGTACCCGAGCAGCAGGCCGCGGCCCTGCGCAACGCCGACTGGATCTGGTCGCTCGAGCACACGGTGGGGCTCGCCTTCGAGGAGACGGTCAACCGGGCCGCCAATTCGGTGACATGGCTGATCGTGTCGATGAACTACTACTACGCGACGCTGCACTTCGTCGTGACCATCGGTGTGCTGATCTGGCTGTTCCGGCGTCATCCCGGCCGCTACGCGGCCTCCCGGCTGATCCTCTTCTCGACGACGGCCGTCGCCCTGCTCGGCTACTACCTCTTCCCGCTGGCACCCCCGCGTCTGATGAGCGGCGGGGGCTTCATCGACACGGTGATGCTGCACCAGACCTGGGGTTCGATGGCTTCGGGCAACTTCAAGCACATGTCGAACCAGTACGCGGCGATGCCTTCGATGCACATCGGGTGGTCGCTGTGGTGCGGTCTGACCATCTGCGCCCTGGCGACCGCCCCGTGGGCGCGGATCCTGGGCCTGCTCTACCCGGTGGCGACGCTGGTCGTGATCGTGGCGACCGCGAACCACTTCTGGCTGGACGCGGTGGGCGGTATGGCCTGCCTGACGTTCGGCTACGCGATCTCGTACGCCTGGTACGGGCGGCTGCCGCACCGGCTGCCGCGGCGGCCGGCGACCGCGGGGGGCCGTGGGCGCGTGCGCTCGCTGCTGCCGGTCCTGGCACGCCGCACCCGTGCCCGCACCGACGTGCCGCACCCGTCCGCCCAGCCGAGCCCGGCCGCTGCCCACTCGGCCCCGCGGAACTCCGGCTGACCCCTTCCCGGGGCTCCGCCCCGGACCCCGCTCCCCGGCCGCCGCACGGGGCGCCCCCGAGCCCGCCCGGCGATTGAGGACCGGGCACGGGGCAGGGCCCCGGTTCGGAAAAGGGCGGGCAGGGGACGAAGCCCCGCGCAGCGGCACCTCACCCCGCCCCGTAGAACCGCTCCTCCACCACCGCCCGCGCCCGCCGTGTGATCCGCCGGTAGTCCTCCAGCATGTCCCCGACGTGCCCCGGCTCGTACCCCAGGTACCGCCCCACCGCCGTCAGCTCCCGCGGGTTCGAGGGGAACGTGTCGCCCGGCCGCCCCCGTACCAGCATCACCGCGTTGCGCACCCGTGTGGCCAGGACCCACGCCTCGTCCAGCGTCTGCGCCTCCTCCACCGGGATCAGCTCCGCCGCACACGCCGCGGCCAGCGCCTCGCGCGTGCGCGTCGTCCGCAGTCCCGGCTCCGCCCAGCCGTGCTGCATCTGCAGCAGCTGCACCGTCCACTCGACGTCACTCAGCCCACCACGGCCCAGCTTCATGTGGAGCGTCGGGTCTGCGCCCCGCGGTATCCGTTCGGACTCCATGCGCGCCTTGAGCTTCCGGATCCCCCGGACGGCGTCCTCGCCCAGCCCTTCCGCGGGGTAGCGCAACGGATCGACCAGCTCGATGAACGCGCGCCCCAGGTCCTCGTCCCCCGCCATGGGCTCGGCGCGCAGCAGTGCCTGGCTCTCCCAGACCAGCGCCCAGCGGCGGTAGTAGACCTCGTACGACTTCAGCGTGCGGACCAGCGGTCCGCTCTTGCCCTCGGGGCGCAGGTCGGCGTCGATGATCAGCGGCGGGTCGGCGGTCGGCAGCTGCAGCAGCCTGCGCATCTCCGTGATGACGGTGTTCGCGGCCCGGGCGGCCTCCTCGTCGCTCACGCCCTCCCGCGGGGCGTGCACGAACAGGACGTCCGCGTCGGAGCCGTAGCTCAGCTCGTGCCCGCCGAAGCGGCCCATGCCGATGACGGCGAACCGGGTCGGCAGCGTGTCGCCCCACTGCTCGCGTACGGCGGCACGCAGGGCCCCCGAGATCGTGGCGGCGTTCAGATCGGTGACCGCGGGTCCGACCCGGTCGACGAGCGCGCCCGGATCCTGTTCCGCGGGGTTCTCCTCGGTGCCGTACGAGCCGATGAGGTCGGCGGCCGTCGTGCGGAAGAGCTCCCGCCGCCGCACCCCGCGCGCCACCGCGACCGCCGCCTCGGCGCCCTCAGCTCGGCCCACCGCGGCGAGCACCTCCTGTTCCAGGTGGTCCCGGGTACGCGGCTTCAGCCCCTCCGGGTCGCCGAGGATGGCGACGGCCTCCGGGGCCCGCATCAGCAGGTCGGGGGCGAGGCGGCCGGCCGACAGGACCCGGGCGAGGTTCTCCGCCGCGGCGCCTTCGTCCCGCAGGAGCCGCAGGTACCAGGGGGTCTTGCCGAGCGCGTCGGACACCTGCCGGAAGCCGAGGAGCCCCGCGTCCGGATCTGCGGAGTCCGCGAACCAGCCGAGCAGGACCGGCAGCAGCGTGCGCTGGATGGCGGCCTTGCGGGACACCCCGGACGACAGGGTCTCCAGATGCCGCAGCGCAGCCGCCGGATCGGCGTACCCGAGGGCTTCCAGCCGGACGATGGCGGCCTTCGCGCTGAGCCTGGTCTCGCCGGGCGCCAGCTGGGCGACGGCGTCCAGCAGCGGCCGGTAGAAGATCTTCTCGTGCAGGCGCCGCACCACCGAGGCGTGCCGCCGCCACGCCTTGTTGAGCTCGGCGACGGGGTCCGTACGCAGCCCGAGGGAGCGCCCGAGCCGCCGCAGGTCCGATTCGTCCTCGGGGACCAGATGCGTGCGGCGCAGCCGGTAGAGCTGGATGCGGTGTTCCATGGCGCGCAGGAAGCGGTACGCCTCGTCCAGCTGCGCCGCGTCCGCCCGCCCCACGTATCCGCCGTCGGCGAGCGCCCGCAGGGCGGCCAGGGTGGAGCCGGCGTGCAGGGTGGCGTCGCTGCGCCCGTGGACCAGCTGGAGCAGCTGTACGGCGAACTCGACGTCCCGCAGCCCGCCGGGCCCGAGCTTGAGCTCGCGGTCGACGCGGTCGACGGGGATGTTGTCGACGACGCGGCGGCGCATCTTCTGTACGTCGCCGACGAAGTTCTCCCGGTCGGCGGCCTGCCACACCAGCGGCGACACGGCCTCGACGTACTCCGCGCCGAGCGCGGGGTCACCGGCGACCGGCCGGGCCTTCAGCAGGGCCTGGAACTCCCAGGTCTTGGCCCAGCGCTGGTAGTAGGCGAGGTGCGAGCTCAGGGTCCGCACCAGCGGCCCGTTGCGGCCCTCGGGGCGGAGATTGGCGTCGACCGGCCAGATGGTGCCTTCGACGGTGGTGTCGGCGCAGATCCGCATCATGTGGGCGGCGAGGCGGGTGGCGGCCTGCATGGACCCGTTCTCCTCCTCCCCGTCCACCGGCTCCCCCACGAAGATCACATCGACGTCGGAGACGTAGTTCAGTTCGTGCCCGCCGCACTTGCCCATCGCGATGACGGCGAGCCGGCACCGGGCGGCGTCGGCGGGGGCGGCGGTACGGGCGATGGCGAGCGCGGCGCGCAAGGTGGCCGTCGCCAGGTCGGCCAGCTCGGCGGCGACCTGGGCGAGGTCGGTGGTGCCGCACACGTCGCGGGCCGCAATCGACAGCAGGGAACGGCGGTAGGCGACCCGCAGGGAGTCCGGGTCGACGGCATCGGCGAGCATGCGTTCGAATTCGGCGACGCCGGGGTGCAGATCGGTGGCCTCGTACGTGACGAGCACCTGCCAGTCGCGGGGGTACCGCGCCAGGTGGTCCCCGAGGGCCTCGGAGGCGCCGAGAACGCCGAGGAGCCGGTCCCGCAGCGGCTTGGCGGTGACGAGGGTGTCCAGCAGGACCTGCCGTTCGTCTGCCTCCTCCGCCTCGACGAGCCGGACGAGGCTGTGCAGGGCAAGATCCGGGTCGGCCGTGGCACCGAGCGCGTCGAAGAGGACGGGATCGGACCGTACGGAGGAGAGCTCGGGCAGTTCGAGGAGCCGTTCGGCTGCGGACGGATCGGTAAAACCGTGCCGCAGCAGTCGGGTGAAGTTGCTGCTCCTGCGCCCAGGCACCGTCGTCATCCCGTGTTCTCCTGCCCGCGGACCCACACGTGTCCGCTCTCCGAGCCTAGCTGTGCACCGATGAATTCGGAGTGGGAGCGGAGTCCGTACTTCGCAGGCACGATGAACGGAACGATCACGCCGAAGGCTCTCAGGAGGCCCGTCATGCCGGACGAGAACGCCACCCCGGACACCGCCCTGGACTCCCGGTACAGCGGCGAGAACGCCACCGCCCGCCCATGGCCCGAAGCGGTCGCCCTCCTGACGGACGCCGAGCTGTACTGGCTCTCGACGGTCCGCCCGGACGGCCGCCCTCACGTCACCCCGCTGATCGGGGTCTGGTCGGACGGCGCCCTGCACTTCTGCACGGGCGCAACGGAGCGCAAGGCACAGAATCTGGCCGCCAACCCGGAGGTGGTCCTGACCACCGGCGCCAACACGCTCGACGAGGGCTTCGACGTGGTGGTCGAGGGCCGGGCCGCCCGGGTGACGGACGAGAAGCGCCTGATCGCGCTGGCCGAGGCCTGGGAGACGAAGTACGGCAGCGACTGGCACTTCGGTGTCACCGACGGCATGTTCTCCAACGGCGCCGGCGGCCGTGCGGAGGTCTTCGCGGTGGCCCCCCGCACGGCCTTCGGCTTCGCCAAGGGCGACCCGTACGGCCAGACCCGCTGGCGCTTCGCCTGACTCCCGCCCGGCGCCCCGCCCCGACGTACCGGGAGTGCGCGGGGCGGGCGCCGGTCACGGCCCCCGGCGACGGCTACACGGGGCGGGTCCCGATCACCACCGTGGCGTACAGCTCCTCCGAGACGACCACCCGCGCGCTCAGCCCGCTGGCGCCCACCGTCTCCGCGGCACGCGCCGCCTGGCGCTCACTCGTCTCGACGAGGAGGGCCCCGCCGGGTGCCAGCCAGTCCGGCGCCGCGGCGGCAACCCGCCGCATGACGTCGAGGCCGTCCCCGCCACCGTCGAGCGCCACGCGCGGCTCGTGGATACGCGCCTCGGGCGGCAGCAGTTCGACGTCGTCGGTCGGCACGTACGGCACGTTGGCGAGCAGAACGTCGACGCGCCCGCGCAGCGAGCCGGGCAGCGGCTCGAAGAGGTCGCCCTCATAGACCTGTCCGAGCTCACCGACATTGCGGCGCGCGCACCGCACGGCGGCGGGTTCGACATCCGTGGCGTGCAGTTCGACGTCGGTCAGCGCCGCCGCCAGCGCCGTACCCAGCGCCCCGGAACCGCAGCAGAGGTCGACGACGACGGCCGGCTTCCGCCCGGCGAGAGCCACGGCCTGGCGGACAAGGAATTCGGTACGGCGACGGGGCACGAAGACCCCGGGGTCCACGGCCACCCGCAGCCCGCAGAACTCGGCCCAGCCGAGCACGTGTTCAAGCGGCAGACCGGCAACGCGGCGTTCGACCATGGCCGCGAGTTCCGCCGGACCGGCGGCCGTGGAGAGGAGGAGTTCGGTCTCGTCCTCGGCGAAGACACAGCCGGCGGCACGGAGCGTGGTGACGATCGACGAGACGGAGTGCGGTGAAGCGAATTCCTGCATGCGGAGGAGCCTTTCGGGAAAAACCGATGGGCGCTCCGCGATCGCTCATGTCGTGTCGGGCACGCGACTGCGAGTGGTGAGCACCCAGCCTGCTGAAGCGGTAATGGGTCTCACCTCCTGGGTCGGTCCCGGTCTCGGGACGGATCACCTTACCCGAGCCGGGCGGTTCACCACACGCTCTGCTCCCGGAACCGGCGGGTTCCGGGCGTGTGCCCGTAGGCCCGGTGGAAGACGTCGACGGAGGCGCCGGCGGTGGGTGTCATCGCGTCACCACGTAGCACGTGACCACCGGATCGGCACCCACGCCCCACCTGGCCTCACCGGGCCAGGTGTACCAGAAGTGGTCCTTCTCGGTTCCCTCCCGGGTCCAGGCCGTGGGCGCCGACCTGTACGCCTTCCGGCAGGCGTCGCCGGCCATCCGCTTCGCCTTCTTGTCGCCCGGGTACGCGGCGTCGAACCGTGCGTGGGCGAAGACGCGGGCGTCGTGGGGCTGCGCGCAGGGGACGGACACCACCATGTCGAGGGTGCGGGTGCCCGTGGTGAGATCGGCGCAACCGCCCTTCTTCACGTCACCGACCGTTGTGACGGCCCCCTTGGCGTCGAGCGTCCGCTCCGAGGCTGCCGGCATGACCGGCACGGACTTCCCGAAACCGCTCACCTGCAGAACGGCGCGCAGGCCGGTCACCTCGTCCAGGGCGCTGTCCTTCTTGCCGAGCAGGGCCGAGAAGTCCGCCTCCGCCCGTGTGACGCGCCCCTTGGCGTCCGTGGACATGCTGAGCGACACGGGCGTCTCCGTACCGTTCGGATCGATGTCAGCGGTGAGTTCGGAACCCAGGTCCTTGGGGAACAGGCGCAGGGCGTTGAACGCGGTGAGCTTGGCCAGGTAGGTGCGGCCGCCCTTCTTGGCCGCCGGCGAATCCTTGACCTCCTGGGCTCCGCTCAGGATCTCCAGGAGCGTGCCGCCGAACGCGGACTCGGCTCCCCGCAGGGCATCGATCGCGGCGCCGGTGCCGAACGCCTCCGAGGGCCCTTCGTAGCGCAGCCAGTAGCCGGCCTCGCCCGCACTCAGCCGGATGGTGTCCGGCTCGACCGCCACCCGGGTACGCGCGGGAGATCGGCCCTCCCCCAGCCGGACGCCCAGCAGCGCGTCCTTGGCCTCGTCCGGCAGGTCCTCCGCGAGAGCCCAGTCGATCGAGCCGACGGCCCGGCCGCCCGCGAAGTCGAGCCGCCCCGAGGCCTTCTGCACCGTGTCACCCGACGGAGAGCTGAAGGTGAGGGTCTGGGTGAAGCTCGCGGTACGCGCTGCCTGGGTCGCCAACAGCGCCTGGCGGGGCTGCTGCTCGACCGGCGCGCCGAATACCGGGTGGGCGGGCTTGTCGTCCGCGGAGCCACCGGCACAGGCGGTCAACAGCAGAGTTGCCGAGAGGGCGGCGGCGCACAGCGGAAGGAGAGGTCTTCTGATCACATCGGTTCGACCGTGAAACCGCCCGAGCGGTTGCCCTCCGCGGGGTAACGGAACGATCACCCGGCTTGGCGAACCCTCTCCGAATGTTTCGCTCGTGATTACGAAAGTGGCCGAAAGCTCCTGTTGCCACGAGCCCCTGACAGCGGCTCACATGACCGCCTTTCACCCTTACATTCCGCTTTGGCGAACGCGGTACGCGCCCAGGGGCGTTCGAGAACGGCCAACCTCAGGTGCCCCATGTCCACCCGTTGTCACGCCCTGCCCCCCTCCCTAAGCTCGGGAGCGCTCCCACACCCACTGCCTGTATCCGGCCGGCCCGCCCGGCACCGGGAGTCCTCACGCCGTATTCCCGGTCACCGCACTCACGGCGGTCCCCCGCCAGGCCGGATCCACACCCCGCACCCGCCATCTGGAGGTCCCCCATGCGCTTTTCCCTTCGGTACCGGTACAGATCGAGGGCGCTGGCAGCCACAGCCGCGCTGGTGACGGTCGCGAGCCTGGCGACCGCTTCCCTCACCCCGCAGGCGAGCGCCACGGACAGGCAGGCCGCCGCGGTCCAGGCCGGTCCCGCTGTCGAGGACGACGGGGCCGACTGCGCCGTACCCGACCCCGGTGCTTCGCCGGCCGACCCGAAGCTCCCCGACCCCTTCAGGAAGCTGGACGGGACGCGCATCTCCACCACGTCCGAATGGCGTTGCCGCCGCGCGGAGATCAGGGAGCAGGCGGAGAGGTCGGTCTACGGCCAGAAGCCGGCCAAGCCGGCCGGTGTCACGGGAACGGTCTCGTCGACCGGCATCACGGTGAACGTGACCGACCAGGGCAAGAGCGCGGGCTTCACGGCGAAGGTCGAACTGCCGAGCGGTTCCGGCCCCTTCCCGGCCGTCGTCGTCCTGGGCGGGCTGGGTGCGGACACGGCCACCATCAAGGCCTCGGGTGCGGCGGTCGTCAATTTCGACCCGTACACGGTGGGGCGTGAAGGAACGCCGCGGAACAACAAACAGGGCGCGTTCTACAGCGTCTACGGATCGTCGAGCGGCACAGGGCTGCTGATGGCCTGGTCCTGGGGCGTGAGCCGCATCATCGACGTCATCGAGCAGTCGGGCGGCAGCCTGCTCAAGGCCGACGCGACCGGCGTCACGGGCTGCTCGCGGTTCGGCAAGGGCGCCTTCGTCGCCGGCGCGTTCGACCAGCGCATCGATCTGACCATGCCGATCGAGTCGGGTTCCGGTGGCGCCCCGGTCTTCCGCGGGATTCCCGGGGAGAGCGGCGGACAGCCTCTGAGCAGCGCCTACTCGGAGCAGCCGTGGCTGGGCGACGCGTTCGGCTCCTTCACCGGCAACCCGGCCACCCTGCCGGTGGACACCCACGAGATCGTGGGCATGGTCGCACCGCGAGGCCTGTTCCTCATGGAGAACCCGCACGTCGACTGGCTGAGCGCCAGGTCGGGCAGCGTGGCGGCCCTGGGCGGGGCGGAGGTCTACAAGGCCCTCGGCGCAGGGTCCAACATCAGCTACTGGTCGGACGTGCAGGACGGCACCCACTGCGCGGCCAGGTCCGAGTGGAAGGGACCGCTCCAGCAGAGCATCAGCAAGTTCCTGCTGAACACGGGTACCGCACCGGGCGTGTTCAGGGTCTCGCCGCGCAAGTCCGGTGATCTGTCGGCCTGGAAGGACTGGCAGACCCCGGTCCTGACCGGGGTCGGAGACCCGGACGACGGCGGCGGCCCGGACGACGGCTCGGACGCCACGTGCACCGCCGGCTACCGGACCGTCCAGAGCTGGTCCGGCGGCTTCCAGGGCGAGGTGTCGATCCGGAACAACAGCAGCAACACCGCGCTGACCGGATGGACGGTCGGGATGACGTTGGCCGCCGGCCAGTCGATCAGCAACCTCTGGAACGGCGTGAACACCGGAACCAGCGGGCCCATCACGGTACGGAACGCCCCGTGGGCGGGCGCCACGGCCCCCGACGGCACGACCACGTTCGGCTTCACCGCCACCGGCAGCCCCACCACCCCACCCGGCAACCTCACCTGCGCCTGAGACGGCTCCGGGCCGACGGTACGGAACCGTCGGCCCGGAACCGCTGCCCGGGCCTAGGGTCGTTGGTGGTGCGCGAGCAGCCGGGTGAGCAGGTGGGCCAGAGTCTGCCTGTCCTCGGCCGAAAGCGGCTCCAGCAGGTCGTCCTGCACCCTGTCGAGGGCTCGGTCCATGCGTCGCAGCTGCTGACGACCCGCCGCGGTGAGGGTCACCCTGTTCCGCCTCCGGTCGTCCGGATCCGGGGTCCGCTCGACGCAGCCCTGCTCGGCCAGTTCGTTGATCGCCGCCACGACGTCACTGCGGTCCATGCTGCACCGACGGCCGAGTTCGGCCTGGCTGGCCACCCCGAACTCCTCCAGCGCCGCCAGGATCCGGTAGTGGTACCCGCGCGCGCCCACCTCGCCGAAACCCTCGGACGCCAACCGGTGGGCATGCACTGCCACCTGGGTGAGCAGCCAGCTCGGCTTCGCGGTCAGGTGCGCGGGGGCCGCGGGGGTCTCTTCCACGACAGTCACCCTACATCGTTGGCGCAGCCAACGAATCTCTCTGTATAGTTGGCGACGCCAATGTTGGATACGCCAACGAAATGGGGAACCATGTCCACGCACACTCCGGTCGCCGACCGCATCGAGATCGCCGACCTGTTCACCCGCTTCGCGTGCCTGCTCGACGAGAAGCGGTGGGAGGACGCGGGCACCGTCTTCACCGACGATGTCGTGGGGCACTCGCCGCGCTCGGGCGAGATCCACGGCCTCGACGAACTCGTCGGCTTCATGCGCCGGGCGGAGGTCGACGGGGAGCACACCCAGCACCTGACGACCGACCTGCTGGTGGACGTGAACGGCGACCGGGCGGCCGCCTCGGCGAACTCGCTCGTGTACTTCTACCGCGACGGCCAGGCACCCCACCTGACGAGCGGCCTGCGGCTTGCCTGCACCGCGGTGCGGACGCAGGCGGGCTGGCGGATCCGCGAGACACGGACCACGGTCGCCTGGATGCAGGAGAAGTGACCTTTCGGCGAAAGATCCCCGTCGGCCGGGCAGGCGGGCTCGTCCTGGCCGCAAAACCCGCTCGGCGTTGTCAGTGATCTCTGTTTAGCTTCGTGCGGCTCGTGTCGTCCACGAGCCTCGAGCACTCACAGGGGAGGGACTCTTGACCAGGTTCGGAAGGACGCGAAGACGCAGACGGATGGTCGTGGGGAGCTGCGTGGCGGCGTTGCTGGCCACGTCCGGCGGTACGGCGTACGCAGTGGACAACCTGCCGCCGAAGCAGCCGCTCGTCCAGGACCTCCAGTCGGAGGGCAAGGCCTGCGCGACCGGCGACGACATGCCGTACGTCCCGGGGCCTCCCAGGCTCAGCGCCATGCTGTACGACCCGGAAGAGGACAACCAGCCCTCCGAAGCCAGCCCGATCAAGGGCGAGTTCGAAGCCTGGTGGACGGACTCTGCGGGACTGGAGGAGCGTCGTACCTACACCACCATCACCTTGACGTCGGGGTCGCGCCAGTATTGGAGGATGCCGGACGACATCCCGGCGAACACGGTCGTGTCGTGGCACGTCCGCGCGAACGACGGCGAGGCGACCTCCGCGTGGAGCGATGAGGGCGACGGCTCGGTCTGCACGTTCGTGTACGACGACGCGAACCCGGAGAAGGCGACGATCAGCTCCCCCGAATACCCCCAGCCCGAGGACGTGTTCCGGGTGGACGGGGTGGGCGTGTACGGCCACTTCACCGTGGACTCGCCCTCCGAGGATGTGGTGTCGTACGCGTACGGCTTCCAAGGTGGCCCGTACGGGACCGTCTCCGCCGAGCGGCCGGGCGCAGCTGTGACCCTTTTGTACCTGCCGCTCACCGCAAGCTACAAGTCGCTGACGATCCGTGCGATCGACCGGTCGGGCCGAAGCAGCGGACAGTCGCAGTACGACTTCAACGTGCAGTCCGGGCGTGCCCCTGTCGCCCGCTGGAAGCTGGACGACCCGGCAGGCTCCCGCTCGGCCTCTGCCGTGACGGGGACCGTCGCCCGCGCCGGTACCGGCGTGACCTTCGGCGGCCCGGCGCCCGCGGGCACCGGAGCCTCCTCCACGGTCAGCCTCGACGGCAGCGGCCACGGCTTCCTCACCACGGACGCCCCGGCCGTCGACATCCGCAGGACCTTCGCCGTCAACGCCTGGGTGCGGCCCGCCGAAACCGGTCGGAACATGGCCGTCGCCAGCCAGGACGCGGACGGGAAGCCCGGCTTCAGCCTTGGGCTGCGCAGCCAGGACCCCGGCCCTGTCTGGTCCTTCGCGATCGCGGGCACGCGGGTGTCAGGTGGCGCGCCCGAGGCCGGAGAGTGGGCCCATCTGCTGGGGCTGTACGACGCGGAGACGGGTCGCGCGAAGTTGTACGTCAACGGCCATGAGGTGGGCACCGCGGCAGAGGCGACTCCCCCCGAGACGGCCGGAGCGTTCCAGATCGGACGCTCCCGTGGGGCTACCGGCTATCGCGACAGGTGGCACGGAGACATCGGTGACGTGCAGGTCCACGACCGGGTCGTGGTACCGGACGAGGTGGCCGAACTGGCACGGCGCAAGCCGACGCTGCTCGGCCACTGGTCGGTGGACAGCGTGGTGGACGGCGCGAGCCCCGAGCAGTCGGGTGGCGTGCCGCTGCGGCTCGGCACGGGAGCTTCCATCTACCGGAGCTCCGACAATTCCTGCATCCCGGACCTCGACCCCGACTGCACGTACGTGCCGCCGCCGCTCGTCGGCGACGGGCATCTGAGCCTGGACGGCGAGACCGGGTATGCCGCGTCCGACGGGCCGATCGTGGACACCGGGGACACCTTCACCCTCGGCGTCGTCGTACGCCTCGCGGACTCCGAGCCGGTCCGGCCGATGACCGTGCTCTCGCAGGCCGGCGAGCACACCGACGCGTTCAAGGTGCGCTATGTGCCGTCCACGTTCACCTGGCAACTGGTGATGCCGGAGAGGGACGAGGTCGGATCCCCGGAGAAGGTGGTGTCCCAGATCGAGGGCGCGGACGGCGGCGAGGGCCAGGGCCATCGTCTCGCCGTGGTCTACGACGACGGGACCGACACGATCAAGCTCTACCTCGACGGCTACACCAATGCCGGGGCGACCGCGAGCCTCCCTGACGGCTGGCACAGCACCGGTGCCCTCCAGATCGGCCGGGCCAAAGCCGGTGACGGCTGGGGCGAGTACCTCCGCGGCGACGTGGACGAGGTACAGGCCTACTCCGGCGCGCTGCGGGACGGGGACGTGCTGGGCCTGGGCTGGGACACGAATCCCTGCCTGTGCTGATCCGTCGATGCTGAGTCGGTGAACGAATTCGGGCCGACGGTACTGAACCGTCGGCCCGAAGCGTACGTTCAGCGGCCGATGCCGGCCCGGGCCCGGTGGCCCTGCGGATCAGTCGCCCGAGTGACCCCAGAAGTAGCCCCTTCTCCGGGCAGCGGAAGGCAGCGCCTCCCTCCGACACTCGAGCCCTTGGCCGAAGACGTTCCGCGGAAAGGTAGTTGGGCCCCAATTTGGGCCCGAGGGCCCACCTGGAAATCGTTCTGGTGACCTACTCTCGCCGCTGGGGGGTGGACGAGTATGTCTTTTCATGCTGATGTCGCAGGGGCGGGCGGGGTCGCGCGACGCGCGATGCCGCAGCAACTGGTGGTCGCGCGCTGGCTCGTGTACGTGCTGTTCGGGGCGACGGTCGTGGGTGGCTTCGGCCTGCTGCTCTCCGCCGCCCAGGTGGACGCGCTGGGCGGGCTGTTGTTCGGCATGCTGCTGTACGCGGCGGCGCCCGGTGTCACCGGGTGGGTGCTCGCACGCCGGGCGTGGACGGGCGGCAACGGGGTCCGCTGGGGGCTGATCGCCGTACAGGCCTGGCTGATATCCGGCGGCCTGGCCAACCTGCGGGACGGCTCGCTCCAGGGCCTCACCCAACTCCTGCTGCCCGTCGTGATCCTGGTCTTCCTGTGCACCAAGGACTCGCGGGAGTGGTTCCGTTCGGCGTCGTCCGAACGGGAGGAGCGGCCGCCGTTCTCCCTCCCCCACATGATCACCTGGCGCCGGGACCGCGGTCAGTCCGCGGTGGAGTACACGGGCCTGGTCGTGATGGTGGTCGCCATCATCATCGCGCTGATACTGAGCGGCGTCGGCGGAGAGATGTCCGCCCGGCTGAAGGAGGCCATCTGCTCCGTGGTGGGCCAGTCCTGCCCGGCCGACAACGGTGGCGGCGACACGACCCAGGCGGGCGACGAAACGGGCGACGGCGCGGACGGTTCCACCGACGGAGGCGTGACCGGCGGTGACACGGGCGGCACCACCGGCAGCACGGGCGGCACCACCGGCGACACGGGTGGCAGTACCGGCGGCCCGGCCGGCAGTACCGGCGGCGACACGGGCGGCACCACCACTGATGACACAGGCGGCACCACCGGCGGCCCGCCCGGCACCGAGGACGACGAGGGCGGCGACCCGACCGACCCGTACGAGCCGATCGGGGACGACGGAGCGTCGCAGGACGACGACGGCGACGGCGGCGACAAGAAGAAGGAATGCTCCGGCTTCTGGGGCTGCACCCTGGACCAGCTCGGCCAGGTCGGCGAGGGCATCGTCGTGGACGGCCTGTGGGGCGATGTCACCGACACCTGGGACACGATCATTCATCCGATCGACAGCGTCACCGGCCTTTGGGACTACGGCAAGACGCTCGATGACCCCTGGCACGAGGGCACCCAGGAAGCCGGCGACAAGTGGGACAGGGGCGACTACTGGGATGCGCTGACCGACTGGGGCGGAAGCGGCGTCGACGTCGTCCTGAAGCCGCTGGACGACATGTTCGTCGGCGATGACGTACGCGACAGTTGGAACCGCGGCGAGGAGACCCAGGCGGTCAGCAACGTCATATGGAACGTCGGCTCGCTGTTCATTCCCGGCTACGGCGAGGTCAAGGCCGCCGCCAAACTCGGCAAGCTCGGCCGCCTCGGCAAGATCGCCGGAGCCGTCACCGAGGCCGTGGACAAGGCCAAGGACGCGGCGGGCCGCGCCCGCAAGGCCGTGGGCGCCGGTGACACCAAGGGCGCCCGGGACGCTGCGGACGAAGCCCAGGACGTCGCCGACGACGCGAAGAAGAAGGTCGAGGAAGCGGGCGAGTGCAAACTCGCCGCTCTGGGTGGCGCGCGCCTCGTCCCGTACGGCGGAGGCGTCCCACGCCCCCTCGGCGGGCCCGGCAGCGGCACCGTCGTCCTCGCGGCCGCCCCCGCAGCCGTTCCGGTGGGCTTCGTCGCGGAGGGCGGCTCCGAACCCTGCAAGGGTGCCGAGGCGGACGACGCCCGCGAGGCTCAGGAGCAGGCGGACGAGGCGGACAGGGTGGCCGACGGGGCCGAGCTCGGCGATGTGGCCGACAAGGTCAAGCAGACGATCCTCGATGCCCGCGACAAGAGCAAGACGCCCAAGTCGGAGCGCCTCAACCTCAACGAGAAGGGCATCGACAACCTGGTCGCGAAGGCCAAGGACGATCCCGACTACAGCAGGGGCGAGTACAGCAAGGAGGAGTTGGCAGCCGCGCTGAAGGACCTCGACGACATGCTCAAGGACCCGTCCATCGACACCCAGACCCGGGGCTCGTTGGCGTCCGAGGTACTCAAGGCCGGCGACCGGCACAAGCTGGCCGAGTCGATGGCCGAGGTCCGCGCCGCCCGGCGCGCGGCATCCGAGGCCGCCGAGGGCACCAAGGTCTACGGCGCGGTCGGCGGCAAGAAGGGCCGCCAGACCGTCGACATGGGCGACGGCACCACGGTCGATGTCAGTGCTGTGGACGACGTCGACGTCCTCTACAAGGGGAAGGACGGCAACATCCACGCCGTCGAGGTGAAGAACACCGCCAACGCCGCCACCAAGTACACCGTCCCGGCCCAGGCGAAGCGCCTCGCGGACTGGGCCAAGGAGGACGGCGCCACCCCGCCGAGGGCCGCCCGCTACGAGATCGAGCAGAAGAAGGACTGGCACAAGATCTTCGACGGCTACCAGACGGACAAGAAGAACAACGTCACGCCCGGAGGCACTCCGGCGCAGACCTTCGCCGAGAACGGGCTCGACGTCCGTATCGCCGGCCAGGACTTCACGCCGCAGCAGATCAAGGCCATGGACAACGCGTGGAACGCCAAGAGCGACGCCGACAAGCGGGCGGCGCTGGACTCCGGCAAGATGAACGACCCCAAGAGCGCGATGGATTACCTGGGAGTCTCGTGACCGCCACCGACGAAACCCCGCTGCTGCCGGGGGTGCTGCAGGCCTACCCGTACCCGTGGGGCAACGGCTTCATCTGGACCACGGAGAAGGAGGACGAGGAAACCCTCGCCTACGCACGGGCCGTGCTGGAGGCCTGCCTGCCCCCCGAGCCGCTCGACGGGCCGGAGCCGCCCCAGGAGACGGTCCTCCACGACTCCGGCGACGACGCGTACCCCGAGTGGACCGAGATCCGTGCCGTCCTGCGCGAGCGCATGCCCTACGCCCGGCACGTGACGGCCGAACGCATGGCCGGGGCCGAGGCCGAGTGCGCCCGTCGCGGGCTCGCCACGGCCGGCTTCCAGGAGATCTGGACCCGCCGCATCACCGCCTGGATCGCCGAGCAGACGCTGTACTGGTGCGGCCTCATGGTCGACGACGAGGCCGCCCTCACACCGTGGCTCATGGACCTCGCCGAGCTCTACGTCCAGCGCGGCCTGGCCGCCGAAAAGGCAGTGGGCGCGCTCAGCTGCACCAAGTCCGTGCCCGAGAGCCGCGCCGCCCTCGCCCGGCTCGCCGCGTACGACGGCCTGCCTGACGAGATCCGTGAGGCGGTCGAGTACGAGCTTCGCTGACGCCTCGTACCTGACTGCCGGTCCGTACGACCGGGCCGGCGTTCGCCGTCCGCCGGGAACGCCGGACGGCCCACAGACGGCCCAGCACGTCCGAAACGGCTTCGGGCCGACGGTACGAAACCGTCGGCCCGAAGCGTGCGTTCACCGGAACAGGGCTGAACTGCCCCTACAGCACCGGCAGGAGCGCCTTCAGCTCGAAGGCCGTGACCTCGCTGCGGTACTCCTCCCACTCCTGCTTCTTGTTGCGCAGGAAGAAGTCGAAGACGTGCTCGCCCAGCGTCTCCGCGACCAGCTCGCTCTTCTCCATCAGCGCGATCGCCTCGCCCAGGTTCTGCGGGAGCGGCTCGATGCCCATCGCGCGGCGCTCGGCGTCGGAGAGTGCCCAGACGTCGTCGTCGGCGCCGGCCGGGAGTTCGTAGCCCTCCTCGATCCCCTTGAGGCCCGCGGCGAGCAGCACCGCGTACGTCAGGTAGGGGTTGGCGCCGGAGTCGATGGAGCGGACCTCGACGCGGGCCGATCCGGTCTTGCCGGGCTTGTACATCGGGACGCGGATCAGCGCGGAGCGGTTGTTGTGGCCCCAGCAGATGTACGAGGGCGCCTCGCCGCCCGCTCCCGCGGCGCGGGTGGAGCCGCCCCAGATGCGCTTGTAGGAGTTGACCCACTGGTTCGTCACGGCGGAGATCTCCGCGGCGTGCTTGAGCAGGCCCGCGATGAAGGAGCGGCCGACCTTGGAGAGCTGGTACTCGGCACCCGACTCGTAGAACGCGTTGCGGTCGCCCTCGAAGAGGGAGAGGTGGGTGTGCATGCCCGAGCCCGGGTACTCAGAGAACGGCTTCGGCATGAAGGTCGCCTGCACGCCCTGCTCCAGCGCGACCTGCTTCATGACCAGGCGGAAGGTCATGATGTTGTCGGCGGTGGAGAGCGCGTCCGCGTACCGCAGGTCGATCTCCTGCTGGCCGGGGGCGCCCTCGTGGTGGCTGAACTCGACCGAGATGCCCATCGATTCGAGCATGGTGATCGCCTGGCGGCGGAAGTCCATGCCGACGTTCTGCGGGGTGTGGTCGAAGTAGCCGGAGCTGTCGGCGGGGGTCGGGCGGCTGCCGTCGACCGGCTTGTTCTTCAGCAGGAAGAACTCGATCTCCGGGTGGGTGTAGAAGGTGAAGCCCAGGTCGGAGGTCTTGGCGAGGATGCGCTTCAGCACGTAGCGCGGGTCCGCGAAGGAGGGCGAGCCGTCCGGCATCAGGATGTCGCAGAACATCCGCGCAGTCCCCGGTGCCTCCGCGCGCCACGGCAGGATCTGGAACGTCGCCGGGTCCGGCTTGGCGATCATGTCCGATTCGTATACACGGGCGAAGCCCTCGATGGCCGAGCCGTCGAAGCCGATACCCTCGTCGAAGGCCTGCTCCAGCTCGGCGGGGGCGACGGCGACGGACTTGAGGTAACCGAGTACATCGGTGAACCACAGCCGTACGAAGCGGATGTCTCGCTCCTCAAGCGTCCTGAGGACGAATTCCTGCTGCTTGTCCATAGCCACATCCTTGCAGTTCAGACGGTCCGTGCACCACCGCCCGGGGTAGGGGAGACACTCCAGTATCACGACCCGGGATTTCACCCAGATTACGCACACGGTGTGAGAGAGAGCACTCGGCCACCCACTACGATCGGCGGCCATGGTGTGCAAGGGGCGTGGAGGGCTCCCTACAGCCCCGTGCGCACCCGTTTTTCCGGCCCGTTCCGTCCCTCCCTCCCCTTGGCAGAAGGACCCGACGACATGAGCTTCGACCGCAGGACCCGCATAGAGCAGATGCGCAAG
The DNA here is from genome assembly GCF_036226745.1 of Streptomyces sp. NBC_00683. Taxonomy (NCBI): domain Bacteria; kingdom Bacillati; phylum Actinomycetota; class Actinomycetes; order Kitasatosporales; family Streptomycetaceae; genus Streptomyces; species Streptomyces sp. NBC_00683. The sequence continues at coordinate 6,138,135 of NZ_CP109013.1, read as the reverse complement.
GCCGACCGTGCGCGCGATCGCCGCAACCGTGTCGTAGCCATAGGCCTGAGCGCCGTCGTGGTCGCCGGTCTGCTCGGTTTCGGCACGTACATGCTGCTGGAGAGGTCGGAGGCGAACGACCGGAACGCGGAGAGCCTGGCCCAGGACGCCAAGCAGACCGAGCAGGAGAAGGAGAAGCTGGCGGCCGAGCCGGTCGCGGGCGAGAAGTCCTGGGACGCGAAGAAGCTGACCCGCAACCACGTCACGACCGAGGTGGCGTACCCCATGGAGCCGCCCGTCGGCGGTGACCACAATCCGGCCTGGCTGAACTGCGACGGCGTCGTATACGAAAAAGCCGTCCCGAACGTCAACGCCGTGCACGCCCTGGAGCACGGCGCGGTGTGGGTGACGTACAACGACAAGGCGGCCGACGCCGATGTGAAGAAGCTTGCGTCCCGCGTCGGGAGCACCCCGTTCTCGCTGATGAGCCCGTACGAGGGCCAGGCCGGTCCGATCATGCTGAGCGCCTGGGGCAAGCAGGTCACGGTGGACGGCGCGGACGACCGGCGGGTCGCGCAGTTCTTCGCGAAGTACGTCCAGGGCAAGCAGACGCCCGAGCCGGGGGCGCCCTGCACGGGCGGGATCGACGGGTGAGCTCGGCAGGCACGCGCCGTACGCGGTGGGTGGCCGGTTCCGCTGTGACGGTTGCCCTGCTGTTCGCCGGGGCGGCGACGGTCGCCGCCGCCCGGGACGACGGGACGGCCCCGGCCCCCCGCACCCCCTCGGCGGAGTCGGCGGACGCGGGCTTCGCGCGCGACATGGCCGTGCACCATCAGCAGGCGGTGGAGATGTCGTTCATCGTGCGCGACGGTACGCGGGACGAGGAGGTACGACGCCTCGCGTACGACATCGCCAACACGCAGGCCAACCAGCGCGGCATGCTGCTCGGCTGGCTGGACCTGTGGGAGCTGCCGAAGACGGCTCCCGCCGGGCAGGAGCCGATGGCGTGGATGTCCGGCCACCGGCAGCACTCCATGCACCACGCGGAGGGCTCGGAGGCCGGATTCAAGGCCCACGACGGGGCCCTCATGCCGGGCATGGCCACCAGGACGGAGCTCGACGGGCTCCGGGCGGCCCGTGGCGAGCAGGCCGAGATCCTCTTCCTGCAGCTGATGACCGACCACCACAAGGGCGGCGTCGACATGGCGCGCGGCTGCGCGGAGCAGTGCACGGTGCCGGTGGAGAAGCGCCTCGCCCAGGGCATGGTCGAGGCCCAGCGGTCCGAGCTCGACCTGATGGCGGACATGCTCGCGGCACGGGGTGCGGCACCCCGTCCCTGAGTGGTCCGGGGCCCTTGGCGTGCACCCGAATGGGTGACAGCGCTCGCGTACTCCGAACGGGCCCATGACGATGGGTTCGCTCGGGCCGTACGGCCGTGCCCACCGGCACGCAGGAGGAATCCCCATGACCACTGCCAAGGACATCATGCACACCGGGGCCCACTGGATCCCGGCACACGAGACGCTCGACCGTGCCGCGCAGATGATGCGCGACCACAAGGTGGGCGCCCTGCCCGTGTCCGCCCATGGTGATCAGGACAGGATGGTCGGCATCATCACCGACCGCGACATCGTGATCAAGTGCGTGGCGTCGGGGCACGATCCGTCGAAGCTGACGGCGGGCGACCTCTGCGACGGCACACCGCGCTGGATCGAGGCGACCGCCGACGTCGACGCGGTGCTCGAGGAGATGCAGAGCCACCGGATCCGCCGACTGCCGGTGATCGAGAACAAGAAGCTCATCGGCATGATCAGCGAGGCGGACCTGGCGCGGCACCTCTCGGACGAGCAGGTCGCCGGCTGGGCGGAGCAGGTCTACTCCGGTTCCTGACCGGTCGCCCTGTCCCCCGTCGGACCCTGTCCCCCGCCCTCCGTCCGCCCGTCACCGGGTGGCCGCGGGGCGGAGCGTCCCGGCCCGGCGTCCCTCCCTCCGAGGGCCGTCGGGCCGTCAGGCACCGGGTTGTCGGGTTCCGGGGCGTCGCGGTTCTTGGCCGCCCTCAAGGACATCGCGTCAGAGAGACGATTACACTGGGCGGCGTGCCTCAACTACGTCTCGCACTGAATCAGATCGACGCGACCGTCGGTGATCTTGCCGGCAACAGCGAGTCGATCGTCCACTGGACCCGGCACGCCGCCGAGCAGGGCGCCCACCTCGTGGCGTTCCCCGAGATGGTGCTGACCGGATACCCCGTCGAGGACCTGGCCCTGCGGTCGTCCTTCGTCGAGGCCTCGCGGGAGGCGCTGCGCGCCCTCGCCGCCCGTCTCGACTCGGAGGGCTTCGGCGAGCTTCCGGTCGTCGTCGGATACCTCGACCGCTCCGAGCACGCCGCACCGCGCTACGGGCAGCCCGCAGGCTCCCCGCGCAACGCCGCGGCCGTGCTGCACCGCGGCCGGGTCGCGCTGAACTTCGCCAAGCACCACCTGCCCAACTACGGCGTGTTCGACGAGTTCCGGTACTTCGTGCCGGGCGACTCGATGCCCGTCGTGCGCGTCCACGGCATCGATGTGGCGCTCGCGATCTGCGAGGACCTCTGGCAGGACGGCGGCCGTGTGCCGGCCGCCCGCGCCGCCGGGGCGGGGCTGCTGCTGTCGGTCAACGCCTCGCCGTACGAGCGCGACAAGGACGACACCCGGCTCGAACTGGTCCGCAAGCGTGCCCAGGAGGCCGGCTGCACGACCGCGTACCTGGCGATGATCGGCGGCCAGGACGAGCTGGTCTTCGACGGCGACTCGATCGTCGTCGACAGGAACGGCGAAGTGATCGCCCGCGCCCCGCAGTTCGCCGAGGGCAGCGTGATCCTCGATCTGGAGCTGCCGGCCGCCGCGGCCGAGGCGCCGTCCGGGGTCGTGAACGACGGACTGCGCATCGACCACGTGGTGATCTCCGAGGAGCCCCTTCCCGCGTACGAGGCGGAACTGGCCGGCGGTTACGCCGAGCGGCTCGACGACGACGAGGAGCTGTACTCCGCCCTGGTCGTGGGACTGCGCGCGTACGCCGCGAAGAACGGATTCAGCAGTGTGCTGATCGGCCTCTCCGGCGGCATCGACTCGGCGCTGGTCGCGGCCATCGCCTGCGATGCGCTGGGGGCCCAGAACGTCTACGGCATCTCGATGCCGTCGAAGTACTCCTCGGACCACTCCAAGGGCGACGCGGCCGAGCTGGCCCGGCGTACCGGGCTCAACTTCCGCACCGTGCCGATCGAGCCGATGTTCGACGCGTACATGGGGTCGCTGGGGCTCACGGGTCTTGCCGAGGAGAACCTCCAGTCGCGGCTGCGCGGCACGATGCTGATGGCTGTCTCCAACCAGGAGGGCCAGATCGTGCTCGCGCCGGGCAACAAGTCCGAGCTCGCGGTCGGTTACTCCACGCTGTACGGGGACTCCGTCGGCGCGTACGGGCCGATCAAGGACGTGTACAAGACGTCGGTGTTCCGCCTCGCGAAGTGGCGCAACCGGGCCGCCGAGGAGCGCGGGCAGATCCCGCCGATCCCGGAGGCGTCCATCACGAAGCCGCCGAGCGCCGAGCTGCGCCCGGACCAGGTGGACACGGACTCGCTCCCGGACTACGACGTGCTGGACCGGATCCTGGAGATGTACGTCGACCGGGACCAGGGCATGGAAGCGATCGTGGCGGCCGGTTTCGACCCGGAGCTGGTGGCGAAGACGCTGCGGATGGTGGACACCGCGGAGTACAAGCGGCGGCAGTACCCGCCGGGCACGAAGATCTCGCCGAAGGGCTTCGGCAAGGACCGCCGTCTGCCGATCACGAACCGCTGGCGCGAGTCGAGCTGACCACGCGCGTGGGGGGCGCACACCGGGTCGGTCCGGTGTGCGCGCCCCCCACGGGCCGGGGTGCGCGGTCAGCGCACCTCGGCTTCCTGCTTGTTGTGGGCCGAGGTCCCGCCGGCCACCACACGGGAGACCCCCGGCGTACGGTCCAGCAGACCCGCCGTGGCCGCGACCGCGAGACCGGCGACCGCCAGAACCGCGCCGACCAGGGCCGGTGACGTCCAGCCCCAGCCCGCCGCGATGGCCACGCCGCCGAGCCACGCGCCGCCCGCGTTGGCCAGGTTGAAGGCGGAGTGGTTGGACGCGGACGCGAGCGTGGGGGCGTCCTTGGCCTTGTTCATCACCAGCATCTGCAGCGGCGTGGTCGTCATGAAGCCGATCCCGCCGAGCAGCACCACCATCACCAGCGCAGCCCACTGCACGTGCACGGTGAACGGGAAGACGACGAGCACGACGGCCAGGGCGGCCAGCGACCCGTAGAGCGTGGGACGCAGCGCCCGGTCGGTCAGTGGTCCGGCTGCCAGGGCTCCCAGGGTCATCCCGATGCCGAAGAGCGCCAGGACGAGCGTCACCGACGACTCGCCGAAGCCCATCGCCTCGGTCGTCATGGCCGAGAGGTACGAGTAGACGGCGAAGACACCCGCGAATCCGAGGACCGCGGTGAGCAGGCCGAGCAGCACCTGCCGGTTACCCATGGCCTTCATCTCGCGTCCCAGGCCCTGGTGGGAGTCGACGGGCATCTGCGGTACGAGCCGGGCGAGCGCGGCCATGGCGCCCAGCCCGATCACCGAGACGACGACGAACGTGGCGCGCCAGCCGAGGTGCTGGCCGAGCAGGGTGGCCGCCGGTACGCCGACGATGTTGGCGACGGTCAGCCCGAGGAACATGGTCGCGACGGCGCGGGCCTGCCGCCCGTCCGGGACGAGCCGCGCGGCGACGACGGCTCCGACTCCGAAGAACGCCCCGTGCGGCAGCCCGGCCAGCAGCCGTCCGGCGAGCAGCCAGCCGAAGTCGGGGGCGAACGCCGAGGCGAGGTTGCCGATGGTGAAGAGGGCCATCAGCAGCAGGAGCATCCGCTTGCGCGGAACCCGTGAGCCGATGGCGGTGAGCAGCGGGGCGCCCAGGACGACGCCGATCGCGTACGCCGAGACGAGGTAGCCGGCGGTGGGCACGGACGTTCCCAGATCGTCCGCGACGTTGGGCAGCAGGCCCATCATCACGAACTCGGTGGTGCCGATGCCGAAGGCGCTCACAGCGAGGGCGAGCAGGGCCAGGGGCATGGAGGGGGCCTTTCAGAACGGTGGTGGGAGCGTCGGCTTCGTTGCCGGTCCGGATTAAGTATTCATCCGGAACAAAGTGTCGCAGACCTTTTATGCCCGGAGGTGAACGAGCCGTTGCGGCGGGGTGCCGCGCGGACACCTCCGCCGCTGCCGGTGACGTCGGCATGGCTGGTCAGGATACGTGTGGCGACCTGCAGGCCCGGGCTCAGGAACTAGGCCCCCTCCTCGGCCCGGTGAAGAAGATCACGGCCGGAGTCGTGCCGCGACCGGGACAGGAAGCGCGACCGCTCGGGCGACAGCACCCCCGCCCCCGCAAGCGCCAGGCACATCAGCAGGGCGCTCACCCAGACCGGTGCGCGGAAGCCGAAGCCCGCTCCGAGGGCCAGGCCGCCCAGCCAAGGGCCCAGCGCGGCGCCCACGTTGAAGGCAGCCGTGGCGAAGGAGCCCGCCAGGGTCGGGGCGTCGGGGGCCTGGTGGAAGACCCGGGTGATCAGCGCCGTACCCGTACCGAAGGCGAGCGCGCCCTGGAGGAGGACCAGGGCGAGCGCTGCCACCGGGTTCCCTGCGGTCAGCGCGAGGGCCGCCCAGCCGACGGCGAGCGCGACCATGCCGACGGCCACGACGGCGCCGGGCCTGGCGTCGGCGATCCGGCCCGCCAGGGTGACGCCGGCGAACGAGCCCACGCCGAACAGGGCGAGGACGGCGGGGACCCAGCCCTCGCCGAGGCCGGTGACCCGGGTGACGAGCGGCTCCAGGTAGGAGAACGTACAGAAGGTCGCCCCCTGTACGAGCGCCATCACCAGCAGGGTGAGCAGCAGACGGGGGCGGCCCAGGGCCCGCAGCTCGCTGCGGGCGCTCACCTGCGCCACGCCGGGCGGCCGCCCGCCGGGAATCGTCCACAGCAGTGCGAGGACCGCCGGTACGGAGACGAGTGCCACGGCCCAGAACGCCGAGCGCCAGCCCCACAGTTCTCCGAGCAGCGCCCCGGCCGGCACACCCACCACACAGGCGACGGTCACCCCGCCGACGACCACGGCGGTGGCCCTCGCCCGCAGGTGCGGTTCGACCATGGCCAGCGCGGTGACCAGGGCCACCGCCCAGAAGCCGGCGTTGGCCAGCGCCCCGGCCACGCGTGTCGCCAGCAGCACCCCGTATCCGGGGGTCAGCGCACCCACCACATGGGAGGCGATGAACACACCGAGGAAGAACAGCAGCGCCCGGCGCCGGGGCCAGGTGCGGCCCGCCAGGGCGGTGAGCGGTGCGCCGATCACCATCCCGATCGCGAAGGCCGAGGTCAGCAGCCCGGCGGCGGCCAGTGACACATCGAGGTCGGTGGCGATGCCCGAGAGCAGACCGGACAGCATGAACTCCGAGGTGCCCTGGGCGAAGACCGCCAGCCCGAGCACGTAGACAGCGAATGGCATGAGAAGAAGACCCCTTGTACGGAACCGTCGGAGGAACGAGCGGTGTTCGTCAGGGGTGCGGGCCGCGCCCGTCCGTGCGCGCCGGGGCGCGGGGAACGGCAACGCGGTGGAATGCCCGGTGTTCTCACGGACATGGGAGTCGGCCCGCACCGCCACGGGATCCGGCGGTGGTCGACGACGCGACAGGGGAAGGCTCACCGACCGCTGGGGTCAGAGGCCTTCGGCGCTGCGGGTCGGCCACCGGCGGACCGGTGGCCGGAGTCTGTCGGACTCGGGGCTGGGCATGGGGAGATGGTACCCGCCGGGGCTCAGAGTTCGACGCGGGCCGCGATCGGGAGGTGGTCGCTGTCCGTGGCCGGGAGGGTCCAGGACGACAGGGGTTCGACGCCCCTCACCATGATCTGGTCGATGCGGGCCATCGGGAACGACGCCGGCCAGCTGAAGCCGAAGCCGTCGCCCGCCGCGCCCTGGGTGGAGCGCATCTGGGCGGTGACCGCGTTCAGGGAGCGGTCGTTCATGGTGCCGTTGAGGTCGCCGAGCAGGGCCACCCGCTCGATCCGCTCGTCGGCGATCGCCTCGCCCAGGGCGTCGGCGCTCTTGTCCCGCTGGTTGGCGGTGAAGCCCGCGTGCAGCTTGACCCGTACGGACGGGAGGTGGGCCACGTACACCGCGATCGGGCCGTCCGGCGTGGTCACCGTGGCGCGCATCGCGCGGGTCCAGCCCAGCTTGATGTCGACGGGGCGGGCGTTGGTCAACGGGTACTTGCTCCACAGGCCGACGGTGCCCTGTACCGAATGGTGCGGATAGCGGGCGGCGAGGGCCTCCTCGTACGCGGCCACCTTGCCGCCGGGCAGTTCCTGCAGGGCCACGACGTCCGCACCGGAGCCCGCGACCTGCTGGGCGGTGCCCGCGGGGTCGGGGTTGCCGGCGTTCACGTTGTGCGTGGCGACGGTGAGGTCTCCGCCGGTTCCCGACTTGTCGGCGAACAGGAGGCCGCCGAAGAGGTTGAGCCAGACCACGGCCGGCAGGAGCACCGCGATCAGCGCGGTCGCCGAACGCCGGACGAGGCCGAGGACCAGGAGCAGCGGCACGAGGAGGCCGAACCAGGGCAGGAACGTCTCGATGAGGCTGCCCGTGTTGCCGATGGTGTTGGGGATCTCCGCGTGGAAGATCATCATCAGGGTCAGCAGGACCGCGCAGAGCGCGAGGAGGATTCCGCGCCGCCAGATTCCCCGGTCCGTCGCCAGTCTGTGGCGCAGGGCCCGGAGGCGGGGCCCGGGTCCCTGCGGACCCGTGCCGGCGTTCTCGGTGTCCGCCCTGTACGCCTGCACCATTGCGCTGTCCTCACTGCCTTGCCGTACACATCGCCGCGCCTCACGACCCTAGGCGATGGGCGACGCAATTCCTGCCGTCGACGACGGCCGTACTGCCATCAGGACGACGGATGTGGCGGTGTGGGTTCCGGCCAGGAGGGTGATTGTGGTGGCTTGTGACAGAACGCTCACACAGGAGCGGTCGTCGACTTCCCGGCCGTGACCTGCGGTTTCGGTGCGAGGCCCTGGAGCAGGATCCCGATGATGCGGTCGGCGAGGTCCTCGGGCAGGGGGGCGTCGGGGCGGTGCACGGTGCGTACGAGCATGGGGCCGAGGAACAGGTCGTCCATCAGCTCCGCGTCGAGGTCGTCGCGGAGCTCGCCCGCGTCCACGGCCCGTTGCACGGCGGCCAGCATGGCGACACGGCGTGGCGCGATCACCGTGCACTGGTACTCGGTCCACAACTTGGGGTGGCTCTTCATCTGCGCGAACACGTTGTGCAGGAGTACGGAGGAACGCTGGGCCAGGCCGCGCGTACGCATGGATTCCAGCAGGAGGCGGAGGTCTGCGAGGCCTTCGGTGCCGGAGACGGTGGGGTCGGCGGGTTCGATGTCGCGCAGGACGTCGACGAAGAGCTCCTCCTTGCCGCTCCAGCGACGGTAGATGGTGGCCTTGCCGACGCCCGCGGTGCGGGCGATGCGCTCGATGGACAGGCCGGCGAGGGGTTCACCGGCCTCCAGGAGCTCCACGACGGCGTCGAGGATCGCCCGCTCGGCGGCGGCGCTGCGGGGGCGGCCGCGGCGGGGTTCGGGGTCCTGGCCGTGGTCCTCGGCCCGGTCCCGGCCCTGGGGGTCTTCAGCCCGGTCCTGTGCCTGGTCCTGTGCGTGGTCCTGTGCGTGGTCCTGTGCCGCCTGCACGTGGGTCACCTCTCGCCGCGCCGTACGCCGCTCGTTGTTCGCCGTTCATCCTGATTCTCGCCGACGGGCGGGGGGTGGGGCGACCGCCGGGTCGGAGTGGGGCGGGGGTCGGGTGCCGGGTTCGTCCGGCGTGACGCTGTGTCCTCAATCGCCGGACGGGCTTGAGTGTGCGGGACGGGCTCGGTGCGGCCGGGCGATCCGGACGAGGAACGTGCCTCGCACGGGCAGCACCGGGCACCGTCCTGTCCTCAATCGCCGGACGGGCTTGAGTGTGCGGGATGTGCCGGACGGGCTTGGGAGGCCCGCACCCGCCCGAGGAGGTCGGACGGGCGAGAGTGCGCCCTTGCCGCGTCCTGGCGTCAGGCGGCGGACGGGCTGGACGCGACCTTGTCGTCCTCCGTCACCGGGGTGGCCCGGTTCTCGTCCTGACCCGGAGCCTGCTGCCTGCCCGGCAGGAACAGGCCCACCACCACCGCGCCCACCAGGGCCACCGCCGCCGAGCCGAGGGCCGTGACGTGCATCGCCGAGATGAACGCGTCGTTCGCCGCCGCGACGAGCGGCTTGCCCGCCGGGCCCATCCGGGCCGCGACGCCGAGGGTCGCCTCGATCGACTCGCCCGCCACGTCCCGCGCCGCGGCCGGGACGCCGGCGAGGTGGCCCTCGATGTCACCGCGGTAGACCGTGGACAGCACCGAGCCGAGCACCGCGATGCCGAGCGCCCCGCCGACCTGGCGGAAGGTGTTGTTGATGGCCGAGCCGGAGCCGGCCCGTTCGCGGGGCAGGGCCTGCATCACGGCGACGGTGACCGGCGGCATGATGTGCGCCATACCGGTGCCCTGCACGAAGAAGACCACGCACATCACCCAGACAGGCGTGTCCGCGTCGAAGAGCGCGAAGGCCGCGAGGCCGCCCGCGACCAGCAGCATGCCGACGGTGCAGACCGCACGGGCGCCGAACCGGTCGACGACCAGCCGGGCGCGCGGCGCGAAGATCATCTGCGCGGCGGCGAGCGGCACGATGAGCAGTCCGGACTGCAGGGCGCTGTAGCCGCGGACGCTCTGGAGGTAGAAGGCGGAGAAGAAGGTGACGCCCATCAGCGCGAAGAAGACCAGCGCGATGGCGGCGACAGCGGCGGAGAAGGCCGGCTTCCTGAAGTACGAGATGTCGATGGAGGGGTGGCTGCTGCGCTTCTCGTGCCACACGAAGACCGCCAGCACCACCAGCCCGCCGAGCAGCGGCGCGAGCACCGTGAGGTCGGTGAAGTCGGCGAGCTCGCCGCCGCGGATGATGCCGTACACCAGCAGGACCAGGCCGACGATGGACAACAGGACGCCCAGCGGGTCGACCCGGCCGGGGTTCGGGTCCCGGGAGTCCGGTACGAGGACGACCATGGCGATCAGCGCGATGACCACCACGGGGACGTTGACCAGGAAGATCGAGCCCCACCAGAAGTGCTCCAGGAGCAGACCGCCGGTGATGGGGCCGATGGCGATGCCCAGGCCGACGCTGCCCGCCCAGATGCCGATGGCCTTGGGCTGCTCGTCGCGCTCGAAGACGTTCATCAGGACGGCGAGCGTGGCGGGCATCACGAACGCCGCACCGAAGCCCATCAGGGAACGCCAGGTGATGAGTTCGCCGGGCGTGGTGGAGAGCGCGGCCAGGCCGGAGCCGATACCGAAGACCAGGATGCCGGCCAGCAGCACCTTCTTGCGGCCGATGCGGTCGCCGAGCAGGCCCGCCGTGAAGAGCAGTCCGGCGAAGACGAGCGTGTAGGAGTTGATCGCCCACTCGAGCTCGCTCTGGGTGGCGCCGATGCCGGTCGGTGCGGGGCTGGCGATCGTCTTGACCGCGACGTTCAGGATCGAGTTGTCCAGCACCACGATGAGCAGGCTGAACATGAGAACGGTGAGGATCACCCAGCGGCGGCGGTGGACCGCTTCCGGGACACGGGACTCGGCGGCAGGGGCGCCGGACGGTATGGACATGGCGACGACCCTAACCCAATTTCGATACGAGACCGTCTCGTATTGGAAAGTCTTTACCCGGTCGCCGGGGCCCACTTCCCGGGAGCGGCTCCGGGATGCCACCATGGAAGGGATCCGGGGACGCCGTCAGGGCGCCACGAGATGACGAAGGAGCCGTTGGCCATGTCGCTTCAGGCTGCGCAGAATCAGAACACCACACCCCCAGCAGGTCCCTCCCCCGCCGCCGGCAAGGCGTTGTACGGGGGAAAGAGCACCCGCCGCATCACCGTCCACGACATCGCCGCAGCCAGTGAGCGCGGCGAGAAGTGGCCCATGCTCACCGCCTATGACGCGATGACCGCGTCCGTCTTCGACGAGGCCGGCATCCCGGTCATGCTCGTCGGCGACTCCATGGGCAACTGCCACCTCGGCTACGAGACGACCGTTCCCGTCACGATGGACGAGATGACCATGCTCTCCGCCGCCGTCGTACGGGGTACCAAGCGCGCCCTCATCGTCGCCGACCTGCCCTTCGGGGCGTACCAGGAGGGACCCGTCCAGGCCCTCCGCAACGCCACCCGGCTGATCAAGGACGCCGGCGTCGGCGCGGTCAAGCTGGAGGGCGGCGAGCGCTCCCACGAGCAGATCAGGCTGCTGGTCGAGGCCGGAATCCCGGTCATGGGCCACATCGGCCTGACCCCGCAGTCCGTCAACGCCATGGGCTACCGGGTGCAGGGCCGCGGCGAGGAGGCCGCGCAGCAGCTGCTGCGCGATGCGAAGGCGGTGCAGGACGCGGGCGCGTTCGCCGTGGTCCTGGAGCTCGTACCGGCCGAACTGGCCGCCGAGGTGACCCGCACCCTGCACATCCCGACCGTCGGCATCGGCGCCGGGCCGGACACGGACGCCCAGGTGCTGGTCTACACCGACATGGTCGGGCTGACCGGCGGCAAGGTGCCCCGCTTCACCAAGCAGTACGCGAACATGCGCCAGGTGCTCGGAGACGCCGCGAAGGAATTCGCCGACGAGGTCGTCGGCGGAACGTTCCCGCAGCCGGAGCACACCTTCCACTGACGCCCCGCTGACCACTGCCGCACCACCGACAGCCCGCCGACTCCCCCATCGGCGGGCTGTCGCCCTGCGGTAGGTCCGCTGTCAGCGGCTTGTCGGTGACTTGTCGGTGACGGCTGATGTCATGGTGGACATGACGCGAAACGACAAGAACCCCAGGAACGGCACGAACGCCGTCGAGGTGCGGGGGCTGGTCAAGCACTACGGCTCGACCAAGGCGCTGGACGGCGTGGACCTCGATGTGCGCGAAGGCACCGTTCTCGGTGTGCTCGGGCCCAACGGCGCCGGCAAGACCACCCTCGTACGCTGCCTCTCCACCCTGATCCTGCCCGACGCCGGGCACGCGGTCGTGGCGGGCTACGACGTGGTGAAGCAGCCCCGGCAGCTGCGCCGCACCATCGGCCTGACCGGCCAGTACGCCTCGGTGGACGAGAAGCTGTCCGGCTGGGAGAACCTCTACATGATCGGTCGGCTGCTCGACCTGCCGCGCAAGAAGGCCAGGTCCCGCGCCGACGAGCTGCTGGAGCGCTTCTCGCTCACCGACGCGGCGAAGAAGGCCGCGATGGACTACTCCGGCGGGATGCGCCGCCGGCTGGACCTGGCCGCGTCCATGATCGGCAGCCCGGCCGTGCTCTACCTGGACGAGCCGACGACGGGGCTCGACCCCCGTACCCGCAACGAGGTCTGGGACGAGGTGCAGCGGATGGTCGCGGAGGGGGCGACCGTGCTGCTCACCACCCAGTACATGGAAGAGGCCGAGCAGCTCGCCAACGAGCTCACGGTCATCGACAAGGGCAAGATCATCGCCCGGGGCGGTGTCGACGAGCTGAAGGCCAAGGTCGGCGGCCGCACCCTGCAGATCCGGCCCTCCGACCCGGCCGAACTGGCCTCGATGGCGCAGGCGCTGCGGGAGGCCGGTCTCGACGGCATCGCGGGCGCCCAGGCGGTCCCGGACGAGGGACTGCTCTACGTACCGATCCTCAGCGACGAGCAGCTGACCGCCGTGATCGGCCTGCTCGGCGCCCGGGGCTTCTCCCTCGCCCATGTCGCCACCGCGCTGCCCAGCCTGGACGAGGTCTTCCTCGCCATCACGGGCGACAAGGCCACCGTCACCGACACGATCCCCCAGGAGGTCGCGGCATGAGCACGACGACTCTGACGCCCACCCCCACCGGCACGCCGGCGCCCGCACCGGTCACGAAGCTCCACGACGAGGGCCGGATCGGGCTGCGGAACAACCTGCGCCACATCGGGGCGCTGGTGCGGCGCAACCTGCTCCAGATCAAGAAGGATCCGGAGTCGATGTTCGACGCGCTCCTGATGCCGGTCATCTTCACGCTGCTGTTCGTGTACGTCTTCGGCGGCTCGGTCGGCGGCAGCATGGGCGGCGGCCGGCAGGAGTACCTCAACTACCTGATCCCCGGCCTGATGGCGATGATGGGCATGAACATCGCCATGGCGGTCGGTTCCGGTGTCAACGACGACTTCCGCAAGGGGGTCATGGACCGGTTCCGCACGATGCCGATCGCCCGCTCCTCGGTGCTCATCGCGAAGATCGTGGTCGAGCTCGGCCGGATGATGGTCGCCACGCTGATCCTGCTGGGCATGGGCTTCGCGCTCGGCATGGAGCTCCAGGAGTCGGTGCTCGGGCTGATCGGCGCGATCGCCCTGTCGGCCGCGTTCGGCGCCGCCATCATGTGGATCTTCATCCTGCTCGGACTGACCATGAAGACGGCTCAGGCCGTCCAGGGGATGGGGATGCTCGTGCTGATGCCGCTCCAGTTCGGTTCGTCCATCTTCGCGCCGACCCAGACGATGCCCGGCTGGCTCCAGACGTTCACCGACTACAACCCGCTGTCCAACCTGGCCGACGCCGCCCGCGCCCTGATGATGGGCGGCCCGCTCGCCCACTCGGTCTGGGTGACGCTCGGCTGGACCGTGCTCATCACGGCGGTGATGGCTCCGCTCGCGGTCAGCAAGTTCCGCAAGAAGACCTGATCACGGGCCGGAGTCCTGCTCCTGCACGTATGCGTCCGCAAAGGCGGTGGCCTCCTCCAGTGCGAGGCCACCGCCTTCGGCGTACGCGGTCTCGAAGGCGGCGTCGTCCGCCAGTCCCGCTCTGACGACCTCTTCCGCCGCATCCCGGTTACTGCGCTCCGTCACGGTCGGTACGTGACCGGCCGGCAGCAGTACCGCGTGCAGTCCGAGCAGCCGCGCCGCGTCCCTGCACCGCCGCTCTCCGCCGAGACCGCCCAGGGCCCATGCGACGGCGACCAGGTGCAGGGACGACATCTGTGGTGCCACCATCTGCGACATCGAACCCTGCGATCTCTCCAGCGCGCGGCAGGCCCGGTTCAGGGCCCTGGCGTAATCGCCGTCGAGGTTGTCCAGCCAGGCCTGCATACCCAGCACGAAACCCTCGAAGATCGCCACCGTCTCCGATCCGAACTCCTTTCGCAGTGCGGCGAGTTGCTCGCGTGCCTCCGTGGTGCGTCCGGTCCGCCCCAGCCACAGGGCGAGGTAGAGCCGGGCGGCGGGCATCGCCTCGTGCCCGGCCTGCCGTCCCTTGGCGAGCACCTCACGCAGGATGGACTCCCCCTCCTCGCCCCGGCCGATCTCGAGGAGAGCGGAGGCGTACCGGGCCCGCAGCAGCGCGACCTGGGTCTGGGCACCGAGCTGCTCGGCGTAGGTGACCGCGGTACGGAAGTCCTCGGCCGCGGAGGCACTGTCGCCGGCGCGCTCATGGGCCTCGCCCCGGGAGGAGAGCGCTTCGGCGGAGCCCCAGGCATCACCGACGCGTACGAAGATGTCCAGGCTCTCGTTCGCGTCCTGCCGGGCTTCGCCCGCCCAGTCGGGGCGGTTGGCCAGCACGTTGGCCCGCATCTGCAGCGCGGCGGCCAGCTCCCATTCGTAGCCGAACTCCCGGCAGGCGCGCACCGTCTGGTCCATGAGCTCGCGCAGCCGGTCGGGCTTGCCGGTGAACAGGATCGCGAACATCCAGAGGGATCCCGGCGTACGGCAGGTCTGCGGCTGGCCCGGCCGGTAGGTCCGGGCGATCGCCTTCAGACGCTTCCTGCCCTCGTCCGTGGCCCATTCGTTGCCCGAGTGGTCCATATTGGCCAGCCGGATCAGCCGTACACCACGCCTGGCCTCCTCTGTCTGGTCGGGCTCCATCGGGGGCGGCCTGTCGGTGCACCGTTCCAGCAGGGAGGGGGCCGGTTCGACGGGCTCGGTGAACGGATCGGGGCCGAGGGCAGCCGCGGCATCGGCCCAGTGGCGGGCGTCGGCCCGCAGGTCGCGCATCTGCCAGTACCAGCCGAGGGAGAGGACGAGGCAGAGGAGCTCCTGTTCGTCCTGGGCGGCCTCGGCCCGGCGCAGGGCGGTGCGCAGATTCTCGTACTCGCGCTGGAACAGATCGAGGGCGGACTGCTGACCCGCACCCCGGAGCTCCGGGTCGGCGAGGCGGGCGAGCTCCCGGTAGTGGACGAGATGCCGCCACTCGACGGCGGCCCGCTCCCCCGCCTCGTCCAGCCGGTCCGATGCGTACTCGGCAACGGTCTCCAGGAGCCGGTACCGCATCCCGCCGTCGTTGCCGGGGGCGGCGACGACCAGGGACTTGTCGACCAGGGAGCCGAGGAGCGGCGCGACGTCGCGGGCGTCGACGCCCGCGACGGAGCAGACCTCCTCGGCCGCGGTGAGGGCGGAGTCTCCGGCGAACACCGAAAGCCGGCGCAGCACGGCGCGTTCGGCCGTGTCAAGGAGCTCCCACGACCAGTCGACGACGGCCCGGAGGGTCTGCTGGCGCGGCAGTACGGTCCGGCTGCCACTGGTCAGCAGGCGGAACCGGTCGTCGAGACGGTCGGCGATCTGGCGCGGACCGAGCATGCGCAGCCGTGCCGCCGCCAGTTCGATGGCGAGCGGCAGCCCGTCGAGGCGGTGGCAGATCTCGGCGCAGGCGGCCTCGGTCCCGGGATCCGCGTCTACCCGGAAGCCGGGCCTGGCGGCGCTCCCCCGGTCGGCGAGCAGGCGCAGCGCCATGCGGTCGGGTAGCGGGTCCACGGGCCGCAACAACTCGCCGGGCACGCCGAGAGGTTCGCGGCTCGTCGCCAGGACGGTGAGGCCGGGGCAGTGGGCGAGGAGGTGGTCGGCCAGCCCGGCCGCCGCCTCGATCACATGCTCGCAGTTGTCGAGCAGCAGGAGCATGCGGCGACCGGAACAGTGCTCGGTGAGACGTGTGAGCGGGTCCCCGGCCGCGCGGTCGGAGCCCCGCTCCACGGCGCGGAGCCCCTCGGCTCCCGCGCCCCGCAGCACGGTCTCGCGGGCGCCGAGGGCGGTGAGGACGGCCTCCGGAACCGCTTCGGGGTCGTCGACCGGCGCGAGCTCGGCCAGCCAGACGCCGTCCGGCCAGGCGGCCGGATCGACGGATTCGGCCGCCTCCTGGGACAGCCTGGTCTTGCCCGCGCCCCCAGGGCCCAGCAGGGTGACCAGGCGCGCCCGGGAGAGGTCCTCGCGCAGGGCGGCGAT
This sequence comes from Streptomyces sp. NBC_00683, assembly GCF_036226745.1. Lineage (NCBI taxonomy): Bacteria > Bacillati > Actinomycetota > Actinomycetes > Kitasatosporales > Streptomycetaceae > Streptomyces > Streptomyces sp. NBC_00683. Next base: position 6,121,818 of record NZ_CP109013.1, on the reverse strand, counting down.
GTCGGTCTCGCGGCCGACGAAGCTGGTGAGTCTCGCCCGCAGGTTTCCGTGCGGGGCGGGAGAGGGCGCCGGTTCCGGCCGGGGCCGGTCCTGTTGCAGCAGCTCGTCGTACAGCCGGCGCAGTTCGGGTCCGGGCGAGGAGCCCAGGCGCTCGGCGAGCGCGGTCCTCGCGTCCCCGTACGCCGCGAGTGCCTGGGCGGTCCGCCCGGCGGCCTGCAGCGCCCTGATGCGCAGCGCCTGCAGGGGTTCGTCGATCGGGTGGTCGGCACAGAGCGCGGCGAGTTCGGGCAGGGCCTCGTCGGGGCGGCCGAGCGCGAGGACGGCGGCGATCCTGGTGCGGCGGGCCTCGAGGCGCCGGGCCTCCCAGCGGACGGCGGTCGCCGCGCGGTCGGGCAGGTCGGCGAGTGCGGGCCCGCGCCACAGGGCGAGGGCGTCGTCGAGGACCGTGGCGGCCTTCGCCGCGTCGCCGTCCTCCAGGGCCCGTGCGCCCTCGCCCACGAGCCGCTCGAAGCGGTGCAGGTCCACGGCGTCGGGGTCGGCGGCGAGCCGGTAGCCGTTGTCCACGGAGCCGATGGCGTCCCTGCCGAGCGCCCGCCTGAGACGGCCCACGAGTGCCTGGAGGGCGCCCACGGCATCGGCGGGCGGATCTCCGTCCCACACCTCGTCGACGAGAACCGTCGCCGGGACCGTGCGCCCGGGGCGCAGGGCGAGCACCGTGAGCAGGGCGCGCAGCCGCGCCCCGCCGAGGGCAACGGCCGTGCCGTCGTCGCGGAGAGCCTGGGTCGTACCGAGAATGCCGTAGTGCACGCGCCCATTGTCCGTGACGGCTCCGCACTTCGTGGAACTACCACCCGACCGCGAGACGTTCTCGCCCTGTCACCCGTACTGTCGGGGCTCGCCGCCCGCAGTCCAGCACCCAGGAGTTCCGCCGATGACCACTGCCTTCCGCCGCAGCGACCGGCGGGTCAGTCCGATCTTCCTCGGGATCGTCGCCGTCATGGCCGTCTCGGGCTGGGCGGTGTGGACGGACTTCGCCGGTGAGGCGGGCTTCGCGGTCTTCCTGTTCGTCACGGCGGCCTGGATCGTCTCGCTGTGTCTGCATGAGTACGCGCACGCCCGCACCGCGCTGCACAGCGGGGACATCTCGATCGGGGCCAAGGGGTACCTCACCCTGAATCCGCTCAAGTACACCCACGCCCTGCTGAGCATCGTGCTGCCGGTGCTCTTCGTGATCATGGGCGGCATCGGCCTGCCGGGTGGCGCGGTCTACATCGAGCGGGCCCGTATCAACGGCCGCTGGAAGCACAGTCTGATCTCGGCCGCGGGCCCCCTGACGAACGTCCTGTTCGCGATCGTCTGCACGGCGCCGTTCTGGCTGGACGCGCTGGACGGGGTCCCGGCCGCCTTCCGCCTGGCCCTGGCGTTCCTGGCGCTGCTCCAGGTGACGGCCGCCATCCTGAACTTCCTGCCGGTCCCGGGGCTGGACGGCTACGGCGTGATCGAGCCCTGGCTCTCGTACAAGGTCCGGCGGCAGGTGGAGCCGTTCGCGCCGTTCGGACTGATCGCGGTCTTCGCGCTGCTGTGGATCCCGGAGGTGAACGGGGTCTTCTTCGACGCGGTCGACGCGCTGCTGCGGGGGCTGGGCGTCAGCGAGGTCGAGACGTACTGCGGGCTCGACACGTACCGCTTCTGGCAGGAGTGGTTCGGCGACCAGGACCCGGGCTGCGCGGCGCTCGGGGCGTGAGCGGCCGGCTCGGGGCGTGAGCGGCGAGAGGCCCTAGGGTCTTTCGTTTGGATCAGGCCGGATCAGGGAGCGGGGTCCGGTGCGTGCAGCTGCAAGGCGGAGGAGGGAGCCCACGCGATGGGGTCTCCCCTGCTCGAGCGAAGCCGAGAGCTTGGGGAAGTCGGCGACCGACGACAACGCCGGAGGGGGTCCCCCCTGGCCCTTAAGGCCTTGGGGGAGTGCGTGCCGGACCCCGCGAGCCCGGCATGATCCAAACGAGAGGCCCTAGTTCCCGGCCGCCGCGCTTTCCAGCCTGTGCTTGCGGATGTAGTACCACGCCATGTTCGAGGAGAGGCCGGCCAGCAGCACCCAGATGATCCCGAGAAAACTGCCCTGGGCGAAGGAGACCACGGCTGCGGCGACGGCGAGAACGCAGACGACGAGGGCGTAGATGGCGAGGCGGGGCATGAGGGCTGGTGCTCCTGTCCGGGGATGGTGCGTGGTCCCGTCCAGTGTCCCTCATGCCCGTTCCTGCTCCGGGCACGGGCTCACACGTCGGTGGCGCGCAGCCCCGCGTGTGCCTTGTAGCGGCGGTTGACGGAGATCAGGTTGGCGACGAGCGACTCGACCTGGTGCGCGTTGCGCAGCCGGCCCGCGAAGACGCCGCGCATACCGGGGATACGGCTCGCGAGTGCCTGCACGGTGTCGGTGTCGGCGCGTGCCTCGCCCAGCACCAGGACGTCGGTGTCGATCTCCTCGATCGTCTCGTCCTGGAGCAGTACCGCCGACAGGTGGTGGAAGGCGGCGGTGACCCGGGAGTCGGGCAGCAGGGCGGCGGCCTGCTCGGCGGCGCTGCCCTCCTCGGGCTTCAGGGCGTAGGCGCCCTTCTTGTCGAAGCCGAGCGGGTTGACGCAGTCGACGACGAGCTTGCCCACGAGCTCCTCGCGCAGGGACTCGAGCGTCTTGGCGTGTCCGTCCCAGGGCACGGCGACGATCACGACGTCGCTGCGGCGCGCGCATTCCGCGTTGTCCGCGCCCTCGACACCGTGGCCCAGCTCGGCGGCGGCGGCTTCCGCACGGTCGGCGGCACGGGAGCCGATGACGACCTTGTGGCCGGCGCGGGCGAAGCGGTAGGCCAGGCCCCGGCCCTGGGGGCCCGTTCCGCCGAGTACGCCGATGGTCAGCCCGGACACGTCGGGAAGGTCCCAGGGGTCCTTGGCGGGGGGCTTGGGTGCGCTGCCGCTCTCATACGTAGTCATGGCGCCGACCCTACTGCGAGGTAGCTACGTGAACTCTGCGGCATGGTCCCTCTGCGACATCCGTCACGGCCGCCCGGTGCCCGCCCTGCCGGGCTCCCGGCGGCGCGGGCCGGACCCGTTCGGGTGCTTCGGCCCCAAGGCACCACCTGTGGGGACGACTTGGGGCATGATGCCGGGCCATGGATGCCGTACGTGTCGCGCTGCTGCGTGAAGTACTCGCCGGGACCGAGTGGCCCGCGGTGACCCGTCGGTTCGCCAGGACCCTGCGGTCCTCGGTCGTGCCGCAGGGCGGCGGGCTGCTGCTGGTGGGGACCGAGGTGTACGAGCCGTGGCACATGGCCGCGCATCTGGTCGACGAGTCCACGTGGTCGGGACTGCCGCAGCTGCGGCCCGTCCTCGTACGGCACCGGGTGGAGCCGGGCGATCCGGCGCATCTGGCCGTCGGACTGGGCCGGATCGAGGCGGCCGGGCGGGGCGAGACCTTGCTGGTGGTGGCCCCGGAGCGGCCCGGCGGCGGGCTGCTGGAGCGGGTGCACGATGCGCGCCGGGCGGGGGCGACGGTGCTGACGCTGGACAGCGGCGACGCGGAGGTGCGGGGGCTCGCCCATGAGGCGCTGACGGTGGGCGAGGAGGACGATGTGGACCTGGACACCGTGCAGCACCTCGTCAGCGCGGCGGCCGGGGAGAACGGTGCGCCTTCCCCGCGGGGGCGCCGCACGTTCCGGGACCGGCTGTCACGGCTGGCCGACCAGCTGACGGCCCCGCCGCCGGCCCGCTGGTAAGGGGTTCCGGCCCGCAGGAAATCGGTTGCCGTCGGCCGCCCGCCTGCGGACCATGACCTCTCGTGACGTCCCGCCTTCTGCCCGATCTCTCGCCCTGGCGCTCCTCCGCCGACTTCCGGCTGCTCTGGATCCAGGGCCTGATCACCTACTTCGGCAGCTTCATGGCGCTGATCGCGCTGCCGCTCCAGATCAAGCACCTCACCGGCTCGCCGCTCGCCGTCGGCGCCATGGGGGCGGTGGAGCTCGTACCGCTGGTCGTCTTCGGGCTGTACGGAGGGGCGCTCGCCGACTCCGCCGACCGGCGCAAGGTCATCCTGGGCACCGAGGCGGGGCTCGGGGTGCTCGCCCTCGTACTGCTGGCGAACGCGCTCGCGCCCGAGCCCGCGCTCTGGCCGCTCTACGTCGTGGCCGCCGGGGTCTCCGCGCTCGCCGGGCTGCAGCGGCCCGCGCTGGATTCGCTGATGGCCCGGATCGTGCCGCACGACCAGCTCACCGCGGCCGCCGCGCTGAACTCGCTGCGCTGGCAGGCCGGCGCGATCGCCGGTCCCGCGCTGGCGGGTCTGGTCGTGGCGTACGCCGGGCACGCCACCGCGTACGGCGTCACCGTCGTGACGTTCTCCGTGTCCGTCCTGCTGTGCCTGCGGCTGGCAGCGGCTCCGCCCGCGCACGACGCGCAGAAGCCGTCCCTGCGGGGGATCGCCGAGGGCGCCCGGTACGCCTGGAGCCGGCCCGTACTGCTGGGGACGTACGCGATCGATCTCGCGGCGATGTTCTTCGCCTTCCCGAACGCGGTCTTCCCCTTCCTCGCGGACGAGCTGGATGCCGAGTGGTCGCTGGGGCTGATGTATGCGGCCGGGGCGGTCGGCTCCCTCCTGCTGGGGCTGACCAGCGGCTGGACCTCACGGGTACGGCGGCACGGGCTGTTCGTCGTGGGTGGCGCGGCCGTCTGGGGGCTGGCGATCGCGGCGGCCGGATGGTTCGGCAACGTATGGCTGGTGCTGTGCTGCCTGGCGGTCGCCGGCGCGGGCGACATGCTGAGCGGGCTCGGCCGTTCCACGATCTGGAACCAGACCATCCCGGAGGGGCTGCGGGGCCGGCTCGCGGGCATCGAGGTGCTCTCGTACAGCGTCGGACCCCAGCTGGGCCAGGTCCGGGCCGGGGCGATGGCCGGCTGGACGGGTACCCGGTCCGCGATATGGACGGGCGGGGTGGCGTGTGTCGCTTCGGTCGCGCTGCTGGCTGCGGCGCTCCCGAAGCTGCTCACATACGACTCCGTGACGGACGAGGACGCGGCGCGCAGGCGGGCGGCGTCCACCGATCCCGCCGGGGTCTAGAGCCTCCGGACCAGGCCGGGCTCGCGGGGTCCGGCATGGTCCGGAGGTGAGGCCCTAGGGCTCCGGGGTCTCCTCCGTGCGGTCATGCCACTTCGGGTCGTTCTCCCACTCCAGGTTCCGCTCACGCGCCGTGTCCATGGCGTGCTGCGCCTCCTCGCGGGAGGTGTACGGGCCGAAGCGGTCCTTCGCCGGGCACTCGGGGCCCTCCTCGACCTTCTTGTGCTCCAGGCAGTAGTACCACTCGCCTGGTTTGCCCACCGTGCGCTTCTTGAACAGGGCCATCGTCGGATCCTTTCCTCGCAGCCATGCTGCCCCAGGCGCGCTGGTTAGACTCGCTGGCATGTCTGGCCAGTCGCTTCTCGTACCAGGGGAGATCACTCCCGTCCGTTCCGTTCCCGGAAACATCCGGCGCCCCGAGTACGTGGGCAAGCCCGCCCCCACGCCGTACACCGGGCCGGAGATCCAGGACTCCGACACCGTGGAGCGCATGCGGATCGCGGGCCGTATCGCCGCACAGGCGATGGAGGAGGCCGCGAAGCACATCGCCCCCGGCGTCACCACCGACGAACTCGACCGGGTCGCCCATGAGTTCATGGTCGACCACGGCGCCTATCCGTCGACGCTCGGCTACCGCGGCTTCCCGAAGTCCCTGTGCTCCTCGCTCAACGAGGTCATCTGTCACGGCATCCCGGACTCCACCGTGCTGCGGGACGGCGACATCGTGAACCTCGACGTCACCGCCTACATCAACGGTGTGCACGGGGACAACAACGCCACCTACCTCTGCGGCGATGTGGACGAGGAGTCGAAGCTCCTCGTGGAGCGCACCCGTGAGTCCCTGAACCGGGCCATCAAGGCGGTGCGGCCCGGCCGCCAGATCAATGTGATCGGCCGGGTGATCGAGTCGTACGCGAAGCGCTTCGGGTACGGCGTGGTGCGGGACTTCACCGGGCACGGGATCAATTCCTCGTTCCACTCCGGTCTCATCGTGCCGCACTACGACAGCCCGCACGCGACGACCGTGATGCAGCCCGGCATGACGTTCACCATCGAGCCGATGCTGACGCTCGGGACGCACGAGTACGACATGTGGGACGACGGCTGGACCGTGGTGACGAAGGACCGGAAGCGGACCGCCCAGTTCGAGCACACGCTGGTGGTGACGGAGACGGGGGCGGACATCCTGACTCTGCCGTAACGCTGCGCCCGGTCCGGGCCGGGCGTAATGTTTTACCGACAGGCAGTCGGGAACCAATTGACTTAGGTAAACCTAAGTAGGAGGATCAGCCTACTGGCAGTCGGCGGCGCGCGCAGCTGGTGCTGCCGACATTTCCGTCTCTGTCCGGACTTCCCGTCCCCTCGGCCCCCGGAGGCCCCTCTTGGACGCAACCGCCACCACCCCGTTCTCCACGCTCATCCGCACCGCTTCGCACGAGCAGCACACGGAGGCGGAGTCCTCCTCCTTCATGAGCGACATGCTCGGCGGGCGGCTCGGGGTCGATGCGTACACGCGCTACACCGAGCAGCTGTGGTTCGTGTACCGGGCGCTGGAGGACGGCGCGCAGGCGCTGCGCAACGACCCGGTCGCGGGTCCGTTCATCCAGCCGGAGCTGATGCGCAGCGCCGAGCTGGAGCGCGATCTTGCGCATCTGCGGGGTGCCGGCTGGCGCGAGGGCCTGGAACCGCTGGCGGCCACCGCCGCGTACGCGGAGCGGGTCGCCGAGTGCGCCCGTGACTGGCCGGCCGGTTACATCGCGCACCACTACACCCGCTACCTCGGGGACCTCTCCGGCGGCCAGATCATCCGGGGCACCGCGGAGAAGACCTGGGGCTTCGAGCGCAAGGGCGACGGGGTGCGCTTCTACGTGTTCGAGCAGATCTCCAACCCTGCCGCGTTCAAGCGGGAGTACCGGGAACTGCTGGACGCGGTGAACGCCGACGATCTGGAGAAGCAGCGCATCATCGACGAGTGCAAGAACGCCTTCGCGCTGAACACCGCCGTCTTCCACGAGCTCGGCGAGGTCTTCCCGCTCAGCGCTTAGCCGTTGCGTTCAGCCCTTGGCGGCCAGCAGGACGCGGCCCCCGATCTCCACCGTGCCGTCCGGCGCGGGTGCGGTGAGGATCTGGGAGCCGCGTCCTTGTGCGATGTTGAGGGCGCGGCCCAGCTCGGCGCTCAGCAGCATGGCCGCCGCCCCGGTGGCCTCGTCCTCGTCGATGCCGTCGTCCCTTCGCGGGAACGCCCGCGCCCGGACCCGCCCCGCCGCCTCGTCCTCCCAGGCCCAGACGTAGAGCCAGCCCCTTCCGGGCGGCGGCTCCGTCAGGGCCTCGACCTCGGCGACCGACGCGTACCGCTCCAGCGTCCTGGGCGGCGCCCACTCGGGGCGGGCCGTGATCCAGGTGAACTCGCCGTCCTGGCGGGCGAACACGTCCCCGACGGGCAGTTCGAGGACCTCCAGGTCGAGCAGCCACGCGGCGCCGACGAGCGGGTGCCCGGCGAACGGGAGCCGCAGTCCGGGCGTGCGAATGTCGACGTTCCCGCGCTCCGGGTCGTCGACGAACACGGTCTCGCTGAAGCCGAGTTTGCGGGCGAGCGCCTGCCGGGACTCGTTGTCGGGGTACCTGCGCCCGTCGCGGACGACCCCGAGCGCGTTGCCGTGGCGGCCGTCCGGGCCGCAGAACACGTGCAGTACGTCGATGCCGTCGGGTACGTCGTAGTCGTTCACGTGCGCATTCAAGCACCGTACGGGCCGGGGTGACGCAACAGGCCGCACCGGCGGGTGCCGGTGCGGCCTGTTGCGGGTATCCGACGGCGGGGATCAGGCGGTACGGCGACGGCGCGCCGCGATCACCACTCCGGCGCCTGCTGCCACGACCACGCCCGAGGCCGCGAAGAGGGCGCCGGCCGGAACGTCGGAGCCCGTCGAGGCGAGCGAGCCGGAGCCGCCGACCGTGCCGCCGGTGCCGCCGGTGGTCGAACCGCCGGTGGTCGAACCTCCGGTGGTCGAACCGCCGGTGGTCGAACCTCCGGTGGTCGAACCGCCGGTCGTGCCGGTACCGCCGGTGGTGCCCGATCCGCCGGTCGTGCCGGGGAGTTGGGCGTCCTTGTCGAGCGCGACCGCGAGGGTGAGGGCGTCGAGCTGCTCGCCCTTCGGGTACATGCCGCCGAACGCCCTGGTGCCGTCGGCGGTCAGCGTCGCCGGAACACCCGCGAGGGTCACCACACCGTCCTTCGCGGCGAGTTCACCGGCGGGCAGCTTCAGGTCGGCGACGGCCAGCCCGGTGTACGTGGTGACCTTCTTGGTCTCGCGGTCCTTGGTGGTGACGTCGGCGATCAGCGTGCCGGCCGCCCCCCGCACCTGGACCTCCAGACCGGTGAGGGACAGGTCGAGGGTGTAGGCGTCGCCCTCCTTGTGGCCGAGGAAGCGGACCGTGCCCTCGAACGCGGCCTCCAGGGTCTGCTCCTCCGCGTCGAAGCGGCCGGTCGCGTCGGGGAAGCGGTAGCCGTCGCCCGAGGCGGTGGCCCCGCCGGTCGTCTCGATCGAGCCCTTCGCGATGGGGCCGGTGACGTAGGTACGGAAGGACTTCTTGACGCCCCAGTCCAGGGTGCCGTCGACGAGCGCGCCCGGGTCGGCGGCCGGGGTGGTGGCAGAGGCGGACGGGGACGCCGGTGACGTGGGCTTGTCCGTGGCGGTCGCCGTGGCCGTCGGGGTGGCGGTCGGCTTCTCGGTGGGCTTCTCGGTGGGCTTCTGGGTCGGCGTCGGCTCCGTGGTCGGGGGCGCCGCGACCGCCTTGACGGAGAGGGTGGCCGGGTCGAGGGCGGTGCCCTCCGCGTACTGGCCGTTGAAGGCCTCGGCACCCGCCTTCGTCAGCGTCGCGGGGATGTCCTTGAAGACCATCGCGCCGCCCGCACCCTGGCCCGGCCTCACCGCCGACAGGTCGAGCGCCGCGACGGCCACGTCGTTCTGGGTGCCCTGCGGAGTGGCGACGTCGGCGGTGATCGCGCCGCCCGTGCCTACGGTGGCGACCTTCACGTCGGAGAGCGTGATGTCGAGGACGCCCCCGTGGGCATTGAAGTTGACGCCGCCCTCGAAGGCCGTGTCCGTGCCGTGGGTGCCCGTGTCGTAGGTGCCCTTGCCGTTGACGAAGGTGAACACGCCGTTGCCCGCGGCCTGCTCGGCGCCGTCCTTGACGGTGATCGTGCCTGCCCCGCCGACGTATCTGCGGAAGGACTCCTTGAAGCCCCATGCCAGCGTGCCGTCCGTCAGCTCCGTCGTCGGGGCCGCCGCGACGGGGCGGGCGCCCGTGCTGTCGGCCGCGAGCGCGGGAAGGGCGAACGTCGCGCCGAGTGCGGCCGCGGTGGCGACGGCGGCGGCAAGGGCTATGGGGCGGCGGGTGGCTGCCATGGCTGGTGACTCCTCGAAGGACGAAGGTAGGAAAAGGGAGAAGGGGGGATGGTGGAGCGGTCTGTGGCTCATGCGTCCGGTGAGCTGCGGCGCCGGGACACGTACAGCACGGCCGCGACGGCCGCGAGCAGCAGCAGGGCGCCGCCGCCGACAGCGGCGTAGGTTCCGGTGCGGGAGCCGGAGTCGGCGGCCACCGGCTGTGCGGCGGGAGTGGCGGCGGTCTTCTGCGCCGGTGTGGCGGACGGCTCCGCCGCGCTGCCCAGGTCGGGCAGCGGGGGCAGTTCCGCCTGTGCGTCGACGGCTACGGCGAGGGAGACCGGGTCCATCGCGGTACCCGCCCTGTACAGGGATCCGAAGGCTTCGGCGCCGCCGGCGGTGAGGGTCGCGGGGGCTTCGGTGAGGGTGGCGAGACCGTTCTTCGGGGTGAAGCCCTTGGCGGTGAAGGTGACGAGCGGAACGTCCTTGCGGGTACTGCCCCCACGGGTGACGTCCGCAAGGAGCGTCCCCTTGCCCGACGCCACCCGCACGGCGACCCCGGCGAGTTCCAGATCGAGACCGTCCGCCCCGGTGAAGCGGACGCTGCCCGCGAAGGCCGCGTTCAGGGTCTGCTCCGCTGCGTCGTAGGTGCCCTTGCCCTGCGGGAAGCGGAAGAGAGCTCCGCCGTCCTGGGCGCCGCCGGCCAGGGCCCACCTGCCCCGGCCGATGGAACCGGTGACGTACTCGCGGAAGGTGCGGCGTACGCCCCAGTCGACTGCGGCGGTCTCGAAGCGGCCTGCGGTCTCGTCCTTGGTCTTCGACGCCTTCTTCGACGGGGAGGCCGAGGGGGAGGCGGACTTGGGCGCGGCCGGGCCGGCGGTGTCGACGGAGAGGCTGACCGGGTCGAGGGGTGTCCCTGCCGTGTAGTAGCCGGCGAAGGCTTTCGCACCCTGCGAAGTCAGGCTGGCCGGGACGTTGTTGAGGGCGACGGGCGTGGATCCGCCCCTCATGTTGATTCCGGCGAGCCCGAGCGTGGCCAGCGGTACCTGGGCGGAGGAGGTGACCCGGCCGCTCCCCCGGTCCTTGCTGACCATGTCGGCGTACAGGGTCCCGCTGCCGCCGCTGATCCGGACGGTGGGGCGGCTGATGGTGAGGTCGAGTTCGTTGCCGCCGCCGGCCTTCCTGTGGCCGGTGAAGTGGACCCCGCCGGAGAAGCCGGCCCGGAAGGCGCCGCTCGCGGGGTCGTAGGAACCGGTGGCGGAGTGGAAGCGGAACCGGCTTCCGCCGACCGTCGCGGCGCCGCCGGTCAGGTTCCAGCTGCCCTGGGCGATGGGCCCGGTGACGTAGCTCTGGAACGAGGACTTGATGCCCCAGTCCAGCCTGCCGCCCTGCACCGTGCGGCTCGCCGCCTGCGCGGCGGTGGCCGGGAGCAGGGCCGCCGTGAGTACCGCGAGAAGCGCAACGGCGAGCGCACGGACAGTTCGTGACGGCGGCATAGGACCCTCCCAGGGCTAGAAAGTGAGGTAAGGCTAACCTAAGCTCAACATCGCTCGTGCCGGAACCCCCTCCGTCACTTCTCATCCGAAACACCCAGGACGGTGCCTCGTGCGTTTCCCCCAGAACTCCGTCACGGCGGGCCGGGAGGAAGGACGACCACGCATCGCCCGGCTCGGGGCCGTTGCCGCAGTCGTGGCGCTCTCCCTGGCCCTCACCGGCTGCGGTGCCTCGGCGGATCCCGCCGCGGAACCGGCCGGAACGGCGGCCGCGGCCGCGGCCGCCGACCGCGTCGAGCCGCTCGCCACCGCCCCCGAGCCGCAGCTGCCGGTCACCGTGAAGTCCGCGGACGGGGCCGAGGTCACCATCACCTCGGCCGACCGGATCGTGCCGCTGACCGGCTCGCTCAGCGAGATCGTGTTCACCCTCGGCCTCGGCGGGCAGGTTGTGGCCCGCGACATCACCGCCACCTTCGAACAGGCGGAGAAGCTCCCGGTGGTGACCCGCGCTCACGACGTCTCGGCGGAGAGCGTGCTGTCGCTGAAGCCGACACTCGTCCTCGCCGACACCACGACCGGTCCCGCCGAGGCCATCGGCCAGATCAGGGACGCCGGCATCGCCCTCGTCGTCGTCGAGCCGGCCAAGGAGCTGGCCGATGTGGGCCGCCGGATCACCGCCGTGGCCGAGGCGCTGGGCGTGAGGTCCGCGGGAGACGAGCTGAGGACGCGTACGGAGTCCCGTATCGGCGCCGTACAGAAGACGATCCCCGCACGCCGGGAGGGCGGGAAGCCGCGCGTCGCGTTCCTGTACCTGCGCGGCTCGGCCTCGGTCTATCTGCTGGGCGGCCGGGAATCCGGCGCGAGTTCCCTCCTCGAAGCGGCGGGTGCCGTCGACGCGGGCAAGGCCTCCGGGCTGACGAAGGACTTCACCGCCATCACCAGTGAGGCCCTCGCCAAGGCGGCTCCGGACGCGATCCTCGTCATGAGCAAGGGACTCGACTCCGTGGGCGGCGTCGACGGCCTCGTGAAGATCCCCGGGGTCGCGGAGACACCGGCCGGGATGGACCGCCGGATCGTCTCGATCGACGACGGGGTGCTGTTGAACTACGGGCCGCGCACCGACCGCGTGCTGGCCGGACTCGTGGACCAGCTCTACCCGAAGGGCGGTCGGGGCAAGTGACGACCACCCCGCACGAGGAGCGCACGGAGGCGGTCACCGGCGCCGGGGCCCGGCGCAGCAGGGCGTTCGTCCTCACCGCCGCGCTGTCGGCCGCGCTGATCGTCGGCTGCCTGCTGTCCGCCGGCCTGGGCGCGTACAGCATCCCGCTCGGCGATGTCCTGTCCTCGGTGCAGCACCGGATCGGGCTCGGCGGGCAGGCCCTGGACCGGGTCGGCGAGAGCGTCCTGTGGAACGTACGGCTGCCGAGGGTCGTCCTCGCGCTGCTCGTCGGCGCGTCCCTCGGCTGCGCGGGGGCCCTGATGCAGGGGGTCTTCGGCAACCCGCTGGCGGAGCCCGGCGTCATCGGGATCTCCTCGGGCGCGGCGGTCGGCGCGGTCGCCTCGATCGCTCTCGGGCTGAACTTCGTCGGCAACTGGACCATCACCGTCTGCGCGTTCGTCTCCGGCCTCGCCACCGTCCTCCTGGTGTACGCGCTGTCCCGCTCGGGGGGCCGTACCGAGGTGGTCACGCTGATCCTCACCGGTATCGCCGTCAACGCCTTCGCGGGCGCCCTGATCGGCCTGTTCATCTTCTTCGCCGACAACGCGCAGATCACCCAGATCACCTTCTGGCAGCTCGGCTCACTGGCCCAGGCGACCTGGCCCAAGGTGCTGGCCGTACTGCCGTGCGCGGTGATCGGGCTGCTGCTGGCACCGTTGTACGCCGGGAAGCTGGACCTGCTCGCGCTCGGCGAGCGGCCCGCCCGGCATCTCGGGGTGGATGTCGAGCGCCTGCGCATCGTGCTCGTCCTCGTGGTGGCGCTGCTGACCGCCGCCGCGGTCGCCGTCGCCGGGATCATCTCCTTCGTGGGACTGCTCGTTCCGCATCTGCTGCGCATGGCGAACGGCCCCGGCCACCGATTCCTCGTCCCCGGCAGTGCGCTCGGCGGTGCGCTGGTGCTGGTGGCGGGCGATCTCGCGGCCCGTACCGTGGCCGATCCCGCCGAGCTGCCGCTCGGGGTGCTGACCGCGCTCTTCGGCAGCCCGTTCTTCTTCTGGCTGCTGCGCAGGACCCGTCGCAAGCAAGGTGGTTGGGCATGAACCCGCTGAGGAAGCTGTTCGCGGTACGCGGCCGGGAGCTGCCGCTCCCCGTGGCCCCCGGCTCGCCCGTGGCCGAAGCCTGCGGGCTGGGCGTCCGTCTCGGCGGACGGCAGGTGCTCGATGGCGTGGACCTGACCGTCCGGGCGGGTGAGGTGCTGGCTCTCGTCGGGCCGAACGGGGCCGGGAAGTCGACCCTGCTGGCGGCACTGGCCGCCGATCTGGCCCCGGGCAGCGGCGAGGTGCGCATCGGCGGCCGCCCGGCCGCCGAGTGGTCGGCGCCCGAACTCGCCCTGCGCCGGGCCGTGCTGCCGCAGTCCGCCGTGCTCTCCTTCCCGTTCCCGGTCGAGGGCGTCGTACGGATGGGACGGGCACCCTGGGCGGGGACGGACCGGGAGGACGAGGACGATACGGCTGTCGCCGCGGCGATGGCCGCGACGGAGGTCACGGAGTTCGCCGCCCGTCCGTTCTCCGCGCTGTCGGGCGGCGAGCGGGCCCGGGTCGCGCTGGCCCGGGTACTGGCCCAGCGCGCTCCGCTGCTGCTGCTCGACGAGCCGACGGCGGCGCTGGATCTGCGCCATCAGGAACTGGTGCTGCGGATCTGCCGGGAGCGGGCGGCCGCCGGGGACGCCGTGGTCGTGGTGCTGCACGATCTGGGGCTCGCGGCGGCCTACGCGGACCGGGCCGTGGTCATGGACGGCGGCCGGATCGCGGCGGCCGGGCCGCCCGCCGAGGTGTTCACGGGCGCACTGCTCGGCACGGTCTACCGGCAGCCGGTGGAGGTGTTCCCGCACCCGCGGACCGGGGCGCCGCTCGTTGTACCGACAAGGTCGACTTGACCCGCGTTTGACCATCCTGTGGGTTCCCTGTGGGGCGGCCGTGACCTGCTCGTTCTCCTGGCCCTCCGGTGAGAGTTGAATCACTGCACGGAGGGGTATCGACCAGGTAAGGCGCCGCTAAGTTAGGTCCGCCTCACCTGCCCTTGGTCCGGCCGTTTCCCCGTTTTCTCGTCCCCTGTGGAGCCCGCATGCGAGCCGTTCGTCTCTCCGTTGTCACCGCTGCCGCGACCGTGGCCGCACTGACCGCCGTCACGGGCTGCGCCGAAAAGAGCGACGGCAAGGGCGACGGCGCCGTTCAGGTCATCGCGAAGGACGACTCGTGCGAGGTGTCCAGGACGAAGATCCCGGCCGGCCACGTCGAGATCGCCGTGGAGAACAAGGGATCCAAGGTCACCGAGGTCTACGTCCTGTTCCCGGACGACCGCATCGTCACCGAGCGCGAGAACATCGGCCCCGGCACCAAGGCGAAGATCACCGCCGAGGTCAAGTCCGGTACGTACGAGATCGCCTGCAAGCCCGGCATGAAGGGCAAGGGCATCCGCCAGACCGTCGAGGTCACGGGCGGAAAGGCGGCCGAGCGCAGCCCCGAGATGGACAAGGCCGTCGCCGGCTACCGCACCTACGTGCAGGCGCAGGCCGACGAGACGCTGCCCAAGGTGAAGGTCTTCACGGACGCCGTGGCCGCGGGCGACATCGAGGCGGCGAAGAAGGCGTACGCGGACTCCCGTATCGGCTGGGAGCGCACCGAGCCGGTCGCCGAGTCCTTCGGTGACATCGACCCGAAGGTCGACGTCCGGGAGGACGGCCTGGAGGACGGCCAGAAGTGGACCGGCTGGCACCGCCTGGAGAAGGCGCTGTGGCAGGACAAGAAGCTGGGCGCCGAGGAGAAGGCGCTCGCTCCCCTCCTCTACAAGGACCTGGCCGACTGGCAGAAGCGGGTCGGCAGGGCCGAGATCACCCCGACGTCGATGGCGAACGGCGCCAAGGAACTCCTCGACGAGGTGGCCACCGGCAAGGTCACCGGCGAGGAGGAGCGCTACAGCCACACCGACCTCGTCGACTTCAAGGCCAACGTCGAGGGTGCGGAGAAGTCGTACGAGCTGCTCAAGCCGATCGCGTCGAAGAACGACGCGGCGCTGACGGCCACCCTGGACAAGCAGTTCGCGGCGCTGGACACGCTGCTGGACAAGTACCGCGCGGACAAGGCGTCCTACGAGTTCACCTCGTACGACAAGGTCGGCAAGGCGGACCGCAAGGAGCTCTCGGACGCGGTCAACGCGCTCGCCGAGCCGCTGTCCAGGCTCGCCGCCGCGGTGACGAAGTAATGCGGTCCGGAGCCGGCGAGACCTCCGGCGAGAAGGACTCCGCCCCGTCCCGTCGCGCACTGCTCGGCTGGGGCGGTGCCGGGCTTGCGCTGGGCGCCGTCGCGGCGGGCGGCGCGGTCGCGGCGGTGCGCTCCGACGGGAGTTCGGAGCCTGCGGCGGACAGCGGCGCGGCCGTGCCGTTCCACGGTGTGCACCAGGCGGGCATCGCCACCGCCGTACAGGACAGGCTGCACTTCGCCGCGTTCGATGTGACGACGAAGGACAGGGCCGAGCTGATCGCCCTGCTCAAGGAGTGGACCCGGGCCGCCGAGCGCATGACGGCCGGGCAGGCGGTGGGCGACGGCGCCTACGGAGGCCCGGCCGAGGCGCCGCCGGACGACACCGGTGAGGCGCTGGGCCTCAAGCCGTCCCGGCTGACGCTCACCATCGGCTTCGGCCCGTCCCTGTTCGCGGCGGACCGGTTCGGCCTCCAGGACAGCCGTCCCGAAGCACTCGTGGATCTCCCGAAGTTCCCCGGGGACAACCTCGACGCCACCCGCAGCGGCGGCGATCTGTGCGTCCAGGCGTGCGCGGACGACCCGCAGGTAGCCGTGCACGCTGTCCGCAACCTCGCCAGGATCGGCATGGGCCGCGCCTCGGTCCGCTGGTCGCAGCTGGGCTTCGGCAAGACCTCCTCGACGACGCCCGACGCCCAGACCCCGCGCAACATGATGGGGTTCAAGGACGGCACCCGGAACATCGCGGGAACCGACGACGCCGCCCTGACGAAGCACGTGTGGGTGGGCCCGAAGGACGACGGCGGGTGGATGACCGGGGGTTCGTACCTGGTGGCCCGGCGCATCCGGATGCACATCGAGACCTGGGACCGCACTCCGCTCCAGGAGCAGGAGGACATCTTCGGCCGGGACAAGGGCGAGGGCGCCCCGGTCGGCAGGCCGAAGGAGCGCGACGAGCCGTTCCTGAAGGCGATGCTGCCCACCGCGCACGTGCGGCTGGCCCACCCGGACACCAACGGCGGGGCGTCGATCCTGCGGCGCGGCTACTCCTTCACCGACGGTACGGACGGTCTGGGCAGGCTCGACGCGGGGCTGTTCTTCCTCGCCTACCAGCGCGATGTCCGCAAGGGCTTCATCCCGGTGCAGCGCAGCCTCGCGGCGAACGACGCGCTCAACGAGTACATCCAGCACGTGGGTTCGGCGGTCTTCGCCGTTCCGCCGGGCGTCCGCGACAAGGACGACTGGTGGGGCCGGGCACTGTTCTCATGACCGACACCGTGGAAGGACCGGCATGTTCGGCAACTATCTGATCGGCCTGCGCGAGGGTCTCGAGGCCAGTCTGGTCGTCTGCATCCTCGTCGCGTACCTGGTCAAGACCGGCCGCCGTGACGCGCTGCG
Source organism: Streptomyces sp. NBC_00683 (assembly GCF_036226745.1). Lineage (NCBI taxonomy): Bacteria > Bacillati > Actinomycetota > Actinomycetes > Kitasatosporales > Streptomycetaceae > Streptomyces > Streptomyces sp. NBC_00683. The sequence goes on along the minus strand of NZ_CP109013.1, from coordinate 6,105,034 downwards.
CCCGGTGTGGACGGGCATCGGCATCGCCTGCGCCATCTCGCTGGCCTTCGGCGCCGCGCTCGAATTCGGCTCCCAGGAGCTGACGTTCGAGGCGCAGGAGATGCTCGGCGGTTCGCTGTCGGTCATCGCCGTCGGGCTGGTGACCTGGATGGTGTTCTGGATGCGGCGGACGGCGCGGCACCTGAAGGCCGAACTCCACGGCAGGCTCGACGCGGCGCTCGCGATGGGCACCGGCGCGCTCGTCGCCACGGCCTTCCTCGCGGTGGGCCGCGAGGGTCTGGAGACCGCGCTCTTCGTGTGGGCCTCGGTGCGGGCCAGCGGTGAGGGTTCCTCGTCGCCGCTGGTCGGAGTGCTGCTGGGCATCGCGACCGCGATCGTGCTGGGCTGGCTCTTCTACCGGGGTGCGCTGAGGATCAACCTGTCGAGGTTCTTCACCTGGACCGGTGGCATGCTGGTGATCGTCGCGGCGGGCGTGCTCGCCTACGGCGTGCACGACCTCCAGGAGGCCCGCTTCCTCGGCGGCCTGCAGAACAAGGCGTTCGACATCACCACGACGGTTCCGCCGGACAGCTGGTACGGCACCCTGCTCAAGGGCGTCCTCAACTTCCAGCCCGATCCGACCGTTCTTCAGGTCACGGTGTGGGCGCTGTATCTCATCCCCACGCTCGCGCTGTTCCTCGCCCCGGTAGGGTTCGGACGGTCAGTGCGGACGACGGATCAGAAGGCGCAGAAAGCAACGGATGACAAGGCTGGGTCGACTGGCGACGGGGCTCGCGACAGCGGCGGTGCTGAGCGTGACGGCGAGCGGCTGCGTGACGGTGCACGGCGAACTGGAAGTTCTGCCGGGAGCGACGAGAACTGAGGCCGCACAGGCCCTGGATGACTTCCTCGTCGCCTACAACAAGGCGGACAAGGCATATGATCCGGCGCTGGACGCGGACCGGGTGACCGGTTCGCTCGGCGCGATCAACCAGGCCGGGCTGAAGGCGCGTCGGAAGAACAGCCCGCAGGGCAACGCGTCGCACAAGCCGCTGGAGCTGACCGACGCCACGTTCAGCATTCCCAAGAAGGCGGGCTGGCCCCGCTGGTTCATCGCGGACACGGACTCCAACCGCGACCAGGACAACGGGCGGGCCGACACCCGCTGGCTGCTGGCCTTTCTCCGCACCGGCCCCGACGCACCCTGGAAGGCCGCCTATCTGGCGGTCGTCCCCCAGTCCCAGGTGCCGAAGTTCCACAAGGACGCGGACGGCCTGGCACAGCCAGTGCCCTCGGCGGACACCGACGGCGCCCTGGCCGTGCAGCCGAAGGGCCTCAGCGGTACGTACACGGGCTATCTGTCGGAAGGGGCACCGGACGTCTTCGCTCCGGGGTCGACGACGTCGGGCTGGCGGGACGCGCGCAAGAACACGCGCAGGGCGGGTTTCTCGTTCCAGTACGTCGACCAGGCGCTGGACACGGGGACGTTCGCGCCGCTGGGTCTGAAGACGGAGGACGGCGGGGCCCTCGTCTTCTTCAGCAGCAAGCACTTCGAGCGGCAGACCGCGGCCCCGGGGCTGCGGCCCACGGTCAACTCGGACGTGGAGGCGCTGCTCACCGGTGAGGTGAAGAGCACCCTCACCAAGGAGCGGGTCTCCAGCCAGCTGGTGTACGTCCCCAGGCGGGGCGCCGGTGACTCGGGCGGCAAGGTGCGCGTACTGAACCGGCTGCCCGGTCTGATCGCCGCACAGGGCTCGTGACCCCTGCGGGCCACGTACCCCGTCCGGCGTCCGTCAGCGACTGAGCGGCCAGGCCACCGCATCGTGGTCGAGGTCGCTCTCGTCGGCCGTGTCCGCGTACTGCGCGCAGGCGTCGGTCAGCGTCTCGAGCAGGGTGAGGGGGTCGGGCAGCGGGTTCTCCGCGCCGCGGATCCAGTGCACGTCCAGCTCACCGGGGAGCCGGGCGGGCGGCACGAGGACGTAGCTGCCGCGGCAGTGCCAGCGGAGCCCCGGGTGCTCGTCCATGGTCTCGGGGTGGCAGTCCAGCTCGCACGGCCACCACTCGTCCTCGTCCTCGGGGGTACCGCGGGTGGCGGTGAAGAAGAGCATCCGGTCCTCGCCGGACTGGGCCACGGGGCCGACGTCGATGCCCGCTTCGAGGAGCCGTTCCAGAGCGGCACGGCCGGCCGTCAGGGGGACGTCGAGGACGTCGTGGATCATTCCTGTGGCGGTGATGAAGTTGGCCAGTGGCTGGCCTGCGGCCCAGCGCTCGATCTGGGCGCGGTCCGTCGTGGACTGCGTCTGCCAGGCGAACGAGACCGGATGCCGGGCGGGGGTGGGACAGCCGATGCGTTCGCACGAACATCGGTATCCGGACGGATGCGCGGCGGGAGAGATCGGCATCCCTGCCTCGGCGACGGCCAGGAGCAGCTCCAGCCGGGCGGCGTCGTCAGCTTCCGGCTGCGGTTTCGGCCGACGTCGCAGCCATTGGGAGATCCTGCTCTCTGTGCCGCGATAGCGGCCGGAATCGGCGCCCATCTATCCCCTCACCTCAGCGTTGCTCCTCCATGGTCCCACCATCCTGCTCCTCGGGTGGCCAGAGTTCCCAAGCGGGGTGCCCCGGGCTCCACGGAGAGTGGAGCCGACCTGCACTGAATGTAAGGAAATAGCCGTTTTACTCCTTGGGCCCGGCCGCGAGTCCCCGCAGGGTGAGGTCGACGACCGCGTCCGCGTACTCATGGGTGAGCGGCAGGGTCCGGAGCAGCCAGCGGTGGGTGAGCGGGGCGATCAGCAGCTCCAGCGCGATGCGCGGATCGATGTCGCCGCGCACCTCGCCGGCCTCCTGGGCGGAGCGCAGCCGTGTGACGTACAACTGCATCTGCGGATCGAGCAGCTTCTCGACGAACTGGGCGCCCAGCACCGGATCGATGATTCCCTCGGCGGCCAGTGCGCGGGTCGGCGCCTCGGTCACGGGGTCGTTCAGCTCGTCGACGGTTGCCCGCAGGACGAGCTTGAGGTCGGCCGCCAGGTCCCCGGTGTCGGGGATCGCGTAGCCGCCCTTCTCACCGGCCTCCTCGGCCGCCCGGGTGCCCACGTCGATGAAGGCCTCCATGAGGACGGCAGCCTTGGACGGCCACCAGCGGTAGATCGTCTGCTTGCCGACCCCCGCGCGGGCGGCGATACCCTCGATCGTCGTCCTCGCGTATCCGGCCTCGCCGACGAGGGCGAGGGCGGCGTCGTAGATCGCGCGGCGGGAGCGGTCGCTGCGGCGGCTGGAATCGGGCGCCTTGTGGGGTGACATCCACCCAACCTACAAGCTCACGGTCCGATACGTATCGTCTTGTTGGCTGCTCGACGACCATCGCATGAATCACCCGATCGGATCACTGCGCATCGGCCGGGAGCAGCGCACCATGAACTCACGCACAGACCGTGCGCATCCCACCGTTCCGCAGCTCCGGCTGCCGTTCGTGAGGAGCCTGCATTGACCCGTGACGCCACCCCTCGTCGCTACCTGATGTGCGCCCCGGCCCACTTCAAGGTCACGTACTCCATCAACCCATGGATGGACCCCTCGAAACCTGTCGACCTGCCGCTGGCGAACACCCAGTGGGAGGACCTGCGCGACCGCTACCGCTCGCTCGGCCACACCGTCGAGCTGCTCACCCCGGACCCGGACCTCCCCGACATGGTGTTCGCCGCCAACGGCGCCACCGTCATCGACGGACGGGTGCTGGGCGCCCTGTTCGCGTACCGGGAGCGGTACGCGGAGGCCGAGGCGCACCGGGACTGGTTCCGGGCCAACGGCTTCACCGACATCCATGTGCCGGATCACGTCAACGAGGGGGAGGGCGACTTCGCGGTCACCTCCTCGTACCTCCTGGCGGGGCGCGGCTTCCGGTCCAGTCCGCTCTCCCACGACGAGGCGCAGGAGTTCTTCGGGCGCCCCGTGATCGGGCTCGATCTGGTGGACCCGCGTTACTACCACCTGGACACGGCCCTGTGCGTCCTCGACGACGCGGCCGACGAGATCATGTACTACCCGGCCGCCTTCTCGCCGGGCAGCAGGTCCGTGCTGGCCAGGCTCTTCCCCGACGCTCTGATCGCCGAGGAGGCGGACGCCGCGGCGCTGGGCCTCAACGCGGTCAGCGACGGCCGCCACGTGCTCGTTCCGCAGGCCGCCGTCGGGCTCCTCGATCCGCTGCGGGACCGCGGCTTCGAGCCGGTTCCGATGGACCTCGGCGAGCTGCTCAAGGGCGGCGGCAGCGTGAAGTGCTGCACCCAGGAGCTGAGACCCTAGGGGTTCTCCGGGGGCGGCCAGGAGTCGCCCCACGCGGTGTCCCGGGCGGCACGGTACAGATCACCGTGCCGCTTGGTGACCGTCGCGCGCTGCAGGCCCTCCTCACGGGTGCACAGTTCGAGGAGCACCTGGCCCTTGCGGAGCTGCGGCTTGCGGGTGACCCGCGCCCCTGCCGGATCGGTCGGGAAGCGGGTCGCCACGACGTAGCTGAACTTCTCGTCCTCGTGGCTCAGCGAGCCGCCCTTCACCTGGCGGTGCAGCGACGAGCGGCTGACCCGCGCCGAGAAGTGGCACCAGTCGGTGCCCGGCTCGATGGGGCAGGCGTCGCTGTGCGGGCAGGGCGCCGCCACGGTCAGCCCGGCGGCGATCAGCAGGTCGCGGGCCTCGATGATGCGGGCGTAGCCGTCGGGGGTGCCCGGCTCGACGATCACCACCGCCTGCGCGGCGGCCGCGGCCGCCTCCACCACCTGGATCCGGTCCTTCGGGGTGAGCTCCTTGAGGACGTACGAGACGGTCACCAGATCCGTGGGCGCGAGTTCCAGCGCCGTGCCGATCCTGGCGCGCTGCCACTCCGCGTCCCGCAGCCCCGGAACGCCCGAGGCCGTGGCCAGCTCGCGGCCGAGCGCGAGGGCGGGTTCGGCCCAGTCCAGCACGGTCGTGCGCGGCCCTTCCCACGCCCCGGCCACGGCCCAGCTCGCCGCGCCCGTACCGCCCCCGATGTCGGTGTGCGTGGCGGGCACCCACTGCGGCGCCGCCTCACGGAGTGCCGCCAGGGCGGACCGTACGGCCTCGAAGGTCGCGGGCATCCGGTACGCGGCGTACGCGGCGACGTCCGAGCGGTCGCGCAGGACCGGGGCGTCGGTGGGGGTGGTCCCGCGGTAGCTGGCGATCAGCCGTTCGACGGCCTGTGCGGCCTGCTTGGGCGGCAGCCCGTCGAGCAGCGCGGCCAGGGCCGTGCGCAGGGCTTCCGCTGTGGGGAGGGTGGCGTTCACCGCCGAATTGTAGGCGCAGGAGGCCGGTCCGCGGCTGCCGGGCGGTCCGGTACGGAACCGGGACAGAACGGCGACGGGACCGAACTGCTCCTGCCCGCGGTCCTGTTGCTACGCTGACCGGCGCCGGATCGGGGACAGGTCATTCGGGATCGGTCGGGGGGATTTCTCATCGGGGGGACCATGAGGCAGAAGATCGTGCGCCTGGCTCTGGTCGGCGGGGTGCTCTTCCTTGCGCTGCTGCTCCTGCTGGCGACCTGCGGCGGGGGCGGCGCCGACGACAAGAAGGACGACAGGCCGAAGAAGCCGGTGAAGAAGAGCGCGGGGCCGACCACGCAGTTGACGGTGCCCTCGGCCTACACGACGGCGCGCGGCTGGGAGATCGTCGGCGTGGGGCCCGACTACGCCCTCTCGCACACGACGGGCCGGCTCGCCTATCTGGTGAAGGCCTCGGACAACCGCTACCGGCTGCGGACCGTCGACACGGAGACGGGCCGGGACGGCTGGAGCGGTGAGGCCTGGCGGCCGCCGGACCCGCTGCACTTCCCGAAGCTGCTCAGTGTCGCCAAGGAGGACCGGCAGTTCTTCGTGACCTGGTCGTACGGGAAGGTCGGCGACGGGCTGACCCCGGCCGACACCTTCGTCTCCCTCGATGTGTACGACGCAGCGGACGGCGAGCGCCGCCGGGTCGAGGTGCCGTGGAGCGGCGCACCGACGGTCACGGCGACCGGCCCGGACATCCTGATCAGCGACGGCCGGGCGAACAGCGCGGCGGTCGATCCGTTGACCGGCCAGGTCTCGGAGGTCGGCGCCGCCGCGGTGACGTACCCGAAGGGCTGCGCCGCCTGCAAGCAGCTCACCGAGGTGCGCGGGCAGACGGCGAAGGGGCTGCTGCTGAGCGGGGTGCGCGAATTCTGGGTGCGGGGCGGCTGGTTCAGCAGGACGGTGGCTCCCAAGGGCGCCAACGTGCTCTCCGGCGTGCCGACGTCCGTGGCCCCGGACCGGATCCTGGCGAAGTGGCAGCTCGCCAAGGGGTCGAAGCGTGCCGCGACGCACGAGCTGTGGACGGTGCACGACGCCACGAGCGGCAAGGCGATGGTCTCGGTGGAGTGCCACAAGCCGGCCATCGAGCCCGGGCGCTATCCGCAGGCCGTCGTCTCTCCTTCGGACCGCTATCTGGTGGCGGGGAACCTGGCCTTCGACCTGGAGGCGGCGAAGGGGGTCTGCTTCGAGGAGGAGGACGGGTCGGCGCAGCTGACGCTCGCCTCGGTGACGGACGCGGGTACGGCGTACGGCGCGACGAACGCGCGCGACGCCTCCGACGCCCTGGAGGGCGGCGGGGCCCCGGTCACGATGAGCTTCGCGACCTGGGGCACCGAGCCGCTGCCACTGAATGTGCGGCTGCCCGAGGTGGAGACGTCCGGGACCGGATTGTTCCGCTGGACGGACCGGAAGGACCAGCTGCACCTGCTGGGCTATCCGCGCGTCGGCTGATCCTGCGGTCCGCCCCTGTTCTGCCACGGCCGGCACAGGCCGAGGAAGCACGCCACCGCGGAGAGGGCGCACACGACCTGCACCACGGCCATGGGCACGGCCGTCTGCTCCCCCGCGATCCCGACCAGGGGCGAGGCGATGGCACCGACGAGGAACGACGTCGTACCGAGCAGCGCGGAGGCGGACCCCGCCGCGTGCTTCGTGCGCATCAGGGCCTGGGCGTTGGTGTTGGGCATGGCCAGTCCCATGGCGGACATCAGGACGAAGAGCCCGGACGCGACGGGCAGCAGGCCCACGTCGCCGAAGACTCCGGACGTCATGAGCAGCAGGGCCACGGCCGCGAGGGAGATGACGGCGAGTCCGAGGCCGAGCGCCTTGTCGAGGCTGATCCGGCCGACGAGCACCTTGCCGTTGATCTGGCCGACGGTGATCAGCCCGATCGAGTTGATGCCGAAGAGCAGGCTGAAGGTCTGCGGCGAGGCTCCGTAGATCTCCTGGACGACGAACGGGGAGGCGCTCACGTAGGCGAACAGGGCGGCGAAGGCGAGACTGCCCGCGATCATGTAGCCGGTGAAGACCCGGTCCGCCAGCAGTCCGCGCATGGTGCGCAGCGCCTCGCCGATGCCGCCGGTGTGACGTTCCTCCTCGGGCAGGGTCTCGTGCAGCCACTTCCACACGATCAGGGTGAGCAGCACACCGACGACGGTGAGCACGACGAAGATGCCGCGCCAGTCGGTGAACCGCAGCACCTGTCCGCCGATCACGGGCGCGATGACGGGAGCGACGCCGGAGATCAGCATCAGGGTGGAGAAGAACCGGGCCATCTCCATGCCGTCGTAGAGGTCGCGCACCACGGCCCTGGAGATCACGATGCCCGCGGCGCCGGCCAGTCCCTGCAGGAGGCGGAAGCCGATGAGGAGTTCCGCGGAGGGGGCGAAGGCGCAGATCGCGGTGGCGACCACGTAAATGATCATGCCGAGGAGCAGCGGCTTGCGCCGTCCCCACCGGTCGCTCATCGGTCCGACGACGAGCTGGCCGAGCGCCATGCCGGTGAGGCACGCGGTCAGCGTGAGCTGGACGGTCGCGGCCGGGGCATGCAGCGAGTCGGTGACCGCGGGCAGCGCCGGGAGGTACATGTCCATGGAGAGCGGCGGCAGCGCGGTCAGCCCGCCGAGGACCAGGGTGACCAGGATTCCGGCCCGCCGTGCGGCGTCGGTCGCCGAGGGGCCCGGGGCCGCGGGTATGGGTTCCTGCCGGTGTTCCTGCCGTACTGGCTGAATGCGGCGCTCTCGCTGCTCGTGGCGCTCGGACTGTTCCGGTCGTTCTTGCTGTTCCTGCTGGGCCCGGCTCACGCCGCTGTCCGGCATCCTCGTCTCCGCTTCGTTGAATCCACATCTATGCTCTCAGCTCAGTCGTAGTGGTCGGAACCTTTTTTCATGAGGGCGGGCGGGCATGAGCAGGACTGTGCGTTGGGGTGTACTGGCGACGGGCGGCATAGCCGCGACGTTCACCGCGGATCTGCTGGCGATGAAGGACTCCGGCGCCGAGGTCGTCGCGGTCGCCTCCCGCACGGACGCCTCCGCGAAGGCGTTCGCCGAGCGGTTCGGGATCGGGCGGGCGTACGGCAGCTGGGCGGAGCTCGTCGCCGACGACGACATCGACGTCGTGTACGTGGCCACGCCGCACTCCGCGCACCGGGAGGCCGCGGGGCTCGCCCTGGAGGCCGGGAAGCACGTGCTGTGCGAGAAGGCGTTCACGCTCAACGCGCGCGAGGCGCGGGAGCTCGTGGCCCTGGCCCGGGAGCGCGGGCTCTTCCTCATGGAGGCCATGTGGACGTACTGCAACCCGGTCATCCGCCGCATGACCGAGCTGGTGCGGGACGGAGCCATCGGCGAGATCCGCACGGTGCAGGCCGACTTCGGTTTCGCGGGCACCTTCGGCGCGGAGCACCGGCTGCGGGATCCCGCGCTGGGCGGCGGCGCGCTGCTGGACCTCGGGGTCTACCCGGTGTCGTTCGCGCACCTGCTGCTGGGCGAGCCGGACCGGGTGCAGGCGGACGCGCTGCTGTCCCCGGAGGGCGTCGACCTCAATACGGGGATGCTGCTGGGCTGGGACTCGGGCGCCACGGCGCTGCTGAGCTGTTCGATCGTGGGGAACCTGCCCACCACCGCGTCGGTCACCGGCACGGCCGGGCGGATCGACTTCCCGCACGGCTTCTTCCACCCGGAGCGCTTCGTCCTGCACCGTTCCGGCCGGGAGCCCGAGGAGATCACCACGGGCCCGGGACCGCAGGGCCTTTCGGGCATGCAGTACGAGGCGGCCGAGGTGACGCGTGCGCTGGTCGCGGGCGAGACGGAGTCCCCGCTGGTGCCGCTGGACGGCTCGCTCGCGGTGATGCGGACGCTCGACGCGGTACGTGACCGCATCGGCGTCCGCTATCCGGCGGACGACCGCGCCTGACCGTTCCGCCCGGCGCGGGGCCGGGTCACGCGGGGGTGAGTCCCGGGTTCCCGGCCTCGGTCACGAAGGACGCGGCCGTGCCCACGGGCGCGCCGGGCGTGGTGACGGCCGACACCGTACGGAAGTCGGCGCGTGCCTGGTCCGTGCCGAGGGTGACGAGGGCGTAGCCGCGGCGGCCGTTGTAGAACTTCATGTGCGGGTTGGCCTGGGTCTGGTTGGTCCAGTTGGCCGGCTTCTCGGCGCCGTCCTTGCCGCTGGCGATCGAGGTGGCCACGATCTCCGTGCCGACGGTCCGGGACGACGGGTCGTCGAAGTCCTTCTTCAGGTCGAAGCCGTAGCCGACGTGGACGTCCCCGGTCAGCACCATCAGGTTGTCGACCCCGGCGGCCTCCGCCCCGTCCATGAGCCGCTGCCTGGAGGCCGGGTAGCCGTCCCACGAGTCCATGGACAGCTTGAAGGCGTCCGTGGGCACGTCACGCCGCTGGGCGAAGGTGACCTGTTGCGGCACGACGTTCCAGCGGGCGCGGGAGTTCTTCCAGCCGTCGAGCAGCCAGCGCTCCTGGGCGGCTCCCGTCATGGTGCGCGTCGGGTCCTCGGACTCGGGTCCGGGGACCTTCCAGCCGTCGCCGTACGCCTGGTTGCTGCGGTACTGGCGGGTGTCGAGGATGTCGAACTGGGCGAGCCGGCCGAACTCCAGGCGGCGGTAGAGCCGCATGTCGGGGCCGGTGGGGCGCTGCGGGGTGCGCAGCGGCTGGTTCTCCCAGTAGGCACGGTAGGCGGCGGCCCTGCGCAGCAGGAACTCCTCCGGCGGGACGCTGTTCTCCGGGGTGTCGCCCGCGTAGTTGTTCTCGGTCTCGTGGTCGTCCCAGGTGACGACGAAGGGGTGGGCCGCGTGGGCGGCGCGCAGATCGGGGTCGGACTTGTAGAGGCCGTACCGCATCCGGTAGTCCTCCAGCGTGACCGTCTCCCGGTTGTAGTGGGCCGAGAGGGTGCGGTCGGTGTAGTTGCGGGCGCCGCCCGTGGCCGTGACCGCGTACTCGTAGAGGTAGTCGCCGAGGTGGAAGACCACGTCGACGTCCTCGGCCGCGAGGTGCTTGTAGGCGGTGAAGTAGCCGTCGTGGTAGGCCTGGCAGGAGACGGCGGCCAGGGTCAGCGAGCTGTTGCGGGCGCCGCGTGCGGGGGCCGTGCGGGTTCGGCCGGCGGGGCTGATCCAGCTGCCGGTACGGAAGCGGTAGTAGAAGGTCCGGTCCGGGTCGAGGCCGTCGACGTCCACGCGGACGCTGTGGCCGAACTCCGGGTGCGCGGTGACGGATCCGCGCCGGACGATCCGGGCGAAGCGCTCGTCGCGGGCGACCTCCCAGCGGACCTGTACACGCGTGGCCGGCAGTCCGCCGTCCGCTTCGAAGGGGCGGGGCGCGAGTCTTGTCCACAGGAGGACGGAGCCGGGCAGCGGGTCGCCCGAGGCGACGCCGAGGGTGAAGGGGTCCTCGGTGATCTTCCGGGCGTCGAGCTCGGCGGCGCTCGCGGCACCTGCGGCGGGCAGGTTGACGGCGAAGGCCAGTGCGGCGGCGGCGCCGGTGACGGTGAGGAACCTGCGGCGGTCCACGCCGGACCCGAGCCGCCGCGCGGCGCTGCGGAGCTCGGCGGAATGCCCCTGCTGACCGGGCGTGCTGATCTGTGCGGCTGTCATATGCCCCTCCCCTGCCGGATGCTGTCAGAAGCATTGGAGTGCGGGGCGACGACTTGCCGTTGGCGGGTACACAACATCCGTGTGGCGGTGCGATGAGCACCGGGTGCCCTGCGCCGCCAAACCTCCCGTACGCTGCCGGGCCATGAACGCTGAGCAGAGAATCGCTGTCGTCACGGGTGCGGGATCGGGCATCGGCCGGGCCGTCGCCCTCACTCTCGACGGGGCCGGCTGGACGGTGATCCTGGCGGGGCGGCGCCAGGAGCCCCTCGAGGAGACCGCCGCCGCGGCCGGTGGCCCGGGGGACACCGTGTGCGTGCCCACCGACGTGTCGGACCCGGACGAGGTGACGGCGCTCTTCTCGCTGGCCCGGGAGCGCTTCGGCCGCCTCGATCTGCTCTTCAACAACGCGGGGACGTTCGGACCGCGCTCGGTACCGGTCGAGGACATCGCGTACGAGGACTGGCGCACGGTGGTGGACGTCAATCTGACGGGGGCGTTCCTGTGCGCGCAGGCGGCGTACCGCCTGATGAAGGAGCAGGACCCGCAGGGCGGCCGGATCATCAACAACGGCTCCGTCTCCGCGCACGCCCCCCGCCCGCACTCGATCGCGTACACCGCGACGAAGCACGCCATGACGGGTCTGACGAAGTCGCTGTCACTGGACGGCCGTCCGTACCGGATCGCCTGCGGGCAGATCGACATCGGCAACGCGGCGACCGACATGACGGAGCGGATGCAGACGGGAATCCTCCAGGCCAACGGCGAGGTGGCCGTCGAACCGGTGATGGCGGCGGCCGACGTGGCCCGGACGGTCCTGCACATGGCGGAGCTGCCGCTGGAGGCGAATGTGCAGTTCGCGACGGTCATGGCGACCGCGATGCCGTACGTGGGCCGGGGCTGACACCTCGGCGGCCGGACCGCTCGGGTCCCCGTATCCGCATGCCCGAACCCGTCGCAAAATGACCGAGTTTGCTGATTTCCGCAGCCACCACCGCGTAAGCGCATGCTGCCCGTATGCTGCTGACCTTCACCAGATGAACACAGAAGGAACACATAGCATGCGCATACGCACCGCCGCGCCTCTCGCCCTGGCCGCCGCCACCGCTCTGGCCGGCTCGCTCCTCGCCACGGCTCCGGCCTCGGCGGCTTCCCACCAGGGCGGACTGCACCTCGGCAAGATCCAGTACAACAGTCCCGGCAGCGACACCGGGACGAACACGTCCCTGAACGCCGAGTTCGTGGACATCCACAACAACGGCACGGTGAAGCTCCAGCTCAAGGGCTACCGGCTGAAGGACAACACCGGGTACACGTACACCTTCGGCAGCTACACGGTCGCCGCGGGCAAGACGGTCCGGGTCCACACGGGCAAGGGCAGCAACGCCGGGGCCCACGTGTACTGGAACCGCGGTTGGTACGTCTGGAACAACACCGGCGACAAGGCCCGGCTGTACAAGCCCAGCGGCTCGCTCCAGGACTCCTGCTCCTGGACCAGCTCGATCACCGGAATCAAGGTCTGCCACTGACCGCAGTGAACGGCCGCCGCGGTCCGGGGGGTCCGCGGTCCGGCCAGGGGGTGGTACGGGGGGTCAGGGCCCCGTACCACCCCTCGGGAATTCCCCTGACCGCGCTTCAGTTGTCGTGTGGCATGAGCCGACTCCCCAGCACCGAGGTGCTGCGCTACACCGTCTTCTCCGCCGACCCGGACGGGGGCAATCCCGCCGGTGTCGTGCTGGACGCCTCCGGTCTCGACGACGCGGCGATGCTCTCCGTCGCGGCGGAACTGGGCTACAGCGAATCCGCGTTCCTCACCGCATCCGACGGCCGGGGCGGGCACACGATCCGCTACTTCAGCCCCAAGGCCGAGGTCCCCTTCTGCGGCCATGCGACGGTCGCGACGGCCATCGCCCTCGCCGAACGCGACGGCCCGGGCGACCTACTGTTCGCCACCCCCGCCGGTACGGTCCCGGTCACCGTCGCCCGGGACGGCGACGAGCTCCGCGCGACCCTCACCAGCGTCGAGCCGCAGGTCTTCGACATCGGACCGGATGACCTGGCGGAGGCCCTGGCCGCACTGGACTGGCCGGCCACCGACCTCGACCCGGCCCTGCCGCCCCGCATCGCCTACGCGGGCGCCCGCCACCTGGTGCTCGCCGCCGCGACCCGTGAGCGACTGGCGGACCTGGACTACGACTTCGCCCGCCTGGAAGCCCTGATGCACCGCCTGGACCTGACCACGCTCCAGCTGGTCAGCCGCGAGTCGGCGACCGTCTTCCACGTCCGCGACCCGTTCCCGGTCGGCGGCGTGGTGGAGGACCCGGCCACGGGCGCGGCGGCGGCGGCTTTCGGCGCGTACAGCCGGGAGCTCGGCCTCGTCCCGGACGACGCCGTCCTCACCCTCCACCAGGGAGCGGACATGGGCCGCCCCGGCACGCTCACCGTGGAACTGCGCCCGGACGACACCCGGATCAGGGTGAGCGGCACGGGAACCCGCATCGGCTGACCGGCACCGACCGCGGCGGCCCCCTCAGACCACGTACACACCTGCCCGCGCCGCCACCGCCGCCGCCTCCGCCGCGCGGTCGGCGGCGGCTTCGTCGAGGGGGTCGCCGCTGGCCAGCAGCCGGTAGTAGAGCGGCGCGGAGACGGCCCTGATCACCTCGGCCGCGTCGGTGCCTGCGGGCAGCTCGCCCCGCTCGACCGCCGCGTCGACACAGCCCGACCACTCCGCGATGCGCACGGCGTAGAAGCGGTGCAGCGCCTCGGCCGTACGGGCGTCACAGGTGGACGCCGCGATCACGGCGGCGAAGAGCGCGCCCTGGCGCGGGTCGGTCAGGGTCCGCACCACCAGCCTGGCGTTCGCCCTGAGGTCCTCGTCCAGCGAACCCGTGTCCGTACGCGGTACGGACTGCTCCGCCATGTCCGTGAGCAGATCGGCGACCAGACCGGCGGTACCGGACCAGCGACGGTAGACCGTCGTCTTGCCGACCTCGGCGCGTCGTGCGACATCCGCGAGGTCGAGCCGGTCGAATCCCTGCTCGACCAGCGCGTCACCGGCCGCCCGCAGGACCGATTCCCGCACCCGGGCCGTGCGCCCACCGGGCCGGACCATGCCCGGCTCCGCTCCTTCAGCATCCATAACGGGCCTCCAGTTCCATTAATAGCCCCAGTCCTGTTACGGTGACACCACCCTAACGGAACCACGGACCCGTTAGAGCCATCCGCTTCAGGAAAGGGCTCCCCATGTCCACGTCCGGCACAGCACCCCTCACCGCCCCGGCTCCTCCGGCTCCTCCCCTGCTCCGCATGACCGGACGGCAGAAGCTCGTCCTCGTCCTGCTCCTCGGCGCACAGTTCATGATCGCCGTGGACTTCTCGATCCTGAACGTCGCCCTGCCCGCCGTCGGCGAAGGGCTCGGCTTCTCCCTCTCCCACCTCCAGTGGATCGCCACCTCCTTCGCGCTGGCCGCCGCCGGATTCACCCTGCTGTTCGGCCGCATCGCCGATCTCGTCGGCCGTAAGCGCCTGTTCATCGGTGGCATGGTCGTCCTCGGCCTGTCCTCCGTACTCGGCGGGCTCGCCACCTCCCCCGAGGTGCTGCTCACCGCACGGGTCCTGCAGGGCCTGGCCACCGCTGCCGTCACCCCGGCCGGACTCGCGCTGCTCACCACGGCGTTCAAGGAGGGGCCCCTGCGCGAACGCGCCCTCGGCCTCAACGGCGCCCTGATGTCGGCCGGCTTCACCGCCGGGGCGATCCTCGGCGGACTGCTGACCGACCTGCTCTCCTGGCGCTGGGCCTTCTTCGTCAACGTCCCCGTCGCCGCACTCGTCGTGGCCCTCGCCCCGTCCGTGATCAGCGACTCCCGGCCGGCCGAACGCCCCCGGCTCGACGTGCCGGGCGCCGCGACCGTCACCGGCGGCCTGCTGCTCCTCGTGTTCGGGCTGACACAGGCCGGCGAGTCCGGCTGGCTGGCGCCGACGACCCTGGCCGCACTGCTCGCGGGCGCGGCCCTCCTCGTCGCCTTCCTGTTCGTCGAGAAGCGGGCGGCGGCGCCCCTGGTCCCGGTGCACATCCTGAAGCGGCGCAGCGTCGTCTGGGGCAACGCCACCGGGCTGATCGCCTTCGTCACCGAGACCTCCCTGGTCTTCCTGCTCACGCTCTACCTCCAGGAGGTCCTCGGCTACTCGCCGCTCGCCACCGGCCTCGCCTTCGGCGTCCTGGGCGCCGGAACCGTCATCGGCGGCATGCTCGGCGGCCGTGCGGTGGGCAGGTTCGGCAACCGGCGCACGATCGTCCTGGGCGGCGTCGTCCAGGCCGCCGCCACCCTCTCCCTCGTGGCGCTCGGCACCTCCGGCGGCTGGATCCAGCTCCTGCTGGCCGCGACCTTCGTCGGCGGCATCGGCAACATGCTGATGATCGTGGGCTTCATGGTCACCTCCACCTCCGGACTCCCCGACGAGGAGCAGGGCCTGGCCACCGGGCTGGCCACGATGACGCAGCAGGTCGGCATCACGATGGGCATCCCGGTCATGAGCGCGGTCGTCACCGCGCGGATGGGAACGGCCACGGGGCCCGACGCGGTGCTGTCCGGCGTCTCGGCCGCGGTCCTGGTCAACTCGGCACTGGTCCTGGCCGGTGCCCTGCTCGCCGGAGCCTTCCTCGGCAGGCCCGGCGCGCGGACATCCGCCGGGTGAGTCGGGCCCGGTCCGGGGACGTGTTCGCGAAAGGATGACGGCCATGGCACGCCCCCTTACCGTTCCCAGCCTCACCGCCGGAGCCGACTTCGTCCTGCGCCCCTGGGAGATGAGCGATCTGCCCCTCGTACGCGAGGTGGCGGCGGACGACTACATCCCGCTGATCACCACGATCCCCTCGCCGTACTCGGAGGCGGAGGCGGAGGCGTACGTCCGGCGCCAGTGGGAACGGGCGGCCACCGGCGCCGGCTACCCGTTCGCCATCGTCCGCACCCGGGACCGACGGCCGGTCGGCTCCATCGGGCTGTGGCTCGGGGACGAGGCCGAGGGCCGCGCGTCGGTCGGGTACTGGATGAGCGAACGCGCCCGCCGGCAGGGCGTGGCCGGCGCGGCGCTCCGTACGGTCACCACCTGGGCCCTGCACGACCTCCGCATCCCCCGCGTCCAACTCCTCGTCGAGCCGTGGAACACCGCGTCGGCACGCACCGCGGAGAGTGCCGGGTACCGGCCCGAGGGGCTGATGCGTAGCTGGCAGCAGGTCGGGGAACACCGCCGGGACATGGTCATGTACGCCCAGCTGAACGGTGATGCGCCCGCCCACGGCTCCTGATCTGCCGCACGGCGCGCCGGGTGTGCTCCCGTGCGGCGGTCAGGCGAGCCAGCGGCCGTCGCGCATGAGGTCGCGCCCCTGCAGCTCGTTCGCCTCGCGCCAGGCCTGGATGCGCCGCGGCCGGATCAGGAAGTACTGGTAGGGCTCGTCGAGGCCGCGCGGGTCGAAGCCGGTCCTGGCCGCGAACGCGTCGCCCGTCCCCGGGGCGAGGCCGTCGACGTCCACCGGCTCGGCGATGCCGTCGACGACCACGGCATCGCGGGTCGGCCCGAGGCTGAGGCGCACCCGCTGGTCCGCCAGCAGGTTGCGTCCGGTGATCGAGGCGCGCGGCGTCGAGACGAGGAACGCGGTCCCGTCCCAGAGGTACGAGAGCGGGATGAGGTGGACGCCGCCCGGGGAGCCCGACGTCGCGACCCAGAGGTCGACGTCGCTCTCCAGTTTCGCGCGGGTGTCCCGCAGCCTCTCCTCACGTCCACGCGGCGGCGCGCCCGTCATGATTCCTCCAGTCGTGGGTGGAGAGCCCGTCCTTCGGGGACGGGCTCCGTCAGCAGTGGCAGGTGTGGTGGTGGCACGTCAGGACGTGAGGGGCGACGATGCGGCCTCCCAGGCGAAGCCGTCCGGGTCGGTGAAGGGTTCGGCTCCGCCGCCGATCACGAGGCGGTGCGATCCGGTGCCGTCGGGAGAGACACCGGCATCCTTGGCGAGGGCACGGCGCCGGTACAGCGCCAGCTTGACGGGACCCGGTCCGGCGGCGAACTCGACGTACACACGGCCGAAGCTCTTCGCCACGGCCAGGCCCTGGGCGGCGTAGAACCGCTTGCTCGCGACCACGTCGGCGACTCCCAGCAGGAGCACGATCGCGTCGATCTGCCGGGTGGCGGGGCCGGTGTCCTTCTTGGCCGAGGTCGCGACCTTCCAGATCGCCCCGTCCGGGGCCTGTACGACACCGCCGTAGCCCCACAGCGACTTCGCGGCAGGCTTCAGCGGGGTGGCACCCGCGTCGACGGCCGCGTCGACGAGGCTGTTGACGTCGGCCGGCTGCGACACCGTGAGCGAGAGCGTGTACCCGCGGAAGCCGGTGGTGGGTTCCTCCGAGGCCCGCAGGCCGATCTGCTTGTCCAGACCGAAGGCGGTCGAGTAGAAGTGTTCGGCGGCCGAAGGGTCGGCCACGCCGAGGGTGACGGATTCGATGGAAGTCATGGTCATCACGCTAGTTGCGGCTCGACGGCCGGGGCTTCTTGATTCCTGACCGGTCTGGTCACCTGTTTGGCCACACACGCCGGCATCCCCGGGACAGCGCCCGCCGCGGCGCGCCGGTAGGCGCCGGGCGACATGCCGACCAGTTCGGTGAAACGGGTGCTGAACGTGCCCAGCGAGGAGCAGCCGACCGCGAAGCAGACCTCGGTGACGCTGAGGTCGCCACGCCGCAGCAGCGCCGTCGCGCGCTCGATGCGCCGCGTCATCAGGTACGAGTACGGCGATTCGCCGTACGCCAGCCGGAACTGACGGCTGAGGTGCCCGGCGGACATGTGCGCGCCGACGGCGAGCGCCTCGACGTTCAGCGGCTGGGCGTACTCCCGGTCGATCCGGTCGCGGACGCGGCGTATTCGGACGAGGTCGTCGCTCGGGCGCTGCGCCGCGATGCGTGCGCGCCCCCACGAGGGATGGCACATGGGAGGACTCCTTTTCGTCGGTGTCCGCGAGCATCCGAAGGCATGCCGAAGCACGCCGCGAGGTGCTCGACGGCGGTGGGCGGTCTGCCGGTTTCTCCTCAGGCGGTCGTCGGTCCGGCCGTCACGGCCGGACCGGCGACCGGACGGATCAGCGGAGTTCCTGGATGCGGACCAGGTTGCCCGCGGGATCGCGGAAGGCGCAGTCGCGGATGCCGTACGGCTGGTCGGTGGGCTCCTGGACGATCTCGGCGTCGCCGGCCTGCACCTTCTCGAAGGTTCCGTCGAGGTCCGGGGTGGCCAGCAGGATCCAGCCGTAGGTGCCCTTGGCCATCATCTCGGCGATGGTGCGGCGCTCGTCCTCGGTGATCCCGGGGTCGGCGGCCGGCGGCGCCAGGAGGATGGAGGTGCCGGGCCGGCCGACGGGGCCGACCGTGATCCAGCGCATCTTGCCCTGTCCGACGTCACTGCGGACCTCGAAGCCGAGGACGTCGCGGTAGAAGGCCAGGGAGGCGTCCGGGTCGTCGTGCGGGAGGAAGCTCGCGTGAATGCTGATGTCCATGACGATCAGGTTAGGCGCGGGTCCGTGACCCGCGCTTCTCGAATCCTGACCGATCCGGCGCCCTCAGAGGATCGGCGGGCGCCCCAGCCGCGTCATCGTCCACACGGTGCGCCACTTCATCGGCCTGCGCGGGGCGCAGGGCGTCCGTACGCCTTCGGCGAAGCCTCCCCACCATGCTCGAAGGCCGGTCAGGGACCGCATTCGCGCCATGGTGAGGACGATCCACACACCGAGATAGACCGGGATCAGGGGAACGGGAAGCCGGCGGCGGGCGAGCCACACCCGGTTGCGGGCGGTGAACCGGTAGTAGACCGCGTGCCGGGCAGGCGACGTCTTCGGGTGCTGGAGGACGAGCTCGGGTTCGTAAAGGATCTTCCACCCCGCGTCGAGCGCCCGCCAGGCCAGGTCGGACTCCTCGTGCCCGAAGAAGAACTCCGAGGGCCACAGGCCGGTCTCCCTGAGCATGGGCATCGAGAAGGCGTGTCCGCCACCGAGGAACGCGGTCACCGGGCCGCGGCGCATCGGATCGTCGGCACGCAGCCGGGGCACCCAGCGCCGCTCCGTGTGCCCGTGTTCGTCCGCGACCCGGAAGCCGATGATCCCCAGCCCGGGGTCGGCCGCGAACAGCCCCTGGACCGTGCGGAACACGTCGTCGGCGACGAGCAGGCCGTCGTCGTCCAGCTCGATGACGGCGTCGACCTCGCCCGAGTCGCGCAGCATCTCCAGACCGACGTTCCGGCCTCCCGGGCAGCCCAGGTTCTCGTCGAGCGGAACCTTGGTCACGTTCTCCGCAACGTCCACGCCGGTGAGGGGCGTCGCGTTGCCGATCAGCACCACTCTCGCCGCGGGAACGTCCTGCTTCTCCACCGAGGCGAGCAGCGCCTCCAGCTCACGCGGGCGGTTCCCCATCGTCACGATGACGACTCCGAGGCGTGGCAAGGACATGGCGGCGTACTCCCGTGCTCGGCGACGAAGCCGATGCTAAGGGCTATCCCGTCGTCCCCGGTGGATCAGCGCGCGGCGTCAGGCGCGGCCGCGCTCCACCGGTACAGGACGTCGGGCTCCTTCTCCTCGTTGCGGCTGCCGTCGTCGTAGGACACCGCGGTGAACCCGTGC